>NZ_JAALFE010000048.1 GCF_011059185.1 Paragemmobacter kunshanensis | reverse complement strand
GCCGTCAACGCCATGATTTATATGCGAAATATCACGATTACGACAGCGAAATCAGCGACTTACTTGGAGAATGTGGGATACACATCTCCCGCTGAGGAGTTGTATAAAGAAATTTCGGGCTTGGAGGAGGTTTTTGTAACTTGCTTTACAAGCAAATACATCGTCTTTGAGAAGATGCCAGCCTCTATGATATTCTCAAATGCTGTGATTGTTGTTGGAAGTGATGAATGGAGTATTTTTGGATCACTTCAAAGTCAGTTCCATGAAATATGGGTACAGGCTACGAGTTCCACATTGGAGACACGGCAGCGATACGCCCTCTCAGACTGCTTCTACACCTTTCCATTCCCTGCAGACAGAACCGGTATCGCCGCCGCAAGCGAAGCCTATTACCGTGAGCGACGCAGGGCGATGCAGGAAAGGGAGTTCGGACTCACAAAGCTGATGAACGACTTCCATTGCCCATCACATAGCGATCCACAGATTATCGCGCTGCGTGACGCGTACATTGCGATGAACAGGTCAGTTTCAGTGGCATACGGTTGGAACGACCTGGATATTGAATTCGATTTCCTGGAGACAGGAAATGGGAACAGCGAAAATGAGACGCGCTTCACTTTGCGCCCTAAACTGCGCGAGGAAATACTTCGCAGGCTGTCTGAATTAAACAGGTCCCGCAGCAACGAGGAAGCCAACCAAATTCCCACTGCGAAGGCCACCGCTTCAGTTAGGGCCGCTCGCGCTCGATCAGCGATCAACGTAAGCCAAATCGAGCTGAGCTTCGACGCCCCTTCGCGGAACAGGCCTGGGTCGACAGCCAGTGTGGGCTCCGCAGCGGACAAGATCGTTTCTTACCTCAAGTGGCGTCGTTCATGGCTGAGCAAGTCAGAAATCCTTGCCTATGTCGACATCCCGGATGGCCAATGGAATGCCGCGATCAATGATCTGTTGGCGCGCGGCACCGTCGAACGTCAAGGCGAACGCCGCGGCGCCCGATACCGCATGTCTGAGAGTGATTGAAAATGACCGAGTTGATCGAACAATCCGCCCCTCAGTATTCGTCTTGGATCATCCGCGGCGAGCCTGCCTCTACCAGATATGCACTTCGGATCGAACTCGGCCCAACCGACGAAACCGCCGTTTCTTCTGGTGACTGGGCTGTTGTCGTAGGGTCCGACGATGCGGTGCAAAGCGTCGGACGCATTCTGCGCGTCCGATCGGATGCCGGCGGCAGGACCATCTATTTCGACCAGGCTCTGGCCGTTGATCCGGCAGTTGCCGTGGCCGCACTCGGCCTGACTACGCCGAGCGCGCCGGCGACACGGTTGCCATGGGGTGATTTCCTTCGCGTCCTTCCCTCGCTCGGCGCTGCTTCTCCCGATGCGGTGCCGCTGATTCAGGACGTGACCTACGTTCGCGATCTTCTCGAGCTTTCTGTGCGCGATGACCTGCTCGGCCCCGCGGAAGGGCCGCACGAGTTGATCAAGGACATGAGCGTCCGCGATCGTTACCTCGTCGGCAAGTTGGCGCCCCGACGCCAGGGAGACGATCAGACCGCTCAGGTGGAACCGGCTTCCGCCGCCGATGAGGCCGGCGACCTCGAGGAAGAACGGACCGCCTCGCTGCACGAGCCGGGCGCAGAATTCCCGAGTGCCACCGGCCGGGTGGAGCCCGAAGACGACGCGCTCGACGAGATCGACACCACGAACAACCAGTCACTGGTGCCTTCGAGCATGGGGCTGACGTTCTGCGTTGCGCCCGATGTTCAGAGTTTGTCAGTGGATGCCCGTTGGGGCCGTTATGAGCGCGTCCCGAATGATGAGCATGACATCACCAAGACCCGGCGCAATCGCCAGACCGGCCGAGAGGAAGAGGTGAAGGTCAGGGTCTGGCGCCGCATCCCTTGTGGCGGTGTCGTCTCGCTGCCGCTCGTCGACGGTCAGATCAAACCTTCCACTCCCGACGCCGACCAACCGGATGTCCGCCTGCAGGGCACGGTTCGGACGAATGCCAAGGGCGAACGCCTCGTCACTCTGTTCCTCGTAAACGGACAGCTGGAGCCCGACGACAACAAGGATCGCGCATGGCTATTTCAGCCGGAGATCACCGTCGAGGCCCTCGAAGATCACGGTGACAGGTCGGTCTTTCGGCGTCGCCCCTCTAACGAAGTGGTGGTCGACGATCCGGAACGTGACCGTCTCGCCCTCATCTATCGCAACCGGCTCGAGTTCGCGGTCGGACACGGAGTGTCCGTTCACGCTGATACGACGCCCGAGGAGCCGACGAAGGCCCATCGCGTCAGAACCGAGATCATCCCGCGCTACGAAGTCGCCGTCACCGAAACGCCCGGCCTCGATCCCAGGGATCGACCAGCCATGCGGCGCATGGTCGACGAGGGCTGGCTCGACATGACGCGGCTGGCGGAGATGGCGCCGGACGCGCTGCGGGAGGCCCTTTCGTGCCTCGTCGACGATTACGCCGTTTGGATCGGTGAGCAGAAGGCCCGGCTAGGATCGGAGATCACCGGCTTCGACGATCCGGGCAAGGACGTCATCGAGCGCTGCGAGGAGATCCTGCGACGCCTCCAAGAGGGCATGGGCACGCTCTTCGCCGATCCGAAAGCGCTGGAGGCATTCCGCTTCGCCAACCGGTCCATGGCCATGCAGCGTGTCCGAAGCATCTACGCTCTGAAGCGCAGACGGAACGAAGCCGTCGACGTGACCACTTTGGACGTGCCGAAGAACAGATCGTGGCGCCCGTTCCAGCTCGCGTTCCTGCTCCTGTCGATCCCGTCGCTCGCCGACCCGACACACCCGGACCGGACAAGGCCGGTCGAGGCGTTCGCCGATCTCCTCTGGTTCCCGACGGGTGGTGGCAAGACCGAGGCCTATCTCGGTGTAGCAGCCTTCGCCATGGCCATGCGCCGATTGAAGGATGATCTCGGCGGTCTCGACGCATCACGTGGTCTCGCCGTCATCATGCGGTACACGCTGCGACTGCTGACTCTGCAGCAGTTCCAGAGGGCGACGACGCTGCTCTGCGCGATGGAGGTCATCCGTCGTGCAGACGACAAGACCTGGGGCAAGGAACCATTTACGCTCGGTCTCTGGGTCGGCAATCGCGTGACACCGGGCACGACAGACGCGTCTCACCAGGCTGTCGAAGCCATTCGAAACAACGACCGCAACAAGGCGGGCATCGCTTCGCCTGCACAACTGACCAGCTGCCCTTGGTGCGGGTCGGAGATCTCCGGAGGCCGCGACATCGAGGTCGACAGGATCGCCGGCCGAACGCTGATCCACTGCGGCGACAAGCTGGGCGGCTGCGATTTCTCGAAGGCGAAATCCACTGGGCTGCCTCACCCGGGGCTTCCCGTGAAAGTCGTCGACGAGGAAATCTATCACCGCCCGCCGACGATGATGATCGCGACCGTGGACAAGTTCGCGATGATGGCCTGGCGCCCCGAGGTCCGGAACCTCTTCGGCCGCGTCGAGCAAGAATGCGGACGCCATGGCTTGCTCTGGCCGAGCCACGATTGTGGCACCGGGCACCGAGCGAGGGGGGCATATCCGGCCGCCAGTGTGAAGCCGGTCCGCGCAATCCGACCACCAGATCTGATCATCCAGGACGAGTTCCACCTCATCAGCGGTCCGCTGGGCACCATGGTGGGTCTCTACGAAACGGCCGTCGACGAGCTGAGCAGCTGGGCACTGGGCGAAAAAAAGGTTCGCCCCAAGGTCGTCGCGTCCACCGCGACCGTGCGGCGGGCTGATGATCAAGTCCGTAATGTTTTCATGCGCCGTATCTCGGTGTTCCCGCCTTCGGGCCTGGACGTCGAAGACAATTTCTTCTCGGTCCAGAGACCCATCCGCGAGAAACCCGGCCGACGGTACATGGGTATCTGCGCACCCGGGAGCTCTCGTCCCGCAGTGCTGATCAGAACCTACACGGCGTTCCTGACCGCCGCTCAGGCGCTATTCGATCGGTTTGGCCCGGTGGCCGACCCCTATATGACACTCGTCGGCTACTTCAATTCGCTGAGAGAGCTCGGCGGGATGAAGCGTTTGGCGGAAGACGACGTCCAAACGCGTTCCTTCCGTGTCGATATGAGCCTAGTGGACCGACCTGGACTCGCGCAGCGGCGGGTCGAGGAAATCAGCGAACTGACGTCTCGCGTCTCCAGTCAGGACATTCCTCGATACCTTGATCAGCTCGAGGTGCCATTCGAGGGGGCGTTCGATCCGGCGCAGGGCAAATGGCTCACCAACAGAAAGCCAGGGGAGGCCCGGCCGATTGATGCCGTTCTTGCCACGAACATGCTGTCGGTCGGTGTCGACGTGAATCGCCTCGGTGTCATGGTCGTAAACGGCCAACCGAAGGGAACGGCCGAGTACATCCAGGCGACCAGCCGTGTGGGCCGAACGCCGCCAGGACTGGTGGCCACTGTGCTGACCTGGGCGCGGCCTCGGGACTTGTCGCATTACGAGACCTTTGAGCATTACCACGCGACCTTCTATCAGCACGTCGAAGCTCAATCCGTCACCCCGTTCTCACCGCGGGCGTTGGACCGAGGGCTCACCGGCGCGATGCTGTCCATCATGCGTCACACCTACGATCCCTTCGCGGCAAATGACGGCGCTGGTGCCATGAACAGTCCGAGCCGAAAAGAGATGTTGGATACGATCGGCGCCGTTGCCGCTCGCACCTGGGAAGTCACCGAAGACTCGGGGAAGAAGACCCTGACCGAAGCCGAGATGAAGAGCCGCGCTGACGATTGGGCCAATGAAGCGGGTGTTGGCGGCCGTGCGCTCGTATACCAAAGGCATGGCGCGGGCCCGACCGCCTATCCACTGCTCTCAGCGCCGGGCATCAAGCCTTGGACCGACTGGACCGTCCCGATGTCCATGCGCGAGGTCGAGCCGGGTGTGCGGCTCGTGATGGAAGATGATCGATCAACCAGCGATCCGACTTGGCGACCGCGGATGACGCAGCCCGAGGGGGATCAGCAATGAGCAAGACACCCGTAGGCGAAATCCGACCAAGCCAGTTGCTCTGGACCTATGGTCCAGGAGCATTGATCGACCTCCCGAACATGTCGGTGGTAACGATGGGGATCGATCGCTGGGAAAAAGATCGGTGTCAGCCGATACAAGAGGCACGCCTGCTCGCAAATGTCCGCAGCGTGCTCGGTCCGCAGGTCGAGTCATTGCGGATGCCACCCATCGGAGAGAGGGACGTAGTAGACCCCTTTTCTGCGGCAGCGCTGATTGGCGTGCCGGTAAAGCCGTTCCCAAGATGGCTGCGCTGCGTCAAATGCGGTCTGCTGTCACCCTACGACGCAGGATTGTTCAGGCTGAAAGAGAACAGGTACCGCCCCGAGCTGACGCGCTTCGTCCATGAGGGCTGTCGAGGATCGAATAGCGATCAACGGCCCAGAGATGCCGATGCGGTTCCGGCCCGCTTCCTTATGGCGTGTCGTGCTGGCCATCTCGATGATTTTGCATGGCACTGGTTCGTTCATGGTGGGCCTAGCACATGCCGAGCAACGTTGAGATTCTTCGAGAGCGGCGCTTCGCTCCAAACCGAGAACCTGTGGGTCAAGTGTGACGGCTGCGGCGCATCGAAGAATATGGCGCAAGCGTTTGGTCAAGCCGGTCGAGAAAATCTACCGCGGTGCCGCGGAAGACATCCGCACATCGACAAGTTCGAAGACGATTGCACCGAAGATCCCCGAGCCATCCTTCTAGGTGCGACAAATGGCTGGTTCCCCGTCACCTTGTCGGTCCTCGCCATACCGCAAACAGGGAGCCCCTTGGCGCAACTGGTTGCAGACGGCTGGACGTTCTTCGAAGACGTTAGCTCTGCCGCCGAAGTCGCGTTCGTCGTCAAGACCCTCAAGAAGACTGCTCAACTGCCCGGAATCGAACAGTTCACTGAAGAGCAGATTTGGATTGCCATCGAAAACCATCGCCACGGCGGATCAGTAGTCGAGCAAAGCGATCTGAAGGGACCGGAGTGGGATGTCCTGACAGCCGACACTCCCCCCACTGACTATCCTTACTTTATGAGCAAGAAGGTCGGCACACCGTCTGGCTTCGGTTCGGCGATCACACGCGTCTTATTGCTGGAGCGCCTTCGTGAGGTGAACGCGCTACTGGGGTTCACAAGGATAGAATCGCCGGACGAGGGCACCGGAGACGACGCCGCCCCAAGGGCTCCATTAGGACGCGGCGTGCCGAGTTGGGTGCCGGCTACTCAAGTTCACGGCGAAGGTATCTTCATCCGTTTCGACGCCGATGCTTTGAAGACTTGGGCAGACAAGGATCCCGTGAAAGCGCTTGATGTCCGGCTCAGACAAGGGCACCGGGGATGGCGCCAAAAGCGAAACCTCGACCCGAACGAAGGTTATCCGGGCGTCCGCTATGTAATGCTGCACACCCTCGCGCACATGCTTATCCGAGAGCTTGCGCTTGAGTGCGGCTATAATGCTGCGAGCATTCGCGAGCGGATATATGCGGATATCGACGACGGCAGGGATCAAGCCGGATTTCTCATCTACACGGCTGCCGCAGACTCCGATGGCACGCTCGGGGGACTGGTAGAGCTTGGTAAGCCCGACAGTCTCGGCCGCCTTCTACGACAAGCGCTGGACCGCGCCCACATCTGCGCCTCCGATCCCCTCTGCGCAGAACATGATCCGAGTAAGGATCAATCGCTTCACGGCGCCGCGTGTCACGCTTGTTCGTTTGTCTCGGAAACGTCGTGTGAGAGGGGAAATCGCCATCTCGATCGCTCCCTTGTCGTGCCCACGCTGGAACACCCAGATGCAGCATTCTTTGGGACAATCTGATGGAAACGGTGCTGATCGCGGCCACGGATCTCGTCGCCCTGTTGTCTCCATCGAGGATCGAAGCACTCGCTGATCGTGTCCGCGGCTCGCTGTCGGCCCAGGGAAATGGACACCTGCACCAGCTTGTGACTACGCCAGCTGCTCGCGCAACGCTCGATCGTCTGATCGCCGCGTGGAGCCAGACAGAAATATCAGGTGATGTGTTGTCCGGTATTTTGGTCGGCGCGGCATACGCCCGCGAAAAGGCGCAGCGTGAAAGCAGTGTCGAACTCGTCTGGACGGGTCCGACGACTCCCTTCGTCGCCACCCGCCGCACAGAGCAGGTTCTTCTTGATCTCATCCATCGCGCACAGAGTGACCTCTTTCTTGTCAGCTTCGTCGCATACGATGTCTCGTCGGTTGTCGACGCATTGAATGCCTCTGCTGCTCGCGGCATCGAAGTCCGGATTCTGCTGGAGGCCTCAGCGAGCCAAGGTGGAAGCTTGTCCGTCGACCCTGTCGCCACGATGCGGAGGTGTGTGCCTTTGGCAGACCTGTATGTCTGGACGGATCGGCCTGAACCGTTCATCGAAGGAAAGGTTCACGCGAAAGTGGCTGTTGCCGACGGCAATTCAGCCTTTTTGACCAGCGCTAACCTGACTGGGCACGCGCTGGAGAAGAATATGGAGGCTGGCGTAGTAATCAGTTGTGGCCATGTCCCGGCAGCTCTGCACGCCCATCTTCATGCTCTAATCGAGACCAAGGTAATCCGAAAAATCTAGTATCACACTTGGCAACTTCGCGCCTGGTCGCGCAGCACGGTATAGTCCGCCAGCATGCGGACGATGACGGCACCGTCCGGCAAAGCCTCTACCTCGTCGGCCGCCCGCGCCTGATCGGCGGCGCTGTACTCAACCACCGGCGGGCATGGCACACTTTTCTCAGAACCGACCATCCCGCAGCCGGTCAGCCAGAGCATCACGATTAGGAGGGCGGCGGGCGGCGGCATCGAGCATCTCGCGGTGGATGGCATCGTTTCTCTCTCGGGCATCAAGGCGCTCGGCCGCGCGCTCGGCGCGTTCGCCCGTGCGGCGCAGGTTCATCAGGAACAGCAGGATCGCTGCGGCGGTGAGGATCAGGCCCAACGCCCTGCGCGCCGGGCCGTGGGTGAGGAGCCAGCCGATCACCGCTGACCCTGATTCCAGTCGTCGATCCGGGCGTGAATCGTGACGGCGATACCGATCAGAGCGATGGCGATTAGCACCCAGCGCAGGGTATCGAGGTAGGGCAACAGCGGCTGGATCGTGGACTGCGTTTCGGCGAGGACATCTTGCAGCACCTCCACCCCGGCCGCGCCAACGGTCGCTGCACCTGCCGCACCGCCACCGCGCAGCGTGCGGCTTTCCGACAGGACTTCGCGCGCAGGCGGAAGTTCCGGCGCGAAGGGCACGGGCCGTGCTGTGAAGGGATCGCCCCAGGACCGGGCGGGCCCGAGGTCGATGTGCATGAATCCGGAGCGGGGGTAATAGCCGAATCCGAGGAACCCGACCGCCCTTGCCGCCGCCTCGAAGGCCACCGGATCGTGGTTCGCCATGGCGATGTCGAAGGCCATGCCCTGCATGTGCTTCGAGGCCGGGGCCCCACCGACGGCGCGGTTGTGTTCCGGGCTGCGATAGGCGGAGCGGATGATCAGCGGCTTGCCCAGCCGGTCGCGCAGGGCCTGCAGCTTGTCCATCGCCTCGGTGTTGATCCTGATCGAGCCAGTGCCGCGGCAGGCGATCTCTGCGGGTGAAAAGCTCGCCCAGCGCCACGCCGTCTCGGGAACGTCGCGCCAGGTGGGGAAAGACAGGGTGGGCATGGGGAATCCTCCAAATGGAAAAACCCGCCTTGGGGGCGGGCGAGGTGGTGGTTTTGATGATGAAATCGGCAGCGCCTCCCGGTCAGGGCGCGCT
>NZ_JAALFE010000047.1 GCF_011059185.1 Paragemmobacter kunshanensis | reverse complement strand
CCAGAATGCTGCGGGTTCGAGGCTTGATCCACCCGACTTCGGCCGTTTGCGCGACGACAGACACCGCTCGGGGCGAAGAACGCTTGCCCAGCGAGCAAAATCAGGCGATCTTGAAGTCAAGCGGCAGGCCACTTGGGGAATGTCGGCTGATATCCTTGGATCGAGATTTCTACAATGCGGGCCACCACCATCTCTGGCGAAGGGAGCCAGATTGGCTCCATCTGCATCCCTGCGTAAGGCGCAAAGCTCAGTGATCCCTTTGATGTGACCGTCACCGTCCCGTGGTCAACTTCCACCCGGCTTCCCAGTGACACGGGCTGACCGTCAATCTCAACAACCCGGGCGCCGTCTTCACGGGTGATCTCATCGTTCTTGTCGATCCGCACAAGGTATGAGCGCCATGCCGCTACGGCAATAGAATCGTTCTTCGCAAAACCTGCACCTGGCTCCACCTCTTGCGGATTCCCCGTCTGCCCTTCAGGAAAGACGTGCGCATACACGGTGGCGTCATCGCGTACGCCATTTGGTGCTTCCATGGTATAGGTGAATTTCGTGTTTCCGACAAATGGTCCTGGCGCGTGAATTGGCACCCAGTTCGAGCCGGTAAACGCCCCCCAAAGTAGAAAGAGTACGAATACTGAAAAAAAACTAGCCCATCTATCTGGTCGTACCGCACTCTCGTCACCAAAGGTTACGGTTTTGAGCGAGGTGAAATCATTGCGAACCATCATTCGGCGAATCCCGAGGCGCACGACAATGAATGCTGCAATAAAAATTATGATATAGATGAGCAGAACGATCATGCTTGGCCCCCTTCGGCACGGCCCATGATCTCTTCTTCCATGTCCCAGATCATAGACAGGATTTCCTCGCGCTTCTCTCCAAATTCTGGATCACGCTTTACAACCCGGAGATCATTCCCCACACCCGCCGCGGCAAAGGGAAGGCGGTATTCCTTGTGGATGCGCCCAGGTCGCGGCGCCATCACCAGAAGCCGTTCCCCCAAGAGCAGCGCTTCCTCAACCGAGTGGGTAATCAGGATTATGGTCTTCCCGGTTTCCTTCCATAGGCGGAGCACAAGTCCTTGCATTTTTTCTCGAGTAAGTGCGTCCAGCGCGCCCAGCGGCTCGTCCATCAGGATCACGTCGGGCTCGTTCGCAAGGCATCGCGCCAAGGCGACGCGCTGCTGCATGCCGCCCGAAAGCTCATACACTGACTTCTCTTTGAAATCCCGGAGGCCCACCACATCAAGCAAGTGGTCTACGTTGCCCATATAATCCTTTTTCTTAGCGCCCGCCATCCGCGGTCCGAAGCTCACATTGTCCCGCACGCTCATCCATTCGAAAAGCGCACCATGCTGAAAGACCATTCCACGCTCGGGGCCCGGGCCGGTCACAGCGCAATCATTCAACGCCACGCGACCCTCCGTTGGAGCGAGGAACCCTGCGAGAATATTCAGCAACGTCGTCTTGCCACAGCCCGAGGGCCCCAGAACGCTCATAAGTTCACCGCTGTCTATCTCCAGCGAAACATCCTTGAGTGCCTGCACGTAGCTACCGTTGGGAAGGTCAAAGCACATGGACAGGTTTTTGATGGAAAGTGTCGACATCCGGCCCCACACACCCTTGAATTTATTCGCACTTGGAACAAGCGGGCGCGAACTTAGTCGCACCCGTGTTGTTCGTTCGCCTCCGCAGCCACTGCTACCTGTTTGAAGTCGATGATGGAAACTAGGTCGCCAACCGAAACCGTGAGCAACTCTACAGAGACCCCTGAACCTAAATCTCTCCTGCGGCTTCGAGAGGACCAGTATTGATCGTATGGTCGTAGCTCGGCAGAGCTTTGGGAATGCTGCCAGCCTCAGCAAAAATTGCAGCAACCTTTGTCAGGTATTTTTGAACGCCTCCTCCAAACCATTTCGGTGACAACTGTTCAGTAATGGTGGGGAAATCCATTCGAGAAAGTGCCTGGGCGGCATCTTCTTCATCCATGCCGGCATCCTTGGCGATAACAGGCAACATTTCCGTGATATGATCGCCGCTGTTCCACATTGTATTGGCTTCGGCGGTAACTTCTAGAAAACGTGCCAGCAGTTCACTGTCTTCAGTAGCGAAGCTCTCTGTAGTCGTGGTTGCGTCGAAGATGAGGATTCCAGCTGCCTCTTTTTCGGCACCGGTCATGAGTACATCGCCGTGTTCCTTCATGCGTTCAAACGCACCACCCCAGCCGCAGGCCATGTCAATGGATCCCTGTGACAGTGCCGCGGCACCTTCGGCGGGAGCCATATCCACGACGATCATGTCTGCCACGTTGACGCCGACATGCTCCAACTGACTTAGGAAACTGTAGTGTGCGGCATTTCCCAGTGGCACCGCCACTCTCTTACCTACCAACTCCGCCGCGTTACTCTTATCAATTCCCAGTTCTTCACGGATGACACAGCCCTCGTTCTCGGAATAGCTGACTGCAATATCAACCATATTGAGGTCCTGACCTGCCGAGGTTGCGACGGCAAAGGTCGGCCCACCCTGGCTGACGGCGATCTGGATGGCGTCAGCGGCCATCGCCGCGCTCATTGCAGCCCCTGTGTCAAATTTCACCCAGTTGATTTTGACGCCCATTTCCTCTTCGTAAATTCCCTTCACACGGGCATACTGGAACGGCATCGGCCATTCATAAAAATAGCCCACGCTAATTTCCGCACGATTTTGGGCGAAGGCGCCTTGCATTCCAAAGAGTGCCAACGCAATGGAAATAATGGAGATGTTTATTCTCATGTTGTCTACCTTCCTGTTTAAGACAAGTTTCGTCTTCTACCGCCCCGTCAAGACACCGCGACTAGCGTTGACGTGTGGTTTCTGGGCGCGGGAGAAGTCAGGCCCCGTGGTATCGCGTGATCCACATCATGGAGTGTTCACCAAATCCAATCATTTGCAAAACAGAAATATTCGCACATAAAAGTCGAAAATTATGACTTTGAGATAGCGCACGCTTCAGCAATGTCAGAGGAAGGTGACTTGAGGTCGACTGTCCGTGGGCCTACTCTGCCCGCATGGAAGAAAGCGACCCGTTCAAGGGGCTCTTATGCTGTGCCCCCCCGGCGGTATCGATGTGTCAAGGTGGGTCTGCAACGATCCAAAAGAGAGGACAGTCAGGATCATACGCTTGTGACCTGCCCTCGGCTGGTCTCTCGTTCATAACGAGAGTCTGCGGGTTTGTGCTCTGAGCCCCAACCTTGGACCGCCGGAAGCTGGAATTTCCCGGCTGTTTCACGATGGCGGGCTGGTGACGCCATCGGAATAATGCACTGCAATGGGGACGTTGTATCCGATCGCGCTGCGGCGACGGTGCAGCGTGGGCACGAAGCGGACGCTGAGGGCGGCGGCTTCGATCACCAATTGCTTGTGGTGAGCTGCTGGAAATTTTACCAATCGCACGCAGTCTCGTCACGGAGGAGAGCGCCAGTGCAGCAAGGACATGATCTCGGCCGTCTGATCCGGTTTTCGCAACGGGATGATGTCTGGAGAGAGCGGCTCGCCTCGGTGCTGGATGAGCATCTTCTCCCCGCCATGGAGGAGTTCGAGCTCGATTTCGAAGACCTGGAAGAACTTCTGGGCGAGCAGGTGCCCTGGACGATCTGGGGCTGTGCCTTTGAGGACTTTCTGTCACGCCGGTGGGACCCCGACGGACAGAATATCATCGATGTCTACCTCAAGCGTCGCGGTTGGTCCGAAGAGGTCCTGAACCGCGCCTACATCGAGGGCCTGCGCGATGCCCATGGCAGTCTTCACGAGGTCACTGACGTGAAACCCGGGACCTCCATGAAGCTGCGGGACCTTCTGACAGGGGCAGAGCCGGTGACCGTGCGCGAGAAGAGCGCCACACGATCACTGAAGCAGTGGGACCGGATCGCCGTTCGGATTGTTCCGGTTCGGGATCATCATGTGATCTCTGGAGGGCTGCTGCCTTTCTCACAGGAGGCGACAGATCTCCTATTCGAGGGATTGCGTGATGTTCTGCAATTGCGAAAGTCGCAGGAGCTTCGGCTGACGGAGGAGCAACTGCGCAATTGTGCTCCCCTGTTCAGTTCGGCGTGGCTGTTTACCGAACTGCCACGCATCCTGGAGCCGCAGTCGCCGCAGCTAGCCAACACAGATGGCGAAGATCTGCTCTTTCACCAGCTTCGGTTTCCCTTTGCAAAAGGGGTGCTGCAGAGCCAGGTGGTCGCCGCGCTCGACAAGGTGACCGGACTGGAGCCGGCAGGGGCAAAGCTCTGGAACTGGCTGGCCCCCAAGACAGGCAACAAGAAAGGACAGGCACAGAAGAAGAAGGCGGGGCTGGCTTACGGAACCCTCACCGAGGGCGGAACCGTGCTCGGAACTGTCGAGATCAAGGGCAAGGCCCTGATCCTCGAGGTCAACTCCGAGGAACGCGCGCTTCGCGGTGAGGCGTTGATCAAGGACGCCACCGGCGATCTGCTGCGTCCGCCGTTGACCAAGATCCAAACTGTAGAGCAGCTCATGCGGGAGCGGGAAGACCAGACGGACGAGAGTTTCGACGGTGCGGATGAGGTCCCGCCCGAGACCTTACGCCAGATCACTCTGGAACACCTGGATCGCCATTATCGCGAAACGCTGGACCAGCCTCTCCCGGCATTGGACGACAAGACGCCGCGCAAGGCCGTCCGCACAGCTGCCGGACGGAAGAAGGTCGTGGAGTGGCTGAAATACCTGGAGAACGCCAGCGCGAAGAAAGTCGGATCGCCGATGGCCGACTACGATTTCGGTTGGATGTGGGATGAGCTGGGCCTCGGAGACATGAGGCAGTAGCAGTGCCGGCTTTCGGCCCTTAGCAGACATTCGCCGCCGCCTCCGATGCTGCGGTGCGGCCCGTCGAACCCGACATTCGCTGCCCCCGCACAATGAGGACTGCGACGGATGACTGCAAGGCGGACGAAGCAGGCTTTCGCTGTACTCGATCCAAAGTCGGCTTTGGAGAAGCCGCTCAAAAATGGTAGTCTTTGACGGCGGCGGAATGAAGGGCACTGATATAACAAAGGTTCACTTGCTTCGGATGTGTACCGAGAAGATTTGTCATGGGTACACTCTACCACCGGTGGAGTACCGAGCAACCCGCATGCAGATCGAAGGGACTCGCGAAATTCCGCGAATTGAGCTTCGAAAAAAGGAAACTTTCAAGTTGGAGAGATTGGCGTGGGCAAGTATTTCAAGTTGGCGGCACCGGTCTTTTTCAGCTTGTCCCTCGGCTTTATCAGCTTCTTCTTCAGCCAGCACCTGAGTGACCTTCGCGAGGGGCCAACCCTTATCTACTCTCTGGATCAGGATCTGCGGCAGGTATCGCTCACCCTTTCGAATGTCGGTGGCGAGACGGTAGAAGGCGCGTTCATCTTAGACTGTGACGTGCCTGCCCCTGTCTGCTTCGAGAAAAAAGCGGGGGAATCAGAGGTTTCTCTACCTAGATCGTTATCTAGGGTGTGATGCCCGATGTGGGTATTGTTCAGGAAGCTATCCTCGTAAACGCCCCACCCATCGTTATTCTTGGCGTTGACGTGCAGCACGTTACCAGCGTTGGCATCTGTGCCTTCTGCATGAAATCCGTTCCCACGGTTCAATTCGGTGTAGAGGAATTCCACCCAAAACAGGTTGCAGTTCCCCATATACGGGTTCCCGTCAGAACCCGCCCCCGCATAGACGCCGTGTCCTGCGAAACCATATGTCGTGACGTTCTGAATACGCGCCCGCGCCCGCATCCATATCCCGGACTTGGTTTCATCGAAGGCATCCCCGCGCCCACCAGTCAACCGGATACCAATAATCTGCGCGCCATCAGCGCCGCCGCTATCAGCCACCGTGTCAGCGTTCAGCGTATTGAAGCGGTTTACGATGATCCCAGCAGTCGATGCCGGGAAAATCAGTTCGCAAACCTGATCCGCGCCGAAAGCGGAATGATCCCCCCTGATCCGCGCAGGGGTTTTCAGGTTGATCGTCTGGCCCATATAGTAGCGGCCATATGGAACATAAATCAGCGGCGGGGTTCCATCGGTGGCTGACTTCGCCAGAAGCTTGGCAAACTTAGCGTAATCATCTGTCGATCCGTTTGCCGCAGGGAGCATGCCGCGAAAGTTGTATTCCCCGTTTTCATTCGGCAACAGGTTCAGCTTCGCGCCGCCTGCCGTGGTAATGTCAGGATCAGAGGCGTCCGACGCCGCGACGAGATAGGAAAACCCTTCCTTCGCGGTGACGACATAATCACCCGGCGCGACTGTCCAGAATTGATCCGCCGTGTATGTCAGCGCGGCCAATCCAGACACGTCATCCACAACCGCCGCCGCATCGGTGCGCGTGATTGCGCGGTTGATCTTTCCCCGGACTTCTTCCAGTCCGTCAAGGTTGTCATATGTCGGCATTATTCATCCCACTCGCTTATATCGTGCCAAAGCCTTTCGTCGTTCCAGACCCCCCCTAGAAAGCTAGGGGGGGATGCTAAGGGTTTGCGACGTCCTCCAGGTAGTTATCCAACCCGTCGCTCTCGTCTGTTGTGAGGGCGCGGTTGATGTAGATGATTTCGACCAGACCGGAGACCGGCAGCATGTCCACTGTCCCGCTCAGGGATTGGCTGGTGAGCGTGGTAACGGCGGCTGCGGTATCCACATATTTGACTGTGTAAGTCCCGGCTGGGGCCGTCCAGTTCAGGCTATCGCCGCCATCGTCGGTGAGGTTTTCCACCCCGCCACCAGTTTGGGCCAGCGTCGGGCGGCTTCCTGCGGTGGCCTGAATTGCATGGTTGCCCAAGACTTCGCGGGCGGACACGTCATCAATGGTGAGCGTGGTTGTGCCGGAAGACAGGAAACGAAGCGTCGTGTTGCCATTGGACAGCAGATAAATGGTGTATGTCCCGTTGGCGTTGATGCTGGAAGACGTCACCGCTGGGGCAGATGTTCCGTTGGAAAGCTGCACGGTAACAGCGCCAGCCGAGTAGCCGGAAATGGTGAAGGTGATCCGATAAATCCGCCCGCTGGTATATGTCGTGGCGGCGTTGGTGACTTGGGTATTCGTGGGCGTGGAAGTCATCACGATTGCGCCCGTGTTAACCGTCGTAGCCCCTTGGGAAGACGTCCAACCGGAGGATGTGGTGATGCTTCCGTTTGTCACCCGCTCCGAACCGAGGCCATAAGCTTGCGATTTGTCCAAATGCAGGCCGACAGTCTGGCCGACAGAAGGCGATACAGCAGGAACGCCGCTTTCGGTGAACAGCGCAGAGGTGGTATCGTTCGGACGGAACCATGCCGTAGGGCTGAGCGTGGCCGGATCAAGCGACGGAATGGCCGTGGCGAGGCTGGTTGCCGTGTCGCTGCCCGCGACGTTGGTTTCGATCTGCTCCACCGTCAGATCGCGGCCCTGATCCGCGCCGACAACCGTATACGTAATTGCGGTTTCGCCGCTGATCGCCACCCCATCCCGATACCATTGCCACGTCCGCGCGGGGCTAGGCGTCCCGGTGACGCTGGCCGGGGAAGCGGTGAGAACGTCACCCAGCCCGGTAGTGCCGCTGATCGTGGGAACGCCTGTAATGACGGGGGCGACGTTTCCGCCGCCGCCAGACGCAACGGCACGTCGGGACAGCCCCAAGCCGAGGCCAAGGTTCATGGGCATGGTTTACCCTTTCGGTGAGTTGTGGTATTCAGAGCGGGCCACGCCGGATGGTTCGCCCAACGGCCCCCCGCTGCGGACTACGGTCCCGGCGGGTTTTCTTTTGTCGCGTGGTGTGGTATCCAGAGCAGGATTGGGCGCTGTGTCTTTGGGGTGGCGTTTGCCGCTCGGACTAAAGGGGCCGTGAGGCTCGGGCATATCCCATTCAGGGCGCGGAAATGCGGTAAAACCCACGTCCGCAGGCTAGGCCTACCTACCCCGGAGCCGTGGGTCCGGGCCGCGCCCTACCAGCACCCTTGCTTTCTGCCGAAAGAATTATGCGCCAGAATTTCACGCGCGTCCTGATCCGTCAGCGCGTCAATCGTGGAAGGTGCCAGCCGGATGGGCTTCCACCCCGCACAGCTATTCACTCCAGTCTCTACGCAGGCTGTCACGAGGATCGCCACGATCAGCAGCGATACGGTTCTCAACGTCGTTGCGGAGTTCATGCGCTTTCACCTCTTGTTGCAGCCCTGCGGCCTTTGCCTTCGCGCGATCCAGCCGCCCCGACAGGCTTGCCGAGCGGATGCCCATGACGCCCAGAGCAAAGGCCAGCGCGGCCAGCAGGGCGAGTTGCCAGTTGCGGAGAAACCAGATCATTGCACCCCCATCAGCCACTTCTTGATGCGTTCACGCGCGATCCATAGGCTTGCCAGAACGATGATCCCGATGAAGGCAAGGGCCAGCGTCCTGTCGGTGCCTTCAAGCTGCGTCACAGCCCCCCACACGCCCGCAGCGCTGCCGCCAAGCTGCGCCGCCGATGCCTGGATGGTTGTCGAAGCCATCAGGTGCTTGGCCGCAGGCTTCCCGGCCATCCAACGCGCCACCTTAAAGCCGGGGCAAGCTTTCGCGGCGGTATAGTCGTTGTGGCCGCTCACCTTCTTGATGGACGGGAAGCGGGTTTGCAGGCTGTCGATCAGCACCCGCAACGCCTGATCCTGTTCGTCGGTGAAGTTGGCGAGGAATTCGTCATTCACCGAGGATCCATGCCCGCCGATCAGGCAGACGCCGATGGAATTCGCATTGTGGCCTTGGGTATGCGCGCCCTGATCTTCCAGCGCCCTGCCCCGCGTCGTTTGGCCGTCCCTGTCGATCAGGTAGTGATAGCCAATGTCGCGCCATCCGTTATCCACGACATGCCAGCGCTTGATTTCGTCGCGCTTTTCCTCAATGCCCTTGTCCGCCATCCACGAGGGGCGGGTTGCCGAGCAGTGGACGATG
The DNA here is from genome assembly GCF_011059185.1 of Paragemmobacter kunshanensis. Lineage (GTDB taxonomy): Bacteria > Pseudomonadota > Alphaproteobacteria > Rhodobacterales > Rhodobacteraceae > Paragemmobacter > Paragemmobacter kunshanensis. The sequence goes on along the minus strand of NZ_JAALFE010000047.1, from coordinate 112 downwards.
ATTTCGTTGATCTTTCTCATTTCCGCTCATCCAATCCCACATTTCCCAAGTAAGGCGCTGATTTCGCTGTCCTGACCATTATATTTCCTATATAAAACATGGTGTTGAAGGC
>NZ_JAALFE010000046.1 GCF_011059185.1 Paragemmobacter kunshanensis | reverse complement strand
GCCGTCAACGCCATGATTTATATGCGAAATATCACGATTACGACAGCGAAATCAGCGACTTACTTGGAGAATGTGGGAGTATTGGGATCAAGGCATTAACGCTCCGGGCGTGAAAACAACTGTGGCAGTCTTGCCTGCAATAACAGTGGGCGGGGCCTGAACACCGCCGGACCAACCTGGAGGTAACTATGAAACGACTGCTTCTTTCTTCGGTTCTCGTCCTTGGATTCGCGGCACCGTCATGGGCCGAAGGCTGTGGCGAAGTCACCATCACGCAGATGGACTGGGCCTCGGCCAACGTGGTGACGGCTGTTTCCAAGTTCCTGATGGAACAAGGCTACGGCTGCACGGTGACGACCGTGCCGTCCTCGACGCCGACCGCCCTGACCGCCGTCGCGGAAACCGGGACGCCTGACATCCTGACCGAGCTTTGGGTCAACACCGCGCCGACCTACACCGAGCTGGTTTCGGCCGGCAAGATCGTCGAAGTGGCCGACGTTCTCTCTGACGGCGGCATCGAGGGCTGGTGGGTGCCGCAATATGTGGTCGACGAACACCCCGAGGCCGCGACGCTAGAAGGCATCCTTGCCAACCCGGCCCTGGTCGGCGGGCGCTTTGAAGGGTGCCCCGATGGCTGGGCCTGCCGCACCGTCGATGACAACATGAACAAGGTCATCGACTTCGAGAGCAAGGGCATCGAGGTGTTCAACCACGGCTCGGGCGAGACCCTGGCCACGGCCATCGCCGCGGCCTATGCCGACAAGAAGCCGTGGTTCGGCTTCTACTGGGCGCCGACCGCGATCCTTGGCAAATACCCGATGGTCCTGGTGGACATGGGCGCCGACGATGCGGCGATCCACGCCTGCAACAGCGACAAGGCCTGCACCACGCCGGGCATCTCGGCCTATCCGCGGGCTGCGGTGAAAACCGCCGTCACCACCACCTTCAAGGAGCGCGAACCCGACATCGCCGAGCTGATGTCGAACGTGTCCTTCACGAACGACCAGATGAACGGAATCCTTGCCTGGATGGAGGACAACAACGCCTCGGCCGAAGAAGGCGCGGTCTACTTCCTGACCAACAACAAGGAAGTCTGGTCGGCGTGGCTGAACGACAGCGCGCGCGGAAAACTCGCGGCCATCATCAAGTAACTCGGCTTTCGTCCCTCCGCCCCGGTCCATGATGGCCGGGGCGGGGGCATTCCCAGATGGCCTGTCAGCGGGATCGTGCAATGGCGTTTTATGACAAGATGTTCGAGCTCCTCGGGCTTGGCAGCTGGTGCGAGCAGGGGGCCAGCGATGGCCCGATGAGCATGGCCGCCCTGCTGGCCCAGGCGCAGGGCGACGATGCCGCGGACGACTTTTCGCTGCCTTTCCCGTCGCTCGACACGCTGCACGAAGCCTGCTCTGCCATTCCGCAGACCCGCGACATGACCAAGGGCGCCGAAAACAGCTTTCTCGCCGTCAAGGACGGCCTGAAGTTCTTTCTCGACCCGCTGACGCAGCCGCTTTCCTGGATCCTTGAAGGCGCGCTTTACGTCTTTACCACCACGCCGTGGTGGATCCTGATCCCGCTTCTGGTCTGGTCGACCTGGGTCGCAACCAGGCGCCGGGGCATCACGATCCTCGTGGCCTCGGTCTTTGCCTTCTTCGGCTTCATCGACCATCTCGACGTGGCGCTGCAAACCCTGTCGATCATCTTTGTCTGCACGACGCTCAGCGTGCTGCTCGGGGTGCCGATCGGCGTTGCCATGTCGCGCTCGGACAGGGCGCAGCAGGTGATGCTGCCGATCCTCGACATGCTCCAGACCCTGCCGAGCTTTGTCTATCTGATCCCGCTTATCTTCCTGTTTTCGGTCACCGAACCCAAGCTCTATGGCATCGCCATCATCCTGTACGCGATCGTGCCGATCATCCGCCTGACCGACCTGGGCATCCGCCTTGTCGACCGCGACGTGATCGAAGCCGCCGATGCCTTCGGCATGACCGACCGCCAGAAACTGATTGGCGTGCAGCTTCCGCTGGCGCTGCCCAACATCATGGCGGGCGTGAACCAGACGATCATGATGAGCCTCGCCATGGTGGTGATCGCGTCCCTCGTCTCGGCGCCCGGACTTGGCGTCCTTGTCCTGCGCGGCATCCGCAACCTTGAACTGGGCGTCGGGCTTGTCGCCGGCTTTGGCATCGTCCTGTTGGCGGTGGTGCTGGATCGTTGTTCCAAGGCCGCGATGCAGCGCATCGACGCCACCCAGAAATCCCGCTAGGCGCCCGCTGATGAACACCCCCAAAATCCGCATCCGCAACCTCTACAAGATCTTCGGCTCGCATCCGCAGAACATGCTGCCGCTGGTCCTGAACGACGGCATCAGCAAGGCGGAACTTCTTGAATCGCACCGCCATGTCCTGGGCCTGCATGACATCAATACCGAGATGCAGGCCGGCGAGATCTCGGTGATCATGGGGCTGTCGGGATCGGGGAAATCCACGCTGATCCGCCATCTCAACCGGCTCATCGAACCGACGGCGGGGGAAATCCTGCTGGACGGGCGCGACGTGATGGCGCTGCCGCCCGAAGACCTGCGAGACCTGCGCCAGCGCGCCATGTCGATGGTGTTCCAGAAGTTCGCGCTTCTGCCGCACCAGACGGTGCTGGAGAATGCCGCACTGGCCCTGAAGATCCGCGGTGTCGACCAGGCCACGCGCGAGGCCGAGGCGATGAAATGGCTGGCCCGCGTCGGGCTGTCCGGGGCCGAGAAGCAGCACCCCTATCAGCTGTCCGGCGGGATGCAGCAGCGCGTGGGCATCGCAAGGGCCCTGACTGCCGATACCGATGTCCTGCTGATGGACGAGGCGTTTTCCGCGCTTGACCCGCTGATCCGGTCGGACATGCAGGATCTGCTGCTGGAACTGCAACGCGAGTTGCGCAAGACCATCATTTTCATCACCCACGATCTGGACGAGGCGCTGAAGATCGCCGACCACCTGGTCATCCTCAAGGACGGCGCCATCGTCCAGCAGGGCAATCCGCAGCACATCCTGATGAACCCCGCCGATCCCTACATCGAGGAGTTCGTGGGTGACATCAACCGCGCGCGCGTTCTGAGGGCCGGCACGATCGCAAGGGCGGCCGAGCCGAGCATGGAAATCGCGGGGTCAGTCGACTGGAGCGATACGCTGGAGGCCGTCATCGCCCTTGCCGCCGGTCGCACCGACATCACCGTTCAGGTCGCAAGGCAGGGCAAGCCCGAAGGGATCATCGAGATGCGCGACCTCCTGGCGGCGCTGGTCCCGTACAAGTGACTTGCCACTGAAGATTTCATCCAATCGATTCAGTAGTCCGTCTCAACATAAACCCCCGAGCAATCATAGGCGATCGCCGCCGCTGTCGCGCCGTTGTTCATGAAGTTGCGCGGGCTCAGGAGTTGCGTCGCAGCGGGGATGTCGGTGTCGAGCATGGTCTCGACCACCGCCCCGCCGACCTCCTCGACCACCCGGACGCCGATCTCACCGCTGTTCGGGGCGGCGAGGAGCGTCAGGGTCAGGACGTTCGTCGTGCTCGCGACTGGGAAACTCGCCCCGAGATCGGTGAGCGTGGGCGCGCCCGAGGCATCGTTCTGCACGAGTTGCCAGTTCGTGTGGGTGCCGCGCTGGAAGCCGATGCCGATGCAGTTCACCACGGCCGACAACGTCAGGGTCGTGGCCAGCGCTGTTGTCGAGCCATAGAGGCCGAAGAAACCCATGCCGGTCGCCTGCAGTGTCACCAGCGAAAGCCGGTTCACATAGGTGAAGCCGCCGAGGCCGTCCGCATTGCCGCGCCAGCAGACCCATCCGGCAGAGCGTTCCTCGGCCGCCGCATCGGCGGTGGCGGCGCTGGTCACGCGCCAGCGGCGCATCGAGGTCGAGAGGTTGGTGGTGGCGAGCGTCGGCGTGGCGACGGTGCCGACGGCGGTCCGCGGCATGCCGTTGGTGTTGACGGTCGTGCCGGAGGACGGCGCCCAGGTCGCGATCCGGTTCACCCCGAAATGCGGCTGCAGCGGGAAGAACCGCCCCGAGGGGCGCTGGACGTCGAGCCATCCGGCCCCGGCGCGGTCCCGCGCATAGACCGCCAGTTTGCCGGTGGGCGGCGGCGTGGGCACGGAATCGAGCGCCGGGAGCACGACGGGTTCGGGCATCTCGACCCGGCCGCTGGTCCGGTCGATCCGGATCGCCTCGTAGAAAGCCGACCCGTCAGGGCTGACCTTGAAGCTGAAATCGTCGCCGCCAAGCAGACCGATCAGGGCGCGCGCCGACCAGTTGGTCTTGAATGCGAAGCTGGCATCGTTGGCGGGCACAGCCTTGTTGACCGTCGCCTCGATCCCGGCACCTGCATTGTTCAGGAGCACCGCGGGGGTGTTGACCGAGAGCCGATTGTAACTGTCGGCCGTCGCACCCCCGAGGCCCAGAAGCTGCGCCGTCAGGTTCGCCTGGGGCATGCCGACCTGCGTCACGGCATTGGCGAAGGTGACGGTCGGCGTATTGACCACCGTGGTGCCATTCGCGCCGGAGGTCGCGGGGCCGATGTTGACGACCGTATTCGAGCCCGACGCGCCGCCGGTGCCGAGGTTCACGGTCTTGGTGAGGCCGGTCGTCGTCGCCCCGGGGCCCATGCCGTAGGTCGCGGTGCCCGTCGCCGTGCCGATGGTGGCCGTCGCCGCCGAGACCGTGACGGTGCCGGAGGCGGTCAGCGTACCCGAAAAGGTCATGTTGCCGGTGAAGGTCTGCGTGCCCGTCAGGATCGCCAGTTCCGAGGACGTGTTCGGCAACGTGTAGCTGCGGGTCGTGCCGGTGGAGATGCCCGAAAGCGAGAAGACCGCCTTCTTTGTGGGATCGGCGTCGTTCACGAGGCTGAAGACCGCATCCGAGATGTCGCTCGGCTCGCCCACGACCTCCCAGGCAGCGCCGGTCCAGACGAGAAGCAGGCTCTCGTCCTCGACCCATGTCCGCCAGCCGGTGCGCGGCGGCAGACGCAGCCAGGCGCCGTCGGTCCAGAGGGCGATGTTCAGGTCCCAGCCCGCCCAGTCGCCGGTAGCGCCCGAGCCTACGATGTAGCGGTCGCCATCGGCGGGGCTTCCGGGCGGCGCGGTCAGGTCGCGGTCGAGGACGGAGAGCTGCACGAGCCCGTCGAGGATACGCAGCGCCTCGTTATGGGTGACGTGCTTCTGGGCCTGCGCCGCGAAGATATAGGGCAGCAGGAGATGAGTCGTGGCGTCAGACATGGGATTGCCTCAGAACGTGAGCGTAACGGTCTTGGGTGCGCCCCGCCCGACGAGGGCGGAGAGCTGGTAGATGCGGATGTCGAGCGTATCGCCCGGGCCGAGCAGCGCGCCCCAGTCGGCGGTCTGCTGGGCGGCGGTGTAGACGACGCTGATTGTGGCTGTGCTCAGCACTCGCTTCACCGTGGCGCCGTCGAGGACCTCGACCTCGTAGGCTTCCAGTTCTTCGGCCAGCGGCACCTCCAGCCCGCTCCAGCTGTCAGCGGAAAGCACGCGGGATCGGCGCGTCCAGCGGATGGTCAGGTCGCCGGGCGTGCGCGGTCTGCGCCAAGGCTGCTCGACATGGGCGACGGAGAACGGCCGAAGTCCCACGCCAACTGGCGTGAAGGCCTTCGCCACATAAGCCTCGTCGCTGATTGAGCGGCTCGCCGGGCCGATGCGCCAGTTCCACGGGATGCCAAGATCGGCCTCGGCGATCGGCAGCGATGCCAGCAAGGCGTCGAGTACGACGACCCGCACACCAGGAGGCGTTGGATCGGCCATTGCACCCTCTGTCCCCCGCTGCCCGCGCAGGAGCCGCGTCAATCGATAACGGCCGGGGGCGATCAGTTCCGCCGCGCCTGCCTGCACGATCTCCCAGGCACCGGGCGCGGTCTCGATGGCCAGCGCGTTGGCTCCGCCGAAGAGGGTCAGGTCGGTGACGCTTTCCAGCGTGCCGGTCAGCAGATCGACCACCAGCGCATTGCCGAGGTCGAAGCGCGACGTCGGCCCGGCGTAGAAGTCCGAGACCAGCGTGCCGATCCGGGCGCGCGTGCCAAACGTGGTCAGCAGATCGAAGCCATCCGTCGAGGGGCTACGGTAGACCGCGATCTCGCCGGGCCATGGCGCGGCGTGCGCCGCCGCGAAGGGCCGATGCGCAGGTTGATCTTCGGTCAGCTGCGGCAGGTTGAGGAGGACCGCTTCTGGCGCGCCGAAGACGACCGCCTGCGACAGCGCCCAGGGTCGCGGCGCGCCGGGCGGCAGATCGTAGGCCTCCCGATCCTGACGCACGGCCTCGATGCCGCGTGCGTCGTCGTCGGCAATCGAGATGAGCCGCAGCGGGATGGATCGGCCGTCATGGGCAAGCGTCACCACATCGGCCGGGTCGAGCGCCAGCCGCGACGGCGGCAGGCGGAGGACCGCGCTTTCCCGGCCGATCCACGCTTCCATCAATGCGCGGCGGCAACGGCGCTCGGCCTCTTCTGGCGGGATCGCCATCAGGAAAGACTCGGACGCGATGCGGGCGGTGTCGACGGTGATGCGGCGGGCTTCGACAAGGGCCGCGTCGTAATCCTCGTCGGCGCGGGCGACCTGCCACTTCAGTGCCTGCGGCAGTTCGGTTTCCTGCGCGCGGACCAGTTCCAGCGCCTCGCCCTCGCGCGACGCCACGAGGTCGTTATGCGCCAGGGTCAAAACAGACGCCCGCCCGCGCATGACGAAGCGGATCATGCCTTCGGTCTCGATGGCATCGAACCCGAAATGCCGGGCCAGCGTGCTGATCGATGATCGCGGCGCTTCCAGCGCGGTGATCGCATAGCCTTCGACAGCTCCCCAGAGGCCGGATACGTCGATCAGCGCCTCCGGCATTCCGGCGCGCAGGCAGAGGTGGCGCACGAGGGCCGCCAACGATACCGCGCCCAGCCGTCCGGTCAGCCAATGGCCCAGACGCCAGTTCGGACCATCGGTCCAGACGTCGGTCAGTTCCGGAAAGAACGGATAGGGTCGAGCGTCCCAGGTCCAGGCGGCGCATTCGGGGACATGGACCATCCGGCCGCCGTAGACGGACGACGTCGGGTTGTTCGCCCCTTGGCCCCACCAGAGATAGCTGGCTTCCAGATAGGCACGCTGGATCGCATCGTCGCGCCAGCCGCGAGAGAAATAAGGCGTGAAGCTTTCCGAGGACTTCGGATCGAAGAAGACGTTCGGCTGGTTCGTGCCCCTGTCGATGGCCGGGCAGCCGAGTTCCGTGAACCAGACGGGCTTGGACTGCGGCACCCATGATGTCGGCGTGCCGCTTTCCACCCCGCCCGGTCGGTTGAAATGCGGGTTCGACCACCAGGCCCGCAGATCCTTGTAACGGAAGACCCACGGCTTGCCCGCGCTGCCATCGGTGATCGGGGTGCAGATCTGAGCCGACCGGTCGGCGGCGCTGGCGTAGAACCAATCGAAGCCCTCGCCGCCCGCGATGTTGGCCTGCAGGTAGGCCCGGTCATGGATGGCGGGCCAGCCTTGCAGAGCATCGGCATGGTCGAAGCCGTCGCGCCAGTCCGACAGCGGCATGTAGTTGTCGATGCCGATGAAATCGATGTTGGCGTCCGACCAAAGCGGGTCGAGGTGGAAGAACACGTCGCCACTACCGTCGCCGGGCTGGTGGCCGAAATACTCCGACCAGTCGGAGGCGTAGCCCACCTTGGTGCCCGGCCCGAGGATCGACTTCACCTCCGCCGCCAGCGCCTTGAACGCGGTCACGGCCGGATAGGCACTGGCGCTGGACCGGATCGTCGTCAGGCCCCGCATCTCGGTGCCAATCAGGAAGGCATCGACACCGCGCCCGCCTCGTCTGGCATCGGGCAGAAGCCTTTGAAGACATCGAACCGTGAAACCTCGCTCGATCCGCTGACAGGTGCACAATTGTGCCCATCGCCGCACGAGACAGATGTTGCGTCGCCGTGCCACCATTCCGGTGCAGCGAATCCCTGCCGCTCCTTGAAACCGTGAATCTGTGATCCGGGCCGGGCGATGCGCTACGGTCGAGGCGTTCGGCGCTTCCCGTTCTGACGTCGCCTGGCCCGGGCTTCACACGAGCTGGTTTTCCGTGAAGCCGGATCAGAAATCCGTCTCGACGTAGACCCCGTCGCAGTCGTAGGGGACGGCCGCAGCAGTCGCGCCCGTGTTCATGAAGAGGCGCGGCGAAAGAAATTGCGTGGCGGCGGGCAGGTCAGCGGTGATCTACTACTCCAAGATCGCACTGTTTTCGTAGTCCACAGCTCCTACCCAGACTGAACTGCCATTCGGCAGAGCGGCAATGAACAGGGTGAGGAGCTTCGTCCAAGATAAGGTTGACCTGTATCCCGGCTTTCACCCACACGCCCGCGCCTGATCACGCAGAACGGCATAATCGCCGAGCATCCGAACGATCACTGCGCCTTCCGGCAGCGCTTCCACCTCATCGGCCGCCTGCGCCCGCTCAGCAACCGTGTACTCGACCACGGGTGGGCAAGGGGCCCGAAGGTCAGAACCGCCCATCGCGCAGCCGGTGAGCCAGAGCATCGCGATCATTAGGGCGGCGGGCGGCGGCGTCGAGCATCTGGCGGTGGATGGCATCGTTTCTCTCTTGGGCATCAAGCCGTTCGGCAGCGCGCCCGGCGCGTTCGCCTGCACGGCGCAGGTTCAGGAGGAACAGCAGGATCGCTGCTGCGGCGAGAGAAAGGCCCAGCGCCTTCCGCGCCGGGCCATAGGTGGGGAGCCAGCCGATCATCGCTGGCCCCGCTTCCAATCGTCCAGCCGGGCGTAGATGGTGATGGCGATGCCGATCAGCGCGATGGCGATCAGCACCCAGCGCAGGCTGTCGAGGTAGGGGACCAGCGGCTGGATCGTGGTCTGCGTTTCGGCAAGAACGTCCTGCAGCACTTCGACCCCAGCCGCACCGACAGTTGCAGCGCCCGCCGCGCCGCCACTGCGCAGCGTGCGGCTTTCCGACAGCACTTCGCGCGCGGGCGGCAGTTCCGGCGCGAAGGGCACTGGCCGTGCTGTGTAGGGATCGCCCCAAGAGCGGGCAGGCCCGAGGTCGATGTGCATGAAGCCCGAGCGGGGGTAGTATCCGAAGCCGAGGAAACCCACGGCCCGTGCCGCTGCCTCGAAGGCTGCAGGATCGTGGTTCGCCATCGCGATGTCGAAGGCGGTGCCCTGCATGTGCTTGGACGCCGGGGCTCCGCCGACGGCGCGGTTGTGTTCCGGGCTGCGATAGGCGGAGCGCACGATCAGCGGCTTGCCAAGGTGGTCGCGCAGGGCCTGCAGTTTGTCCATGGCCTCGGTGTTGATCTTGATTGCGCCGGTACCGCGGCAGGCGATCTCGGCCGGCGAGAAGCTCGGCCAGCGCCACGCCTTCTCAGGGACGTCGCGCCAGGTCACAAATGACAGGGTCGGCATGGTGGATCCTCCTAAATTGAAAAACCCGCCTTGGGGGCGGGCGAGGTGGTGGTTTTGATGATGAAATCGGCAGCGCCTCCCGGTCAGGGCGCGCT
>NZ_JAALFE010000045.1 GCF_011059185.1 Paragemmobacter kunshanensis | reverse complement strand
GCCGTCAACGCCATGATTTATATGCGAAATATCACGATTACGACAGCGAAATCAGCGACTTACTTGGAGAATGTGGGACAAGAAGGATTTCCAGCTCTTCAAATACGATTTCGACGATCCCTCGAACAAGATGCCCAAGGGCGAGGTTGATCTCGACGAGGTCCACGCCAAGCTGGGCGACTGAAGCAGGGCGATCTGCCCGCCCCTCCCTCGTCCCGGCGGAAAATACCCGCAGGGGGTGAATGGGCCGCATGGCCCAGAGGGGGCGCCTGCGCCCCCTGACCACGGAGCCGGACGCGCGGCACGCGCGGGAGGCGACAGGAAAGGCTTGCGCGGCCCTCCCGGGCCGCGCGCCGCAAGGTCATCCTTGCTCAGACAAGCCCTACCTTGCGGAAAAGCGCCTTGAGATCCGTCTCGGGCCGCGCGCCGAAATGGCTGATCACCTCTGCCGCCGCGACGCAGCCCATGCGCCCCGCCACTTCCAGCGACTGGCCCGTGGCAAAACCGTACAGGAAGCCTGCCGCGAACTGGTCGCCTGCCCCCGTGGCATCCACCGGCACCACACGGTTCACCGGAACCGTGACCATCTCTTCGCCGCGCACGAGGATCACCTCATCCCCAGACCGCGTGCAGACCACCACCCCCGCATCCGCCGCCGCTTGTTCCAGCGCCGCCGACAGGTCGGTCTGATACAGCGAGGACCATTCGTGTTCGTTCCCGATCACGTAATCCAGTTCCTTCACCAACCGCCGGAAATCATCCCGGTGGCGGTCCACGCAGAACGGGTCCGAAAGCGCGATCCCCGCCTTGCCGCCCGCATTGCGGCACAGCTTGGCCGCGCGTTCGAAGGCCTGCTTCCCCTTCGGCTTGTCATAGAGATAGCCTTCGAGGAAAAGCAGCACCGCCTCCCCCGCCACGGCGTCCGAGACGTCATCGGGACCAAGTTCCGAAGAAATCCCCAGATAGGTATTCATCGACCGCTCGCCATCCGGCGAGACGAAGATCATCGACCGCGAGGTGGGCAATTCCCCGCCCGCCACCGGCGGGTTGGGGAAGGCGGTCCCGCTCTCGGCCATCGACTGGGCGTAGAACCGCCCCAGCGCATCGTCATGCACCCGCCCGATGAAGGCGGTGCGCAGGCCAAGGTTGCCCAGCCCCGCGATGGTATTGGCGACCGAACCGCCGGGGGCCTGCACCCGTTCCTTCATGGCGGCATAAAGCAGTTCGCCCCGCTCCCGCTCCACCAGTTGCATGATGCCTTTCTCGATGCCCATCATCTCGATGAAGCTGTCATCGGCCTGATTGAACACATCGACGATGGCATTGCCGATGCCGACGACATCATAGGTCTTCATTCGGTCTTTTCCTCATACAGACAAAGATCGCGGATCGGGCAGATGCCGCATTTGGGTTTGCGCGCGACGCAGATATAGCGGCCATGCAGGATAAGCCAGTGATGCGCGTGCAACTGGAATTCGGCGGGGACGTTGTCCTCGATGGCGCGTTCCACCGCCGCCTCGTCGCGGCCGGGCGCGATGCCGCTGCGGTTGCCAAGGCGGAAGATATGCGTGTCCACCGCCTGCGAGGGCTGCTTGAACCACATGTTCAGCACCACATTCGCCGTCTTGCGCCCCACCCCCGGCAGCGATTGCAGCGCCGCGCGGGACGAGGGCACCTCGCCGCCGAAGTCCTCGATCAGGATGCGGCACAGCTTGATGACGTTCTTGGCCTTGTTGCGGAAAAGGCCGATGGTCTTGATATGCTCGATAAGCCCCTCTTCACCCAGGGCCAGCATCCTTTCGGGCGTGTCGGCAATGGCGAACAGCTTTCGCGTGGCCTTGTTCACCCCCACATCCGTCGCCTGCGCCGACAGCGCCACTGCAACCAGCAGGGTGAAGGCGTTCACATGTTCCAATTCCCCCTTCGGCTCCGCTTCCAGCGCGTGGAAGCGGGTGAAGATCGCCTTCATCTGGGCATAGGGAAGCTGTCTGGCCATGGGTTCCGCCTTAAGCGAGGGCTTTACGCCGGGCAAGACGGGATGCGCAGAATCCGGGTCGCCTGTGGCCGCGCGCGCCCATAGATTGCTGCAGCAAGGAGAGCGCCATGACCGACCAATCCCCCAGCTACCACTACGCCGTCATCGGCCGTGCCCTGCGCATCATCGACGAGGCAGGCCCCGGCCTCTCTCTCGAAGAACTCGCATCGCGGATGGACATGTCGCCCGCGCATTTCCAGCGCGTCTTTTCGCAATGGGTGGGTATCTCGCCAAAGCGCTATCAGCAGTATCTGACGCTGGATCACGCCCGCCGCCTTCTGGCCGAACGCTTTACAACGCTGGAAACCGCGCTTTCCACCGGCCTTTCCGGCACCGGCCGCCTGCATGATCTCTTCCTGACATGGGAGGCAATGACACCGGGCGATTTCGCAAAAGGCGGCGAGGGGCTTCTCATGCGCTGGGGCTGGTTCGAAAGCCCGTTCGGCCCGGCAATCGTCATGGGCACCGACAAGGGCATCTGCGGCATCGGCTTTGCCGCCGAAACCGGGCCTGACCCCGCATTCGACGATCTCGCCCGCCGCTGGCCCAAGGCCACCCTTGTGGAAGATCCCGCTCTGCTCCGCCCCTGGGTCACGGCCGCCTTCGGGACCGATCCACAGGTCGACACGCCTCTTCACCTCATCGGCGCGCCCTTCCAGATCAAGGTGTGGGAGGCGCTGATGCGCATCCCCACCGGCCATGTGACGACCTACAGCGAAATCGCCGGCACCATCGGCAATCCAAAGGCGGTCCGCGCCGTCGGCACGGCCGTAGGCCGCAACCCGATCAGCTTCCTCATCCCCTGCCACCGCGCCATCCGGCGCGACGGCAGCCTTGGCGGCTATCACTGGGGCCTGCCGGTAAAGCGCGCGATCCTCGCCTGGGAATCCGCCCGCACCGGATTGTGATGCGCGGAATGTCGCCGCAACAGGGCCGCGCCTATCCAGCCCGCCGGGGCGCTGGTATAAGATGCCGCAGCGCCCGGACCAAAGGGCCATCACCATCGAGGCGGCAGAAATGACCATCAAGACACCCCTGATCCTTTCCACCCTGGGCATCCTGGCCCTGACGGCCTGTGTCCCGGCCGATCCCTATGCCGATCCCTATGGCGCGCAGCCTGTCTCGAACGGCCCGCGCGCCCAGTCCGGCGCCCTGATCGGGGCCATGGCCGGGGGTCTTCTCGGTTCGCAAAGCAGCGATGACCGTCTGGCGAAAACCGTGGTCGGCGCCGGCATCGGCGCCATCGTCGGCGGGGCCATCGGGGCCACCCTCGATCAGCAGGCAGCCGAGCTGCGCGGCATCAACGGGCAGTTCAACGTCACGAACATGGGCGACTATCTGGTCGTCAACATGCCGCAGGACGTTCTGTTCAACGTCGACAGCGCCGCCCTGCGCCCCGATCTGACCCGCGACATCAAATCCGTCGCCCAGAACCTGCTGCGCTATCCCAACAGCCAGATCCAGATCATCGGCCATACCGACAATACGGGATCGGCCAGCTACAACCAGGATCTCTCGCAACGGCGCGCCGTCTCGGTCGCCAATGTCCTGCGCGAAAGCGGCGTGCCCAACGCGCGTGTCTCCGCCTTTGGCCGGGGCGAGGATCAGCCCATCGCCTCGAACCTCACGCCCGAGGGCCGGGCGCAGAACCGCCGGGTGGAAATCATCATCCGCCCGACACGCTGATCCCGTAAGGGCAAACCACAGAACCACGCCAAAGGCCGGGCCCAGCGCCCGGCCTTTTTCATTGGCATTCGCAAGCCTCTGGTCATAAATTCAGACCATTCCCGAGGGTGCCATGCCGTTCCACAAAGTCCTGCCTGAAAAGCTTTCCCAGTCGGTGATCCGCCAGATCGAACTTCTGATCCTGCGCGGGATCCTGCGGCCGGGTGAACGGCTTCCCTCGGAACGCGAATTGTCCGAACGCATGGATGTGTCGCGGCCCTCGTTACGCGAAGGCGTCGCCGCCCTGCAGGAAAGGGGTTTGCTGGTCTCTCGCCCGAATGCGGGGATCTATGTGGCCGATGTTCTGGGTTCCGCCTTTTCCCCGGCCCTCGTGGATCTTTTTTCCCGGCACGAGGAAGCCGTCTTCGACTACATCGCCTTTCGCCGTGATATGGAGGGCCTGGCCGCCGAACGGGCCGCCCGCCTTGCCTCGGATACCGATCTTCAGGTGATCGACACCATCCTTTCCAAGATGGAAGCCGCCCATGGCAAGCGCGATCCCTCCGATGAAGCGGCCCTCGATGCCGAATTCCACATGGCCATCATCGAGGCCAGCCATAACGTCGTCATGCTGCACATGATGCGCTCGATGTATGATCTGCTCCGTCAGGGCGTCTTCTACAATCGCCAACTCATGTTCCGGCAACGACCGACACGCGATGCCCTGCTGGATCAGCACCGCGCCATCAACGCGGCGATCACGGCCCGCGATCCCGGCGCCGCGCGAGCCGCGGTCGAGGCGCATCTGGACTTCGTCGAAACGGCCCTTGCCGAACAGCTTCGCGCCGAACGCAACGAAACCATCGCCAGACAGCGCCTCGAGCATGAAAACGCCCGCTAGGGCGGGCATGAAAAAACCCGGCAAGGGCCGGGTTTCTTCTGTATGAGACTGGGAAATCGTCCCTCAGTGCAGCTTGGCCTCAACCTGCTGGATCGCCGCGTCGATGGAGGCTGCTGCCCCTTCGGCCGTCATCTGTTTTGCCAGCACATCACCCGCCGCAGCCACGGCCACGGCAATGGCCTTTTCGCGCACTTCCCGGATCGCCGAAGCTTCGGCCGATGCGATCTGATCCTCGGCAGCCGCCAGTCGGCGGGCAATCGCGGCCTTCAGATCGGCCTTGGCCTGCTCGGCCGCGGTCATCGCCTCTTCCTTGGCCGAAGCGACGATGCGCTCGGATTGCTCCAGCACGTCCTTCTGCTTCTTCTCGTAAGAGGCCAGAAGCGCCTTCGCCTCATCCCGCAGGGTGCGGGCCTCTTCCAGTTCGGCCTTGATCTGGCCCGCGCGGGCGTCCAGCAGATCCGCGATCTTGCCCGGAACCTTGAAGTAGATCAGGATCCCGACAAAGACGAGGAAGGCGATCGTCACCACGAAATCGGTGTTGCCCAGCGAAAAGAACGGCTTGTCCCCTGCGGCAAAGGCCGGCGATGCGGCCAGTGCCAGGACTGCGGAAAGCTTCTTCATCGCCCTCACCCTTTCAGCCGTGCGGTCACGGCAGCGGTCACCGACCGTGCATCCGCCTTGCCACCCAGCGCCGCGACCAGTTCCTTCGCGGTGTCCTTCGCGACCTCGGTCACGGCGTCCAGCGCGCCTGCCCGGATCTCGCCGATCCGCTTTTCCGATTCCGCCGCCTTCGCGGCAATCTCGGCATCAGCCCGCGCCGTGGCAGCATCCAGATCCTTCTGGATCTCGGCCCGTGCCTCGGCGACGATCTTCGCCGCTTCCGTCCGGGCGCGCGCCAGCGCATCCTGATAGGCCTTCTCCGCCTCGACGGCCTTGGCCTTCAATTCCTCGGCAGCCGCCAGATCATTGGTGATCGTGCCCTTGCGCTCGGCCAGCACACCGCCGATGCGGGGCAGCGCGATACGCGACAGCACGAAGTAGATCACGACCAGCGTGACGACGAGCCAGAAGATCTGGTTCGGCATCCAGTCGACGCAGAGCTGCGGCATGCCGATCGCGCTGCCGGCGTCATTGACGCAGGCGCCGATATCGGCAGCACCGTGGGCGGCGTCGGCGGTAGATTCAGTTGCCATCTTGTCCTCCGTCGGACCCTTTGAACTTCGAAGGGCCGCCGGATGCCCGGCGCGCCCCCCTCACGTAAGGATTCGAAGTCAGATCAGACGGCGAACATCAGCAGAAGCGCGACGAGGAACGCGAAGATCCCCAGGGCTTCGGCGAAGGCCAGGCCGATGAACAGCGTCGCGGTCTGCGAACCGGCAGCCGACGGGTTGCGCAGGGCGCCCGACAGGAAGTTGCCGGCCACATGGCCCACGCCGATGGCGGCAGCGCCCGAACCGATGGCGGCCAGGCCGGCACCGATGAACTGACCCATGCTTGCGATATCGCCTTCCATGATTTTCTCCTTACGATGGAATGCTTGAGTTTGGATTTGACCGCGCGTCAGTGGCCCGGATGCAGCGCATCCTTCAGATAGACGCAGGTCAGGATGGTAAAGACGTAGGCCTGGATGAAGGCGACCAGCACCTCCAGCCCATAGATCGCGACAATCGCCGCAACCGACACCGGCGAGATGGCGGCAATCGCCGCAAAGCCCGCGAAAACCTTGATCACGGCGTGACCGGCCATGATGTTGCCCGCAAGACGGATGGAATGGCTGACCGGGCGGACGAAGTAGGAAATCACCTCGATGATCGCGATGATCGGGCGCAGGATCAGCGGCGCATCCGACATCCAGAACAGGCCCAGGAAATGCGCCCCATGCTTGACGAAGCCAAGGATCGTCACCGCGAAGAACACGCCAAAGCCCAGCACCGCCGTCACGGCGATATGCGACGTGGGGGTAAAGGACATGGGCAGCAGGCCCAGATAGTTGGTGAAGATGATGAAGACGAACAGCGTGAAGATCTTCGGGAAATACTTCACCCCGTCATGGCCGGTGATGTCTTCCACCATCTTGTAGATGAAACCATAGGCCAGTTCGGCAACCGACTGCACCCGCGACGGAACGATCGCCCGCCCCCGCGTGCCCAGCACGAAGAGCGCGACAGTGGCCAGAACCGCAAGCGCCATCCAGAGCGTCACGTTGGTCGGCGTGTAGAACTCGATCGGCCCGTGTCCGAACAGGGGCTTCACGATGAACTGGTCCATCGGGTGGAACACCAGACCGCCTTCGCTATGTGCCTCGCCTGCCACGTCAGTCTTCCCCTTGCTTGGCGGCCACGGCCGCCCTTCGTTCCTGCACTTCTCTGGCCGATCGCAGCATGGTCTTCACCCCCGCCGCAAACCCCGCCAGTATGAACAGCACCAGAAACAGCGGCATGGTCCCGAAAAGGGTATCCAGCCCGTATCCGATGCCGAAGCCGATCCCGAGACCGGCCACAAGCTCGATCACCATCCGCCAGGCAAGCTGCGCCTGGGAATAGTGTTCGTCCTGATGGTTCTTGCGCGGCCCTTCGACTGCGCCCCTCGCCTTGGCGATCCTCTCCTCAAGCGCGGCAAGGCGCTCGCGATCGGGTTCGTCAGCCATGCTTTGGGCCCCCAGAACGTTCGGCGGCAACCTACGGAGGGGCACCCCCTGAGTCAAGCGACGAAACGCCCATCTCGGAACGGACCAACTATCTGTTTTATAATGGATTTCCTGAAGAGCCGCCTGCGCGCAAACGCATCGTGCAGCATTCACGGCACTGTTCTCGATATTCAACCGGATGGTTGACGATCCGATGCGTTCCCGCCATGCAGAGGCATGACAACCGCCACGCCCGATCCGCTCGACACTGTCTTCGCCGCGCTGGCCGATCCCACGCGCCGGGCAATCCTGAACATGCTTCTGGAAGACGACATGGCCGTGACGGATGTGGCGGAACCCTTTTCCATGTCGCTGGCAGCCATTTCCAAGCACCTCGCCGTTCTTGCCGATGCGCGCCTGATCACCCAGGAAAAACGCGGCCGGGTGAAGTGGTGCAAGCTGGAACCCGATGCGCTGCGGGCGGCATCGGTCTGGATGCAGGGGTTCGGACAGTTCGATCCCGTTGACCTGGACGCCTTCGAACGCTTTCTCGAAACCGAATTCGATCACTCGGGCGAAGCGTTTTCTGACACAGAAAACGCAGCGGAATTTGACACAAATTCCGCCGATAACCGCTTGGACTAGGTCCAAAGGCGATTTCTGCGTGCAGAAATCGTCGCGAAATCTGCGTCAGATTTCGCCCCCTTGGCGAAACCATCCCCTGTAGCTGTCGCGCAGCAGGTTCTTCTGCACCTTGCCCATCGTGTTGCGCGGCAGGCTGTCCACCACCACCGCTGCCTTGGGCTGCTTGAACCGCGCCAGCCGATCCGCAATCGCCGCCAGCACGGCCTCCGCCTCCAGCCCCGCGCCCTTCCGCGCCACCAGCACGGCAAAGACCGCCTCGCCGAAATCCGGATGGGGCACACCGATCACGGCACTTTCCGCGACCCCCGGCACCTCGTCCAGCACCAACTCCACTTCCTTGGGATAGACGTTGTAGCCCCCGGTGATCACCAGATCCTTCGCCCGCCCCACGATATGCACATAGCCATCGCCATCCCGCATCCCCAGATCCCCGGTGATGAACCAGCCATCCGCGCGCAACTCTTCGGCCGTCTTTTCCGGCATCTGCCAATAGCCCGCAAAGACATTCGGCCCCCGCACCTCGATCATGCCGACCTCACCCACAGGAACGTCCCGCCCCTCGGCCAGGATGCGCAGCTCCACCCCCGGCAAGGGGAATCCCACCGTCCCCGCCCGGCGCTCGCCCTCATAGGGGTTCGACGTGTTCATGTTCGTCTCGGTCATCCCGTAACGCTCCAGGATGCGATGCCCGGTCCGCGCGGCCCATGCCTCATGCGTTTCGGCCAGAAGCGGGGCAGAGCCGGACACGAACAGCCGCATATGCCCCACCAGATCGCGCGTCAGGCCAGGCTCCTCCAGCAGACGTGTGTAGAAGGTCGGCACCCCCATCATCACCGTGGCCGCGGGCAGCATGCGCAACACGGCCCCGGCATCGAAGCCCGGCAGCCAGATCATCGCCCCGCCCGACAGCAGCGCCACGTTCGAGGCCACGAACAGCCCATGCGTGTGAAAGATCGGCAGCGCATGCAGCAGCACATCATCGGGCGTGAACCGCCATTCCCGCACCAGAACCTCGGCATTGGACAGCAGATTGGCATGCGTCAGCATCGCCCCCTTCGACCGCCCCGTCGTGCCCGAGGTGTAAAGGATCGCCGCCAGATCGCCCGGCGCACAGGGCTCGGCGCGGATGTCCCCCGTCGCTGCGGTCGCCAGATCGGCCAGTTCCCCCGTCCCATCCGCGTTCAGCACCACCAGCCGCGCCCCGGCCTGCGCCGCGACAGGTGCCATCGCCACAGCCTTTGCCCCATCGCAGAGGAACAGGCGCGGGCGCGCATCGCCAAGGAAATAGGCCACCTCCGCCGGGGTATAGGCCGTGTTCAACGGCAGGAACACCGCACCCAGCGCCACCGCAGCGCCATAACAGGCCAGCGCCTCGGGCGACTTGCTCACCTGCACAGCCACCCGGTCCCCCTTGACGACGCCCAGCGCTTGCATGGCACGGGCCATCCCTGCCACCAGATCCAGAAACGCCGCCCCGTTCAGCCGCCGCCCATCCGGCAGGATCAGCAGATCACCCCCCCGCCCGGCAAGTGGCGCGAAAAGCGCGTCGAACAGATGATTGGCCATGGCTTGCCCTCCCGCTTGCCCCTTCTCTTCGCATGGCCGCCGCCCGGTTCTCAAGTCACCCGGGGCATCGAATCGCCATAACAGGCAGGGGCCAGCGGATGCCCCGCCAGAGAAGGCTTGCCTATTTCTTGTGCAATCCCGCCGCAGGGCCCACCATTTCCTTGTCCAAGCTTTCCCGGTCTTTCTACCCCCGGCAGAGTGACCCTATCCAAAAGCATAATTTACCATCTTGAGAATGCCCCGACCGGCACTTTCTGTTCCTCCCTCATTCACCTTCTGGTAACGAATCCGTGCCGGGCGTGGGGAGCCCTGCAGCCGTCCTTCTTGGCCGGTGCGTAAGTGGTGCTGTGGTTTTTATCTGCGAATGTCTCTTTCGGTGCAGTGTCGGCGGGGTCCCGTTCCGGGTTCCAGTCTTCCTCCGGATTTGAGCATTCCCCGCGTCCGTCTTGCGGCGGATCTGATAGCTGCCCCCCTCTGACGCCCTGCCGAAATCAGATCATCGGCCCATCGGCCAGCAGGGAGAAGCAGCATGTCCAACGTCAAATGGTTCGGGTCCTTCGCAAATGCTCCGGGCTCCGCCTTCACCTCGGCGGGCGCGACCCTGACGCAGATCCCCTTGGGCACCGCAATCACGGCCGGCACCCTGGCCAATACCGATGTGCTGATCTTTGGCAGCGGGATCGGCGATACCCTGACGGCGGCCGAGATCGCTGCGATGAAGGCCTTCGTCGAGGCAGGCGGCAAGTTGATCGTCGTGGGTGAGGTCAGCTTCTTTCCGGCGATCAACAACGAAGGCAACAGCCTTCTGGGCGGCATAGGGGCCAAAGCGCGCCTTGTCGGCGGCAACCTCAGCGGGACCGCGACCTATGGAAACGCAGCCCAGAACACCGAAGCTGGTCTTGTCGGAAAGACCTTCGAACTGAGCAACGGATCCAGCGTCTCGGCCAATGGCGCCACAGTGCTTGCTGCCCTGTCGGGCGGCACGGCTGTCCTTACGGTCGAAACGGTCGGCGCGAACGGCGGCCAGGTCTTCGTCCTTTCGGACAACGTCAATCCGGGCAAGGATTTCGCCCTCTCCATGTTGCCGGCGGATTCCGCGCCCTCCCTGCCTGCCGATACCAGTGTCAGCTATGCCGAAAACCAGACGACAACCGTCTTCGATGCCGCCGCCACCGATGACCGCAGCAGCGAAGGCAACGGCCTGACCTATTCCATCCTCGATGGCGGCGAAGGCGCAAGCTTTGCCATTGATCCCGCGACCGGCAAGCTCACCTTCCTGACCAAGCCGGATTTCGAAGCCCCAACCGATGCCGATGGCAACAACAGCTATGTCGTCACCATCCGCGCGCAGGATTCCGCCGGGCAGACGGATGACCAGACGATCACCGTCAATGTCACCAATGTGGATGACACGGCGCCAACCGGCCTGACGGCAAGTTCGGTTCTCCCGACGGATGGCGGCGACGGGTTCAAGATCCTGGCCGCCAGGGCCGCTGGCACCTTCGCTCGCTGGGATTGGCCTGCGATTGATGCCCTTCTCGCCGGAACCGGGGCCAGCAGCATCATCAACTCGACGGCGACCACGCTGGATTATTCGGGGTCAAATACCCCGTTCGGCAACAGTGACTATTTCGCGATCAAGGCGACGGGTGTTGATTTGCACTGAGAGCTGACCCGGGTTTTCCATCGAGAAGTGACCCACCATTGGTTATGGATTTCGTGTCATG
>NZ_JAALFE010000044.1 GCF_011059185.1 Paragemmobacter kunshanensis | reverse complement strand
CATGACACGAAATCCATAACCAATGGTGGGTCACTTCTCGATGGAAAACCCGGGTCAGCTCTCAGTGCAAATCAACAATCGAAGGCCTTCCATAGGTCTTCGTCCCAGTCCGAAATGGGATTTTGCTTCAGGGCGCTCTTCGTCTGCTCAAGGCAAACACTGCCATCGGCGTAATGGACTGAGACATCGTCTTGCAGCTCAAGAGCAACTTTAGCGCCTTTGGGCGCAGTGAGCAGGTAATAGAACGCTCGTACCGGCTGAAGAGCAAAGCCGAGATATTGCCCCGGAGCACTATGCTTCGTCGGTTTTATCTCGACGTTCAAATGTCGTGCCCCCCCTTCAATCTTAACTGCGCCCTCGCTCGGTCGAATATGTAGATGGTTAAGCCAAAGCACGTTCCGCACAAGTGAGTTGTCAGATTTCGCGCACCGATTCCGGTTGAGGACATCGTCCGCTCGGTGATGGTCGCCCCCAGATCTTGCTGCATCATGCCCCGAACGTCGGCTACTAGGAAGGCCTACCCAGGCTGACGCCGCACCCTCGACCGTCTGCTAAGGGCCGAACTTGCTAAGTGTTCGCACTTCCTTGGGTAAGTTGTCGCCGCGCCTGCAAACGTCTGCTTCGTCCCCATCACACAACTACTTACGTTGCAGTGATGGCAGGTCATCAGAAACCAGCTCAGATCAAGTTTTCATATTCGCGCAGGAAATCGGCTGTCTGCAATAACCCCTGCCCTTCGAGTTTCAGGACAAGAGTAGAAACCGTGTACTTCGGGTCCTGCAATCTCGCCCTCATGTCGCGCAGCGCACCGATTGCTACCGCATGGTCGAGATCCATAGCATTTGAAATGAAAGCGTCGGGAGCCATGACCTCGATGCCCCACCGATCAAGTATGTCCTGCGGGAAATCCTTGAGATTGTCGGTAACCAGAGTATCGCAACGAGCCGCGATGGCGGCTGCCAGAACGTGCTCATCGTCGGGATCGGGCAATAGTCCGGTTAGGCCTGCGCCTGAGTTTGGAACGACCATCGCCTCAGGAAACGCCCGTTCGATAGCACGGCGTTGACGGCTAGGATCAGCGCTACCTTTTGAAATGGCCAAGATCGCCTTTTCAGTCTCGTCCAAGATGCGCGCGGACCAATAAGGCCGAAACAAACCAGCCTCGGCCAAACTCAAGATGATGTTTCTCTTCAGGCCACCCCCAAGAACGCATGCATCGATGATGGCGGCATAGCGATTCATCGGGCCACTCAAATCAGATCGGTCTCCGCGTCGAGCCCTGCAAGTTCGGCTAAGGCTGCGGATCGAACCTTGTCTCGTTCGGCCATGTAGGCGAACAGATCCTCTGCCCGCACTCGTCGATGGCGGCCAACAGTTGTGAATGGGATGTCGCCCTTTTCGAGTAGCTTGATCAGGAAGGGCCGGGAAACATTCAGCATGTCTGCCGCTTCTTGTGTCGTGAGCTCCGCTTCAACCGGGATCATGCGAAACCCGCGGCCAGTTGAAATCAGGCGCAGAATATCGAGCAAGGTTTCAGTGAGCGCCGGCATAAGCGTGATGGTGCGTGTCTCTCCGCCGCCTACGGCAAGCGAAAGGTCGACCGGCTGACCCTCGGTCACCTGCGAAGCGATGATGTGACGAAGTTGGTCTGCGTTGTTGATTTCAACCTTGGTCGGAAGCCGGTTGGAGAACCGCTCCTTGTGCAATGCTGCCATGTTGCCCTCCTGCGTCGCCATTCGGCGTCCTTCTAGAGATGGGTGTGCCATGCAATCGCAGCAAGCGCAACATTCGAATTATTCGAAACAGCTTGGTCAAGAAGTTGTCCAGTGCTCGGACGCTTCTGGTCCGGTCGAAAGATCTGGGGCAAAACTCACATCGGTTTTCCTGGGGGGTTTGGCGGCCGGGAAGTCGCGACTGCAGTTGGATGCCACAGCCATGAACGGGCGGTTCACCTTTGAGCCAGTGTAGAGACTCCAAATGCAGCGTCTGCTTTAGAATAGTGGCCACTATAGCTTTTGGCGATTATGCGCCCCTACACCGCCCGATATCCTCTACGATGCTTCTTCTGATGCCAGTACTGCAACGACCGTTCTCCGTCAGTCTGACTCTCCATGACGGACTGAAAAACCCGCCCTCGCGTCCCGATCCGACCCCAGCGCCGCACCAGGACCACCTCCCCGAACAGCGTCTGACAAAGCTCCAGCCGATAGAACCGCGCCAAGTTGCGGCCGGGATCGCATCGCTCAAGGTGAATGGCGTCGCTCATCGGCCAAATCTGCTTCACCCGCACCCAGAGGTCCAATTCCCTTTCTGAATCGATCCGCGTCCGTCGATTCCGGCCTGTGATGGCCTAAAGCGCCGCCGTCCAGATGCGATACCGCCCCTGCCCGGTGATCTCGCGGATCACACCTCGGGCGGTCATCAGGTCAAGGTTCCTTTGCACTGCTGCCCGGCTCGCACCGACATGTTCCTCTGCCATCGGGGCGGACACCATCGGCCAACGGGCAAAGACTTGAACCAATTCACCCGGCGTCCGCCCCGAACAATCTTTCAGTGCCTCTCGCACACGTTCTTCCCAATCCGTCATCCGCTCGATCATCATCAGCGCGGAAAGCGATGCCTGCTCTGCCCCCCGCAAAAATGCCGCCAGCCGCGCAAGAACCGTCCCCTGCCCCCGCAATGCGGTCCCGCTGCCAAGGGCGAGCGGAAGAAACAACGCCCCGCGACCAAGCTTCTCTCCGGCCAAACGGGCGGCAGTAACGCCCCCCTCGATGTCACGCGCATCCCGCTCTGCCCCTGCCATTTTCAAGGCATGGAACAGAAAGGCAGCCTGCGTGATCGGATGCAGTACTTCCGTTCCTTCCATCGCGTCGGCCAGATCGAGCACCGCCTCTCCCTCGAAGCCGAGAAAACTTGCAAGGCTGGCGGCCCATCTCCCCTGCCCTACCACCTTGCCCGGACCCGTCAGACGTCGGACGCCCCAAGCAAAGTGCCCGAGCAGCGCCGCGTCGTCGCCTGCCCCGATGCGCAGCGCGATGAAGAGCGACAGCCGTTCCACCCCGATCCGGGATCCTGTGAGCCAGCCCAGATCGGCGATCTCTTGCAGCGCGAGGCGCAGGCGCATCCCCTCGCCCGCTGTGGACAGACGGGCATCGAGCCGACCGAAGGCCAGACATGCAGAGGCGAGATCACCGCTCAATCTCCCTTGGGCGTCCAGCCATTCTTGGGGATCGACCAGACTGCCGCGCTCGGTCCGCGATCTCGGCGGTCGCGAGGCCTCCAAATCGATCTGATCGCGAAGACGCGATACCTCCTCGTCCTCCAGCGCGTCATAGAGTGACGGTGGAGTCGACAGTTCGTCCAATTCTGACGATAAGCTGCGCGCCATAATGCGCATAATCGGATGTTTTTGCGCGGCACCCAAGTGTTTTCTTCGGTGGTATTAAATACGTGATAAGGTTCAGTTATCGGGTCTTGTGATTCACGCTCAGATATGGCCTCATATCCCTCGAAACGAGGCTGAAATGACCCTGCCGCACCACCCCTCCACCCCCCCTGCCCTGTCGCGCCTCACCGCCGCGGACGAGGCGGCGCTCGAGGATCTGTTCCGTCGTGGAACGCCGGAAAACACACGTCGCGCCTATGAAACCGACCTTGCCTACATCGCCGCCTGGAAACGCCTGTCCTTCGGTGGCACTCTCGATTGGCCAGAGGATCCTGACGTGGCCCTGCGCTTCGTCCTCGACCATGCGCGTGATCTTGCCACCGTCTCTCCCAATGACCCCTCTCGTCAGGTCGCCGAAGCACTGGTGGAATTCGGCCTCCGCCGCAGCCTGGGCTGCCCTGCCCCCGCGACGCTGGACCGCCGCATCGCCACTTGGCGGGCGCTGCATCGCATGCGCGATCTGGCCAACCCCTTTGACGCACCCTTGGTCAAGCAGGCCCGCACCAAGGCGCGCAAGGCCGCCGCGCGCGCCCCTGCCCCGAAATCCCAGAACCCGGTGACCCGGGACGTTCTGAAAGCTCTGCTGAACGCAACCGGCCCCAGTATCCGCGGTCTTCGTGACCGCGCCATCCTGCTGCTGGGCTGGAGCTCGGGAGGAAGACGACGGTCCGAGATCGTGTCTTTTAATGTCGAGGACCTCGACCTCACCGAATTCGATGCACGCGGCATCGTCTGGCTGCGGCTTCTCGCCACCAAGACGACGGCCAAGGGCAAGACGCCGCGCCTCGTCCTGAAGGGTGCTGCAGCCCGCGCCGTCGTGGCCTGGCTCGATGCCACGGGCCTTACCTCCGGCCCCCTCTTCCGCAAGATCACGGCGCAGGAAACCATGTCGCAGCGCCGCCTCACCGCCGATGCTGTGGCGCAGATCCTGCGCCGCCTGATCACCACCGCGGGCCTGCCTGAAGGCTTTGCATCACCTCACGGCCTGCGCTCCGGCTTCCTGACTCAAGCCGCACTCGACGGCGCGCCTCTTCAAGCCGCCATGCGCCTGTCACTCCACAAGTCAGCCGCTCAGGCGCAGAAGTATTACGCCGATGTCGACATCGCCGATAACCCGGCGGCGGATCTGTTCGACAACTGAAAATTACCCTCTACTGACCATCTTCATGTCCGCCAGATGCCGAAAGCCGCGCTGGTAGATCCATCCGGACATGCAGCAAATAGACCCCGGTTATTTGCTCGGACGATACATTTAAGGGCCGCATCTGGATCAGGACTGGGCCGCTGCCGCTTGCCCTTCACACACTGGACGATCAAGCAACGTCAAACAGGCGCGGGAACAGCACATCACGGGTTTTACTTGGAAAGCGCAGCATCAAGGCACCGCGCGGAGTCTCGGAGCATAGCGCCACGCCGGGAGAACGCCCGATGGCCTCGCGCAGTGCGAGTGTCCGGTGGGCGGTCAGTTCCATGACCAGCCGTTCGGGCAGCGGCGTCATCGCGCCGTCATCGTCCTCCTCGGTCGGATCGGCACCGATCGGCTGCCCGCCCGTCGTGATGACGGTGCCCCCGACCGAAGTCCTGGAGTGCTGCCAGCCAGAACCATCGACGTTACCCCCCTGCCCCATGGCATCCGCGCCATCGCCATCCTGGACCGCGGCCTCCTCGCGCGGCTCGTCCTCGGGCCGGACATAGCCGCGATAGACCGCGAGACTGCCGTCCCGATCCAGCGTGACGAAGACGCCCGCGCGCCCGACCTCCGCCGGATCGTAGATCAGCGGCCGCTGCTCGAGCGCTTCCATCGCCATCTCGATCTGACCGAGCCGCGCGTCGATCTCCTCGGGGTATTCGTCTTGGCCGGAATACTCCTCCTCCAGCGCACGATACTCGGCGAGGAGTGAAGCGTGGGCCGCGCTTTCCTCGTCGGTCATCGGGGCGGGATCACCGGCCAGACGCCGTAGACCGTGGCTGTAGCCATAGGGCAGGTCGGTCGCCACTTCGATCCACTTCCAGCCTTCGGATCCCAGAGCCTCGGCTTCAGCCTGAAGCTTCTCGGCCACCAACCGGTCCAGAAGGGCAGGGTCCTCGAGCCAGTCACCATCATCGCCCTGGAACAGGTCGCGCAGCACGACACCGCCCGCCGCCTCATAGGCATCGACACCGACAAAGACCGCGCGACGATCCGAGGCCCGGACCGAGGTCTCGGTCAGCATGCGCCGGATGGCATAGGGCTCCTTGTTCCACGAGCTTTTCACTGCGTCCCAGACCTGCACCTGACGCTCGTGGTCGGGGTTCACCGTGAAGGCCATCAGCTGTTCCAGCGTCATGCCATCCTCGGCGTAGACCTCAAGCAGGGCAGGGGCCACGGAAGCCAATTTCAGGCGCTGCTTGACGATCTGCGGCGTGACGAAGAAGCCCGCCACAATCGCTTCCTCGTCCTGACCCTTTTCGTGCAGGGCCTGGAATGCGCGGAACTGGTCGAGCGGGTGCAGGGCGACGCGCTGCATGTTCTCCGCCAGCGAGTCGTCCTCGGCGAGGATCTCCGACGCCGCATCCCGCACGATGCAGGGGATCGGCGCGGTCTTGGCCAGCCGCTTCTGCTTCACCAGCAGCGACAGCGCCTGGAAGCGGCGACCACCGGCCGGGATCTCGAACGTGCCGGTCTCGACACCATCGGCATCGACCACGGGCCGCACGTTGGACTGGCTAAGCACGAGCTTGTCGAAGGGGATGTCCCGTGTGGGGGACAGGATGACTTTCTGGGCCGCTTTCGCCATCAGATCTTCTCCACGACGGGCGCCGGGAGCCACTCTCCCGATCGCACTTCCCGTCACCCCTCAAACCCCCAACCTTTCCCTCTGTTCGTTCATCGCCTCGCGACCTGTCATGTAGTTCACAGCTGTGAACTCTCGTCCCGCTCGAGCCAGTTCACAGCTGTGAACATTATGCCGCGGTTCGCCGGGACATCAGCGCCATGATCATCGGCCCGCAAGAGAACTCGCCCGCTGCCGCCTTCGATGTCAGCGCGCGGAGGTAGCCACCGGGCGATCGGATGTCGGCAAAGCGTTCCAGCATGGCCACAACTACGATGGATGCCTGCTCAGGGCCCATGAACCGTTGTGCTTCTTCCCAAGCGGACGCACTGATCCCCATGGCCGGCCGCACCTGGCAAGCGGCGTCGAAAAGCTGATGCCAGTGGCGGATATCGCCCTGGTAGAAGGTTTTAAGCGACGGGCAGCCCGCGATCACCAGATGGAGCGGAATCTTTGGCACGCGTCTTGTGTCCGCTTCTTCCACGTCAGCAACAAGTGCATCCGTTTCAGGATCTGGCGCGCCGGCCGCCGCCCCGCCTTTTTTCAAGGCAGGTTCAAGATCTATAGATTCTTCATTTGAATTATGAAGATGGCGCTCAAACTGGGCACCATTGGTGTTCATTTCTTCTGTTTCAGGCCCATCAATGACGTTGCGTGCATGATCAAGAAGGGCTTCGAGGTCGATCCGATATGCGGAGAGCTCTTCAAGCGTGAGCTTGCGGCGCAGGGCGCGCGCTGTGAGGACAGCCTTGTCGCGAAACTGATCCCATAGGCCAAGGCCTGGCTGGATTTCCTCTCCAAACTCCGCGAGGGCAGCGAGATCGCGCCGCATCAGGCTCACGACTTCCCGCAGTCGCCGCACACGGTCCTCGGCCTCACGCACGGCCTCTGCGGCCCGTGTAATCTGCTCGGTCCGACAGTAGAGCGGCGACAGGTCGAACCCAAAAGCCACGCGCTCTTCGCCGTGCTTGCGGACATATCGCTTCCCGTTGGGGCTATCGCGCCGCATGAGCAAGCCTGCCTCGACAAGGCGCGCCAAGTGTCGGCGCATGGTGGAGCACGGCATGCCATTCAGGCGCTCGCAGATCGCCTTGTTGGACGGGAAGACGACCATTTCAACGTTCCCGCCAAGCGCATCGTCCGGGAAGAAGCTGAGGAGACCCTGCATGACCGTCAGATCACGTTCCGTGACCCCAAAGGCCGCTTGCGCCTTGGACAGTTCGCGCAGGAGTTCCCACTTGTTGATGGGCTTGCCCGGAACAGACGCCTCAGGTCGCTCGACCGCGCGCAGATGGGCGCGCGAGATCGGCCGCATAAACGGCGAAATCGGTGTGTACTCCATGATGTCAGTTCACGAAGGCATAGAAAAACCGTTCCGCGAATCACATATGACTTGCGGTTTGCGCGCTGGCCCACTACCTTGAAGGTGCTAAGATCAAAGTTGGGGTCTCGTGGAGCGCAAGCTTTGCGGGACCTTTTCTTTAGCCTGTACCGTGCCTCCTTTTTGTTGCTGCTCTGCCTCTCTTCATGTCTCGCGTCTCCAGCGATCATGAAGCTCGTCGAGGACGTCCTGCGCACGGGCGTCGAGCCACTGCGCAAAGGCATCGTCCACATCCGTAAGGTCCAGCCTGACCGCCCGAGCCGACCGCTTTATGGCGCCCGCAGGCGCGCCATCGATCAAAAGAGGCGTCGCTTTGGGTCTCGGCTTCCTGCCAAGAGAAGGACCAGTGGTCTTCTTCACATGGCGGACAACGGCTTCAAATGCCGCGACCGAAGGATCAAGCTGGGGCTCCTCTTCGGCCTGTTCGACTGCAGCCGCTTTGCCTCGGGCATCACTTGCAACACGGCAAAGCTCGTCCATGCCCATGCCAGTATTGGAGAGTTCCTTCGCCAACGATTCCCATCTGGGGCGCCCGATTCCATGAGCCGGTCCAATCGCACGGGCCAAGTCGGTCCCGATCGACTTGGCAACCGAGATCGACATCGACACAGCAGAACGGGTCACATTCAGCACTTCGGCAATCTGAGCCTGCGAACCAAAGCCACTGGCGAGCAGTTCCTGGGCGAAGAGGGCGCGTTCGATATAGCTCAGATCGCGCCTTCCAGTGTTTTCGGAAACCTGGGCACGCAGCGCGGCCGTGTCGTCCAGGTTCGCGATAAGCGCTCGAACCTTCTTGACCTTGTCGGAGGCACGAATGGCCTCAAGACGGCGGCGTCCATAGACGAGTAGATAGCGATTGGTCTCGGCCGGGTGGCGCCTTACGAGAATGGGGACGGTCTGGCCGTTCTGCTCGATCGACGCACGCAGATCATCCACATCCTTGGGGTCGAGGCGATCCGAATACCTCTCGTCCTCGATCTCGACCGGGTCGAGTTCCCAGACATGATGGGCATCTACGGCATCACGCGCGGAGCGCAGGGCCCGATTGCTTGACATCATGCTGCCCGGGGCGGGGGGCGTCCCCGCTGCTGCCAGACTGTCGAGCATGGACATGCGCTTTTTCTTGCTATCGGTCATCAGCGCCCCCACGTCCTCTGAATGAGCTGGGCAATCTCATCGTTGACGGCATTCAGACTTTCGACTGCCCGGTCATAGGTTGTCCGGGTGAAGGCGCTCCGTTCGACCTCGTACAGGGTCTGCTTTGTCAGGCCGGCATCCGAAATGGCCGTCGACTTGAGCATCGGTGCGTTCAATACCTTGTCTCCGTACATAGTTCGCAGGAAGGCAACGATGCGATTCTGTGGTGCATCCGTCGGCTCGTAGCGGGTCAAGAGATAGCGCATCCAGTCATGCGACATGTCGGCTCCGCTATCGGCGATGACATCCATGAGGTCGGCCGTCATCCTGAGGAACTGGCTCATCGACATCACGTCGAGCATCTCGGGATGGATCGTCACCAGAACGCCCGTCGCGGCAGACAGCGCCGACATGGTCAAGAACCCGAGCTGCGGAGGACAGTCGATAACGACGACATCGTACCGATCATCGACCTGCGCCAGAGCTTCCTTCACGCGGAAGAAGAACAAGCCCGCGTTGCCGCGAGACAGTGCCCGCGGCGTTTCGTGCTCGAATTCCATGAGTTCGAGGTTTCCGGGAATCAGATCCAAGTTTGGTATGTAGGTCTTGCGGATGACCTGGGAGACCGGAACAGGATCTTCGTAGCGGATCGCATCGTAGAGCGTGCCGCCGTCAAGCAGGTCAAATTCCGGCTGAACCCCGTGCAAGGCCGTGAGCGAGGCCTGCGGATCAAGGTCGATCGCCAAGACACGGTACCCCTTGAGGGCCAACCTTTGAGCAAGATGCGCCGAGGAAGTTGTCTTGCCGCTTCCACCTTTGAAGTTCATTACCCCGATGATCTGAAGATGGTCTCCAGCACGACGACCAGGCAGGTAATCTCCCGGCTTGCGAGCCGTTTTCTCCAGCAGTATCCGTAAGTTATGAATATCTTCGGCCGAGTAGTGCCTCCTGTTACCCGATGAAACTTCGGGCGACGGCCCCTTGCCATCAAGGTGAAGCTTTCTGAGGTATGAGTCGTTGACGCCCAGCAGAGCAGCAGCTTCACCTGAGGTGAATTTGCGCATAGTCTTAGAAGCGTCGGGCGGGAACAGGCTCTCACGCTGCGAATGCAGTTGCGCCGCCAGCAACTCAGAGTGCTGACGGATCACAGCGTTCAGGTCTTCCGGTGTCTCGGCTCTGCTCATCTGCCCTCTCGCGTCCGTGGTGTGTTCACGGATTTCGGCGTTTAGTCGCCCTTTTCCGTGACTATTGCCGGAGGACTCAGATTCGTGCAAGACCTTTCTAAATCTGGTGTTAGCCGCTGCGGGACGCACAAGAGTAGCCCGGGTACGGGTACAAGCTTGTCGGCGCAACCCATTTGATATACATTACAAAACGTAGATCAACGCAGGAGGTCACGATGCAGGTTGCAAAATGGGGCAACTCGCTCGCCGTCCGCTTGCCCGCGGAGCTTGTCCGGGAACTTGGCCTCAAGGAAGGCGATCAGATCGATCTGGTCAAGGACGACGGCCAGGTCAGAGTCCGTCGTCTGGCGCGCGCGGATGAGGTGCTTACGGGTCTGCGCCGCTTCCGGGGCAAGCTGCCCGCTGCAGAGCGCCTGAGCCGCGATGACGCGCATGAGCGCTGAGTTCGCGGACACGAATGTCGTTCTTTACCTGCTCGACGATGGCCCAAAGGCCGATCGCGCCGAGATTATCCTGGGGCAGGGGCCCCGGATCAGCGTTCAGGTCCTAAACGAGACGCTGGTGAACTGTCGCCGCAAGGCTGGCCTAAGCTGGGAAGAAGCAGGGGCGGTTCTCGAAGGAGTGCGTGCTTTGTGCCCCGTCGAAGACCTGACCCTCCAGACCCATGACGTCGGCCGTGCCTTGGCGGAACGCTACGGCTTCTCGATCTACGACGCGATGATCGTGGCCAGCGCTTTGGTTGCGGGCTGCACCACGCTGTGGAGCGAGGACATGCAAGATGGCCTGCTGGTCGAAGGCCAGCTTCGCATCATCAACCCCTTTGCGTGAGCAGAGAGTTTCAGAGCATGGCGCTGGCCAAAGCCTTGTAATCCTTCCATGTCGTGGAGAATTTGCAAGGTATCTCGACTACGCAAGCAGCCCCAGCCTCTCAGCCCTCTCCAGCAGCATCTTCACCGAGGAGGGTTGCCAGCTTGTCCGCCCGCGGGGCGTACGCTCGCGCATCGCTTCCAGTCGAGTGCAGATCGCCTGAAGTGTGATGTCGGGGTCCGCGCCCTTGATGGCGGCGACGATGGCGGGCAGGCGGTCGTCGGTTTCGCGGCGGCCGGCGCGGTCCAGTACCGTGGGCGGTAGGAAGCCGTCACGGACATAGGCGTTGACTGCGCGCAAAAGGCGGCTTTGCGTCCATTGGCGCTCGCGGGGCAGGGGGCCGTTGACGATGCGCAGCACGTCTTCCCAGGCCAAGTCGGGCCGCAGGCGTCGCACATGGGGCACCCAGTCCTGCGCCGTCTCGTTCAGGCGTCCCATGTAGCCGTCCTGCCGCGCCAGCCGGACCTTGCGCAGCGCCGCCGGATCACGGGCGCGCAGGCCCGGGTTACCGCCGACCCTGCCTTTGGTCCGTGCGCTGGCCAGTCCGGCCTTGGTGCGTTCGCGGATCAGGGCGCGCTCGAACTCAGCGGCGGCGCCCAGAACCTGGAGAGTGAATTTGCCCTGCGGGGAGGACGTGTCGATCGGGTCCATGAGCGAGCGGAAGAAGGCGCCCTTGGCTTCCAGCCGCTCGATCACCTCCAGCAGATGCGAGAGGGATCGCGCGAGACGGTCGATCCGCACGACGACCAGCGTGTCGCCCTTGCCGATGCGTTCCAACACCCGCGCAAGCACCGGTCGCGCACGATTGCCGCCCGAGGCCTGCTCCTCGTGGATCTCGACGCAGCCCGCGGATTTCAGGGCCTGCGACTGGGGCAGGGGGTCGTCTAATCGCAGCACATTTTGCAAGCCCTTTCTTTCGGGGTGGCGCAGAAAGCCGTTGATGTTCAGCGCAGATG
>NZ_JAALFE010000043.1 GCF_011059185.1 Paragemmobacter kunshanensis | reverse complement strand
GCCGTCA
Organism: Paragemmobacter kunshanensis; assembly: GCF_011059185.1. Lineage (GTDB taxonomy): Bacteria > Pseudomonadota > Alphaproteobacteria > Rhodobacterales > Rhodobacteraceae > Paragemmobacter > Paragemmobacter kunshanensis. The sequence goes on along the minus strand of NZ_JAALFE010000043.1, from coordinate 13,249 downwards.
ACGCCATGATTTATATGCGAAATATCACGATTACGACAGCGAAATCAGCGACTTACTTGGAGAATGTGGGATCATATGCTTTCTTGGCGGCCCATGCCGTGACGTCTTCGTCACTCATAAAGTCACGATCGCGGTGGACAAGAACTTTCACACCCATCTTCTTTGAGATGGATTTCGCCTTTGGACCGTCAGGCAAAGAGTCCTTCCCAAATGTAGGCCAAATCAAACATCTGCTCTGGAGGATTGGTCGCGCGCTTAGAATGCTCTCGAAGTATTTTAGATTCCCATCTTCCGTGAACAATATAATCTCTTTGTCGAGAGCGCTCCATCCCATTTTTTCTCGAACCAGATCTCCCTGCGCCTTTACGACACCATCAGCTATCCAGCTAATTTTCGCGTTGTCCGGAAGCGCTCGAACAAGAGCTGGTGCATGGGTAGAAACGATAATCTGGGTGTCGGGAAAATGAGCAGTCGCTTCGCTGAGAGCTCGGATCAAGGCTTGCTGGCGAGTGGGATGCAAATGGGCATCAGGCTCATCAACCAGCATAAGTTTTGGCTTGAAATAGAGCAAGTAGGCAAATATTTGAACTACCTGCAGAAAACCAGTGCCTGCCATCTCTATAGCCTTCCAGGCCACTTGATCGCTCTGGCCAACGACCTTCATGTCCGGTGTCATGAAGCGAACATCGATGTTCCTGTCTCGCAGTCTGTCGAACTTTATCCAGAATCGCACGCCTGGCAGAACATTTCCAACCCACTTAGATAGCTCTTCGAGTTCTATGTAATCTGATCCAGTTCCTTCACTCGACCCGCTGATTTGCAGCAGGACTTGGCGAAGTGCGGAGCCACCTTCTCCTGAAGAGGCTTTTCGGTGCATTACTGGAATTGCTAGGATCGTTTCTTCTTCCGCCAGCCCCGCCAAGCCCGGAATAAATGCAGTTGACGGCGTTTCGTCGTTTGTGAGTGCCTTCTTCAATGGGCCGTCTATTTTAACCTTAACACCAGCATCATTGCGAGCTGCACTTATTTGTATCTCCGTTATCTTGTAGTCATCATCCACAAGCTTTACAGTCGACTTTCTTCCATTCAGGGTGTTTTGTATTTTAAGTTTATGTCCAAGATCGAGAAATTCTTTGCTTGGAACATAGTCCATTTGTTCGAGCGTAACTTTTCCTGCGCTATCTGCGAGAGTAGCGCATCTTATTGACCAGTGCAGCGCCTTCAGTATTGAAGATTTCCCTGACCCATTCTCGCCAACCAAAACCGTTAGCCTTGCAAGCGGAACTTCTATTTCATCATCAATTCTTAAGAAATTTGCAATTTTAACTGACTTGATAAAATTTGCCATCTTTATGCGCGTGCCGCCGTTTGTGAGACCGTTCCAGTCCTCAGAAGGGACTTTTCCAAGGCAACTTGTCAACCGGAGCGTCCGCGACCCGCGCTTCGGCTCGTTAGAAACATGGGAACGTTGCCAAGAAGGCGTAATGCTGACCACTAAGAACCGCTCGGGGTCTACAGCGAACGACTGCTTCCGCCCACATCGTCGACCGTAACGGTCGTGTCGGCGCGGTGATGTGTTCCGTCATGCCTCGTGCCGTTCCTGGTGAAGGTGATCTGCAAACCCGCCGATTTACCGCCGTGTGCCGCCGTGTGCCGCACACCGCCAAATACCTGTTGAGTCGAGCAAAAATCCGGTTCCCTTAATCGATCCCGAACCGGGGTTAAGCTGAGGCGTCCCCGCGCAATGGGGACGACATGACGGCAGATCACCGGAACTCCGAGGCTTGGTCACGTGGTGCGCGCATGCTGCGCACCGCACTTGGCGCGTCGATCGCGCGGCTTCTTGAGGACCCGGGTGTCGTCGAGGTGATGCTGAACCCTGATGGTCGCATCTGGGTCGACCGTCTGTCTCAAGGGCTGGCCGATACGGGGGAGCGGCTGTCTGCCGCCGATGGTGAGCGCATCGTCCGGCTGGTGGCCCACCATGTCGGTGCAGAGGTCCATGCGCGGAGCCCCAGGGTGTCGGCGGAGCTTCCCGAAACCGGGGAGCGGTTCGAAGGTGTTCTGCCACCTGTTGTTGCCGCCCCGGCCTTTGCCATCCGGAAACCCGCGGTCGCAGTCTTCACGCTCGGCGATTACGTGACCGCTGGGATCATGACCGATCACCAGGCCGATATCCTCCGTAGCGCGGTGACCGCGCGGGCCAACATCCTTGTGGCGGGCGGCACATCGACGGGCAAGACCACGCTGACCAACGCTCTCCTGGCCGAGGTTGCGAAGACCTCGGATCGCGTGGTCATCATCGAGGATACCCGCGAGCTGCAATGCGCCGCGCCCAACCTGGTCGCGCTGCGTACCAAGGATGGTGTTGCGACCCTCTCGGATCTGGTCCGGTCCTCGTTGCGCCTGCGCCCGGACCGCATTCCCGTGGGCGAAGTGCGCGGGGCGGAGGCCCTTGATCTTCTGAAAGCCTGGGGCACCGGCCATCCCGGGGGGGTCGGGACGATCCACGCCGGGAGCGCCATCGGCGCGCTGCGCCGCCTTGAGCAACTCATCCAGGAAGCTGTCATCACCGTCCCCCGCGCGCTGATCGCCGAGACGATCGATCTGGTCGCCGTTCTCGCAGGGCGCGGCTCTGCGCGTCGGCTGGTCGAACTGGCCCGCGTCGAAGGGCTCGGCGCTGACGGCGACTACAGCATCACCCCCGCAACCACCCCGAAAGGACACCCCGAATGATTCGCCATGCCCGTGCCCTGCAACGTCGTGCCACGACCCTCGTGACTGCTGCCTATGTCAGCCTGCTGCTGGCCCCTGCGGCCCATGCCTCTGGCTCCTCCATGCCCTGGGAGGCGCCGCTTCAGGCCATCCTCCAGTCGATCGAGGGGCCCGTCGCCAAGATCGTCGCCGTGATCATCATCATCGCCACCGGCCTCACACTGGCCTTCGGCGACACCTCGGGCGGCTTCCGGCGCCTGATCCAGATCGTCTTCGGCCTGTCGATCGCCTTTGCGGCGTCGAGCTTCTTCCTCTCCTTCTTCTCCTTTGGCGGCGGGGCGCTGCTCTGATGGCGGGAAGCTTCGAGAGCCTCGATGCCGTTCCCGGCTTTTCCGTGCCGGTGCACCGGGCGCTGACCGAGCAGATCCTGCTGGGCGGCGCGCCGCGCTCCATCGCGATCCTGAACGGGACGTTGGCCGGGGCTATTGGCCTAGGCCTGCGCCTCTGGCTTGTCGGCATCCTGATCTGGGCCGTGGGGCATCTTCTGGCTGTCTGGGCCGCGAAGCGGGACCCGCTCTTCGTCGAAGTCGGTCGCAGGCATCTGCGTCTTCCTGCCTTCCTCGCGGTGTGAGGGCGCGCCCATGATGAACCTCGCCGAATATCGCAACCGCAACACCCGTCTCGCGGATTACCTGCCTTGGGCGGCGCTGGTCGGGCCCGGGATCGTCCTGAACAAGGACGGCAGCTTTCAGCGGACGGCCAGGTTCCGCGGGCCGGACCTCGACTCCGCGGTCGCGGCCGAGTTGGTCGCGGTGGCAGGGCGCATCAACAACGCCTTTCGGCGGCTGGGGTCCGGCTGGGCGATCTTCGTCGAGGCGCAGCGGTCCGAGGCCGCGACCTATCCCGACAGCCGGTTTCCCGATCCGGCCTCGGCGCTTCTCGATGCCGAACGTAAGGCGGCTTTCGAAGAGGCGGGGACGCATTTCGTGTCAGGCTATTTCCTGACCTTCCTCTGGCTGCCTCCCGCCGAGGACGCCGCCCGCGCCGAGACATGGCTTTACGAGGGTCGCGAAGAATCCGGGGTCAACCCGTGGGAACTGCTGCGGGGCTTCGTCGACCGGACCGATCGCGTGCTGTCCCTTCTGGACGGCTTCATGCCCGAATGCCGCTGGCTCGATGATGCCGAGACGCTGACCTATCTGCATTCGACGGTATCGACCAACCGCCAGCGCCTGCGCGTGCCCGAGGTGCCGATGCATCTCGACGCGCTTCTGGCCGATCAGCCGCTGACCGCGGGCCTCGAGCCCTGCCTCGGCGATCAGCATCTGCGCATCCTGACGCTCACCGGTTTTCCCAGTGCGACCACGCCCGGGCTCCTCGATGAGATGAACCGGCTGGCCTTTCCCTATCGCTGGTCGACCCGCGCGATCCTTCTGGACAAGACGGATGCGGTACGCCTGCTGACCCGGATCAGGCGCCAGTGGTTCGCCAAGCGCAAGTCGGTCGCCGCGATCCTGAAGGAGGTGATGACCAACGAGCAATCCGCGTTGGTCGATACCGACGCGGCGAACAAGGCGTTCGATGCCGACATGGCGCTGCAGGAGCTCGGCGCTGATGTCGCGGGCATGGCCTATGTCACGGCAACGATCACGGTCTGGGACCGCGATCCGCGCGCCGCAGATGAAAAGCTGCGGCTGGTCGAGAAGATCGTGCAAGGGCGGGATTTCACGGCCATGCCCGAGACCGTCAATGCCGTCGATGCCTGGCTCGGCTCCTTGCCAGGGCATGCCTACGCCAATGTCCGCCAGCCCCCGATCTCGACCCTGAACCTCGCCCACATGATCCCGCTGTCGGCGGTCTGGGCGGGGCCGGACCGGAACGACCACCTCGACGCGCCGCCCTTGCTCTTCGGCAAGACTGAAGGGGCGACCCCGTTCCGCCTGTCGCTGCACATCGGCGATGTCGGCCATACCCTGGTGATCGGGCCGACGGGTGCCGGGAAATCCGTGCTTCTGGCGCTGATCGCGCTGCAGTTCCGGCGCTATGCGCAGAGCCAGATCTTCGCCTTCGATTTCGGCGGGTCGATCCGGGTCGCGGCGCTCGCCATAAGCGGCGACTGGCATGATCTGGGCGGCGCGCTGACAGACGGCGGCGAGGAGGCGGTCTACCTTCAGCCGCTCGCGCGGATCGACGATCCCGGCGAGCGCGCCTGGGCTGCGGGGTGGATCGCGGCGATCCTCGCCCGCGAAGGCGTGACGATCACCCCCGAGGTCAAGGAACATCTCTGGACGGCGCTGTCCTCGCTTTCCTCCGCCCCGATCGGCGAGCGCACGATCACGGGCCTTGCCGTCCTTCTGCAGTCGACCGATCTGAAGCAGGCGCTCCGGCCCTATTGCCTCGGCGGGCCTTATGGTCGGCTGCTCGACGCCGAGATCGAGGACCTGGGCGAGGCCTCCGTTCAGGCCTTCGAGATCGAGGGGCTGGTCGGGACCGGCGCGGCCCCGGCGGTGCTGTCCTACCTCTTCCACCGGATCGGGGATCGCCTCGACGGTCGGCCGACGCTGCTGATCATCGATGAAGGATGGTTGGCGCTCGACGATGAGGGCTTTGCTGGCCAGCTGCGCGAATGGCTGAAGACGCTTCGCAAGAAGAATGCCTCCGTCATCTTCGCCACCCAGTCCCTGAGCGACATCGACGGCAGCGCCATCGCGCCCGCGATCATCGAGAGCTGTCCGACCCGGGTTCTCCTGCCGAACGAGCGGGCGATCGAGCCGCAGATCACAGCCATCTATCGTCGCTTCGGCCTGAATGACCGCCAGATCGAGATCCTGGCACGGGCCACGCCCAAGCGCGACTACTACTGCCAGTCCCGGCGCGGCAACCGGCTGTTCGAGCTTGGGCTTTCCGAGGTCGGTCTTGCGCTCTGCGCGGCCTCCTCGAAGTCCGATCAGGCTGCCGTCGACCGGCTTCTGGCCGAACATGGCCGGACAGGCTTTCTCGCCGCCTGGCTGCGCCACCGCGGCGCGGACTGGGCGGCGGACCTGATCCCCGACCTTCCCAACCTCATTCCCGGACCCGAGGCCAAACCGCCGCATGCTCCGGACCAACCCCCAGCAGAGGAGACTTGACCATGACCCGTACCCCCATCGGCCGTTTCGCCGGAGCCTCGATGCTCGCCTTGGCGCTTGCCGCGCCCGTGGCGCTGTCGCCGATCCTTGCGAGCCCGGCCCATGCCTTCTTCGGCTTCGGGCGCATCGTCTATGACCCGAGCAACTACGCCCAGAACGTGCTGACCGCCGCGCGCACGCTCGAGCAGATCAACAACCAGATCCAGCAGCTGCAGAACGAGGCACAGATGCTGATCAACCAGGCCCGCAATCTCGCGAGCCTGCCCTATTCGGCGCTGCAGCAACTGCAGCAGAATGTCGGGCGGACGCAGCAGTTGCTGCAGCAGGCCCAGAGTATCGCCTTCGACGTGGGCCAGATCGACCAGGCGTTTCAGCAGCGCTACGGCAATGTCGCGCTGTCCGCGACCGACGCACAGCTCGTCGCGGATGCAAGGGCCCGCTGGGAAACCACCGTCGGCAGTCTGCAGGACGCTCTGCGCGTGCAGGCAGGCGTCGTCGGCAACATCGACACCAACCGCGCCGAAATGTCCGCGCTGGTCGGCCAGAGCCAGAACGCCACCGGTGCCCTGCAGGCGACGCAGGCGGGCAACCAGCTTCTGGCCCTGCAATCGCAACAGCTGTCGGACATGATCGCGCTTCTGTCGGCCAATGGCCGGGCCGAGGCGCTGATCGAGGCCGAGCGCGCCACCGCCGCCGAGCAGGGGCGGGTCCAGCGCGAGCGCTTCCTCACGCCGGGCGCGGGCTACCAGTCCGGCAATGCCCGGATGTTCAGCACCAACTGACAGGCGGGGAAGGGGGCCTTTATGGACGGCAAGGTGCTGGCCCGGATCGGTGCGGTGGCCTTTGTGGCCATCGCCATCACCGCAACGGTGATCGACATGACGCAGCAGGAAGAACCGCCACCCGTGTCGGCACTTCCTGCCCTTCAGCCCCCGACCGATCCGCTGCGCGCCACGCTGCGCCGGTGTCAGCAACTCGGCGAGGCGGCCAGCAACGAGGTCGAATGCCTGGCGGCCTGGGCGCAGTCGCGGGACCGGTTCCTGGGCCGCCCGACGACGCCCGCCGCACCCCAAGGGAATGAGGGACAGTGAACCATGGGCGGCACCGGCGTCATCGACAACTTCCTCGGCATCTTCACCAGCTACATCGACAGCGGCTTCGGACTCCTCGGGGGCGAGGTGGCCTTCATCGCCACCACGCTCATCGTGATCGACGTGACCCTGGCCGCCCTGTTCTGGACCTGGGGTGCGGATGACGACATCATCGCGCGCCTCGTCAAGAAGACGATCTTCGTCGGCATCTTCGCCTACCTGATCTCCAACTGGAACATGCTCGCGCGGATCGTGTTCGAGAGCTTCTCGGGCCTTGGGCTTCTCGCCTCCGGAACCGGGTTCTCTGCCGCCGATCTCTTGCGCCCGGGCCGCGTCGCCCAGACCGGTCTCGACGCCGGGCGGCCACTGCTTGAAGCCATTTCGGACCTGATGGGCTTTGTCGCCTTCTTCGAGAACTTCATCCAGATCGCCTGCCTGATGTTTGCCTGGGTGCTGGTGCTTCTGGCCTTCTTCATCCTCGCCGTGCAGCTCTTCGTGACGCTGATCGAGTTCAAGCTGACGACCCTTGCGGGTTTCGTGCTGATCCCCTTCGGCCTCTTCGGCAAGACCGCCTTCATGGCCGAGCGGGTGCTGGGCAATGTCGTCTCGTCAGGCATCAAGGTGCTGGTGCTGGCCGTCATCATCGGCATCGGCTCGACGCTCTTCTCCCAGTTCACCTCGGGGTTCGGCGGGGCCACGCCCACGATCGACGACGCCATGGCGATTGTGCTGGCGGCGCTGTCGCTTCTGGGTCTCGGCATCTTCGGCCCCGGCATCGCCTCCGGCCTCGTCTCGGGCGGCCCGCAACTTGGGGCGGGCGCGGCCGTCGGAACCGGCCTTGCCGCAGGCGGCGCGATGATCGCGGCCGGTGCCGCAGCCGGTCTGGTCGCACGAGGCGGCTCCGCGGCGCTTGCCGGGGGTCCCGCAACCGTTCGTGGCGGCGCGGCCGCTGCAGGCGGAGTTTCGACAGCCTACAGCCTTGCTTCCATGGGGCAATCCGGAGCGGGCGGTGTCGCCGCGGGTCTAGGTGGCGTGGCCCGCGCGGCGGGTGCGGCTGCCGCCTCTCCGCTGAAGCGCGCGACCGCCCGGGCCGCTGGCGGTATGGGTTCCAGCTTTGCCGCAGGCGCGCGAGGCGGGTTCGGCGTCACCGGGGGTTCATCCTCGATGGGCACCGTTGCCGGGACACCGGAAGCCGCCGCGCCTCCGACTACCGCGGCCGGTGCTGTTCCCGCCTGGGCGCAGCGGATGCAGCGCAAGCAGGCCCTCAGCCAAGGCACCACGATGGCGGCCCATGCCATCCGTTCCGGCGACGGTCAGGGCGCCGGATCCACCATCAATCTTTCCGAGAGCAATCGCTGATGAACATCTTCAAGAGACCCAGCCCCCATTACGGGAAATCCCCGGAACCCGAGACGCCCTATCAGAAGGCCGCCCAGGTCTGGGACGAGCGGATCGGGTCTGCCCGCGTTCAGGCCCGGAACTGGCGGTACATGGCCTTCGGTTGCCTGATCCTCGCAGGCGGCTTCGCCTCGGCGCTCGTCTGGCAATCAGCGCGCGGCACAGTCGTCCCTTGGGTGGTGCAGGTCGACAATCTGGGGCAGGCCCAGACCGTGGCCCCGGCGGCGGCCGACTACAGACCGACCGATCCCCAGATCGCCTGGCATCTTGGCCGGTTCATCGAACAGGTGCGTGCCATCCCCGCTGATCCGATCATCGTGCGGCAGAACTGGCTGCGGGCCTATGACTGGACGACGGACCGCGGGGCTGCGGCCCTCAACGACTATGCCCGCGCCAATGACCCCTTCAGCCGCGTCGGCCGTCAGCAGGTCTCCGTCGAGGTCTCCAGCGTCATCCGCGCCTCACCGGACAGCTTCCGCGTCGCGTGGATCGAACGGCATTTCGAGAACGGCCAACTGGCCACGACCGAGCGCTGGACGGCGATCCTGACCATCGTGGTCCAGACCCCGCGCACGGCCGAGCGGCTGCGCGTCAATCCGCTGGGCATCTACGTCAACGCCATCAACTGGTCACGGGAGATGAGCCAATGACCGTTCTGACGATCCGCATGTCTTGGCCTGTGGCTTTGCGCGCGCCCGCGATTGCGGCTTTGCTGGCCGCGACCGCCCTTGCAGGCTGCGCATCGCGGCCAAATCCGCAGTTCAGCTATGATGCTGATGTTCCGCCCTTGCCGACGGTTCCTGCCACGGTCACGGATGATCGCCCGCGCCCCTTGCATGTGCCCCCGGCCTGGACCGTCGCGCGGGGCGGACCGGAGGCCGGAACGCCCGCCGGTCGGGTGGAGAACGCCAATGCCGCCGCCCGGGTCGAACCGCGCCGCGAGGGCTACTACAATGCCATCCAGATCTATCCCTGGTCCGAAGGTGCCCTCTATCAGGTCTATGCCGCGCCCGGTCAGATCACCAACATCGCCCTCGAGCCTGGGGAGAGCCTGACCGGCGCCGGACCGATCGCAGCGGGTGATACCGCGCGCTGGATCATCGGCGACACCGAAAGCGGGGGCGGCGCCAACCGCCGCGTCCATATCCTCGTCAAGCCGACCCGCCCGGACATCTCGACGAACCTTGTCATCACCACCGACCGGCGGACCTACATGATCGAGCTTCGGGCACAGGAGGCACTCTATATGCCGGCCGTGGCTTGGGCCTATCCCGCACCCCCACCGGGGCAGCGTCACGCCGTGCCAGCCGCGCCCCAGATTCCGGCCGAGGCGGCGCGCAACTACCGCTACGGGTTGACCGGGGACAGCCCGCCCTGGCGGCCGATCTCGGTCTTCGATGACGGTAGGCGCGTCTATGTCGTCTTCCCGCGGGGCATAGTGCAGGGCGAAATGCCGCCGCTCTTCGTCATCGGGGCGGATGGCGAGACGCAGATCGTCAACAGCCGCATCCACCAGAATGTCCTGATCGTGGATCGACTGTTTGGCGTGGCGGAATTGCGCCTCGGCAGTGGTGAGCGCCAGCAGGTCGTCCGCATCCTGCGAATAGAGCCGCAGCAGGCTGAGGTGCGCCCAGCTGCGACCGGGGAGGCCCCGACATGACCGACAACACCAACGCAAGTGTCGAGCCCATGCGCCTGCGCGCGGAGCCGCCGCGGGTGACACGCCTGTCGCGAAAGGTTCTGGCGGGTGTCGGCGCCGCTGCACTCCTCGGCATCGGGGGGGCGCTGATCTATGCGCTGCAGACACGCGATCCGGGGCCGGGCGGCGAAGAGCTCTATTCCATCGACAACCGCCCCACCGCCGACGGGCTGACCGGCCTGCCGCGCGATTACACCGGCCCGCTCCTCGGGCCGCCGCTTCCCGGCGATCTCGGCGGGCCGATCCTTGATGCCCAGAACCGCGGTCAGCCCATTGTCCCCCCTGCGATGGCGATGCCTGCCGTCGATCCCGACGAAGAGCGCCGCCGCGCCGAGGAGGAGGCCGCGCGCCTGAGCACGGTCTTCTTCCAGTCGGGCCCAAGGCCGGGTGCGGGTCCGGGGACCGCTCCCGGTCTTGCCGACTTCGGACTTGCCGGGCTTCCGGGTCAGGCGCCCGCGCAGGACCGCCAGACTGCGTTCTTGACCGGCCCGGCAGACCGGCAGGTCGTCGCGCTGGACCGCGTCATGGCACCCGCGTCGCCCTACATCCTGCAGGCAGGGTCGGTGATACCCGCCGCCCTGATCACGGGCATCCGGTCCGATCTTCCGGGTCAGATCACCGCCCAAGTCATCGAAAACGTCTATGACAGCCCGACCGGAAGCCTGCTTCTGATCCCGCAGGGCACACGCCTGATCGGTGCATATGATGCGGGCGTGACCTTTGGCCAGCGCCGCGTCCTGCTAGTCTGGAACCGCCTCATCCTGCCCAACGGCCGCTCCATCGTGCTTGAACGGCAGCCCGGTGCGGATGCTTCAGGCTTCGCGGGTCTGGAGGACGGCGTTGACTATCACTGGGCGGAACTCTTGCAGGCAGCCGGCCTTTCCACGCTGCTCGCCGTCGGGGCGGAGCTTGCCGCCGATGAAGAGGATCGCCTGATCCAGGCCCTGCGCGACGGAGCGCAGGACACGATCAATCAGGCGGGGCAGGCGATCGTCCAGCGCCAGTTGCAGGTCGCGCCGACGCTGACCATCCGGCCGGGATATCCGGTCCGGGTGATCGTCACCCGCGACCTCGTCCTCGAGCCTTACAGGAACTGAACATGACCAAGCTGAAACTCGGCCCAATCGTCGACGACAGGCCCGTGAAGGTGACCGTTGAACTGCCCGGGCCCCTCCACCGAGATCTTCTCGCCTATGCCGAGGTTCTGGCCCGGGAAACCGGCCAGCCGGTCTCGGATCCGGTCAAGCTGATCGTGCCGATGCTCGAGCGCTTCATTGCCACGGACCGGGGCTTCGTCCGGTCCCGCAAACCCCGGTCATGATCCAGCCAATGGATTGCGTCGCCCGGTCACCGCGATCATCTCCATCAGCGTGTCGATGACGTCCCGCGTCGCGTCCCATTTGGCGGTCGGGTCCATCGCCTGGTTTTCGAGGTTCAGGCTCACCGCGCCGTGCACCGTAGACCAGAACATCAACCCCTGACGCCGCAGATCCGCGCCCGGCAGATAGCCGCGGTCCTGCGACTCCTTCAGACCGTTCAGCAACAGCGCGAGAACCCGGCGGCCGTTCTCGCTTGACCAGGGATCGTCCCCGACCCCGAGCTTCGGGGGCGGGGAGAACATGAGCCGGTAAAGGGTCGGATTGTCGAGGGCGAAGCGCGCATAGGCGTAACTGCCCTCGCGCAGATAGCCGAAGGGATCTGACCGCATGCGCTCGGAAACCGCAGCCTTCACTTCGTAGAGGCGGTTGAAGCCTTCATCCCGCATGGCGATGAGCAGCGCGCACTTGTTGCGGAAATGACCGTAGAGCGCAGGCGCCGTGCATCCGACGGCCTGCGCGACCTCTGTCAGCGGGACATCGAAATCGCCCCGTTGCGCGACCAACTTGATCGTCTCCTCGACCGCGCGACGGCCGATGTCGAGTTCCTGCGCCTTCCGGGGGCGGGCCATCGAAGTCCCCGCAACTTTGCGTGATTACTGAATGGCGTTTATTTTTTTCGTTGACGCTCCGGATGTCAAGCGGCAGCATCCATAAATAAATGACGTTAACTTTTAAGGGGTGCCGCGAGTTATGGGGACAAACCGGATCGGCCAGCGCGAAGTCGGTTGCCTGTTGAACGCGCGGGATCATGGGATCACCCTTATGGCCCGTCGTCTGGTCGCCGGTCGCGGCTCTGGATGAACCGACATGGCTGGGGACCGGGACAGTCAAGGCCGTTCTGGTGACACCGCCCCGGCGCGGCTTGCTTCAATGACCGGGGGAAGGGCACCCGTCAGGCTCCGGCAACTCAGATACTTCCTTGCCGCCGCCGATTACGGCAGCTTCCGCAAGGCGGCCGCAGCCCTGTCCATCCAGGAGTCCTCGATCAGCCGGCGTATCCGGGATCTCGAGGATGACCTTGGTGCCTCTCTGTTCCAACGATCGCACGGCGGCGTCCGCCTGACTGTTGCAGGGCAGGAGTTCATGCCGAGCGCCCGTCATGCCTTGCGTCAGATCGACATCGGTGTGACGCGCGTTGCCGCGGTCGGTCGGGCGGAGGAAGGGGTCCTCAAGCTCGGCATTTTCTCCTCGCTTGCCTCCGGTTTCCTGTTTGACCTGCTGGGTGCCTTTGGAAAACAGCACCCCAAGGTCCGGGTCCATCTGGTCGACGGCGACCCGGCCGAACATGTCGCGGCCGTGCGCAACCTCGAACTGGACGCCGCCTTCGTCACCGGGGCAGGTCACCGGGACGGCTGTGAAACAGAACAGCTCTGGTTCGAACATGTCTTTGTGGTTCTGCCCGAAAGTCACCCCCTCGCAGCCAAGGCGGCCCTTGCGTGGTCGGACATCGCCCGCGAGCGCTTCATCGTCAGCGACGCGCCACCTGGTCCTGAAATTCACGACTACCTGGTCGCGCATCTTTCCGACCTCGGGCGCCATCCAGACATCCAGTTCCAGAAGGTCGGCCGTGACAACCTCCTGTCATTGGTCGCCCTTGGGCGGGGTCTGACCCTGACGAGTGAGGCCACGATCGGCGCGCAGTTCCGGGGCATTGTATACCGTCAGCTCGCTGGAGAGGTCCTGCCGTTCAGCGTGGTTTGGTCGGCACGCAACGACAATCCTGCGAGCAGGCGGCTGTTGAGCATGGCGCGGGCGGTATCGACCCACATTCTCCAAGTAAGTCGCTGATTTCGCTGTCGTAATCGTGATATTTCGCATATAAATCATGGCGTTGACGGC
>NZ_JAALFE010000042.1 GCF_011059185.1 Paragemmobacter kunshanensis | reverse complement strand
TCAGGATCGGCACGATCGAGGATTTTGACAGCGATATCACGCCCGACCTGGCTGTATTCCTGTCGGCCAAAATGCCCTCGATACCCCCCCTGTCGATCAACCCGTTGCCCTTTTCCTATCCGCACAAAGAGGACGTACAATAGGCTCATTAGGCTCATTTCTCAGTGGCAATTTTTGCATCGACGGCTCAGTTCAAGACGGAAACCAACAGCAACTGTCGGTATGGCTACGCCTGCTTCAGGCACAGCAGGCAGTCATGCTTCCGGCCGGAATGTACGATCGAAACCTCCCCGTGGTGCGCAAGGGTCTGATCCCCACCCTTGCCGCGGCGGCAATCGAGCAGGATCGCTTTGCGCACCTGGGTGCTGAAATACGCTTCGTACGTATCAGCGGGATAATGAAACCCGCAGGACAGCAGGCTTATGGCCATGTCGACCGGTGGCAGGTCCGCTTTGGGCTCCCGCTTGGGGTTGATCGTCGTGATCGCCTGATCGGGTACACCATTTGCCACAAGAAACTGGCGGGCGGCATCAAGGCTGGCGTAGCCTGCTCCGGTCTTGGCAAAGCCAAAATGAATGTCCTCGGACTCTTCGATATCGATCAAGACAAGGTCGCAGCCAAATCTCCGGTAGATCAGGAGGTCGATGAAGGCCTGACCGCAGCCAATGTCCGCCAAGGACGTAGGATTGACCCGTTCGATCGCCGGTTCGATCGCGAGGAAGATGTCGTTCAACTCGGCGCTGACCCTGGACAGGATCTCGTCGCGATGCTTGACGCAAGCCTCTTCCATGAGGCTGGGCCAACTGTCGCCCGCCTCCTCGCGTGACGGGACAAACCTGCCGATCCTGTTGGAACGCTGGCGGCAGAGATTGATGATCTGACGGGTGTCCAGCATGGAAAAATCAGTTGGCTCCAGACTCTTATTCACCGAGTTTCTCCGAATGATCTCTGACTTTCGCCGAGCAGGCTGGCATCGGACAGAAAGGTCGGCCGAACACGCCCTCTGCGCAAGCATATTTCTCGCCGCAAGGTCCGCTCGCAACCTCCCATTATGTCGCCAACATGATTGGGACTTGGCCGCAATCCTTTCATAGTGTCCACAAAACCAGCAGCAGGCCACTCTGCCTGAGGCATTCTGAAGTAGCCTCTGCGCCCATCGAGAAGCCCAAAGATGATGCGCCGTAGGTTCACCGAGGATCAGACCATCGGCATTTCGAGGGCGCTCGCTGTTGGGGTTTCCGTGGACGATCCGTAACGCAAGCACCGCGTCAGAGGTGTGATGCTTAGGGTTGGCAAGCGGAGTGTGGTCGTATGGAGGTCAGCGCCTTGCCTCCTAACAGCGCCTCCACCGAATACCAAAGCCGAGCCGCTGATAGGGACAGGCATTGGGAGATTTGGGCTAAACTCGCCCGATTTCCCGACGTTAATAGTCGATAGTCCCTTGCGAAAGCAGCGGTGGCGCGATTGGCGTGCCTTTGTCTTTCCGGCGTGGGGCTGGCAGAGAAGGTCGCACGCGATCTTTCTGCATGACCAAGGAATGAAGGAAGATCGATCATGGCAACGACGTACGAGGTCATCTTCCTTGGCAATTTGTCCAAGATCGACATCCTGGAAGGTAACGAACTCGCCGAGAACGCGTCGGCTATTCTCGGCACTTATGGCACCAGCACGGCCCCCCTGAGCGGACAGGTCCGCACGCTCTCGTCCAACAGCCTCAGCCTTGACGACAACACTGCCTATGACACGAACAATCTGTTGTTCCTTTATGACTCCTTCCGCATCAACGGCGGATCGGCGCAGTATTTCGATGCCGTAGCCACTTACAACGCAACGATCACCTATGCCGATGGCACAACCGCGACGATTACCGCCGTGGTGTTCCAGGATACGAATGGCAACACCTATCTCGCGCCGGAACTGACGAGTAATTCCGACCAGACGGCGCTGACCTCCAAGCCCATCATGTCGTTGGCTCTGAACAGTGTGGCAACGAACTCGGGAGATCTGGGGGCTGACCGCGTCGCCGGGGATTTCGTGTCACTGGTCGATGGCACGGCGAACGCGGACACGATGAATGTCGGCTACACCGATGCGCAGGGCGACAGGGTTTCGGACGGCAACGACTCCATCCTCGCGGGCGCGGGGAATGACACCGTCAATGCCGGGGGCGGCAACGACACGATCATTGCAGGCACCGGCCATGACAGCGTTTTCGGTGGGTCTGGAGCGGATTCCATCGACGGTGGTGATGGCAATGACACCATCGGTAGTTGGAGCAATGATGACGGCAATGACACGATGCGCGGGGGAACCGGCAACGACGTCATTATCGGCGGGGCCGGCAACGACCTGCTTTACGGCGACGACGGAGACGACAACCTGTCGGGCGGAGCCGGGGCGGATACGGTCTTCGGCGGCGCGGGGAACGATACCGCCTCGATTACCGATGACCACAATACTGACACCTATGATCTGGGCGAGGGGACTGGAGATCAGGATGCCGTTTGGTTCTCGAACTACGCCAGCACGAACGGGGTAAGCGTCACCTTCACCGGGAACGATGCGGCGACCTATGCCTATTCCGGTGGCATGGCCAGCGGCAGCTTTTCAGGCGCGGAGATCGTCGGGGGGACGGAATACAACGACACGATCAACGCCAGCGCGGATACGGATGGCCAGACGATCTTTGGTCAGGGAGCGGCAGATACCATCATCGGCGGGTCTGGCGCCAACATCATCACGGCGGAACGGGGGCGGACAGCATCTCGTCAGGGGCCGGGGCGGATATGGTCGATGGCGGCGAAGGGAATGATACGCTCTATTTCGGAACGGGCGGCGACACGGTCTATGGCGGGACCGGGGATGACCTGATCGATGATGTGGCAGGATGGCAGGCCGGGGCTTTCAACGACTATGTCGATGGCGGCGACGGGAATGACACGATCTATACCGGCGGCGGGAATGACACGCTCATTGGCGGCGCGGGGAATGATCGGCTGGAAGGCGAAGACGGCAACGACTTCCTCGACGGCGGTGCGGGCAATGACTCGCTGATTGGTGGGAGCGGCAATGACACGCTGAGGGGCGGCGCTGGGGATGACCTGCTGCTGGGTGGTGATGGCGCGGATGTCATTGAACTGACCATTGGCGGTGGATCGGACCGCGTGCTCGACTTCAACATGACGATTGTGGATGGGCGTACCGTCGATCGTCTGGATGTGTCGGAGTTGGTGAACGCGCAGGGCGATCCGGTCAACTGGCAGGACGTCGCGATCTCTGACACGACAGGAGATGGCAGCGGTCATGCCGTTCTGACCTTCCCGGGTGGTGAGCGGGTGATCCTCGAAGGCGTCACAGTCCAGCAGGCGACGGGTAAGGCAGGGCTCTATGCGATGGGCATTCCCTGCTATGTCGAAGGGACACCCATCTTGACGGCCGAAGGCTGGTACCCGGTCGAACAGTTGGTTCTGGGGCAACGCGTTATCACTGAGGAAGGTCCGCAGCGCATCATCTGGGCAGGAAAGCGCGTCCTGACAGGCGAGGATCTGGACAAGAGGCCGGATTGGAAGCCTGTGCATTTCCCGATGGGGGCGATCGGCAATACGCAGGCCATACGACTGTCGCCGCAACATGCCGTGCGGATGCGGGATGCCGAAGGGCAGGCTGTTGTGGTGCGGGCGCGGCATCTGGCGGAAAGCGGATTTGGCGGGGCCCGTGTGGCGCGCGGGGCGCGGCGTGTCTCCTATCATCACGTGTTGCTGGAGCGGCACGGTGTAATGAATGCGTCAGGCGCTGCAACCGAGAGCTTCTATCCCGGACGGCTGGCGCTGGAAATGCTGGACTGGCCGTCTCGGTTGGAGGTGGTGGCAGCGATCATGGCAGGATCGGGCCTTTCGGTTGCGGGAACGGAGGCGACCGCAGCGCTGCTCTATGGCGAACGGGCGCATCCCCTTGTTGGACGACGGGCACAGGAAGGAATGACCTGTCCTCCCTTCGCGGCACCCCGATCCGGACCTGCCCGCCTCTTGTGGAAAGCATGCAACTGACGTCTTGGAACGTCCGCCCAAGGGCTACGGGATTTTGGCCCCCAGGGGATGACAATCGCATCGGTGCCATCTCGCTCGTTTACATATTCGGCGACGGCGTCTCTCTTCGCCAGAATGTCGACCGATCTTCAAGTCATGATTGTTCAGGGCAGCAAGTCGAAGGCCTCGATCAACTCAATGACCGCAAGGATGCGTCGTGTCCCTGGGTCGATGAGGAAGATATGACGATCATCCCGATAGTATTCCCATCCTGATCCGGTATCCAATCCATAGGTCCAAGGATCGCGGATGCGAATGAAGTCGTCTATGCGCAGGTCATCGCCGACACGGTAACCGTAGTTCATCGCATGCTTCTTCGCCTGACCGGGCGGCACACATGGCGGATTCTTCTTCGCCAGTCCCGGCGGACAGTTCCAGATGGAAGCGTGACCGCCGGAGTGCCGATCGGGTTTTCCCCTCTTTCCATCTGCAAAGGTTGGGGTCGCGACACACAGCACGATTAGGCTCGCGAGCAGCGATTGAGATGCGCGCATGGTAGTCTCCTTCTGGAAGCTCACTATAACGCACGATCTTGCCACCGGTTCCAGTCACGCGCCGGTTGATCGGCGGGCTATCGCCAAGTTCACCCCGGTGGTTGGGCCCTTGCCACCAGCCCCTCCGCATCGACCACGCCCCTCTGCCCGCCCCGGCTTGCCTCGATCTGCGCTGGGGCCGGTCTTGACTGTCAGAACTTGCCCTGGCGAGCCGCCAAATAGTCTGCGGAAACGTAACCCGTCAGGCCGGGGGCACTTACCAACGAGACCCGGCACCAGAGCTGGCCAACCTCTGTGACGCAGTCGCGACGGACCAATTCCGTCCCATCGGGCAGACCGACGATCACCTTGAAACCAAGTCCTGGCCCTGCCCGCAGCTTGAGCAGGTCATCAGGTCCGGCACGTTGGACCACGACCCGATCGCCAGCTCCTCCCACACAGCCTGCCAAGAAGTTGAGCGCGATCAGGGTCGTGAACAGGAAGCGGGTCATGGTTGGTCTCAATCTATCTCAGCTGCGTTGTGCATCACTGGGCCGAGCATTGCAAATGATGGGGGAAAGCCGAGGATGCGTTCGTAATGACAAGCCCATCTAGGACCGCTGGAGCAACCCCTTCACATTACCCACGCCCCACTGCCCACCCCGCCGCGTCCTGATCCCGCGCGCGGTCAACTCCGCCGCCACCGCCCGCAGCGTGGTGTGTCCTGCTGCCCGAATATCCGCGATCACCGGCGCCAGATCCCGCGCGAACTGATCCGCATTCGCCGCGACGGTCGCCCTCAGCGCCGCCCCACCCTTCCCGGCCCGTTTGAGCGCCGCGGCACCATTCGGATTGCCCAGCTTCACCCCACGCGCCTTTGCAGATGCCAGCGCCTCCTTGGTCCGCCGCGAGATCGCCTCACGTTCGGCCTCGGCGACGAGTGCCATGATGCCCACGGTCAGGTCGTTCGCCTCCGGCATGTCGACGGCCACGAACTTCACCCCGCTGTCTCGCAGGGCGAGCAGAAAGGCCGCGTTCCTGCTCAACCGGTCAAGCTTGGCGATGACGAGGGTTGCCCCGGTGACCTTGGCATGGTGCAGCGCCTTCGCCAGTTCTGGCCGGTCCGCCTTTCGCCCGCTTTCCACCTCCGTGAACCGGGCCAGCACCTCCGCACCCCTCGATGCCGCGAACTCCGCGATCTGCCGCCGCTGCGCCTCCAGCCCCAGCCCTGACTGCCCCTGCCGCGCGGTCGAGACCCGCTCATATGCCACCAGCCGCTGCCCTGCCGCCATTCCCGCCTCCTGTACACAACTGCCTAACGTTCGTTGCGCAGTTCTGTACCATCGTACGCGGTGAGCTCGTAGAGGTAAGATCCTGATCTGTATGGGTTTCCCCTAGAGCCTGCCATCAATCAGGTAGCGCTTCTGATCGGGATCATCGGAAGGTTCATGCGGGATCGCCGGGCCATCACCAGACAGCGGCTTCTCCATCTTCCGACCCTCCTTGTCCTCGTAGATCACCACGAACTCCACCTTCGGAACCGGCTCACCGTTCATGGGTCCATTCCGCAAGGCCACGATGCGGGACCGCGAGGCTGGCGTCAGACCGAGTTCTGCCATGTAACGCCCCATCAGCTCCATCTGCCGGTTGGAGATGGTGAGCCAGGGCGATTGCTGGACATAGCCCGAGGGCGTGCGGATCAGCACCGGGGTCTCCTTCAGCTTCTCTTCCGCCTCCACCCAGCGGCCGTAGGCCTGGCAATAGGCCGCGAGCACCGCCCGATCCACGATGGTGACCACGCGCATCTCCACCAGCGCATCCACCAGCCGGTACCATTCCTCCCGCCCGGCCTCGTTCAGATGCGGCGGGCAGTCCGGTATCCCCTCAGGAGGGATCGGCTCGTCATGGTTCCAGGCCCGCTTGCCGCGATTGCCTTCCGCGCGCCGCCAGGCAGTAGGTTTGGGGGCCGGACCTCTCATGACCAGCGCTCCCCAATGGCATTGAAGAGGCGGCGCAGCGCGTAGCTGCGGGTCAGCGACAGGATCGTGAACACGGCCGCGACCAGCGCGTTCTCGGCCAGCGCCAGATCATGGCCAAGGGCCGGGAAGAGAAGCCGCTGCACCCAGATCGCCAAGAGGAAGCCGAGGACGGTGCCCGTGAGGGCTTCCATCGCCGAGGCGCGGCGGGATTGGCCTTCACGCATGATCGGCCTCCTCGTGGGGGGCGTGGTCAATGATGTTGCCGGGCATCGCCGTGCGTTCGGCAATCTGGTCGAGATAGGCCGTGAGACGCGAGAAGGCCTCTCCCTTGCCTTGCGCATCGACGAGCGTCGTGCGGCTGTCGATCTCCACGGTCTCGCGCCAGCCGCCTTGCGTCTTGAGATAGAAGATCATGGCCGTGACATTGCCAGCCCGGGCCTTGGTCACGAGGCTCTGGGCTACAGCGCCAACGGCGCGCGCCTTGCCCCTTTTGTACCGTTCACAAAGATCGGGATCCCGGTCGATGAGGTTGAAGAAGGTCGTCCGTCCAATCCCGAGGAAGTCCGCAATCTGCGCCGCGGTCAGCACGGCCGCGAGGGTCTCCACCTCGGCCCGCTGGGGATCGGTCAGCACGATGGCGGGACGTCCGGTCATGCGGCCTCCTCCGGGGCCCGCTGCGTTGCAATCTCGGCAAAGGGACGTCCCTCCCCTTCCAGCACCGCCACCTCGCCAGTAAACGCCTGCCAGCGCAGCACGGCCACATCCACATAGGCCGGGTCCAGCTCCATCGCGAGGCAGGACCTGCCGGTGGCCTCTGCCGCGATCAGCGTCGTCCCGGATCCGGAGAAGGGCTCGTAGATGGCCTGCCCGGCAGAGGAGTTGTTCAGGATCGGGCGGCGCATGCACTCGACAGGTTTCTGCGTGCCGTGGATCGTGGCGGCATCCTGATCCCGGCTGCCGATCGCCCAAAGCGTTGTCTGGCTGCGATCGCCACTCCAGTGGCCCTTGCTCTTCTTCCGCACCGCATACCAGCAAGGCTCGTGCTGCCAGTGGTAGTCGCCCCGGCTGAGGACAAGCCGTTCCTTGGCCCAGACGATCTGTGCGCGCATCTCGAAGCCGCAGGCCATCAGGCTCTCGGCCACGGTCGTGGCATGCAGCGCGCCATGCCAGACATAGGCCACATCCCCCGGGAACAGCGCCCAGGCTTCCCGCCAATCGGCCCGGTGGTCATTCATGACCTTGCCGGTGCGCTTCGTGTCCGACAGCCCGACACGATTACGCCAATCGGGATCGTAGGCCACGCCGTAGGGCGGATCGGTCACCATCAGGTGCGGTCGCACCCCACCCAACAGGCGCGCGACATCAGCCGCCTTGGTCGCATCGCCGCAGAGCAGCCGGTGGGGGCCCAGCTGCCAAAGGTCTCCCGGCCGCGAGACTGGTACTGCGGGCACCTCGGGAATGCGGTCTTCTTCCGGATCGGCGTCGCCCCGGCGCAACAACGCATCCACCTCCCGCGCATCAAAGCCGATCCCGTCCAGATCGACGCCCAAGGCCGCCAGATCGGCCACCTCGATGGCGAGCAGGTCTCTGTCCCAGCCCGCCTCCTCCGCCAGCCGGTTATCGGCCAGGATGTAGGCCCGCTTCTGCGCCTCCGTGAGATGCGCCAGTTCGATCACCGGCACCTGCGTCAAGCCCAGCTGACGCGCTGCCATCACCCGGCCGTGGCCCGCGATGATGCCGTTCTCGCCATCCACCAGCACAGGGTTCGTGAAGCCGTATTCCCGGATCGAGCCCGCCAGCCGCGCAACCTGCGCCTCCGAATGCGTCCGTGCATTCCGGGCATAAGGTACCAGTGCCTCCACCGCCCTGTAGTCAATCGCCAGGTTGCCGCTGCCGTCCATTTCGCACTCCATCCCCCCGCCCCGCAAACCTGCGGCGTCTCTGCGCGGGATGTGGGGGAGTATATCAGAGCGCTAATATGCTGATAAGAATGACATTTTCAGAACTCAGCCGACATTGGGCGACAGCAGACAGGAGTCGGCGCTGCTTCGCGATCTACAGCGGATGCTTCTTGTGGAATGCTATAGCCGCGTCGTTTGTGTCTGGGCATGCGTCGACAGCGGCAGAACCCAATCGGTGAAACGGATGCGGGCGTCCCTCAATCCGGTATGCCTCTAGGTCCTCTGGGAGGATTTCGTGCCAGAACTCGTAAGTCTCGAAGCCCGTTCCATCCGACGAAAAGGGTCCATAAACACACCTGAGCGTACGGAGCGTGTTCAGCTTGTACAGATCATTGACCTTATTGCAAATTATCTCTGTTCCGTCCGTTGCTCCGGAAATACACATCAGATCGACATTGTATCGTCCGAAGCGCAGGCTTTCCGACTTGTATAGCGAGCCAGTCTGAGGCGCGATTTGTCCTCCACCCCCCTCGTCGGATTCTGGCAAAATTCCCAGGTCTTCCAGCTTTTCTCCGAAATCAACGCGAGAACCCTTGTTGTCCTCGGTCAGGACTATGACGATTTCGCCAAGCAAGTTCTTTCCGTCTTCGGAATTGCATGGCGATTTTTCCATGGACATCGAGTGCGAGAAGAAGTCGGCCTGTGCCTGAACGGATAAGAACGGGTCCGTTAGCAGCGAGCTGGAAGCGGCTTCCGTGAGCAAGAATTCTAGCTCCTTAGCTTCACCAGTTCCAACAATCCCGCAGTTTGGATTGACCAGGTTCAGCGCCGTCCAGAACAGAAACTGCTTGTCATAGGGCGTGAGACGCGCTCCCGTTTCAAGCGCGTTCTGCATGGCAATTGCCTGTTGTTCTGGAAGGTAGTCAAACTTCGGGTCAGCCAGTGCGGGCGCGTTCATCGCCACGAGTGAAGCTGCGATGAGCGCCCGCTTGATGTGCTTTGAGAATTCCATCATCCAATCCCCAACTGCTCTTGCAGATCCCACCAACTGAAACAATCAATCCGACTAAGTGCGGCATACCTGTGAAGGCCATGAGCCCTTCGTGTCGGCACATGTTCCGACCAAGGTGAACTGAAATCAAACGCTACAGCCTAGACGAACCGATCATGGCAGATTCCGTTTGACCCTAGTGTTGGCAGACAAAGCCTGTAGATCAAGGTTTCTTTGTCGCTCGGCTTGCCACGTACAGTGGTCCTCAGTCGACCGGTTCCCAGTGCGCAACCGTGCCTAGCACAGCTTCCGATCTGGCCTTTTCCTCACATCCGTCGATCCACCAAACCTGCTGCCACGACCGTCCCCGTCCCTGCCGCCGGTATCGCGCCGATTTAAGGGACAAATCCCTATAGAGATTACTTATAGGGAAATGTCCCCCAAATACCCCCCGCTGGAGCGCCTTCTTGGCCTGCTCGATATTCTGGAACAGCCCAGGATGCAGAGCCGCGGCATCGGCCGGGCTGTCGACGGCGCAACCTGCGAGCAGCATTCTCTGGAAGATGTCCGGAACCAGTGAGTCCCACGCCACCACGCGATCATGGACCAGTGGCAAGGCTTCATCGGCCAGCACCTGGACCTCGAGGGGATTGACCGCCGTGCGGTTCACGCCGCGGCCTCGCCCGATTGCCTGGACGACCTCGTCCATGCAGACCGCTGAACGCAGGAGGTCCGCGCCCGGATCCTCATGTTCGATCGCCGACACGGCGCGCCGCGAACCGTTACGCATCAGAACACCGCGCCGAACCCTGTGGTATCCACCGTCCGGCAAGCGGCCGAGATAGGCGCTGGTCAGGTTGGCGATGTCATCTTCACCCGGCAGTGGCCTGCCTATCACGATCAGCAGGGCCACGTCTTTGAACATATCCAGACCTGCAATTGCTTTGAAGTGGCCGGTCACGACGCCGGGAACGCCCACAAAGGCGGGCTCGACGTCCTTGTAGGTGACGACCAGCACCCGTCCCGGCGAAACCCGCGCTGCTTCCCAGCGGACGTGATCGACGCATTCCTGCAGACGATTGCGGCGGCGGCGGTTTTCATCAGGGCTTACTTTGGGATCTTCGACCAGTGTCGACTTGCCGAAACTGCCCTGCACGGCCGTGAGATGCATGTTTGGCATCGCCGCCGAAATCTCGGTGACCGTCAGCCCCGGCAGAACGGTTTCCACGAGTTCTGGCCGCAGAGTGGCGTCGAGATGCAGAATGGGCAAATGCGCGAGGCTCTCGTCGATCGCGTGCAAGCCCGTGACCTTAACTCTGACGGCCTTGGTCACCGGATCGGGTGGAAGAACCCGGATCTGGCCGTTCCGATCAACGTCGCCTTCCAACAGCTGAGCGAGGGCCAGGAACAGTCTCTCGCGCCGCAGCGAGCGATTGGCATCCTGACTGAGGTCTTTGGCCCTCCGGCGAGCCGCTTGAGCCAAACCGGGTTGAAGCCCCGGATCGACCCGCAACCGCACTTCCAGAGCGGCAGCTTCCCGGCAGGCCTCAGCGGTCAGACCAGCATCAATCAGCTGCTGTCGGCACAACGTACCGGTGCCGTTGGCACGCACAGTATTGGCGGCAAGTGTTCTCATTCCAAACAGGTCCGCCCATGCGCGCTCTTCTTCGGCAGGATCGGACATCCGTGGCTCATCATGGGCCTCGATCGCGGTGATTTCCTCGACGCCAACTGTGACGGTCTTGATGGCCCGCTCCCAACAGCCTTCATCGATGACCATCAAGGCAACGGACTCAGTGTTGATCGACAGGCCTGTGAACAGATTGTCATAGGCCGCGATGACGATGTCCGCCGTCTCCATTTTGCGGAGGTTGTCCTGTTTGGCGCAGAGATCGAAGTTGTGGCAGCGGGCACCGCCACGGCGCATGCAGGCATTCGGAAACACCGGCTGCCCCGAAGCGATGGCCAGACGCACCATGTCGAGGTCCTGGCACATGCTCTGCCGAAGGCCGGGCATCCTGGCCTCGTAGCCGCGATGGACGGCGACGCGTACTCCATCCGAAACCCAGCCGGTGGCGGCCTCGTCAGCGAGGGCCAGTGACGGCACGAAGACCAGCAGGCGATGCGCAAGTCCGGCTTCCTTCAGCCTGCCCTGCAGAGACAGCAACTGTTCGCGCGAGACGGCGGATTTTCCAACGCCGACGGTTGCGCGGATCCCCACGCGCGGGGCCGAACCTGTCCGACCGGCGGCCTGCCAAGCCTCGGCCACAGTGCAGAACTTGCCGATTGTGTCCGCCAGCAGTTGTCTCGCTTCCTCCACCGGCAGAGAGGGTGCCACCTCGACCGGCCGGGCATCCGGCAACGTTCTTGACGGCAACCGACCCGCTGCCAGCAGCGAGAGCTTGTTCTGAACCTTCGTCAAAGCATCGGACGGACTATAGGCAGCACGACCGTTCTGTTTCCCCCGCGTCAGGACAGTCGATCCGGCAAACCGATCCCAGACACGATCTGCCAAAGTACCAGCGTCGAGGGCCCCACCTGCATCCACGGCGTCATGCACGGCATGGAACGCAATGCTGGACAGCCAGCCATCGCGACCATCGATCACCAGGCCATCCGCGTTCCGGGTGGGTCCGGTGCCCGTGGTTGAGACCCCACCCTTCCGAGACCGACGTTGCTCCGCGCCAATTGGCGGCAAAAGCGCCGCCAGTTCCGTCAGCAGGTCAAGGCAGGTGGCTTCGTCAACGAACGGGAGATCGGACAGGGGTACGTCCAGCGGTGTTTCGTCCGTGGCCCAGTAGTAGGGTCTTGCAATGTCCGGATGGACCCCAAAAGCAACGAACTGCTGCCCTTGCCCCAGGATTTCCAACCCACGGATCTTCTGCTTTGGGAACGGCGTAGCAGTCTGCACCATGTAGAGCCGCTTCGGCCAGCGCCCCACACGCACCAGCGTCGCGCCGAACCGGTCCTCCACGATCCGCCCCATCTGGTGGGCAATATCCGGGTCCAGCACGTCGATATCGATGCCAACCAGGTTCCCGGTTCTGAGGCCGACACCGGCATTCGGGAACGTCCGCACCCAGCTGCGAACCTGGGCTTCACCGATGGAGATCTGCTGCCATGCCTTGACGCAAGGGCGCTTTGTCCCCGGGACCAGCGGCAACGGTTCGTATCCATTATCGAGGAGTTTGAGCGCCACCTCCCCATAAGTGGGATGAACAATGCCGACGCGGCCGCCGCTGGCAGCCTTGGTTCCGTTGCGTTTGGTTTGCGCGGGCCCGTTATGAGGGTCCCGCGCCATGCCTAGCCGCCCTTGCGCCGGTGGCGGCCCTCATAGGCCTGCACGTCAGCCAGCAGATAGAGGACCTTGCCACCGATCGTGTGCCAAGCGGGCCCGTAACGTTCGGCCCGCCAGCGCTCGAGCGTACGCGTGGTCATCCGCCAGCGTTCGGCAAGTTCGGCGGTGGTCAACCAGGCAAGTTGAGATTGCGACATTTGAAACCTCAGCGGTCACCAATCAGGTTGCCCCAAGGATATCACTTACCTAAGCGTCTGATAATTATGACATTTTTTGCCATTTACTGCCAATTCACGAAATCTACCGACACTCGTCCTCGCCTGATGCATTTCCGAACGGCGCAATTCGCCTTTCTCGACCTTTGCCAATCGCCTGAGTCGCGGCAGACTGGAGGCATTTAGCCGCCAGAGGTGATCAATGACGGAAGAAATTGCGCCCGACGCTGTCCTCGACGAAAAGAGATCGAGATTACTACGAGCCAAGCTCGGTGAGCTACTTAAGTGGAAGGTGCCCATATTGACAGAAACAATAGGGCCACATGATCCGAAGGTATTCGAGGCGTTCGACGAGCGGCGCTCGAGTCTGGTGAGTTCTTGTATCGACCAACTTCGCCGGTTCACTGATGGCGAAATCGATCAGATCCTGAGCCGGTCGAAGGAAGCACAAAGTGCTGCAAGATCATGGGACAGCTTTCAGGTCACAAAACCCGAAGGACACTTTCACTTTTCTCGAGCATTGACGCTGTCCTGGCCAATTTCAGCGGGTCCTCACCA
>NZ_JAALFE010000041.1 GCF_011059185.1 Paragemmobacter kunshanensis | reverse complement strand
CCGGTGGCCGGCGGCATGCCGCGCTGAAGGAGCTGGTCGCTGACAAGGCCATCAAGGGCTTCACGGCGAAGACCAAGGTGGACTGCCGCCTTGTCCCTGAGGAGTGCGACGTCACCACGGCGCTGTCGCTCGCCGAGAACATCACCCAGGCACCGATGAATGCCATCGACGAGTTCGAGGCCTTTGCCCGGATGATGGAGGTCGACGGCCAGACGCCCGAGACGATCGCAAAGACCTTCGGCGCCACGGTGGCGGCCGTGAAAGGCCGGTTGCGCTATGGCCTGATCCACCCCGACATCCGCGCCGCGGCCCGGGCCAAGGTGATCACCCTCGACACGATGAAAGCCTTTGCCGAGCATCCGAGCCAGGAGGCGCAGCGCGAGGTCTTCGAGGCGCTCACGAAAGACGGCGGCTATCTGCAGGCCTATACCGTTCGACAGGCGCTCAAATCCCGCGGCGTGCAGGTCAGCGACGATATCGGGGCTTTCGTGCGCGAAGACTACGAGGCGCGTGGCGGTGCTGTCGCGGCTGACCTTCTGGAAGAGCATTCCGTGCTTGAGGATGCGGCGCTGGTCGAGACCATCCTGCTCGAGAAGCTCGGTGCCGCCGCCGAAGAGGCCCGCATAAAGCTGGGCTTTGCCTGGGCCGATGCGATGGTGCGCTATGATTACGCGACCATGGCCGACTACGGCCGCGTCTATCCTGGCCCGATCGAGCCTGATGAGGCTGCGCAAAAGCGCATCGATGAGATCACCGCAGAACTCGAGAAACTGCAGTTCGAGATGGAGGATGAGGGGCTCGAGGACGGTGCCTACAACGCGCTTTACGAGCGCGTGGACGCCTTGGAAGAGGAAGCCCGCGACCTGCAGGAGGCCTACAGCGCCGAGGACCTCGCGCGGTCTGGGGTAATCGCGTCCTGGTCGGGCGGGCAGGTGACCCTCCATGTTGGCCTCGTCCGCCCGGAAGACACCGTCAAAAAGGAGGGCGCGCGCGGCTCCTCGGCTAGCCCGACCGGGGAGGAGGCCCCAGACGCCGGCGAAATCACCTACCCGACCTCACTGGTTGAGGACCTCAAGACCGAGCGAGCCATGGCGCTTGGGGCCGCGATGGCGCTGCATCCGGAAGCCACGCTCGATCTGACGCTCTTCAAGCTGGTGAGCGACGTTCTGGCCAGCGGCATGAGTGTCACGCAGGCGATCAAGATCGATGCCCGCAAGGAATACCGCAGCCATGCCAAGATGGACGAAATCGACGAGACCTCGCTCGAGCAGGTGGCGGCGGCGCATGAGGCGCTTGATCTGTCCTGGCTAGATGACGCCCGCGCGCCCGCTGATCAGTTCGCGGCGTTTCGCGCGCTGGAGGCCGGCGAGAAGGCCAAGCTCGTGGCCTATGCCACGGCCAGCACCACGCAGTCCTGCTTCGCGCGGGACCGCCAGCGCGACAGCCTGATGCATGCGTTCGAGATCGAGATCATGCCCGACATCCGCGCCCACTGGACGCCGAATGCGGCGCTCTTCAACCGCTTCAAGAAGGCTTGGCTCCTGAAGATCCTCGGCGAGGATCTGGGTCTCGCCCAGGAGGCGGTGACGCTGGCCTCGTCGAGCAAGAAGGAGATCGTCGCCTTTTGTGACAAGCTCTTCGCCGAGCCCTTCGCCACGCTCACGGACGCGCAGCGCGCTGCCGTGGCCGCCTGGTGCCCGCCCATGATGCAGACCGCCGGTGTCGCCTGTGATGAGGCGGAGCCCGCTGCGGAAACTCCCGAGCCTGACAGCGAGGTCGCGCAAGCGGCCTGAGTCCTCACGCGACCCGCGCGAGGCATTCCCCGCGCGGGTCGACCCTCCCACACCCAACCGAAAGACATCCTCATGGCTATTCTCAAGTTCTCTGCGTCCGCTGTCGCGGCGCAGATCGCCCATGCGCGCGCCTGCAAAACCTTCCTGCCCAACTGGAACGGTCCCGTGGACAGGCCGGCCCTGATCCTCATCGTCGGCAATGGCGTGCATCTGCGCTCGAACGGCATCGATGGCACGACCACCCGTATCGTCACCACCGAAAAGGCCGATCCCTCCTTCGCCTTCGCCGACGGCATGAACCCGTTTCGGGACACCGACTGGATGGCGCAGCGCCGCATTGCGTTCCGTGATCTGACCGGCCAGTTCTACACCGACATCCTGGATGACGTGCAGGTGCTCATTGACCGGGGGCGGGGGGCGATCCGGCTCGCCACCGATGGCCACAGTATCCGCGTCTTCGTGCGCCGGGCCTCGGACTATCTCATCGGCGGGACCTACGAGGTGCCCTCAGGCCTCGGCGGCACCTTCAGGGTCATCCTCAAGGATGCCTGCGACACCTTCGCGATCGTGCAGAACTGCGGCAATTGCGAGGATTTCGACGCCATGCAGCCCTACCGCGTGCCGCTCGATGCGCTGATGGAGATCGACGATCGGAGGGCGGCATAGTGGGATGGCTTTTCTACACCGACCGCCGTATCAAATCCTACGCGGATGAGAAGGCGGAAATTACACGGCTCTGCACCTTCGAGGGCGACACGCGCAAAACTGAACTGGTCAAGGCCTGCAAGGTGGGTTCGACTTGGTACGCGGCGGCAAAGGTCACAAGTATCGATGGCTCGCCGGTCGAGGACACGACCTATGTGACCGATGCGGATGGCTCGATCACGTTCGGGGCTGTCTTCCTCACCCGATACGATGACGGCTGCTGGGGCTACAAGGACATGGAGGAAAGCGCTGGCCCGAATGAATCTCGTGCTCCCCTTGCGCTGATCGAGCTTCTCTCTGACCTGAAAGACCCGGACAGCTACGCCCAGGACTGGCGCCAGCGCTGCCAGGACTGGGCTGCGATCCCGGACTACGAGGAAGGCGACAAGATCAAGCTCGCAGCACCTGTGACGCTCACCGATGGCAGTACCTGCCAGATTGTCACCGCGACCCACTACAGGCGCGGGCGGCAAAAGCGCCGCTGCTACCGCATCGAGGAAACTGGTGGGCTCGTACGCCTGTCGAAGGCCTCGCTTGCGGGCTCGGAGCTGCTCAGCTCCGCGAAAGGTGCGGCTAGCCCGGTGCTGGCGGAGTTCCTGGCGGGGCGAAATTAGGTCCTGCGCCGGACGGTTCATCGACCTGCCCGGCGACAGCAGATGCTGCGGCTTGTCTTGACAAGGCAATGCAAATGCATTACCTATCGCGGGCAGCAAAGAACCTTTTCTTCAGGAGACTGCCATGACAGCCCTCGCACAAGATGTCTCGAAACTCACGGATCGGTATCAGACGACCGTGCCGGCGGGTGTGCGCAAACAGCTCAAGCTGGGCAAGGGCGACCAGATTCGTTACTGCACCGAGCCGAGTGGCAGGGTCTATATCGAGCCCGTGCGCAGCGACGAGGAAGATCCCGTGCTCGGAGCCTTTCTCGATTTTGTCGAGGCCGATATCAAGGCGCATCCGGACCGCATTCGTGCATTCGATGGGGTTTTGCATGACCGTCTTGCAGCACTGGTCGGAGACGTTGACGTCGATCTCGATGCGCCACTATCGCTCGAGGATGAATGAGCGGCGATAGCGTGCCCGCCCAAGCGCCCCTTGTCGTAAACGGATGGTCGATTTATGCGCATCCGCTCTTTCTGGACCAGCTCGAAGGGCTGATTGAAGAGGTCGAGGCGCGTAAGGCACGCGATCCTAAGACCTGGCGCAAGAAAAACCCGACGAAA
The DNA here is from genome assembly GCF_011059185.1 of Paragemmobacter kunshanensis. Lineage (GTDB taxonomy): Bacteria > Pseudomonadota > Alphaproteobacteria > Rhodobacterales > Rhodobacteraceae > Paragemmobacter > Paragemmobacter kunshanensis. The sequence goes on along the minus strand of NZ_JAALFE010000041.1, from coordinate 12,003 downwards.
CGGCTGGCCGCCATCTTCAAGCTGGTCACCGAGGCCATACCGGCAGATCCGGGTGCCGCCGCCTTCCGGCAAGGCGGCACACTCGGCGATCACCGCAAGCATTGGTTCCGGGCGAAATTCTTCCAGCAGTATCGGCTGTTCTATCGGTTCAACAGCGATGCGAAGGTCATCGTGGTGGCCTGGGTGAACGACGACAAGACCCTGCGCGCCTACGGCAGCAAGACGGATGCCTATGCGACGTTCAAAGGGATGCTGGAAGATGGCAATCCACCTGACAATTTCGACGCGCTCTTGAAAGAAGCTGCAGCGGCGGGCAAGCGGTTCGAAACTTCCCTTGAAGCGGTGCCCGATCGGTAAGTGGGCCAGCTTGCTGTGACCCTTTGGCATTATCGTTTACGACGCCCCGCTGGAAGATGTAGCATCGGCTGATAATACGGTCGGAGAAAGCACAATGATTGAGGCGGAAAAGGATGGGCAGCACCTCGGGCTAGAGGAGCAATGCGCGCCTGACCTGACGGGGCACCGTTTCCCAATTGCTGTGCACGTTGCAGACATGCCCGATGACCTCGGCAAGCTGCTGGATATCGGGCTCGAGGAGCATTTCCGTGGCGGCTGATGTCAATTCGTATGACGCGTGGTTTCGCGCGAAGGTGCAGGCCGCACTGGAGGAGGAATACACGGGAACATCTCAAGTTCAGGTGATGCAGGCCGCACAGGCATTGATTGATGCGAAACGGGAGGTCGAACCCAAGTCCTGACCAAGCCTTGGAGGTCAGCGCGGTCTGACCCCCGTCACCCTGAAAAGCGAAAGATGCCGTAATGGGGCTGTCGGCGAATCGAGCACGTTTCGCTTGTTTGTCAGCATGATCTGAAGTGCCGTTGCCCTTGATGCGCCTGCAGCGCGTCTACGAGGTCGTATGTTTCCATGCGCCTCAATTCCTAAGAATAGAAGGGCAACGACATGAATGTATTTATCGGATTGGATGTATCTCTGGCAAGCACTGCGATTTGTGTGCTGGGGCCACAGGGGAGGATCGTTGAAGAATTACAGGCGGAGAGCGAGCCTGAGGCATTGGTACGTGCAATAGCGTCATTGTCATATTCGATCGATGCGATCGGGCTCGAAGCCGGACCTTTGTCCCAATGGCTGAGCAAGGGAATGGAAGAAGCTGGCTTTGACGTGGTCATGATGGAAACACGATTGGTGAAGGCAGCCTTGAAAGCCATGCCGATCAAGACCGACAGGCGCGATGCCCAGGGCATTGCGCGCTTGCTTCAAATGGGATGGTACAGGCCCGTGCACCGCAAATCTGTGTCCTCCCAGGAAATTCGCGCGTTGCTGTCGGCGCGCAAGTCTATTCAGCAGGCCATCATCAACCTTGAGCTTTCGATGCGGGGTGTTCTGCGGAACTTCGGTCTGAAGCTCGGGCATGTCACCCGGATTAGGTACGAGGCCCGGGTGAGGGAACTGGTTGAGCAAAATGAAATCTTGTCCGCGTCGACAGAGGCCCTTTTGCGCGCACGTGCGCAGTTGCGCGTCGAGTTGGCTGAACTGGACGCCAAAATCGCGGATCTGGCAAAACAAGACGACGTTTGCCGTCTGATGATGACGATGCCGGGCGTTGGTCGGATCGTCGCCCTGACGGTCAAAGCCGCGATCGACGATCCGACCCGGTTTGTGCGATCGAAGGATGTTGGTCCGTGGGTGGGGCTGACGCCGAGGCGCACGCAATCCGGAGAGATGGACATTGTCGGGCAAATTACTCGAGCCGGCGACCGGGCCCTTCGAACGGCCTTGTATCAAGCGGCGATGATCTTGATGCACCGAGGGTCCCCAAACTGGCTCCAGGCCTGGGCGCTCAGAGTGGCCCATCGGCGTGGATCGAAACGGGCCTTGATTGCACTTGCGCGGCGTATTGGCGTTGTTTTGCACCGCATGTGGCGAGACGGCACACCATTCCGCCATGCGCAGAGCTGCCCGGCAACGGTCTGAGAAAAACAATTCCAGAACTTGATCGGACGGAGGAACGCACTGCACCTGACGACAGGTACGACGAGGTCCCTTGCCGGGACGTGGTTCCTGGAGATGCCGGAAGCCCGCAAGTTATCAGCAATCGCTGAATACGCGTGAAAGATGGGCACCCAGGACCAGATTTGGACCAGGCATAGAGTGGCAGCCATGAGGCTGACTACGGACGGAAGAGCGAAGCCCGGACAGGGGGGTGTCCTTCAGTCCTGACGTGCCGGTGCAGTGAAAAAGAAAAAGTAAGCTTCTGAATTTGTGCCTTAAAACTCGGAGAAGAATGAGATCTTCGCCGGGATTTTTGACTTGCCCGAAACCCTTGACAGAGGCCCGCCCCATTACGGAAGCGGGCTTTTTGTCCTTTGGAACTCAGACCCTGATCCAAAGGAAACCCCCATGTCCAAGCCCAAACCGGCAAATCCGGCGCTCTCAATCTCCGACACTGACCTCGCCTCTGCCCTCGTGCAGATCGGTGCGGAGGTCGACCACCAACCCCTGCGCAGTTCAGCGCTGGCGCGCATCATGCGCGAGACGTTTCATGGCAGCGATGCCGGGGGCGCCTGGGACTGGCGCATAGCCTATGACCTGATGCAGGCCGCGGCTGTCCAAGTGCTGCTGCGTGGGAACGGCGTGGCAGATGACATCGCCGCTGCAAAGCTGCTTGCCTCGCGGCTGCTGACGGAAACCCGCCGGTCAGAGCAGCAGATCCGGCTGCAGCAGTTTTCCACGCCGTTGCCTTTCGCGGCAATGGTCGTGCGGGCGGCAGCCGTTCGCAAGGGCGAGACTTTGCTGGAGCCCTCGGCTGGCACCGGTGCCCTAGCTACTTTCGCCGCCCGGGCCGGTGCCACGCTTTTGCTCAACGAGATCGACCCTTTTCGCCAGCGCCTCCTGCGCGCGGTTTTCGGCGGCGAGGTGACGGGCCATGACGGCGAGCATATCGATGATCTGCTGCAGACGCCGGTTCTACCCGACGTCGTGGTGATGAATCCGCCCTTCGCCTCCTCGGTCGATCGCTCCCGAGACAAGCACATCGCCGCCAAACATCTTATTGCAGCTGCAAAGCGTCTCGCGCCCGGTGGGCGGCTGGTGGCGATCATGCCGCCGGGGTTCACGCCCGAACGCGATGCCGCGCATTGGTCCCGCGCCTGCGGTCTCCTGACGCCACGATTGGCGCTGACGATGCCGGGGCAGGTCTACCGCAAGCTCGGCACCTCTGTCGAAACCCAGCTGATGGTCTTTGACAAGGTGCAGGGGGACGGCGAAATGATCCGCGTCCCTGTGCGGGATCTCGATGAAGCCTTGGCATATGTCGATGCCGTGGCCGCAACTAGGACCGAGATGCGCTCCGTACAACAGGCAGCGGCGATCCCTCACGGGCGGCCGACCGTTCCATCCTCTGCTCCGCGCAAGACCGCCGCTGCGCCTGTCGCCGCCTCCAAACCCCGGGCCAATGCCGTCTGTCCGCTCAGCTGCACGAGCCTTCAGACCCCGCGCGACAACACGCCGATCTCGGACATCTATGCGCGCTATCGTCCTCAGCGGATCGAGATCGCGGGTGCGCAGGAACATCCCACCCCGCTCGTCGAGAGCATCGCCATGGCCTCGGTTGCCCCGCCCATGCCCTCAAACACGGGCAGTGATGACTTGCGCTTGCCCGCCCGGTTGATCGAGGAGGGACATCTCTCCGAGGCGCAGCTCGAGACCATCATCATGGCGCATGATGCCCATGGGCGTGATCTGCCCGGTCGGTTTACCATCGATCACGACCAGACCAAGCTGACGCGCGCCGATAATGACCCGGGTGCACGTGCTTATCGCCTTGGCTATTTCCTCGGCGACGGCACCGGTTGCGGCAAGGGCCGCGAATGCGCGGGGCTCATTCTCGTGAACTGGCTTTCCGGGCGCAGGAAGGCGATCTGGGTTTCCAAATCCGCCACGCTCATCGAGGACGCGATACGCGACTGGACCGATCTCGGCGGCTCGCCCGCCGACATCCAGCCGCTCTCCAAATGGAAACCGGACCAGCCCGTCCCTATGGGTGACGGTATCCTCTTCGTCACCTACGCCACGCTGCGGTCCGCGGGCAAATGCGGCACCACGCGACTGAGCCAGATCCTCGACTGGATGGGCGAAGACTTTGAAGGCGTACTGGCCTTTGATGAGGCCCATGCCATGCAGAACGCGGCCGGGTCCGAGCAGGGCAGGGGGGTCAAACCCTCCCAGCAGGGCCTTGCTGGCCTGCGGCTGCAACTGGCAGCACCCCGCGCTCGCGTCTTCTACATCTCGGCCACGGGCGCCACGAGCGTGCACAACCTGGCCTATGCCGCGCGGCTGGGGCTCTGGGGGCAGGGCCCCGAATACCCCTTCCCGAGCCGCGAGAGTTTCGTCTCGGCAATGGAAGCCGGCGGCGTTGCCGCCATGGAGGTGGTTGCCCGCGATCTCAAGACGCTCGGGCTTTACACGGCGCGCGCCCTCAGTTTTGATGGGGTGGAGTATGACGTGCTCGAACACGCGCTCACCTCGGCCCAGATCGAGATCTATGACGCCTATGCGGGCGCGTTTCGGACGATCCACCACAATCTCGAAGCCGCGCTGACGGCGACCGGCGTCAACGACGCCTCGGGCGAGACCAATGCCTCGGCCGCACGCGCCTCGGCCAAGTCCCGCTTCGAGAGCACGAAGCAGCGCTTCTTCAACCATCTCCTGATGGGCATGAAAGCCCCGACCATCATCCGCGCTATCAATGAGGACCTGGCGGAAGGATTTGCCTGCGTCATCCAGGTGGTCTCGACGGGAGAGAGCCTGCTGAAGCGCCGGCTCGAGGCGATGGACCCGGAGGACGAACTGGCGGAGGGTGCCTTGACACCTCGCGACTACGTTCTCAGTTACCTCGAGCAGGCCTTCCCGATCCATGCCCAGAAGCTTGTCGAGATCGACGGGAACATGGTGGCCGAGCCGCTTCGGGATGCGAACGGCGCCTTGGTCGTCTCACGCGAGGCGCTCGCCTTGCGCGACGCCGCGATGATGGAGCTGATGACGCTGGCGCCGATCCCCTCGGCGCTCGATCAGATCCTCTGGGCCTTTGGCGATGAGGCCGTGGCAGAAGTCACAGGCCGATCTATCCGGCCCCTCAAGGCCGAGGACGGCCATCTCTTCATCGAGAAGCGCGCCGCCAGCAGCAATTCCTCCGAAACCCAAGCCTTCATGGACGGTGAGAAGGATATCCTGATCTTCTCCGATGCAGGCGGCACGGGCCGGTCCTATCACGCGGCGCAAACGGCGAAGAACCAGAAACGGCGGCGGCACTACCTGTTGGAGCCCGGCTGGCGCGCCGACGCGGCCATCCAGGGGCTCGGCCGCACGCATCGCTCGGCCCAGGTCAGCGCGCCCTTCTTCCGGGTCTGCACCTCGGATGTGCATGGCGAGAAACGCTTCACCTCGACTATAGCCAAGCGCCTCGACCAGCTGGGAGCCCTGACCAAGGGTCAGCGCGAGACCGGCTCGCAAGGCATGTTCCGCGAGGAGGACAATCTCGAAAGCCCGATCGCGCGCGCGGCATTGCGTGGCTACTATGCCGATCTTGCCGCCGGGCGCGCCGAGGCGATGAGCTACGAGAGCTTAACCGACTGGACGGCCCTGCGGCTGATCGACAAGGACGGGGTGCTGCTCGAAGAGCTGCCGCCGATCCAGCGGTTTCTCAACCGAGTTCTGGCGCTGCCCATCCACATGCAGAACGCGCTCTTTGCCGAGTTCATGCGCCGGATTGCCGATCAGACCGAACGGGCGCGCGCAGCGGGTACGCTCGATCTCGGCGTGGAAACCCTGCGTGGCGAAAAGATCGAACAGGTTTCCACCGAGGATCTCTGGACCTGCCCGAAATCCGGTGCGGTCACGCGGATCATCGGACTTGAGGTGACGGACCCGGTGCACGTGCTGTCGGCGGATGACGCGCTGTCGCGCAATCCCGACAAGCTGCCCATGGTCAACCGCGCTTCCGGCCGCGCGGCGCTGATCTCGGCGCGGCCCATGCAGATGTATGACGAGGATATCGTCACACTGATGCGCAAGGCCGTGCGGCCCAACGGGTTCAGCTACCTCGAGGAGACGCGGTTCGCGTCCTCTGCCTGGGAAGACATCGGCAAGCCTGAGTTTGCAGGGCTTTGGGATGCCGAGGCTGCGTCCCTGCCAAAAACCACCACGACCAAGCTCTACCTGCTGACCGGGCTGCTGCTGCCGATCTGGAAGAACATTCCGACCACCAATGAGCGTATCTACCGCGTCACGCCGGACGGGGCGACCGCCATGATCGGGCGCACGCTGAGCGAAGAAGGGGCGGCCGCGCTGCGCGCCCGCTTCCTCGTCTCCAATCCGCAAACGCCGCAGGAGATGCTGACCGCCGCCCTCGGCACCACCGTACCTGTCGATCTGGGCCGGGGTCTCACCCTGACCCGTCGCCGCGTCGCAGGCGAGTTGCGCCTCGAGCTTGGCGGCGCGGACAAGGGCATGATCGAAGGCCTCAAGGCCATGGGGTGTTTCACTGAGATCATCGCATTCCAGCTACGGGTGTTCCTACCGCATGGGGACGGGATCGACACGGGGACCATTCTGGCCCGGATCGTTGGGCAGGGAACCACCAAGGCGGCAGAACAAGCCGCCTGAAAAGTCAAAGAGGGCTTTGGGCCGGGCGTCGCCGATCGGGGTTTGCCCGGTCTGCGCTTTCCGGGCGCGCGCAGACCAATGCCACGCCCGGCCCCCCCAACTACAGAAAGGAGGACAGACCCATGACCAATCCCCAAATGGACTATGCCGCGCTGGCGGCTCAGTGGCGCGCAGAGCGCGAAACCACCTTGAAGGCATCCCGAGCGGAGCTGATCGCGCAACTACGTGCGCTTGGCATCCGAGAGGTCACCGCCGAATACGAAGGCTATGGCGATTCCGGCAATGTCGAGGATGTGACGGTGCAGCCTGCGGAGGTCCAACTGCCGGAGGCGCTTGCCACTGAGGTGGGCGATTTCGCCTGGTCGCTTGCCTATCACCATCATCCGGGGTTCGAAAACAACGAGGGCGGCTACGGCACGCTGACCTGGGACATAGCACTAGACAGCATCACCCTCGATCACGCGGACCGCTATGTCGAATGCTCGCACAGCTATGATGAGGGTCTTTGAGATGGCCCATCCGCTTCATCATGCTGAAAGCTCTGCCCGGAAATTCGGCGGGGCGCCGTCCGATTATCAGGCTGTACACGACTGGTTCGATGCTTCGAAAGAGCACCTCGCGCTCTTCACGCACCGGGCCTTGCGTCACCATGCCCAAGGCCTGTTTGAGGCCGAACGTGTCTTCGGCTTGACCCTGACCAATAGCGCTTGTCGAGAGATCCCCGTGCGCTGGATCGGCGAACAGCATGTCCGCGAAGACTGCCAGGGCCGCATCCCGAGCATGGCGGACTGGCTGCGACGGATACAGCCTGAGCCATGGATGGCCAATGGCCACATCGACCGGCATTCCGGCGATGAGCCCTGCGGCGACCCAAGGGTTGCCTGGGCCTCCGAGGTCGCCGCCGGAAGAACGGTTCTTGGCCTGAAGGATTGGATGGCGGCGCGCGCGACGCAAGCCACGCAAAGCGCCTGACAGCTCTTGGCCGTTTGCCAAACGAATACTGCATGGAAGCCCGGTTGGAAGATCGGGCTTCTTGCGTCGTTTCCCCACCATTCTTCTTGAGGAGGATCGCATGACACTCGATGAAATCAAAGCCGCGGTCGATGCCGGGCAGACCGTGCATTGGGCCAATACCGGCTACGTTGTCCACAAGGACAGGCTCGGTCAGTACCTCATCACCTATGTGCCGAACGGCAGCTGCATCGGCCTGACTGACCGGAGCGGTCACCGGTTGAACGGAAAAGAGGCCGAGTTTTTCATCGCGCGATTGGAGGACGGCGCGGAAAATCCAGGCAGCCAATCAAGACCAGACGGGCAGGGGAGGGGGTAGCACACGATGGAGAGGTGGCACATCCAATCAGCCCTCAGCGATGAGCTGCAGGCAGGGCAGAAAGGGAAAGCAAGCTTTCGGTTTTGTGATCCCTCAAGGGGTCGAGAAAGCAATCCCGGATGCGCTGACAAGAACGTCAGGCACCGGCCAATCAAAGAAGGAACCATCCCATGTTCGCAGGAATCCTCACCCGCAATGTCGAGACCGCAGCCGCCGAGTACACCGGCATGATCCATTCGACGCGCTTTGACATCGCCATCCAGTTGGAGGCGCGGGCAAAGATGTCCGAACGCAGCCCGGATTTTGACGTGACGGCAGTCAACAAATCAGGCCGCAAGGTGCGTATCGGCACGGCCTGGAACGAGACCGGGAATACCAGCGGCAACCCCTACATCTCGATGCAGATCGATGTCGGCCTCGGCCCGTTCCGGGTCAACGCGGTGCAGACGAAAGAGGCGCGTGCGGCCGAGAGTGGCGCGTTCGAGATCATCCCACTGGTCTCGAACGGCCTGATGAAATCCGGCTCGATCTCGGGCGAGCTCACCGCCATGGACGCCGACAACGCCTTCACCGGCTACATCGCCAACATGATGTTCGATCTGGAGTTCATGCTGATCGAGAACAGCTACAAATCCGAGGAGACCCACCCCGATTACCGGATCGAGGTCAGCTCGCCCCGGGGCACACCGATCCGCGTCGGCTCGGCCTGGATGGCGAAAAGCAGCCGCACGGGCAATGACTACCTGTCGCTGCTGATCAACACGCCCGATGGCGACCTGCGCGTGAACGCCGTGCAGAACGAAGAACAGCGCGGCGGGCAGACCTTCTCAATCATCCCGTTCATCGACAGCGGTGAGCAGCCGCAGGACGCGGGCGCGGGGCTGTCGTTGGTCGCATGACTAACGCGCGAGATTAGACGATCCGCACCGAAAGGGGAGCCGTGGGATCACGGTTCCCCTTTTTCCATGTCCGTTTGCGTGAAGGACGCCACCCGCTTGCGATCAGGTGCAAATGCGATACAATAATATATTGACGTAATATAGAGGTCGGGCGCGTGGCGGCTAGATCAGGGACGGTTCCATGGTTCGAGAGCTTTGATGTTGAGGCAGAGGTTGAAGATCTCCTCGCCCATATCGAGCGCTGCACCGGATTCGCGCTACCCGCCCGAAAGCGTGAAGTCATCATGACCCATGCAAGGGCAAAGCTCGACAGGACAAGGCAGGCATATCTGGAGGCCAAGGCGGTGGGAAAGCCGGTGTCCACATCGCGGCGTGCGTATCTGACCGACCTGCAGGACACGATCTTCATGGCGATCCCGGAAGAGAACCTCGCGCTGATGCCGCTAAGCCAACAGGTCCTGAACGACCCTTCATTTTACGCGGACGCCATGCATAGCGCCGCCGCGATCAGCGAGGATGAGCTCTTCATGGCGTTGTCCTCATCGCTGAACGATATGACGGTCCAAGACGCTCGGGCGTTTGTCTCGAAGCTGTGGCACAGCACGATCGATGACAATGCCCGCAAATACGCCGAAGCCCTGAAGCGCCCCGAGCGTGAAATCATGCCGCTGCGGCCTGGGAACACTGTGTAAGATCGAAGCGATTCTCCTGGCTTGAGCCGTACCGAGGTTGGCCGCCTCAAACCCCCTTTCTCGGAAGGGGCACCCTGTGCAGCGCGCGAAAGCCGTTGAAGGCGCTGTGAGGACGTCTACTGTCGCCAACATGATGAACCGGGATCACATGCGCGCCTTCTTCCAGCGCGCCGCGGCGCTTGCCGCTTTTGTCGCGCTGCTCTGGGCGGTTCAGGTCGTCAATTGGATCACCGGCTACGGTTTGAACCCGGCCTTCGGCCTGATCCCCCGGCACGTCGGCGGGTTGGATGGTGTCATCGCAATGCCGCTGCTGCATGGAAGCTTCGCGCATTTGATGGCCAATACACCGCCGCTCCTGGTCATGGGGGGGCTGCTGGTGGCCACGACGACGCGGGCCTTGCTGCCTGTGAACGCCGTGGTGATCGGCCTCGGCGGTAGTCTCGTCTGGTTGTTCGGAAGCTCCGCGATCCATATCGGTGCGTCGGGGCTGGTCTTCGGCTGGTTTGGCTTCCTCGTGACGCGCGGCCTCGTAGATCGCTCACCGATCACGCTGGGCGCGGCACTACTGGTCGGTGTCCTCTATGGTTCCCTTCTCTGGGGCGTTCTTCCGGGCCAACCCGGCGTCTCGTGGGAGGCGCATCTCTTCGGCGCCATCGCGGGCGCTGCCGCTGCAGTCCTTGTCCGGACGCATGTCCATGCGCCGCGCCTCGGCGGCGTCGATCTGGACTGAAGCCGAACACTCGGCCCATTGCTGTCGGTCGGCGTCGGTAGCATGCTGCAGTCGTGACCGCCGAAGCTGCCATTCGTTCTTCATCGCGCAGCATTTCATCGTTCTCATCGGCAGTCAGCGGACAAAACAGTCATGGTATTGCGGGATTGTGCAATCCACCCGCTGTGCCGCCCCCGCTCCTCGTCGAAAAAGGAATCTTCTATTAAATGCAGTTTCGCCAAGCAAGTGCCAGAGACTGGCGTTCAATATCGCTCAATTCTCCCCCTTCACGGAAGCCGCCCATGACACGCGCGGAATCGAGCCTGAAGTCGATCTCTCGGGCACGGGTGAGGCCTGTCTTGAGCGCCTCTATCGGAACAGTGATGAAAATTTTGTCATCGCCGTAGCGCAAGGTGAGATCCCGTCGCCCGATTGAATACAGCTGACCATCAATCGTCAGCTCGACTGCATGGAGAGGCAGGTCGTCTGGGTTTGGATATGAAGGCGTTGCGAGATCCATCGTGAACAGAAGGCTCGCCGTTCCTGAACTCTTGCTGCAAAAGGCCGTAATCTGGTCGAGCATAGAGTCAGACCGGTGCGGCCTGGCTGCTACTACGAGACCATCTCCGTAGGGTTCCATAAACCACTTTGTCAGCCCGCTTCCTGAGGCGATCGAGAGCTCCTCGAGCTCGGCGGTTGTGGGAAAGTAGAGACCATCGCTCGGGGTGGCGGATGCAAAGGCAACGATGCGTGCATCGACACCCATTTCGATGGCGTATAGCACGATCTGACCGGTTAGAGCCTGGGCGATCGATAGGGTGCTGGTTTCGATTTCTGTCACTTGCTCCGCTGTGAGCATGTCGCTCCCGCGCTCTGGATTTCCGTAAAACTGATGGAAGCCAAGTAAGCTGGGGCTCGTGGGGTAGTAGGGAGAGTCCACGAACCGCTCACGGCCACCTAGAAACGCATAGGCGCATGAGCTAGCACAGACGCCGGCCTTCACCTCGTCCCACCAAGTGTCGCAAGGGGCGTTGTAGCCCTCAAAGACGCGTTCAGTTGTGCCGATATGTGCTGTCAGACCAGCTTGCCGGATCATGCGTCCGAGCTCCATCCCAGCTGCGAGGTTTCCCCCTGGGGAGTGGAGAACAATCTGGCCAGGCACGTATTGTTCAGACGCGAGAAACGCCCTGAAGCGCTCAGGCGTCTCCGGTCCGATCTTTCCGGTGGCGGCGATCCAAGATGAGGTCGACATGTTGCCCTTGTTGGTCGCGGCCGAAAACTCCATCGGTTGTTCGAACGTGCCAGACTGGAGAGCCTTAGGCCTCGGACAGCTCTCGTTGAACTGTTGAGCGAGAGCTGAAGTGGCGGCCCCGCAGAGCAGGCTGAGCATAGCGAGAGGCTTCCAGAAACTTATTAGTATCCAGTGAAGTGCCTGTTTTGGTCTCTGCATTTGGTTCGACTCTTTGTTGTTCTTAAGGAGCGGGAATGGATCGTGGTTATTGGGATCCGTCCAGCCGCCTGCTAACCTTACTTCTGGGGGAGGTGACTCATTCATCAGCGATTAGCGGTAAGAACGCCAACTCGTCTAGACGTGCTGAGGCTTTGAAGAGGCTTTGATGATGTGACCGCCCCCCGACGGCATCTCTGTGCCAAGGTGGGTCTGCGATAATCCACAAAGGAGGACGGTCATG
>NZ_JAALFE010000040.1 GCF_011059185.1 Paragemmobacter kunshanensis | reverse complement strand
CCAGAATGCTGCGGGTTCGAGGCTTGATCCACCCGACTTCGGCCGTTTGCGCGACGACAGACACCGCTCGGGGCGAAGAACGCTTGCCCAGCGAGCAAAATCAGGCGATCTTGAAGTCAAGCGGCAGGCCACTTGGGGAATGTCGGATACTTGCGAATTTAACTTCGATAAATTAGAAACATGGGAGAGGCAGATCAGGGGCAGGAACGATGGCCAAGCACGCCACCCGCAAGGATTTCAGCCTCAAGGCATTGGAGCTGTTCCGAATTTGCGCCACGAAAGGCTCTCTTCAGGATGCTGCCGACGAAGCCGGAATTTCGGTCAGTACGGTGTCGCACCACCTCAGCAGCCTGGAAGACAACCTCGGCGTCAAGCTTTTTGACCATTCGCGCCGCCCCCTGCTGGTGACACCGACGGGCCGGGCCTTCCTGCGCAAGATCGAAGTCGCCCTGCACGACATCCGCATCGCCAAGGCCGAAGCCTCTGCCGGCAGCATCGAGAACGCAAGCTATCTGCGGATCGGGGTGATCGAGGATTTCGACAGCTACATCGCCCCCAACCTGGCCATGTACATGTCCAGCATCATGCCACACTGCGACTTTTCCTACCACACGGATTGGAGCCACAGCATCATCAAGATGCTGCGCAACCGCGAGCTGGATCTTGGCGTGCTGGCCTATTCCTCCGAGAACATGTTCGACCTTCTGGACCACCCGTTCCTGCGCGATCCCTTTCTGGTCATCACCCCCAAGGACACGATGGATGTGGTGGGTCTGATGCATGGCAGATCGAAGCTGCCGCTCCTGCGGTTTACCAGCAACCTGTTCGTCCGCCGGCAGATCGAGTCGCAACTGCGCCGATTGAACATCTCTCTGCCCAACCACTTTGAATGCGCCAACGGCAACACGCTGATGGCGATGGTCGCCGCCGGGTCGGGCTGGTCGATCACCACCGCCCTGCACTATTCCCACGGCAAGCAGTTCCAGGACAAGGTCCAGGTCCACCGCTTTCCCGGCAAGAGCTTTGCACGCATCCTGTCGGTCGTCTCGACGCCCGACTGCGCGCGGTCGGTCGTGGCGCAGGTTCGGATGAAGATGAACGAACTGCTCGAGGAAAGCACCCTGCCGGCCATCCACGATCAGCTGCCCTGGCTGAAGGACAGCTTCACGCTGATCGAATGACCCTCAGATCAGGACCTTGAACTTCGCGCGGATGGCGCGGTCCTGTTCCTCGGTCAGATAGGCGGGATGGTGGGTCTCCAGCACCGATTTCGCCCGCTCGCGCGCCATCGTCCAGGCGTCCTTGGCGCCCATCTCGGTCCAGGTGCGGGGTTGATTGCGGTCGGCCAGCGAGGGATAGAAATAGTCGCGCTCCATCGCGGCGAAGGTGTGGGTGCCGCCAAGGAAATGGCCCGACCCCAGCACCGCCTCGCAGATCGCGTCGAATCCCAGGTTGTCTTCGGTCACCTCGATCCCGCGCAGGGCGCGGTAGGTATGGGAATGCATCTCGTCGTCCAGCACGAATGCCTCGAAGCTGGCCCCAAGGAGCGAGGCCGTCATGCCCGAGCTTTCATAGATCAGGTTGCCCCCCGCCATCGCCGCGGCAAAGGAGGTGATGCCCTTTTCCATGCCGTATTGCGCGTCGATCGCCTTGGCGTCGGTCATCGAACAGGCGACGCCCGACGGCAGCCCCAACCAGTTTGACAGCTGGGCCGAAGCCGCGTTCAGGACGGCCGTTTCGCCGCTGCCCCCCGAAAAGGCGCCGGTGCGCAGGTCAACGACCAGGGGCCAGTTCGAGAACACCATCGGAAAGCCGGGCTGGATCGCGTTGACCATCACCAGGCTTGCCAGGGTTTCGGCCAGCGACTGCGCAAGAAACCCCGCCAGCGTGGCAGGCGCCGTCGCCCCGGCCTGGGCGGCGGTGATGCAGGACATCGGGATGTTGTGGCGGATGCATTCATAGACGACATCGACCGCATCCTCGCCATAGCGCAGCGGAGAGATCACCGGGCTGATATGCGCCTTCTTGAACGGTCGCTTTGAAAACTCGCCCGGACCGCCCGCCACGATATCCAGCATCTCGACGATGGGCGTGACATGTTGGGCCAGCGTGAAAGAGGTGGCCGTGGGCTTGGTCGTATGGCGGCACAGCGCATAGGCGGTGTTCAGATCAAGGTCGAAACTGTCTTCGACATCGGTCGCCACGCAGCAGCGCGTGAACCAGCTGACATTGGCCAGCGTGTCCTGCAACCGGGTGAAGTCGTGCAGGTCGGCAAGGGTGGAGGGGCGGTAAAGGCCGGTGTCGATGTCCAGTGTCTGCACCGCCGCGCCGCCCGTGCCGAAATAGACGCGGTCGCCGCCCACTTCGATCGAACGGCTTTCATCGCGGCCATGCAGCACAAAGGTCTTGGCCGCATCCGCGATGGCGCGTTCGACCATCTTGCGCGGGAACCGGAGCCGGTCGCGCTCGCCTTCGACCGCGCCCGCCTTCATCAGGTCGGCGCGCAGACGGTCGGGGACCTCTCCCATGCCCAGCGTTTCCAGGAGACGAAGTGCCGTGTCGAAGATCTGTTCCAGTTCCTCGGGCGACAGGGGCTTGTACGCGCCACCCCTCTGTCCGGGCGGGCAGGGATTGACCACCGGCCCCGCTGCGCGCTTGGCCAGCCGGTCTTCGCGCCCGCTGCGTCTTGCCCAATTCGCATTCATGCCTGATCCCCGCGAAAGTGTTGCTGTGGCCAACCTTAGGGGGCAAGTTGAAGCCGCCGAGCGGGAAGTTTGTTGTTTTGATTTATTCGAAACATAGATTCTAAATAGTCTCGGAAATGACTGGCGCGTTGCCGTGCCCGATTTCTTCCTCCCACTATCGAGCCAATCAAGCGGGAGACCGGGACCATGAAATCGAGAACCAAGGTAGTTGTCATCGGCGGCGGAATCGCCGGCTGTTCCACACTCTACCACCTGACCCGGGAAGGCTGGACCGATGTCGTGCTGGTCGAGCGCAACGAGCTGACGTCGGGCACCACCTGGCACTCGGCCGCGCAGGTGACCAACTTCGGCATGACGCAGACGATGGTCGGCCTAAAGACCCATTCCATCAACCTTTACAAGGAACTGGCGGCAGACCCGGAATTCCCGATCAACTATCACCACGCCGATGGCGGCATCCGGCTGGCCAATACCGAGGCACAGATGCAGGGCTACCGCCACTTTGCCTCGATGGCGCGTGGCATGGACGTGCATTTCGAAGTGATCGACGCCGCCGAATGTGCCCGCCGCCACCCGCTGATCTCGACCGACAACCTGCTGGGCGGCCTCTGGGACCCGCTGGACGGCGACATCGACCCCGCACAGCTGTGCCAGGCGCTGGCCCGTCGCGCCCGCAACGCCGGGGCCGAGGTCTATCGCAACACACCCGTCACCGCGCTGACCCAGCACAAGGACGACACCTGGACCGTCCACACCGAACATGGCGACATCGACTGTGACATCGTCGTCAACGCCTGCGGCTACCGCGTGAACGAGGTCGGCGCCATGATGGGGGTGCATCACCCCGTCGCGTCGATGGAACACCAGTATTTCCTGACCGAGGAGATCCCCGCGATCAAGAACGCCGGCCACCGGATGCCGCTGCTGCGCTGCCCGATCTCGGACTATTACTGCCGCCAGGAAAAGAACGGGCTCCTGCTCGGCTTCTATGAACAGGGTTGCAAGACCTGGGGCATGGACGGCATCGACCCGAACTTCGTCAACGCGCTTTGCCCCGATGACCTGGACCGGGTGACGGACGTTCTGGAAGGTGCCTTCGCCCGGATGCCCGCGCTGATGGAGGCCGGCATCCACACCGTCGTGAACGGCCCGATCACCTATACGATCGACGGCGCGCCGCTGGTCGGCCCGATCCCCGGCAAGCGCAACGCCTTCTGCATCATCGGCCTGCGCGCGGGCCTGGGCGAAGGCGGCGGGCACGGCTGGCTTCTGGCGCAGCAGATCGTTCATGGCGAAGCCTGCTATGACACCTGGGTGATCGACCCCCGCCGGTTTACCGGACATGCGAACGTCGAACTGACCTCGCTGAAGGCGATCGAGGATTACCAGAACGAGTTCCGCTTCCACTTTCCGCACGAACACCGCCCGGCAGGCCGCCCGGCCAAGACCACGCCGCTGACGCCGGTTCTTGCCGCCGCAGGCGCCGAGTTCACCGTCGTCAACGGATGGGAACGGGTGGATTACATCAAGCCCTCGCCCGATTTCCACCCGACGCTGGGGTTCGATTTCGACGAAGCCTTCGACATCGTCGCGGCCGAAATCGACAATATCCGCACCAATGTCGGCCTTACGGAGGTCAACGGTTTCAACCGGTTCGAGATCACCGGCCCGGACCGGCACAGCTTCCTCGACCGCATGTTCTGCGGTGCGGTGACCAGGCGCGACGGCCGCGTCGGGCTGGGGTACATGCTGAACCACCACGGGATGCTCAAGGCCGAAGCGACCGTCGCCAACCTGCCCGCCTCTGATCGTGGCCCGGCGCGGGTCTGGTATGGCTCGGCGGCGGCGTCCGAATATCACGACATGGACTGGCTGAAACTGCACCTGCGCGCCGACGAGGATGTACAGATCCGCAGCCTGACGAATGACCAGACGATCCTTGTCCTTGCCGGACCCAAGGCCCGCGCCGTGCTTTCGGCCTGCTCGCGCGGGGACTGGTCCAGGGAAGCGTTCCCCTGGCTCAGCGTTCGCGAATGCTTCATCGGCTTTGCCCCCGCGACGGTGCTGGGCGTCAGCTTCTCGGGCGAACTGGCCTATGAGATCCATGTGCCCAACGCCTCGCTCTACGCGGCCTACCTGGCCCTGCGCAAAGCGGGCGAGGAGCACGGGCTGAAGCTGTTCGGCGCGCGCGCGGTGGAATCGATGCGCATGGAAATGGGCTTCCTGCACTGGAAAGCCGACATCCTGACCGAATTCACCCCCTATGAGACCGGGCTCGACCGCTTTGTGAAGCTGGAGAAGGGCGAATTCATCGGCAAGGACGCCTTGCGGAAGCAGCACGACAGCGGCCTGCGCAAGAAGTTCGTCACGCTCAAGGTCGATGCGACGCGCGCCCCGGCCCGCGGCGGCGCCTCGCTGATGCAGGGTGACAAGGTCGTCGGCACGATTTCCTCGGGGGACTGGGGCCACCGGGTGGGCATGAACCTGGCCTATGCCTTTGTCGAGCCGGACCTGGCAGAGGTCGGCCGCACGCTGAAGCTGGATTTCTTTGGCGAACTGGTCGACGCACAGATCATCGCGCCGGCGCCCTATGACCCCGACTTCAAGCGCATGAGGGGCTGATCCAGCAATGGCCAAGGTCCGCATCTTCGTTCTTGTCGAGCCCGGCTTCGTGGCGACGGAACTGTCGCTGGCGCTCGATGTGTTCCGCATCGCCAACCGGCTTCAGGATGATGCGGACTTCGAGGTTACGGTCTGCACCTCCTCGGGGCAGACCCTCGTCGAAAGCCTGGACGAGACCGTGATGGTTCGGGCAACGCCCTTCCAGTCCGAGGCGTTCGCGCAGCCGGGGCATCTCGTGGTGCTGGGGGGGCGCGGCATTCGCGCCGCTCTTGGCGGGCTGCGGTCGCGCCTGTGCTGGATCGAACGCACGGGCAGTCACGTCCTGCTCCTGTCGGATGCGGCGTCCGAATGGATGCGGCTGCACCCCCAGAACACCGCGCTGACGACGCATTGGGAAAACCAGCAACTGCTGCGGGACACGCTGGTGAATTGCTCGGAACGCCCGACGCTTTATGCACGCAGCGGCAGGATCACCACGGCGGCCGGCATGATCGCCACCGCCGACGTGGTGCTGGGCACCATCGTCGCCACCGTGTCGAACCGGCTGGCGCAGGCGCTGGCCAGCATCCTGCTGATGGATCGCATCCGCGAGGACGCGACGCCGCAGCCCCGCAGCGAGAACGACAGCCAGGTGCTGCGCCTTGCCAAGCTGGACACGGTGATCCGGCACATGGAGCAGAACGTCGAGACGCCGGTTTCGATCGAGGCCCTGGCCGAGATCTCCGGCACCTCGGTGCGGCAGCTGGAACGCAAGTTCAAGGCCGCCACCCGATGCGCCCCGATGCCGTTCTACCGGTCGCTGCGGTTGCGCCGCAGCAAGGCCCTTGTCGAACAGACCACCCTGTCGATCACCGATATCATGATTGCCTGCGGCTTCGGCTCAAGCTCTCATTTCTCGCGGATGTTCTTTCGCGAATTCGGCACGACACCCAGCCAGCTGCGACGCGACCTTCTTGCCGAAGCAAGCTCGCCCCTCCGTGTTCACCCCAAGAAGGGATCTCACCATGCACCTGTCTCGTTTCCCGCGCCTGCACCTGGCCCATCTGCCTACGGCCCTCGAACCGATGGAGCGGCTGTCCAGGGAGCTTGGGGTTGAACTGTGGATCAAGCGCGACGACTGCACCGGCATGTCGACGGGCGGCAACAAGACCCGCAAGCTTGAATTCCTGATGGCCGAGGCCCTGGAACAGGGCGCCGACATGGTGATGACCCAGGGGGCGACCCAGACGAACCACGGCCGCCAGACCGCCGCCTTTGCCGCAAGGCTTGGCCTCAAGTGCCACCTGCTGCTGGAAGACCGTACCGGCTACAACAACCCCAACTACAACCAAAACGGCAACGTCCTGCTGGATCACCTGCACGGGGCCACGACCGAGAAATTCCCGGCCGGCCACGACATGCCCGGAGAGATGGAGCGGGCGGCCGAACGCAAGCGCGCCGAAGGCCACAAGGTCTATGTGATTCCGGGCGGCGGGTCGAACCCCACGGGCGCGCTTGGCTATGTCAACTGCGCGATGGAGCTTGTCGGGCAGGCCAATGACCGCAACCTCAAGATCGACCGCGTGGTTCATGCCACGGGGTCGTCGGGCACGCAGGCCGGTCTGGTGACGGGGATGTGTGCGATGAACGCGCAGATCCCGGTCCTGGGCATCGGCACCCGTGCGCCGCGCGAAAAGCAGGAACAGATGGTGTACGACCTTGCCTGCCGGACCGCCGAAAAGCTGGGCTGCCCCGGCGTGGTCAAGCGCGAGGATGTGGTCGCGAACACCGACTACGTCGGCGAAGGCTATGGCCTGCCGACCAAGGCCGGGATCGAGGCGATCCGCATGTTCGCCGAACTGGAAGGCATCCTTCTGGATCCGGTCTATTCCGCCAAGGGCGCGTCGGGCCTGATCGACCTGACCCGCAAGGGCGCCTTCAAGGGCGAACGCGTGGTCTTCGTGCACACCGGCGGTTCGGTCGCGCTCTTTGGCTATGACTTTGCCTTCGACCACGCAAACCGCTGGGTAAACCTGTAAGGAGGCCCGGGCCGTGGCGCGCACGTTCTTTGGATCCTTCACCCAGCAGGAGGCCATCCCCGCCGAGGCGGTGGCCGCCGTCCTTGATGTGCTGAGGACCGGGCGCCTGCATCGCTACAACCTGGCCGAGGGCGAGGTGGGGGAGGTCGCCGCGCTTGAGGCCGAATACCGCGACTGGCAAGGCAGTGCCTATTGCCTTGCCGTCACGTCGGGCGGGCAGGCATTGCAGATCGCGATGCGGGCGGCGGGCGTGACCCCGGGCACCGTCGTTCTGACCAACGGCTTTACCCTGGCCCCTGTTCCCGGGGCCATCGTTGCCGTTGGCGGCCAGCCGCTGCTGGTCGAGATCGACGAGAACCTGCGGCTCGACCTGGACGATCTGACGGCCAGGATCGACGAGAGCGGCGCGCGCTTTCTGTTGCTGTCGCACATGCGCGGCCATCTGTGCGACATGGACCGCCTGATGGACATCTGCGATCGCGCGGGCGTCACGGTCATCGAGGATTGCGCCCACACGATGGGGGCCAGGTGGAACGGCAAGCGGTCGGGCAACTTCGGCAAGGCCGCCTGTTTCTCGACCCAGACCTACAAGCACATGAATTCGGGCGAAGGCGGGTTCCTGACCACCGACGACCCCGACCTTGCGGCGCGCGCGACGATCCTGTCGGGCAGCTACATGCTGTATGGACGCCACGGTGCCGGCCCCGATGCGGCGGCCTTCGCGCGTGCTCGGTCCGAAATGCCGAATTGCTCGGCCCGGATGGACGCGGTGCGCGCGGCGCTCTTGCGGCCGCAACTGGCCGGGCTGGATCGCAACATCGACCGCTGGAACGCCCGCTATCGCATCGTCGAGCGCGCCTTGCAGGGCGACAACCAGATCGCGACCATCGACCGGCCGGCGGCAGAAACCTTTGTCGGGTCGTCGATCCAGTTCCGCCTGCCGGGCTTTTCATCCGAACAGTGCCTGGCCCTGCTGCGCACCGCCGCAGACCTGGGGGTGGAGCTGAAGTGGTTCGGACGGGACGAGGCGGCCGGCTTCACCTCGTCGCATCGCAACTGGCACTATATCCCGCGCCAGAGCCTGCCCCGGACCGATCGTATTCTGGCCACCCTGTTCGACATGCGCCTGCCGCTGACCTTCTCCGAGGCGGATTGCGAAACCGTCGGGTCGCTGATCCGCCAGTCCGTGCGGGAGGTGTCGTGATGGCCCGGCGCGTCGTTGGCGTTCTGGGCGGCATGGGGCCCGAAGCGACGATCCTGTTGCAGCAACGGCTTCTTGCGGCCGTCGCGGCCAGGGATGACGCCGATCACCTGCCCCTGCTGATCGACATGAACCCGCAGGTTCCGTCGCGCATCGCCCATCTGATCGGCGGAACGGGCACGGACCCGACGCCGGTGCTGGTCGAAATGGCGCGTCGGCTTGAGGCGGCGGGCGCCACGGCGCTGGCGATGCCCTGCAACACCGCGCACCACTATGCCGTCGCGATCCAGGACGCCGTGTCGATCCAGCTGCTGAACATGGTCGAATTGACGGTGTCAGAGGTTGCGCGCACCGTTCCGCCCGGCACCGGCCTTGGTATCCTCGCCTCGCCGGCGGTCAGGCTTGCCAGGGTCTTTGACGCGGCGCTTGACCGGGCCGGGCTGTCGGCGGTCTGGCCGCAGGATGCGGACGCGATGCTTGCGGCCATCCGCGAGATAAAGGCCCACGGCCCCACCGACGCCGCACGGCAGGCTCTTGCCGCCGCCGCCCGTGACGTGGCCGAACGCGGGGCCGGCGTGGTTGTGGTGGCCTGCTCTGAATTCTCGCTCATCCGGGATGCTGTGCCCGGTGCGATCCGCTCTCTGGATACGGTCGATGTCCTCGTCGCCGCGATCCGTGACCACATCTTGCATGGATAGGCAAAACATGGCTGTCACCTATTTGAAGACCGCGCAACCGCGTCCTGCCGCCGAGGGCAACGACATACGCGGCATCGTCGCAAAGATGCTTGGGACCATCGCCGAAGGTGGCGAAAACGCGGTGCGCGACTATGCCGAACGGCTGGATGGCTGGACCGGCGAGATCGTGCTGTCGCCCGAAGCGCGCGCCGCCGCAATCGCCCGCGTGCCCGAGGATCTGAAGGCCGACATCCAATTTGCCTATGACAACATCCGCCGCTTTGCCGAGGCGCAGAAGGCGACGCTGAACGAATGCCAGATCGAGGTGATCGACGGCATGGTCGCGGGGCAGAAGCTGATCCCGGTCTCGGCCGCCGGCTGCTATGTGCCGGGCGGGCGTTACAGCCACATCGCCAGCGCCCTGATGACGATCACCACCGCCAAGGTCGCAGGCGTGCCGCACATCACCGCCGTGTCGCCGCCGCGTCCCGGCAAGGGCATTCCCGATGCCATCGTCTATGCCATGGACCTGGCGGGGGCCGATCTCATCCTGAACCTCGGCGGTGTCCAGGGGATCGCCGCGATGGCGCAGGGGCTTTTCGGTTCGCGGCCCGCCGACATTCTGGTTGGGCCCGGCAATTCGTATGTGGCCGAAGCGAAGCGGCTTCTGTTCGGGAAAGTCGGGATCGACATGTTCGCCGGCCCGACCGATTCTCTGGTGATCGCCGATGCAACGGCATCGGTCGAAACCGTCGCCTGGGATCTGGTGAGCCAGGCCGAACACGGCGCGGACAGCCCGGTCTGGCTTGTCACCACCGACGAGGCGCTTGCCCTTGGCGTGATGGCGCGCGTTCACGCGCTGATCGGTGAATTGGGGGAACCCAACGCCTCGGCCGCGCGGACGGCCTGGGATGAACGGGCCGAAGTCATCCTTTGCGGCACCCGCGAAGAGGCGGCCCAGGTCGCCGATGACTATGCGCCCGAACACCTTCAGGTGATGGCGTCCGACCTGGATTGGTGGCTGGGCCGGCTGTCGGCCTATGGCTCGCTGTTCCTTGGCAAGGAAACCACCGTGTCCTTTGGCGACAAGGTTTCCGGCCCCAACCATGTGCTGCCGACCAGCGGCGCCGCGCGCTATACCGGCGGGCTTTCGGTGCACAAGTTCATTAAGGCCGTGACCTGGCAACGCTGCAACAGCGCCGCCTCGCATGAGCTGGCGCTGCGGACCGCGCGGATCAGCCGGGTCGAGGGGATGGAGGGCCATGCGCGCGCCGCCATGCTGCGCACCGACAGCGACGACGTATCGGGCGCGGCCTTCGCCGAGAGCTGACCACCCCCCCCCGCCCAGCCCGACGCAACCCCAGACGTCGGGCCGGATCTGCAACGCCATCATGGGCAAAGCCGGGGGTCGGCCAAGGCCGGCCCCGGCGCCACGAACACCGGTTTCAACAATGGCTTTGCCCATGCACCCCGCCCATCCCGCCTTGACCCCCATGATCCGCTTTGCCGGGTTCTGCCGCGCAAACGGCCAGGGGTTCCTTGTCTCGCTCGTCGTGGCCGCCGCGGCGCAGTTCCTGTCGGAACACTATGGTGCTCCCGCCATGCTGATGGCGCTGTTGCTGGGCATCGCGTTCAATTTCCTGGGCGAGGAAGGCCCGTGCAAGGCGGGCATCGCCTTTACCTCGCGCGCTGTGCTGCGCATTGGCGTCGCGCTGATGGGCGCGCGGATCAGCATCAGCCTGATGGCCGATCTTGGCTATCAGATGGTGGGACTCGTGATCGCAGGGGTCTTCGCGACCATTCTGTTCGGCCTGCTGGGGGCGAGGCTCCTGAATCGCGGCTGGCGCTTTGGCCTGCTGACGGGCGGTTCGGTGGCGATCTGCGGCGCCTCGGCGGCGATGGCGATCTCGGCCGTCCTGCCCCGGAACGAGCACTCGGAACGAAACCTCATCTTCACCGTCCTGTCGGTCACCGTCCTGTCGACGCTGGCGATGATCGTCTACCCGATCCTGTCTGAGGTACTGGCGTTCAGCCCCGAGGAATCCGGGGTTTTCCTCGGCGGCACGATCCATGACGTGGCCCAGGTCGTCGGGGCGGGCTTTTCCGTCTCGGACCAGACCGGAGAGATCGCCACCCTGGTCAAGCTGATCCGCGTGGCGATGCTGGCACCGGTCGTGCTGGTCATCTCGATCATCGTGCGCAACCACGCGGCGATGCGCGATACCGATGCCAGGCGCCCGCCGATCCTGCCGCTGTTCGTCATCGGCTTTCTGGTTCTTGCGGCACTGAACTCGGCAGGCCTGATCCCGGGACTGGTCGTCGATGCGATGTCGGTCCTGTCGCGCGCCGCGCTTCTGGTCTCGATCGCCGCGGTGGGGATGAAGACCTCGCTCAAGCGCATCCTTGATGTCGGGGGCCAGGCCATCGCGCTGATCGTCGTCGAGACGGTCTTCATCGCCGCCTTCGTGCTGATTGGCGTCGCGATGATCTGAGGATTGGGGAATCCTAGGTGTTCAGTCCCGGCATCTGGTGGATCGGGTCTAGGATGAATCGATCCGGCTCAGATTTCAGCGCCCATGCGGCGCGACGGTGATGTCATCGGAACTTGGCTTGTGACGGTGCAGGGACCTGGGTAGCGTCCCGGCATGATGAAGCGCGACCCATTCAAGTATTTCAAGACCAGTCCGGAAATCATTCGTCTGGCGGTGATGCGATACGTCCGGTTTCCGCTCTCGCTCCGGAATGTTGAAGATCTTCTGCACGAGCGCGGGATCGATGTTAACCAAGAATCCGTCCGGTTCTGGCAGCGTTCCGACCTGAGTGGCCTGTTTTCTGGCAGACGCATTTGAGACCGAACGGAATTCAAACCTTTGTAATTCCATTTAATATCAATCGCTTACGTGGCAGAGAAGGTTGGATATCAGACCCGCTCCCTCCGCCATCCTAACGTCCCCGAAATCCAACCGTCTCTGCCAGACGCAACAGTGCGTTCGGAGCGTTAACGCAACCGTATCTCCAATTTGATACTGCTTTCGGGGAACGATGCGGAGGAACCGATGAGGCACGAAAGCAAGTTTGCGGCCTGGATCAGGTCAGGCGGCAAAAGCGTCTTCGTCTTGCCGCTTGGTCCGGTTCGGGCGCCGGAAGTAAAGTTCTCGGTGGTCCCTGACAGGCTGTTGGACAGCATCATCGACGATGCGCTGGCCACAGCCGTTGCCCGACTGAATGGCTTTCTACCCGAGGGTGTAAGCGTTGACATCTCATCAGTCGACCTCACCGCGATCAGGGATCAGCTGCGCAGCTCGGTTGCGGATCGGCTGACCGAAACCGGTGTTGCGGTCGATGCCAACGACCCGGTTATCAACGCGATCCTCACGCGATACGCGGAAGCGTTGAGCGGCCTTTTCCAGCGAGACGCGCTCCTACTCGAGACCTATATCTGGCGCAGTGCGGACGACGGGCGCGTTCGCGCCGTCCATGCTGCAAACGACGATCAAGTATTCGCATGGTCCGCACCACCTGCGGGAGGACATCCTGGCCAAGATTGGAACTGCCGATGCAAAGCAGAGCCGGTGCTTGATCCTCAAAACATTCCTGATGCCGCAGTTTGCGACATTTTGACGGGTGACAGACTGTCAGCCGTGTTTCCCGAAGCGCCAGAAGACCGGCTCGCCCAGATCGCAAAAGAGTTGGACCTTCGCGTCGTTTCAGGGCGGCTGGACACAAGAGAACGCCTGATTCACTTCCTTGCGCAGATGCGCCAGGAAGCCGGAGGCAGCGCGCGACTGCTTGAGGGCTTTAACTACAGTGTGCGTGGGCTGATTGCGACCTACCGATACTTCAGGGAGAACCCCGAAGAAGCAGAACGGTTCGCACGCACCGAAGAACATCCCGCAGACCAGGTCGCGATTGCAAATTTGGCACTCGCCAACCGAAACGGCAACGGGGACGCTGCCAGTGGCGACGGCTGGGCCTTTCGTGGCCGCGGGCTCCTTCAACTGACAGGCCGAGCCAACTACCGGGAGTTTACTGTCTGGCATCAGGGGACCTTCGGTGAGCCACTTGATTTCGAAGCCGATCCGGACCGCGCTGCGGAGCCTGTTTATGCGGTAAGGTCGGCTGTGTTTTTTTGGCTTGAACGCGATCTTGCAGGATTTGCAGACCAAGGGCTTATCGAAAGCGCGACAGATGCGATAACGGAGCGCATCAACCATGACACCGACAGCTACGATGAGCGCCGGCAACACATGGCATCCATTCGGGATGGAGGACAGTTTGACAGCATCTGCCGGTTCTCGGTCGCTCGCCCGCGCTTCGAGGACGCGGAATGAGAGCGTTGCTTCTGTCCATGGTCGCATACGCAGTTTGCGCACTCGCCGTCGCCGCCGAGGAGGTGGTCTACCGCTCCACACTTGCCCAACAGTCTGTCGAAACGGCTGATCTTCTGATTACCTTGTTTCCTCTTGATGAGGATGTCCGTTTCGCGATCATGCTGCGCAACACCCAAACTGGGTTCGAGCGCCAGCATGAGTTCGATGGCGAAGGTGCCAGCGATCCCAGCCCGTTTCAGTTAACTGCGATGCATTACTGCGATACGCCAGTCATCTTGCTGACCGTTGAATACCCCTGGCGCCACGAGCTTCCGCAGTACGTCCGTGTCCTAGAGACCTTTGCTTTCCGCTCCGCGGATTTTGCATTTATCGACAAGACATTTGGGCCGCTCACGGATATCGCCTTGCTGGACAGTCGGAAGGCGGGAGGCATAGATTTCGGGATGCAACCTCCGATCTTCGTTCAATGTCTCTCTGATCCCAACGCTCCTCCCTTTTTGTTTTCAATGAAAACAAAGGATTAGTACCGCATTGGAGTGGAGAAGGTTCGACGTCAGGCCCATCCCCTCCGCCACTTGCCCTCGCGAAAGCGTTCTCCCTCTGCGGCTGCGGCCGGATTTTTTCGTTGTTGTCGAGGGTTATGCGGGAGAGGCTGAGCACTGGCCCCCGCGCCAGGAGGCTCGGAAGCGGTCTCTCAAGGCCGATATTCTCCGGACCTCATGACTACGCCGATTTGGTGAGTTTCCCATAAGCCATTGCAGATGCTCACGAAATTCAACTCGCTGAAATTGCTTGGATTGGGGTCGCGTTTGCGACTGCCGCGACTGGGTTCGGAAACTCTCAGGCCATCGCCCGTTCCAGCCTCTGCTTTCGACGCTCCCAATCGGGCATCACCTTATCGAGAAGGTCGAAGAAAGCCGCCCCGTGATGAGGCTCGGCCATCGTCGGCGCCCACGACACCGGCCCGCTGATCCGCTCGAAGAACGGGTTCTGGCTGGCGATCCCCACGCCAGCTGCTGGCAAATCGACGCGCGGAGGCCGGATCACCCCCGGCGAATGGGAACGCCGCACCGGCCTGCGCCTGCAGTTCATCTATCGGCGAAGGGGTCCGAGCCTGCTGGTGGCTGAGGGGCGGCTTAACACGAAGGGCCGCGCCGTGGCATAGCGATCAAAGACCGGCCGTGGCATCGTCACCGCGCCGATCTTCCTGCTGGTGCCGCAGGTGAAGCTCCCGAAGCGGCTGGATCTGGCGCGGGACGCGGAGCGGGCGCACGACGCCGTGCCGGGGCTGATCGTGGCAAAGTGGGTGGATCGCTGAGTGCAGTCCACGAAAATCATGCCACTACAGTGTAGATCGGTTGCCCGTCGCTGGAGCATTTCTCGACCGAACCGCAAAGAGCAAAGATCGATGCTCCGTTGGCAGACACGAAAACGACCCCAAGCAGAACGTCCCGGCTGGGATTTTTTGTCAAAGTAATCGTCGCCCCTTCACCGACGGCAAGTTCGACAAAGGCATGATGCTCGGCGGCGGCCAAACGCGCAATATCGAGGTAACTGACAACATTCTGGCGCGTGAAATGAAGGACATCAAATGCCACAACATCTCTAAGGAGTATCACTTCACAGTTGTCTGCGGGATCGGACGTGACCAACAGCCTTAGGGTGCGATCTGCGGATTCGTAGGTGATGCCAACATATTCCACGTCGGCAAACCGTTCATCCCCTTCAAACGTGATCATCTCCAATCCTCCGGACGGATCAACCCGTCATCACCTCGCCCGTCACCTGAAAAGCTCTCTTCCTCGGTCGCTGGCCGACCAGGCTGGCGCTCGCCGTCGATCCATTCGTGCGTATGGGGCTGACCTTGGCCGTGATCGTGGCCCCAATCAACGTCTTTGATTGGCTTTCCGTCGGGGCCGTACAATCTGTCTCCGCGAGGGCCGACAACCCAAGTTCCCGGACGCCCCTGTTTAGGCAAACCCCGAGCGTCCGGCGCAGGTTCCACAGGTCTGCCCTCTGCATCCGTGTCCGGGATGCCTTCTGGAAGCGCTCTGGGTCCGCCCTCCGCGCGATTCTCAACAACGTGCGGCGTAGACGTACCGCCGAGCGATTGATAGCCTTCGCTCAAAAACCGGGCAGGTCAAGAATATCGCGACCGAATTCATCGAATTGGGGAAAGACTTCGACCCAACCGGACGCAAATTCGCCGGGAATCACAACAAGCTGCCCTGCGCCCCAAGCTTTCAGAGCTTGATCGACTATCCCCTGGATTCTGGCCAAGTCTTCTTGGCTACCTGACAATGCTCTGATGATGTGACCGCCCCCCGACGGCATCTCTGTGCCAAGGTGGGTCTGCGATAATCCACAAAGGAGGACGGTCATG
>NZ_JAALFE010000004.1 GCF_011059185.1 Paragemmobacter kunshanensis | reverse complement strand
GGTGGCCACGGCTGCGTTTGCACTTGTGTTCGAGAAGCACAGCGCGGGCGAGGTTGCCTCACCAGGCGGATATCTGCTTGTAGATTTCCCACATCAGGTGGTGGGACAGATCGTCGAAGTAATCCTCGACCGGGTGCAACCGTTTCGGACCGTGCCCTTCGCTTTCGTTGAATTTCGGGATCTTCTTCAGGTTGATCTTGTGGCGGGTCTTGATGTTGTTCAGCACGACCTGCATGCCGTCATCGAACTTTTCGGTGAAGAAAATGTGATCGTAGCGCCCGCCATTCACGATGAAGGTGGAGATATGGCCTGACATGGCGGACCAGTGGATGTCCGGCTCCATCGGCTTCTTGAAGCGGATGGTGTCGCGGGCGAAGAGCAGGAAACGGCGGAACGAGGCGATCTGGTCGAAGTCCTGCTTGCCGTCATCGCCGCCGACCTGAACCCCGTATTTCTGCACCAGCATGGGCACGAGGTTGCCGCGATAGCGTTTGCCGTTGCGCTGGATGCCGCAGATCTTGTCGAAGAAGGAGGACAGGATGCGCGTATAGGGGTTGCGCACGCAGGTGAAGGCAAAGGATTTGTGCGCCTTCACATTCGTCTCGATCAGCTTCTGGCTTTCGTCCTGCGCCCATTTGTGCAGGCCGGTGGTCGAGTCATGGATGTCGCCATCGTAGAAACGCCCGTGATCGGAATAAAACATGATCTGGCCGATGGAAGAGCAGGCGCATTTCGGCACCACGCGATAGACCACGCTTTCGCTTTCCGTCATCCAGGTTCCAGGGAAACCCATTTTACAAACTGCCTCCGACACCGGGCGATCTGACGTGCCCTTGACCCAACGGCCACAAAAAAGCAAAGAAATCCTGTCTATTCAATGACCGTTGATGTTATTTGTCCAGTCAGTGACACATAGCGCACCGTAGGGCACCCGGTTCCATGGCAAAGATCGCCTATATTCTTTTGTGTCACAAGGATCCCGAAGGCATCATCGCCCAGGCGCAACGCCTGACGGCGACGGGGGATTTCGTGTCGATCCATTTCGATGCCCGCGCCCCGCGCGAGGCGTTCGAGGCCATTCGAACGGCCTTGGCGGCAAATCCTTCGGTGACTTTCGCGCGCAAGCGGATCAAGTGTGGCTGGGGGGCATGGTCGCTTGTGGAGGCGACGCTGCTGGCGGTGCAATCGGCGGTGGATGCCTTTCCGCATGCGACGCATTTCTACATGCTTTCAGGGGACTGCATGCCGATCAAGTCGGCCGAGTTCGCCCATGCCTTTCTGGACAGGGAAGAGGTCGACTATATCGAAAGCTTCGATTTCTTCACCTCGGACTGGATCAAGACGGGGATCAAGGAAGAGCGGCTGATCTACCGGCACTGGTTCAACGAACGCACGCACAAGCGGCTTTTCTACGGATCCATGCATCTGCAGCAGAAGCTGGGCCTGGCGCGGCAGATCCCTTCGGACATCCAGATGCAGATCGGCAGCCAATGGTGGTGCCTGCGGCGGCGCACCGTCGAGGCGGTGCTGGATTTCTGCAGGCTTCGAAAGGATGTGATGCGCTTTTTCCGGACGACCTGGATCCCGGATGAGACATTTTTCCAGACCCTCGTGCGCCATCTGGTGCCAGAGGCGGAGATCCGGTCGCGGACGCTGACCTTCCTGATGTTCACCGATTACGGGATGCCGGTGACATTCTATAATGATCACTATGACTTGCTGGTCAGCCAGGATTATCTTTTCGCGCGGAAGATCTCGCCGGATGCGAAGGATCTGAAGGAGCGGCTTGGCAAGCTTTATGCGGCCAGGGGCGTGCGGTTCACCATATCGAACGAGGGGCGCAGCCTGTTCCGGTTCCTGACCGGGCGGGGGCGCGTCGGGCGGCGGTTCGCGCCGCGCTTCTGGGAGCGGGAGTCGACGCTGGGGCGCGAGCGGACGCTGATGATGGTGACCTGCAAGAAGTGGCATGTCGCCAAGCGTCTGGTGGAGCGGGTGCGGGATGTCACGAACCTGCCCGCGATGGACTATCTGTTCAACGAAGGATCGACCCCGCTGCCCGATCTGGGCGGCATCCAGACGACCCTGGAAAAGCGGACGCGGCACCGGCGGGCGCTGGTCAGGATGCTGTTCGATTACTGGCAATCGGACCGGCTGTTGTTCTGCATTGATCCGGCGAATGTGGATCTGATGCAGGATTTCTATAACGACAAGGCGCAGGTTCGATTGCTGGAGATCGAATGCGATTTCACCGATGACTATCTGGTCGGCCATGCGCGGCGCGTTGGTCTGGCGGGGGACCGGACGCCGAAGGAGACCATCGACCGGCTGCTGCCCACGATCCGCTATGACGTGAAGTTCGAAAGCGACCGGATCCGGGATGCGAACTTCCCCGGCTTCCACCGCATCCGGCAAAGCGCGAGCGTGGATGAAAACACCCTGCCTTTGGCGGAATTCCTTGATATTCCTGTCGAAAAGGCGCGAGAGATCGCGGCGACAGGACACCTTTTCGTGGATTGAGACCATGGCCCATAGCTACGACCAGACCAATATCTTCGCCCGCATCCTGCGCGGCGAGATCCCCAACAAGACGCTGATCGAGACCGAGCATACGCTGGCCTTTCACGACATCAACCCGCAGGCGCCGCAGCATGTGCTGGTGATTCCGAAGGGGCCCTATGTGACCTTCGATCACTTCTGCGCCGAGGCCAGCGATGCCGAGATCGTGGATTTCCACCGCACGGCGGCGAGTGTCTGCGCGATGCTGGGGGTGAGCCTTGGCGATGGCGGGGCGGGGTATCGGGGGATCACCAATGCGGGGGGGCATGGGGGGCAGGAAGTGCCGCATTACCACCTGCATATCCTGGGTGGGGCGCCCCTGGGGCGGATGCTGTCGCGCGATTGAAAGCGCAAGGAACGGGTCGCCAGAGCGGCGGTCCGGGCGGCAGGGTGGGGCCTTCCGGAGGGAGGTTCCAATGCCGAGATTTGTTCCGATACCGACCGAGATCGTCCGCGCCTATCAGGCGGATGGCGTTGATTCCTATGGGCTTTTGCCAGAGCGGCGGGTGTCTGAGGGGGGTGGCAATCCCTGCCGGCATTGCCTGCGGATGATCCCGGAAGGGGCGGCGATGCTGGTGCTGGCGCACAGGCCCTTTGCCAGCTTGCAGCCCTATGCCGAGACGGGGCCGATCTTCCTGTGCGCAGCGCAATGTGAGGCGGGGGGTGGGGCGGAACTGCCTGAAATCCTTGCTTCTTCCGATTACATCGTCCGGGGCTACGGGGCGGATGAGCGGATCGTCTATGGCACCGGGGGCGTGGTGGAGACGGCGCGGATTCCGGCGCGGGCGGCGGAGTTGCTGGCGCGGGCGGATGTGGAATTCGTGCATGTCCGGTCGGCGCGGAACAACTGCTTTCAGCTGCGCGTCGAGCGGGACTGAGGGGCCTGTTCGCGCCGTCCTTCCCCCCGGAACGGCGTGCAGCGCCCGGTGCAGACGGGCAGTGCAGCAGGGCGTATGCACGCAGCGCGCGCCGGGGAGAGGGGGCGTTCATCTTTTGGGAACATCTTCTCGTGGCGCATGTCACCCGCCCGGAGGCGAGGCGGGGAGCCTGTCTGGTGCGGGGCTGTGGGGGGATGGCGGAGGTCCCGGGTCAGGCCCGGGACGGGGGGGCGCGGGACGGGCGGCGTTGCGCGGGGTGGGGATGGGGCAGATGGGTATTTGGGCCAAGATGAAGGGGCAGGGTCAGGGCTGCGGGTGGCGGGGCGTTTGGGTGGTGCGGGTGCTGTGGGGGGATGGGGGAGGTCCCTTGTCAGGCCCGGGATGGGGGGCGCGGGACGGGACGCGTTGCTCGGGGAGGCGATGGGGCAGATGGGTATTTGGGCCAAGATGAAGGGGCAGGGTCAGGGCTGCGGGTGGCGGGCGTCCCAGGCCTTGAGCCAGCGCTTCGGGGCGGCGTCGCGCCATTGGCGGATGAGGCGGGCGCGGGCCCAGTCTTCGTCGATCCGGCCCGCGCGGACGAGGACGAGGGGGTGGGGGGCGTAGTGCGGGTGCAGGAAGAAGGTGTCGGGATCGGCCTGCATCAGCATTTCGCGTTCGTCCCGGTCGGCCTTGAAGACGGCGGCGTCTTCATAGGCGGACCAGTAGCACCAGAGCCTGCCATGGGCCTTGAGCGCCTCATGCCCCCAGGGGGTGGCGAGGGTGACCTCGGGGAGGGAGAGGCCGAGGGCGAAGGCGCGGAGGTCGGGCCAGGTGTGGATCATCGGGGCGGGGTCGTGGTGAGGGAGGCGATGAATTCGGCGATGCGGCGGGCGCGGGCCTTGGGCGACTTGGCGGTGGCGAGACGGAAGGCCAGCGCCGCGCGGGGTTTGGGCGGCAGGGCGGTAAAGGCGGCCTGTGCGGCCTCGGGTGCGGCGGCGAGGGCGGTGAGGAAATCGTCGGGGATCTGGCTGGGTGCTTCCGCCGCATGGGCGGCGTCCCAGCGGCCATCGGCCTGGGCGCGGGTGACTTCGGCCAGACCCGGCGCTTCCATCCAGCCGCCCGCGATCAGCCGTTCCGCCGTGGCGCGGGCCTTGGGTGACCAGGGGCTGGCCGGGCGGCGCGGGGTGAAGCGGTGGAGCATGTGATGGGGGCCATCGGGTTTCGACTGCGCATCGACCCATCCCCAGACCAGCGCCTCTTCCAGGGCCTGGTCACGGTCGATGGAGGTTTCGCCCGCGGATTTCTTCGGCAGGCGCAGCCAGACCTCGGCCGCCTTGTCATGGCGCATGGAGAGCCAGAAGTTCCATTCGTCCTGCGTGGCGAAGGTGAGGGGGGCGGGGTGTTTCATGGCAGACCTGCCCGGTTGCGGCCCTGATCGGCAATGGCGGTGAAGGGGGAGGGACGGGTGGCGGACAGCACGGCGTCTGGCGCGCGGTGGATGCGGGAGGGGCCGGGACAAGGCGGTCCTGATTTGGCAAGGGGCGGGTGGATCACGATCCCCCCAATTGGCAGATCGTGCCGGGGGCGGTTAAGGCCACGCAATGCATGAGGCGGCCCGGCAAGAGGGTGAAGGCCCCGGTGATGACGAGCGCAGCAATGAAGAGCCAGAGGGCGGCGCTGCGATGGGCCGCGATCCGGCCCGTCCGGGCGGCGCGCACCAAGCCCGCGAGCGAGACGAGCGTCACAACGGAGAGGATGTGGATGGGGCCGAGCCCGTCGAAGCCCGGACCCCAGACGAAGACGAAGGAGGAGAGCGCGGCGAGCGTCATCAGCGCGACCCAGAGCCAGCCCGTCGTGCGATGGGGCAGCGTCCCCTTGGGGGCAAGCAGCTGGACCGTGCCGAGGGCGAGGGCGGCGAGGGCGGCCAGCGCATGAAGCTGGACGGCGAGCGGAGCGGCGAGGAAGGCCGCGCCATTCATGTCAATGCGCCTCGGCCCAGGTGCGGCCCTGGCCTGCCTCGACAATCAGGGGAACCTTGAAGTGGACGGCGGGGTGGGCGGCGGATTCCATCACCTCTTTCGCGCGGGCGGCGAGGGTGGGGGCGGCGTCTTCGTCCACTTCGAACAGGAGTTCGTCATGGACCTGCAGCAGCATCCGCGCGGGGAGGCCTTCAATGGCTGTGGGCATGCGGATCATGGCGCGGCGGATGACGTCTGCCGCTGTCCCCTGGATCGGGGCGTTGATCGCGGCGCGTTTGGCGAAGCCTGCGGTCGGCCCCTTGGCGTTGATTTCGGGCGTGTGGATCTTGCGGCCAAAGAGCGTGGTGACGAAGCCGCGCGCCTGCGCGTCCTTGATCGTGCTGTCCATGTAGCCCTTGATGCCGGGGAAGCGCTGGAAGTAGCGGTCGATGAAGCCCTGCGCCTCGGCCCTTGGGATGCGGAGGTTGCGGGCGAGGCCGAAGCCGGAAATGCCGTAGATCACGCCGAAGTTGATGGCCTTGGCCTGACGGCGGATGTCCGGGGTCATCTGGTCGAGCGGGACGTTGAACATTTCCGATGCGGTGAGCGCGTGGATGTCGAGCCCGTCGCGGAAGGCCTGTTGCAGTTCGGGGATGTCGGCGATGTGGGCGAGGATGCGGAGTTCGATCTGGGAGTAGTCGAGAGAGACGAGGAGGCGGCCTTTGGGCGCGACGAAAGCCTCGCGGATGCGGCGGCCTTCTTCCGTGCGGACGGGGATGTTCTGCAGGTTGGGGTCGGTGGAGGAAAGGCGGCCCGTCACCGCCCCGGTTATGGAATAGGAGGTGTGGACGCGGCCCGTTTCGGGGTGGATGTGGTCCTGCAGCGCGTCGGTATAGGTGGATTTCAGTTTCGCGATCTGCCGCCAGTCGAGGACGAGGGCAGCAAGACGCGCGGCCTGCGGGTGGGTGTCTTCGAGTGTCGTGATGTCTTCGAGGATGTCGGCGCCGGTGGCATAGGCGCCCGTCTTGCCCTTGGCCCCGCCGGGAACCTGCATCCGGTCGAAGAGGATTTCGCCCAGTTGCTTGGGCGAGCCCACGTTGAAGGGTTCGCCTGCGATTTCTTGGATTTCCGCCTCCAGCCCCGCCATCTTTTGCGCAAAGGCGTTGGACATGCGGGACAGCGTGTCGCGGTCCACCTGCACGCCTGCCATTTCCATTTCGGCAAGGACGGGGACGAGGGGGCGTTCGAGGGTTTCGTAGACGGTGGTGACAGCCGCGCGGTGGAGTTGCGGTTTGAAATGCTGCCAGAGGCGGAGGGTGATGTCGGCGTCTTCGGCGGCGTATTTCACGGCATCGGGAATGGCGACGCGGTCGAAGGTGATGGCGGATTTGCCCGTGCCGAGCAGGGATTTGATCGGGATGGGCGTATGGCCCAGATGGGTTTCCGACAGCGTGTCCATGCCGTGGGAGTTCAGGCCCGCGTGAAGCGCCGAGGACATGAGCATCGTGTCGTCGAAGGGGGTGATGCGGATGCCGTGGCGGGCGAAGATCTTCCAGTCGTATTTCATGTTCTGGCCGATCTTGAGGATCGCGGGGTCTTCCAGAACGGGTTTCAGCGCGGCCAGCACGTCATCCAGCGGAAGCTGGCCGGGGGCGAGTTGCGAGGTGCCGAAAAGGTCGTCCGTGCCGGAGCGGTGGGTGAGGGGGATATAGGCCGCCTTTCCGGGCGTGACGGAGAGGGAGATGCCGACGAGTTCGGCGCGCATTTCGTCGAGCGAGGTGGTTTCGGTGTCTACCGCCACGGTGCCGTGGTCGCGGATCGCGGTGATCCATGCGTGAAGAGCGTCGGGGGTGGTGACGGGTTCGTATCCCGCATGGTCGAAGGGCAGGCGGTCGGGGGCGGTGGGTTCCGGGTGGTTGGGGTTGGTGCCTGCGCTTTCGGGCAGGGGGGCGGGGGGCGCGATCTTCAGGCTGTCGGCCACGCGGCGGGTGAGGGTGCGGAATTCCATGCGGTTGAGGAATTCCATGATCCTGTCGGGTTCGGGGGTGCGGACTTCGAGATCGTCGAGCGTGACGTCGAGCGGGGTGTCGGCCTTGAGCTGCACGAGCTGGCGCGAGATGCGGATCTGGTCGGCATTGTCGATCAGGGATTCGCGGCGCTTGGGTTGTTTTATTTCGCCGGCGCGGGCGAGGAGGGTGTCGAGGTCGCCATATTCCTGGATCAGCAGGGCGGCGGTCTTTATCCCGATGCCGGGCGCGCCGGGGACGTTGTCGACCGAGTCACCGGAAAGGGCCTGCACGTCGACGACGCGGTTGGGGGCGACGCCGAATTTCTCGAACACCTCATCCGGGCCGATGGCGCGGGATTTCATCGGGTCGAACATCATCACGCCGGGGCCGACAAGCTGCATCAGGTCCTTGTCGGAGGAGATGATGGTGACGTCGCCGCCTGCTTCGGTGGCGCGGGCGGCGAGGGTGGCGATGATGTCGTCAGCCTCATACCCCTCGGTTTCGATGCAGGCGATGTTGAAGGCGCGGGTGGCGTCGCGCGTCAGGGGGAATTGCGGGCGCAGGTCTTCGGGCAGTTCGGGGCGGTTGGCCTTGTAGAGCGGGTAGATGGCGTTGCGGAAGGTTTCCGACGAATGGTCGAAGATGACGGCGACATGGGTGGGGGCGTCTCGCTTCGTAGAGGTGATTTGGCTCCACAGCATGTTGCAGAACAGTTGGACCGCACCGGTCGGAGTGCCGTCAGAACGATATCGGTACTTCATCTCCATTCCGGATGCCTGATGATAGGCGCGGAAGATATAGGCCGATCCGTCGATCAGGTGCAGGTGGCAGCCCTTGCCGAAGCCCATGGTCATCCTCCGTCGTCGCGATGGGGGTGGTATGGCATGATCGGCCGCCTCAGGCCAGAGCGAGGGGAAGGGCGCGGGCGGCGCCGAGGGTGGTGGTGAGCGCGGCCATGCCCGGGGTGATGGTGAGGGTGGCGCGGCCTTCGGCCTGGGCCAGCAGGCGGGCGGCGCCGATGAGGCGGCGGCCGAGGCCGCGGTTGCGGTGGGGGCCCGCGACGAAGAGGTCGGTGATTTCGTAGCCGGAGGCCCAGGTGATGGGGTCGCGGGTCAGGCGGAGGAGGATGTAGCCCAGGGTTTCCGTGCCGGCGCGGGCGACGAGGGCGCGGGTGCCGGGCAGGATGAAGGCGTCGCGGTGCAGGGTTTCGATATCGCGGGGCGCTTCGCCCAGATGCGCGGCGAGGCGCTGCGACATGGGGTGCAGGGCGGGGAGGTCGTCGGGGGTGGCGAGGCGGATTTCGGGGCGGATTTCGGTGTTCATTCTGTCATCTCCCGCCGCCGCTGCGGGAAGATGTTTGACCGACCACCCGCAGGGGCGGCCTATCTGGTCTGGTTTGGGTAAGAAACGCTGACCGGCCGCCTATGAAGCGTCGGTAAAGTAATAGGAGGCGATGGCGATACGGTTCAGCATGGCGCGAGGCTGCACCGGCGCGGGGGGCGCGTCAAGCGGGCGGGCAAGAATTTTCTGCGAAAATTCTTAAGGGCGATTTTTCTGCGAAAAATCGGGGCGATCCTTCGCAGAAGGATCGTGCGGAAGAAATTTCGGAGAAATTTCTTCTTCAGTGGTCGTCGTGGGCGTGGTCGCGGTCGATCACGTAGCGCTTGTCGCAATAGCCGCATTCGACCCAGCCGGTATCGCGGGGAATGGTCAGCCAGACGCGGGGATGGCCCAGCGCGCCTTCGCCCCCGTCGCAGGCCACTTTCCAGGTGGTGACGACTTCGGTTTCGGGGGCGTCGATGGGCATGGGGGCAACCTTTCCTGCAAGCGCCCCCATTCTAGCCGTTGGGGCGGCAGGGGCAAGGGGGCTAGGCCCCGATCAGCCGCGCGCGGCCCTTCAGGGCCTGAAGCCACATCAGGCCATGCACGGTGGCGCGGGCGGGCAGGTATTCGGCCGAAACCCAGCCGGGATAGGCGCTGCGGTCCAGTTCGGCGCAGAGGCCGGTCAGATCGAAGCCGCCCCCGCCCGGTTCGTTGCGCGAGGGGAAGCCCGCGATCTGGACATGGTTCACGCGCGCCTTGTGCCGCGCCCAGACGGCATCGGCATCGCCATGGATGCGGGCGGCGTGCCAGAGATCGAACTGGATGCCCAGATTGGGCAAGGCGAGATCGTCGATGATGCGGGCGGCCTGATCGAAATCGTTCAGGAAATAGCCCGGCATGTCATCGGAGTTCAGCGGCTCGATCGTGATCGTCGTGTCGGGGGCCTGTTCGGCCGCCCAGGCGAGGTTTTCGCGATAGGTCGCCTCGGCCTGTTCGCCGCGGGCGACGCCTGCCATGACATGGATCCGCCCGGCGCCAAGGAGGGCTGCCAGATCGGCGGCGCGCTGGAAACTGGCGCGGAAGGTATCTTCGGCCCCCGGGACGGCGGCATGGCCGCGGTCGCCCGCGGCCCAGTCGCCGGGATGGGTGTTGATCAGCGCAAGCGGCATGCCCGCCAGTGCGGCCTGCCAGTCGCGGGCGGGGTGATCATAGGGAAACAGCACCTCGACCCCGTCGAAACCCGCCTCGCGCGCCAGATCGGGGCGCGCCAGCATGGGCACTTCGGTGAAGAGCATCGTCACATTCGCGGCGAAACGGGGCATTCAGGGGAGGTCTTCCGAGGGAATCATCGGGAAGAACCTGCCCGATGACCAGAGGCCAAACCAGTCTTTTCCGGCGACGCGGTGATGAACGCAGAGTTCCACGAGGCGATAGAAGGATTTCCGGTCGATCAGCGCCTCGAGCCCGGCGCGGACATGGATATAGGGCGCGGGTTCGCCGGTGGCGGGATCGCGGGTCACGCGCAGGCCGTGGTCGGCATCGGCGGTGACGACATCGCCGACATGGGTGGTGAAGGTGACGGACTGATCGGGGCCGTTCCCCGCGACGTCGAAATCGACGGCCAGGAAGGGCGCGTCATCGACGGTGATGCCCACCTTTTCCACGGGGGTGACGAGGAAGTAGCTGTCGCCTTCCTTTTTCAGGATGCCGGAGAAGAGTTTCACGAGGCCCGGCCGCCCGATGGGGGTGCCGAGATAGAACCATGTGCCGTCGCGGGCGATGCGCATGTCGATATCGCCGCAGAAGGGCGGGTTCCAGAGATGGACCGGGGGCGGCCCCTGCTTCGCGGCGGCCTGTGCCGAGGCGGCGAGCCCTTCGGCAGACGGTTTCACGATCATTTGTCCGCTCATTGTTTTTGCCATTTGTGCCGGACGGGATAGTTCGGTCTAATGCGATCATATAACGGCGCGAGGAGCAAAGTCATGGCGGAAGCAAGCGATCTTGTCGCGCGGATCGAGGATCTGGGTGGCAAGCTGGGGGCGGCCAAGGCATCCATCAACCGCCGCTTCATCGGGCAGGAGACGGTGGTCGATCTGGTGCTGGCGGCGATGCTCTGCGGGGGGCATGCGCTGCTGGTGGGCCTGCCGGGGCTGGGCAAGACGCGGCTGGTGGATACGCTGTCCACCGTGATGGGGCTGAAGGGCAACCGCATCCAGTTCACCCCTGATCTCATGCCAGCGGATATCCTTGGGTCCGAAGTGCTGGAGACGGCGGCGGATGGCAGCCGGGCGTTCCGCTTTCTGGAAGGGCCGATCTTCTGCCAGTTGCTGATGGCCGACGAGATCAACCGCGCCAGCCCGCGGACGCAATCGGCGCTGCTGCAGGCGATGCAGGAGCGCGAGGTGACGATTGCGGGCCAGCACCGCCCGCTGGGGCGGCCGTTCCATGTGCTGGCGACGCAGAACCCGATCGAGCAGGAGGGCACCTATCCGCTGCCCGAGGCGCAGCTGGACCGGTTTCTCGTGCAGGTGGATGTGGATTATCCCACGCGCGAGACGGAGCGCGACATCCTGATCGCCACCACCGGGGCCGAGGAGGCCGAGGCGCATCAGGTCTTTACCGCCGGGGAGTTGCTGGAGGCGCAATCGGTGCTGCGGCGGATGCCGGTGGGGGATCAGGTGGTGGAGGCGATCCTGGATCTGGTGCGCTCCTGCCGGCCCGGGGAGCCGGAGGGGCGCGATCTGGCGGAGTCCTTGAGCTGGGGTCCGGGGCCGCGGGCGGCGCAGGCCTTGATGCTGACGGTGCGGGCGCGGGCGTTGCTGGACGGGCGGCTGGCGCCTTCGGTGGCGGATGTGGCGGCGCTGGCGCGGCCGGTGCTGACGCATCGGATGGCGCTGTCCTTTGCCGCGCGGGCGCGGGGCGAGAGCCTGGCCGGGATCATCGAGCGGACCGCCGGGCGCAAGCTGGGGCTTGAGGCGGCGGCGTGACGGAAGCCACGGACCTTTCCGGCGGCGATCTTCGGCCCAGGGCCGAGACGCTGGGCCAGTCGCTGCCGCCCTTGCTGGCGGAGGCGGAGATGCTGGCCTCGACCATCATGCTGGGCGAGCATGGGCGCAGGCGGGCCGGGCAGGGAGATGAGTTCTGGCAGTATCGCCCCACGCATGCGGGCGACAGCGCGCGGATGATCGACTGGCGGCGGTCGGCGCGGTCGGACGCGACCTTTGTGCGCGAACGGGAATGGCAGGCGGCGCAATCGGTGACGCTGTGGGTGGATCCGGCGAAATCCATGGCCTTTTCCGGCGCGAAGGGGCGGGCGGAGAAGGGGGATCGCGCGCGGCTTCTGGCGATGGCGCTGGCGGTGCTTTTGCTGCGCGGGGGCGAGCGGGTCGGGCTGGCGGGGGGCGGCGTGCCGCCACGGCCGGGGCGGGGGCAGTTGCTGCGGCTGTTGATGGCGCTGGAGGCGTCGGGCGAGGCAGATTACGGCACGCCCGATGCCACGGGCATAGCGAGCCATGGGCGGGCGGTGTTCCTGTCGGATTTCATGGGCGATCTGGCGGGCGTCGAGGCGGCGCTGGGTCGGGCTTCGGACCGGGGCGCGCGGGGGGTGCTGCTGCAGGTGCTGGACCCGGCGGAGGAGGATTTCCCCTTCGACGGGCGGACGATCTTTGAAAGCATGGGCGGCACGCTGCGGCATGAGACGCTGCGCGCGGGCGATCTGCGGGGGCGATATCTGGCGCGGCTGGCAGAGCGGAAGGATCGGCTGGCCAGCCTCGCCCGTGCGGTGGGCTGGCATTACCACTGCCACCATACGGGCGATGCGGCGCAACCGGCGCTGCTGTGGCTGTATCGCGCGCTGGAAGGGGGCCGGTGATGTTCATGCTGGGCCCTGTCGGCTTTGTGACGCCGGTGCTGCTTTGGGCGCTGGTGGCCTTGCCGGTGCTGTGGCTGCTGCTGCGCGCGGTGCCGCCCGCGCCGATCCGGCGGCGGTTTCCGGGGGTGGCGCTGCTGCTGGGCCTGCAGGACGAGGATAACGAGACGGATCGCACGCCCTGGTGGCTGCTTTTGCTGCGCATGGTGGCGATCGCGGCGGCGATCATCGCCTTTGCCGGGCCGATCCTGAACCCGCGCGAGCGGGGGCCGGGGACGGGGCCGCTGCTGGTGGTGCTGGATGGCGGCTGGGCCGATGCGCGCGACTGGGGGCGGCGGATCGAGCGGGCGGGCGCGCTGGTGGAAGAGGCGGGGCGCGACGGGCGGGCGGTGGCGGTGCTGCGGCTGACCGATGCGCCGGAAGCGGTGGTGTTTCAGGCGGCGGATGCCTGGGCCGGGCGGCTGGCGGCGATGGAGCCGCAGGCCTGGTTGCCGGGCGACCTGGCGGCCTGGGCGGCGGTTCTGCCGGATGAGGGGTTTGATACCTTCTGGCTTTCGGATGGGCTGGACCGGGCAGGGCGGGGCGATCTTTTCGCCGCGCTGGACCGGGCCGGGGATGTGACCGTCTTCCAGAGCCCGCGCCCGGTGCTGGCGCTGCATCCGGCGGGATTTGCCGATGGGGCGGTGCAGATCGCGGCAAGCCGCCTGCCGGTGGCGGGGCCGCTGGAGGTGGAGGTTGTGGCGCGCGGGCCGGATCCGGCGGGGATCGAGCGGGAACTGGCGCGGGTGACGCTGGCCTTTGCGGCGGGCGATGCGCGGGGCGAGGTGGCGCTGGCGCTGCCGCCGGAACTGCGCAACCGGATCACCCGGTTCGAGATCGTGGGCCAGCGGTCGGCCGGGGCGGTGAGCCTGACGGATGACAGCCTGAAGCGGCGCAAGGTGGCGCTGATCGGCGGGCGGGCCGACAATGCCGAGGGGCTGCAACTGCTGTCGCCCACGCATTACCTGCGGCAGGCGCTGGAGCCGGTGGCGGATCTGATCGACGGGTCGCTGACGGATGTGCTGCTGGCGAACCCGGATGTGATCGTGCTGGCCGATGTGCCAGCGCTGACGCAGGAGGAACAGGATGCGGTGCTGGGCTGGCTGGATGGGGGCGGGCTGCTTTTGCGCTTTGCCGGGCCTTTGCTGGCGGCGTCGGACGTGTCGCGCCTGTCGGAAGACCCGCTGATGCCGGTGCGCCTGCGCGAAGGCGGGCGGACGGTGGGCGGGGCGATGAGCTGGGGCGAGCCCAAGACGCTGGCCCCCTTTGCCGAAGGGTCGCCCTTCCATGGGCTGCCGGTGCCGGACGAGGTGCAGGTGACGGCGCAGGTCCTGGCGCAGCCCGATCCGGAGCTGGCCGCGCGGACGATTGCCGCGCTGGAGGATGGCACGCCCCTGGTGACGCGCAAGGAAGTGGGGCAGGGGCAGGTGGTGCTTGTCCATGTGACCGCCAATGCGGAATGGTCGACGCTGCCCCTGTCGGGGTTGTTCGTGCAGATGCTGGAGCGGCTGGCCGTGTCGACACGGCCCGCCCTGCCGGGGGCCGAGGATCTGGCGGGGCAGGTCTGGGTGCCGGAGGTGCTGCTGGATGCCTATGGCGCGGCGCGCGAGGCGGGCGAGATGGCCGGTGTCGAAGGGGCGGCGCTGGCGGCGGGCATGACCGGGGGGCCGGGGCCTGCCCTGCCGCCAGGGCTTTATGCCGGGGCGGATCGGCGTGTCGCGCTGAACGCGGTGGGGGCGGAGACGGTGCTGGAGGCGGCAAGCTGGCCTGCGGGGACGCCGGTCGAGGGGCTGGATGTGGCGCAGGAGCAGCTGTTGAAGGGGTGGGTCCTGTCGGTGGCGCTGGCGGCGCTGATGATCGACATTCTGGCGGCGCTCTGGCTTTCGGGGCGGCTGTCGGGGCTGCGGCGCGGGGTGGCGGTTCTGGCGGTGGCGGTGCTGGCGCTGGGCGGTGCCGCGCCCGAAGTGCGGGCGCAGAGCGAGGCCGGGGCTGCGGATCCGGCAGAGGAGGCGCTGGCGCTGGAGGCGACGACGGCGGTGGTGCTGGGCCATGTCCTGACGGGGGATGCGCGGGTGGACGAGGTGGCCGAGGCGGGGCTGCGCGGTCTGGGCGAGCGGCTGTGGGAGCGCACCTCGATCGAGCCGGAGGCGCCCATCGGCGTGGATATCGAGCGGGATGAACTGGCGTTCTTTCCCTTTCTCTACTGGCCGGTGACGGCGGGGCAGACGCTGCCTTCGGCCAATGCCTATCGCAAGCTGAACGATTATCTGCGGACGGGCGGGATGATCCTGTTCGACACGCGCGACAGCGATGTGGCCCGCGCGGGGGGCAGCACGCCCGAGGCGCAGCATCTGCAGCGGATCGCGGCGGGGCTGAACATTCCGCCGCTGGAGCAGGTGCCGCTGGACCATGTGCTGACGCGGACCTTCTATCTGTTGCAGGATTTTCCGGGCCGTTTCGGCGGCGCGCCGGTCTGGGTGGAGGCCGCGCCGCCCGATGCCGAGCAGGTGGAGGGGATGCCGTTTCGCAACCTGAATGACGGGGTGACGCCGGTGGTGATCGGCGGCAATGACTGGGCCGCCGCCTGGGCGGTGGATGCGATGGGGGTGCCGATGTTCCCGGTCGGGCGCGGCTTTGCCGGGGAACGCCAGCGCGAGATGGCGAACCGTTTCGGGATCAACCTGATCATGCATGTGCTGACGGGGAATTATAAGTCGGATCAGGTGCATGTGCCGGCGCTGCTGGAAAGGCTGGGGCAATGACGGCGGCGCTGATCCTTGATCCGCTGGTGCCCTGGCCGGTGCTGTGGGGGCTGGCGGGCTTTGCCGCCGTGCTGCTGGCTGTGGCGCTGTGGCGGGGCCTGTCGGGATGGTGGCTGCGGGGGCTGACGGCGCTGGTGGTGCTGGCGGCGATTGCCAATCCGTCCTTGCAGGAGGAGGAGCGCGCGGCGCTGTCGGATATCGTGCTTCTGGTGGTGGATGAAAGCGCGAGTCAGGGCCTGGGCGACCGCGCGGCGCAGGTGGAGGCGGCGATTGCCGGGGTCGAGGCGGAGGTCGCGCGGCTGGAGAATACCGAATTGCGGGTGCGGCGGTTCACCGATGCGCCGGAGGATGGCGGATCGCTGGCGATGACGGCGCTGGCGGAACTGCTGGCCGAGGAGCCGCGCGCGCGGGTGGCGGGTGCGATGATCATCACCGATGGGCAGGTGCATGATGTGGAACTGGCACCCACCCTGCCCGCGCCCCTGCATGTGCTGCTGACCGGGCGCGAGGCGGATTGGGACCGCCGCCTGATCGTGAAGAACGCGCCTGCCTTTGCCATCCTGGGCGAAGAGGTGATGCTGACCCTGCGGATCGAGGATCAGGGGGCCGCGCCGGGGGAAAGCGCGGTGGACCTGACGATCGCGGTGGATGACAGCGAACCGCAGACTTTTCGCGTGCCGGTGGGCGAGGATCTGGATCTGCCCGTAACGCTGCCGCATGGCGGGATGAATGTGCTGCAATTCTCTACGCCCGCGGCGGAGGGGGAACTGACGGATCGCAACAATGCCGCCGTGGTGCAGATCAACGGGGTGCGCGACAGGCTGCGGGTGCTGCTGGTTTCGGGTGAGCCGCATGCGGGGGAGCGGGTGTGGCGGAACCTGCTGAAATCCGATGCCTCGGTTGACCTTGTGCATTTCACCATCCTGCGGCCGCCGGAAAAGCAGGACGGGATCCCGGTAACGGAGCTTTCGCTGATCGCCTTTCCGACGCGGGAACTGTTCGTGGAAAAGATCGAGGAATTCGATCTGATCGTCTTTGACCGATACAGGATG
Organism: Paragemmobacter kunshanensis; assembly: GCF_011059185.1. Lineage (GTDB taxonomy): Bacteria > Pseudomonadota > Alphaproteobacteria > Rhodobacterales > Rhodobacteraceae > Paragemmobacter > Paragemmobacter kunshanensis. The sequence continues at coordinate 246,253 of NZ_JAALFE010000004.1, read as the reverse complement.
CGGGGCATCCTGCCGATGTCATACCTGGAGAATGTGGCCCAGTATGTGCGCAATGGCGGCACGGTGCTGGTGGCGGCGGGGCCGGAATTCGGGGCGGTGGATTCGCTGTGGCGGTCGCCCTTGGCCGATGTGCTGCCGGTGGAGCCGACGGCGCGGGTGATCGAGGGCGGGTTCCGCCCGGCGCTGACGGATCTGGGGCGGCGGCATCCGGTGACGGAAGGGCTGGAGGCGCTGGCGCCCGAAGGCGGCTGGGGCCGCTGGTTCCGGCAGATCGACGTGGTGCCGCGCGCGGGGCAGGTGGTGATGCAGGGCGCGGATGAGCGGCCTTTGCTGGTGCTGAACCGGGTGGGCGAGGGGCGGGTGGCGGTGCTGGCCTCCGATCACGCCTGGCTTTGGGGGCGGGGATATGAGGGTGGCGGGCCGCAACTGGAACTGCTGCGGCGGCTGGCGCATTGGATGCTGAAGGAGCCGGAACTGGAGGAAGAGGCGCTGACTGCCACGACCTCGGGTCAGGAATTGACGGTGCGGCGGCGGTCCATCGCGGAAGAGCCGCCGGGGGATGTGACGATCACCGGGCCGGATGGCGCGGTGGTGGTGTTGCCGATGCCCGAGGTTTCGCCGGGGCGATATGAACTGGTCTGGCAGGCGCCGATGATGGGGCTTTACCGGTTGGAGCAGGGCGAGTTGACGCGGGTGGTGGCGGTGGGTCCATCGGCGCCGCGCGAGTTTGTGGAGACGATTGCCAGCGGCGCGGTGCTGGAGCCGGTGGTGGTGCCGACGAATGGCGGGATCGCGCGGCTGGAAGAGGGGGTGCCGGACATTCGCACGGTGCGCGAGGGGCGGCCCGCGGCGGGGCGCGGCTGGCTGGGGATCACCCCGCGCGGGGCCTATGTGACGCAGGATCTGACGATTGCGCCCTTGCTGCCGGGCTGGCTGTGGCTGCTGCTGGCGGCGGGGCTGGCGATTGCGGCCTGGCTGATCGAGGGGCGGCGCGGCGCGAAGCGGATCAGCGCTTCAGCATGACATCGCGGGAATGCGAGGCGAATTCGCGGCGCATCAGGACAGCGGCGCTGGCAAGGCCGGCAAGCAGAAGGCCATAGGGGCCGAAGAGCCAGCCCAGCGCGCCGAGCGCGAAATAGATCGACCGCAATCCGCGATTGAAGCTGCGCGCGCCGGTGATGTTGATCTCGGCCGCCTGTGCGGCGCGGGGGCGGGCCTTGGGATCGGCGGGATCGTTCGGGACGGCGGCCATCAGGATGGAGCAATAGCCGAAAAGCCGATGCGCCCAGATGAACTTCAGCAGCGCATTGGCGAGGAAGGCGATCACCAGGATGATCTTCATTTCGACCTGCGCGCCCGCCTGATCCAGTGTCAGGTCGGCGGCAAGCCCCCTGACGCGGTCGGAATTGCCGATCAGCGCCACGCCGCCGCCGATGGCGATCATGCAGGCCGAGGCGAAGAAGGCCGTGCCCTGACGCAGGCTGTCGATCAGGGTGGCGTCGAAGATGCGGGGCTGGCGGGTGACGAATTCCCCCATCCAGTCGCGGCGGTAATCCTGCATCAGGATGGTGACGGATTGGCGCCGGGCAGGCGGATGTTCGATCAGCCAGCCGCAGCCGACCCAGAGCAGCAGATAGGCCGCGACAGCGATCAGGTCGGCACTGCCGAGGCTGCCGATATGCAGGGGCATGGTCATGGCTGATGGTTATGCGCGGGAATGGCGCTTGTCATCTGGGATAATTGGTTATATGTTTTTACCAATTGAAGGGAGGGATCGTCATGGAAATGCCCCAGCCAGATCCGGCGATCCTGGCGCGGCGCGAGCGGGTGCATGCCCGCCTGGCCGGGCTCTTGCCGCCTGATGCCCTGATCACCGACCCGGCCGAGACGCGCGCCTATGAATGCGACGCGCTGACGGCCTATCGCTGTTTGCCGCTGGCCGTGGTGCTGCCGCGCACGACCGAAGAAGTGGCCGCCGTGATGCGGGCCTGCCATGACGAGGGGGTGAAAGTGATCCCGCGGGGGGCGGGAACCTCGCTCGCGGGCGGGTCGCTGCCCACGCCGGATGCGGTGGTGCTGGGTGTGGCGCGGATGAATGCGGTGATCGAGACGGATTACACAAACCGCTTCATCCGGGTGCAGGCGGGGCGGACCAATCTTTCGGTGACGGGCGCGGTAGAGGCGGAGGGGTTCTTCTATGCGCCGGACCCCTCCAGCCAGCTGGCCTGTGCGATTGCCGGGAATATCGGGATGAATTCCGGGGGCGCGCATTGCCTGAAATACGGGGTGACGACGAACAATCTGCTGGGGGTGACCATGGTCACGATGGCGGGTGAGGTGGTGCAGGTGGGCGGGCCGTTCATGGATGCGCCGGGGCTGGACCTGCTGGGCGTGATCTGCGGGTCCGAGGGGCAGTTGGGCGTGGTGACGGAGGCCTGGCTGCGGATCCTGCCCAAGCCCGAGGGGGCGCGGCCCGTGCTGATGGGGTTCGCCGCAAACGAGGTGGCGGGGGCCTGTGTGGCCGACATCATCAAGGGCGGGCTGTTGCCGGTGGCGATCGAGTTCATGGATCGGCCCTGCATCGTGGCGACGGAGGCCTTCGCCAAGGCGGGCTACCCCGATTGCGAGGCGCTGCTGATCGTGGAGGTGGAGGGAAGCCCCGCCGAGATCGACGAGCAACTGGCGCGGATCAAGGCGATTGCCGCGCGGCACGATCCGGTGGCCTATCGCGAGGCGGCAAGCGAGGATGAGGCCAAGCGCATCTGGCTGGGCCGGAAATCGGCCTTTGGCGCGATGGGGCAGATGGGGGATTACATCTGTCTGGATGGCACGATCCCCGTTTCGGAACTGGCCTTCGTGCTGCGCCGGATCGGGGAGTTGACGGAAGGCTACGGGCTGCGCGTGGCGAATGTGTTCCATGCGGGGGATGGCAACATGCATCCGCTGATCATCTTCAACGCCAACCAGCCCGGCGATCTGGAGAAGGCCGAGGCGCTGGGCGCGGATATCCTGAAGCTGTGTGTCGAGGTGGGCGGCTGCCTGACCGGCGAGCATGGGGTGGGCGTGGAGAAGCGCGACCTGATGTCGGTGCAGTTTTCGGATGATGACATGGAGGCGCAGTTGCGCGTGAAGGATGTGTTCGATCCGGGCTGGCTGCTGAACCCGGCGAAGGTGTTTCCTTTATACGTGACGGCCTCGCGTCGCGCAGCGTGATGCGGCGGGACCGGGGGTTTTGCACCCGTCGCCACTGGGCTTGAACCAGTGGCGCACCAGTGGCGACCCCCGCAGGATATTTGGGAACAGATGAAGGGGCAGGCATGCGTCCTGTGGATGAGGCGGAACTGGCGGGGATCGTGCGGGGGGCGAATGCGCCCCTGATCCTGCGCGGGGGCGGGACGCGGGGGATCGGTGCCGCCGTGCCGGGGGAGGTGCTGGAGACGGGCGGGTTGTCGGGGGTGCGGCTCTATGAGCCCGGCGCGCTGACGCTGGTCGTTGGGGCGGGGACGCCCTTGGCCGAGGTGGAGGCCTTGCTGGCGGGCGAGGGGCAGCGGCTGGCCTTTGATCCGCCGGACATGCGGGGATTGCTGGGGCGTGAGGGGGTGTCCACAATCGGCGGCGTGGTGGCGGTGAATGCCAGCGGGCCGCGGCGGGTGCAGGCGGGGGCGTGCCGGGATTCGTTGATCGGCGTGCGGTTCGTGGATGGGACCGGGACGGTGATCCGCAATGGCGGGCGGGTGATGAAGAACGTGACGGGGATTGATCTGGTCAAGCTGATGGCGGGGTCGCATGGCACGCTGGGGGTGATCACCGAGGTGGCCTTCAAGGTGCTGCCCGCGCCGGAGGCGGTGGCGACGCTCTGCCTCGCGGGGCTGGAGGATGCGCGGGCGGTCGAGGCGATGGCGGCGGCGCTGGGATCGCCCTTCGACGTGACGGGGGCCGCGCATTGGCCCGGGCGGGGGACATTCGTGCGGGTGGAGGGTTTCGCGACATCGGTCCGCTATCGCGCGGGAGAGTTGCGCCGCCTGCTGGCGCGCTTCGGGGCGGTGGAGGAGGTCGGGGCCGAGGTCTGGGCGGCGGTGCGGGATGTGGTGCCGTTTCATGGGCTGTCGGGGGATGTCTGGCGGCTTTCGGTGAAGCCGTCGGATGCGCCGGGGCTGGTGGCGCGGGCCGGGGCCGAGGCGGTGATGTATGACTGGGGCGGCGGGTTGGTCTGGCTGGCGGTGGCGCCGGGGGTGGATCTGCGGGCAAGGCTGGGGGTGTTTCAGGGCCATGCGACGCGGGTAAGGGGGGAAGGGCCGGGTGCCTTTCACCCGGAGCCTGCGGCGGTGGCGGCCCTGTCGGCGGGGCTGCGGGCGAAGTTCGATCCGAGGGGGCTGTTCAACCCCGGCCTGATGCAGGGGGCGGCCTGACATGGCGCTGATCTTCCTTGGGTTTCCGCTGGCGATCTATCTGTCGCTTTGTCTTTTGCCGAAGGGGCGCGAGGGTCTGGGCATCGGATTGGCGGGGGCGGCGCTGGCGCTGGTCTGGGTGACGAATGATCCGGCGACGGATGGCGGGTTTGCCCGGCTGATGGTGCAGATCGGGGCGGCGGCGGTGGCGCTGGCGGCGCTGGCGCAGGGGCTGCGCCGGGCGATCCCCGCCGGGGCGGCGGGCTGGATCTGGCCTGCGCTGATGGCCGGGTTGGCGGTTTCGGCCGTGATGATCTTTCTGGTCCTGCTCTGAGGGGATGCGATGCAGACGAATTTCACCCCCGAGCAACTGGCGATCCCTGCGCTGGCGCGGTCGAACGAGATCCTGCGATCCTGCGTGCATTGCGGGTTCTGCACGGCGACCTGCCCGACCTATCAGGTGTTGGGCGATGAGTTGGACAGCCCGCGCGGGCGGATCTACCTGATCAAGGAGATGCTGGAGACAGGCCGCGCAGCGGATGCGCGGGTGGTGAAGCATATTGATCGCTGCCTGTCCTGCCTGTCCTGCATGACGACCTGCCCGTCGGGGGTGCATTACATGCATCTGGTCGACCATGCCCGCGCCCATATCGAGGCGACCTACAGGCGCCCCTTCACCGACCGGGCGCTGCGCTTTGTGCTGGCCAAGGTGCTACCCTATCCGATGCGGTTCCGGCTGGCGATCGGGCTGGCGAAGATGGGCAAGCCCTTTGCGCGGCTGATCCCGGATGCGCGGGTGCAGGCGATGCTGGACATGGTGCCGAAGCGCGTGCCACCGGTTTCGCGCAATGACGATCCGCAGAGCTTTGCGCCTCTGGGGGCGCGCAGGATGCGCGTGGCGCTGATGACGGGCTGCGCGCAGAAGGCGTTGAACACGGATATCAACGATGCGACGATCCGCCTGCTGCGGCGGTTGGGCTGCGAGGTGGTCGTGCCTGCGGGCATGGGATGCTGCGGGGCGCTGACCCATCACATGGGCCGCGAGGGCGAGGCGCATGGGTTTGCGGCGGCCAATATCCGCGCCTTCATGGCGGAGATCCGGGGCGAGGGGCTGGATGCGGTGGTGATCAACACCAGCGGTTGCGGGACGACGGTGAAGGATTACGGGCATATGTTCCGCAACGATCCCCTGGCAGAGGATGCGGCGCGGGTGGCGGGGCTGGCCTGCGACATATCCGAACTGCTGGCCCGGATCGGGGTGCCGGAGGGCGCGGCAAAGGGTCTGCGCGTGGCCTATCACGCGGCCTGTTCGCTGCAGCATGGGCAACAGGTGAAGACCGCGCCGAAGGAGTTGCTGAAGCGGGTGGGCTTTGAGGTGGTGGAGCCTGCGGACAGCCATCTGTGCTGCGGCTCGGCGGGGACATACAACCTGTTGCAGCCCGAGATCTCGCGCGAGTTGAAGGCGCGCAAGGTGCGGACGCTGGAGGCGAAGGCGCCGGATGTGATCGCCGCCGGAAATATCGGCTGCATGATGCAGATCGGATCGGGCACGGCGGTGCCGGTGGTGCATTCGGTGGAACTGCTGGACTGGGCGACAGGCGGGCCGAAGCCCCGGGCCCTTGCGGAAGGCTGATGCGGGGCGGGGGAAAATTCTGACACAGAATCTTGCGCGATTTCTGTGTCAGAAATCGCGGGGCCGGGTGGCGGAGCAGGGATCCGCTTTCGGCCGTGGCGCGGGTTGGCCGGTGTCGATTGGGTATTTGGGCCAAGATGAAGCGGCTTTGGCATGGACGAGGGACCGGTCGGTTCGGGCCTTGATCCCTGTCCGGCTGGACAGCGGTCGGGGGGCCTGCCAAACTTTCGCCGGAAAGCCGGGCTAGGCAGGCCGGGCCGATGCCCGAGGATGTTGAATGCGTCTTGTCGCGATCCTGTTCCTGCTGATGCTGTCACCGGCCCATGCCGAGGGGCCGACGATCCGGTCGCTGCAGACGGGCGACGATGGCAAGGGATGGCAGGCCGTGGGCCGGATCGAACTGGGCGAGCGGGGGTTCTGCACGGGCGCGCTGATCGCCGAGGATCTGGTGCTGACGGCGGCGCATTGCCTGTTCGACAAGGTGACGGGCGCGCGGATCGGCGAGGGCGAGTTGCGCTTTCTGGCCGGGTGGCGCAACGGGCGGGCGGAGGCCTATCGCGCGGTGGCGCAGGCGCTGGTGCATCCGGGCTATCAGTTCGACGTGGCCGAGGAATTGGGCAATGTGGGGGTGGATGTGGCGCTGTTGCGGCTGGACCAGCCGATCCGCCTGCCGCAGGTGACCCCCTTCGCCACCGATCCCGCCCCGATGATGGGCGAGGAGGTGGGGATCGTGTCCTATGCGATGGACCGGTCGGAGGCGCCGTCGCTGCAGGAGGTTTGCGAGATCATGGCGCAGCGGAGCAATCTGATGGTGCTGTCCTGCGCGGTGGAATTCGGGGCGAGCGGCGCGCCGGTCTTTGCGATGCGGGATGGCGAGGTGCGGATCGTGTCGGTGATCTCGGCCAAGGCGCAGGTGCAGGGCGAGGCGGTGTCGCTGGCTGTGCCGCTGTCGGAGCCGCTGGCCGTGCTGAAGGCGGAACTGGCGGCGGGCGCGCCGCGGGCGGCGACGGGGGCGCGCGTCCTTTCGGGCGGCGGGGGCGGGGCAAAGTTCCTGAAGGTTGCGCCCTGAGGCGGTGGCTTGCGCCCTGCGCTGTGGCGGGGGCTTGAAAGCGGCGTGGTTCATTCCCAAATCCGGGTTGTGCCGGATGCCTGTGACAGGGCCGGTGCATCGCCGCCCGTCCGATGAGGAGGGCATGACATAGCATCGCTCACTGGAGGATGACCCCATGCGAACCCTTGATTTCGCCCCGCTTTACCGCGCGACCGTCGGTTTTGACCGGATCGCCGACCTCATGGATCGTGTGCTGACGACCGATGTCGCCCAGCCGACCTATCCCCCCTACAATATCGAGAAGACCGCCGAGGACAGCTATCGCATCTCGATCGCCGTGGCGGGTTTCACCGCCGAGGAACTGGCTGTCGAGGTGAAGGATGGCACGCTTCTGGTGACCGCCCGCAAGGCCCCGGAGGCCGAGGGCAAGACCTATCTGCATCGCGGCATCGCCACCCGCGCCTTCGAGCGGCGCTTTGCGCTGGCCGATCATGTGCGCGTGACGGGGGCTGTGCATGAGCTGGGCATGCTGCATATCGACCTGACGCGCGAGACGCCCGAGGCGCTGAAACCCCGCCGGATCGAGATTGCCAGCGCGGCGCCGGGTGTCGCGCCGGTTCTGGAAGGGACCACCGCGAAGGCCAACTGAGCGGGCCGGAGTGGATGACATGATCGAAGGGGCGCCCGGTGGGGTGCCCCTTCTTCGTTTGCCGGATCAGGCGGTCATTCGGTGCCTGGGCCATCGCCCCGAGACTTGCGTGGTCGCGCCGCAGTTCCGCCGGGTTCCTCTGTCACCTTCGCCGCGTGATCCGTGGGGCGTAAGGGTGGAGGTGGTGGATGCGTGGCGTTCTGGTCTGGCTGGCCCTTCTGGCGCAACCGGCGCTTGGCTGGGATGGAAACCTTCGCCCGCTTGAGACCGGGGTGGTCGCCGGGCGATGGGCCGCGGTGGGGCGGATCGACCTGGGATCGAGGGGGTTTTGCAGCGGCACGCTGATCGCGCCGGATGTGGTGCTGACGGCGGCGCATTGTCTTTTCGACAAGGCGACGGGAGAGCCGTATCGCGCTTCGGAACTGACATTCCTGGCCGGATGGCGCGATGGCCGGGCCGAGGCGGATCGCGCGGGGGCGATGATCCTGCCGCATCCCGGCTATCGCCCCGGACTTGAGGAGGGCAGCATGGCGCATCGGGACCAGATCGGAAGCGACCTTGGCCTGATCAAGCTGGGTGAGCCGATCCTGCTGCCCTCGATCACGCCGGCGGCGACCGGATCCTTTCCGCGGGGTGGGGATCGGGTGGAGATCGTATCCTATGCGCGGGACCGGTCAGAGGCGGCGTCGATGCAGGATGCCTGCGCGGTTCTGGGGACCGAGGGCCGTATGGTCGTGCTGGATTGCGTGACGGATTTCGGCGCGTCCGGAGCCCCGGTGTTTCGCGACACGGCCTATGGGTCTGAGTTGGTGTCGGTCATTTCCGCCGGGGCCGAGGTGAATGGCAGGCCCGTCACCATTGCCGTTCCTGTGGAAGGTCTGCTGGATGATCTGATGGCCGAGCTGGACCGCGCCTGGCGGGCAGCGGCGCCGGGGGCGCGGAGGGCCTCTGTCCAGAGCGGTGGCATGGGCGCGGGGGGAGCCAAGTTCCTGAAGGCCGGTGAAGGGCCCTGATCGGGGCGCGGGCCCGGCCTGCGCGGTGCAAGCGGGGGCGTCGGTGAGGTGCCAAGGCCGATTGGGCCGGGCTGGCGTTGGGGAGATGCAGAGAGGGGCGCCCGGTGGGGCGCCCCTCTTGCAGGATCAGTAGATCAGGCTGTCATAGACGGTATAGGCCCCCGAGGCGCTGTCGATGCGGCCGCTCAGGCCACGATCCACGGCATAGCTGCTGAGGGCGCGGTAGGTGGCGGGGCCGAAGACGCCGTCGATCGCGCCGTAGTAATAGCCCTGCCGGGACAGCTGGCGCTGGATCGCGCGGCGCTCGGTGGGGCTGTAGCTTTTGAAGGCCTGGGCGGCGGCGCTGGTTGTCAGGCCGTGATGGGCCTGGGGGACGAAGTTCGTCTGCTGGTTGCGCGACGGCGGGACATAGTATTGCGGCTGCTGATAGGCAGGCTGCTGGTAGTAGCCGCGCGGCGTCTGGGCCTGGGCGCGCTGCTTGTTCATGTTCTGCAGCACGGTGCCCACGATGACGGTGGCGGCGACGCCCTTGAGAAAGTCGCGTTCCCGCTGGCCGGCCTGAACCGGGGCAGCCGCCGTGGCGGCGAGGGCGAGGGCCGCGATTGCGGCGGTGGAGAGGGTGCGGAGGTTCGGCAGCATCTGCATCGGTCCTTTCATGATCAGGCATCATGCCTTGGTCCCGATGTGGCAGGCGCGGCGCTGCTAGGCAAAAGCGCAAGGCTGATATGCGATAACAACGGCTATGCGGCCCGGCTGGGGCCGTGCTAGGGCGCGGCCTTCGCCCTTTGCTGCGCCGGTTGCTGCGCCGACTGCTGCCTTGCCCGTTCCAGCCAGCCGGTAAGCCAGGCCACACGGCGGAGGGCCTGACCCTGGGCTTCGATATCGCCCTGGGTCACGGGTTGCAGGGTCACGGCATCGGCGAGGCGGTAGAGTTCGGCCGCGATGTCGCGGCGTTCGTCGGCGGTGAGGTTGAGCAGACCATCCTCCATCGCCCGTCGGGCGAGGTGGTGCAGGCGGTCGGACAGGCTGTCCACGGGCTGGATCATCGGGGTTCCATCGGATTAATTCATTTTACATTGTAAATTGAATTAGGAGGGATGACCCGAAAGCGCAAGACAATGTCTTTGACATTTTCTGCATACCCGCTACACCGCCACGTCATGACCCGCAGCTATACCCTTTCCGAACCTGCCCGCGCCCGACGTGCGGCGCAGAAGCACGCCACCCGCGCGGCGCTTCTGGAGGCCGCCCGGGCCATCGCGGCGGAGCGCGGGGTAGAGGCGATCTCGGTGGTGGAGGTGGCGCGGCGGGCGGGCGTTTCGCACAGCCTGATCAACGCCTATTTCGATGGCAAGGCGGGGCTGATCGCGGCGCTGGTGAAGGACGTGCATGCGGCGCTGCTGGCCCGGACGGAGGTGGCGGCTGCCGGGCCGGGCAGCCCCGAGGCGCGGCTGCGCGCCATTCTGGTGGATTGGGCGGCGACCGACCTTGGCGATCCGAAGCTGCTGCGGGTGCTGCAGGCCCATGGCTGGACATGGTCGCCCGAGGCGGAGGCCGAGAGCCGCGCGGATCGGGCGGCGTTTCTGGCCCCGCTTGCAGAGGTGATCCGCGCCGGGCAGGCGACCGGCGCATTCAGGGCCAATGTCGCGTTGGAGGATGCGCTGGCCGCAATCTGGGCGATCTATACGCTGGGGATGCGCGAGGCGGTCTTTGCCCCGGACTTGCCCCCGCCAGATGCGGCAATCGCCGCGATCTGGGGCCAGATCGCGGCGGTTCTGCGCAGTTAGATCAGCGGCACCAGCGGGATGCCCCCGCCGCAGGCGGCGAGGGTGAGGGTGCAGAGGAGCGGGAGCGCGATGCGGAGGCGCATCAGACGCTCAGGCAGATGTATTTCATTTCCAGATAGTCCTCCATCCCGTGGCGCGATCCTTCGCGGCCAAGACCGGATTGCTTGACCCCGCCGAAGGGGGCGACCTCGGTCGAGATGAGGCCGGTGTTCACGCCGACCATGCCGTATTCCAGCGCCTCTTGCACGCGGGTGATGCGGCCGATGTCGCGGGCGTAGAAATAGGAGGCAAGGCCGAAGATCGTGGCGTTGGCGAGCGCGATCACCTCTTCCTCGGTCTCGAACTTGAAGAGGGGGGCGAGGGGGCCGAAGGTTTCTTCGTTGGTCACCAGCATGTCGGTGGTGACGCCCGTCAGGATGGTGGGTTCGAAGAAGGACCCGCCGAGCGCGTGGCGCTTGCCGCCGGTTTCGACGCGGGCGCCCTTGGTGAGGGCGTCGGTGATGTGTTCCTCGACCTTGGCGACGGCCTTGTCGTTGATCAGGGGGCCGAAGGTGACGTCTTCGGACAGGCCGTCGCCCACTTTGGTTTTCGCCACTGCCTCGGCCAGTTTCTTCGCGAAGGCGTCATAGACGCCGGCCTGCACGTAGATGCGGTTGGCGCAGACGCAGGTCTGGCCGTTGTTGCGGAATTTCGAAACCATGGCACCGGCGACGGCGGCATCGAGATCGGCGTCGTCGAAGACGATGAAGGGCGCGTTGCCGCCAAGCTCCATCGAGCATTTCATCACCTGATCCGCCGCCTGACGCAGCAGAATGCGGCCGACTTCGGTGGAGCCGGTGAAGGTCAGTTTCCGGACGGCGTGGTTTTCGCAGAATTCCTTGCCGATGTCTGAGGAGCGGATGGAGGTGATCACCGAGAAGATCCCCGCCGGAAGCCCCGCGCGTTCGCCCAGCAGGGCCATTGCCAGCGCCGAGAGCGGGGTTTCGGCGGCAGGGCGGGCGACGAAGCCGCAGCCTGCGGCGAGTGCGGGGCCGACCTTGCGGGCGATCATGGCATTGGGGAAGTTCCAGGGCGTGATGGAGCCCACGACGCCGATGGGCTGCTTGATCACCGTGATGCGCTTGTCGCGCTGGTGGCCGGGGATGGTTTCGCCATAGACGCGTTTCGCCTCTTCCGCGAACCATTCGATGAAGGAGGCGCCATAGGCGACCTCGCCCTTGGCTTCGGCCAACGGCTTGCCCATTTCGGCGGTCAGGATTTTGCCAAGGTCATCGACATTGGCCATCATCAGATCGAACCATTTGCGCAGGACGGCGGCGCGTTCCTTGCCGGTGCGGGCGGCCCAGTCCTTCATCGCGGCCTCGGCCGCGGCGATGGCGCGGGCGGTTTCCGCGCGGCCAAGGTTCGGCAGGGTGCAGATCACGTCGCCCCGGGCGGGGTTGGTGACATCGAAGCGGGTGCCGTCGTCGGCGTCGATCCATTCGCCGGCGACATAGGCCTTGGTGACCAGAAGTGTCGGATCCTTCAGGAGCGACGCGAGATTGGTGACGGAATCGAGCATGTGGGCCTCCGGCGTTTCGGGTTAAGGATGGATGCATCCGCGAGGGGGGGCTTGTCCAGTTCCGGCAGGGCAGATTCCGGATGCGGTGTGCGAAATTTTGATCAAATCGGGGCGTTGGGCATGGGCAAAGGGCAGGAATGGCGGTCGGAGGCGGATCGCGCCTATGCGAACGGGGCCTTCATCGCGGGGGCGGAGGGGTATCCGCCCAGGTGGGAGGCGGCAGCGGCGGGGTTCCGTGCGGCGATGGGGGCGCGGGCGCGGCTGGGGCTGGCCTATGGGCCGGGCGCGCGGCAGCGGTTCGATCTGTTCCTGCCCGAGGGTGAGGCGCGGGGGCTGCTGGTCTTTGTGCATGGTGGCTATTGGCTGGCCTTCGGGCGCGAGACATGGTCGCATCTGGCGGGCGGCGCGGTGGCGCGGGGATGGGCCTGTGCGATGCCGTCCTACACGCTGGCGCCCGAGGCGCGGATCGCGGGGATGACGGCCGAGATCGCGCGGGCCTGTCTGGTGGCGGCCGAGGCGGTGCCTGGGGTGCCGGTGGTGGTGGCGGGGCATTCGGCGGGCGGGCATCTGGCGGCGCGGATGGCTTGTGCGGATCAGGCGGTGCCGGGGCTGCGGCGGGTGGTGCCAATCTCGCCCCTGTCGGAACTGGCGCCGCTGATGGCGACGGAGATGCAGGACAAGCTGCGGCTGGACGCGGCGGAATGCGCGGCGGAAAGCCCGGCGCGGCTGGCGCGGGCGGCGGGAGTGGAGGCCCATGTCTGGGTGGGCGGGCAGGAGCGGCCCGCCTTCCTGTGGCAGGCGCGTCTGTTGGCAGAGGAGTGGGAGTGCCCATGGACGGTTGATCCGGGGCGGCACCATTTCGATGTGGTGGAGGGGTTGGCGGAGCCGGGTTCGGGCCTGGTGGAGGCCTGTCTGGGCGGGTTGGGGTAGGGGTGTCGAAGGGCGGGGAGAGCCTTGCGCCCTATTGAGGCGACGGGTGGCGGGGAGACCCCCGCCCTACGGGACGGCGGGTGACGGCAGACGTCCCGGACCCGTCATGCAAGCATCGGCGATGAAATGCGGGGGCCGTCAGTTGGCGGCGTGCATGCGTTCGATATAGGCGCGCATCTCTTCGGCCTCGTGCCGGGCGTCGCGCAGGCCTTCCATGGCGGCGCGGAGTTCCGCCTCGGTCTGGGCGATCTGGTTCATCAGTTCGGCCTCACGCTCTTCCAGATAGATCAGCGCGTGATCGCGGGCCTCTTCCGCCTCGTGCAGGGCCTGGGCGAGATTGTCCATCTCGGCCACGTCGCCGCCGGCGACGCGGGTGAAGCGGTGCAGGAGCCAATAGGTGAACCAGCCGAGCGCAAAGGCGAGAAGCAGGATGACGGCGGTTGCGGTGATGAATTCCTGGCGGTTCATTGGACCCTGGTCTGTTCGCGTGCCTAACCGTTATTCGCGGGACGGGCGGGCGGACGCAAGGTCTTTTCCTGCGGGGCGATCGAGGGGCTGGTGTCACCGGAGAAATCGGGGGTTGCCGTGGCGGGCGTGGGGGGGGTGGCCGGTTGCGCCTGATCTGCCTGATCCGCCTGATCCGGCTGGGCCGGAGGGGGGGCGGCGGTTGCGGGCGCGGGCGTGCTGGGCGTGCTGGGCGGGGTGAGAAGGACGAATTCGATGCGGCGATTGGCCTCGCGCCCGTCTTCGTTGGCATTGTCGGCGATGGGTTTCTCTTCGCCATAGCCAACGGCCTTGAGCGTGGAGACATCGACTCCGCGTTCGGCGAGCGCGACCAGAACGGCCTTGGCCCGGTTTTCGGAGAGGGTGCGGTTGTTGCGTTCGGTGCCTTGGGAATCGGTGTGGCCTGCCACCTCGATCGGGACGCCGGGGCATTGCTTGAGCAGGGTCGCCAAGGCATCGACAAGGCCGGAGGAAGCGCTGGAGATGACGTCGGAGCCGGGGTCGAAGGTGATCTTGTCGCGGGCCAGAAGGGCCGTGATGTTGCCGACGCAGGAAGCCGCATCGGTGGGCGGGGCGAGGGCGGGGATCACCACCCCTTCCCCTGCGGTGGCGGTCTGCGGGACCGGTACAGAGGCATCGGCCGTTTCGGCCGTGGCCGGGGCGGCAGGCGCGCCGATCAGGGTGAATTCGATGCGGCGGTTGGCTTCGCGGCCCTCTTCGGTTTCGTTGTCGGCGATGGGCCGGGCTTCGCCATAGCCGACAGCGCGCATTTCCGACACTTCGACCCGGCGGCCCTGAAGGGCAAGGAGAACGGCATCGGCGCGGGCCTGCGAGAGGGCGCGGTTGCCCTCTTCCGAGCCCTGGGAATCGGTGTGACCGGAGATTTCCAGCGGCAAAGCGGGGCATTCGTTCAGCGTATCGGCGAGGCGCGTCATCAGCTGGCCGGTGGCCGCGTCGATTTCGGCGGAGCCGGGGGGGAAGGTGATCTTCTGGCTGTCCAGCAGGCTGTCGATCCGGGCGAGGCATTCTTCCGGCGTGGGCAGGGCAGCCAGCGGATCGCGGGCTTCGTCATAGCGGACGGAGACGCGGAATGTCTTTCCCTGGCCGAGCTTGTCGGAAAGGATCTGGCTGATCCGGTCGCGCGCGCTTTGCGAGCCGGTGATGCCCGACACCTCGACCGTGTCGGCGCGCACGAGAAGGCTGCCTTCGTCGAGTTCGCCCAGCGCCTCGATCCCGGCGAGGACACGGACGGGCCAGCCATCGGGCAGTTCGGAATCGAGCCTTGTGGCATTGTAGACCTTGCCGACGCCGAATTCCGCCTGGGCGAAGCTGTCGACGACGGCGCGTTGCAGATCGTCGGTCAGGCGACCGCGCAGTTCGACGCGGCCTTCGGGGGCGAGCGTGGCGGTGAATTCGGCAGGGCCCGCCGTGGCATTGGCCGCCTTGGGGAGCGTGGCATTCAACGAGAAGACCTGCGGCAGCGCGGCCTTGAGTTCGCCCACGGCGCGGTCATAGGCGGCCTGATCGGTGCCTTCGGCGGCGACGAGCGAGATATCGGCATCCGAGAAGGTCACGGTGCCCTGGCCCATGGCGGCGATGGCGCGGATGGCGGCTTCGACGGCTTCGCCCCAGCGCGGGCTTGGCACGCCGAGGCCGACGGTGCAGCTGCCCTTGCCCTCCATCCCGGCGGCGATGGCCGCGGCGAGGATGCGGTTGCGCGCGGCGTCGGTATCGGCCGAGCAGGCATCGAAGCGGGCGCCCTCGGCATCCTTGACGAAGCGGAGGGTGAAGGGGGTGATGACGGGGCGGGGGGCGGAGATGTCGATCACAAGGGCGAGGCCTTCGGGGCGCAGGCGGGCGAGTTCGCTTTCGAGGTTGCGCTTTTCGGCATCGCTGGTGGCGATGGCCGTCACCTCGACCCGGTCGGCGGCGACGGAGATCTTGGAGCGGGGAAGCAGGCGCAGCGCGTTCAGGCCGAAATCGAAGGCCGCCTGCCAGCTTGCGGGCGCGGGATAGGCCGCGGTTTCCAGCATGTCGGCCACCGGCACGCCCTGGGCCAGTTCGGCGGCGGCGGCGGCGAGGGTGGGTTCGTCGCTGCCTTCGGGCAGCAGGCCGATGAGCTGGATCCCGTCATCGTTGCGCAGCATCTCGACCGAGAAGCGGGGGGCTTCGATCTGGGTGACGGGGGTGACGGAAAGTTCGTCCCGGACGCGGCCGCTGTCGATGACGGAGCCTGCGATGTTGACGGCGCGGAAGCGGGCGGCCTCGTTCGGGGCGGTGCCGGAGAGGGTGACGAGCATGCCATCGGCGCTGGCCTTGACCCAGGTGATCCCCTCATTCGCCATGGCCCAGTTGATCGCCTTGACGGAGCGGCGTTCGATCACCGCGGCGGCCGTCATCGCGATGAAGAGCGCGAAGGCCCCGGCCACGGCGAAGGCCAGAAGCGCGGTGAGGCCCGGCGGCAGGCGCCGCAGACGGGCGAGGCGGAAATCGGCCCTGCGCAGGTTGGGCAATGACAGCTTTGGCAGGCGCATCGGGCAGCTTTCCTTGGGCGATTCGTGCCGGGGGCAGGCCCGGGCGGGGATTCTGCGACGGCCTGCCGTGATTACGTCGGCAGGGGGGAAGGATCAATCAAACCAGTGCCGCAGCGGCAATAAACAGCGCAGGGATCAGCCCGGCATCGCGGTTGGAGCGGAAGACGGACAGGCAGGCGGCGGGATCGTCGATATCCACGCGGCGCATCTGCCAGAACATGTGGGCGCCCATGGCCCAGGCCCCCGCCAGCGCTACGAGAAGCGGCAGGGGCGAGGCCAGCGGCAGCAGGGCCAGGGTGGCGGCGGCGGCCATCAGGAGGACCGTCAGGACAAGGAACAGGGCCAGCCATTTGCCGGTATGCGCGCCAAAGAGGCGGGCGGTGGAGCGGACGCCGATCAGGGCGTCGTCTTCCTTGTCCTGGTGGGCGTAGATCGTGTCGTAGAAGAGTGTCCAGACGAAGCCAGCCGCATAGAGGAGGATGGGGGCAAGGGTCAGGCTGCCGGAATGCGCGGCCCAGAGCAGCAGCGCGCCCCAGTTGAAGGCGAGGCCGAGAAAGGCCTGCGGCCACCAGGTGAAGCGCTTGGCGAAGGGGTAGATGGCGACGAGTGCGAGGGAGCCCACGCCAAGGGCGATGGCGAGGGGGTGGTAGGTGAAGAGGATGAGCGCGGCGACGAGGGCCTGCGCCACCATCCAGACAAGCGCCTGTTTCACGGTGACCTGGCGCGAGGGGATGGGGCGCGAGCGGGTGCGGGCGACGGCGGCGTCGAAATCGCGGTCGGTGATGTCGTTCCAGGTGCAGCCCGCGCCGCGCATCAGGAAGGCCCCCACGGCCGAGGAGGCGACGAGCCAGAGGTCGAGCCAGGTGAAGCCGCCGGTGGACGCGGCGGCAAGGGCGATGGCCCAGAGGCAGGGGATGAGCAGGAGCCAGGTGCCGATGGGCCTGTCGGCGCGTGACAGGCGCAGGTAGGGGCGGGTGGCGGCGGGGGCCAGCGTATCGACCCAATTGCCGCGCGGGGCATCGGCAACGATGCCGGCCTCTGGAATTACGGGCGGTTGGGTCATAGGGTGCGGGCCATGGATGCGAAGGTTCGTCTTTATGTAGATCAGCCCCTTGGGCAGGGGCAAGCCGTGGCCTTGGGCGCGGATCAGGCGCATTACCTGTTTTCGGTGATGCGCCTGGCCAAGGGGGCGGCGGTTGCGCTGTTCAACGGGCGCGACGGGGAATGGCGGGCCGAGGTCGCGGAAGCCGGCAAGCGGGGGGGTGTTCTGGTCTGCGACCGGCAGACCAGGGCCCTGCTGATGCCGCCGGACCTGTGGCTGCTGTTCGCGCCGATCAAGAAGGCGCGGACGGATTTCATCGTGGAGAAGGCGGTGGAGATGGGCGCGCGGCGGATCCTGCCGGTGCAGACCCGGCATACCAATTCCGAGCGCATCCGGCAGGACCGGCTGCAGGCCCATGCGGTAGAGGCGGCGGAGCAATGCGGGGGCACCTATGTGCCGGAGGTCGCCGATCTGGTGGCGCTGGAGCGGCTGCTGGCGGGCTGGCCCGAGGGGCGGCGCATCCTGTGGTGCGATGAGTCTCTGGTGGGGGCCGCGCAGGGTTTGGCGGGGGCGGAACCGGGGCCCTGGGCCATATTGATCGGGCCGGAGGGCGGGTTTTCGGAAGGAGAGAAGGCGAAGCTGAGGGCGATGCCTGCGGTTCTGCCCGTCAGCCTTGGGCCGCGCATCCTGCGGGCGGATACGGCGGCGGTGGCGGCGCTGGCGCTGTGGCAGGCGGCGCTGGGGGATTGGCGGTGATCCGGCCGGAACTGCGCGCGGCGTTCTGGCAGTGGCGCGAGGTGATCGGGGCCGGTTCGGTGCTGCTGCTGGGCCTGTGGATCGCATCGCTTGGGGGATGGCTGCTGGTGCCGGTCGGGCTGATCCTGGCGGGGCTGGCGGCGGGGCTTGCCTTGCAGGGCTGGCGGCGGCTGCGCTTTGCCCAAGGGGCGGCCGCGCCGGGCGTGGTGAGCCTGGATGAGGGGCAGATTTCCTATATGGGGCCGCAGCTTGGCGGGTTCGTCAGCGTGCCGGAGCTGGATGAGGTGCGGCTGATGTCGTTGCGCGGGCGGCGGCTGTGGCGGCTGCGGCAGGCGGATGGGCAGGTTCTGCTGGTGCCGGTGGATGCAACGGGGGCCGAGGGTCTGTTTGATGTCTTTGCCGGGCTGCCGGGGATGGAGATGTCGATCCTGCTGGCGGCCCTTGGTCCGCAGGGCGACGGGCAGGGGCGCGGCCTTGCCCCGGCAGAACAGTCGCGGCTGATCTGGCGGCGGGCCGGGCGGGGCGTATCACGCCTGTAACGGCGCGCGGGCGGGCGGCTTCGGCCCCTTGACTTGCCCCGTCAGGCGAAGCACGAGTCGGGGCCTTGAACCAAGACACGCAGCGGAGCCTTGAAGATGTCCATTCCCCAGTCCGGTGGCGGGCCGATCGAGAGCTTTGCGCAGCTTGCCGAGTTCATGGAATCGGGCTGCAAGCCCAAGGCCGACTGGCGCATCGGGACCGAGCATGAAAAATTCGGCTGGCTGACCGACACGCGCCAGCCCCTGCCCTATGACGGGGCGCGGTCGATCAGTGCGCTTTTCGCGGGGTTGCAGGCGCAGTTCGGCTGGGAGCCGGTGCGCGAGGGCGACAACGTCATCGGGCTGACGCGGAACGGGGCGAATATCAGCCTGGAACCGGGCGGGCAGTTCGAGCTTTCGGGTGCGGCCTTCGCCGGGCTGCGCGAGACGGAGGCGGAACTGCGCCAGCACCTCGATGAGGTGCGCGCCCTGGCCGAGCCGCTGGGCATCCGCTTCATGGGGATCGGGGCGGCGCCGGAATGGCGGCACGAGGACATGCCGGTGATGCCCAAGGGGCGCTATCGGCTGATGACGGATTACATGGGCAAGGTCGGCACCCATGGCACGCAGATGATGTATCGCACGTCGACGGTTCAGGTGAACCTCGACTATGCGTCGGAAGCGGACATGGTCAAGAAGATGCGGGTGGCGCTGGCGCTGCAGCCGGTGGCGACCGCGCTTTTCGCCTCATCGCCGTTTTTCGAGGGCAAGTTGAACGGGCACAAATCCTGGCGGTCGCGCATCTGGCGGGGGCTGGATGACTCGCGCACGGGGATGTTGCCTTTCGCCTTTGATGAGGGGTTTGGCTTTCAGCGCTATGTCGACTGGGTGCTGGATGTGCCGATGTATTTTGTCTATCGCGACGGCAGATACATCAATGCGCTGGGCCAGTCCTTCCGAGATTTCCTGAAGGGCGAACTGCCCGCGCTGCCGGGCGAGAAGCCGACGCTTTCGGACTGGGCGGATCACATGACGACCGTGTTCCCCGAAGCGCGGGTGAAGCGGTATATCGAGATGCGCGGGGCCGATTGCGGGGATTTCGCGCATATCGTGGCGCTGCCGGCCTTCTGGGTGGGGCTGATCTATGACCAGACGGTGCTGGACGCGGCATGGGACCTTGTGAAGGGGCTTGATGCGGAGACGCGCGAGGGGCTGCGGGTTGCGGCCTCGGTCGAGGGGCTTGCCGGGCAGGCGGGCGGGGTGCGGATCGCCGATCTGGCACGGGCCGCGGTGGCGCTGTCGCAGGCGGGGCTGGCGGGGCGCGGTCTGGGGGAAGAGCGCTATCTGGCGCCGCTGGTGGAAGCGGTGGAAACCGGCCTGACGCAGGCGGATCGCTGGCTGTCGCAGTATCGCGGGGCCTGGGGGGGCGACTTGGCCCCGATCTATGAGGCCGCGAGTCTTTAGGGCCACGACGGCAGTCAATTTCCCGTGCCGCAGCCTGTGCCGCACTCTGTGGGCACGCAGCGGGCGGCGAGTTCAGGTATCGGCAAGGCTGCGTCCAAGGGTGCGCCATGGCGAAGCCAATTGGGATCAGGCCTGAACGAGGTTGGCCCCGAAGCGGCTGGGGCCTGTGACTCTGCACAAGTCGAAGAAGCCGATCAGCCTTTCGGCACGCTGCGGGCGGCGCGTAGGGTTTTTGTGCAGGCTGTGCCGGAGCGCACAGTTTGGACATATTTCTTTCATGGTTTAAGGCTTCGTTATTGTTCAGTGAAGTGAGGGGCAGTTCACTGAGGCTTCGGTTAACAATTTGAAAGGAAATGTTAAAATGAATTCCCTTATTCCGTCGGGGCACAAACTGAAGTGCGATTTCACTGTTTCTGAAGGTATTGGGACGGTAATAATCTGGGTGCTTCTGACCATCGTGACACTTGGTCTTGGTCTATTCATCGCACCCTATTACATCTTCAAGGCGCCGATCAACCGGACGAGCCTTGTTGCCCCGGACGGGCGCGTCGTGGGTAAATTGCATGTGGAGGTTGGCCTGGGAGAGATCATCGGACACGCCGTGATCTGGCTTCTCCTGTCAATCATTACATTGGGTCTTGCAGCGATTGTCTATCAGTTTGCCGTTTTGAAGCGCTTGCTGAACGGTGTTGAAATCCGCTGACGGCAGGCTGTCGCTTGCCTGGGCGATTTCAAGCGGTCTTCTTTCCGATCCGCGGCTCTGTTCCGTCCCGCATGCGGCGGATATTGGCGGCGTGGCGGATCCAGACCAGCGCGGCAAGCAGCAGGGCCAGAAGCACCAGATCGGAATAGCCCGCGAAGGCGAGGAAGCCGGGGCTGAGCGCCGATGCAGCCAGCGCCGAGGCCGAGGAAATGCGCGTCAGCGCCGCGGCCACGGCCCATGTGGCGCAGGCCATGAGCCCGACGGGCCAGGCCAGCGCTAGCAGGATGCCGAGGAAGGTGGCGACGCCCTTGCCGCCCTTGAAGCCCAGCCAGACCGGGTAAAGGTGGCCGAGGAAGGAGGCGAGTGCCGCGATCTGTGCGGCATCTTCCCCCACCAGTGCCCGGGCGATCAGCACGGCGATGCCGCCCTTGGCCGCGTCGAGGATCAGGGTCGCGGCGGCGGCGGGTTTGCTGCCTGTCCTGAGGACATTGGTTGCGCCGATATTGCCCGATCCGATCTGGCGCAGGTCGCCAAGGCCCATGGCGCGGGTGATCACCACGCCGAAGGGGATGGACCCCGCAAGATAGGCCAGCAGGGCCACAAGGCCGAGGGCCAGCGGGGCAGAGGTGATTTCGGGCAGGAAGATCATGCTGTGTGGACCCGGGTTCCGTTCACGAAGGTGGCCAGCACCTTACCCTCCATCCGCTGTCCGTCAAACGGGGTGTTCTTGGATTTGGACTGCAACTTGAAGCGGTCCATCAGGAAGGGGGCGTCGGGATCGAACAGCACCAGATCGGCGGGGGCGCCGATGGCCATGCGGCCTTGGGGCAGGCCGAGGCGTCTGGCCGGGTTCAGCGAGAGGGCGCGGAAGAGGGTGGGCAGGTCGATATGGCCTGCATGGTATAGGCGCATGGCGGCGGGGAGCAGGGTTTCGAGGGCGACGGCGCCTGCGGCGGCCTCTTCGAAGGGGAGGCGCTTGGATTCCTCGTCGGCGGGGGTGTGCATGGAGGAGATGCAGTCGATGGTGCCGTTTGCCACGGCTTCGACCAAGGCGAGGCGGTCTTCTTCGGAGCGCAGGGGGGGCGTCAGCTTGAAGAAGGTGCGGTAGTCGCCGAGGTCGATCTCGTTCAGGGTCAGGTGGTGGATGGAGGTGCCTGCCGTGACATCAAGGCCCGACTCCTTGGCGCGTTGCAGCGCGGGCAGGGCGTGGGCGGTGGTGATCTGGTCGGCGTGGTAGCGCACGCCCGTCATTTCGACCAGCGCGAGGTCGCGTTCGAGGCCCATGCGTTCGGCAAGGGGCGACACGGCGGGCAGGCCGCGGAGCGAGGCGAACTTGCCCGAGGTGGCGGCGGCGCCTTTGGAGAGACCCGGATCCTGCGGGTGGCCGATCACCAGCGCGCCGAGGGAGCGGGCATAGGTGAAGGCGCGGGAGAGAACCTTGGCGTCCTGCGTCACGGCGAAGGCGTCGGTGAAGGCGATGGCGCCTGCGTCGAGGAGGAAGCCGATCTCTGTCATCTCGCGCCCTTCGCGGCCCTTGGTCAGGGCGGCCATGTGGCGGATGCGGACGGGAGAGGCGTCAAGCGCGCGGCGGGTGACGAATTCCAGCGTTTCGGGTGTGTCGATGGCGGGGGCGGTGTCGGGGCGGGCGATCAGGGTTGTGACGCCACCTGCCGCTGCCGCGAGGCCTGCGGAGCGGAAGCTTTCGCGGTGGCGTTCGCCGGGTTCACCGATCTTGACGCCGATATCCACGATGCCGGGGGCGAGGTGGTGGTTGCCGCAGTCGATTTCCGTCGCGCCCTTGGGTTTCGGGCCGTTGATGGCGGCGATGACGCCTTTCGCCAATGTGACGGAGCCCTGGGTAATCGTGCCTGCCTCGGGGTCGATGATCCGGGCATGGGTAAGGTGCAGCGTGGTCATGTGCGGGGTCCGGACTGGATGGCGCGCGCGGCGGCGGCAGGATCGGGAAGGTAGCGGATCAGGTGCTTGTCGCCCGAACGGGTGACGATCTGGACCGCGCCGAGGAAGGGGCGGGCCTGCACGATCTGGTCTCGCGGGATGGAACGGCCGCCGGGGCCGGTGAGGTGCGTGCCGGTGAGGTGCCAGACTTCGCCCATCGCTTCGGACCGGACATAGGCGGCGCGGATGCCGATGGCGAGAAGGGCGGCGACAGGGCCGACCCAGGGGTCGGAATTGCCGAGCGCGACAAGGACAAGGCCCGCGGCGATGCCGCCGACGAGGGCCATGATGACATGGGCGCGCAGGTAGGCGGCGGGATCGGGGCGAAACTCCATCATCCCACCACGAAATAGATGGTGAAGAGGGCGAGGAAGATCAGGACAAGGGCCGCGACCTTGCCGCCCTGCTTCATCTCGTCCTTCGTGGGTTTGCGGTCGGGGTCGGGTGTCATACCATCGTTCCCACGATCTTGCGCCCGCGTTCCAGCCGCAGGTTGCGGGCGAGCAGGTCCATGCAGGCCATGCGGACGGCGACGCCCATTTCGACCTGATCCTGGATGACGGAGCGGTTGATGTCGTCCGCCAGATCGCCGTCGATTTCCACGCCGCGGTTCATGGGGCCGGGATGCATGACGATGGCATCGGGCTTGGCATGCGAAAGCTTGTCGGCGTCGAGGCCGTAGCGGTGGTAGTATTCACGTTCCGACGGGATGAAGCCGCCATCCATGCGTTCCTTCTGAAGCCGCAGCATCATCACCACATCCGCGCCTTCGAGGCCCTTTCGCATGTCGTCATGGACCTCGACCCCGAACTCGCCGATGCCTGATGGCATCAGGGTGGGGGGGCCGATCAGGCGGATGCGGTTTTCCATCTTGCCCAAGAGGATCAGGTTCGACCGCGCCACGCGGGAATGGGCGATGTCGCCGCAGATGGCGACGGTCAGGCGCTGGATGCGGCCCTTGGCGCGGCGGATGGTAAGGGCATCGAGCAGCGCCTGGGTCGGGTGTTCGTGGCGGCCGTCGCCCGCGTTCAGCACCGCGCAGTTGACCTTGGAGGCCAAGAGGTTGACCGCGCCGGATGCGCCGTGGCGGACCACCAGCAGATCGGGATGCATGGCGTTCAGCGTCATGGCGGTGTCGATCAGGGTTTCGCCCTTCTTCACCGATGACTGGGCGACGGACATGTTCATCACGTCGGCCCCCAGCCGCTTGCCCGCCAGTTCGAAGCTGGCCTGCGTGCGGGTGGAGTTTTCGAAGAACATGTTGATCTGCGTCATCCCGGCCAGCACGTCGGATTGTTTGACGGTGCGGCGGTTGAGATCGACATAGCGGTCGGCCAGATCGAGGACGGTGGTGATTTCGAGGGGCGCGAGATGTTCGATGCCGAGGAGGTGGCGCGCGCGGAAGGTCATTCTCATCCTCCTTCGGGGTTTCCTGCGGCTTATAGGGGGGGGCAGTGGATCGGGCAAGCCGCGCGGCGGGGTCCGGTTTCGCGCGGGAAAATTTGGCGGTGGCGCAGGGCCGGGGGCGGGCCTAGTTTTGCGGGCATGGGAATCGATCTGGACATCTCCACGCCCGAAGGCTGGCAGGCGGCGCTGGCGGCGCTGCGCTGGCAGATGGAACTGGGTGTGGACGAAGTCATCGGCGAGGATCCGGTGAATGCCTATGACCTGCCCGAGCGCGGGGCATGGCAGGCCGCACCGGCCAGTGCGGCCCCCTTGCCGCAGAAGGGGCCGGAGGCGCGCGCGGCAGAGCCCTATGTGCCCCAGATCAGCGCGGCAGAGCGCGCGGCGCAGGCGGCGGATGCGGCGGTGGCCGAGGCGGTGGCGCGGGCGGCGGCGGCCGGCACGCTGGCGGCGCTGCGCGAGGCGCTGGCGGGATATGAGCATTGCGAGTTGAAGAAGGGCGCGCGCAACCTTGTCTTTGCCGATGGGCGGGCGGGGGCAAGGGTCTTGATCCTGGGCGAGGCGCCGGGGCGCGAGGAGGATCTGGAGGGGCGGCCCTTCGTGGGGGCGGCGGGGCAGCTTCTGGACCGGATGTTCGCGGCCATCGGACTGGGCCGCGACAATCCCGATACGGAGCGGGCGCTGTATATCACGAATGTCATGCCCTGGCGGCCCCCGGGCAACCGCGATCCGCTGCCCGAGGAAGTGGCCATGATGCGGCCCTTTGTCGAGCGGCATGTCGAACTGGCCCAGCCTGAGGTGATCGTGCTGATGGGGAATGTGTCCTGTTCGGCGCTGCTGGGGGCGAAGGGCATCCTGCGGCTGCGTGGCACATGGACCGAGGCGCTTGGCCGGCCTGTGATGCCGATGACGCATCCGGCCTATCTGTTGCGCAACCCGGCGGCAAAGCGCGAGGCCTGGGCGGATCTGCTGGAGATACAGGCGAGATTGAGGGCGAGATGAGCCGGATCGACGAGACGAAGGATTTCATCCCGGTGCGGATTGCCGTGCTGACCGTCAGCGACACGCGGACGGCAGCGGACGACCGTTCGGGCGATACGCTGGTGGAGAGGTTGACGGATGCGGGGCATCTGCTGGCCGCGCGGGGGATCGTGCAGGATGACCGGGCCGGGATCGCGGCGCAGTTGCGGGCCTGGATCGCCGATCCGGCGGTGGATGTGATCCTGACGACGGGCGGCACGGGGCTGACGGGGCGGGATGTCACCGTCGAGGCGCATCGCGACGTCTATGAGAAGGAGATCGAGGCCTTCGGCACGGTCTTTACCATCGTGTCGATGCAGAAGATCGGAACAAGCGCGGTGCAGTCGCGGGCCTGTGGTGGCGTGGCGGGGGGGACCTATCTCTTTGCGCTGCCGGGCAGCCCGGGGGCCTGTCGGGATGCCTGGGACGAGATCCTGAAATGGCAGTTCGACTATCGCCACCGGCCCTGCAACTTTGTCGAGATCTTCCCCCGGCTTGAGGAACATCGCCGCAGAAAGTAGCGCAGGGCAGCGACGGAAACCTGGGCATCCGGCGTTTCACGCAGGCGTCATTGGCGCGGGCGGCCTGACGGGCTAGGTTGGCGTCAGGGCAGCAGGGTCTGCGAAGGGGATGGAATGCGGTTTTTCGGTCGCGCGGTCGGCGGTTTGTTTCTGGCGGCGGTGACGCTGGCCCTGCTGGCGCTGGCGGTCGGGGTGGTGATGGGCGCGCTGCGCGAGCGGATGGCGGGCGGTGGCCCGGCACGGCCTGCGGAAGAGCGGGTGATTTCGGCCAATGTGGTGCGGGTGGAGGCCGGGCACATCGTGCCGGTGATCACCGCCTATGGCGAGGTCCGGTCGGTGCGGCGGCTGGAATTGCGCGTGCCGCGCGCGGGCCGGGTGGCCGAGCTTTCGTCGAGTTTTGCCGACGGCGCCATCGTGCGGGCGGGCGAAGTGCTGGTGCGGCTGGACCCGGCCGAGGCGACGGCGGCGCGCGATCTTGCGGCGGCGGCCCTGGCCGAGGCGGAAGCGGCGGGGCGCGAGGCGGCGCGCGGGCTGGATCTGGCGCGGGACGATCTGGCGCAATCAGAGGCACAATTGGCGCTGCGCGGGCAGGCCTTGCAGCGGCAGCGCGACATCGAGGCGCGCGGCGCGGGATCGGCGGCGGCGGTGGAGACGGCGGCCCTGGCCGAGGCGCAGGCGGCGCAGGCGCTTTTGGGCAGCCGGTCGGCGCTGGCGCAGGCCGAAGCGGCGGTGGATCAGGCGGCGATTGCGGTATCGCGCGCGCGGATCAACCTGTCGGAGGCAGAGCGCGCCCTTTCCGAGACGGTGATCACGGCGGAATTCGACGGCCGGCTTGAGGGCGTGGCGGCGCTGGTCGCGGGCGGGCAGGTGGGCGCGAACGAGGTTCTGGGCACGCTGATCGACCCTGCGGCGCTGGAGGTTTCGTTCCGGCTGTCGACGGCGCAATATGCGCGGCTGATCGACTCGCGGGGGCAGTTGGTGGAGGCCCGGGCAAGCGCGCGGCTGGATGTGGCCGGGGCGGCGCTGGCCGCCGAGGGGCGCATCGTGCGGGCGGGCGCTTCGGGGGCCGAGGCGGGCGGGGGCCGTGTCGTCTATGCCGCGCTGGAGGCGGCGCCGGGCCTGCGACCGGGGGATTTCGTGACGGTGGCCGTGGAGGAACCCGCGCTTGACGGCGTGGCCGATCTGCCGGCGACGGCGGTGGATGCGCAGGGCCGCGTGCTGGCGCTGGACGGTGAGGCGCGCTTGCAGGAAGTGGCGGTCGAGGTGCTGCGCCGGCAGGGGGACCGGGTGATCGTGGCCCCCGGCGGGCTGGTCGGCCGCGAGGTGGTGGCGGAACGGTCGCCGCTTCTGGGGGCGGGGATCAAGGTGCGCCCCGTGCGCCCGGGCGAGGCCACCGAGGCCCGGGCCGAGCCCGAGATGTTGGATCTGACGGAGGAGCGCCGCGCGGCGCTGATTGCGGCGGTGGAGGGCAATGCCCGGATGCCGCAGGAGGCCAAGGCGCGCGTGCTGGAGCAGTTGAAGATGGAGCGCGTGCCGGCCGATGTCGTGGCCCGGATCGAAGCCCGGGCCGGGGGCTGAGGGCGATGCGATCCAGGGGGATATTGTCCTATTTCGTGCGGCATCGGACCATTGCCAACCTGGTGATGGTGGTGATGCTGGTGGCCGGGCTGGCGGCGGCGGGCAATATCCGGGCGCAGTATTTTCCGGATGTCATCATTTCGGAAGTGGATGTCGATGTGTCCTGGCCGGGGGCCGGGGCCGAGGATGTGGACCGCGCCATCGTGCAGGTTCTGGAGCCCGCGCTGATCGCCGTCGAAGGCGTGGCGGCGACGAATTCGCGATCCTTCGAAGGGCGGGCCTCGATCGAGATCGAGTTCGAGCCGGGCATTGATCTGGACCGCGCCGCGCAGGACGTGACGGCGGCGGTCGAAGGCGTGACGACCCTGCCCGCCGATGCCGAGGAACCCGAGGTGCGGCGCAGCGCCTGGCGCGATCAGGTGACGGATGTGGTGATCACAGGGCCGGTGGGCGTGGATCAACTGGCGCGGCTGGCCGATGAATTCACCGCGCGGCTTTTTGCGGCGGGCGTCACGCGGACCACGATCAATGGATTGTCCGCGCCGCAGACCGTGGTCGAGGTGACTTCGGTCGCGCTGATGCGGCATGACGTGACCATGGCCGAGATTGCCGATGCCATCGCGGCGGCGGTGGTGACGTCGCCTGCGGGGGAAGTGGCGACGGGGGCCGCCCGGGTGCGGACCGGCGAGGAGCGCCGCCGCGCGGATGAGATCGGCGATATCGCCCTGCGGGTGGCGGCGGATGGGACGGTTTTGCGCATCCGCGACGTGGCCAGCGTTCGGGTGGACGGGGCGGATCGGGGGCGCGCGGCCTTTGTGGGCGAGAACCCGGCCATGGCGATCCGGGTAGAGCGGGGCCCCGAGGGCGATGCCATCGACATGCAGGCCCGCGTGGCCGAGGTTGCGGCTGCGATGCGGCCCGCCCTGCCGCAGGGTGTGACGCTCGATCTCGTGCGGACGCGGGCGGAGCAGATCACCGAGCGGCTGTCGCTGATGTTCGACAATGCGGCGACCGGGCTGGTGCTGGTGGTGCTGATGCTGTTCCTGTTCCTGAACGGGCGCATCGCGCTTTGGGTGGCGGCGGGCATTCCGGTGGCGACCCTTGCCGCCGTCTTCGTGATGTGGACGGGCGGTTTGACGATCAACATGATCTCGCTTTTCGCGCTGATCCTGGTGCTGGGCGTGATCGTGGACGATTCCATCGTCGTGGGGGAACACGCCGATTTCCGCGTGCGGCATCTGGGGGAAACCCCGGTCGTGGCGGCGGAGCGGGCGGCGGTGCGCATGGCGGGGCCTGTATTGGCATCGACGATCACGACGGTGATCGCCTTTCTGGCGCTGGCGGCCATCGGCGGGCGGTTCGGGGATCTGATCCAGGACATTCCCTTTACCGTCATGGCGGTGATGCTGGCATCGCTGATCGAGTGCTTCCTGATCCTGCCCAATCACATGGCCCATGCGCTGGCGGATTCGGTGAAGGAAAAATGGTATGACGCGCCAAGCCGGTTCATGAACCGGCAGCTGGACCGCTTCAAGGAAGCGGGGATGAAACCGCTGATGCGCTGGGTGATCGCGGCGCGCTATCCGGTGCTGGCGGCGGCCGTGTTGGCGCTGGCCACACAGGCGGCGCTGTTCCTGCGCGGGGATGTTCCGTTCCGCTTTTTCAACGCGCCCGAGCAATCGTCGCTGACCGGAAATTTCGCGATGCTGCCGGGGGCGACACGGGCCGATACCGAGGCGATGATGGCCGAGTTGCAGCGGGCGGTCGCGGCGGTGGGTGCTGCCTATGAGGCCGAGCATGGGCTGAACCCGGTGGAATTCGTCATGGCCGAGGTGGGCGGCGGCACGGGGCGCGGTCTTTCGGGGGCGGCGACGAAGGATGCCGATCTCCTGGGTGGGATTTCGGTGGAGATCGTCAATCCGGACCTGCGGCCCTATTCCGGCACCGCCTTCATCGCCGCCGTGGAGGCCGAGGTCCGCCGGCATCCGCTGCTGGAGGAGCTGAGTTTTCGCGGCGGCCGGTTCGGGCCGGGCGGATCGGCGATCTCGGTCGATTTCTACGGGGCGGATGCGTCGGTCCTGAAGGCGGCGGCCGAGGCGCTGAAGGCGCGGCTGGCGGTGTTTCCCGAAGTGTCGGGGCTGGAGGATACGCTGGCCTATGACAAGGAGGAACTTGTCCTGAGCCTGACCCCGACCGGGCAGGCCATGGGATTTGCCATCGACCGGCTGGCCGCCGACCTGCGCGACATGCTGGGCGGGATCGAGGCGGCGACCTTCCCCGATGGCCCGCGTTCGGCGGCGATCCGGGTGGAACTGCCCGAGGGCGAATTGACGGCGGATTTCCTGGAACGGACGCAGATGCGCGCGACCGGGGCCGATGGCACGACGCGCTATGTGCCGCTGGCCGATATCGTGACGGTGGAGCGCGCGGCGGGGTTTTCATCGGTGGTGCGCGAGAATGGCCTGCGCGTCGTGACGGTGTCCGGCGACCTGGCCGAGGATGATCCGGCCCGCGCGACAGAGATTCAGGC
This sequence comes from Paragemmobacter kunshanensis, assembly GCF_011059185.1. Classification (GTDB taxonomy): domain Bacteria; phylum Pseudomonadota; class Alphaproteobacteria; order Rhodobacterales; family Rhodobacteraceae; genus Paragemmobacter; species Paragemmobacter kunshanensis. Next base: position 216,711 of record NZ_JAALFE010000004.1, on the reverse strand, counting down.
CGCGATCCGGCAGGATTTCGTGCCGCGGATCGAGCAGGATTTCGGGGTGCAGGTGCGCTATTCCGGGCAGGCAGAGCAGGAGCGGGAGTTTCTGGGCGGGGCGGCGGTGTCGGTGCTGCTGGCGCTGGTGGGGATCTATCTGTGCCTTGCCTGGGTCTTTGCTAGCTGGGCGCGGCCTTTCGTGGTGATGTCCGTCATTCCCTTCGGGCTGGTGGGCGCGATCTTCGGGCATTGGTATTGGGGGGTGCCCTTGTCGATGTTCTCGATCGTGGGGATCATCGGCATGTCGGGGATCATCGTGAACGATTCGATCGTTCTGGTGTCGACAATTGACGAGTATTCGCGGCGGCGCGGATTGATCCCGGCCGTGGTGGATGCGGTCGCCGACAGGCTGCGCCCGGTGCTGCTGACGACGCTGACGACGGTGCTGGGGCTTGCGCCGCTGCTGTTCGAACGATCAAGCCAGGCAGAGTTCCTGAAGCCGACGGTGGTGACGCTGGTCTTTGGTCTGGGCTTCGGGATGTTCCTCGTGCTGCTGGTGGTTCCGGCGATCACGGTGGTGCAGGCGGATATCACGCGGCGGCTGAAGGCGCTCAGGCGTGGCTTGCGGGGCCGCGGCGCGCGGGGGGCTGCGATGCGGCGGGTGCTGGGGATCGGGGTCGGGGTGATGCTGGCGCTGCTGGTGCTGATCCTCGGGCCGGTCCTTGCAGGCGGGGCCCTGGCGGGATGGCAGGTCGCGTTGCTGCCCTGGCTGGCCGGGTTGCCCGCCGGTGCGGCGGCGTTCCTGCTGGTTCTTCTGGCGGCGGGTGCGGTGACGGGGGCGATCTTCCTGCTGACGCGACAGAGGGCCTGAGGCCCGGGGCAGCGCTTGCGTGCCGGTCAGGGTTGAAGGCGGTCGCGCCTCAGGGTGCGGGGCAGCCCCGGATTTCCACTGCGCGATCGTCCGAGATCACGGTGACAACGACCATGGACCGGTCCAGCGCGAAGGGTTTGCCTTGCGGGGGGACCATCTCGGCCGTGGCGACAAGGGTGTTCCCGTCCCGCTGAACGGCGGATTCGGATACCCAGACACCGGAAAGGCCGGGTTCGAAGACCACGGTTTCGGCGCCATTTCCCCTTGGCAGGTCAATCGTGCCTGTCACGCGCAGGCCATCCTTGATCGGGTCGATGCGGCAGCCGATGCCGCCGAGACCGGCCTCGCGCCCGGTGAGCGGCTGATCGGCCAGCGCAGCATGGATCAGGGGGTCTGGGGCCCCCGGGCCGGAGAGGACGCCGTCGAATGCCAGGCTGGCGGGCAGGCAGATATCGGAACAGACCCCCAGATCCACCGCAGCCCTGAGGCGGACGGGCAGGGAGGGATCGGCGGGGATCACCTCGATCGGCAGGACGAGATCGCCCTTGTAGCCGATGGTGTTCAGCCCGTTCAGGCTGAACACTTCCGGGCGGGGCCAGTGAAAACGGACAGAGCGGACATTCTCGCTTCCTGTCCAGTCGAAGCTGGGGGGGATGCCGGCATCGCCGGGGCTGCGCCAGTATGTCTTCCACCCCTGTGCCATCACAAGATGGAGCGCGGCCATATGCGACCCGTCAGCCGCCTGCCAACCGCTGCGCAAGGCGCCGGTCAGTACGTCATCCTGTGACTGGGCGGCGGCGGGCAGGCAGGGGAGCAGGCAAAGCAGGGCAAGGGGGGCAATCTGGCGCATGAGGCGAAGATAGGGATCGGCGGTGAAATGGGAAATCACGATCCGGCGACAGGAAATGACCTTCGGGGGCTTGAGGCAGGGCTGCAACAGGGCCATCTTCGGGGAAGCAGGCGGAGGATGTGGAGATGGCCGGGCTGGATCTGGATGGAAAGCTCTTGATCGCCATGCCGGGCATGGGCGACCCGCGTTTCGAAAAGAGCGTGATCCTGATCTGTGCCCATTCGGCCGAAGGGGCAATGGGCCTGATCGTGAATCGTCCGGCGCGGGACCTGACCTTTGCCAGCCTGCTGGAGCAGCTTTCCATCCCGATTGGGGCCGAAGGGCGCGATATCCGCATTCATACCGGCGGCCCGGTCGAACGCGGGCGCGGCTTTGTGCTGCATTCGACGGATTATGCGGGCGGGGCCACGACCATGCAGATCGCCTCGGGCTATGGCATGACGGCGACGCTGGACATCATCGAGGCATTGGCCCAGGGCGGTGGGCCCAGCCGGGCCCTGCTGGCACTGGGCTATTCCGGCTGGGGGCCGGGGCAGCTTGAATCCGAGATCCGCGCGAATGGCTGGCTGGTGGCGGATGCGCCGGCGGAACTTGTCTTTTCGCCGGATGATGCGGGGAAGTGGGTGGGCGCGCTCAAGGTGATGGGCATCGACCCGCTGACCCTGTCAGCGGCGTCTGGTCGGGCCTGAGACAGGAAAATTCTTCATCCGAAGAATTTTCCGGGGCACGAATTTTCTGCGAAAATTCGTAGGCTTTCCATGGAAAGCCTGTGGGGAAAAATCTTCAGTGAAGATTTTTCCCTATTCGCCATAGGGGACCCATATGGTCTTGATCGCGGTGGCATGGCGCAAAAATTCGCGGCCCTCCCCCTCTGCGCCCATCCAGTCGCGGGCGCGGCCGTTGTTGACCCATGTCCGCTTGAGGTTTGCCGCGCTTTCGCTTTCGATCAGGGCGGAAAGATCGGTCGAGGAGAAAGACCAGAGCGCCTCCACATCCATGTGGCCTGCCAAGGGCTTGGCGAGTTCGGCATGGCTGCCGGTGACGATGTTCACCACGCCTGCGGGCAGGTCGGAGGTTTCCAGCACCTGGTAAAGGTCCGTCGCGGCCAGCGGGAAGGGGTCTGACGGCACCAGCACGCAGGTATTCCCCATCGCGATGGCGGGGGCCATGGTGGAGATCAGGCCAAGCAGCGGTGCCTCGTCCGGGCAAAGGGCGGCGATGACGCCCACGGGTTCGTTCATGGCAAGGGCAACACCGCGGATCGGGACGGATTTGGCCTGACCGTCGTATTTGTCCGACCATGCGGCATAGGTGAAGAGGCGGGCGATGCTGGCGTCCACTTCTGCCGTGCCGTCACGGCCTGTCAGATCGCGGATGCGCGCGGCGAATTCGGTCGCGCGGGCCGAGAGGTTTTCGGCGATGTAGTACAGGATCTGGGCGCGGTTGTGGCCTGTGGCCTTGCCCCAGCCTTTGGCCGCGTGGGCGGCTTCGACCGCGTTGCGGATGTCCTTGCGGTTGCCGAGGCCGACATGGCCGAGGTGCTTGCCCTTCGGAGAAAAGACCGGGCGGGAATAGCCGCCGTCGGGGCGGGCCTGTTTGCCGCCGATGAAGAGTTTGGCGGTGCGGTCGAGGGTGGGGGGATCAAAATCGCGCGGTTCAGGGATTGCGGCGACGGGTTTCAGGGGTTTGGCGCTGCGGACGGGCTTGAGATAGGCCATGAGGCCTTCCCAGCCACCTTCGCGGCCGAAGCCGCTTTCGCGCACCCCGCCGAAGCCAGCGGCGGCGTCGAAGAGGTTGGTGGCGTTGACCCAGACGACGCCCGCCTTGATCTTGGGCGCGATGTCGAGGGCGAGGTTGACGTTTTCGGTCCAGACCGATGCGGCGAGGCCGTAGCGGGTGTTGTTGGCAAGGTCGACGGCTTCGGCGGGCGTGCGGAAGGTCATGGAGACGAGGACGGGGCCGAAGATTTCCTCCTGCATCAGGCGGGAGGCGGTGCCGAGGCCGGTGATGAGGGTGGGCGGGTAGAAGCAGCCTTGGGCCGGGATCGGCGTATCGGCGTGGTAGATGTCGCCGTCGGAGCCGTTCACCATGTCGGTGATGGTGGCGAGCTGGATCGGGTCCACCACCGCGCCCACGTCGATGCATTTGTCCAAGGGGTCGCCGAGGCGGAGGCCGTCCATCCGGCGTTTCAGTTTTTCGTGGAAGCGGGGGGCGATGCCTTCCTGCACCAGAAGGCGCGATCCGGCGCAGCAGACCTGTCCCTGATTGAACCAGATGGCATCGACGAGGCCTTCGATGGCAGAGTCGATATCGGCGTCGTCGAAGACGATGTAGGGGGACTTGCCGCCCAGTTCGAGGGTCAGCGCCTTGCCCGTGCCTGCCGTGGCGCGGCGGATGGCCTTGCCCACGGCGGTGGAGCCGGTGAAGGCGATCTTGTCGACGCCGGGATGCGCGACGAGGGCGGCGCCCGTGTCGCCGTCGCCGGTGACGATGTTGAGGACGCCCTTGGGAAGCCCTGCCTCGCGCGTGATTTCGGCGAAGAGGAGGGCGGTGAGCGGGGTGTACTCGGCGGGTTTGAGGACCACGGTGTTTCCGGCGGCCAGCGCAGGGGCGACCTTCCATGCCAGCATCAGGAGCGGGAAGTTCCACGGGATCACCGCGCCGCAGACGCCATGGGGGGCGTGGCCGGGAAGTTCGCTGTCCATCAGCTGGGCCAGCCCTGCGTGATAGTAGAAGTGACGGGCGACCAGCGGCACGTCGATGTCGCGGCTTTCGCGGATGGGTTTGCCGTTGTCCATCGTTTCCAGCACGGCCAGAAGGCGGGCGTGTTTCTGGATCAGGCGGGCCAGCGCATAGAGGTATTTCGCGCGGGCATGGGCCGGCAGGCGCGCCCATTTCGGCTGCGCGCGGCGAGCGGCGGCGACGGCTGCGTCGATGTCCTGCGCGGTGCCTTGGGTGATCTGCGCGAGGTCGGTGCCATTGGCGGGGTTCTTCGTGGCGAAGGTCGCGGCCGGTTTGGTGAACCCGCCGTCGATGAAATGGCCGAAGGTTTGGCCGTGTTTCGCGAGCCATGCCTTCACCTCGGCATTGCCTTCGGGGGCGGGGCCGTAATCCATGCGGTCGAAGATTTCCTTGATCGTCATGGTCCTATCCCATCGCATGGCGGTTGGCGGCCGAGTAGTGGCCGGTCAGGTAATGTTCGAGTTGGCGTTCGATGTCGCCCAGCAGGGAAGACGCGCCGAAGCGGAAGAGATCGGGTTGCAGCCAGGGATGGCCCAACTCGTCCTTCATCAGGGCGAGGTATAGAAGCGCATCCTTGGCCTTGGCGATGCCGCCTGCGGGTTTGTAGCCGACCTTCACCCCCGTGCGATCCTGATAGTCGCGGATGGCCCGGATCATCGTCAGTGTCACGGGCAGGGTGGCGTTGACCGACTCCTTGCCGGTGGAGGTCTTGATGAAATCCGCCCCCGCCATCATGCAGACGAGGCTGGCGCGGGCGACATTGCGGAGGGTGGCAAGCTCGCCCGTGGCGAGGATGGCCTTCACATGGGCGTTCCCGCAGGCATCGCGCATTTCGCGCATCTCGTCATAGAGCGCCTGCCAGTTGCCTGTCAGGACGTGGCGGCGCGAGATGACGATGTCGATCTCTTGCGCGCCCGCAGCGACGGAGCGGCGGATTTCCTCGATGCGGAGGTCGAAGGGCGAGAGGCCCGCCGGAAAGCCGGTGGAGACGGCGGCGACGGGGATTTTCGTGCCTTCCAGCGCGCGGACGGCGGTTTCCACCATGTCGTGATAGACGCAGACCGCGCCGGTGGTGAGCCCCTCCATCCCGAGTTTTTCCAGCATCCAGGGGGCGACGGGCTGGCGCGCCTTGGCGCAGAGCCGTTCGACGCGGCCCCAGGTATCATCACCCGAGAGGGTGGTGAGGTCGATCAGGCTGACGGCCTTCAGAAGCCATGCGGCCTGAAACTCTTTCTTCACCGAGCGGCGGCCACCCAGCGTGGCGGCGCGGCGTTCGATGGCGGAGGTATTCGCCTGCACGGCGGCGACCCAGTCGAGATCGAGCGGCATGCCGGGATTGCGCGGATGGGCGACCTGCGGAAGCTGGGTCTTGCTTGGGGTGAGTGTCTGCACGCGGTCCTCCCTTCCGGACGGGGGGAAGATGCCTGCAGGCGCTGCCCCGCGCAAGGGCGGGGATGCGATCTATCTGCTTCTTTTTTACCGTTTGGTCAGGAATCCCGTTGGGGAAGCTGCGGTTCCGGGCCTTCGGGGGCGTCGTCGAAGGTGGACCAGTCGCGGCTGACGCCGGTCTTGGGGATCTGGCCGTCGAAATGGCGTGATTGCAGATGCACCTTGGACAGGTAGTTCGCGGTGATCGGTGCCGTGACGAAGATGAAGACCATCACCAGGATTTCCTGCCAGGAGAAGCCCGTGCCGATCATCAGGCCGTGGAACATGGAGGCGAGCAGCGCGGTGCCGAGGCCGACGGTGGAGGCCTTGGTCGGGGCATGCAGGCGCTGCATCCTGTCCTTGAGGCGGATCAGGCCATAGCTGCCGGTCAGGCCGAAGAGGCCGCCCACGACAAGAAGGATGGAAAGGATGATGTCGAGGGCGAAGGTCATTCGATCACGCTCCCCCTGAGAAGGAATTTGCAGAAGGCGACGGTGCCGACGAAGCCCGTCATGGCAAAGAGCATCGCTGCCTCGAAGTTGATGCCGAGGCCGGTCTGGATGCCGTAGAGGACGATGATGGCGATGACGTTCACGACCATCGTGTCGAGCGCAAGCACGCGGTCGGCCACCGTCGGGCCGAGGATGAGGCGCCAGAGGTTCAGGATCAGGCCGAGGCCGAAACAGACGAGCGCGAAGGCAAGGGCGTAGGTGATCATTCGAAGATCCTCTTGAGCCGGGATTCGTAGCGCGACTTGATGTCGTCGCGGATGGCGTCGGGGTCGGGCGCATGCAGCGAGTGGATCAGCAGGACGCGCCCGCAGGAGGACATGTCGGCGGTGACGGTGCCGGGGGTCATGGTGATGGTTCCGGCAAGCAGGGCGATGGCCTCGGGCGATTTCAACTCGATCGGGACGCGGATCCAGGCGGACTGGATGCGATCGCGCGGCATGAACAGGACGATCTTCGCCACCTGCACATTGGCGACGATCACGTCCCAGACCACCAGAAGGACATAGGAAAGAAGCGCGGGCAGGCTATTGAGCCGGGGGCGGTGGGGCCAGTAGGGCGCGGTGATCAGGGGGATCACGGTCGCAAGGAAGGCGGCCATGACAAGGCTGCCCAGCTTCCATTGATTGACGAGGAGGAACCAGGTCAGGACCAGGAAGAGCGAGAGGTAGGGGTGGGGATAGAGGCGGCGGAGCATGTCAGTTCACCCACGGAAGCTGGTTCGCGGCGATATAGCCAGCGGGTTGGTGCAGGGCCGTGGCGGTAAGGTCGAGCCAGTCCTTGACCGGGCCTGCGAAGATGGTGAGCGCGACAAGTGCCGCTAGAAGCGCCCCGACCGAGATGAAGGCGAGGGGTTCGGAGGCATGGCCGGGTTCGGGTGCCTCGCCGGTTGCGTGGGATTTCCAGAACAGCACGGATCCGGCGCGCGCGAAGCCGAGGATCAGCAGAAGCGAGGACAGCAGCACCACCGTCCAGATCAGCGGCGCATCGCCGCGCATCGCATCGAGGACCAGCAGTTTCCCGATGAAGCCCGACAGCGGCGGCATGCCGGCCAGGGCGATGGCACCGACGAAGAACAGTCCGGCGATCAGGCCCTGCTGGGCGATCCGGGGGCGCGCGTCCAGTCGGGCGCTGCCGCGGCGGTCGGTGACGAGATCGGCGATCAGGAACAGCGCGGCCGTGGCGAGGGTGGAATGGATCAGGTAATAGAGCGCGGCCGAGGTCGCGGCGGGCGTGAAGGCCGAGAAGGCGGTGAAGATCGTGCCCATGGAGGCGATGCCGGCAAAGGCCGCCAGCCGTTGCAGCGTGGTGGCCCCCAGCACGCCAACGGCCCCGATGGCCAGGGTGACAAGCGCGGCGGGCAGCATCAGATCGCCGATCATGCTGCCGATGGCGGGGGAGTCGGGCGTGAAGAAGAGCGTGCTGCTGCGCAGGATCGCATAGGCGCCGACCTTGGTCATGATGGCAAAGAGCGCGGCGACCGGGCCCGGGGCATTGGCATAGGTGCCTGGCAGCCAGAATTGCAGCGGCACCAGCGCGCCCTTGATCGCGAAGACCGAAAGCATCAGCACGGCCGCGGCACGGATCAGGGCGGCATCCCCTTCGGGCAGGGCCGCGACCTTGACGGCGATGTCGGCCATGTTGAGCGTGCCGGTCACGGCATAGACCGTGGCCAGCGCGAAGAGGAACAGCGTGGAGGCCACGAGGTTGAAGCCGATATACTGCACCCCGGCGCGCAGCCTGTCCTTGCCTGCGCCATGGATCATCAGCCCGTAGGAGGCGATGAGAAGCACTTCGAAGAAGACGAAGAGGTTGAAGGCGTCGCCAGTCAGGAAGGCCCCGTTCAGGCCCATCAGCTGAAACAGGAAGAGCGCGTGGAAATGGCGGCCCCGCGCATCCCAATCGGTAGAGATGACGTAAAGCTGCACGCCAAGCGCAAGGATGGCCGTGAGCATCAGCATCATGGCGGAAAGCCTGTCCAGCACGAGGACGATGCCGAAGGGGGCGGGCCAGTTGCCCAGCAGATAGGCCTCTGGAGGGTTGTGGCTGGCCGCGATCAGCAGCGCCGCCGCGATGGCCCCCAGCGCCACGGTTCCCGCGAGGCCGAAGATGCGCTGCAGCGTCAGGTCGTTGCGCATGACCAGCACGATGAGCGGTGCGAGGATCGCCGGAAGGACGACCGGCGCGATGATCCAGTGCGACATCATGCGCGTGTCTCCTCTTCCTCGTCCATGTCGACCTTGTCATGGCCAGCTTCGAGCCAGGAGCCGAGCGCCATCAGCACTATGACGGCGGTCATCCCGAAGGAGATCACGATGGCCGTGAGGACGAGCGCCTGCGGCAGCGGATCGGTATAGCCCGCCGCATCCTTGGCGATGATGGCCGGAAGGCCAGGCACGATGCGGCCCGCGGCGAAGATGAAGACGTTCACGGCATAGGACAGCAGCGTCAGCCCGATGATGACGGGAAAGGTGCGCTGGCGCAGCATCAGGTAGACGCCGCTGGCGGTAAGGCTGCCGATGGCGATGGCGATCAGGGCTTCCATGTCAATTTCCCCCTTCCGGGCGATCCACGGAATAGGGATCGGCGCTGACCGTTTCGCCGGCGCGGCGGGCCAGACGGCTGAGTGAGTTGAGGGCGAGCAGCACCGCGCCGAGGACGCAGAGGAAGACGCCCAGATCGAAGATGGCGGCGGTGGCAAGCTCGAATTCCTCGAGCGGCCAGAGATGGACATAGGTGTAGCTGGAGGCGAGGAAGGGCGCGCCGAAGAGCCAGGACCCGACGCCCGCGGCGGCGGCGGTCAGGACCCCCGCGCCGATGAGGGCGTGATGGTCGATGCGCTGGCGCGCCTCTGTCCAGCCGAGGCCGGAGGCCATGTATTGCATCACGGTGGCGATGGCGAAGACGAGGCCCGCGACAAAGCCGCCGCCGGGCAGGTTGTGGCCGCGCAGGAAGATGAAGACACCGATCATCATGGCGACAGGCAGGATGAAGCGGGTGGCCATCACCATCAGCAGCGGGTGCCGGTCGCCGGCAAGGCCTGTCCGCGTGGCGGCCATGGCGCGCAGCGCGTCATTGGCGGGGCCGGGTTTCAGCAGGGCTTCGGCCAGCGCATAGATCAGCAGCGCGGCGATCCCCAGCACGATGATTTCGCCGAAGGTATCATAGCCGCGGAAATCCACGATGATGGTGTTGACCGCATTGGTGCCGCCCGCGCCCGGTTTCGACTGTTCGAGGTGATAGGCCGATATGGAGGGGAAGGCGAAGTTGCGGGTCATGATCGCATAGGCCAGGCCCGCGATGCCCGCGCCCGCGCCGATTGCGATGACGGCATCGCGAATGCGGCGGACGGGGCTGCTTTCGCGCGGGGTCTCCTTGGGCAGGAAGTTGAGCGCGAGCAGCATGAAGACCACGGTGACAACCTCGACCGTGATCTGGGTCAGCGCGAGGTCGGGGGCCGAGAGCCAGGCGAAGCCGAGCGAGATGATGAGGCCGATGATCCCGATCAGGATGAGCGAGAGCAGGCGGTTCCGGTGGATCAGCGCGACGCCCAGCGTGGCGAACATCAGAAGGCCCCAGGCAATGGCGGTGACCGGGGTTATGGCCAGCATCTCGCGCGTGCCGGGGCTGTGGGTGCCGCTGTTGAAGGCCCAGAGCGCCGTCGCGGTGATGGCGATGGTCGCGATGGCGATGGCGCGGGTAAGCGAGCCGTTGTGCAGGGCCTGCGTGAGCGCGCGCGCCCCAGCGGCAAGCGGTTCGACAATGGCGTCGAAGATCGCCTTCGCTTCGGGTCGGGGGGTGCCGTCCCACATGGCGCGCAGCCGCGGGAAGGCGGCGAGCATGGCAAAGCCGCCGCCCACGGCCGCGATCGACATCCACAGCGCGGGGGAATAGAGGCCGTGCCAGTGCTTGATATGCACCTCTTGCGCGGTGCCCGTGACGGCCGAGGCCGCGGCATCCACCAGCCAGGCCGCCGAGGCCATGGGGGCAAGGCCGATGATCACGACAAGGGTGGCCAGCAGGGCGGGGGCGGCCCAGAGGCCGAAGCCCGGATCATGGGGTTTGTGGGGATAATCGTCGCGGACCGGGCCGAGGAAGCCATGCGCGAGGAAGCGGAAGCTGTAGGCGACGGAGAAGAGCGCGCCGATCGTGGCCAGAACCGGCAGCAGCCAGTCGGGGCCGAGCGCGGTATGCGCCGCCTCTTCCAGCATCATCTCTTTCGACAGGAAGCCGTTGAAGGGCGGGATCCCGGCCATGGAAAGCGCGGCGATGCCCGCGATGGTGAAGGTGACGGGCATCAGGTGGCGCAGGCCGCCGAGGCGGCGCAGATCGCGGGTATGCGCCTCATGGTCCACGATCCCCGCCGACATGAAGAGCGCGGCCTTGAAGGTGGCATGGTTGATGATGTGGAAGATCGCGACAGTTGCCGCCTTGGCCGTGCCAAGACCCAGCAGCATGGTGATCAGGCCAAGATGGCTGACCGTGGAAAAGGCGAGAAGCGCCTTCAGGTCGTCCTTGAAGAAGGCGATCTTGGCCCCGATCACCATGGTGATCAGCCCGGCCGAGGTGACGATCCAGAACCATTCCGGCGTGCCGGCCAGCACCGGCCACATGCGGGCCATCAGGAAGATGCCGGCCTTCACCATGGTGGCCGAATGCAGGTAGGCCGAAACCGGGGTGGGGGCCGCCATCGCATGGGGAAGCCAGAAGTGGAACGGAAACTGCGCGGATTTGGTGAAAGCGCCGAGCAGGATCAGGATCAGCGCGGGCAGATACCAGCCAGAGGCCTGGATCACGACTTTCTGCGTCAGGATCACCGACAGGTCATAGCTGCCAGCGATATTGCCCAGGATCAGCATGCCCGCGATCATGGCAAGCCCGCCGCTGCCGGTGACGGCCAGCGCCATGCGCGCGCCCTGGCGGCCTTCGGGAAGGTGTTTCCAGTAGCCGATCAGCAGGAAGGACGAAAGCGAGGTAAGTTCCCAGAAGATCAGCAGAAGAAGGATGTTGTCCGACAGGACGATCCCCACCATAGCGCCCTGAAAGAGCATGAGGTAGGTGTAGAAGACCCCCATCGGATCCGACTTCGAAAGATAGAAGCGGGCATAGAGGATGATGAGAAGCCCGATCCCGAGGATCAGCCCGGCAAAGAGCAGGCCGAGGCCATCGAGCATGAAATTCGCGTTCAGCCCGAGCGAGGGCAGCCATTCGATCCGGGTCTGCACCACCTCTCCACGCAGGACGGCGGGGGCCTGAAGCGCGAGCAGCGCGAGGGCGAGCGCGGTGACGGATCCCGTGACCGTGGCGCAGGCCGTGCGTCCGGCGCGGATGAGAAGGCCCGGAAGCAGGGCTCCGAGGAAGGGCAGGGCGGCAATCAGCGCAAGGGTCATCGGAAAACAAACTCTCCCTCAGCGCCGGTATGCGACGCAGTCTTCTTATTCGACAGGAACCACCCGAAGGTTAGCCCATTCGTTTGGACGGACCCTGTCCATCTGGGCAGAATGTTCGAACAGATCAAGATGCAGATGCAGAAACCGCAGGATTTCCGGGCCATTTCGGGCCGGATTGGCCCGATTTTCGCGGACTGCGACAATCAGCCCTGCGGGATTGCCGGGTCGATCAGGTAGCGCTGGGCCAGGGGGATGGCGGCAGCACCGAGGGCGCGGGCTTCGGCGCCGACGGTGCCTTCGCGGACCTGCGGACGCTCGACGCCCGAAAGATCGAGCCGGCCGAGGGCGGCATCGGTGCGAAGGGTCAGTTCGGCGCGGACATGCGTGGGCATCCATCCGTCGATCATCACGGCTTCCAGTTCGACCAGCGCCGCGGCAGAGAGGGTGGCATAGGCCAGTCCTTCGGCGGCATGCTGGATCCAGTGATCGAGGAGGTGGTCGGAGACGCGCCATTCGGCATGCTGTTCCCAAAGGTGATCGGCACTTTCGCCCGCGGCTTCCATCATTTCGGCCAGGCGCGACATCGAGGCGACATCGAACAGGCGTTGCAGCGTGCCATCGGGGCCGGGAACGGGCATGGGGCCGACACCGCCCGCATTGCCGGTGCGCCCCGGAAAGAGCTGACCGTTCAGCACCAGCCCGCCACCGATGAAGGTGCCGAAATAGAAATAGAGAAAGTCCTTCGGCTTTTCGCCCGTTCCGAAGACCAGTTCCGCGCCGCAGGCGGCAGTGGCATCGTTCTGGACATGGACCGGCATGCCCGCGATGGCCGAGATTTCGGCGGCGATGTCGCGATCCCGCCAGGCGTCCATTTCCGTCTGCGGCGCCCCGATGTAGCGCACCCAGTTCCAGAGCTGGAAGGGCATGGCGATGCCGATGCCGCCGACGCGGTCGCGCAGGGCGGCGGGCAGATTTTCCAGAACCGCGGGCAGCGCCTCGGTGACGAAGGCCACGACCGTGCCGGGGGTGGGGTAGCGATAGACGCGGCGGCGCGTGGCGCGGACCCGGCCGAGGAAATCGACCAGCATGAGATCGGCAGACCGGCGGCCGATCTTCAGCCCGATGAAGAAGGCCCCCTCGGCATCCAGCGACATCGGGACGGAGGGTTGGCCGATGCGGCCGCGGATCGGTTCCCCGCGCAGCAAGAGCCCGTCCTGTTCGAGGCTGCGCATGATGACGGACACGGTCTGCACCGAAAGCCCCGTCATGCGCGCAAGATCGGACTTGGCGAGCGGCCCTTGCCGACGCAGGATGGAAAGGACGAGCCTTTCGTTATGCGCGCGCATGCCGGACTGGTTCGATCCCCGGAAGCCCGTGGCTTCGGGGTGCAGACGATCCGGCATCGTCTCGGCCAATGGTCGCACGTCTCCTCCCGCTCCGGGTGTGTTGCCCGGTTTTGAGGCGAGGATGCGCGGGGAATCGGCAGCCTGTCAATAATAATTCAGAGTGATTTAATTATCTTGACGCGAGGGCGGGAATCGGCTTTCTTGGCTGCGTCGCAAGGGGGGATGTCCCTTCACGGCATGTCACAAAGGGGGGGCACCCCCGGATTTTCTTGGGAGGAAAATCAATGAAATTCAAAGCTAAGGCCCTTGCGGGCGCTGCCACGCTTGCCCTGATGTCGGCTGTTCCGGCCATGGCGCAGGACGTTTCTGCCTGCCTGATCACCAAGACCGACACCAACCCCTTCTTCGTCAAGATGAAGGAAGGCGCCGAAGCCAAGGCTGCGGAACTGGGTGTGACCCTGAAATCCTATGCCGGCAAGGTGGACGGTGACCATGACAGCCAGGTCGCGGCCATCGAAGCCTGCATCGCCGACGGTGCCAAGGGCATCCTGATCGCCGCCTCGGACACCAAGGCGATCGTCGATTCGGTGAAGAAGGCGCAAGAGGCCGGCATGGTCGTCATCGCGCTGGACACCCCCCTTGATCCGGCTGATGCCGCCGATGCGACCTTCGCGACCGACAACCTGGAAGCCGGCAAGCTGATCGGTGCATGGGCTGCCGCCACGCTGGGTGCCGAGGCCGCCAATGCCAAGATCGGCTTCCTGAACCTGACCCCGTCCGAGCCGACCGTGGACGTCCTGCGCAACCAGGGCTTCATGATGGGCTTCGGGATCGACGTGAAGGACCCCAACGATATCGGCGACGAGGATGATCCGCGCATCGTCGGCCACGACATCACCAACGGCAACGAAGAAGGCGGCCGCAAGGCGATGGAGAACCTTCTGCAGATCAACCCCGACATCAACGTGATCCACACGATCAACGAACCGGCCGCCGTGGGTGCCTATCAGGCGCTGAAGGCGATCGGCAAGGAAAACGACGTGCTGATCGTGTCGGTTGACGGCGGCTGCCCGGGCGTGGCCTCGGTCAAGGACGGCGTGATCGGTGCGACCTCGCAGCAGTACCCGCTGATGATGGCGGCGCTGGGCGTGGAAGCGATCAAGAAGTGGGCCGACGAAGGCGTGAAGCCGGAGCCGACCCCGGGCAAGGCCTTCTTCGACACCGGCGTGGCGCTGATCACCGACAAGCCCGCCGAAGGCGTGCCGTCGATCGACACCACCAAGGGCACCGAGCTCTGCTGGGGCTGATCTGAAAAGACTTGCGCGGGGGGCCTGTCCCCCCGCACGATCCCGGAAGGGAGAAAACGGGGGCGGCTCTCGATCAGGGCCGCCCTTCGTCTAGGCAGCGCCCGGATGGCGGGTTGAACGGGGGGACAGATGAGTCAGCCACAGGAATTCGAAAAGGTTCTCGACAAGAGCGCGACCACGGTCGCCCATTTCGAGGAACAGAAAAGCGGCCTTCGCAAGCTGCAGCACTTCCTGCATTCCAACCCGGCCGCCGTGCCGATGATCGTGCTTGTCGCGCTGATCATCATCTTTGGCCTTGCGCGGGGGGAGCGGTTCTTTTCCGCCTATACCCTGACGCTGATCATGCAGCAGGTGGCGGTGGTGGGTATCCTTGCTTCGGCCCAGACGCTGGTGATCCTGACGGCGGGTATCGACCTGTCGATCGGCGTTCTGATGGTCTTTGCCTTTGTCATCATGGGCAATTTCGTTCTCGCCTATGAAATGCCCGCCATGGTGGCGATCCTTGCCGGGTTCCTGATCGCAGGGGGCGGGGGGGCGTTGAACGGTTATCTGGTCTCGCGCCTGAAACTGCCGCCCTTCATCGTGACGCTGGGCACCTGGAACATCATCATGGCGATCTGTCTGATCTATTCGGAGAACGCCACATTGCGAGAGGCGGACCTGACGGCGCAGACCCAGTTGCTGCACATTTTCGGCACCAGCTTCAAGATCGGCGGCGCGGTTGTGACGCTGGGCGTGGTCGCCATGCTGGCGCTGTATGTGGGCCTGTGGTTCATGCTGAACAACACGGCTTTCGGGCGCCATATCTATGCCGTCGGCGATGATCCGGACGCCGCAGATCTGGCCGGGATCCGCACGAACAACGTGCTGCTGAAGACCTATACGCTGGCGGGCCTGATCGCGGGTCTGGCGGCCTGGGTGTCCATCGGGCGGAACGGTTCGATCTCGCCGTCCACCGTCGTCACCGACTTCAACCTGCAAGCCATCACGGCTGCGGTGATCGGGGGCATCTCGCTGTTTGGCGGGCGCGGATCGATCCTTGGCGTGCTGTTCGGGACGCTGATCGTCGGCGTGATGAGCATGGGGCTGAATATGCTGGGCGCGGACCCGCAGTGGAAGGTGCTTTTGACCGGGATCCTGATCATCGGCGCCGTCGCCATTGACCAGTGGATCCGCAAGGTTTCGGGCTAAGGGAGGGACGAGACATGGCTGAACCCATTCTGACCGCACGCGGATTGACCAAGCGCTATGGTCGCGTGACCGCGCTCGACAATTGCGACTTCGACCTCTACCCCGGCGAGATCCTTGCCGTGATCGGGGATAACGGGGCGGGCAAGTCCACCCTCATCAAGGCGCTTTGCGGTGCCGTGGTGCCGGACGAGGGCGAGATCAAGCTGGACGGCAAACCCGTCCACTTCACCAACCCGATGCAGGCGCGCAATGCCGGGATCGAGACGGTGTATCAGAACCTTGCCCTTTCGCCCGCGCTTTCCATCGCGGACAACATGTTCATGGGGCGCGAGATCCGCAAGCCGGGCGTGATGGGGTCGATGTTGCGGATGCTGGATCGCAAGGCGATGGAAAAGATCGCGCGCGAGAAACTGTCCGAACTGGGCCTGATGACGATCCAGAACATCGGGCAGGCGGTGGAAACGCTTTCGGGTGGCCAGCGTCAGGGCGTGGCCGTGGCGCGGGCGGCGGCCTTCGGGTCCAAGGTGGTGATCATGGACGAACCCACCGCCGCGCTGGGGGTGAAGGAAAGCCGCCGCGTGCTGGAACTGATCCTTGACGTGAAGAAGCGGGGGCTGCCGATCATCCTGATCAGCCACAACATGCCGCACGTCTTCGAAGTGGCGGACCGCATCCACATTCACCGACTGGGCAAGCGTCTTTGCGTGATTGACCCGAAGGAATACACGATGTCGGACGCGGTGGCCTTCATGACCGGGGCCAAGGTGCCGGATCACGTCATCGCCTGATGCATGCCTTGACAGCCCGGCGAAGCCCCGGAACGGGGGCTTCGCCGGGTTTTTCTTTGATGCCGGGGCTTGGCCGGATCAGGCCCGCGGCAGCAGGCCGCCCGCGATCCAGCGGTCTACGATGGCGAGGGCCGCATCGCTGAAGGCCGGATCGTTGATATGGGCGTCGAGTTCCACCAGCGAGACGTTCGGCGCGCAGCATTTGCGGATCTCGTCGACGAAGGCGGCAAGGCCCGCCGCATCCTGCAAGGGGCCGCCGGGGCGATCCCATTCGTTGCCGCCATGCAGGGGAAGAAGGAACACCGTCTCGGCCTTTGCGCCTGAGAGCTTGGCCATGATCTGGCGCGCCATGGCGCGGCGCTGTTCGGCATCCAGAACGACGGATGAAAGCAGCCGGTTATGGGCGTGGAAGGGGTTTTCGGCAAAGCGGTCGGGCAGGGGATGCCAGCCCACCAGATCGACCAGATCGTAGCAGCCGATGGAAACGATCTGTGGCAGGCCGCGCGCGCCTGCGGCTGTCATGCGGTCGGGGCCGGCGCTGATGGCGGAACCGAACAGGTGATTGCCCACCTCTTGCGGGGCAAGGTCGAGGACGGCGGCGAAGGCGCCTTCGGCGGCAAGGCTTTCGAAGGCGCGGCCGCCCATGCCGGTTGCATGGAACACGGCCACCTCGAAACCCCGCGCCTCGAGCGCGGGTTTGAGGGACACCATATAGCGCAGGACGGTCTTGCCGAAGCTGGTCATCCCGATCATCGGGCGGTCGCGGCGGGGCGGTTCCACCGCGCGCGCCGCGCCCAGAACGGCCCCTGCCGCCTGCGAGAGCGATGCCTTGCAGATGGCGTTGAGGCCATAGAGCCCGCCTGCCCAGAGGATCATCTGGATATCTGCGGGCAGCCGTTCCGGCGGGATCATGGGCGAAAAGCTGACGGTGGAGACCACGTATTTCGGCACGCCCAGCGGCAGGGCGGAACAGAGATCGAGCGCCAGGTCCGTGCCCATGGTGCCGCCCAGCACGATCACGCCATGGATGCGGCCTTCGGCATGCAGCCGGGCGGCTAGGCGGGCAGAGCCTGCGGCCATGATCTGCATGGCGGTATTCTCATCCCCGGCGGCGATGGCCGCGGCGATGCTGGATCCTGCCGCCTCGGCCACCTGATGCTTGGAGATGTCGGCGGGTGTGGCGGGATCGCCCAGAACCGACACATCCATCGTGATGACCCGCCCGCCCTGGGCGCGGATCACATCGGCCATATAGGCCAGTTCGTCATTCTTCGTGTCCCAGGTGCCTGCGACAAGGATCGTGCGGTCGGCGGCCATCACAGTTGAATCCATCCGGTCTTGAGATCGGTGTATTTGTCCAATGCGTGCAGCGACTTGTCCGCCCCGTTGCCGGATTGCCGGGTGCCGGACAGGGGCACGGTGATATCGGCGCCGCCATAGGTGTTCACATGCACCACGCCCGCGCGGATGCCCCGCAGCATGCGATGCGCGCGGCCGAGGTTGCCTGTCCAGACGCCTGCGGCCAGGCCGTAATCGGTGGCATTGGCCAGATGCAGGGCCTCTTGTTCGGTAGAGAAGGGGGTCACGGCGAGGACGGGGCCGAAGACTTCGTTCCGGAAGAGGCGGTGGTGGGGGGCGACGCCCGTGACGATGGCCGGATCCATGTAATAACCGCCCGTATCTGCAAGGATGCGGTTGCCGCCGGTCACGAGTTCGCCGCCTTCGGCGGTGGCGTCGGTCACGAAGCGCAGGTTGGCCTCCAGTTGCGTCAGGGAGTTGATCGCGCCGATCTGGCTTGTCAGTTGCAGCGGATTGCCGACCGACATCTGCGTCGTGGCCCGGGTCAGCGCGTCGATGAAGGCATCATGGATGGATGCCTCGACCAGAAGGCGGGAACCGGCGACGCAGACCTGGCCTGCATTGCGGAATATGGCCATGGCCGCGGCCTTGGCGGCAGCAGCGATATCGGGGGCATCGGCAAAGACGATGTTGGGCGACTTGCCCCCCAGTTCCAGATAGCAGCGCTTGAGGTTGGAACGGGCGGAATATTCCAGCAGCCGCCGCCCGGTGGCACCTGATCCCGTGAAGACCAGCACATCGACATCGGGCGAAAGCGCCAGCGCCTCGCCCGTGATTGCGCCGGGGCCGGTGACGACATTGAAGACGCCGGGCGGCACCCCGGCCTCGAGCGCGAGTTCGGCAAGGCGCAGCAGGGTAAGCGAGGCGGTTTCAGCCGGTTTCAGAACCACGGAATTGCCCATGGCAAGGGCCGGGGCGATCTTCCATGCGCCGATCATCAGAGGGAAATTCCACGGCACGATGGCCCCGACGACGCCGATGGGTTCGCGGTGGACCAGCGCCAGCACATTGGCCTGCGTCGGCGCGATCTCGCCATGGATCTTGTCGATCGCCTCGGCATAGTAGCGGAAGGTGCCGGCGGCGCTGCCCGGTTCGGCCTTGAGCGCCATGGAGATTTCGGTGCCGTTGTCGCGCACGCCGAGAACGGCCAGTTCGAGGGCGTGCCTGTCGATCAGATCGGCGAGGCGGTGCAGGACCTTCTTGCGTTCGGCGGGGGGCCTTGCAGACCAGCGGCCATCTTCGAAGGCCGCGCGGGCATCCGCGCAGGCGCGGGCGACATCCGCGGCGGAGGCTGTGGCGAGGGTTGTCAGACGCGATCCGTCGATGGGGGAAAGGACGGGCATCGGCGCGCCCGAGCCATCCTGCCATGCCCCGCCGATCAGCAGGCGTTGGGGGGGGACCGGTGTGGCGGCAAGCCGGTCGATGGTTGCTTGGTCAAGTGTCATTGATCTGCCAGTCCTCGCGCGGGCGGCGTGCCTTGATCGCCCCCCGGATGGTGAAGAAGAGAAGCAGGGCGAGCCCTGCAAGAATGACGGCCGAGATCGGCCGTGTGACGAAGATCGAAAGGTCGCCGCCCGCGCCGCCCATGGCCTGGCGGAAGCGACTTTCGAGGATCGGTCCCATGACGACGCCCAGCAGGATGGGCGTCAGCGGCCAACGGTGGCTGCGCAGGATGTAGCCCAGCACGGCAAAGGCCATGGCGAGGCCGACATCCGAGAAATTGTAGTTCGAGGCATAGGTGCCGATGAGCGAGAGCGTGAGGATCGCCACACCGAGGAAGCGCTTGTTGATCAGGGCGGCGCGGGCAATGGTATTGGTGGCGACGAGAAGGAACAGGATGATGACCAGGTTCATGGCCAGCAACGTCCAGTAAAGCCCGGCCACGAATTCCGGCCGGTTCAGGAAGAGATCCGGCCCCGGGATCACGTTATGCACCAGAAAGACCGCCAGCATCATGGCTGTCAGTTCCTCGCCCGGGATGCCCAAGGCCAGCATGGGGATCAGCGCGGCGGGGGGGACGGCGTTGTTCGTGGCCTCGGAGACGATGATGCCTTCAGGGGCGCCCTTGCCGAAGAGATGCCCTTCCTTCGACAGCTTGCGCGCCCAGACATAGTTCACCTGCTGCGCGAGGAATTCCCCCACGCCCGGCATGATGCCGCAGATGATGCCGAAGACGGAGGAGCCGAAGAGCGTGACCTTGTAGCGGAACACCTCGAGGAAGCCCTGGAAGAAATGGCCCTTCAACTGCACGGATTGGCGCGTGGTGTCGCGCCCGGTGAGCTGGATCAGCGCCTCGGACATGGCGAAAAGGCCGATGACCATCGGCACCAGGGGGATGCCCTGGATCAGCCAGCTTTGGCCAAAGCTGTAGCGCTGGGTGGAATAGGCGGTTTCGATCCCCACCGTGGCAAGGAACAGGCCGAAGGCCAGCGCCGCCGTTGCCTCGACCCGCCGCCCGCCATGGCCGATGACGACAAGGACGAGGGCGGCGAAGGCCAGCATGGCGAATTCGGCCGAACCGAAGTTCTTGGCTACTTCGGCGAGGGGCCTTGTCAGCAGCATGAGGGCCAGGACCGCCAGCACGCCGCCGACAAAGGAAGAGGAATAGGCAAGGCTCAGGGCGCGGCGCGCTTCGCCCCGGTCGACGAAGGGCCGTGCCTCGAGCGCGGTCAGCACGGCGACCGGGCTGCCGGGGGTGTTGATCATGATGGCGGGGATGGCCGAGCCATAGGCAGAGCCGCAATAGACGCCGAGGAGGAGGGTCATCCCGGTAAGCGGGTCCATCGCAAAGGTGCTGGGCAGCAGGATCGAGATGGTCACGGCGGCCCCGGCCCCGGGGATGGCCCCCACGATGACGCCAAGGATGGCCCCGATGCACATGGTCAGGAACAGCGCGGGATCGGCAAGTTGCTGCAGGCCGAGAAACAGGAAATCCATCGCCGCGCCTTTCAGAACCAGCGCATCAGCGCAAGGCGGATGCCATCGGGGAACAGGTCATAAAGCCCGGGCGCGGGCATCCAGACGCCCAGCCCCGCACGGAAGACCGCGATCATGAAGAGCGAAAGCCCGATGCCCGCCCAGATCCAGCGCGCGGCCCGCAGTCCGACCCGCCACAACAGGCCAAGGACGAAGACCAGTGTCGCGGGGAAATAGCCCAGATGCTGGATCGCCCAGATATAGGCCGCGTAATAGGCGAGGAATTCGGCGGGACGGAGCCAGCCCAGAACCTTTGCCCGTGCGTCTGCCCATTCCTCGGCCGTGGCCGGGTGCGCCCGCAGATCGGCGGCATCGCGCCAAAGCGTCACCAGATTTGCCGCCACCAGCAGGGCAAGCGCGATCCCCGGCGCAAAGGCGGGCCGAGTCCACCACCCGCCCGAAGCCTGCCCCGTCCGTGTGGCCACCCCGATCAGCGCCAGCAGCAGCAGCGAGATTGCCGCGAAGATGAGCGCCAGCGCCATGCTTTCCAGACGGTTCGCCTGTGGTTCGTCCGGGTCCGTCATCCTTGCCCCCGCGCAAATGGGCAGGGCGCGGCCCGCAGGCCGCGCCCTGCCCGAACCTTACTCGGTCACGCCCAGCTTTTCGCGCAGGGCGGCCAGATCGACCATGTCCTTGGCCACCTGTTCGGTCGCCGCCGCCTGATCCTGCCAATAGACCAGCGCGCCGGTCGTCTTGGCGATCTCTTGCGCGGCCTCGCTTGCCACGACGGTCTGCGCCACGGCGGCGATCTTGTCCTTCACCTCTTGCGGGGTGCCCTTGGGCACGAAGAGCCCGTTCCAGAGCGAGGCCCCCTGCAGGGCGGGCACCTGTTCACCCAGCGTCGGGACATCGGGCGTGATCGCGGTGCGGTCGCCGGTGATCGTTGCCAGCACCTTGATTTCGCCCAGGCAGGACAGCACCAGCTGTGCCGTGGTGTTTATCACATCCGCGTCGCCATTGGCGAGGGTGGAGCAATCCACCGCGTCGAAGGCGGCTTCGGCGCTGAAGGCACCGCCCAGTTCCTGCACTCCATAGACCGTCATCATCGTGGGTTCGATGCCATAGCCGAAATGGCCAAGGCGCACGGGGTTGGCCTTCGAATATTCGGCCAGTTCGGCCATGCTGGAATAGGGGGCGTCGGCCTTGGCCGCGATCAGGAAGGGATAGGTCAGGAAGATCCCCACCGGTTCGAGCGCGTCAGCCGCGAACTGGGCATCGGGGCCCATGGTCTTGACCGTTGGAATGCCGACGGTCAGCGAGCCGATGGTGTAGCCATCGGGTGCCGCGGTGGCCACATCCAGCCCGCCCACGACGCCGCCCCCGCCCGGCTTGTTCACGACGGCTGCCGGAACGCCGGTCTGGGCCTGCAGTTCTTCGGCGATCATGCGTGTCAGCACATCCTCCAGATCGCCGGGGGGCCAGGGGACCACGAAGGTGACGGGTTTTTCGGGGTATTCGGCAAGGGCTGCCCCGCCGAGGGCGGCGAGGGCAAGCGCAGCCGCGCTGCCCAGAAGGGCGATTTTCTTCATCCGGCTTCTCCGCTGTTGGTGGTTCATTATTTGAACCGTTGGTTTGAAAAATAGATTGACAGGCCAAGCGGCAATCTGTCAACAAAAATGCAATGGCGCGCATTCCGCTTTTGCGGGGCGGCAGGGGGAGGCGGCGAAAGCCCATGGGGACGGTCGGAAAAGCCCTTGATCTGCTTGATCTTTTCACCCGCCAGAGGGCGCAGGTGGGCCTGTCCGAGATTGCGCGTCTGTCGGGCCTGAACAAGGCGACCTGCCATCGCCTGCTGACCGAAATGGAATCGCGCGGGTTGGTGGAGCAAGTCGGCGCGGCGCGGGAATACCGGCTTGGCCCGGCGGTGCTGCGCCTTGCCGCCCTGCGCGAAACGGCGGTGCCGACCCGCGATGCGGCGATGCCGGTGCTGCAGGCGCTGGCGCGGGCGACGGGCGAGACGGCGCATCTTTCGCTGCGCGAGGGCGACAGGCTGGTGACCATCGCCTTTGCCTATTCGCCCGCCCATGCGACCAAGGTGATGATGGAGGATGCCGACATCCTGCCCTGGCATGCCACCTCATCCGGGCAGGCAGTGCTGGCCTTCCTGCCCGAAGATCAGCGCGAGGCATTGCTTGGCCGCCCCCTGCCGCGCCTGACGGCAGCTACGGAGACGGATCCCGATCGCCTGCGCGCCCGGCTTGCAGAGGTGCGTGCCCTGGGCTGTGCCGAAACGGCGGGAACGTTCGAGTCCGATGCCCAAAGCCTTGCCGTGCCGCTTTTCGCGCGGGGGGATGCGGTGGTGGGCGCGCTGGGCGTGGCGGTGCCGGTCAGCCGGATGTCGCCGGACCTGCATGCCGTCATCCGCCGCGAAGTCACGGCGGCGGCAACGGAAATCGCGACACTCTGGGGCGGACAGGTTCCGCCCGGCATCACCGCGCTGTGGCAGCGCCTGACCTGAACATCCGAAGGAGAGAGCCATGAAGGACGAGAACTTCCTGAAGGCGAACAACGCCCGCAGCCTGTGGCATCCCATGACGGCCCCGGCCGACAGCCTGAAGAACGCCCCCACCATCGTGACCGGTGGGCAGGGCGTGCGGATCACCGATATCGACGGGCATGAGGTGGTCGATGGTGTGGGGGGGCTGTGGAACGTCAATCTGGGCTATTCCTGCCAGCCGGTGAAGGCGGCGATTGCCGCGCAGCTTGACCGGTTGCCCTATTATTCGATCTTCCGGGGCACCTCGAACGATTGCGTCATCGAACTGGCCGAAGAGTTGCGCGCCTTCTTTGAACCGGATGGCCTGACGCGGGCCTTCTTCACCTCGGGCGGGTCGGATTCGGTGGAAACCGCGCTGCGGCTGGCGCGGCAGTATCACAAGATCCGGGGCGAGGGCGGGCGGGTGAAATACCTGTCGCTGAAGAAGGGCTATCACGGCACCCATACAGGGGGGGCATCGGTCAACGGGAATGCCAATTTCCGCACGGCCTATGAGCCGCTTCTGCCGGGCTGCCACCACATCCCCGCCCCCTATACCTATCGCAATCCGTTCAACGAGACCGATCCCGCGCGGCTGGCCCAATTGTGCCTTGCCGCGCTGGAGGATGAGATCGCCTTTCAGGGGGCGGGCACCATTGCCGCCTTCATCATGGAGCCGATCCTTGGCGCAGGCGGCGTGATCCCGCCGCATGAAAGTTTCATGCCGAGGGTGGAGGCGATCTGCCGCAAGCATGGCATCCTGCTGATCGCGGATGAGGTGATTACCGCCTTCGGCCGCACGGGGGCATGGACGGGGAGCCGGTTGTGGGGCGTGAAGCCCGATTTCGCCTGCACGGCGAAGGCCATCACCAATGGCTATTTCCCCTTCGGCGCCGTGATGATCGCCGAACCTGTCGCAGAGGTCTTCGAGGGCGATGCCAGCGGCAAGGCGGCCATCGGGCACGGCTATACCTATTCCGGCCACCCTGTCGGCGCGGCGGCGGCGCTGGCCTGTCTGGCGGAAACGAAGCGGCTGAACGTGGTCGAGAACGCGGCCGCGCGCGGGACGCAGCTTTTCCGGGGTGTGCAGGAGTTGATGGCGCGGCACGACATCATCGGCGACGTGCGCGGCGGCCACGGCCTGATGACGGCCATCGAACTGGTGGCCGACCGTGCCACCAAGGCCGCGCCCGACAAGGCGATCCCCGCCCGCGTGCAGGAAGCGGCCTATCGCGCGGGAGCGATGGTGCGGGTTTCGGGGCCGAACATCATCCTGTCGCCGCCCCTTGTCCTGACGGCGGCGGATGTCGAGGTGATCCTTTCGGCGCTGGACGCCGGGTTCAGGGCGCTTTGACATGACGACGGGTTTCTGCTTCGACGAACGCACGCTTTGGCATTCCACGGGCGAGGCCGCGCTGTTCCTGCGGCCCGGCGGCTGGATCCAGCCGCCTGCCGGGGGCGGTGCGGCCGAGAACCCGGAAACCAAGCGCCGGTTCAAGAACCTGCTGGAGGTGTCGGGTCTGTGGCGCAAGCTGACGGTGGAGAGCGGGGAAGCCGCGACCGATGAGGCGCTGCGCCGGATCCATCCGGTCGGCTACCTGACCGAATTCAAGCGGCTTTCGGATGCGGATGGGGGAATCCTGGGCGAGGAATCGCCTTTTGGCCATGGCGGCTATGACATCGCCGCGCTGTCTGCCGGGCTGGCCATGCACGCGATGGACCGCGTGCTGACCGGGGCCTGGCGCAATGCCTATTCCTTGTCGCGCCCGCCGGGGCATCACTGCATGCCCGATCATTCCATGGGGTTCTGCCTGATGGCCAATATCCCCGTCGCGATCGAAGAGATGAAGGCACGGCATGGGCTGGGCAAGGTGGCCGTCGTCGACTGGGACGTGCATCACGGCAACGGGACGCAGGCGATCTATTGGGAGCGGCCCGATGTCCTGACGATCTCGGTCCATCAGAATGCCTGCTATCCGGTGCATCTGGGGTCGACAGCGGAACGCGGGGCGGGCGCGGGAGAGGGTGCGAACATCAACATTCCCCTGCTGCCGGGGGGTGGACATGAAAGCTATCTCGCCGCGATGGACCGGATCATCCTGCCCGCGCTGGAACGGTTCCGCCCGGATCTGATCGTCGTGGCCTCGGGGCTGGATGCCAATGGGCTGGACCCTTTGGCGCGGATGATGGCGCATTCCGGCACCTATCGTGCGATGACCGCGCGGCTGATGCAGGCCGCCGATGCGCTTTGCGCCGGACGGCTGGTTCTGGTGCATGAGGGTGGCTATTCCGAGGTGATGGTGCCCTTCTGCGGGCATGCGATCATGGAAACCCTTTCGGGGCAGCAGACGGCGGTGGTCGATCCGCTGCTGGATCTCCTGCAGGCCCAGCAACCGCCACCGGAATTCGACGCGCTGGAATCCCGGAGGCTTGCCGCCATGGCAGATGCTTTCGGCCTGTGAAGGAAGACCCGATGACTGATTTCGTCGCGCTGCTTGGCACCAAGGGCGGCCCTGCCATCCGCAGCGGATCGCCGATGCCCACGTCATCGCTGCTGTCGCTTGGCGGGCAGCGCATCGTTGTCGATGCAGGCCTTGGTGTGACGCGTGGCCTTTGCGATCAGGGCATGGCGCTGAAGGATATCCGCACCGTATTCATCACCCATCTGCATTCGGACCACTATCTGGAACTCGGCCCCTTGCTGCACACGGCCTGGACTGCCGGATTGAAAACCCCGGTCCGCATCTGGGGGCCATCGGGGCTGGCTGCCTATTTCGAGGGGTTCTTCCTTTCGATGCGGGAAGACATCGACACAAGGATCGAGGATGAGGGACGGCCCGATCTGCGCGATCTGGTGTCCTGTCATGTGATCCGGGATGGCGAGGCGATCATCGAAGGCGGTATCACAGCCGTCGCCATGCCTTCGATCCATCCACCGCTGAGGGAAAGCTGGTCGCTGTCCTTTCGGGGGGCGGGGCGGCATGTCGTCTTTTCGGGGGATACGGCGCATAATCCCGCGCTGGCCGATTTCGCGCGCGGGGCGGATCTGCTGATCCATGAGGCGATGCTGGCCGAGGGGCTGGAGGCCCTGCAGCGCCGCATCGGCAATGGGGATGACCGGCTGATGGCGCATTGGCTGCGGGCGCATACCCTGGCCGAAGATGCGGCAAGGGTGGCCGCGGAGGCAGGTGTCGGGGCGCTGGCGCTGCATCATCTGATCCCGTCCGACGATCCCGATTTCGGCGTGACCGACTGGCAGTGTGCCTGCGCCCCGCATTGGCAGGGGCCCTTGCATGTCGGGCGGGACGGGCTGCGGATCGACCTGCCTCTGCTTGGGTAGGCCGGGGGTGACAAGGCCGCCCCCGCATGGCAGGGTCGCGCCCATCCGTGACGCGGCAGGACCATGACCAGCATCCCCTTTCCCGGCCCCCAGATCCCGACGCTTGTCCAGCATGTGCTGGCGCGGATCGACCTTGGGCAGCTCAATCCCGGTGATCTGCTGGACGAGGCGGAGCTTGCGGAAAGCTATGGCGTTTCGCGCACCCCTGTCCGTGAGGCCATCCTCTATCTGGAGGCGCTGGGTCTTGTCCGGCGTTTGCCACGCAAGGGCGCGACGATCTTCCGGCCGACGCTGGAGGAGTTCCTGGCCATTCTGGAAGTGCATGCCAAGCTGGAGGGGCAGGCGGCGGGCCTTGCTGCGCGGCGCCTGTCGCGGCAGGGGGCAGCCGATCTGGAAGCGGCGGTCCGCGCCTGCGAGGCGCATGCCGCCGCCAATCCTGATGCCGATCCGGATGGTTATTACCAGCACAACCTGCGATTCCATGAATGCGTGGCGATTGCCTCGGGCAACGGGGTATTGCTGGAATCGCTCAAGACCAATGCACGCAGGCTGCTGGCCTATTACCGGGCGCGCTATCGCTTTGCCGGGGCGATCCCACGATCAGCGGCCGAACACCGCGCCATCGCGCGGCTGATCACCGACCGCGATTCCCTTGGGGCGGAGTCTGCGATGCAGCAGCATGTGCAGTTCGACCAGGTCACCGCGATGGACCTGATCGCCGCCCTGTCCTAGGCCGCGCCGGGGGCGGCCTGTTCGAAGAAACGGGCGATCCATTCGGCGAAGCGCGGGCCTTCGATGCCCGCCCGCAGCGACTGGCGCGCGGCCGCGCCAACGGCGGGGGGGAATTTCGGGGCGAATTCCTCGACCAGGGCTGCGATGAAGCCGGGGGTCATCTCGGGGTGGTACTGGGTGGCGAAGACCCGGGTTCCGATGCGATAGGCCGCCACAGGGCAGCCTTCGGACTGACCGATGATCTCGGCATCCGGGGGAAGTTCCAGCACCTGCTCGCCATGGGCGGCAGCCAGGCGGATCGTTGCGGGATCCGCCATCCAGGGCGCAGGGGCCGTGATGCGGGTTTCGGCCGCGCCAAGGATGAAGGGGCCGGGATTCGGCCCCACGCGGCCACCAAGGGCCTGTGCCACGGCCTGATGCCCGAAACAGGCCCCCACGATCGGAATTCCCGCGGTATGGGCTGTGCGGATCAGGTCCATCAACCGGGTGATCCAGCCTGCGTCATCCAGCACGGAGGCCGGGCTGCCCCCGATCAGAAGGCCATCGAATTCCTGCGGGGAAACGGGGAATTCCCCTTTCGGAAGATCAAAGGGCGTGACCTGCCAGCCGGGACGTGCAGCATGGATCAGCGCTGTGAACTTCGCCGCATCCCGCGGGTGGCGCGCGGCGAAGGCGGTGTCGTCCGTATTCGTCACGAGCAGCCCGATATGCATGCATATTTTCCTTTACATATTTATAAGCCATATCATTATGCAAAAAACCAAGCTGCGGCAAGGAGCCAATGATGACGGTCTGGACACCCACCGATGATGGCCATGCCGATCTGACCAGCCATGACACCTTTCTGACCGGTGCGCCGCACAACACCTTTGCCCGCCTGCGCCGGGATGATCCGATGCACTGGACGGAATGGGATCAGGGCCTGCCCTTCTGGTCTGTCACCCGGCATGCCGATATCCATGCGCTGAACGGCAAGCCCGACCTTCTTTCCTCGGCCCGCGGCATAAGGATGGAGGATCAGAGCTATGAGGAATACCTCGCCCGCCGCACATTCCAGGAGACCGATCCGCCCGAACACATGATGACGCGGGTCAAGGTTGCGAAGGCATTCTCGAAACCTGTGGTGGCGGGGTTTGAAGAGGCGATCCGCGATCTTTGCGTTGATATCCTCGACTCTGCGCTTGCCAAGGGCACCTTCGATGCAACCAAGGAGATTGCCCGCGAATTGCCGATGCGGATGCTGGGCCGGATCGTCGGCCTGCCGGATGAAGACCTGCCGTGGCTGGTGGAAAAGGGCGATGCGCTGATCGCCAATACCGACCCGGATTTCACCGATCACGTGCTGGACAAGCTGACGACGGATGAGTTCCGGATGATGCCCTTCAACTCGCCCGCGGGGGCGGAACTGTTCGTCTATGCGCGCGATCTGATGCAGCGGAAAACCGCGGCGGGGGATACGTCGGGGGTGTTGCACCTGATCCTGCAACCCGGTCCCGATGGATCTGTCCTGCCGGAGAACGAGTTTCGCAACTTCTTCTGCCTGATCGTGGCGGCGGGCAATGACACCACGCGCTATTCCATCGCGGCGGGCATACAGGCGCTGGCGCATCAGCCCGAACTTCTGGCGCAGATCCAGAGCGGGGCGGTGGATGACACCATGGCAGACGAGATCATCCGCTGGGCGTCGCCCACATCCTATTTCCGCCGGACAGCGACGCGCGATTTCGAGATGCATGGAAAGCAGATCAGGGCGGGCGACAAGGTGCTTTACTGGTATGCCTCGGCCAATCGCGACGAGGCGGCCTTCGATCAACCCTTCCGCGTGGATCTGGCGCGCACGCCCAACCGCCACCTGGCCTTTGGGCAGGGCGGGCCGCATCTGTGCCTGGGCATGTGGCTGGCGCGGCTGGAGGTGCGGGTGCTGTTTCAGGAACTCGCCAAGCGGATCAAGTCGATCGAACCTGCGGGAGAACAGAAATTCCTGCGATCCAACTTCGTGGCCGGGCTGAAATCGCTGCCTGTCCGCGTGACATTGAAATGAACCAAGAAAAACAGTGAACAGGGAGTAACATCATGGCGGACCGCCTCAGGGCCATGTTCTGCGACCATCTCAGCCTGATGCGCGGCAAGTATCTGCCCGCGTCGAAGATGAAATCCGATGGCACCCGGCTGGCACGGCCGACCTTCAGCGTGCATTGGGACAAGGACCTGATCCTTGATGCGCCCCATACGAAATGCCGCGAAGGCATCCCCGACATGGAGTTCCGCTGGGACGGCACCGAAATCCGCGATGGATGGGAGCCGGGCACAAGGGTGGTGACGGGCGATCTGTATGACAGCGACGGCGCGCCGCTGCCGCTTTGCCCGCGCGGCGCGCTGAAGCGTGCGGTGGCGGATTGGGGACGGCATGGCCTGACCCCGAAGGTGGGGATCGAGCTTGAGGCCTTCGCCTTCGAGATTGGCGAAGATGGCGGCCTGTCGCCCCTGCATGCGCCGGGCGGCATCGTCTATGGCACCGGCCCCTTTGCCGATCCGGCCGGATTCACCGATGCGATCTGGCATCGGGCCGAAGAGGCGGGGTTCCGGCTTGAACTGATCACCGCCGAATACGACACCCCGCAATATGAATTCACACTGGCCTATGACGAGGCGGTGAAGGCTGTCGACGAGATGGTCCTGTTCCGGCAGATGGCGCGCGAAGTGGCGCTGGAACATGGGATCCTTCTGACCTTCCTGCCCAAACCCATTCTGGAAAAGGGCGGATCGGGGTTGCATTTCAACCTCTCTTTCGCGGATGCGGCTGGCAAGAACGCCTTGGCGACCGGGCCGAAGGGCGGCCCGGATCACATGAACGATCTGGCGCGGGGCTGCGTGGCGGGGTGGATGCGGCATCACAAGGGGTTGGCGGGTATCCTGGCGCCCACGGTCGGATCCTATCTGCGCCTGCAACCGGCCTCGATGTCCGGCTATTGGTGCAACTGGGGCGGCGATCACCGTGGCGTCACCGTGCGCGTGTCGGAAGAGGGCGGGGCGAAGACCCGGCTGGAACACCGTATGGCCGATGCCTCCTGCAACCCCTACACCGCGCTGGCCGCCCTGTTGCAGGCGGCGCGTCTGGGGATGGAGAACGCCTATCCCCTGCCAGAGGCCGAGGCGGGAGATTGCTTTGACCGCATTGATGCAGGCTTTGGCGTCGCGGCTTCGCTGGCCGAGGCGATGGATGATCTTGAGGCAGATACCGCGCTCTGCGCAGCCCTGGGGCCAGAGATCGCCGAACACCACATCTTCATGAAGCGGATCGAGGTGGACAAGACGGCGGGCCTCGAAGGGGCGGCGCTGCGCGACTATTACATCTGGTATGTCTGAGGGGGCTGTCATGCAGGCGACATGGAAACTGCCCGATGGGCGCGCGATCACGCTGGACGTGGCCGAAGGGATGAACCTGATGCAGGCCGCCGTGGCGCGCGGCATTCCGGGGGTGGTGGGGGAATGCGGGGGGTCGCTGTCCTGCGCGACCTGCCATGTGGTTGTTGATCCGGACTGGGCGGCGCGGGCGGGGAAGCCGGGCGTGTTCGAGGCGGATATGCTGGACATCACCGAGGCGGAGCGGCAACCCACATCGCGCCTGTCCTGCCAGATCACGATGACGGCCGCGCTGGACGGGATCGTGGTTCAGGTTCCAGCCGTCTAGACCGGCAGGCCCGCATCGGCCTTGGGCTGATCCATCACGATCTGGCTTTGCACGCGCGCCACGGCGGGGTGGGGCAGCAGGCGGTGGTGGATCAGCGCGTTCAGCGCGGGCAGATCGGCGCACCAGACCCGCAGAAGGTAATCGGCCTCGCCTGTCAGCGTCCAGCAGGCCACGATTTCGGGCAGGGTGCCGATCAGCCGCAGAAAGCCCTGTGCCGTTTCGGGGCTGTGGGCGGCCATCTGCACCTGCACGAAGGCCTGCACGGTCAGACCCAGCCGCGGCGGGGCGAGGCGGGCGCTGTAGCCGGTGATGAACCCGTCCGCCTCGAGCCGCGCCTTGCGGCGGGCGGCCTGACTGGCAGAAAGGCCGAGCCGATCACCCAGATCCTGGGCCGTGATGTCTGCCTCGCGTTGCAGCGTGGCGAGCAGGCGGGAATCGATCTCATCCATGATGCAGGAAATCCGCGTGATTGGTGGGTTTCGCGGAGATTGCGCGCATATATTACGAAAGAGAAGCCGAATTTCGCGCGCCGGACGCGTGGGAAAGATGCGAACATCATGGATGTATCCGCTTTCTGAAAGGAATTCCGATGGGCCCCTTCCCGCATCACGCCCCCCGCGCCAGCATCAGCCCGGAGAATCCGGCCGGGACAGACGGGTTCGAATTCGTGGAATTCGCCCATCCCAACCCGGATGAGTTGCGCGCGCTGTTTGCGCGGATGGGCTATGCCCTGACCGCGCGGCACAAGACCAAGGCGGTGGAGTTGTGGCAGCAGGGCGACATCACCTATGTGCTGAACGACGAACCGGGCAGTCATGCCCGCCGCTTTGTCGCCGAACACGGCCCTTGCGCGCCGTCGATGGGCTGGCGGGTGGCGGATGCGGCCCATGCCCATGCCCATGCCGTGGCCCTGGGCGCCACGCCCTATACCGGGGCGGACCGGGTGCTGGATCTGCCCGCGATTGTGGGGATCGGCGGATCCCTGATCTATCTCACCGATCAATATGGTGATGGCAGCAGCCCCTATGACGCAGATTTCGACTGGGTCTCTGCGCCGAAGCCTGCGGGTGTGGGGTTCCACTATCTTGATCACCTGACGCATAACGTGCATCGCGGCAATATGGACAAGTGGTTCGACTTCTACGGTCGCCTGTTCAATTTCCGCCAGATCCGGTTCTTCGACATCGAGGGCAAGTTCAGCGGCCTGCATTCCCGCGCGCTGACCAGCCCCTGTGGCCGCATCCGCATCCCGGTGAACGAGGATCGCGGCGAGACGGGGCAGATCGTCGAATACCTGAAACGCTATAATGGCGCAGGCATCCAGCACATCGCGGTGGGCTGTGATGACATCTATTCGGCCACCGATGCCATTGCCGAGCGTGGCTTGAAGTTCATGCCAAAGCCGCCGATGGCCTATTACGACCTGTCCCGGACCCGCGTCACGGGCCACAGCGAGCCCGTCGACCGGATGGCGAAGCATGGCATCCTGATTGATGGCGAAGGCGTGGTGGATGGCGGCGCGACGAAGATCCTGCTGCAGATCTTCTCCAAGACGGTGATCGGGCCGATCTTCTTTGAATTCATCCAGCGCAAGGGCGATGACGGGTTCGGAGAGGGCAATTTCCGCGCGCTTTTCGAAAGCATCGAACAGGATCAGATCGACCGCGGCGTGCTGCAGCCGGTTTGAAGTGAATTGAGCGCGGCCCCGCCGGGGGCGGGTCCGCGCATTGATTTTGCCTCGCCTGCGCGCCTTCGCGCTTGGCTCAGGTTTTTTGGGGTATTTGGGCCAAGATGAAGATCAGGCCGCGCTGCCGGTTGTTTCGCGCGCCGTTCGGATGGCTTCGGCGATGGTCGCGTGATCGCCCACTTCGTTCATCAGGATCAGGATCAGGCGGGCGTTCAGCGCGTGGCTTTCCGCCTCTGTCAGCCCGTCATGGGCGGCGATGAGGGCGGCGTAGCTGTCATCGGGGCGGGTCAGGTTCGGGGTGGTGGTCAGCATCCGGCAGGCTCCAGGGACAGGGCGCGGGCAAGGGCTGTTGCGATGGCGGGGGCGTCATGGGCCTGCCAGCGAGCGGCGACATGCTGATCGGGCCGGATCAGGTAGACGGCGCTGGCGGCATCGCCGAGGTAGCGGCTGGCCAGCGCGGGGTTGTCAGCCGCGGTCAGCGCAAGGCGGGGGATGGTCTGGCCATGCGCAACGGTCGTGTCGGGGGCATCGGCATCAATCGTCAACAGGGTGAAGCCCGGTGACAGGCGGTTCAGCAGCCAGCCTTCGGGCGTGGGCGCATCGGGGCAGGGGCTGCCCGGGCGGCTGCGCATGGGAAGGGAGGGATCGTCCGGCCCGTTCAGCGCGGAGCCGTCATGCGTGCAGGGCAGCGAAAGGCGACCGGAATTCACGATGGTGCGGGCAAAGGGCAGTTGGGCCGCCAGATCGAGAACGGCGTTGCGGAAGAGTTTCGACACGGTCGATTTCGGCGTGATGAAATCCGTCGAACGTGTGGAATTCAGGATGTTCTCGTCCGCGGCCTGCACGCGTTCGGCATCATAGCTGTCGAGCAGGCGGTCGGGGGCGTTGCCATTGATCACTGCGGCGAGTTTCCAGCCCAGATTGTCGACGTCCTGAATGCCGGAATTGGCCCCGCGTGCGCCAAAGGGGGATACCTGATGCGCGGCATCGCCCGCAAAGATCACCCTGCCATGGCAGAAGCGTTCCATCCGGCGGCACTGGAAGGTGTAGATCGAGGTCCAGACAAGATCATATTCCACATCCGGGCCCAGCATGGCATCGACGCGGCGGCGGATATTGGCGGGTTCCAGTTCGTGTTTGCGGTCGATGTTCCAGCCAAGCTGGAAGTCGATCCGCCAGATGCCATCGGGTTGCTTGTGCAAGAGCGCCGAGTCGCCCGATCGGAAATGCGGTTCGAACCAGAACCAGCGCTCGGTCGGGAAGGGGGCGTTCATGCGGACATCGGCGATCAGGAAGTTGTCCTCGAACACCCGGCCATCGAAATTCAGCCCCAGCATGGACCGAAGCGGGCTGCGCGCGCCGTCGCAGGCGATCAGCCAGTCGGCGGCGATTTGGTAGGGGCCATCGGGGGTGGTGACGTCCAGCAGGGCGCCATTGTCATCATGGGTGACCGCATCGACGCGGTTCCTGCCCCGGATCTCGATCGGGGCGCCGGCGGCCTGCGCCTGAAGGATGGCATCGTGCAGGAATTTCTCGAACCAGGGTTGCTGCAGGTTGATGAAGGCCGGGAAGGCATGGCCGTCTTCGGGAAGCAGGTTGAATTCGTAGAGGAGGCGGTCATCGTGAAACACCTTGCCGACATTCCAGACAACGCCCTTGTCCAGCATCGGGCCCGCCGCGCCGAGCCTGTCGCAGATCTCCAGCGTGCGTTTGGCAAAGCAGATGGCGCGGCTGCCCGCGCCAACCCCTTCGTGATCGTCCAGCAGCAGGACAGGCACGCCCCGGCGGCCAAGGTCCAGCGCCATGGCCAGCCCGATGGGGCCACCCCCCACCACGACGACCTTGTGGCGGCGCGGCCCGGGGGCATCCTGATCGGGCGAATGGGCGTAGGGGTAGAGGGTGAAGGCCAGGTCGTAGCGTTGCTGGATCGTCATGCCGGATTATCCCTGCAGGGCTGCCCACATCTCCAGATCGCGCTGGGCGGTCCAGATGCGGGGATGGTGGATGCCGCGCGCCTCGTCATAGGCGCGGGCGACGTTGAAGGGCAGGCAATGTTCGTAGATCGCGTAATCCCTGAATTTCGGGTCGCATTCGGCGCGGCAGGCATCCCAGGCCTCTTTCAGGCTGCCATTGCGGGCGGCGACGCGGGCGACGGGGCGATAGGTGCTGTCGACGAAATCCTTGGTCCGGTCGAGCGCGGCATTGACGGCGGCAGAGCCGATCACGGCATCGCCCCGCCCCGGTGCGATGGCGGCAAGGTCATAGGCGCGGATCGCCTCGAGTGTGTTGCCCCAATCGGCGAAATGGCCGTCGCCGCAATAGCAGGCGGAATGCGCCTCGACGATGTCGCCGGTGAACATCACGTTCTGGTCGGGCACATGGATCACCGCATCGCCCGCCGTATGGGCGCGGCCCAGCTGGCAGATATCCACCCGGCGCTTGCCCAGCCAGACCGTCATCTTGCCGTTGAAGGTGGTGGTGGGCCAGGTCAGGCCGGGGATGCTTTCATGGCCCTGAAACAGGCGGGGGAAGCGCTGGAACTCGCTGTCCCAGTCTTCCTGCCCGCGTTCGGCCACCATGTTGCGGGCGGCTTCGGACATGATGATCTGCGGCGCGTTGAAGGCGGATGCCCCCAGCACGCGGACGGCGTGGTAATGGGTCAGCACGACATGGCTGATCGGTTTGTCGGTGACGCTGCGGATGCAGTCGATCACCTTTTGCGCAAGGCGCGGGGTGGCCTGCGCCTCGACCACCATCACGCTGTCATCGCCGATGATGACGCCCGAATTGGGATCGCCCTCGGCGGTGAAGGCATAGAGGCCCTCGCCGATTTCGGTGAAGCTGATCTTCTTTTCGCTGAGGTCGCCCTGCGAGGCAAAGGCCTTGGCCATGGGGATGTTCCTTATCTTGCGTAGGGGTCGGCAAGCGCGGGCAGGACTTTCCCGACACAGGCGCCGAAGCCGATGGTGAAGCCATCCCCGGCGCAGTGGCCGCGCAGGGTGAGGGTGTCGTTGTCTTCGATGAAGGTTCTGGTCCCGCCAGTGATGGCGATGGGTTCCTTGCCGCCCCAGGACAGTTCCAGCAGGCTGCCGCGGCTGTCCTTGTCGGGGCCGGAGATGGTGCCAGACCCCAGCAGATCACCCGTGTTCATCGGACAGCCGCTGGTGGTGTGATGGGCAAGTTGCTGGGCGGCGGAGTAATACATCTCGCGATAGTTGGTGCGCGCGATGATGGTTTCGGTTCCGCCTTCTGGCGTGATCCCCACCTCAAGCGCGATGTCGTAAAGCATCGGGCCGGGTTCCCGGAGGTGCGGAAGAAGCGGCACCTCGCGTTGCGGGGTGGGCACGCGGAAGGGTTCCAGCGCGGATTTCATCACGATCCATGGCGAGATGGTGGTGGCCGTGGCCTTGGCCTGGAACGGGCCGAGCGGTTGATATTCCCACGCCTGGATATCGCGGGCGGACCAGTCGTTCAGCAGGACATAGCCGAAGATCATGGCATCCGCCTCGGCCACGGTGACGGGGCCGGTGGAGGAAGTGCCCACGACGGCGCCCATCTCCAGTTCGATGTCGAAGCGGCGTGACGGCTGGAAGGACGGGGCCGGGTGATCCGGTCCCTTCACCTGGCCCCAGGGGCGGCGCAGATCGGTTCCCGACACGATGACGGAGGAGGCACGCCCGTTATAGCCGATGGGAATGTGAAGCCAGTTTGGCGGCAGGGCGTTCTCGGCCCCGCGGAACATGGTGCCCACATTGGTGGCATGGTGCCGGCCTGCGTAAAAGTCGGTGTATTCGCTGACGAGGAACGGCATGTGCAGCGTCACTTCGGACAGTGGCGCAAGGAAGGGTTCGACTGCGGCCTTTTCTGTCGCGCCTTCCGCCAGAAGTTCGGTGATCCGGGCGCGCAGGTCGGCCCAGACCGCAGGGCCCGCTTCCATCAGGTCATTCCAGAAGGGCACATCCAGTAGGGGGCCTGCGTCGAAGGTGACAAGGCCCGCCTCTTCCAGCCCGGCCAGATCGAGGACGAAATCCCCGATGGCCATGCCGCAGCGTGGCTCGTCCTCGGCTGTCGAGAAGACGCCGCAGGGCAGGTTGTTCAGGGGAAAGGGGCAGTCCGGCGCATTCGCGCTTTGCACCCAGGAACGGAGCAGGCCCATATGCCTTCCTTTGCAGATTTGGGGGCTGTCGGGCGGGGTGTTCCCCCGCCACGATCACTTTACGCCGGGGGTGCCGTCGAATTTCTTTTCGAGACTGCCCCAGCAATCGATATAGTCTTCCTGCAGGTGACCCGCCTGGGCGGCGAAGGGCGTCAGGTGCTGCGGAAAGCGGGTTTCGAACATGAAGGACATGGTGTCTTCCAGCTTTTCCGCCTTCAGATCGGCATTCGACGCGCCCTCGAAGGCCTGCTTGTCGGGGCCGTGCGGAAGCATGCAGTTGTGCAGGCTCATCCCGCCGGGGACAAATCCCTTGGGTTTGGCGTCGTAGATGCCATGGATATTGCCCATCAGTTCGGACATGACGTTCTTGTGATACCACGGCGGGCGGAAGGTGTTTTCGGCCACCATCCAGCGATCGCGGAACAGGACGAAGTCGATGTTCGCCGTGCCTTCGATACCTGAAGGCGCTGTCAGAACGGTGAAGATCGACGGATCGGGGTGATCGAACAGGATGGCGCCCACGGGGCAATAGGTGCGCAGATCGTATTTGCACGGGGCGTAGTTGCCATGCCAGGCGACCACGTCCAGCGGGCTGTGGCCGATTGCGGTCTGATGAAATTGGCCGCACCATTTCACGGTGACGGTCGAGGGAACCTCGCGGTCTTCGAAGGCGGCGACCGGCGTCTTGAAATCGCGCGGGTTGGCCATGCAGTTCGCCCCGATGGGGCCACGGCCCGGCAGGGTGAATTTCTGGCCGTAATTCTCGCAGACGAAGCCGCGGCAGGGGCCTTCCAGCACCTCGACGCGGTAGACAAGGCCGCGCGGCAGAATGGCGATTTCCTGCGGCTCGATGTCGATGATGCCAAGTTCGGTGCAGAAGCGAAGGCGGCCTTCCTGCGGAACGACCAGCAACTCGCCATCGGCCGAGAAGAAATATTCGTCCTTCATCGACTCGGTCACCAGATAGACATGGCTGGCCATGCCGACCTGCGTGTTCACATCGCCCGCCGTCACCATGGTGCGCATCCCGGTGATCCATGTCAGCGGCTCATCCGGAACGGCAAGCGGATCCCAGCGATACTGGCCAAGGCTGATGATCTCGGGGTCGATGCAAGGGGCGGATTTCCAGAGCGGCACGTCGATCTTGCGGAAGCGATGGGTGTGCTTCACCGAGGGCCGGATGCGATAGCACCAGGTCCTTTCGTTCTGATGGCTGGGCGCGGTGAAGGCGGTGCCGGAAAGCTGTTCGCCATAAAGGCCGTAATTGCATTTCTGCGGGCTGTTCATGCCTTGTGGCAGCGCGCCGGGAAGGGCTTCGGTTTCGAAGTCGTTCCCGAAGCCGGGCATATAGCCTTCATGCGGGCCAAGGTTGCTGACGGCGCGGATCATGCCCGCGGGAAGGGTGTGACTGGTCATCTGATCCTCTGGCATCACGCGACAGTGTCCGGGCTCCAGTATTAGTTGCATCTGCAACCAAGTCAAGGTAAAGCTGACTCTGGCAAATCGGATTGGGTGCGGGATGCGGCAGGATATCGTTCTTCACGACTACTGGCGGTCGTCATCGGCCTATCGTGTGCGGATCGGGCTGAACTTGATCGGGTTGCCCTATCGGCGCGTTGCCGTGGATCTGGTTGCCGGGGCGCAACGGGGCGCGGACCATCTGGCCGCCAATCCTCAGGGCCTTGTGCCGGTGCTGGAGATCGACGGCCTGCGCCTGACCCAATCCCTTGCCATCCTTGAATATCTGGATGAGACGCGCCTGGCCGGGTTCCTGCCGGCCGATGCCGCAGGGCGGGCGCGGGTGCGCGCGCTGGCCCATGCCATCGCGATGGAAACGCAGCCCGTCTGCAACCTGCGCGTGGCGCGTCATGCCGTGGCGCTTGGCGGGGAGGCCACGATGGAAGGATGGATGCGCCATTTCATCGCGCTGGGTCTGGAAGGGTTCGAGGGGCTGCTGGGCCAGGGTCCCGAAGGCCAGTTCTGCCATGGGGACAGGCCGGGGCTGGCCGATCTTTGCCTTGTGCCGCAGGTCTATAATGCGTGGCGCTGGCATGTCGATCTTTCCCCCTATCCGCGCCTGTCGGCGATCTGCGAAAGGTTGGACCGTCTGGCAGCCGTCTCCGAGGCCCATCCCGACAGGGTGAAACCCTTGGCATGATGGCCCCGGGCATGGCAGTCTGGCCCGGCAAGCGGAGTGGGCGATGAGTGACGTGCCAAAGCAGCGGGAGACCGGGCAGGAGTTCGATCTCGAGGGGTTTCTGCCCTATCTGTTGAACCAGGCCGCGGAGGCGACCTCGCGCTCCTTTCAGGCGAGCTACAAGGCCGAATATGGCATGACGCGCACGCAATGGCGGGTGCTGGCCAATCTGGGCAAGTTCGGGGCGATGACGGCGCGCGACATCTGCCGCATCAGCCATATCGAGAAAACCAAGGTCAGCCGTGCCGTGGCGGCGCTGGAGGCGGAGGGTCTGTTGCAGCGGGCGACCAGTCCTGAAGACCGACGAGCCGAGATCCTGTCGCTGACGGACGGGGGCAGGCGGGTTTTCCGCGACCTGGGCCAGCGTGCGCTGGCCTATGATGCGGAGTTGCGGAAGAGACTGGGGGACGGTGTGGCCACGCAGATCGACGCTGTGCTGCGCAGCATCGCGGCGCAGGGTGATCCCGATGTCACACCGGGCGACGACTAGGGTGGCGTGCCGGGCAGGGGCCCGCGGAAGATGCCCGCGCAATGGCGCGAGGTTGCAGGTGATGTGTAACAGATCCCGTGGGATCCGCGTATAGGCTGACTGGATGACGGATCGCGAAACGAACTGGTCGGCATTGCTTCGCGCGGCAATGGCAGGGGACGGGCAGGCCTATGCCCTTTTCCTTGGCCAGATCACGCCGGTTCTGCGGGGCATTGTCCGGGCGCGCGGGCGGACGCTGGGGGTGGAAGGACAAGAGGATGTGTTGCAGGAGGTGTTGATCGCCATTCACACCAAGCGCCACACCTGGGATCAGACGGCCCCGTTGCTGCCCTGGCTCTATGCGGTGACGCGGCACAAGATCGTGGATGCCTACCGGCGGAAGGGAAGTTCGCTTCACCTGTCGATCGAGGATTTCGCCGATGTGCTGGAGGCCGAGACAGGCCCCGACCTGCTGGCGGCCCGTGACAGTGCCAGGCTGATCGGGCAACTGGACGCGCGGTCCGCGGCCATCGTGCGGGCGGTCAGTCTGGATGGCCATTCCACGGCCGAAGTGGGGGCGCGGATGGAAATGACGGAAGGCGCGGTGCGGGTGGCCCTGCATCGGGCGATACAGAAGATGGCGCGACTGGCGAGAGGGCTGGAGCGATGAAGACCGATGATCTGATCCGGGTCCTTGCGGCCGATGCGCAGCCGCCGCGGAGATTGCGGCCGGGCTTGGCGGGGCTCGCCCTGATCGGGGCTGTTGTCGTTGTATCGGCGGTCTTCCTTGTGATGGCAGGCCCGCGCGCGGGATTGATGACGGCGCTGGGCCAGCCGGTGATCGCGGCG
The DNA here is from genome assembly GCF_011059185.1 of Paragemmobacter kunshanensis. Taxonomy (GTDB): domain Bacteria; phylum Pseudomonadota; class Alphaproteobacteria; order Rhodobacterales; family Rhodobacteraceae; genus Paragemmobacter; species Paragemmobacter kunshanensis. Next base: position 176,375 of record NZ_JAALFE010000004.1, on the reverse strand, counting down.
AAGTCCGCGCTGCCGCTGATGCTGTTCCTGCTGGCGCTGCCCGTGACGGTGGGGATGATGCGGCCCGAACGCCTGCCCCGGTTGCCGCGCGCCCTGATCCTGCCTGCTGTCCTTGCGGCGGGGCTTTGGGCCATGGCCTTTGCCAGCTTGCCCGGGGATCTGCGCTTTGCCGATGTGTCGCGGTTCGCGCTGACCGAATGCCTGGGCCTGATCATCGGCCTGTCGCTGCCTGCGCTTGTTCCTGCCTTCATGGTGCTGCGGCGCGGGGCCCCGGCATCACCCCTGCTGGCCGGTGGCATGGCCGGGTTGACGGTCGGTGCCGGGATTGCCGCCGGATATTCGCTGTTCTGCACGCAGGACAACCCGCTTTTCTATGTGACCTGGTACGGCGTGGCGATCCTGTCCGTGACGATCTTCGCGGCGCTTGTCGGCAGGCGGCTGCTGCGCTGGTGACGCGGGCTGCGACGGCCTCGATCAACCGGGGCAGGTGTCAGAACCATTGACCGGGTTCCATAAGGCCCAGATCCATAAGCTGCTGCGAAGGCCACTGGAAGGCGGTGGAATTGTGCCAGCGAAAGCTGTTGATTTCCCATCTGGACCCGGGATTCGTCTTCAACGCCTTGGCCGTGCGGAAGGAACAGACGCAGGCCGTCAGGTTGTTGTGCCAGGGGCAGGCATAGGTGTTGTACTCTTCATCCGAGAAGACGAAATCGGGTGACAGGACCAGCCCCTTGCGCGACTTGAACAGCGAGATGCGGTCGATCTTTCGGCGGGTCCACGGAACATGTTCCTCGAACCGCCAGCGCAGGCCGCCGAAGAAATCCAGCTGGCGTTCCTTGGGGTGCCAGTTGTTTTCGGGATCCTGGCGCGCGAGGGCATAATAACCCGATCTGTCGAGATGGGCATTCTCGAGGCTGACCGCATTGGGAAAGCGATCGAGATCTTCGGCATAGAGGTCGATCACATAGGTCAGCATCGCATCGCGCCGTTCTTCGGCATGGAAGGCGATCAGGTCGCGCACGGTGCGCGTCTCGCAGAAGGGGTAGAAAAGGTATTCGCCGTTGAAGCAGTAATACATCCAAAGGCCGGGGAAGGCCTCGATCAGGCGGTTCACGGCGGTAACGAGCGAATTCTCGGCATGGGTGTCGTGGCTGATGCGATGAACCTGGCCTTCCAGGCCGGGTGGCAGGTCGATCCCCTCTGGCGCAAGCATCAGGACATCGCGGAAACCGGCCTGAAGGTGATGGCGAAGCGTGGTATCCACCTCGGTCGGGTCTTCGGCCAGGATGATGGCCATGGGGCCCTTGGGTGGCGTGGCCGCCATCGCGGTGATATAGCCCGACAGGCTTTCATATTGCATGGACCTGCCCCGAGACCCCGAACAGCACAGTGCCCGCGACTGGTGGCTGCGGGCGATCGCCGCCAAGGTCCGGCATGGACGGGCGATTTGCAAGCCCCGCGGTGTGGAAAGGTCGCAAGTCCCGGATGATTGCAGAGCCTCGGCTTTTGCGTGTAAGGGGCGAAGCTGCGGAACAGGGGTGCGCCATGGCTGAACCGAAGAAGCTTTTCATCAAGACCTATGGCTGTCAGATGAATGTCTATGACAGCGAGCGCATGGCAGAAGTCCTGGGTGCAGAGGGCTATGTCACGACCGATGTGCAGGAAGAGGCGGACATGGTTCTGCTGAACACCTGTCATATCCGTGAAAAGGCATCGGAGAAGCTCTATTCCGATCTGGGTCGGTTGAAGCCCCTGAAGGCGGCAAAGCCGGATCTGAAGATCGGCGTGGCAGGCTGCGTGGCGCAGGCCGAGGGCGACGAGATCCTGCGCAGGATGCCGCTGGTCGATCTGGTTGTCGGCCCGCAAAGCTATCATCGCCTGCCGGGGATGGTGGACAAGCTGGCGCAGGGCGGCAAGGCCGTGGACACAGAGTTCCCCGCCGAGGACAAGTTCAATCATATGCCCGAACGCAAGGTCCTTCGCGGGCCGTCGGCCTTTCTGACGGTGCAGGAAGGGTGTGACAAGTTCTGTGCCTTCTGCGTGGTTCCCTATACGCGGGGGGCCGAGGTCAGCCGTCCGGTGGAGCGTCTCTTGCGCGAGGCGCGGGCGCTGGTGGACAGGGGCGTGCGCGAGATCACCCTTCTGGGGCAGAACGTGAATGCCTATCACGGTGCCGGCGCCGGGGGGGATTGGGGCCTGGCCCGGCTGGTGCGGGAATTGGCACGCATCGACGGGCTGGAGCGGATCCGCTACACGACCAGCCATCCCAATGACATGGAAGACGACCTGATCGCCGCGCATGGGGACGAGCCGAAACTGATGCCCTACCTGCACTTGCCGGTGCAATCCGGATCGGACCGGATCCTGAAGGCGATGAACCGCAAGCACACGCGCGAGCAGTATTTCCGCCTGGTGGAGCGTATCCGCGCCGCAAGACCCGATATCCTGCTGTCTTCGGATTTCATCGTGGGCTTTCCCGGCGAAAGTGATGCCGATTTCGCGGATACGATGGATCTGATCCGCACGGTCGGTTTTGGCGCTTCGTTCAGCTTCAAGTATTCTGCCCGGCCCGGCACGCCGGCTGCGGAGAAGGCACCGGTTCCGGCCGAGGTCGCCGATGCACGCCTGCAGGACTTGCAGGCGCTGATCACGGCGCAGCAGCGCGCGGCGCAAGAGGCGATGGTCGGCCGCGAGGTGGGTGTGCTTTACGAGAAGACCGGGCGACTGCCGGGGCAGATGGTGGGCAAGTCCGACCATCTCCATGCCGTGCATGTGACCGATCCCGAAGCGCGGGTGGGCGATCTGGTGCGTGTACGCATCAAGGCGTCTGCGCCCAATTCGCTTGCGGGTGAAAGGCTCTGACGCAGGGCGCGCGGTTTCCGATCCTGCGACAATCCCGCTGGAATGGCGCAATTGTGCGAACCTTGGCTGCGGGCCTTTGCCCTGGTCCCTTGCAAGGGCCATGAATCTGCTTGCTTTGTCGGCCAAGCAACGGCAATCCTGCGGGTGAGTATCTGTATGTGGTGATCTGTTAACGAGGAGGGCTTCGGCTTGTTTCGGTACTCGATGCGCGCGATTTTCGGCGCGCTTTGTCTGTTCGTGGCCGCAGGTGCCCCGGCAGATCTGAAAGCCCAGTCAGCGCCCGAGGTGAAGGGCAAGATAGATTGGGGTGCATGGATCGACGATGATGGATGCATGCACTGGTGGGCCGATGGCGGGGTCGAGGGCTACATGGTGCCCCGCCGTGACCCTGCGACCGGCAAGCCGGTCTGCCTGAAGCGCAATCTCTGCCTTGTCGAGAATACCGACACGCTGTTCGCCACGGACAGCGCCCAGCTTACGGCCCATGGCCGTGCGCGGTTGCAGAGCTTCTTCCAGTCGGCGGGGGCCTTCGGCTATGCCATCTACGGCCATACCGACAGCCGCGCCTCGGATGAATACAACATGCGCCTGTCACAGCGCCGCGCGGCAGCGGTTGCTGCCGTGGCGCAATCCGTCGGGGCCCCGGTGGAACGGATGATCGGCTACGGTGAGCGGCAGCCCCGGGCCAGCAATGCGACGGCGGAAGGCATGCAGCAGAACCGCCGGGTCGAAGTTGTCTGCTATACGTGGGGTCGGTGATGGTTGGTGTGAACATGGCCCGTATTGGGTTGGTGCTGGTTATGGGCCTTGGCCTTTCGGCCTGCGGGATCCGGCCCTACAGTGGCCCGAACGATGTGATCGCAACCGGAAACGACCGGGGCTTTCTGGACCGGGGCGCGCTGGTCAACGGCGAGGCGGCAATCGCCTATGATCCGGATGGATGCCAGAACTGGATCATTGATGACGGGATCGAGGGATATTCGAGCCCGCGCTACGACCCGGCGAGTGGCCTGCCGATCTGCAACAACCGCTATCCCCCGGGAACCGTGATCGGCAACTACGAGACGAAGTCGAGGACCCTGCGGGACTGGGTGCCTTCGAACTGATCCCGGCGGTGCAGGACCGTCCGATGCAGGGGCCGTGCCGAAAGGCGCGGCCCCTTCGCTTGCCGGCCATGATGTCATGCTTCTTGCACAATCCTTGTGCAGACTCTGGCCATGTCTGTGAATGATGCTTGCCTTGTGGCCAAACGCGGCACATCATCAAGATATGGCGAAGCCCTTGTAGAAGGAGAGCCCTTTGGGCATCAGCGCGCTGACCCCCCCGACCCGTTCCGAGGACGTTGTGGAAACGCTGCTCGAATTTCCGGACAACCGTTTGCTGATCGACCTGTGCGGCGAATTCGACCGCAACCTGGCGCAGATCGAGCATCAGATCGGGGTGCATATCCTGAGGCGCGGGAACCGTCTGGCTGTCATCGGTGAGAAGGGTGCAAGGGATCAGGCGGCAGGCGTGCTGCGATCGCTTTATGCGCGGCTGGAATCCGGGCGTGGCGTGGCGGCGGGCGATATCGACGGTGCCATGCGGATGGGCAGGCCGATGCCAGACCGGCCGATGGCCGAGGGCGAACAGATCGAGATGTTCGGCGGCGGCAATCTGGAATTGCGCACCCGCAAGAAGCCGATCGAACCGCGGACCGAGGCGCAGAAGGCCTATGTCGCGAACCTGTTCCAGAACGAGTTGGGCTTCGGCATCGGGCCTGCGGGGACGGGCAAGACCTATCTCGCGGTGGCCGTGGGCGTGACCATGTTCATTTCCGGCGCGGTGGAAAAGATCATCCTGAGCCGTCCGGCCGTGGAGGCGGGCGAACGCCTTGGCTTCCTGCCCGGCGACATGAAGGAGAAGGTCGATCCCTATATGCAGCCGCTTTACGACGCGCTGAACGATTTCCTGCCCCAGAAGCAGGTGCAGAAGCTGATGGAGGAAAAGCGGATCGAGATCGCCCCCCTGGCCTTCATGCGCGGGCGGACGCTGTCCAATGCCTTCATCGTGCTGGACGAGGCGCAGAATGCCACGACCATGCAGATGAAGATGTTCCTGACGCGCCTTGGCGAAGGCAGCCGGATGGTGATCACCGGCGACCGGACGCAGATCGACCTGCCGCGCGGGGTTCCCAGTGGCCTGCAGGATGCCGAGCGGATCCTGAAAGGGGTGAAGGGCGTGACCTTCAACTATTTCACCGCCAAGGATGTGGTGCGCCATCCGCTGGTGGCGCGGATTATCGAGGCCTATGAGGCGGACGAGACGCCCTCGGCGTGAAGAGAATTGTGCGCGGCCCCCGCGAGGCGGGGCCCGCGCAAGGTTTTTGTCTCGCCTTCGCGCCTTCGCGCTGCGGCTCGGGTGATGGGGGCGCTGCCCCCAAACCCCCGGGGTATTTCGGGCCAGGATGAAGGGCAGGGCGTTTGCGCATTGCTTCGGCTTCGGCTAGGAGCGCGGGCATGAGCGGGATCGTGGACATCGTCATCGAGGATGCGCGCTGGGAGGCCCTTGGTCTGGAGGCGCTGGCCGAGCGCGCCTGCGCGGCGGCTCTGCAGGGCGCGGGGCTGGGCGTGGAAGGGTATTGCGTCGTGCTGATGGGCTGCGACGATGCGCGCATCGCGGTGCTGAATGCCGATTTCCGGGGCAAGCCGCAGCCGACGAATGTGCTGTCCTGGCCATCGGAAGAGCGGGCGGCCGAGATTGCGGGCGAGGCACCCGAGCCGCCGGAGGCGGGCGATTCGGATGAGCCGTGCGAACTGGGCGATATCGCCATCGCCTGGGAGACCTGCTTGCGCGAGGCCGAGGAGCAGGGCAAGCCGATGCAGGATCACGTGACGCATCTTGTCGTTCACGGGCTGTTGCATTGTCTGGGTTATGATCATGTCGAGGATGCCGATGCATCCCTGATGGAAGGTCTGGAAGTGGAGATACTTGCCAGCCTTGGCCTTCCTGACCCATATTTGCGGGGCCCCGCCTGACGGGGTGTTTTGGACGAAGGACAGATGGGCAGTAGCACCGACGGGTCTAATGCAGCGCAGCGCGCGCAGGGAACGACCCATGAAGACGAACCGGAGCCAGCACAACGCGGCTTTTTCGGGCGCTTGTTGAGCGCCTTTTCCCCGACAAGCGAAACGGCAAGCCCGGGCGATGTGCAGCCGCCCTCGCCGCAGGCCGCCAGCGCGGCGCCGGGTGCGGGGCTGCCGGGCATCGGCAACCTGCGGCGCCTGCGGGTGGATGATGTGGCTGTGCCGAAGGTCGATATCGTGGCGGTGCCGCTGGATATCGGGAAGGACGACCTTGTCGAGGTGTTCCGCGAACATGGCTTCAGCCGCGTGCCTGTCTACAAGGGAACGCTGGATCATCCCCAGGGCCTTGTCCTGCTGAAGGATCTTGCCCTGCAGCACGGTTTTGGCACGGCGGGGCGGTTCTCGCTGAAAAAGCTGCTGCGGCCGGTGCTTTACGCGCCGCCTTCGATGCCCATCGGCGTGCTGCTGCAGAAGATGCAGCGCGAGCGGGTGCATATGGCGCTGGTGATTGACGAATATGGTGGGGTTGATGGCCTTGTGACCATCGAGGACCTGATCGAAACCGTCATCGGCGAGATCGAGGATGAACATGACGAAGAGGAAGGCGCGCTCTGGAAGGAAGAGCGGCCCGGCATCTTTGTCGCCATGGCCAATGCGCCGCTGGAAGAGATCGAGGCTGCGCTGGGCCTGAAACTGCGCCAGGACGAGGATGACGAGGAGATCGACACCCTCGGCGGGATCGTCTTCCTGCGCACCGGGCGTGTGCCGGCGCGGGGCGAGATCGTTCCGCATGAAAGCGGCGCCGAATTCGAGGTGGTCGATGCCGACCCCCGCCGGATCAAGCGTGTGCGGATCCGCCTGCCGGAAGCGGTGGCCGAAAAGGTAAGGATGGCCGCCGGGTGATCGGGGCTTTTCGCGGCAGGGCCCGGGCGTCGTTCCCGGGTTGGCGCGGCCTTGGGCTGGCCATGCTGGCCGGGGCCGTGGCGGCCGCAGGGCAGGCACCGCTTGGCTGGTGGTGGCTGGCCCTGCCTGCGATGGCGTTCCTGATGGACAGGATCATGCGGGCCAGGGCCGGGCGCGGCTGGGTCGCATGGTTCGGCGGGGCGGGCTATTTCGCCGCGGCCCTGGCATGGATCGTGGAGCCGTTCCTGATCGAACCGTGGGTGCATGGCTGGATGGCGCCCTTTGCCGTGGTGCTTCTCTCATTCGGGTTGGCGCTGTTCTGGGCGGTGGCGGCCCTTGCTGCAGGACAGATCGCGCGGGAAGGCCTGCACGGGTTGGGCATGCTTGTCATCGCGATGACGGGCGCGGAACTGGCGCGGGGGCATGTCCTGACGGGCTTTCCCTGGGCCATGCCGGGGCATGTCTGGATCGGCTTCGCCCCGGCACAACTGGCCGCCTATGTCGGCCCCGGGGGGCTGACGCTGTTCACGCTGGCTGTGGCGGCCCTGCTTGCCCGGCGCAGTGTCCTTTCTGGTGCTGCCGCCGTCATCCTGCTGGGGGCGGCCTTCGGTCTGGGGCATTGGCGCGAGAGCTTGCCCCTGCCCGAGCCACGCCCTGCGGTGCTGCGCCTGGTTCAGCCCAATGCCGAGCAGGGGCTGAAATGGGATCCCGAACTGGCGCGGATGTTCTTTGAACGACAGCTTGACTACACGGCGGCGGGATCGCGGCCGGATCTGGCGATCTGGCCGGAAACGGCGGTGCCCTATCTTCTGGAAGACTATCCCGAGGTGGCCCTGCGGATTGCCGAGGCGGGCCGTGGCAGCCCGGTCGCCGTGGGCGTGCAGCGGGTTGACGGCTGGCAGTTCTGGAACAGCCTGGCCGTGATCGGGCCGGACGGACGGGTTGGCGCAAGCTATGACAAGCATCACCTTGTTCCCTTTGGCGAATACATCCCCGCCGGTGACATCCTTTATGACCTGTTCGGTCTGGTGGCCTTTGCAGCACAGCAGGGGAATGGGTATTCGGCCGGTCCCGGCCCTGCCGTGCTGGACCTCGGGGGCGGACTTGGCCGTGTCCTTCCCCTGATCTGCTATGAGGCGATCTTTCCGCAGGACGTGCGCAACGCGCCCCTCCGCGCCGACTGGATCCTGCAGATCACCAATGATGCCTGGTTCGGCACATGGTCCGGCCCGCAGCAGCATCTGGCCCAGGCCCGGCTTCGGGCGATCGAACAGGGGCTGCCCCTTGTGCGCGTGGCCAATACCGGGATCACCGTGGTGACCGATGCACGCGGGCGGATTCTGGACAGCCTGCCCCAGGGCGAGGCGGGCTATATGGATGTCCGCCTTCCGGGGGCCTTGCCGCCCACGCCCTATGCGCGCTGGGGAGAGGTGCCGCTTCTGCTGATCCTGCTGGGATTGCTTGCGGTCGGGGTGCTGACCCAGCGCCGGAAGGTTGCTTGACGCGGGCGGATGCCGGGTCTAGTGAGGCGCATCGAACCGTCACAACGGCTTCCTGGCGTGACGGGGGTAACCCAATGGAGCACTTCCCATGTCCCGTACGAATTATGTCTTCACCTCCGAATCCGTTTCGGAGGGGCATCCCGACAAGGTCTGTGACCGCATCTCTGACGCAGTGCTGGATGCCTTCCTGTCGGAAGAACCGAATGCCCGAGTAGCCTGTGAAACCTTTGCCACCACCAATACGGTTGTCGTGGGCGGGGAAGTGGGTCTGTCCACCGAGGCGGCCACCAAGGCGATGCTTGCACGTGTCGAGGGGATCGTCCGCGACTGCGTGAAGGACATCGGATACGAACAGGACAAGTTCCACTGGAACACCCTGAAGGTTCACAACCTGCTGCACGAACAGTCGGCCCATATCGCGCAGGGCGTGGACCGGGACGGCGCGGGCGATCAGGGCATCATGTTCGGCTATGCCTGCCGCGAGACGCCGGAACTGATGCCGGCACCGATCCAGTATTCCCACGCGATCCTGCGGCGGCTGGCCGAGGTGCGCAAGAATGGCACCGAACCCACGCTGGGGCCGGATGCCAAGTCGCAGCTTTCGCTGCGCTATGAGGATGGCAAGCCCGTCGAGGTGACGTCGATCGTGCTGTCCACCCAGCATCTGGACGAGGCGCAGACCAGCGACGACATCCGCGCCATCGTGGAGCCCTATATCCGCGAGATCCTGCCTGCGGGCTGGATCACCGGGAAGACGGAATGGTGGGTGAACCCGACGGGCAAGTTCGTCATCGGCGGGCCTGACGGGGATGCCGGTCTGACGGGCCGGAAGATCATCGTGGATACCTATGGCGGGGCTGCGCCGCATGGCGGCGGGGCGTTTTCGGGCAAGGATCCCACCAAGGTGGACCGTTCGGCCGCCTATGCCGCGCGCTATCTGGCGAAGAACGTGGTCGCGGCGGGGCTGGCGGATCGCTGCACGCTGCAGGTGTCCTATGCGATCGGCGTGGCAAAGCCCCTGTCGATCTACGTGGATACGCATGGCACGGGCGCGGTGGATGCCGCAGCCATTGAAAAGGCCGTGGCGGAATGCATGGACCTGACGCCGCGCGGCATCCGCACGACGCTGGGATTGAACAAACCGATCTATGCGCGCACCTCGGCCTATGGCCATTTCGGGCGCGAGGCCACGGCGGATGGCGGGTTCAGCTGGGAACGCACCGATCTGGTGGATGCGCTGAAGAAGGCCATCCGCTGACGGCTTGACCCCAAGGCAGTGACAGGGTTAGAGGCCCCGGATCAATTCCGGGGCCTTTTCCATGTCAGACCAGCCTGTGACCGAGCGGCGCAATTTCTATGGGCGCGTTCATGGCAAGACCCTGCGGGCCAGCCAGAAGGGCTATCTGGCCGAGGATCTGGGCAAGGTCCGGCTGCAAGGCGTGTCAGTCGAGGACAATCCGGGCCGCGTTCCCCTTAACACGGCCGGGCTCTTCGGCGGGCGGCCCCTCTGGCTGGAGGTCGGCTTTGGCGGAGGGGAGCATCTGGTTCATATGGCCGCGCGATACCAGGAGGTGGGCATCATCGGCTGCGAGCCTTTCGTGAACGGTGTTGCCATGCTTCTGGGCAAGATCCGCGCGGCAGGGGTGGAGAACCTGGCGATCCATCCGGGCGATGTGCGCGATCTGTTCGACGTTCTGCCCGCTGCGTCGGTGGCGAAGTGTTTCCTGAACTATCCTGATCCCTGGCCCAAGGCGCGGCATCATCGGCGGCGCTTCGTGACGCAGGGATACCTTGGCGCGCTGGCGCGGGTGATGGCGCCGGGGGCAGAGTTCCGGGTTGCCACGGATATCCCCGATTACGTGCGCCAGACGCTGGAAGAGGTGCCCGGTGCGGGCTTCGATCTGGTGGCGCAGGCCGGGGCAGGGGGCGCGTGGGAGGATTGGCTTTCGACCCGCTATGAGCAGAAGGCGTTGCGCGAGGGGCGGTCGCCCCACTACCTGACCTTCCGGCGGAAGGGTTAGGCCAAGTTCACGCCGGGATCGCCCACCATTCGCCGGGGGCCAGCGCGCGGAAACGGTCGGGGCCGATCCCTTTCGCCTCCAGCGCGGCGGTGAGGGCGCGGGGAGGGGCGTCGCGGCCTTCATTCGTCAATTGGAACGTCCCCCAGTGATGGCCCACGGCATGGGTCGCGCCGGACAACAGGAAGCCTTCCACCGCCTCGGCCGGATCCTGATGCTGGTCGCGCATGAACCAGCGGGGTTCATAGGCACCGACGGGCAGGATGGCGGCGCGAATCTTTCCGTGTTTCTGCGGCAGGTCGCGGTAGGGGCGGCCCTGATCGAAACCCGTATCACCGATATGGAAGATGCGCCCTGCGGGCGTGTCGATCAGAAAGGCCGACCAAAGCGCCATGGACCTATCACGCGTGCCGCGTGCCGACCAATGGTGACAGGGTTCGAAATGCACCGTTGCGGGACCAAGGGCGACGGTATGGCCCCAGTTGCCGGTGACGATACGCATGTCGGGAACGGCGTCCTTCACGATCGTGTCGTTGCCAAGGGGCGTGATCACCAATGGATCATGGGCCTGTTTCAACCGGGCGAGAGTGGCAAGGTCGAGATGGTCATAGTGATTGTGGCTGAGCAGGACCGCATCAATGCGGGGCAATGCCTCGAACCGGATGCCGGGGGCAGTGGTGCGGCGGGGACCGGCAAAGGAGAAGGGGCTTGCGCGATCTGACCAGACCGGATCGGTGAGGATGTTCAGGCCCGCGACCTGAACGAGCAATGTCGCATGGCCGACCATTGTGATGATCAGGTCATCGACCCTGGGCGCAGGGATCGCCGGGCGTATCCCAACACTGTCGGGCCAGCGCACGCGTCCCCCCCCGGTCTGCCATTTCAGAAGATCGGCAAAGCCCTTGGGCGGGCTGCCGCCGGGGTTGAAAAAGCGGGTGCCATCGAAATTCGGGCCTGGTGGGCCTTGGTAATAGCGGTTGCGGGCGGGGGACAGGGCAAAGGCTCCGGTTGCGGCGGCGGCAGCGCCAGCGGCGAGAAGGGCAGTCCGGGTAAGGAAGCGGCGGCGGTTCATGTCTTGGATATGCGGGTTCGTTCAAGGTTTTCAACCCGCGCGCGGGGCATGGACCGTTGGCGGCGGTTGCGCTATCAGGCGGGCCGGTATGACAGGGAGATGAAGATGTCCGGCCACGGAGACGCGCAACCCATGATCGCCCGCAAATCCGGCCCCCTGCATGGCGTGGCCGAGGTGCCGGGCGACAAGTCGATCAGCCACCGCGCGCTGATCTTTGGGGCCATGGCCGTGGGCGAGACGCGGGTGACGGGCCTTCTGGAAGGGCAGGATGTGCTGGACACGGCCAAGGCCATGCGGGCCTTCGGGGCCGAGGTCACGCGGCACGGCCAAGGAGAATGGTCGGTGCATGGCGTGGGTGTGGGCGGGTTCCGCGAGCCTTCGGATGTGATTGATTGCGGCAATTCCGGAACCGGCGTGCGGCTGATCATGGGGACGATGGCGACCTCTGCGATCACGGCGACCTTTACCGGCGACGCGTCCTTGCGCAAGCGGCCGATGGGGCGGGTGACGGACCCGCTGTCGCTGTTCGGGGCGCGGGCCTATGGGCGGCAGGGCGGACGGTTGCCCATGACGGTGGTGGGCGCTTCGGACCCGGTGCCGGTGCGCTATGCGCTGCCTGTTGCCAGCGCGCAGGTGAAAAGCGCGGTGCTGCTGGCGGGGCTGAACGCGCCGGGCCAGACGGTGGTGATCGAGAAAGAGCCGACGCGCGACCATTCGGAGCGGATGCTGCTGGGTTTTGGTGCGGAACTGGTGGTGGAGAAGACGGCAGAGGGGAATGTCATCACCCTGACCGGGCGGCCGGAATTGCGGCCCCAGACCGTGGCGGTGCCGCGCGATCCGTCGAGTGCGGCCTTTCCGACCTGCGCGGCGCTGATCGTGGAAGGGTCGGATATAACCGTTCCGGGGGTAAGCCAGAACCTGACGCGGAACGGGTTGTATCTGACGCTGGTCGAGATGGGCGCGGAGATCGCGTTCCTGAACCCGCGGGAAGAGGGCGGGGAGCCGGTGGCCGACCTGCGGGTGCGTTTTTCGCCAGATCTCAAGGGGATAGAGGTGCCGGAGGAACGGGCGCCGTCGATGATCGACGAATATCCGATCCTGTCGGTGGTGGCGGCCTTTGCCGAGGGCGTCACGGTGATGCGCGGCGTGAAGGAGTTGCGGGTCAAGGAAAGCGACCGGATCGACGCCATGGCGCGCGGGCTGGAGGCCTGTGGCGTGCGGATCGAGGAGGATGAGGATACGCTGATCGTTCACGGGATGGGGGCGGGCGGGGTGCCGGGTGGGGCGACATGTGCCACGCATCTGGACCACCGGATCGCGATGAGCTTCCTGGTCTGCGGGATGGCGGCAAAGAAGCCGGTATCGGTGGATGACGCGTCGCCCATCCTGACATCTTTCCCGATCTTCGAGGGGCTGATGACGGGGCTTGGCGCGACTTTGGAACGCGGGTAACGATTTTTCTGCGAAAAATCAGGGGGCTGTCGGCCCCCTCGCCCCTGCGGGGCTCACCCCCTGAGGGTATTTTGGCCAGGATGAAGGGGCGAGGCGGTGATCTTCACGGTGGCAATCGACGGGCCTGCAGCGGCGGGCAAGGGGACGATCTCGCGTGCGGTGGCGGCGCGGTTCGGGTTCCGGCATCTGGATACCGGGCTTCTTTATCGGGCCGTTGGGGCCAAGGGCGGTGATCCTGTGGCTGCGGCTGTGGGGTTGGCGCCTGCCGATCTGGAGCGGGGCGATCTGCGGACGCTGGAGGCGGGGCAGGCGGCTTCGAAAGTGGCGGCGATACCGGAGGTGCGGGCGGCCTTGGTGGCGTTCCAGCGGCGGTTTGCGCGGGCCGAAGGGGGGGCGGTTCTGGACGGGCGGGACATCGGGACGGTGATCTGCCCGGAGGCGGAGGTGAAGCTTTACGTGACCGCCTCGGCCGAGGTGCGGGCCCATAGGCGGTGGCTGGAGGTGGGCGGGGACCTATCTGTTGTGCTGGCCGAGGTGCGGGAGCGGGATGCGCGCGACATGGGGCGGGCGGATGCGCCGCTGAAGGCGGCGGCGGATGCGGTGGTGCTGGATACCAGTGAGATGAGCGTCGAGGAGGCGGTGGAGCGGGCCATTGCTGTGGTTCAGGCACGGATGGAGGGGCGGTGATGGGCATGCGGTTGCCGGAGTTGCAGGGCAAGGCGGTGCTGGTGACGGGGGCCAGCACGGGCATCGGGGCGGCGGTGGCGCGGGCCTTCGCGGCGCAGGGCGCGCGGGTGGGATTGCATTACAATTCCAGCGAAGATGCTGCGAAAGCAGTGGCTTACGAGATCGAGGCGGCAGGCGGGGAGGCGGTGCTGATCCGGGCGGATCTGTCCACCGGGGCGGGAGCGCGGGCGGCGGTGGAGGGGGCCTTGGGGGCCTTTGGGCGGCTGGACGGGTTGATCAACAATGCGGGCGGGATGGTGCGGCGGGTGCCCTATGCCCTTGTTTCCGAAGCGGATTATGACGAGATCATGGATCTGAACGCGCGGTCGGTGGTGGTGGCCTCGCAGGCCGCCATCGCGCCCCTGAAGGCGGCGGGGGGCGGGTTCATCATCAATACCACTTCGGTCGCGGCGCGGAACGGGGCGAGCGGGGGGGCGGGGCTTTATGGTTCGTCCAAGGCCTTTGTCCACAATGTGACGCGGGGGATGGCCAAGGAGTTGATTCCGTTCGGTATTCGGGTGAACGCCGTGGCGCCGGGGGTGATCACCACGCCGTTCCATGAGCGCTATTCGACCGAAGCGCAATTGCAGGCACAGCTTGCCACGATCCCGGCGGGGCGGCTGGGCGGGCCGGAGGATTGTGTGGGGGCCTATCTGTTTCTGGCCTGTGCGAGCCTGTCGGGATATGTCGTGGGGCAGGTGATCGAGGTGAATGGCGGGCAGTTGATGCCCTGAGCCGGGCTTGGTTAACGGGCTGATCGCAAAGGGTTTTTGGCTGGAATCACGGTTGGCGACTGTTCAGCTTTCCAGTGCAGCACGCCAGTGCAGACGGGTGTGCATACAAATTCCGGCAGGCGAGGTGGGGTGATCGTGGTTAAGCGTGCGCTGATGCGCAGAGAGCCGCCCCTTGCCTGCCCGGCCCGCGGCGCAGGGCGGAGGGTTCGCGGCCATAGAGGGTGCGGAAGGCGGCGTTGAAACTGCGGATGCTGCCGAAGCCTGCCTGAAGCGCGATCTCGGCCATGGGCAGATCGGTCTGGTCGATCAGCCGCTTGGCCCGGCCGATGCGCAGGGTGCGGGCGGCCTGAAGCGGGGAGGCCCCGAGATGGCGCAGGAAGAGGCGCGAGAGGTGCCGCGCGCCGATGCCGAGGCGATGGGCCAGCGTCTCGACCGTGGCGTGATCGAGGGCGCCATCCTCGATCATGCGCAGGGCGCGTTCGACGGTGGTTCTGGTGCCGTTCCAGGCCGGGCAGAAGGGGGCGGTTTCCGGGCGGCAGCGCAGGCAGGGCCGGTAGCCCGCCCGTTCCGCCGCCGCCGCCGTGGGGAAGAAGGAGACGTTCCGGGTGAGCGGCTGCTTTACCGGGCAGACGGGGCGGCAATAGATGCCGGTTGTCCGGACCGCCGTGAAGAAGCGGCCGTCATAATCCGGGTCGCGCCGCAGCCGGGCCGTGTTGCATGTGTCGAAATCCAGCATGGGCCAAGGTTAGGCCAAGCCCCGCGATGTGGCGAGGCGCAAGATGTGATGAGGTCCGAAACCTGCCAGACAGGGGACGGGCGGGCCTTTAGGCAGGCGGGGCAGAGACGGGAGGGCAGGCGGGATGCAGATGACGGTGCGGGATTGGGGATTGCTGATCCTTTTGTCCTTTCTGTGGGGCGGGGCCTTTTTCCTTGCGGCGGTCGCGGTGCGGGAGGTGCCGCCGCTGACCATCGTTCTGGCGCGTACGGGGATTGCCGCGCTGGTGCTGGCCGCGGTGATCCGGCCGGGCGGCGATGCCTGGCCCCTTCTGCGCCGGGCGGTTCCCGCCTTTGCGATCATGGGGCTGTTGAACAACCTGGTTCCCTTCAGCCTGCTGTTCTGGGCGCAGACCATGATCCCGAGCGGCCTTGCCGCGATCCTGAATGCGACGACACCGATCTTTTCCATCCTGGTGGCGCATGTCGTGCTGGCCGATGAGCGGATGACGGCGCAGCGGGCCATCGGCATCGGGTTCGGCTTCCTGGGCGTGGTGGTTCTGATCGGGCATCCCGGGCTTGTGGGGGAGGGGCTCGCCCTGACGGGCATGCTGGCCTGCCTTGGCGCGGCGCTGTCCTATGGCGTGGCGGCGAGCTTTGGCCGCCGCTTCCGGGGCATGGGCCTGTCATCGGCGCAGGTGGCGCTGGGGCAGTTGACGGCGACGGCGGTGATGATGATCCCGGTGGCGGGGGTGATCGACCGGCCCTGGGCCCTTGCGATGCCGGGTCTGCCGGTGATTGGCGCGGTGGTGGCGCTGGCGGTGGTGTCGACGGCGCTGGCCTATGTGATCTTCTTTCGGCTGCTGGCCTCTGTAGGGGCGGTGAACACCGCGCTGGTGACGCTGCTGATCCCGCCGAGTGCGATTGTCCTGGGCTGGCTGTTTCTGGGCGAGCGGCTGGGGGGGCAGCATTACGCGGGGATGGGGTTGATCGGGCTGGGGTTGCTGGCGGTCGACGGTCGGGTGCTGCGGCGGTTGGGGTGGGTCGGGGGGGCGGGGTGAACCCCGCCTTACGGGTGTGAGGTTTGGGGGGGCGGGGTGAACCCCGCCTTACGGGTGTGGGTTTGGGGGTGGCGGGGAGACCCCCGCCTTACGGGTGTGGGTTTGGGGGTGGCGGGGTGAACCCCGCCCTACAGGTGCGGTGCTTCGGGGTGGGGGGCGCGGGTCAGATGAGGGCGATGCGTTCGCGCTGGGACGGGTCGGGATAGGGGCGGTAGAGGCCGATTTCGGCGCTTTCGATCATCGCATGCATCTTTTCGTAAAGCTGGACCGCGTGATCATCGGCATCGGCCAGCGCGGTGAAGGCCGCATCCAGCGCGGCCATGCCTTCGATTTCGATCTCCAGCACGAAATCGGTGTGGCGGCCGGAGGCGAGGCCGAACTTGCGGCGCATCAGGCGCCAGTCGGAGACGAGGTTCAGGCTGGCCAGATGGTTGAGCCAGAGGCCCACGGCATGGGCGAAGGAGAGGGCGCGGGCCTCGGGTTTCAGTTCGATGAGGCAGTGATAGGTGTTCATCTTGCGACTCCGTCCGGGGTGGCGACCATCCTGGCGGATGAGGGCCTGACATTCGGTTAAGACGTCCGCGCCGCCCGTTTCCTTAGGGCGAAGCGGCGGGCGGTTTCCCGCGGGGGCGGCGCTTGGCGCTTGTTTTCCTTGGCCCGAGGGACTATAGGCCCCCAATCCTGATGGGAGAGTCGCGGCAGGGCCGGTTTCCGGCGGCGGCGGTCTTTTTCCGGAGGGGCCAGCCAAAGACCTGCGGAGACAACCGCATGGCCCGAAAACCATGACAAAGGACGAACTGCATATGTGCGCGAAAAACGCTATGGAAGAATTCGAAGCCCTTCTGAAGGAGAGCTTCGAGATTGACACCCCCGAAGAGGGAACGGTTGTCAAAGGCAAGGTCATCGCCATCGAGGCGGGCCAGGCCATCGTCGATGTGGGCTACAAGATGGAAGGCCGCATCGACCTGAAGGAATTCGCAAATCCCGGCGAGCAGCCCAACATCAATGTGGGCGACGAGGTCGAGGTCTATCTGGACCGCGTGGAGAATGCCCGCGGTGAAGCGGTCATCAGCCGCGAGAAGGCCCGCCGCGAGGAAGCCTGGGATCGCCTTGAAAAGGCCTATGCCGCCGAGACCCGCGTCGACGGCGCGATCTTCGGCCGCGTCAAGGGTGGCTTTACCGTGGATCTGGGCGGCGCTGTTGCGTTCCTGCCGGGTTCGCAGGTTGACGTGCGCCCCGTGCGTGATGCGGGCCCGCTGATGGGCATGAAGCAGCCCTTCCAGATCCTGAAGATGGACCGTCGCCGCGGCAACATCGTTGTCTCGCGCCGTGCGATCCTTGAGGAAAGCCGTGCGGAACAGCGCGCCGAAGTGATCGGCAACCTGACCGAGGGCCAGACCATCGACGGCGTGGTGAAGAACATCACCGAATACGGCGCCTTCGTCGATCTGGGCGGCGTGGACGGCCTGCTGCACGTGACCGACATGGCCTGGCGCCGGGTGAACCACCCGTCCGAGATCCTGGCCATCGGCGAGACGATCAAGGTGCAGGTCATCAAGATCAACAAGGACACGCACCGCATCAGCCTGGGCATGAAGCAGCTGCAGGCCGATCCGTGGGATGCCGTGGAGCGCGCCTATCCGCTGGGTTCGGTCCACAAGGGCCGCGTGACCAACATCACCGATTACGGCGCCTTCGTGGAGCTGGAAGCCGGTGTCGAGGGTCTGGTCCATGTCTCGGAAATGAGCTGGACGAAGAAGAACGTGCATCCCGGCAAGATCGTCTCTACCTCGCAGGAGGTGGACGTCATGGTGCTGGAGATCGACAGCGCCAAGCGCCGCGTGTCGCTGGGCCTGAAGCAGACGCAGCGCAACCCGTGGGAAGTGTTTGCGGAAACCCATCCGGTCGGGTCGACCATCGAGGGCGAAGTCAAGAACATCACCGAATTCGGTCTGTTCGTCGGCCTGGACAACGATATCGACGGCATGGTCCACCTTTCGGACCTGTCCTGGGATCAGCGCGGCGAGGATGCCATCCAGAACTACCGCAAGGGCGACACGGTCAAGGCCGCGGTCACCGAGGTGGATGTGGAGAAGGAGCGCATCTCGCTGTCGATCAAGGCACTGGGCGACGATTCGTTCACCGATGCGGTGGATGGCGTGAAGCGCGGTTCGGTCATCACGGTTGCCGTGACGGCGATCGAGGATGGCGGGATCGAGGTGGAGTATAACGGCGCCAAGTCGTTCATCCGCCGGTCCGACCTGTCGCGTGATCGGGCCGACCAGCGGCCCGAGCGGTTCCAGGTGGGTGATTCCGTCGATGTGCGGGTGACCAACATCGACCCGAAGACCCGCCGTCTGGGCCTGTCGATCAAGGCGCGCGAGATCGCCGAAGAGAAAGAGGCTGTGGAACAGTATGGCTCGTCCGATTCGGGTGCATCGCTGGGGGATATCCTTGGCGCGGCGCTGAAGGGCGGCAACTGAGCCTGACTTCGGTCTGAAAACACGGAAAGGCCCCGCTTCGGCGGGGCCTTTCTGTTTCGGCGGGCTTGTTCCGGGGGCCCTTGCTGGCGCAAGCTGTGGCCGGATGGCGGTTGCCCGGCGGCCATAGCAGCGGGCCAAACGGATGGTCTGTTTCGTTTTCGTTGTGCGATGGCATTTTTTGCCTATAGTCCAAGGCAAACAACAGCGTGGCAACCGGGCATAACGGGACCACAGGGGGGACTTGGATGATCCGTTCGGAACTGATCCAGAAGATCGCGGATGAGAACCCGCATCTCACGCAGCGCCATGTCGAGCGCATCGTGAACACGGTCTTCGAGGAAATCATCGAAGCCTTGGCCAAGGGGGACCGGGTCGAGCTGCGCGGTTTCGGCGCGTTTTCGGTGAAGTCGCGCGATGCGCGGCTGGGCCGCAACCCGCGCACCGGCGAGGCGGTGAAGGTCGAGGACAAGAAGGTGCCCTTCTTCAAGACCGGAAAGCTGCTGCGCGACCGGCTGAACGGCAAGGTCTGATGCTTTTCCCGGGCCCTGCGTCTTGCATGCGGGGTGGGCTGGCGCGATAGTCGGGGTTCAAGGATGAGGACCCTGGGATGCTGCGCACGCTTCGTTATGCCCTGATCGCCGTCTTGCTGCTGGTGCTGCTGACCATGGCGCTGGCCAATCGGACCGTGGTGCCGGTGCGGTTCCTGCCCGAGGATGTGGGGGCGCTGCTGGGCCTGTCCTGGCAGATGGAACTGCCGCTGTTCCTGGTGATCCTGGGCGGGGTGGCGGCCGGTGTGCTGATCGGGTTCACCTGGGAATGGCTGCGCGAACACAAGCATCGCAAGACGGCAAGCCAGCGCGGGCGGGACCTGGCGCGGCTGGAGCGGGAGCTTGAGGTGATGAGGGATTCCCGCTCGGTGCCGGGGGATGATGTGCTGGCGCTGATCGAGAAGCGCAAGGCGGGCTGAGCCATGGCAGAGGTACGGGTGAAGATCTGCGGTCTGCGGACCGTGGCGGATGTGGATGCCGTGGCGGCGGCGGGGGCGGGTTATGCGGGGTT
This sequence comes from Paragemmobacter kunshanensis, assembly GCF_011059185.1. Classification (GTDB taxonomy): domain Bacteria; phylum Pseudomonadota; class Alphaproteobacteria; order Rhodobacterales; family Rhodobacteraceae; genus Paragemmobacter; species Paragemmobacter kunshanensis. The sequence continues at coordinate 156,724 of NZ_JAALFE010000004.1, read as the reverse complement.
CAACTTCTTTGCCCCCTCGCCGCGTTTCGTGACGGTGGAGGCGGCGCGGGCGCTGGCGCTGGCTGCGCCGCCGGGGCTGTGCAAGGTGGCGTTGGTGGTGGATGCGGATGACGCGACGCTGGATGCCATCGTGGCGGGGGTGCCGCTGGACATGCTGCAACTGCATGGACATGAGAGCGTGGCGCGGGTGGCCGAGATCCGGGCGCGGTATGGATTGCCGGTGATGAAGGTGATCGGGGTGGCGGGCGAGGCGGATCTGGCCGCGCTGACCGAGATTTCGCTGGCGGCGGATCAGTTGCTGATCGACGCCAAGCCGCCGAAGGATGCCGTGCTGCCGGGGGGGAACGGGCTGGCCTTCGACTGGCGGCTGCTGGTGGGGCGGAAATGGCTGAAGCCCTGGATGCTGGCCGGGGGTCTGACGCCCGGGAACGTGGCCGAGGCGGTGCGTCTGACGGGGGCGCGGCAGGTGGATGTGGCATCGGGTGTGGAAAGCGCGCCGGGGGTGAAGGATGCGGCGCGGATCGCGGATTTCGTGCGGGCGGCGCAGGGGTAGCGAATTCTGTCGCAGAATTCGCGACGGAATTTGACGCAAATTCCGGTTTGCGGCCGTTCGATACCGGGCGGGCCGGGGCGCGGGGTGCGGCCCGGATCGCGGATTTCGTGCGGGCGGCGCAGGGGGTGCGAATTCTGCCGCAGAATTCGCGACGGAATTTGATGCAAATTCCGGTTGGGGCCGTTCGGTGCCTTGTGGGCAGGGGCGTGGAAAGCGCGCCCGGACAGAAGGATGCGGGGAGGATCGCGGCCTTTGTCCGGGCGGCGGGGTGATCCCGGGGGGAGCGTCCCGGGATCGGGGACCGCTTACATCGCGGGCAGGATCGTCAGGTCGCGGATCGGCTGGTCGGTGCCGGTGATCGGCATCGTGCCGGAAACCATGCCGGTGGCGAGGTCGAGCTTGTGCAGCCCGCCCATGGCTGCGATCCAGGCGGTGTTGGTGCCATCGGCGGTGGTGGCGATATCCATCGCGACGGGGCCGTCCAGCGTGACGCCGAGGCTGCCGATGGTGGCAAGCGTGCCGTCATTCGGCGCGGTCTGCTGCAGGAGCGCGTTGAGGCCCGCGTCGATGTCGAACATCGCGGTCTTTTCCGGCTTGCCGTAGCTGTTGGTATAGGCAACGGCGACGACCATCGGCAGGACCGAGGCATTGGCATCGGCGGGATCGAAGTTCAGCGCGCCGTCCACGGTGACTTCGCCCGTGGCCATGTCGACGCGGTGGTTCGTGGTGCCGGACATGAAGCGCAGCTTGTCGGCGGCGGGGTTCACATCGACGATCACGGCGGCGCCGTCGGCGACGGGCAGCATGGTGTTCATCTTGGCCATTTCCATGGTGGCGCCGGTCATCGGGTCGATTTCCACGATGGTCTGGGCATCGGTGACGCCGATGATCTTGCCGGTGCCGGGGCGGTAGTCGATGCCGAGCAGACGGGTGACACCCTGCGCCTCGACGCTGCCCGTCACGGCGGCGGTGGCGGTGTCGATCATCAACAGCGTGCGGTCGCCCGACAGACCCAGCGCAGTTTCGGCATGGGCCGCACCCGTGGCGGCGGCGGCGAGGATGAGGGTTGTCGTAAGCGTCTTCATGGCATTGCTCCTGTCCATTGATTGCAACGGGCGGAGCTACGTAAGCGAGGCGGGCGGAGTTTCAGCGGGCGGTGTTCACGAAAGCGTCAGAGGCGGGCGGTTGGGCGGGCGGTTGGGCGAGGCGAATTCTGAGGCGAGACATTCGCGGCGGAATCTGGCGCAAATTCCGGGGGGGACATCGGGTCGATGTCCGGGTGTGCGGGCGATGCGGGATGGGGGCGAAATCTGCGTCAGATTTCGGACCGGAGTTTGCGTCAAACTCCGCCTTTCCTGTGGCGGCCAAGGGCGCTACATCGGGGGGGAGAGAACAGGGAGTGCGGGCGATGGCCGAGGACGGGATCAACAGCTTCATGACCGGGCCGGACGAGGCCGGGCGGTTCGGCATCTTTGGCGGGCGGTTCGTGTCCGAGACGCTGATGCCGCTGATCCTGGAGCTGGAAGAGCGCTATGATTTCGCCAAGACCGACCCGAGCTTCTGGGCGGAGATGGACGATCTGTGGAAGCATTACGTGGGCCGCCCCTCGCCGCTCTATCATGCCGAGCGCCTGACCGCGCATCTGGGTGGCGCGAAGATCTACATGAAGCGCGACGAGCTGAACCATACCGGCGCGCACAAGATCAACAATGTGCTGGGCCAGATCATCCTGGCCCGCCGGATGGGCAAGACGCGGATCATTGCCGAAACGGGCGCGGGGCAGCATGGCGTGGCGACGGCCACGGTCTGCGCCAAGTTCGGGTTGAAATGCGTGGTCTACATGGGCGCGCATGATGTGGAGCGGCAGGCGCCCAATGTGTTCCGCATGAAGCTTCTGGGGGCGGAGGTGATTCCCGTCACCTCGGGCCGGGGGACGCTGAAGGATGCGATGAACGATGCGCTGCGCGACTGGGTGACCAATGTGCGCGACACCTTCTATTGCATCGGCACGGTGGCGGGGCCGCATCCCTATCCGGCGATGGTGCGCGACTTCCAGTCGATCATCGGGAAGGAAGTGCGCTGGCAACTGGCGGAACAGGAAGGCGAGGGGCGGCTGCCCGATACGGTGATTGCGGCGATCGGGGGCGGGTCGAACGCGATGGGGCTGTTCTATCCCTTCCTGGACGATCCTTCCGTGCGGATCATCGGGGTCGAGGCGGGCGGCAAGGGCGTGGATGACCGGATGCAGCATTGCGCGTCGCTGACGGGCGGGCGTCCGGGGGTGCTGCATGGCAACCGGACCTATCTGTTGCAGGATCCGGACGGGCAGATCCTTGAAGGGTTCTCGATCAGCGCGGGGCTGGACTATCCGGGGATCGGGCCGGAGCATGCCTGGCTGCATGACACGGGGCGCGCGGAATATGTGAGCATCACGGATGCCGAGGCGCTGGAGGCGTTCCAGCTGTCGTGCAGGCTGGAGGGGATCATCCCGGCGCTGGAGCCGAGCCACGCGCTGGCCCATGTGATGAAGATCGCGCCGGGGCTGCCGAAGGACCATATCATCGTGATGAACATGTGCGGGCGGGGGGACAAGGACATCTTTACCGTGGCCAAGCATCTGGGCGTGGACATGAAGGTCTGACGCGCGGGGCGCGCGCGACCTGCCGGGAATGGCCAAAGGCCCCCGTCCTGTGAAGGGCGGGGGCCTTTTGCTGCGCGGGAGGACGGCGGCGGGGCCGTAAACTTGCGTTTATCGCGGGGAAGGGACCGGGGGTTGAGCCGTCTAGGCCCCCGGTTGATAGGCACGCGCGCCTGTCCCGTGGCAAGGCGGGCCGTCGGCCGGGAATCACCCCGGGCAGGGCAGGGCGGGGCCGGTGCGGCCCCTGCCTGCCTGTGCGTGACCGGCCCGGAAAGGCGATGGTGCGGAGATGGACCGAGACAGCAGCAGGGCCCCGGCGGGGGGCCTGGGGCGGGGGCGGCAGGACGGCCGGCAGGGCGGGCGGCGGGGCCGTTTGCGGGCTGGCCCGGTTCCTGCCGCAATTGCCATGAAAATGACGCGGCGGGGTCATTTCACGACACTTTTAACATTGGATAACGCGACGACTGCCTTGGGGCGGTCTTGCCCTAGAGGGGGTATATGATGATGGCACGCAAGGTTATGGGCGCACTCGTGATGGGTGCTTTGGGGGCCGGATCGGCCCTTGCCGACAGCGTTTCGGACAACATCGTGGCCCAGCTTGAGACGCAAGGATTCCGGAACGTGTCCACCGAGCGCACATGGCTTGGCCGGACCCGGATCATTGCGGAAGGCGAGGCCGGGCAACGCGAGATCGTCGTCAATCCGAACAATGGCGAGATTCTGCGCGACATGTTCGTGGAAGCGGGCGGCGGCGACGGCGCGGGTCGGCAGATCCTGCAGACCGCCGACACTTCCGCAGCGCTTGCTGGCGGCGTCGGCATTGCCGCGACCAAGGACAAGGTGGAAGAGGCGAAAGTGAGTGCAGCGGGGAGCAATCGCGGCGGTGGCCGCGAAGACGGATCCCGCGGCCGTGGGGAAACATCCAGGGATGACCGTGGTGGAAGAACCGATGCTGGAAACGGCGGACCGGGTGGCTGAAGCCGCCCTTGATCCGATGAGCCGGCGGTGCCACGCGTGACGGGGCGCTGGTTCATATACGGGGTTCTGATGATCCAGGCGCTGAGCGCCTTGTTCTTCGTGTCCGATATCGCGGCGTCGCTGCTGGGGATCTACCTTGCGCCGCTGCCCTGGGAAGTGCGGGAACTGCTGGAGATCGGGGCGACGCTGGGGCTTCTGTTCGGCATCGGCCTGGGCGGCATGCTGCTGGGGCGCCTGCTGCGCGAGCGCAATCTGGCGCAGGAGCGGCTGCGCCGGGCATCCGGGGCGTTCATGGATCTGCTGGAAGAGCGGTTCGGCGAATGGGCGCTGACACCTGCGGAGCGGGATGTGGCGCTGTTTGCCATCAAGGGGATGTCGACATCCGAGATCGCGATGCTGCGGGCGACGTCGGAGGGGACGGTCAAGGCGCAGACCAACGCGATCTATCGCAAGGCGGGCGTGACGGGGCGGCCGCAGCTTCTGTCGCTGTTCATCGACGATCTGATGCGCGATGACGTGACGGATCAGATCCGCCCGCGCGCGGCGGCGGCGGTGCCTGCAGGGCCGACGGCGGTGGCGGCCTGAGGCCGCAGCCCGGAGGGGCGAAAATTCACCTCAGCCGGGGCGGGGCGCCCGGGCAGGCGCGGGCCTCGGCCGTGCCGATGCGCAGGGCGCGGCCGATCCGGTGGGCGAGGGCAGACCATTGCGCGGCGGTCTCGGGTGGCAGGTTGCGGCGCAGGACGCTGTCGAAAAGCCCCAGCCAGACATCGAACATCGGTTCGCGGATATCTTCGGCGGCGCGGTGGACCTGCATCGGATTGCCGCTGTAGCCGCCTTCATGGAGGATCGCGTTGCGCCAGAAGCGGGTGATGCGGGCCTCGTGCGCGGGCCAGTCGGTGACATGGCGGGCGAAGACGGGGCCAAGGCCCGGATGGTTGCGGATCACGGCGTAGAATTCCGCGATGACGGTGTCGATCTGGGCATCGGTGATGGGAAAGCGGGGCGGCAGCATGGCGGCAGGCTTGCCCGGGGCGGGGTGCGGGGGCAAGGGGATGTGCTGTCGCAGGGGGGATGTGCTGTCGCGGGGGGGGGCGGGATCAGCCTTCGGGTGGCAGGTCCACGGCATATTGGCGCAGGATCGAGAGCGGCACGATGTCGAGCGTGCGGATATGGGTGGCGGCAAGGCGCAGGCGGGGGGCTGCGCCTTCTTCATGTGCCTGCAGGAAGCGGGCGGCGCAGAGGCACCAGTGATCGCCCGGTTTCAGCCCGGCAAAGCCGTATTCGGGGCGCGGGGTGGACAGGTCATTGCCGAGGTATTTCGACAGGGCGAGGAATTCCTCGGTCATTTCGGCGCAGACGGTGTGGCGGCCCCTATCCATCGGCCCGGTATCGCAGCAGCCATTGCGGAAGAAGCCGGTCAGCGGCGCGGCAGAGCAGAGTTCCAGCGGCCCGCCCAGGACATTGATCGAGGTTTCCTGCATGGCGCGGCCCTTCATCCTTTGGCGGCAAAGCTAATGCATGCGGGCGCGGAGTCGAGAGGGGAGATTTGCATCATCCCCGGCCTCGGGTAAGGATGTCGCATTGTCGGGCGATGTTTCGGGGTGTCGATTTGGAAGCTGTGATCCTGGGCATCCTTGCGGTGCTGGCCATTCCGGTTGGGTTGATCGCGCTTTGGGTGCGCTTTGCGGGCCTGTCGCGGCAGATGGCCCTGATGGCAGAGCGGCTGGCCCGGGCCGAGGCGCGGCTGGTGGCGCTGGAGGCGGGCCCCGGCGCGCGGGGGGCAGAACAGGGCGCGGCGGAGCGGAGCGCGGCCGAGGCCGGCCCTTCGCCCTGGCAGCGCGTGGCCCCGCGGGTGGACCTGCCGCCCGAGGCGGCGGCTTTGGCAGAGGGGGAGACCGGGGTGGCGGGCGCGGGCGTGCAGGAGCCGGCGGCGCCTGTCGTGGCGGCACCTGCCCTGCCGCGCAGCCCGGGGCTGATGGCGCGGTTTGCGGGCTGGTTGCAGGAGAACTGGGTCTATGCCGTGTCGGGGCTGTCGCTGGCGCTGGCCGGGGTGTTCTTGGTGCAATACGGGATGGAGCGCGGCTTTCTGCCGCCTGCGGTGCGGGTGCTGGCGGGGATCGGCTTCGGTCTTGCGCTGATTTATGCGGGCGAGCGGGTGCGGCGGCGCTTTGGCGATGGCGAGGCGTCTTCGACGGCCTATCTGCCTTCGGTCTTTTCCGGGGCGGGGCTGGTGTCGGTCTTTGCCGCGGTGCTGGCGGCGCGGCAGATGTATGGGCTGATCGGGGCCGAGATCACCTTTGCCCTGCTGGTGGCGACGGCGGGCGGTGCGATCCTGCTGGGCTGGTTCCATGGGCCGCTTCTGGCGGCGCTGGGGCTGGTGGGGGCGACGCTGTCGCCCTTTGTGGTGGGCGGCAATTCGGAAAGCGTGGATTGGTTGCAGGGCTATTTCCTGCTGGTGGCGGCGGTCGGGCTGGCGGTGGATGCGGTGCGGCGCTGGGCCTGGGTGTCCGGGCTGGCGGTGGGGTTGGCGCTGGCGGCGGGGATCCTGTTGCAACTGGGCGGGGGCAGTGCCGAGGCGCTGATGATGGCGGTGACGGGGCTGGCGCTGATGGCGGTGGGCATTCCGGCGCTGCGGCTGTTTCCCGATCATGCGGGGCCGACGGTCCTGCAGGCGGGGCTGATCGCGAAGGGCAGGGGCGGGCGGCCCGGCTTTCCGGTGCTGCTGGCCTGGGCGGCGGTGATGGCGGCGGTGGCGCTGCTGATCCTTGTGATGCCGGGGCCGGGCTGGGGGCTTTTGCCCTTTGTGCTGCTGGCGGGGCTGGGCATCGTGCTGGCGCTGTGGTCGGGCGAGGCGCCGGGGCTGCATGACCTGCCGCTGGTGCCTGTGGGCGGGTTCATCGCGCTGGTGGCGCTGATGCCCGGGCGGGGGGGCGATCTGTTCTGGCAGTTCGTCGATGCGGCCGAGGGGCTGCGCCCGCCCGAGACGGCGGCGCCGCTGACGGTGACATGGCTGGTGGCGCTGGCGGCGGGGCTGTCCGTCGCGCTGGCCTTGCGGGCGCAGCGGGGCGCGGCGCATCCGGTGATCCTGTCGATCGCGGCGGCGCTGGCGGCACCCGTGACGGCGCTGCTCTTGGAGCTGACATGGCCGGTCTCGGCCGTGGTCGGGGCCTACGCTTGGGCGCTGCAGGTGATGGCGCTGGCCGCGCTGATGGTGGGTCTGGCGGTGCGGTTCGCGAGGGTGGACGCGGGCGATCTGCGCCGGGCGGCGCATTTCACGCTGTCGGCGCTGTCGCTGATGGCGCTCGCGCTTTTCCTGATCCTGTCGCATGCGGCGCTGTCGCTGGGTCTTGCGGTGCTGGTTGCCGTGGCGGCGGGGCTGGACCGGCGGCTGCGCCTGCCCGAGATGGCCCTGGCGGTGCAGGCGGGGGCGATCCTGCTGGGCTGGCGGATGGCGGTGGATCCGGGGCTGATCTGGGCCTTTGACGCGCCGGTGCTGGCGGCGGTGGCGGCCTATATGGGGCCGGTGATCGGGCTGGCGGCGGCGCTGTGGCTGTTGCCGCGCGAGGGGCGGGCGGCGGCGCGGGCCTTTGCGGAAAGCGGGATCGTGCTGGCCCTGGTTCTGCTGGCGGATGTGCTGATCCTGCGCTGGATGGCGGGCGGGCCGGGGCAGTTTCCGCCCGAGGCGCATTGGTCGGTCGCGGCGCTGGCGCTGCCCTGGCTGGCGATGGCGCTGGCGCAGCTTTACCGGGTGAAGCTGGGCGGGCGGATGGCGGTGCTGCGCTATGGGCTGGCTGTGATTTCGGGCCTTGTCTGGGGCCTTGGGATGCTGCTGGCGGTGACGCTGTTCAACCCGATGGTCTATGGCGATACGGTGCGCGGGCCGCTGGTTCTGGACAGCCTGTTCCTGGCCTATGCCCTGCCGGGCGCGGCAATCCTGATGCTGCGCGGGCGGCTGGGGCATCTGCCGGGCTGGCTGCGTCTGGGGTTGAACGGGATCGGGGCGGCGCTGGTGGCGCTTTATGCCGGGCTGGAGATCCGGCGGTTCTGGCGGGGGGATGACCTGTCGGTGCCGGGGACGAGCCAGCCGGAGCTGTATTCCTATACGATCGCGCTGCTGCTGCTTGGGGCGGTGCTGCTGTGGCAGGCCATCGCGCGGAATTCCGTGGGCCTGCGGCGGGTGGCGCTGGGCCTGATCGGGTTGACGGTGGCGAAGGTCTTCCTGGTGGATGCGGGCGGGCTGTCGGGGTTGATGCGGGTCTTTTCCTTCCTGGCGCTGGGCCTGTCGCTGGCGGGGCTGGCCTGGCTGAACCGCTGGGCGGCGATGCGGACCGGGGCCGCGCCCGGCGCGAAGTGAGGCCGGGCAGATGGCCGCCTTGCCGCACTGGACCCTTGCGCGGCGCGCGTCTATAACGCGCGCCATGATGCAGATATTCGCGATGGATGCCCGAATTAGCTGCCCGGCGCGCTGATCAGCCGCCGGGAGATCCGCCTATCGCCTGCGGCAGGGCCAGCGCCTGCCGACACCCTGCCTGACAGATCGCAAGGACAGCCGCCCATGTGCGCCGACACGACGAATACGCCCGACTACCGTTCCACCGTCTTCCTGCCCGAGACCGAGTTTCCCATGCGCGCGGGCCTGCCCCAGCGCGAGCCGGAATGGCTGGACCGTTGGGCGCGGATCGGGATCTATGACCGGCTGCGGGAGCGGGGCCGCGCCGAGGGGCGGGCGCCTTTCGTGCTGCATGACGGCCCTCCCTATGCGAACGGGCATCTGCATATCGGGCATGCGCTGAACAAGATCCTGAAGGATTTCATCGTGCGCAGCCAGCAGATGCTGGGGCGGGACGCGCGCTATGTGCCGGGCTGGGATTGCCACGGGCTGCCCATCGAATGGAAGATCGAGGAGCAGTATCGCGCGAAGGGCCTGAACAAGGATGATGTGGATGTGGTGGCCTTCCGTCAGGAATGCCGCAAGTTCGCCGAAGGCTGGATCGACGTGCAGCGCGAGGAGTTCAAGCGGCTGGGCGTGACCGGCAACTGGGCCGATCCCTATCTGACGATGGATTACCACGCGGAAGCCGTGATCGCGGATGAGTTCATGAAATTCGTGATGAACGGGTCGCTGTATCAGGGGTCGAAGCCCGTGATGTGGTCGCCGGTGGAAAAGACCGCGCTGGCCGAGGCGGAGGTGGAATATCACGATCACACCAGCCACACGATCTGGGTGAAGTTCCCGGTGGTGGCGGCGGGGGATGCGCTGTTCACCAGGACGCGGACGGATGTGGTGATCTGGACCACCACGCCCTGGACCATCCCGCAGAACCGGGCGATCAGTTTCGGGCCGGAGATCGGCTATGGGCTTTATGAAATCATCGGGCGGCCTGCCGACAGCACGGCGACCATCGGGCAGCGGCTGATCCTGGCCGACAAGCTGGCCGAGGCGGTGTTCACGCAGGCCAAGCTTTCGGGGCCGGACTTCGTGCGGCGGCTCTGCGATGTGGCGGCGGGTGATCTGGCGGCGATGGTTTGCGCGCATCCGTTCCGGGGGGTTGAGGGTGGCGCGGGCGAGTGGGATTTCGATGTTCCCCTGCTGCCGGGCGATCATGTGACGGATGATGCGGGGACGGGGTTCGTGCATACCGCGCCCAGCCATGGCGATGACGACTATCAGATGGGCCTGAAATTCGGCCTGCCGATGACCTATAATGTCGAACCCGATGGCAGCTATCGCGCGGACCTGCCGCTCTTCGGCGGGCAGGCGATCCTGACGCCCGAGGGCAAGGAAGGCCCGGCCAATGTGAGCGTGATCAAGCAGCTGGCCTATACGGGGGCGCTGTTTGCCAAGGGCAAGCTGAAGCATTCCTATCCGCATAGCTGGCGGTCGAAGGCGCCGCTGATCTATCGCAACACGCCGCAATGGTTTGTGGCGATCGACCGGGTGCTGGAGGATGGCATGTCCACCCATGGCGAGACGATCCGGCAAAGGGCGCTGAATTCCATCAACCAGCTGGTGGAATGGACGCCGGTGACCGGGCGGAACCGGCTGCATTCGATGATCGAGGCGCGGCCCGATTGGGTGCTGTCGCGGCAGCGCGCCTGGGGTGTGCCGCTGACCTGTTTCGTGAAGAAGGGGGCCAGGCCCACGGATGCCGATTACCTGCTGCGGAACGGCGAGGTGAATGCGCGGATCAAGGCGGCGTTCGAGGCCGAGGGCGCGGATGTCTGGTATGTGGAGGGCTTCAAGGAGCGGGTGCTGGGCGGGATCGTCGATCCGGCGGGCTATGACCAGGTCTTTGACGTGCTGGATGTGTGGTTCGATTCCGGGTCGACCCATGCCTTCGTGCTGCGGGATCGCGCGGATGGGGCGGCGGACGGGATTGCCGATCTCTATCTCGAAGGGACAGACCAGCATCGCGGCTGGTTCCATTCCAGCATGCTGCAGGCCTGCGGGACCAAGGGGCGCGCGCCCTATCGGGGCGTGCTGACGCATGGCTTCACGCTGGACGAGAAGGGCATGAAGATGTCCAAGTCGCTGGGCAACACGGTTGCCCCGCAAGAGGTGATCGACGAATACGGCGCCGATATCCTGCGGCTTTGGGTGGCGCAGTCGGATTACACCATCGACCTGCGGATCGGGAAGGAAATCCTGAAGGGCGTGGCCGACAGCTATCGCCGGCTGCGCAACACGCTGCGCTTCATGCTGGGCAATCTGGCGGGGTTCACCGATGCCGAGCGGGTGGATGTGGCCGAGATGCCGGAGCTGGAGCAATGGGTGCTGCACCGGCTGGCGGAACTGGATGGTGAAGTGCGCGCGGGCTATGCGCGCTATGATTTCCAGGGCGTGTTCCAGAAGCTGTTCACCTTTGCCACGACGGACCTGTCGGCGGTCTATTTCGACATCCGCAAGGACAGCCTTTACTGCGATGCGCCCGGTGCGCTGCGGCGGCGGGCGGCGCGGACGGTTCTGGATGCGCTGTTTCACCGGCTGACGACATGGCTCGCGCCGATCCTGGTGTTCACGATGGAGGATGTCTGGCTGTCGCGCTTTCCGGGTGAGGGGGAGTCTGTCCATCTGCGCGACATTCCCGAAACGCCCGGCGCATGGCTGAACCCCGCGCTGGCGGCGAAATGGGAGCGCATCCGCGCGGTGCGCCGCGTGGTGACGGGCGCGCTGGAGGTGCAGCGGACGGCGAAGGTGATCGGGGCCTCGCTGGAGGCGGCGCCGGTGGTGCATGTCGATGCCGCGACGGCGGCGCTGCTGGAGGGGGTGGATTTCGCCGATCTCTGCATCACGTCGGATATCGCGGTGGTGACGGTGCCCGCGCCGGAGGGGGCCTTTGCCCTGGCCGAGGTAGAGGGCGTGGCGGTGGTGTTCCGGGCGGCGGAGGGTGCGAAATGCGAGCGCTGCTGGCAGGTGCTGCCGGATGTGGGAACCCATTCCCATGCGGGCGTCTGCGCGCGCTGTGATGAAGCCCTCGGATGAGGGGATCGCGGCGGTCCTGACGGACCTTGCGCTGCGGCGGGGCCGGGGGAAGACCTTTTGCCCCTCCGAGGCCGCCAAGGCGCTGGCCGCCGATTGGCGGCCGTTGATGGCAGATGTGCGGCGGGTGGCGGCGGGGCATCCGGATGTGGTGGCCACGCAGAAGGGCGTGCCGGTGGACCCGGTCGCCGCGCGGGGGCCGATCCGGTTGGGGTTGCGGTAGGGCAGCGGGGTGAACCCGTTCGGAGGCGGGGTGAACCCCTACAAGGCGGGGTGAACCCCGCCCTACGGCCAGATCATCCCTGCGATAAGGCCAGAGGGGGGAAATCCCCTGTTGCGGCTTGCCCTTGGGCGGCGGGGGGACTAGCCGTTTCGTGACGGTTCCATGACGGGTGCATCGTGACCTTTGGCGTCTTTCTGGCGGTTCTGGCGGCGGCCTTCCTGCATGCGCTTTGGAATGCGCTGATCAAGGTCGGCACGTCGAAGGCGGGCGGCATGGTGATCCTGTCGATTGCCGAGATCCCCATCGGGTTGACCATCGCGCTGTTCTGTCCCTGGCCGAAGCCGGAAGTCTGGTGGTGGATCCTGGCCTCGGGCTGCACGCATTTCTGCTACAAGTCCTTCCTTGTCTTCGCCTATGAGCGGGGCGACCTGAGCCGGGTCTATCCCATCGCGCGGGGGGCGGCGCCGATGGTGGTGGCGCTGGTGGGGGCCTTCACGCTGGCCGATGCGATCTCGGGGCGGGAATATCTGGGCATCGCGGTGCTGGGCGCGGGGATCCTGCTGATGGCGCGGGGGGTGTTCACGCGCGGAGAGGATCGGCGGCTGCTGCCCTTTGCCCTTGGGTCGGCCTGTGCGACGGCGACCTATACGATGATTGATGGCCTGGGCGCGCGCGTGTCGGGCGATGCGGTGGCCTATGTGGCCTGGGTCTTTGTGGCGGATGGGCTGATCTTCACCACGGGGATGCTGCTCTGGAAGGGGGTGGACGTGATCCCCCGGAACGGCCGGGCCTGGGGGTTGGCGACATTCGCCTCGGCCGCGTCATACGGGGCCTATGCGGTGTCGGTCTGGGCGATGACGGTGGCCCCCCTGGCCGTGGTGGCGGCGCTGCGCGAGACGTCGATCCTGTTTGCGGTACTGATCGGCTGGCTGGCCTTCGGCGAGAAGATGGGGGTGGAGAAGGCGGTGGCCTCGGTGGTGATCGTGGCGGGGGTGGTGCTGACGCGGCTGTAGGGCGGGGTTCACCCCGCCTTCCCCCCTGGGCCATGGCGGGGTGAACCCCGCCCTACGTCACGCCACGCGGTCGATGTTGCGGTCGGGGATGATCTGCTGGGCGATGCCTGCGAAGGTGAGGTAGAGCGAGGTGATCACCAGCCCCCAATGCGCCCAGCTTTGCGGGTAGAAATCCACCCAGGCCGCCCAGCCCGCGAAGAAGACCCAGCCGAGCGCCATGGGCAGGGTGACCATGCGCCAGCGGGCGGTGCGGACGGGGTGGACGAATTTCAGGTTGGTGAACATCCCCACGGTCAGCGCCACCACGATGAACAGGATGATCCACCAGGCCGGATGCACGGCAAACAGCACCAGGACCACCATGTTCCAGCAGGCGGGAAAGCCAGCGAAGGACTTGTCCTTGGTCTTCATCCTTGTATCGGCGAAATAGACGACCGAGCCGTAGACGATGGCGATGATGGCGAACCAGCCCGTCCAGCCCGGCAGCAGCCCCGACTTGAACAGCGCATAGGCCGGGATGAAGACATAGGTGAGGTAGTCGACGATCAGGTCCATCAACACGCCGTCATAGGTGGGCCAGTTCTTCGTCACGTCGTAGCGGCGGGCGAGGGGGCCGTCGATGCCATCGACAAGCAGCGCGAAGACGAGCCAGAGGAACATCAGGCTCCACTCTTCCTGGACGGCGGCGAGCATGGCGAACATGGAGAGAACCGCACCGGTCGCGGTGAGGAGGTGAACGCCGAGGGCCTTGAGACGGATATCCATGTCCTTGGTTTGCCCCGAAAACGACCCCGGTGCAATTCCTGTCAGGCGCGGGGATGCGCCTTTTCGTAGACTTCCATCAATCTTGCGGCATCCACGGCGGTATATGCCTGCGTCGTGGACAGGGAGGCATGGCCCAGCAGTTCCTGGATCGCGCGGAGGTCGCCCCCTGCGGAAAGCAGGTGGGTGGCAAAGCTGTGGCGCAGCGCGTGGGGCGTGGCGGTGGCGGGAAGGCCAAGCTGGAGGCGGGTCCTTTCCATCGCCAGCGCGATGAGGCGGGGGTTGAGCGGGCCACCGCGCGCGCCGCGGAAGAGGGCCTCGCTTGCGGTGAGGTCGAAGGGGCAGAGGCGGACATAGTCCGCCACCGCGGCGCGGGCGGCGGGCAGGACGGGGACGAGGCGCGTCTTGCCGCCCTTGCCGGTGATGCGCAGGATATCGGGCAGGGGATGGGCGGCGCCGGTGAGGCCGAGCGCTTCGGAGATGCGCAGGCCGCAGCCATAGAGCAGGGTGACGACGGCGGTATCGCGCGCGGCGATCCAGTCTTCGCGGGACTGGTCGCCCACGCTATCGAGCATGGCGCGGGCGCCGTCTTCGGAGAGCGGGCGGGGCAGCTTGCGGCGGAATTTCGGGCCGCGGGTGGAGAGGAGGGCGGTGGCATCGCTGCCCTCGCGATCCGCGATCCAGGCGGTGAAGCGCTTGACGGCGGAAAGCGCGCGGGCGAGCGAGCGGGCCGAGAGGCCGCGGGCGCGTTCATGCGCCATCCAGGCGCGGATGTCCTGCAGGGGCAGGCTGGCGAGGGCGGCGGTGCCTTCGGCCCCGCCGCGATGGGTGGCGAGGAAGGCGAGGAAACCCGTCACATCGCGGCCATAGGCGGTGATCGTATTGGCGGCGGCCCCGTCCAGCGCGCGCAGATGGGCGAGCCAGCGTTCCAGCGCGTCGCGCTGCTGCGCCGAGAGGAGGGCCGTCATGACAGCCAGCGGCGCATGGTCCGTTCGAAGACCCCGGCGAAGAAGGCCAGAAGGTCGGTGCCGTGGGTGGGTTTGAACTGATGCGGGTCTTCGGCGCCGAAGACCAGCATCCCCGGCAGGCGGCCGGTGCCGAAATCGAGGCGCATCAGCGCCTCGGACCGGATCCATCCGGCGCGTTCGCCATAGAGGGCGTCATTGTCGGGCTGGACCTGCCGCAGGACAACGGGGCGCAGGGGCACGTTGCGCCCGCCAGCAAGGTAGTCGGTCACGAAGCCGGGTTCGGCCACGTAAAGGACATCGCCCAGACGGCGCAGGAGGGCGGGGCTGTCCTCGGGCTGGACGGATTCCAGAACGAGGCGCACGCATTCCACCCTGAGCGTGCCCGCCACATCGGTGGCGAGGGTCTTGAGGAAATCCTCGAAGCTGAGCGGATCGAGCATCTGGAGGATGGCGCGATGCACCTGGTTGGTGCCTGCGAGGTTTTCATAGGCCGCGGCGATCACGGAGCGGTGGGTATCTTCCAGCCGATCCAGCCGCGCCTCGAGCCGTTCCATCGCGATGCCGCGCAGATCGACGATGTTCGAGCCCATCGCGCGTTCATTCGCGGCGATGAGCGCGTTCATCACGTCGCGGTCTTCCAGCAGAAGCTCTGGCTCCGACAGGAGCCGGTCGCGCAAGTCAGGTTCGATCATTGGTGTCACTGCCCGGTATTCTTGGTGATTTGCCGGACAGTATAGCAGAAGATCAGATGATCTTCTGCCCCGTTTTTGCCCAGTCCTTCATGAACTGGTCGAGCCCCTTGTCGGTGAGGACATGGGAGGCCATCGCCTTGATCACGGCAGGCGGCGCGGTCATCACATCGGCCCCGATCAGGGCGCATTGGGTGACGTGGTTCGCGGTGCGGATGGAGGCGGCGAGGATCTGGGTGTCGAAGCCGTAATTGTCATAGATCTCGCGGATGTCGGAGATCAGGTCGAGGCCGTCGAGGTTGATGTCATCGAGACGCCCGATGAAGGGGGAGATGAAGGTGGCACCCGCCTTGGCGGCGAGAAGCGCCTGATTGGCCGAGAAGCAGAGGGTGACGTTGACCATCTTGCCTTCCGAGGACAGGACCTTGCAGGTCTTCAGCCCGTCCCATGTCAGCGGCACTTTCACGGCGATGTTCGGCGCGATTTCGGCCAGCTTGCGGCCTTCGGCGATCATGTCTTCGGCCTTGAGCGCCACGACCTCGGCCGAGACGGGGCCGGAGACGATGGAGCAGATTTCGCGGGTGACTTCGAGGATGTCGCGGCCGGATTTCAGGATCAGCGAGGGGTTGGTGGTGACACCGTCCACCATGCCGAGATCGTTCAGCTCGGCGATGGCGTCGACATCGGCGGTATCCACAAAGAATTTCATCGGCGCGGTCCTTATGGGTTGCGGGGCTTTGGGGGCGGGTTTACCCCAAGAGGCTGTCGGGCGGAAGGGCCGGGCGGTGCATCTCGACATAAAAATGTATGAGGATGGAAACATTTGTATGACCGGACCTATCAGGCGGGCGAACTGGTCGGCGTTCTGACGACCGAGCCGCTGGGGCGGGTGCTGGATTACCGCGCGCCGGAGGGGGGCTGCGGGGATGGCGATTTCGTCGAGGTGCCGCTGGGGCCGCGCCGGGTGCTGGGGGTGGTCTGGGGCCGGGGGCGCGGGGATTGGGATATCGCCAAGGTGCGCCCCGTGGGGCGCGTGCTGGAGGCCCCGCCGATGCGGGCGGAGTTGCGGGCCTTCCTTGCCAAGGCCGCGGATTACACGCTGACGCCCTTGCCGCAGATGCTGCGCCTGGCGACCCGCGCGCCGGGGTTGATGGAGGGGGCGGCTTTGCGGCGGATCTATCGGCTGGGGGGCGCGGTGCCCAATCAGCTGACCGATGCGCGGCATCGGGTGGTAGAGGCGCTGCGGGCCTTTGGCGGCGCGCCGATGACGCTGGGCGAACTGGCCGAGGAGGCGGGCTGCGGGACGTCGGTGGTGAAGGGCCTGGTCAAGCTGGGCGTGGTGGTGGAAGAGGAGGCGCCGCGCGATCTGCCTTTCCCGCCTCTGGACCCCAAGGGCGGGCCGGAGTTGCAGGGCGATCAGGTCGCGGCGGCGGATGCGCTGGTCGCGGCGGTGGCGGCGGGGGAGTATTCGACGACGCTGTTGAAGGGGGTGACCGGGTCGGGGAAGACCGAGGTCTATCTTGAGGCGGTGGCGGAATGCCTGCGGGCGGGACGGCAGGCCCTGGTGCTGCTGCCCGAGATCGCGCTGACGGCGGAATTCCTGAAGCGGGTGGAGGCGCGGTTCGGGGCGCGGCCTGCCGAGTGGCATTCGGGCGTCACGATGACCGAGCGGCGGCGGGTCTGGAAGATGGTCGCCACGGGGGGCGCGTCGGTGGTGGTGGGGGCGCGGTCGGCCTTGTTCCTGCCTTATCAACGGCTTGGCCTGGTCGTGGTGGATGAGGAACATGACACCTCTTACAAGCAGGAGGAGGGGGTTCTGTATAACGCGCGGGACATGGCGGTGCTGCGGGGGGCCATCGTGGGCTGCCCTGTGGTGCTGGCATCCGCCACGCCGTCGCTGGAGACATGGGCGAATGTGGAGGCGGGGAAATATTCCCGGCTGGACCTGTCGGCCCGCTATGGCGCGGCGGAGATGCCGGAGGTGCGGGCCATCGACATGCGGGGCGAAAAGCTGCCTGCGGATCGCTGGCTGAGCGCGAAGCTGGCGGCGGAGGTGGCGGCGCGGGTGGAGAAGGGGGAACAGGCGATGCTGTTCCTGAACCGGCGGGGCTATGCGCCGGTGACGCTCTGCCGGGCCTGCGGGCATCAGGTGGGCTGCGACCATTGCGACGCGCGGATGGTGGAGCATCGGTTCCAGAAGCGGCTGGTCTGTCACCAATGCGGGGCGACGAAGCCGGTGCCGGTGGCCTGCCCGGCCTGCGGGGTGGAGGGGCGGATGGCGGCGGTCGGTCCGGGGGTGGAGCGGCTGGCCGAGGAAGTGGCGGCGCGGTTTCCGGATGCCCGCGTGGCGGTGCTGTCATCGGACCTGTTTGGATCGGCGCGGGCCTTGAAGGCGCAGATCGAGGCGATTGCGGGGGGCGAGGCGGAGATCATCATCGGCACGCAGATCGTGGCGAAGGGTCACAACTTTCCGTTGCTGACGCTGGTGGGGGTGATCGACGCGGATCTGGGATTGCAGGGATCGGACCTGCGGGCGGCGGAGCGGACATTTCAGCTGATGCGGCAGGTGGCGGGGCGCGCGGGGCGGCTGGAGGGGCGGAAGGGGGTGGCCCTGTTGCAGACGCATCAGCCGGAGCATCCGGTGATCCGGGCCATTCTGGGAGGCGATGAGGAGGCCTTCTGGCGGGCCGAGGCCGCCGAGCGGCGGGCGGCGGGGGTGCCGCCCTACGGGCGGATGGCGGGGGTGATCCTGTCCAGCCCGGATGTGGCGCAGGTGTTCGATTTCGCGGGCGAGTTGGCGCGTCGGGACGCGCCCTTGCGGGCCGTGGGGGCGCAGGTCTTTGGCCCCGCGCCCGCGCCGATTGCGCGGGTCCGCGGGCGGCATCGGGTGCGGCTTCTGGTGAAGGCGGAAAAGGGCGTGCCCCTGCAGGCGGCTTTGGCGGAATGGGTGGCGCAGGTGAAGCCGCCCGCGAACCTGAGGCTGGCCATCGACATTGATCCGCAGAGCTTTCTCTAGGGCTGGACGGGCCCGGCGGGCTTTTCCGCCGAGGCGGGGAATGGGCATTAATACTCATTTAAAGCTGACACGAAATCGGCGATGATAGGCCCCGGCAGACCAGAAGAAACGGGCAGGTCAAGGGGTTGCTTCGGTAATGTTGAATGACAGGCAACTGCGCTGGGCGGCGATTGGCCTTGCCCTGTTCCTGCTGCCGGATCCGGCGGCGGCGCAGGTCGGGCCGAATGCGCCCATGGGCGGGCCGGAGGTGATGCGCCCGCTGACCGTGCAGGCGGTGACGGAGACGGATCTGATCGCCAGTCTGGAGCAGGAGGGGTTTTCCGTCGTCGAGCGGGAGCGGACCTTTCTGGGCCGGGTGCGGATCCTGGCCGTCGGGCCGGAAGGCACGCGCGAAGTGATCCTGAACCCCCGCAACGGCAAGGTGCTGAGGGATCTGTTCCGCAGGCAGGAACCGCTGCCGGCAGAACCGGAGACTCCGCCCGAAGCGCCCGAGGAAGCCCCCGCGGCCGAAGCGGCGAAGAGTCTGGAAGCACCGGCCGCAGCCGATAACGGGGCGCCCGGGCAGGGCCGCGACGGGAATGGCAGCCGGAGCCACGATGAAGGCGGTGGGCGCGGGGGGGCGTCAGACGGCGGGCGCTAGAAGCGCCGCCCGGCCGAATGTATCGGGCACAAGTTTTTTCTGTCACCCGGGGACGGGCGGGCGTAGGACTGCGCCATGAGCTTGCGCCGGATGACCCTTGCCGAGGCCGAGACGCTGCCGCGCTGGCAGCGCCCTGAAAGCCTGCTGTTCCTGATGGCCTTTGCCATGCCCATCGCCTTTGCCACATGGTCGGCGCTGCTGAACAACTTTGTCATCGAGGCGGCGCAGTTTTCCGGGGTGGAGATCGGCTGGCTGCATACGGTGCGCGAGATCCCGGGCTTTCTGGCCATCGGGGTGATCTTCCTGATCCTGTTCCTGCGCGAGCAGGTGCTGGGCGTGGCCTCGCTTGGCCTCTTGGGCGTGGCCACGGCGGTGACGGCGTGGTTTCCGTCCTTTGGGGGCATGCTGCTGGTGACGCTGCTGTCCTCCATCGGGTTTCATTATTTCGAGACGGTGAACCAGTCGCTGCAGCTGCAATGGGTGGAAAAGCAGCGCGCGCCGCAGGTTCTGGGCTGGATCGTGGGTGTGGGATCGGGGGCGTCGCTGCTGGCCTATGGGGCGATCGTGCTGCTGTGGGAGCCTTTGGGGCTGAGCTATGATGCGGTCTATCTGACCTCGGGCGGGATCACGGCGGCGATCGCGCTGTTCTGTTTCCTTGCCTATCCGCAGTTCGAGGGGCCGCATGCCCAGCATCGGCACATGGTGCTGCGCAAGCGCTATTGGCTGTTCTATGCGTTGCAGTTCATGGCAGGGGCGCGGCGGCAGATCTTTGTGGTCTTTGCCGGGTTCATGATGGTGGAACGCTTCGGGATGAAGGTCTCGGAGATGACGATGCTGCTGCTGGTGAATTACGTGCTGCAGATGGTGGCCGCGCCGGTGATGGGCCGCGCGCTGGGCCGGTTCGGCGAGCGCAAGGTGATGGCCTTTGAATATGTCGGGCTGACGCTGGTGTTTCTGGCCTATGGCGGGCTTTACTGGTTTGGCTGGGGGCTGGTGATCGCGGGGGCGCTCTATATCTGTGACCAGATGTTCTTTGCGCTGTCCTTCGCGCTGAAGACCTATTTCCAGAAGATCGCCGATCCGGCCGATATCGCGCCGACGGCGGCGGTGGCCTTTACGATCAACCATATCGCGGCGGTCTTCCTGCCTGCGGCTTTGGGCTATATGTGGGCGAAGAGCCCGGATTGGGTGTTCCTGCTGGGGGCGGGGATGGCGCTGGTGGCGCTGGCGCTGGCCCTGATGATCCCGCGCCATCCCGAGCCGGGATATGAGACGGTGTTCGGGTCGGCGGGGCCGAGGGCCGCTCCGGCGGAGTGAGGGCCAAAAATCTTGTGAAGATTTTTGCAAATTTCTTCGAAGAAATTTGGTGGGCGCGGCCCTATATACGGGGGGAACCGATGGAGGGCTGCCGATGTTTTTCGTGGATCGCCGCAAGATGGAAATGGTGACGCCGGACAAGGCGCTGCCCGGGCGGGCGGAGCCGCTGCCCACGGCGGAGCTGCATTTCCTGTCGGGCATCCCGCTGAAATCGCCGGTGCCTGCGGGCATGGCCGAGGCCATGTTCGGCATGGGCTGTTTCTGGGGGGTGGAGCGGAAGTTCTGGCAGACCGCGGGCGTCTGGCTGACGATGGTGGGCTATGCGGGCGGGTTCACGCCGAACCCGACCTACAAGGAGACCTGCACCCAGCTTACGGGCCATAACGAGGTGGTGCGGGTGATCTTTGACCCTGCGGTGATTTCCTATGAGGGGCTGCTGAAGGTCTTCTGGGAGGGGCATGACCCGACGCAGGGGATGCGGCAGGGCAATGATATCGGATCGACCTATCGGTCGGGGATCTATGTCTATGACGAGGCGCAGGCTACGGCCGCGCGGGAGAGCAAGGCCGCCTATCAGGCGCGGCTGACGGCGGCGGGCTATGGCGCGATCACCACCGAGATCATCCCCGCGCCGGTCTTCTATTTCGCCGAGGATTACCATCAGCAGTATCTGGCGAAGAACCCTGACGGTTATTGCGGCATCGGGGGGACGGGGGTAAGTTGCCCCATCGGACTGACCGCCTGAGACGCGGCAGCGTTTCAAGGGTTGGGGGACATTTCGGGACATGGCGTCTGGGCGCATCGACACCCGCGCCGTCGGGCTGGAGGCTGGCTGTGCGCTGGCCAAGTGGCTGACGGGCAAGGAGCATATGCATTACGGGCTGTGGGCGGGGCTGGACCCTGTGGCGGCCAATCTGGGCGCGGCGCAGGAGGCCTATAGCCAGCGGCTCTTCGCGCTGCTGCCCGAGGGGCGGTTGCGGATCCTGGATATCGGCGGCGGCGCGGGCGAGACGGCGAAGCGGCTGATCGCGATGGGGCATTCGGTGGAGATCGTGGTGCCGTCGGCCTTTCTGGCCGCGCGCTGCCGGGTGAACGCGCCCGAGGCCGTGGTGCATGAGGCGATGTTCGAGGAGGCGCGGGTGACCGGGCCGTTCGACCTGTGCCTGTTTTCCGAGAGTTTCCAGTATATCCCCCTGACGGAGAGCCTGCCGCGCGCCAAGGCCCTGCTGGCGCCGGGGGGCGCGATCGTGATCGGCGACTGTTTCCGCAGGCTGGATGGGGATTGGCTGAAGAACCCGCATCGGACGGTGGGCGGCGGGCATGTGGTGGAGAAATTTCAGGAAGCCGCGGCGCGCGAGGGGTTGGTGATCGAGGCCGAGGAGGATGTGACCGATCAGGTGGCCCCCTCGATCGACGTGGAACAGGCCTTCTTCAACGTGCTGGGCGTGGGCGTGGCGGGCATGGACCGCGAATTGCGCGCCAAGCGGCCCTGGCTTCGCGGGCTGGTCGTGGGGGTTCTGGGCCGGGTGATGGGCGCGCGGCGGCGGGCGTCGCTGATGCGGCGGCTGACGGGGGATGAGCGGACGGGCGAGGCGTTCCGGCGCAGCAACCGCTATCTCTTGATGCGGTTGCGCCCGGCTTCGGTTTAGAGGTATCGGGGGTGATCCACGAGGAGACACCCCCATGCCCACCTATTCCGCCCTGACGACGCTGGAAGGCGAAGATGCCGCCGTGGCGCTGGCCAATGCCATCGAGCGGATGGAGCCGGAGCCCACGGGGGTGGGCGTCTTCGAGATCGAGGATGACTCGGGTCTGTGGGAAGTGGGGGCCTATTTCCTGGAAAAGCCCGACATGGTGATGCTGGAGGTGATCGCGCTGGCCTTTGGCGCGAAGCCCTTCGCGCTGTCGGAACTGCCCGAGATCGACTGGGTCGCCAAGGTGCGGCGGGAGTTGAGCCCGGTGGAGGCGGGGCGGTTCTTCGTGTTCGGCAGCCATGATGCGGACAAGGTGCCCGAGGGGCGGGTGGCGCTGCAGATCGAGGCGACGGTGGCCTTTGGCACGGGGCATCACGGCACGACCCTGGGCTGTCTGCGGGCGTTTGACCGGCTGTTCGAGGCGGGCCTGCGCCCGGCCAAGGTGGCCGATATCGGCTGCGGGACGGCGGTGCTGGCGATGGCGGCGGCGGCCGTGCTGCCGGATGCCCTGGTGATCGCGTCGGATATCGACGCGGTGGCGGTGGATGTGGCCGAGGCGAATATCGCCATCAACGGGCTGGAGGGGCGGCTGGAATGCCTTGAGGCGGCGGGGTTCGGCCATGCGCGTCTGGCCGAGGTGGCGCCCTTCGATCTGGTCTTTGCCAATATCCTGAAGGGGCCGCTGATCGAGCTGGCCCCCGACATGGCGGGGCATCTGGGCAAGGGCGGGCTGGCGATCCTGTCCGGCCTGCTGGTCGTGCAGGCCGAAGCCGTGACGGCGGCCTATGAGGCCGAGGGATTCGCGCTGGAAGGGCGCGAGGATATCGGCGAATGGTCCACGCTGGTTCTGAAGCGCAAATAAACCAAAGTTGTATTAAAACTTGCGGCAGAAAAGCGGCAGAGGGCCCCTTTTGCCGCAATTTCGCCATGATTGCCGAATAGTGATTAACGTCGGTGGGGGTCGTGACGAGGGGCAAGACATGTCCGACCCGAATATGGACGACTTTTACAAGCGGGTAGGCCGGATCGAGCAGGCGCATGCGCTGGGCTATGGGTTCGAGGCACCTGATACGCTGGGCCGGTCCTTCTACCGGCGTCTGCCTGTGCGTCGCAGGCCGGTTTTCCGCATCGGCATCTTTCTGTTCTGCTTCTGCTTCGGCATGAAGGGGGCCATCCATTACCATATGGGGGCCGACAGCTTTGACCGGCGCGTGGCCGATATCGAGGCGCGGGGCGGATTTGACGCCGTTCAGGGTTTCCTGATGCGGGCGGATCCGGTGACGGTGCTGATTTCGGACGGGATTTCGCTGATCGTGGAGCGTAGCCGCGTCTGACGCGGTGGATCCTCTTGCAGGCTGGCCCTGCCGGAACGGGCGGGCCTGAAATGCAAAGGGCCGTCGTCCCCCACGGACGACGGCCCAGCATTTCGTTCGGTGGCTGTGGTTCAGCGACCGAGCATTTCGATGTCGCCGCGGCACAGGCCGATATCGTCAAGCTCGCGATCGGAAAGCTTGGCAAGGGCGTTGCGGGTGACGCGGGCGTCGTTCCAGTTCGAGAAGGCGATGAAGCCGTTCGAGATGAACTGGACAGCGCGGAAGATCGAAATGGCGCCGAACGGCGCCGGGCGGGTCGTTTCATAGGCGGCCATGGGGTTGATCCTTTACAAACTGCTCATGGTTGAAGCGTTTTCGCTTCGTGAGAGCCATATAATCTTGCTGCATGTGCAAAGCCAGTGCTGCGCTTGCAAGTCACCCTTGCAATGGCTGCATGACGAAAGAGCCCCAAAGGGGCCGTAATTGTTGGGGTTTTGATTGGCGATCTGCGCTTTTGTCGGTTTCGACGGGGGCAGCGTCGCGTTCTGCACCTGCATAACAAAACCTTTACAAAGGCTGCAAGCGGAAAAGTCCTTTGCCTGATGTTCCCGTTTCGTGCTAATCCTTGCCCAAGCAAGAAGAAAAGGGGCAGGCATGCGCGTGCTGGGGATCGACCCGGGGCTGCGGAACCTCGGCTGGGGGGTGATCGACGTGGCGGGGGCGCGGCTGAGCCATGTCGCCAACGGCATCTGCCATTCCGCGCCGGGCGAGGGTGAGGGCGATCTGGCGCAGCGGCTGCTGTCCCTGCATGCGCAACTGACCGAGGTGCTGCGGCAGTGGCAGCCGGATACGGCGGCGGTGGAGCATACTTTCGTGAACAAGGACGCGGTGGCGACGCTGAAGCTGGGCCAGGCGCGGGGGATCGCGCTTCTGGTGCCGGCGCAGTTCGGGCTGACGGTGGGGGAATATGCGCCCAACGCGGTGAAGAAGACAGTGGTGGGCGTGGGCCATGCGGCGAAGGTGCAGGTGGATCACATGGTCAGGCTGCATCTGCCGGGGGTGAAGGTGGCGGGCCCGGATGCGGCGGATGCGCTGGCGGTGGCGATCTGCCATGCGCATCATTCGCAAAGCGCGGGGCGCTTGCAGGATGCGCTGAGAAGGGCTGCGGGATGATTGGCAAGATTTCGGGGCGGCTGGACTGGCGCGGCGGCGATCAGGTGCTGATCGATGTGCGGGGGGTTGGCTATATCGTTCATGTGAATGAACGCACCATGGCCGCGCTGCCGGGGGTGGGGGAGGCGGTTTCGCTTTATACCGATCTGCTGGTGCGGGAGGATCTTTTGCAGCTGTTCGGGTTTCCGACGATGCTGGAGAAGGAGTGGCACAAGCTGTTGATGACCGTGCAGGGGGTGGGGGCGAAGGCATCCATGGCGATCCTTGGCGCGCTGGGCGCGGAAGGGGTGGCGCGGGCGATTTCCCTTGGCGATGCGCGGGCGGTGCAGGCGGCGCCCGGCGTGGGGCCGAAGCTGGCGCAGCGGGTGATACTGGAGTTGAAGGCCAAGGCACCGGGGTTGATGGCGATGGGGGGCAAGCTCGCGGTTTCGGCGGTGGCGGATGAGGGGGATGCGGTGATCGAGCCCGTCGCGCCCGCGCCGAAGCGGGTGGCGAAGGTGGACGGGGCCGCGCAGGCGCGGGCGGCGGCGAGTGCGGATGCGCTGTCGGCCTTGGCGAACCTTGGCTATGGCGCGGGGGATGCGGCGCAGGCCGTGGCGACGGTGGCGGCCGAGATGCCGGAGGCGGATGCGGCGGGGCTGATCCGGGCGGCGCTGAAGCTCTTGGCACCGAAGTAAGGCTTGCAGCGCGGCGCGGCCTGCCCATCTTTGATCCAGGGCGATGGAGGGCCGGGCATGAGCGGGTATGGCAAGACATTCATCCTGATGGCGGCGCTGACGGCGCTGTTCATGGGGATCGGCGCGATGATCGGCGGCGCGGGCGGTGCGGTGCTGGCGCTGGTCTTTGCGGCGGGGATGAACCTGTTCGGCTATTGGAATGCGGACAAGGCCGTGCTGCGGATGACCGGGGCGCGCGAGGTGGATCTGGCCAGCGCGCCGGATTTCGTGGGGATGGTGCATCGGCTGGCCGATGGGGCGGGGATGCCGCGCCCCAAGGTCTATGTGATCGAGACGGATCAGCCCAATGCCTTTGCCACGGGGCGAAACCCGGAAAACGCGGCGGTGGCGGCGACGACGGGCCTGTTGCGGCGGTTGACGGCGGAAGAGGTGGCGGCGGTGATGGCGCATGAACTGGCGCATATCCAGAACCGCGACACGCTGATCATGACGGTGACGGCAACCTTTGCCGGGGCCATCGGGATGCTGGCCAATTTCGCGATGTTCTTCGGCAACCGCGAGCGTGCGGGGGGCGTGCTGGGGATGATCGCGGTGATGATCTTTGCGCCCCTGGCGGCGGGGCTGGTGCAGATGGCGATTTCCCGGTCGCGGGAATATGAGGCGGACAAGGTGGGGGCGGCGATCTGTGGCAATCCGATGTGGCTGGCCTCGGCCTTGCAGAAGATTGATGCCTTCGCCAAGGGGATCGACAATGTGCAGGCCGAGCGGAACCCGGCGGTGGCGCATATGTTCATCATCAACCCCTTGCACGCGCACAAGCGGGATGCGCTGTTTTCCACCCATCCGGCGACGGCGAACCGGATCGCCGCGCTGGAGGCGCTGGCGGCAGAGGGGAAGCGCTGGGGCAAGGTGGGGGTTGCGGCGCGGGGGCCATGGGGCGGCTGAGGCTTGCCAAAAGGGCGGCGTTCTGTGAATGTTCCCGCCCATGATGACCCCTGATCCCACGCTTCGCCCTGACCGTTTGCCGGAAGATACCGACCGCGCCTTGCGCCCGCAGGCGCTGGAGGAATTCGTGGGGCAGGCGGAGGCGCGGGCGAACCTGCGCGTCTTCATCGAAAGCGCCCGGATGCGGGGCGAGGCGATGGATCACACGCTGTTCCACGGGCCACCCGGTCTGGGCAAGACGACGCTGGCGCAGATCATGGCGCGGGAGTTGGGGGTGGGGTTCCGCATGACATCCGGCCCGGTGCTGGCCAAGCCCGGCGATCTGGCGGCGATCCTGACCAATCTGGAACCGCGCGATGTGCTGTTCATCGACGAGATCCATCGGCTGTCCCCGGTGGTGGAGGAGGTGCTTTATCCCGCGATGGAGGATTTCGCGCTGGATCTGGTGATCGGCGAGGGGCCGGCGGCGCGGACAGTGCGGATTGATCTGCAGCCCTTCACGCTGGTGGGGGCGACGACGCGGCTGGGGCTTTTGACGACGCCTTTGCGCGACCGGTTCGGGATTCCGACGCGGTTGCAGTTCTATACCGAGGAGGAGCTGGATCTGATCGTGGGGCGCGGCGCGCGGCTGCTGGGTGTGCAGGCGGATGCAGACGGCACGCGCGAGATCGCGCGTCGGGCGCGGGGGACGCCAAGGGTTGCGGGGCGATTGCTGCGGCGGGTGGTGGATTTCGTGCTGGTCGAGGGGGACGGCCGGTTGACCAAGGGGATCGCCGACCGGGCGCTGACGCGGCTGGGGGTGGATCATCTGGGGCTGGATGGGGCGGACCGGCGCTATTTGGGCTTGCTGGCCGAGAATTATGGCGGCGGGCCGGTGGGGGTGGAGACCATCGCGGCGGCGCTGTCCGAGGCGCGGGACGCGATCGAGGAGGTGATCGAGCCCTATCTGTTGCAGCAGGGGCTGATCCAGCGGACGCCGCGCGGGCGGATGCTGGCGGCGAAGGCCTGGCGGCATCTGGGGCTGGAGTCGCCGAAGGGGCCGGGACAGAACGATCTCTTCGAGGCGTGAGCAGGGCAAAAATTTTCACGAAAATTTTTGCCCGCGGAGGCCGAAAAATTTCGGGTCGAAATTTTTCGGCGGTGGGGCACCAAAAGTTTTTGGGAAAACTTTTGGTGCCGGAGGGGGGCGAGACGGGTGAAAGAGGCTGAGATGACCCCGGATGCGGTGCGGGCGCTGTTCACGCGGGCGGACGGAACCTATCTTTTCGCGCGCTGGGGGCGGCCCATCGTGCCGGTGGTCTTTGGTGTGGAAGAGGCGACGCTGTCGGTGGTGAAGGGGGCGGTCGAGGCGGTGGTCGCGCTGGCGGGGCATCGCATGGCCGAGACAGACCCGGAACTGGGCGCGAACCTGATGGTCTTCTTCTTTCGCGACTGGGCCGAACTGCCGGAGGTGCCAAACCTTGACCGGCTGGTGCCGGGGCTGGAGGACCTTTGCGCGCGGCTGGCGGCGGCGCAGGCGAACCAGTACCGGATCTTTCGATTCGATCCGGACGGGGCCATCCGGGCGGTCTTTGTCTTTCTGCGGATGGACGCGCATCTTGAGGCGGTGCCGGTCGAGACACTGGCGCTGAGCCAGGCCGTGCAGATGATCCTGTTGTGGTCCGACCGGGCCTTTGCGGAACAGTCGCCGCTTGTTCTGGCCGAGGCGGGGAGCGCGATGCTGCGACCGGAGATCGCAGCGGTGATCCGGGCGGGATATGATCCGGTGCTGCCTGTGATGGCACAGGACGGCGCGCATGCGCTGCGGCTTTTCGCGCGGCTTGGGCGGGCGGTCTGAGGCGCGGCTGCCCGAGAATCGCGGCGCCCGCGGGCGCGATGGTGCAGGCGGGGGCCGAAGGGGCCCGACGAGGTTAGCGCAATCAGGGAAGGGGCGGTCTTTTTGACGCATCCGCCACTGCGTGGCGCGTCGGGCGCGTGGCGCATGCGCTGGCCGGATTTCGGGCGCAGGGACGGGGGGTTAGGCGAATGGTTGTAAAGAAATTTACGATATGGCGGAAACCGCGTCAATAAATTGACAAAATAAACGATAGACATCAAAGGTTTGTTGGTAATTAACTCCGGGTCAATTATTATCGCGATCACGTGACCGAAGGCCCGGGTTCGGGCTGGTCGCGCGGCGTGGCGAAACTGGAGGAGAACCCATGGCGGATACGATGCAGCAGCAGGGGGTCTATCCGGCCTCGGCCGATTTCGTGGCGAAGGCGCATGTCGATGCAGCAGCCTACGAGCGCATGTATGCGGCATCGGTGGCCGATCCGGCGGCCTTCTGGGGCGAGCAGGGCAAGCGGATCGACTGGATCCGGGACTACACCAAGGTCAAGGATACCAACTTTGACCTCGGGAAGGTGTCGATCAAGTGGTATGAGGACGGCACGCTGAACGTGTCGGCCAATTGCATCGACCGCCACATGACGGGGCGCGCGAACCAGACCGCGATCATCTGGGAGCCCGATGATCCCAAGACCCCGGCCCAGCACATCACCTATGCGCAACTGCTGGAACAGACCTGCCGGATGGCGAATGTGCTGAAGAAGCACGGGGTGAAGAAGGGGGACCGGGTCGTCCTCTATTTGCCGATGATCCCCGAGGCGGCCTATGCGATGCTGGCCTGCGCGCGGATCGGGGCCATTCATTCGGTGGTCTTCGGGGGCTTTTCGCCCGATGCGCTGGCCAACCGGATCAACGATTCCGAAGCCAAGGTGGTGATCACCGCCGACTGGGCGCCGCGCGGGGGCAAGAAGACGCCGCTGAAAGGCAATACGGATGCGGCGCTGCTGCATTGCGATGACCATGTGAAATGCATGGTGGTGAAGCATACCGGCGACCAGACGAGCTGGGTTGACGAGCGCGACATCGACCTGAAGGCCGAGATGGCCGAGGTTTCGGGCTATTGCGCCTATACCGAGGTGGGGGCGGAGGATCCGCTGTTCATCCTTTACACCTCGGGCTCTACCGGCAAGCCGAAGGGGGTTGTGCATACTTCGGGCGGCTATCTGGTCTATGCGTCGATGACGCATCAGATGACCTTCGACTACCATGATGGCGACGTGTTCTGGTGCACGGCTGATGTGGGCTGGGTGACGGGGCACAGCTATATCGTCTATGGGCCGCTGGCCAATGGCGCGACCACGATCATGTTCGAGGGCGTGCCGACCTTCCCGGATGCGGGGCGGTTCTGGGAGGTTTGCGCCAAGCACAAGGTGACGCAGTTCTACACCGCGCCGACGGCGATCCGCAGCCTGATGGGGCTGGGCACGGAATGGGTGGAAAAACATGACCTGTCGTCCCTGCGCCTGCTGGGTTCGGTGGGCGAGCCGATCAACCCGGAAGCCTGGAACTGGTACAACACCCATGTCGGCAAGGGGCGTTGCCCCATCGTCGATACCTTCTGGCAGACGGAGACCGGCGGGCATCTGATCACGCCGCTGCCCGGCGCCATTCCGCAAAAGCCGGGTTCGGCGACGAAGCCCTTCTTCGGGGTGAAGCCGGTGGTCCTGGACCCCGCCACGGCGGCGGTGCAGGAGGCCACGGAGACGGACGGCGTGCTGTGCATCGCCGACAGCTGGCCGGGCCAGATGCGGACGCTGTGGGGCGATCATGCGCGCTTCGAGGAAGCCTATTTCAGCCAGTATCGCGGCTATTACTTCACCGGCGACGGCTGCCGCCGCGATGCGGATGGCTATTACTGGATCACGGGCCGCGTGGATGACGTGATCAACGTGTCGGGCCACCGGATGGGCACCGCCGAGGTCGAATCCGCGCTGGTGGCGCATCCCAAGGTGGCCGAGGCGGCGGTGGTGGGCTATCCGCATGACATCAAGGGGCAGGGCATCTATGCCTATGTCACGCTGATGAAAGGCGAGGAACCGTCGGACGCGCTGCGCAAGGAGCTGGAAGCCTGGGTGCGGACCGAGATCGGCCCGATTGCCAAGCCGGACCTGATCCAATGGGCGCCGGGCCTGCCCAAGACGCGGTCGGGCAAGATCATGCGTCGCATCCTGCGCAAGATCGCCGAGAACGATTTCGGCAGCCTTGGAGATACCTCGACCCTTGCCGATCCTTCGGTGGTGGATGAGCTGATCGAGAACCGGATGAACCGGGGATGAGCGAGGTTCTGACCACCCCCGCCGTCCTGATCCTGCTTGGCCCCCCGGGGGCCGGGAAGGGCACGCAGGCGCGCATGCTGGAAGAGGATTTCGGTCTGGTCCAGCTTTCCACCGGCGACCTTCTGCGCGCCGCCGTGGCCGCAGGGACCGAGGCCGGCAAGCAGGCCAAGGCGGTGATGGAGGCGGGGCAGCTTGTTTCCGACGAGATCGTGCTGGCGATCCTGAAGGACCGCATGGCCGCGCCGGATGTGGCCAGGGGCGTGATCCTGGACGGGTTCCCGCGCACCGACGGGCAGGCGGCGGCGCTGGATGCGCTGCTGGCGGCGGCGGGGCAGAAGGTGACCGCCGCGATCAGCCTGGAGGTGGATGACGAGGCGATGGTGGGCCGGGTGTCCGGCCGCTACACCTGCGGCACCTGCGGGGAAGGCTATCACGACGAATTCAAGCAGCCCGCCGTGGCGGGCACTTGCGACAAATGCGGCGGCACGGCGTTCAAGCGCCGGGCTGACGACAATGCCGAGACGGTGCGGGAAAGGCTGAAGGCCTATCACGCCCAGACGGCCCCGCTGATCGCCTATTACGAGGGCAAGGGCGTGCTGGAACGGATCGACGCGATGGGCTCCATCGCGGGGATCCGCAGCGCGCTTTCGGCCATCGTGAGCCGCGTCTCGGCGTGAGAAAGGGAGGCCGTATCCCCCATCTTTCGGGGGGTGCGGATGTGGAGAAAAGAAACCTCAGGGAGTAGCACTCATGGCGGACAAGACATCGTCCAACGCCTATTGGGCCGCGAATATCCGGATCATCCTCATCTCGTTGGCGATCTGGTTTGCGTGCTCGTTCGGGCTGGGCATCATCCTTCGTCCCGCGCTTTCGGGAATCCATATCGGCGGCGCCGATCTGGGCTTCTGGTTCGCGCAGAACGGGTCGATCTATGTGTTCATCGTGCTGATCTTTGCCTATGCGGCGAAGATGAACAAGCTCGACAAAGAACACGGCGTTCAGGAATAAGGGGCGGGAAACATGGATCAGTTTACCCTCAACCTGATCGTGGTGGGGCTTAGCTTTGCCCTCTACTTCGGGATCGCGATCTGGGCCCGTGCCGGGTCCACCTCGGAATTCTACGCCGCTGGCCAGGGCGTTCCGCCCGTGATGAACGGCATGGCGACCGGCGCGGACTGGATGTCGGCGGCTTCGTTCATCTCGATGGCCGGCATCATCGCCTTTGGTGGCTATGAAAGCTCGGCCTATCTGATGGGCTGGACCGGCGGCTATGTGCTGCTGGCGCTGCTGCTTGCGCCCTATCTGCGCAAGTTCGGCAAGTTCACCGTGCCGGAATTCGTGGGCGACCGTTTCTATTCGGGTGGCGCGCGTCTGATGGCGGTGGTCTGCCTGATCATCATCTCGGTGACCTATGTTATCGGCCAGATGACGGGCGTGGGCGTGACCTTCGCGCGCTTCCTGGAAGTGTCGACCTCGACCGGCCTTTATATCGGGGCGGCGGTCGTGTTCGCCTATGCGGTGCTTGGCGGCATGAAGGGCATCACCTATACGCAGGTGGCGCAATATGTCGTGCTGATCATCGCCTATACCATCCCGGCGCTGTTCATCTCGCTTTCGCTGACGGGCAACTTCCTGCCGCAGCTGGGCCTGATCGGCGGCTATGCGCCCTCGGGTGGCGATGTGGCCTTCCTTGAGAAGCTGGATGCGGTTGTCACGGAACTGGGCTTCAAGGCCTATACCGCCGACAGCTCGAACTACTTCAACATGTTCCTGTTCACCATGTCGCTGATGATCGGCACCGCGGGCCTTCCGCACGTGATCATCCGCTTCTTCACCGTTCCGAAGGTCGCCGATGCGCGGTCCTCGGCGGGTTGGGCGCTGGTGTTCATCGCGCTGCTCTACACCGTGGCCCCGGCCGTGGGTTCGATGGCGCGTCTGAACCTGACGACGACGATGTGGCCTGCCGCCGTGACGGGCAGCGCCTTTGACGGCCCGGCGATCACCCGTGCCGACATCGACGCCAAGCCGGAACTGAGCTGGATCCGCACCTGGGAGAAGACCGGCCTTCTGAAGATGGTCGACAAGAACGGGGACGGCCAGATCCAGTACGTGAACGAACCGGCCGATCTTGCCGCCAATACCAAGGCGCTGGATGCGGCGGCTGCGGAACTGGCGAAAGCCGCCGACGCCGACAAGGCCGCGATCGAGGCGAAGATTGCCGAACTGACGACTGCCCGCGAAGGCGTGATCGCCACCGCGACGGTCGGTTCCACCGGCAAGACCTTTGCCGAGATGGGTCTGAACGGGAACGAACTGGTCACCGTGAACAACGACATCATGGTGCTGGCGAACCCCGAAATCGCGGCCCTGCCGGGCTGGGTTGTGGCTCTGGTCGCCGCGGGCGCCCTGGCGGCCGCCCTCTCGACGGCTGCGGGTCTGCTGCTGGCGATCTCGTCCGCGATCTCGCATGACCTGATCAAGGGCACGATCAACCCCAACATCTCGGAAAAGGGCGAGCTTCTGGCGGCGCGTATCTCGATGGCCTTCGCCATCGTGCTGGCGACCTACCTGGGCCTCAACCCGCCCGGCTTCGCGGCGCAGACTGTGGCCCTGGCCTTCGGTCTGGCTGCTGCGACGATCTTCCCTGTGCTGATGATGGGCATCTTCTCGTCCCGCATCAACAAGGAAGGCGCCATCATGGGGATGATCGTCGGCCTGCTGTTCACGTCGATCTACATCTTCATCTTCAAGGGCTGGTTCTTCATCCCCGGCACCAACAACCTGCCGGATACGCCGGACCAGTACTTCTTCGGGATCTCGCCGCTGTCGATCGGCACGATCGGGGCTGTGCTGAACTTCGTCACCGCCTTCGTGGTGTCGTCGATCACCAAGGCGCCGCCGAAGGAAGTTGTGGAACTGGTCGAGTCGATCCGCGTGCCGAAAGGTGCGGGCGCGGCCCAGGCCCACTGAGCGAACAGGAAGGCCCCGGCGGTTGCCGGGGCCTTTCCATCCGATGCCGGAAAGGGATGATCAGGGGCGCAGCATGGACGAGAGCCTGAAGACGATCATGGGCTTTCTGGAGACGGTGCATCCCTATGATGGCCTGCCGCAGGACGAGTTGGCGCGTGTCGCCGGTTCCTTCAGCCGCAGGGACTATGCCGCGGGGGAAGAGGTCTATCACGCGGGGGAGCCGCTGAAGGGCCTGTATCTTGTGAAGCGCGGCGCGGTGGAGGTGCTGGAGCCTTCGGGGGGGATCGTGTCCCTGCTCGGCCCGCGCAACAGCTTCGGTGAACGCGGATTGATGCGCGACGGGCTGGCGGTGACGACGGCGCGGGTGACGCAGGATTCGGTTCTGCTGATGCTGCCGGTGGCCGAGTTCCGGCGCATGATGGTGGATCATCCGTCCTTCGAGCGGTTCTTCCATCGCGGGCGCGGGGGCGAGCATCGCGAGGCGGAGCTGACCGCGCAGAAGGTGGAGCGCCTGATGGCGCATGAGCCGATCACGGTGCCTGCCGAAACGCCCATCAGGGTGGCGGCCGGGGTGATGCGCGACAACCGGGTATCGAGCCTGGGCGTGACCGAGGCCGGGCGCTTTGCAGGCCTTGTGACGGTGCGGGATTTCACCAACAAGGTGCTGGCCGAGGGGCTGTCGCCCGATGCGGCGGTGGCCGAGGTGATGACGCGCGATCCGGTGGTGCTGCCGCCTTCGGCGCTGGGATCGGATGTGCTGCACATCATGCTGGAGCGGCGGATCGGGCATCTGCCGGTGGTGGAGAATGGCACGCTGGTCGGCATGGTGACGCAGACCGATCTGACGCGGTTCCAGGCGGTGTCATCGGCGCAGTTCGTGCGCGATGCGGCTGTGGCTGTGGATGTGGCGGAACTGGCCGCGGTGACGGCGCGCATTCCGCGGCTGCTGTTGCAGCTGGTCGGCGCGCATCACGCGCATGAGGTGGTGACGCGGCTGATCACCGATATCGCCGATACGGTGACGCGGCGGCTGCTGGCGCTGGCCGAGCAGGCGCTGGGGCCGGCGCCGGTGCCCTATCTCTGGCTGGCCTGCGGATCGCAGGGGCGGCAGGAGCAGACGGGTGTTTCGGATCAGGACAATTGCCTGATCCTGTCGGACGAGGCCGGGCCCGAGGACATGCCCTATTTCGCGGCGCTGGCGAAGTTCGTGTCGGACGGGCTGGATGCCTGCGGCTATGTCTATTGCCCGGGCGACATGATGGCCACCAATCCGCGCTGGTGCCAGCCGCTGCGGGTGTGGCGGGACTATTTCGCGGGATGGGTGGCGACGCCCGATCCGATGGCGCAGATGCTGGCCTCGGTCATGTTCGACCTGCGGCCCATCGGGGGGGAGCCTGCGCTGTTCCGGGCCTTGCAGGACGATACGCTGGCGATGGCGTCGAAGAATTCGATCTTTGTCGCGCATATGGTGCAGAATTCGCTGAAGCATGCGCCGCCGCTGGGCCTGCTCCGCGGTTTTGCGACGATCCGGTCGGGCGAGCACAAGAACCATATCGACCTGAAGCATAACGGCGTGGTGCCGGTCACCGATCTGGGCCGGGTCTATGCGCTGATCGGACGGTTCGGGGCGGTGAATACCCGCGCGCGGCTGGAGGCGGCGGCGGAGGCCGGGGTGATTTCACCCTCCGGCGCGCGCGACCTGATCGAGGCCTATGACCTGATCGCGCGGACGCGGCTGGAGCATCAGGCCCAGCAGGTGCGCCAGGGCGAGAAGCCTGACAATTTCCTGTCGCTGTCGGACCTGTCCGATTTCGAGAGGTCCCATCTGCGCGACGCCTTTGTCGTGGTGCGGACGATGCAATCCGCCGTGGGCCAGGCCCGCGGCGCAAGAAGTTGAGGGTGGCGGAATGGGTCTGGAATTGCTGGCAGCGATCGTGGCGGCGGTGGCCTTTGCAGGCATCGCCATGATGCTGCGCAAGGTGACGCGGGACCGGCTGCCGAAATGGATCGTGCCGGCGGCGGCGGGGCTGGGGCTGATCGGCTTCACGGCCTGGAACGAATACAGCTGGTTCTCGCGCGTGTCGGGCGAATTGCCGGCGGGGGTGGAGGTGGTCTGGGCGGATGACAATCCGCAGGCGCTGCGGCCATGGACCTTTGTCGCGCCGCTGGTGACGCGGTTTCTGGCGATGGACAGCCGCACCCTGGCGCGGCATCCGGCGAAGGACGATCTGGTGATGGCCGATGTCTATGCCTTTGCGCGCTGGCGCGGGGTGGAGCAGGGGCTGGTCGTGGTGGACTGCGCGGGGATGCGGTCGGTGCGGCTGGTGGAAGGTGTGCGGATCAGTGACGCGGGTGAACTGGAGGGCGGCGAATGGGCCGCCCTTGCCGAGGGAGATCAACTGGGCGTCGTGGCCTGCCGGAGGTCTGACTGATGGGTGAGGCGAAGAGAGAGCCGCTTGTCCTGATCGTCGAGGACGAGGACAATATCGCGGTCGCGCTGGAATATGTCGTCAAGCGCGAGGGTTACGGCCATGCGCGGGTGGCCGATGGGGCGGAGGCGCTGCCCTTCATCCGCAATCGCCACCCCGAGGTGGTGCTGCTGGACATCATGCTGCCTTCGGTTTCGGGCTATGAGATCTGTCAGGAGATCCGGCTGGATCCGGCGTTGTCGGATGTGAAGGTGGTGATGATGACCGCGCGGGGATCGGCGCTGGAGAAGCGCAAGGCGATGGCGCTGGGGGCGGATGGGTTCGTGACCAAGCCCTTCGATCTGGGCACCTTGCGCGGCGAGATCCGGCGGATCATGGCCGGGGGGGATCCGATGTGATCGCCCGGCTGAGCCTGCGGCTGCGGATATTGCTGTTCTTTGCCGCGCTGGCGGGGGGCACGCTGGCCGCGATCGGGCTGGGCCTTTGGTTTGCGGTGACGCGCTTTCCGGCGCTGGCGGGCGAGATGAGCGCGCTGGTGCAGATCGGCACGGTGGCGGGATTTGCGAGCCTTGGGCTTATCGTCTGGGTGTGGTTCCTGTTCGACAAGAACGTGGCGCGGCCCATCGACCTTTTGGCCGGGGCGCTGCGGGCGCGGGCGCATTCGGATGTGGTTCGCCCGCTGGAGACAGAGGTGGCGAAGTATCTGGGCGATCTGGCCCCGGCGGCGAGTGCCGCCGCCGATACGCTGGCCGAGACGCGCAGCGCGCTGGCCGAGGCCATCGGGCGCGAGACGGCGCGGCTGACCGCCGAGAAGGCGCGGCTGGAATTGCTGCTGTCGGATGTGCCGGTGGGGGTGATGATCTGCGCGGCGGATCATCAGCTTGTCTTCTACAACAGCCAGGCGGCGGAGTTTCTGGGGGCGGGCAGTCTGGATGTGGCGGATCAGCCGGGGCTGGCGCGCAGCGTCTTTGGCTATCTGCGTGAGGGGCCGTTGCAGGATGCCTATCGCCGCCTGCGCGAGACGGGCGCGGGGGATGCGGCATCGGATCTGCTGTGCACGGCGGTGCAGGGGCGGGCCTTGCTGGCGGGGCGCATGCGGCTTCTGGCCGGAGAGGGCGAGGCGCCGGGCTATGTGCTGACGCTGCGGGACGTGACGCAGGATTTCGCCGTCTCGGCCCGGCGGGAGGCCTTTATCGCCGAGGCGCTGGAGCGGATCAGCCGGTCGGTGGCGGGGATCGTGACGATCAGCGGGGCCGCCGCCGAGGGCGGGGATGCGGCGCTGGTGCGGGCGATGGAGGCGGAAGTGGCGGGGCTTGTCGCCACGGTGCAGGAGATCGCGCGCAGCAATCAGGAGCGGCGGCCCGAGACGCTGCCCTATGCGATGCTGCGGGGCGAGGATGTGCTGGACGGCATCAAGGCGCGGGTGGAGCGGGCGGGGCAGGCGATCCGGGTGACGCCCGGCGCGCTGATGATCGGGTGCAATGCCTATGAACTGGTCGGGCTGGCGGCGCTGCTTTGCGCCGAGATCGCGGCGCGGCCCGGGGTGGGGGATCTGGAGCTGCGGCTGGACGAGGAATTTGGCGGGGCGTCGCTGCGGATCCTGTGGACGGGGCCCGCGCTGACGGTGGCGGCGCTGGAGCGGCTGCTGGACCGGCCGCTTGATCCGGCCCTGCCCGACAGCACCACGGGGCGCAGTTTCCTGGCCGAACATGCCACCGATATCTGGCCCGAGACACAGGCCGACGGGCGCGAGGCGCTGTGCCTGCCGATCCTGCAGGCGCGGCGGGCGGTGCGGCGGCCCGAGCCGATCGTGCGGCGGGTGACCTATGATTTCGACCTGCTGGCGCAGGAAAAGCGCGGGCATGTGCTGAAGAGCGGGCTGGATGCGCTGACCTATGTGATCTTCGACACCGAGACGACGGGGCTGATGCCGCATCAGGGCGACGAGATCGTGCAGATCGCGGCGGTGCGGGTGGTGAACGGGCGGCGGGTCGAGGGCGAGGTGTTCAACACGCTGGTCAATCCGGGGCGGGCGATTCCGCCTTCGTCATCGGCGGTGCATGGGATTTCGGATGCGATGGTCGTCGATGCGCCCGGCGTGACCGAGGCGCTGGCGCGGTTCCATCGCTTTGCCGAAGGGTCGGTTCTTGTGGCGCATAACGCGCCCTTCGACATGACCTTCCTGCGCCGCGCCGAAGGGGCCATCGGCAAGCGGTTCGACATGCCGATCCTGGATACGGTGCTGCTGTCGGCGGTGGTGTTCAGCCAGCATGAGGAACATTCGCTGGATGCGCTGACGCATCGGCTGGGTATCACGATTTCGGAAGAGGCGCGGCATACCGCGCTGGGTGACGCAGTGGCGACGGCGGATGCCTTTCTGAAGATGCTGACCATGCTGCGCGGGCGTGGCGTCACCACCTTTGAGCAGGTGCTGACCGAGGTGCGCAAGCATGGCCGCCTGTTGCAGGATCTGAACGCCTGAGGGCGCGCGCGGGGATCAGGACAGCACCATCCCGGGCGCGGCAAGGCGCCGGGGATCGCCCAGCCAGCCATAGGCCAGCAAGCAGGGGCCTGCGCTGCCGGTGGTGATTTCATGTTCCGTCGCGGGAGGATTGAACACGAGGCTGCCGGGGGCGTGACTGGCGGCATGGTTCTGCGACCAGCGGCCCGAAAGGGCGAGGTAGCTTTCCTCGATCCCCTTGTGGTGATGCGGCGGGTAATGCGTGCCGGGGGCAAAGAGGACAAGGCCAAGGATCAGGTCATCGGCAAGGATCGGCCCCTGGGGGCCGAGGATTTCGCAATAGGCGTAGTCGCGGGCGAGGGCTTCGGGCAGGGAAGCATAGCCGTATTCCCAGGTCAGCCGGTCGGCCACGGCGAGAAGGGCCATGGCCATGTCGGCAAAGGGGCCGCGGGTGGCGGCGGCAAGGGCGGCTGGCAGCCAGCGGGTGACGGGCTTGTCGGCGGCGGGGCGCGGGGAAAGGCGGGGCGGGCCCGCCTGCACGCGGGCGAGGGCCTGCCGCAGGCGGGCGGTGTGATCGGCGATGGGGGCGCTGCCCGCATCGGCGGCCTGGCCATAGGCCGCGTCGAAGGCGGCCAGCAGGGCCAGCCATTCGGGCGTGGCTTTGGTTGGTTCTGCTCCGGTCATGGCGGGATCAGGCGATGGCGGGATCGAGCGGCACGACGATCCGCCCGCGGATCTGGCCCTTGAGGAAGGCGGGGGCGGTGGCGATGACATCGCCAAGGGCGATTTCGGTGGTCATCCCTTCGAGTAGCGCGAGGTCGAGTTCCTGGGCGAGGTGGGACCAGGCGGCCATGCGTTCGGGTTTTGGGCACATGACGCTGTCGATCCCGGCAAGGGTCACGCCGCGCAGGATGAAGGGGGCGACGGTGGTGGGCAGGTCCATCCCGGCGGCAAGGCCGCAGGCGGCGACGACGCCGCGATAGCGCATGGCTGCCAGCACATTGGCCAGCACGGTGCCGCCAGCCACATCGACGGCCCCGGCCCAGCGTTCGCGCGCCAGGGGTTTGCCGGGGGCAGAGAGTTCCGCCCTATCGACGATGGTGGCGGCGCCGAGGTGGCGCAGATAGTCGGCCTCGGCCGGGCGGCCGGTGACGGCGGCGACCTGATAGCCGCGGCGGGCCAGCAGGGCGGTGGCGATGCTGCCGACGCCGCCCGCGGCGCCGGTCACCACCACCTCGCCCGAGGCGGGGGTGATGCCGTGGCGTTCCAGCGCCAGCACGCAGAGCATGGCGGTATAGCCTGCCGTGCCGATGGCCATGGCGGCGCGGGTGGAAAGCGTCTCGGGCAGGGGGATGAGCCAGTCGCCATTCAGCCGGGCCTGCCCGGCAAGGCCGCCCCAATGGCGTTCGCCGACGCCCCAGCCGTTCAGGACCACGCGGTCTCCGGGGCGGAAATCGGGGTGATCGCTGGCCGCGACGCGCCCGGCCAGATCAATCCCCGGGACCATGGGAAAGCTGCGCACCACGGGCGAGGC
Organism: Paragemmobacter kunshanensis; assembly: GCF_011059185.1. GTDB lineage: Bacteria > Pseudomonadota > Alphaproteobacteria > Rhodobacterales > Rhodobacteraceae > Paragemmobacter > Paragemmobacter kunshanensis. The sequence continues at coordinate 117,085 of NZ_JAALFE010000004.1, read as the reverse complement.
CCCGGTGATGGCCAGCGCATCCTTGTAGTTCAGCGTGGACCAGCCGACATCGACGGCGACGTCACCTTGCGGCAACTGATCGGGGGAAAGCCGGGCGAGGCGGGCGGATTGGCCGGTTTCGGTTTTCTCGATCAGGATGGCGTCGAACATCGGGAGGCCTTTCTTGGGATCACTGTGTCAGGAGGGCGAAGAATTGCTGGCGGAAGCGGCGCAGGGGCGCGGGGCTGGCGTCCAGCTTGGCGCGCAGGACCGCGCCTTCCCAGCCTGTCCAGAAGAATTCTGCCAGCAGCGCGGGATCATGGTGGGGGGAGAGGGTGCCATCATCGCGGGCGAGGGTGAGGCAGGCGGCGGTGCGGGCCTGCCAATCGGCCAGCACATCGGTCAGGCGGGCGCGGAAGGGTTCGGGAAGCGCGCCCATTTCCTGCCCGAGATTGCCGATCAGGCAGCCGCGCCGGAAGCCGTGCCGCGCCATGCCGGATTCGGCATCTTCGGTGAAGGCGCGGAGGCGGACGAGCGGGGCAAGCCCGGGATCGAGCAGGCGGCGATCCAGCCTGCGGGCGAAATGGGCGTGATAGGCCGAGATGAGCGCCTCGGCGAAATCGGCCTTGCTGTCGAAATAGTGGTAGAAGGCCCCCTTGGTGATGGCGGCGCTGCGCAGGATGTCTTCCAGCGCGGTGGCGCCATAGCCCCGTTCCGTCAGGAAGATCAGCCCCGCGCGGATCAGGCGCTGGCGGGCTTCGGCCGCGTCGGGGGGCGTGGCGGGACGGCCGCGCGGGCGGGGAGGGGCAGGGGAAAGGGGGGCGGCATCGGTGGGCATGTCATTTAATAGACCGAATGGTATGGGAAATGGAAGCGCTTTCGCGCGCGGCCTGTTTCGGCGTGGGGGCAGGGTCAGGCGAGGGTGACGATGTGGTTGTCCCAGGCGAGGGCGTGGGATTGCAGCGCGGTCATCCCGTCGGTGATGCGCAGCAGCGCGCCCATCCCGTCGCTGGCGAGAAAGCCGCCATCGGGCAGCGCGGCGAGGCCGCAGATATCGGGGCGGGCATGGCTGGCGAGATAGCCGCCATCCGGGGCGAAGACCTGCGCCAGCCCGCCGCGCGGCGAGGTGAGGCCGATGCGGCCATCGGTGGCCACGGCGATGGAGCCTGCATAGCCCTGCATGCGGGGTTGTTCGGTTTCCGGGGCGGGGCAAAGGGTGGGGGCTTGGCCGGGGGACCAGAGGCCCAGAAGCGGCACGGCTTCGGCGGCGTCGCCTTCCCATTGCATGGCAAAGGCGATGCGGTCGTCGCGGGCAAGGGCGAGGTGGCGGATGGAATTGCGGTTCAGCGCGGGGTCGAGCGCGGCCTGATCCAGGATCGCGCCATCCTGTGACAGCAGGGTCAGGTTGGGGCGCATGTCGGGGATGTTGAGCTTCGTGCGGTCGCGCGGATCGGTGGCGATGCCGCCATTGGCGATGACGAGGTTGCCATCGGCCAAGCGCCTTACGTCATGCGGGCCGATGCCGCCGGAGGGGGCCTCGCCCATGCGGGTGAAGCGGCGGGTTTCCCAGAGGCCGATGCGGCCTTCGGAGGTTTCGGCGATGACTTCGGAGGTGAAGAGGGTTTCGCCATCGGCGGAAAAGGCGCCGTGGCCGTTGAACTGCCGCCCCGGCGGCGGGGTGAGGGTGGAGATCAGGCGGCCATCGCGGCAATCGAGGACAAGGGCGAAGACGCCGGGGCGGCGGGCGAAGGCCACGGCGAGGGGCTGGTCGGGATGGGCGGTGGCGGCATGGCCCCTTGCGGGCAGGGGCAGGGAGAAGAGGCTTTCGCCATCGGCGGTGAGGCCGTGGAGGCGGTAGGTTTCGCCCTGTTTCGCGGCGGCGAGGAAGCGGGGATTGCCGACATCGGCCCAGCTTGGCGCGGGCAGGCAGAGGGCGGCGAGGCCGGCAAGGACAGAGCGGCGCGAGGTCATGTCAATCTCCGTCCAGGGCGTTGAAGCCGATGCCGACGCCGAGTTGCGGGGGCAGTTCGGCCAGCAGGGCATCGCGGGTGGCGCGGATGGATTGCTGGAGGATCTCGATCCGCAGGCGGCCCGCGGGATCGGCGACCCCGGCAAGGGCGGGATCGTTCAGCGCGGTGGCGCGGGCGAGGGCGCTGTCGAAGGCGGCGCGGGATTTCGGGCTGTCGGGGGCCAGATTGACCATGAGGTCGCGCAGGGCCTGAAGGGACAAGGTGACATTCAGCAGGCTGCGGGCGGAGGCATGCGCCTCGGCCAGATCGGGGCGGGGTTTGTCGAAGCTGCCCAGGGGGCGGCCAAGGCGTTGGTCGGCGAGTTGTTCGAGGCCGGTGGTGAGTTGGGTGAGAAGGGCCTGCCGCGCCTCGGCCTGTGACAGGAAGCGGGGATTGCCGGGTTCGCCTGCGGTGGTGAGGCTGGCGGCGAAGCCCTGCTGCCAGAGGGTGGCGATTTCGGCGGTGCTGCGGGCGAGATCGGCGGTGGTGAGGCGGATCAGGGTGCAGGTGTCGCCTTGCAGGGCGTCGGTCGCCGGGAAGAGCAGGCGTTCCAGCGCCATCAGGCCGCGCGCGGCGACGGATTGATTGGCGAAGGTTTCGGGGGTGAGGGTGGCGGGATCACCGGCCAGCAGGGCGCGCTGGGCGGCGCGGCCGCGCCCCTTGGGATCGGGCCAGAAATGGATGGCAAGGCCACGGCCCTGTTCCTCCACCGGGCCGAGATGCAGATGCTGGACCGCCATCCAGGCATCGAAGGTGGCGTTCCAGGCGGGGGCCAGCGCGGCGGGCGCGCAATCGGCCTGCGCTGCCGCATCGAGGGCGGAGGCGGCATCGGCAAGCGTGGCATAGCCGGGCAGGGCGTGGTTCTGCACCACCGCGGCCACGTCGGCGCGGGCGGAGGGTGGCGCGGCGAGGGACAGCGCGAGCGAGAGGGCGAGGATCAGGGGGCGCAGCATCAGAGGCTTTCCAGAAAGGCGATGAGGGCATCGCGGTCGGCCTTGGGCAAGGCGATGGTGGCGTCGCGGGCGGCTTGCGCCTCGCCCCCGTGCCAGAGGATCGCCTCGAGCAGGGTACGGGCGCGGCCATCGTGCAGGAATTGGGTATGGCCGCTGACCTGTGCGGTCAGGCCGATGCCCCAGAGCGGCGGGGTCTTCCATTCGCGGCCCGTGGCGCGGCCCTCAGCGCGGTTGTCGGCAAGGGCTTCGCCCATGTCGTGCAGCAGAAGATCGGTATAGGGCCAGATCAGTTGAAAGCTTTGTTCCGGCTGATCGGTCAGGCGATGGGTGACGTGTTTGGGGGTGTGGCAGGCGGCGCAGTTCAGGGTGTGGAACATCTCCTTGCCGCGCAGGACCTGCGGGTCATCCACCCGGCGGCGTTCGGGCACGCCGAGATTGCGGGAGTAGAAGGTGACGAGGTCGAGGCTTTCGGCATCGACTTCGAGCCCGTCGCGGGCAGTGGGTTCCTGGCCATGGGGGGCAGCGCGGCAATCGCCCTGTGTGGGGCTGCAATCGCCCCAGGGTTCGGGGTGAAGGGGGGTGGACAGGCCCATGTCGCCCGAGAAGGCCCCTGCGGATTGTTCGCGCACGGTGGGGGCACCCGCCTTGAGGCCGAAGCGGCCGAGCATGGGGATGCCGAATTCGACCGAAGGCACGATCTGCGCGCGGCCCGAGATGCCGTCGCCATTCGCATCGTCCGGGTCGGCGAGGGCGAGGATATCGGCGGCGGGGATCGCCTCCAGCAGGCCGAGGCCGATCATCTGGGGCGCGACGCGGGGCGAGAGCATCAGCTGCGGGTCGGGCGGGCCATAGGCGGGATCGGCGAAGGCATAGCTGGGCTGGCGCAGGGTGATCACCGTGCCATCGGCAATGGGAACGGGCAGATCGGCATAGGTGATGTCCATCCGGCCTTCGGCGTGGTGGCCGGGGGCGGCGAGATCCTGCAACTGGCCGCCATAGGTGGGATCGGGGGCGGTGGCGATCCATTCGGCGATATCGGCGGGGCCGGTATCGGCGTGAATGGAGAGGCGCAGGAACATCGACACGCGGCCATCCTCGGGGCCTTCGGGCGGGTGACCGCGCCCATCCTTCAGGTGGCAATCCTGGCAGGCGCGGGCGTTGTAGAGGGGGCCGAGCCCATCGGAGGCAAGGGTGGAGGCGGGCGAGGCGACCCAGGTCTTGCGGAACAGCGCATTGCCCAGCTTGAAGCGCATCTCATGGTCGAAGGGCATGTTGGCCGAGGACTGGCTGAAGGCATCGGCATTGGCGCGGGCGCGCACCGTGGCCGCCCCGGCGGAGAGCGCCTCGAAGGGTTCGGGGGTGGTGAAATCGGTGGGCGGGGCGAGGATCGCCGCGATGCGGGCAGTTTCGGCGGCGGTGCGGGGCAGGGTGGAGAGATGCGGATCGTCCAGCGTTTGCGACAGGGCGGGGGCTGCGGTCAGGAGGACGAGGAGAAGGGGGCGGAGCATGGCGGGTGCCTTATGGCCGGGGGGCCTTGGGTATGGGGGCCTGGGGATGGGCGCTGCGCAACCCGCGCGGGGCTGCACAGCGGTCGGGTTCACTGGAAGACGGCACCCGGATTATCGAGGCTATCGGAGCCTTCGAAGCTGATCTGCGTCAGGCCGAGCGCGGTGACCGCACGGTCGATCGAGGCCGTCTGCGTCACGAGGGCATTGACCGCGGCCATGATCAGCGCCTCGCCCTCGGCGCTGCCCGGGGCGAGCATCTGGTCATAGGCGAAGCCCCCTTCGGCGGCGGTCTTGATCGCCTGCAGGGCGGTGACGGTGGCATCGAGTTCGGCCCTGAGGCGGGTATCGACGGCGGGATCGGCGGCGGCGACGAGGTCTGACAGCGAGGGGCCCGAGACGGTGCTTCCATCGACGCGAGTATAGCTGCCGAGATAGACGTTCCGGATGCCGAGGCCATCGTAGAAATGGCTGTTATGGGTATTGTCGGAGAAGCAGTCATGTTCTTCTTCCGGGTCGTTCAGCATCAGGCCAAGCTTCATCCGTTCGCCCGCCTGTTCGCCATAGGACAGGCTGCCCATGCCGGTGAGCATGGCCAGAAGCCCGGCCTGGGGATCGGCGGTCACGGTGGCGCGGCCTTCGCCGCCCGGCGCCCAGGCGGCGGCCATGTATTCGAGATCCGCGACCAGGAGATCCGTCGCGGCCTTGAGATAGGCGGCGCGGCGGTCGCAATTGCCGCCGGTGCAGCCGTCACCTTGCAGGAAATCGGTGAAGGGGCGGTTGCCAGCGCCCGGTTCGGTGCCGTTCAGATCCTGCCCCCAGAGCAGGAATTCGATGGCGTGATAGCCGGAGGCGACATTCGCCTCGATCCCGTCTGCTTCGTGCAGGGTGCCCGAGATGAAGGCGGGGGTGATCTGGCTGGCGTCGATTTCCGTGCCGGAGAGGGTGAATTTCGGCGTGGCGATGACGTTGAGTTGTGCGAGGCTGTTTTCCTCGTTCACGCCATAGCCGGGATCGACATAGTCGATCAGGCCCTCGTCCAGCGGCCAGGCATTCACCTTGCCTTCCCAATCGTCGACGATGGGGTTGCCGAAGCGGAAGACCTCGGTCTGCTGATAGGGGATGCGGGAGGCGAGCCAGGCGGCGCGGGCGGCGGTGAGGGTGGACTCGGACGGGGTGGCGATCAGGGCTTCGACGGCGGATTGCAGGGCTTGCGCGGTGGTCAGGCTGTCGCCGTAGCCCGCGGCGGCGATGTCGGCATAGGTGGCGACGACGGCGGCGGGATCGGCGGCAAGGGCCGGGCTGGCAAGGGCGGTGCAGAGCAGGAGGGCGGCGGCGCGGGTCATGGGGGAACTCCGGGTTCGGGCGGGGCCGATGCACGATGCCGGAGGGCAGGGTCAGCGCAGGGGCCAGCGGAAAGGGGCGTGATCAGCCTTGGATGGTGGTGGATCGGCTTGCCCTTCGGGCTGGCTGAGAGCTTCCTGACAAAAAAGCTTGGGAAAGTAAATGGGTGATTGAATATGTCGGGAATTGTGCGCCCTTTGGCCGCCTCTTTCAGGCGGAGGCGGGAAGGCGGCGCGTGGCAAGCCAGGCGGCCAGCGCCATGAGGCCCGCGGTGGCAAGGCAGGCGGGCAGGCCGCCCCATTGATAGCTGAGGCCCGAAAGGAGGGTGCCGAGCAGGCGGCCCGCGGCATTGGCCATGTAGTAGAAGCCGACATCGCGGGTGATCCGGTCGGCGGATCCGAAGGCGAGGATCAGGTAGGAATGGACCGAGGAGTTGACGGCAAAGACGAAGCCGAAGGCCAGAAGCCCCGCGATCAGTGTGGCGGTCAACCAGGGGGCGGGGCCGCCTGCCCAGAGGGCAAGGGCGGCCAGCGCGAAGGGAATGGGGACCAGCAGGCCCGACCAGAGGGTGGCCTTCTGCGTGGTGGCGGTCAGGGCCTGGGCCTTGCCGCCAAGGATGCGGGGGGCCATGGCCTGCACCGCGCCATAGGCGATGATCCAGAGCGCGAGAAAGCCGCCGATCAGGAAGAAGGCCGCGCGGCGGCCATCCGGCGTTCCGTCTGACAGGACGGCCTGAAAATAGACCGGGATGCCCACGACGAACCAGACATCCCGCGCGCCGAAGAGGAAGAGGCGCGCCAGCGAGAGGCGGTTGATGCGCGCGTCGGGTGAGCGCCAGCCGCCCCAGCCTTCGGCCGATTTCATGCGCCCCGGCAGGCCCTTGGGCAGGAAGAGAAGGACCGCGAGCAGGATGGCGGCCAGCACGGCGGCCATGGTCCAGAGCGCGGGTTGGAAACCCGCGATGGCGAGGAGGGCCGCGCCAAGGAAGAAGCCCGCGCCCTTGACCGCGTTCTTCGATCCCGTCAGCAGCGCGACCCAGCGGAAGAGGCTGCCATCCCCGGCGGGGGCCAGCAGCTTGACGGCGGATTTGGAGGACATCTTGGCAAGGTCTTTTGCCACGCCGGAGACGCCCTGCACGGCCATGACGAAGGCGACGGAGGCGGCGATGGCCCATGCGGGATCGAGCTGCGACAGGGCGATGAGGGCCGCGATCTGCAACGACAGCCCGGCATGGAGCGTGGCGGCAAGGCCGAAGCGGGCGGCGAGCCAACCCGCGGCGAGGTTGGTCGCGATGCCTGCGACTTCGTAGAGCAGGAACAGCCAGGCAAGCTGGACGGGCGAGAAGCCCAGCGCGTTGAAATGCAGAAGCACCAGCATCCTGAGCGCGCCATCCGACAGCATGAAGGCCCAATAGGCGGCCGTCACGGCGATATAGGCGCGCTTCGGGTTGAGGCCGGTCACAGGGATGCCGCCACCATGCGGGTGATGTCGGCCAGTCGGCAGGCATAGCCCCATTCATTGTCATACCAGGCGTAGACCTTCACCTGGGTGCCGTTCACCACCATCGTCGATTGCGCGTCGATGATGGCGGAGCGGGGATCGTTGGTGAAATCGGAGGACACCAAGGCGCGCGTCTCATGGCCGAGGATGCCCCTGAGCGGGCCTTCGGCGGCGGTTTGGAACAGGGCGTTCACCTCTTCGGCGGTGGTGGGACGCTCTACCTCGAACACGCAATCGGTGAGGGAGGCGTTCAGAAGCGGCACGCGGATGGCGTGGCCGTTCAGGCGGCCCTTGAGTTCGGGGTAGATGAGCGTGATGGCGGTGGCCGATCCGGTGGTGGTGGGGATCAGGTTCATCAGGGCCGAGCGCGCGCGGCGCATGTCCTTGGCCGGGCGGTCGACGATGGTCTGGGTGTTGGTGACATCGTGGATCGTGGTGATGGAGCCGTGGCGGATGCCGAGGGATTCGTGGATGACCTTGACCACGGGGGCAAGGCAGTTGGTGGTGCAGGAGGCGGCGGTGATGAGGGACTGGCTGCCGTCGTAGAGGTGGTGGTTGACGCCATAGACGAGGTTGAGCGCGCCGTCCTCCTTGACCGGGGCGGAAATGACGAGTTTTTTCACCCCGGCGGCGAAATAGGGCGCGATCCTGGCGGCGGTCTTGAAGACGCCTGTCGCATCCACCACCAGATCCACGCCCATGGTGGCGAGGGGGAGGGCGTCGAGGGTTCTTTCCTGCGTCAGGCGGATGGGGTGGCCGTCGAGGACCAGCGTGCCGGGGGCATGGGTGACGGGGGTTTGCCAGCGGCCATGGACGCTGTCGAATTCCATCAGGAGCGCGTGCTGTTCGGCATCGCCTGCGGGATCGTTGAGCAGAACGATCTCGCCGCCTGCGCCCTGGTCGATCAGGTTGCGCAGGACGAGCTTGCCGATCCGGCCAAGGCCGTTGAGGGCGATGCGGGGCATGGGGATCAGCCTTTCGCTTCGGTGTTGGGGGTGGCGCTGATGTCATCCACGCGGGATTGCAGCGACAGGCGGCTGAGCGTGCCGAAGGGGAGGGCCACGAAGGCCGCGACGCGGCGGCGCAGGGCGGCATAGGTCTGGGCGAAGACGAGGGCGCGTTCGGCATCGGTTCCGGTGGCGCGGACGGGGTCAGGCAGGCCCCAATGGCCGGTGATGGGCTGGCCGGGCCAGGGCGGGCATTCCTCGGCTGCCGCCGTGTCGCAGACGGTGAAGACGAAATCCATCGTGGGCGAGGCGGGCTGCTGGAATTCCGAGATGTGCTTGGAGCGCAGACCGGAGATGTCATGCCCGTTGCGGGCAAGGACATCGAGCGCGAAGGGGTTCAGCGCGCTGTTCGGGCGGGTGCCGGCGGAGAAGGCGCGAAAGCGCCCTTCGCCCAGATCGCGCAAGAGCGCCTCGGCAAAGATGGAGCGGGCGGAATTGCCCGAGCAGATGAACAGCACGTCGAAACCGGTGTCGCGCATGGAGGGTTCCTTGGGCGGGGCGAGAAGGGGCGAAAGCAGGTCTGGCCGCGCGCGGCCGATGTCGAGCGCGAGGTAGCCGATCAGGGCTTCGGTCACGTCGAGGTTGACGGCGTAGTAGAGCGAGCGGCCGTCGCGGGTGACGGTGACAAGGCGCGAGGCGGTCAGGTCGGCCAGATGGTGCGACAGGGTGTTGGGCTTCAGGTTCAGTGCGGCGGCGATTTCCGTGGGCCGCGCGCCGCGCGGGGCAAAACGGTTGAGCAGGCGGAACACGGCGAGGCGGTCCGGGTGGCCGAGGGTGGCGAAGGCGTGGGTGGCGTGATTCATTTCCATAATTCGAGAATAATGGAAATGTCAGCCCGTGCCAGTGAAGGTTTTGTAACGGTGCGGCAACTGGACATGGGCGCAGCTTCGGTGCAGCACTGGCGGGCCGGGTCTTGTGGTGGGATCAGGCCGGGCGGAAGTGGCTGGGGCGGGGTTCGGGATGATCGTCAGGGACAGGCCGGATATCTGGGATCTGCTGACCGCGCTGCGCGGGTCCATCGTGCCGCGGATCGCGCTGCCGGTGCTGTTGCTGGCGGGATTTGCTGCAGGGGTGGTCGGGCTGGACCGCGTGGTTGGCGGCGTGCCGCGACTGGACGGGTCGGCATTCGCCGTGTTCGGGATCGGGCTGTCGCTGTTTCTGGGGTTTCGCAACAACGCCGCCTATGACCGCTGGTGGGAGGCGCGGAGGCTTTGGGGTGGGTTGCTGGCCGATCTGCGATCGCTGGCGCGCGAGGTGGAGGTTTTCGTGGCCGATCCCGCGCTGCGGCGGGCGATGCTGGAGGCGGGCCTCGATTTCATCCATGCCCATCGGATCCATTTGCGCGGCCTGCCGGTGGACAAGGCGGAACGGGGGAGCGTGCGCGATCTGGCCGGGGCGCCGCATGCGCCCTGCGCGGCGCTGGACGGGCTGGCGGGGATGGTGGCCGGGGCCTATCGGGATGGCGGGATCGACGGGTTCGGCGCGCGCAGCCTGACGGCGCGGGTGGGGGCGATTGCCCAGCAACAGGCCGGGTGCGAGCGGATCGCCAACAGCCCGCTGCCCTTTGTCTATTCGCTGCTGATCTATCGGACGAGTTACCTCTATTGCCTGCTTCTGCCTTTTGCCCTGACGGGGGCGACGGGATGGGCCACGCCTTTGTTCGTGGCGGTGGTGGGATACATGTTCCTTGGGCTGGCGGAAGTGACCGAGGAGTTGAGCCATCCCTTTGCCCCCAGCCCGAACGGGATTGCCATGGATGCGATCTGCCGCGCGGCGGAGATCAGCCTTGCGCCGCATCTGGGGCGCGAGGCCCCGCCGCCCTTGGCGCCGGTGAACCACTATCTGAGCTGAGGGGGCGCGATGCAGCCTGACATTCTGATCATCGGGTCCGGCATGGGCGGGGCCACGCTGGCGGCGGGGCTTGCCCCCAGCGGGCGGCGGATCGTGATCCTGGAGCGGGGCGAGCGCCTGGCCGACAGCGCCGAGGCGCGCGATCCGGTGGCGATCTTCCAGCGCGGGCATTTCAAGCCGAAGGAAACATGGCGCGATGCCGAGGGGCGGGCCTTCAACCCGGGCAACTATGCCTTTGTGGGCGGGAACACCAAGTTCTATGGAGCGGTGCTGCTGCGCTATCGCGCGGCGGATTTCGCGCCGATGCGGCATATGGGGGGTGTGACGCCCGGATGGCCCTTTGGCTATGAGGTGATGGAGCCCTTCTATTCCCGCGCCGAGCAGCTTTATCGGGTACGGGGGGATGCGGCGGGCGATCCGACCGAACCGCCGCGATCCGCGCCCTATCCCTTTCCGCCCGTGCCGGATGAGCCGGATATCGCGGCGCTGCGGGCGGCCTTTGCGGCGCAGGGGCTGCATGTTTCCGCACTGCCTCTGGGCGTGGATATCGACGCCTGGCTGAAGCGCGCGCCGACGACATGGGATGCCTTCCCTGATACGACGGGGGCCAAGTCGGATGCGGAAAGCTGCGGGCTGGCCGAGGCGCTGCGGTATCCGAATGTGGATCTGGTGACGGGCGCGCGGGTGGTGCGGCTGCTGGCCGAGGGGCGGCGGGTGACGGGCGTGGAGGTGGAGCGGGGCGGGCGGCGCGAGGTGATCTCTGCGCCCGTCGTCTGCCTGTGCGCCGGGGCGGTGATGTCGGCGGCGCTGCTGCTGGCGTCAGTGAGTGCGGAGAACCCGCGCGGGCTGGCGAACGGGTCCGATCAGGTGGGCCGGAATTTCATGAACCACAACCTGACGGGGATGGTGGCCTGGAACCCGCTGCGGCGGAACCGGTCGGTCTATGAGAAGACCATCCAGATCAATGACTGGTATCTGACCGGCGGGCCGGGGGGCGAGCCCCTGGGGAATATCCAGATGCTGGGGCGGATCACCGGGCCGATCCTGGCGGGCGAGGCGGGGCTGCCCCTGTGGCTGGCGCGGCATGTGGCGGATCATTCGATCCATATCATGGCGATGTCGGAGGACCTGCCGGACCCGGACTCACGCGTGATGTGGCGCGATGGCGGGGTGGTGCTGGATTGGCGGCGCACCAATACAGAGGCGCATGACCTGCTGGTGGGGCGGTTGAAGCGGGCGATGCGGCGGGCGGGCTGGCCCATCGTGCTGTCGCGGGGGTTTCCGAAATCGAAGCCCAGTCACCAATGCGGGACGGCGCGGATGGGGGAGGATCCGGCGGCTTCGGTGGTGGATACCGATCTGCGGGCGCATGATCTGGACAATCTGTTCATCGTCGATGCCTCGGTCCTGCCGACCTCGGCCGCGGTGAACCCGTCGCTGACGGTGGCGGCGCTGGCCTTGCGGGCGGCAGATCGGATCCTGCGGGCGGAATAGGGAAGGGCGGGCCATTGGCCCGCCCCCCCCATTTGACCCTGCGGCCTGCCGGTCAGACGGCGATCCGGCCCTTGCAGCGGGCGTGGTAGATCACCCCGCCCAGCACCGCACCGATCACCCAGCCATAGCCTTCGAGTTGGCCCAAGGCAGGCACCCAGACGGTGGCGACCGAGAAGACGGCGGCGATGGCGAAGGCGATGAAGGCGTTCTTGTGCCAGCCGTTGCCATAGTGATAGCGCCCGCCGTCCATGTTGTAGAGATCGTCGCGGTTCAGGCTTTGCTTGCGGATCAGGTAGTAGTCCGCGATCAGGATGCCATAGAGCGGGGCCAGCATCGCGCCCAGCGTGTTGACGAAGCCTGCGATGCCGATCTCGCTGATCACCGCCGTCCAGAGGCCGCCGATCACCAGGGCGAAGACCGAGGTGATCAGCCCCGCCTTGCGGAAACCGATCCGTTCGGGCGCGAGGTTGGCGATGCCGTTCACGGCGGGGATGAAGTTGGCGACAAGGTTGATGCCGACGGTGGCCGCGAAGAAGGTGATGGCGGCGATGATGCCCAGAAGGACGCTGTCGGTGCGTTCGACGATTTCCGTCGGGTTGATGATCTGTTCGCCATAGACCGCCGCCGCGCCTGCGGTGGTGAGCAGGGCCAGCGCCGAGAAGAGGATCATGTTGAAGGGCAGGCCTGCGAGGTTGCCCTTGATCATCGCCTCCTTGTTGCGGGCATAGCGGGAGAAATCGCTGAAGTTGATCATCACCGCGGCGAAATAGGCGACCATGGTGCCGATGATGGCGATGAAGCCCGCGATTTCGGTGCCCCAGGTTGCTTGGGGATTGGCGAAGATGGTCTGGGCGTGGTGCAGGAGTTGGCCGTCGGACTTGACCCACAGCACGATCACAAGGCCGATCATTACGGCATAGACGAAGGGACCGGCGAAGTTCAGGAAGCTTTCGACCCAGCCCATGCCGCGCCAGAAGATGGCGATGTGGAAGGCCCAGACGACGAGGAAGGAGATCCAGTCGATGGTGCCCATCCCGAGGAAGCTGCCGCCGCCTTCGGCCCCGGTGACAAGCCGGATCAGCAGCGAGAGCGCGGTGGAGGCGAAGTGGACCTGGACGCCATACCAGAACACGGCCACCACGGCGCGCAGCACGGCGGGCAGTTTCGCCCCGGCGGTGCCCATGCTGGCGCGGGCGAAGACGGGGTAGGGGATGCCGTATTTCTCGCCCGCGGCGCCGGACAGATTCACGAGGAACATGACGAAAAGCCCGGCGGCGATCAGGGCGGCGAAGGCCGTCCAGCCGCTGACGCCGTAGGAGATGAAGAGCGAGGCCACCAGCGTATAGCCGAAGAGCGACTGCACGTCATTGGCCCAGACGTTGAAGATGGCGAACCAGCCCCAGCTTTTCTCGTCAGCCGTGACCGGGCGCAGGGCATCGGTATCGGCGGTGAAGTCTTCTGCATGTGAAACGGATGTCATCTTTTCCCTCCTGCGCGCGGCGCAGCTTCCGGTTGGAGCGCGACATCGGCTGGTCCTTCGCCTGCGGGTCTTGGCCGCTCAGGGGGGTGGACTCTTCTGGTGCATCACGTAATGTCGCAGGTAAAATGTTACGCGCTATGTCACATTGTGGATACCTGCGTGTGGCGAGAAACAGTTTCAGGCAAAGGGCGACAATCCGGTGCCGGGTGAGTGACGGCCGCAGCGGCGGCCGGGGGGGAGAGATGGCGGATGTGATCGGCCCCGGCGGGGGGCTGGCAGGGGCGGCATCGGAGGCGAAGCTGACGGATCAGGCGCATCAGGCGCTGCTGGCGCAGTTGCGCGATGGTCGCCTGCCCGGCGGGATGTTCCTGTCGATGCCGATGCTGGTGGAGCGGCTGGGCTTTCCCATGGCCGCCGTGCGCGAGGCGGTGAAGCGGGCCGAGGGGCCGGGGCTGGTGACGGTGCTGCCCAAGCGCGGGCTGATGGTGATGCAGGCCAGCCCCGGGATGACGCGGGAATGCCTGGAGTTGCGCGCGCTGCTGGATGCCGAAGGCGCGCGGCGGCTGATCGCGCGCGGGGAGGCGATGCCGCTGGCCGATCTGCGGGCGGCGCATCTGCGCCTGCGCGATGCGGCCGAGGCGGCGGTGACGCCCGAAATGCAGCGTCAGGCGATCCTGACGGATCTGTCGCTGCATGACCTGATGGCGCGGGGGCTTGGCCCCGGCGTCATGGGCCGCATCTATGACGAGAACCGCGACCGGATCGCCGTGATCCAGACCCAGCGCCCCTTTCTGCCGGACCGGATCATCTCGGCCATGACGGAGCATCTGGAGATCATCGCCGCGCTGGAGGCCCGCGATGCCGACCGGGCGGGCGAGGCGATTGCCCAGCATCTGCGCCATACGATGCGCTGGTGGGGGGTGGAGCAGGCCGGGCCGGAGCGGGGATGAGGGCCTGTTCGGCGCTTTCGGTCTGGCCCTGCGGGTTGTAAGCTGATCCTTGGTCCGTTGGCGGGGAGGCTGCCGGGTGCTTGAATTCAGCCATGACTGGCGTCTTGTGGTGGCGGCCCTTGCCGTGGCCCTGATGGCGGGGTTCACGGGGCTGTCGCTGACACGGGGCGTATCGCGGCTGTCGGTGACGCAGCGCAAGGTGGCGGTGTCGATGGCGGCGGTGGCGCTGGGCGGGGGCATCTGGTCGATGCATTTCGTGGCGATGCTGGGGCTGCAACTGCCGATCCTTTACAGCTATGACCTGCTGACCACGCTGGTTTCGGCGCTGGTGGCGATCCTGATGACGGGGCTTGCGCTGCTGATCCTGCATTTCCGGGCGCGCACGCCGCGCAGCCTTGCGCTGGCGGGGGCGATCATCGGGCTGGGCATATCGCTGATGCATTACATCGGGATGTCGGGGATGGAACTGTGCCGCCCGGTCTATACGCCGCTTGGCGTGGCGGGGGCGATTGCGGCCTCGGTCGTGTTGCCGGTGCTGGCGGTGCGGGTGGCCTATTCCGAGCGGGGGCGGAAGAACATCATCCTTGGGACGGTGTGCTTTGGGCTGGCGGTGGTGATGGTGCATTTCATCGCCATGGCGGGGACGGATTTCCTGCCGGATGGCGATGCGGGCGACATGGGGCCTGCGCTGAGCAACGAGACGCTGGCCATTCTGGTGACGCTGTCGGCCTTTGTGATTTCGGCGGCCTTCCTGCTGACGGGGATCACTTTCGCGCCTTCGGCGGAAGAGGGGGCGGCTGTGGCGGTTGCCGCCCCGGCGGAGGCACCCAAGGCCGCGCCGCCCTTGCCCTGGGCAGAGCCCGTCGCGCTGCGCATCCCGCATGAGCGCGAGGGGCGGACCTATTTCCTCGATCCCGCGGCGGTATCCGCCCTGCGGGCCGAGGGGCATTACACGATGCTGCAGAAGGGGGCCGAGACGCTGTTCTGCCCCTGGTCGATCTCTGAGGCGGAGGAGCGGTTGGCCCCGCTGGGATTCCTGCGGGTGCATCGCAGTTTCCTTCTGAACCCGGCCCATGTGGTGCGGTTCGAACGGCAGAAGGATTCCGGCCAGTGCAGCGTGGACGGGGCCGAGGGCCTGCGCATCCCGGTCAGCCGGGCGCGGCTGGCAGACCTGCGCGAGGCGTTGGGTCTGTAGCGCTGTCGCAGTTCGTGCGGGCATTTCGCATTTCGTGCAAAACAGCGCCGCATTGGTTCGTCGCCCCTCAACAGGCGGGGCGGCGGCAATAGCTTTTCCCCAACTGCGCGGGACGGATGCAGGGCGGGAGGAACACATGATACCATCGGCCTTTGAATATCACCGGCCGGGCGACCTTGCGTCGGCCATCGGCCTTTTGACGGACCATGGCGACGAGGCGCGGGTCATCGCGGGGGGGCATAGCCTGATCCCGATGATGAAGCTGCGGATGGCGGCGGTTGGCCATCTTGTCGATCTGCAGGCGGTGGCCGAGTTGAAGGGGATCACCGTGGAAGGGGGCCGCGTGACCATCGGGGCGATGGTGACGCAGGCGGAGCTGATCGGGCATGAGGGGCTGGCGAGGGCGGTGCCCCTGCTGCGCGAGGCGGCGTTGCAGATCGCCGATCCGCAGGTGCGCTATGTGGGCACGGTGGGGGGCAATGTCGCCAATGGCGATCCGGGAAATGACATGCCGGGGTTGATGCAATGTCTGGGCGCGAGTTTCACGCTTGTAGGCCCCGGCGGGACGCGCGAGGTGGCGGCGCGGGGCTTCTATCACGGGCTTTATGCGACAGAGCGGGCGGATGACGAGATCCTGACGCGGATCACCCTGCCGGTGGCGGCGGGCGGCTATGCCTATGAAAAGCAGAAGCGCAAGATCGGGGATTATGCCACGGCGGCGGCGGCGGTTCTTCTGACGAAGTCTGGCGGCAAGGTGGCGAGCGCGTCGATTGCGACGACGAACCTTTCGGATGTGCCGGTCTGGTCAGAGGCGGCAGCGGCGGCGCTGGTGGGCAGCGATTGCGGCGCGGCGGCGGTCAAGGCGGCCGTGGCGGCCATGCTGGGCGATATCGACCCGCAGAAGGACAATCGCGGACCGATCGAGTTCAAGCGGCATGTGGCGGGCGTGATCCTTGGCCGGGCGATTGCCCGGGCATGGGCGCGGGCCTGAGGGGGGATGGTCATGGGAAAGAAGATGCAGGTCAGCCTGACGGTGAATGGCGAAGTGCATGAGGTGCTGGCCGAACCGCGCGAATTGCTGATCCATACGCTGCGCGAGAAACTGGGGATCACCGGGCCGCATATCGGCTGCGAGACCAGCCATTGCGGGGCCTGCACGGTGGATATGAACGGGCGGTCGGTGAAGGCCTGCACCGTGTTCGTGGCGCAGGCGGATGGGGCGGAGATCACCACCATCGAGGGTCTGGGCGGGCCGGACGGGCTGCATGTGCTGCAGCGGATGTTCCGCGAGCATCACGGGTTGCAATGCGGCTATTGCACGCCCGGCATGATCACGCGGGCGCATCGTCTGCTGCAGGAGAACCCGCAGCCCACGGAAGAAGAGGTGCGCTTTGGCATGGCGGGGAACCTGTGCCGCTGCACGGGATATCAGAACATCGTCAAGGCGATCATGGCTGCGGCGGCAGAGATGAATGCGAAGGAGGCTGCGGAATGAACGACCTGACGCCGACACGCGAGGAGCGCATCGCCAATCTGAAGGGCATGGGGACCAGCCGGAAGCGGGTGGAGGATGTCCGCTTTACCCAGGGCAAGGGGAACTATGTCGATGACATCAAGCTGCAGGGCATGCTGTTTGGGGATTTCGTTCGAAGCCCCTATGCCCATGCGCGGGTGAAATCCATCAATGCCGATGCGGCGCGGGCGCTGCCCGGCGTGGTGGCGGTGCTGACGGCGGCCGATCTGGCACCGTTGAACCTGCATTGGATGCCCACGCTGGCGGGCGACAAGCAGATGGTGTTGGCGGATGGCAAGGTGCTGTTTCAGGGGCAGGAGGTGGCCTTCGTCGTGGCGACCGACCGCTATATCGCCGCCGATGCCATCGAACTGGTCGAGGTGGACTATGAGGAACTGCCCGTCGTGGTGGACCCCTTCGCCGCGATGGAACCCGATGCGCCGGTTCTGCGCGAGGATCTGAACGGGATCATGTCGGGCGCGCATGGGCCGCGGCGGCATCACAACCACATCTTCCTGTGGGAGACGGGCGACAAGGCGGCGACGGAAGAGGCGCTTGGTGCGGCTGAAGTGGTGGCCGAGGAGATGGTTTACTATCACCGCACCCATCCCTGCCCGCTGGAGACCTGTGGCTGCGTGGCCTCCATGGACAAGGTGAATGGCAAGCTGACGGTCTGGGGCACGTTCCAGGCGCCGCATGTGGTGCGCACCGTGGCCTCGCTTCTGTCGGGGATCGAGGAGCACAATATCCGCGTGGTATCGCCCGATATCGGCGGGGGGTTCGGCAACAAGGTGGGGGTCTATCCCGGCTATGTCTGTTCCATCGTGGCCTCCATCGTCACGGGGAAACCCGTGAAATGGGTCGAGGACCGGATGGATAACCTGATGGCCACGGCCTTTGCGCGTGACTATTGGATGAAGGGGCGGATCAGCGCCACGAAAGAGGGCAAGATCACCGCGCTGCGTTGCCATGTGACGGCGGATCACGGGGCCTTTGACGCCTGCGCGGACCCGACGAAGTTTCCGGCTGGGTTCTTTCACATCTGCACCGGCAGCTATGACATTCCGGTGGCCTATGTGGGTGTGGACGGGGTCTATACCAACAAGGCCCCCGGCGGGGTGGCCTATCGCTGTTCCTTCCGCGTGACGGAGGCCGCCTATTTCATCGAACGGATGATCGAGGTGCTGGCGATCGAGTTGGGGATGGATGCGGCGGAGTTGCGGCGCATCAATTTCATCCGCAAGGAGCAGTTCCCCTATCAGTCGGCACTGGGTTGGGAATATGACTCAGGGGACTATCACACCGCATGGGACAAGGCTCTGGCGGCGGTGGATTACAAGGGGCTGCGGGAGGAGCAGGCGCAGCGGATCGCCGATTTCAAGGCGGGCAGGACGCGCAAGCTGCTGGGCATCGGGCTGACGCATTTCACCGAGATCGTGGGGGCGGGGCCGGTGAAGAATTGCGACATCCTTGGGATGGGGATGTTCGACTCGTGCGAAATCCGTATCCACCCCACCGGATCGGCCATCGCGCGGTTGGGCACCATTTCGCAGGGGCAGGGCCATGCGACGACCTTCGCCCAGATCATCGCAAGCGAGATCGGGCTGAGCGCGGACAGCATCACGGTGGAGGAGGGCGACACGGATACCGCGCCCTATGGCCTTGGCACCTATGGCAGCCGGTCGACGCCCGTTGCAGGGGCGGCGACGGCGCTGTGTGGGCGGAAGATCCGCGCCAAGGCGCAGATGATCGCGGCCTGGCTTCTGGAGGTGCATGAGGGGGATCTGGAATGGGATGTGGACCGGTTCCAGGTGAAGGGCGCGCCGGAGCGGTTCAAGACCATGAAGGAGATCGCCTATGCGGCCTACAATCAGGCCATTCCGGGGATCGAGCCGGGACTGGAGGCGGTGAGCTATTACGATCCGCCCAACATGACCTATCCTTTCGGGGCCTATATCGCGGTGATGGAGATCGACGTCGATACGGGCGAGCATGAGGTGCGGCAGTTCTACGCGCTGGACGATTGCGGCACGCGGATCAATCCGATGGTGATCGAGGGGCAGGTGCATGGCGGGGCGACCGAGGGCTATGCCATCGCGATGGGGCAGGAGATCGCCTATGACGAGATCGGCAACGTCAAGACCGGGACGTTGATGGATTTCTTCCTGCCCACCGCATGGGAGACGCCGCATTACACGACCGATCATACCGAGACGCCCAGCCCGCACCATCCCATCGGGGCGAAGGGGGTGGGGGAGAGCCCCAACGTCGGGTCGGTTCCGGCCTTTTCCAACGCGGTGCATGATGCCTTCCGGGCCTTCGGCCTGCGGCAGAGCCACATGCCGCATGACCATTGGCGCATCTGGAAGATCGCGCGGGATCTGGGCCTGCATGGCTGAGCGAGGCCGGGGGGGCAACGGCCCCCCCGGACCCCCCTTTTCCTTTGAAACTGCAGGAGTTTCGCGATGGCATCCGCCAGCACGGTGCAGGACGGGCTTGCAGGGCAGGGCTATGTTGCCTCTGCCGACCTTGCGATGGCGCTGCATCTGTCGCTGGCGCTGGGGCGGCCCTTGCTTCTGGAAGGGGCGGCGGGGGTGGGCAAGACGGAAGTCGCCCGCGCCCTGGCGGCGTGGAAGCGCTGCGAATTGATCCGGCTGCAATGCTATGAGGGGCTGGACGCGGCGCAGGCGATTTATGAGTGGAACTATCAGCGCCAGTTGCTGGCGATCCGCGCGCTGGCCGAAGCGGGCGAGACGGGCAGCGCGGTGGAGGCGCGGCTGTTCTCAGAGGCCTATCTGCTGGAGCGACCCCTCTTGCGGGCCATCCGGCAGCCGGTGGCGCCGGTCCTGCTGATCGACGAGATCGACCGGGCGGATGAGGAATTCGAGGCCTATCTTCTGGAGGTGCTGGCCGATTTCCAGATCACCATTCCCGAGATGGGAACGCTGCGCGCCGTGACGCGGCCCATGGTGATCCTGACGGCGAATGGCACGCGCGACCTGTCGGACGCGCTGCGGCGGCGCTGCCTTTATGCGCATGTGGATTATCCCGACCGGGCGACGGAACTGGCGATCCTTCAGGCGCGCTGTTCGCAGGTGGCGGCGGATTTGGGGGCGCAGATCGTGGGTTTCGTGCAGGACCTGCGGAAGGAGGCGCTGGAAAAGAAACCCGGCGTGGCGGAGATGCTGGATTTTGCCGCCGCCTTGGCGGGGCTGGGCGTGGCAGACCTGACGGAGGATGCCGGGGTGCTGCAGGCGGCGCTGGCGACCTTGCTCAAGACGCAGGCCGACAGGGCGGCAATCAGCACGGAAGTGGCGCAGCGTCTGGCGGGGCGGGCGGCATGAGGGGGCGCGTCACCCGCTTTGCCGCGCGGGATGCGGGGCCTGCGGCGCGGGTCGTGGGGTTCATGGCGCATCTGCGGGAAAACGGGTTTCGGCTGGGGATCGGCGAGACGGAGTTGGCCTTGGCGGCCTTGGCCGCGGCCGGGGTGGGGGAGGCCGCGGTGCGGCGGGCGCTGAAGGCGGTGGCCTGTGGCTGTGCCGAGGACTGGGCGCGGTTCGATGCGGTGTTCGATGCCTATTGGCGAAATGGGGGCCGGGTGCGGAGCCGGGCGGTGCCTGCGGGCACACCCCCTGCGGCGCGGTCGGCCATGCTGGGGGAGGGTGCCTCTGGCAGCGGCGCGGCACCTGAGCCGGGGACGGAGGCCGTGGGCGGTGGCGACGGGGAGGGCGATGGCGAAGGGCGGCTGATCGCGACGGCGGTGCGGAACCTGCGGCGCAAGGACCTGCGCGAGGTGGTGCCGCCCGAGGATATCCGGCAGGCGGAGGCGGTGGCGCGGGCCCTGGGGCAGGCGCTGCGCGACCGCCGGTCACGGCGGCGCAAGGCGGCGCGGCGGGGCGCGGCGCTGGACCTGCGGCGGACGATCCGCGCCTCGGTCGGCACCGGGGGGGAGCCCTTGCGCCTGATGCGGCGCAGGCGGCCGGAGCGGCCGGTGAAGATCGCGCTTCTGGTGGATGTGTCGGGGTCGATGTTGCCCTATGCGCGGGCGTTCCTTGCCTTCATGGCGGGGCTGATGCGAAGGGATGGGGCGGCGGATGCCTATCTGTTCCATACCCGTCTGGTGCGGGTGACCGAGGCGCTGCGCGAGGAGGACCCCTTGCGCATGCTGAACCGGATCACGCTGCTGGCCGACGGGTTCGGCGGCGGCAGCCGGATCGGGGAGGCCCTGGCGCAATTTGCCGCCACCCATGCGCGGCGCTTCGTGGATGGGCGGACGGTGGTGATGATCCTGTCGGATGGCTATGACAGCGGGTCGTCCGATGCGCTGGCCGGGGCGATGGCGCGGCTGGCGCGGCGGGGGTGCCGGATCGTCTGGCTGAACCCGTTGAAGGGCTGGCGCGATTACGCGCCCGTGGCCGCAGGCATGGCGGCGGCGCTGCCCTATCTGGACCTGTTTGCCCCGGCAGGCACGCTGGACGATCTGGCGGGGCTGGAGAAGGAGTTGGAACGGCTATGATCACCGCGCGTTTCGAGGACCGTTTCGAAAGCCGCCTGTCCAGCCTGCGGGCTACGGGAGAGCCCTTTGCCATCGCCACCGTCGTGCGGACGGTGGATGCGACAAGCGCGAAGCCGGGGGCGAAGGCGATCGTCCTTGCGGATGGGACGATTGCCGAGGGCTGGATCGGTGGGGGATGCGCGCGGTCGGCGGTGGGCAAGGCGGGTGCTGCGGCGATCAAGGCAGGGCAGCCGCAGTTCATCTCGTTACGGCCGGAGGAATTGCTGGCGGCCGAGGGGGTGGCGCCTGGAGAGGAGCGGGCGGGGGTGCGCTTTGCCCGGAATGGCTGCCCGTCGAAAGGGTCGATGGATATCTTCGTGGAGCCGGTGCTGCCGAGGCCGCGGCTGGTGGTCTTTGGTGCGGGGCCTGTGGCGATGGCGCTGTGCGATCTGGCGGGGCGGTTCGACCTGCACCGGACGATGGCGGCGCCGGGCCTGACGGAGGGGCCTGCAGAGCGCGTGCAGGACGGTTTTGTGCTGCCGACCGGGGCAGAGGGCGGGGGCGAGGCCGCACCGGGCGCGCGGCGCTTTATCGTGGTGGCGACGCAGGGCAAGGGTGATGAGGCGGGGTTGCGGGCGGCGCTGGCGGCGGGGGCGGAGCACGTGGCCTTTGTCGGATCGCGGCGCAAGTTCGCGACGCTGGCGGAGCGGCTGATCGCCGGGGGGATGGAGGCAGAGGCGCTGGCACGGGTGAAGGCCCCGGCGGGGGTGAACATTCACGCGATCACGCCGGAGGAGATTGCGCTGTCGATCCTGGCCGAGATCGTGATGTTGCGGCGGGACGGGGGAAGGGGGGAAGCGCATGGCGGATGAGGCACAGGTGCAGGCCCCTGCCGTGGTTGCTGCGCGGGGGCCCGGTCTTTGGGCGCGGCTGTTTCCGCCGCTGACGCCGGAACAGGCCGCGATCATGGTGCAGGTGAAGCTTCCCTGCTGCTGATCCCCGGTGCGTCGGGGCGGTAGTCAGGCGACGCGGTCCAGCCAGTCGCGGAAGGCGGCGACGACATCGGCATCGCTGTCCACCAGATGCTAGGGCGCGGGATAGGTGCCGTCATGCACGTCATCGGCGAAGGCGCGCATGGCGGTGACGCGCTTTTCCTGAAGCCGTGCATATTCGCCCGCGAAATCGGCATAGACCTTGGCATGGCGGGGGATGTGGCCCGGGTTCTGGCCCAGCACGTCATCGGTGAAGAGGTATTGGGCATGCCCGCCCGCGCCTGCGCCCATCGAGATGAGGAAGAGGCTGGTCCGCTCCGCGATGGCCTGGGTGATGGCATGCGGGACGACCTCGATTTCCGCCGCGAATGCGCCTGCCTCCTCCAGCGCCTTGACCTGGTTCCAGACGCGTTGCGCGGTTTCCAGCGTCTTGCCCACTGCCTTGAACCCGCCGGTCCATGTGCGTTTGGACGGGATCAGGCCGACATGGCCGCAGACGGGCAGGGCGTGATCGGCCATGGCGCGGATGGTGGTCAGCGAGCCGGAACAGTAAAAGCCGTCTGCCCCGTGCTTGTAGAGGGGGAAGGCCCATTTCAGGAAATCGGCGGTGTCGCCGATTTCGTAGAAATTGTCGCCCGGAAAGGCAAAGGCGGTGGGGGCCGCGTCGCGGAAGCGGCGGTCCATGATCATGGCGGGCGGGATGGAGAGAAGTTCGACCCCCGCTTTCTCGGCGGCTTCGGCCTCTTCCAGCGTTTCGACCCGCAGCATGGCGAATTGGTGCTTGCCGCGCTGATCCAGCAGGTCGCGGACGGTCAGGCGTTTCGCCATCACGGCACCTCGATATAGACGTCGCCGCCTTCGACCTTGACCGGGAAGGTGCGAAGGTTGACGCAGACGGGGGTGCGCCTGGCTTCGCCGGTGCGGTAGTCGAACTGGCCGTTGTGTTTCGGGCATTCGATCAGGTGGCCCATGACGAGCCCGTCGCAGAGATGCACGTTTTCATGGGTGCAGAGGCCCGCGGTGGCGAAGAAGTCGCCTTCGGGGGAGTGGTAGATGGCGTAGGTGGCGCCGGCGTGATCGAAGCGGATCAGGTCCTCTTCGTCGATGTCGTCGGTGGCGCAGGCGCGGATCCATTGGGGCATCGGGCAATCCTCATTCGGCGGGCAGCGCGTCGGGCAGGTCGCCCAGGGCCGCACGGTGGAAATCTTCGCGATAGGGTTTCGCGGTGGGGGGCAGGTCGCGCCGCAGGAAATAATCCTCGTAGGCGAGCTGGCGGCGCAGGGCGGGCCACATCTCGGCAAAGGCCTCGGCTATGGAGCGGTTGGGGGCGGGGAGGTCGTGCTTGATGGTTTCGTGCAGACGCGGCAGGGCGTGATAGGGGACCATCGGGAACATGTGGTGTTCCACATGGTAGTTCATGTTCCAGTAGATGAAGCGGCTGATCGGGTTCATGTAGACGGTGCGCGAGTTCAGCCGGTGGTCGATGACGTTGTCGGCAAGGCCGCCATGCTGCAGGAGGCCCGTCATGATGTGGTGCCATGCGCCATACATGCGGGGCAGGCCGATCACCATGAGGGGCAGGATGGACCCCATCCAGACCGCGGTGGCGAGGGTGGCGGCGTAGATCGCGGTGTAGAGGATCGCCACGCGCTGCACCTTGGCCCATTCGGATTGGGGGACGAAGGTGCGCTCTTCGGCCGTGGGGCCGGAGAGGGCGTTCTGGATCATCCGGGGGAAGAAGGCGATGACATCGGGGATGCCGAAGAAGGCGCCGATCAGCTTGACGAAGGCCGGGGGGCGCATGATGGCGATTTCCGGGTCGCGGCCGACGATGTAGGTGTCGGTGTGGTGGCGGGCATGGCTCCACCGCCAGGTGGCGGAGTTGCGCATGATCATGAAGGAGGCGATTTCGTAGACGGCGTTGTTCATCCACGGCGTCTTGAAGGCCGTGCCGTGGCCGCATTCATGCCAGCGCGAATCCGAGGCGGAGCCGTAGAGGACGCCATAGGCGGCCCAGAATGGCACGCACCACCATGAACCCCAGAGCGCGATGCCCCCGGCGGCGAAGGCGATCATGCAGCCGTAGAGGATGATGGTGTCGCGGATCGCCGGTTGATCCGACCGCTGCATCAACTCTTTCATCACCTTGCGGGGGACATCTGTGTGATACCACTCCGCCGCGGCAAGCCCGGTTTCGACGGCGCGGGCGCCATCGGAGCCGAGCAGGCTGTAGTCTCTTTTCGCCATGCGATCCTCCCTCTCGGCGCGGGGCGCGCGCCGGTCTTTTGGGGCAGCTTAGAACAATCGTTCCGCTTTTCGGTAGGGCAAATGCTGGATCTTTCGCCGCTTTTCGTCATAGTGATGCAGAAGAATGACGAAAAATCATCAGGTGATGCGATGGCAAGACGGCCGGGCATGGCGGCGCTGGCGGCGGCGGCGGGGGTTTCGGTGGCGACGGTGGATCGGCTGCTGAACGGGCGCGAGGCGGTGGCGGCTGCGACCCGCGCGGCGGTGCTGGAGGCGGCGCTGCGGATCGGGCATCCGGCGGCGGCGCGGCTGACGGAGGGCGCGGGCAGGGCGGTGCCTTCGGTGCGCTTTGGCGTGCTGCTGCACAAGCAGGGGCAGGAGTTCTATCAGAACATGGCGCGCGAGTTCCGGTCGGCCGTCGCGCTGCTGCCGGGGGTGAAGGGGCAGCTGGTCATGGAATTCTCGGCCAGTCAGGCGCCGAGCGAGGTGGCGGGGCTCCTGCGGGGCATGGCGGGGCGCTGCGATGTGATCGCGGCGACGGCGGTGAACCATCCCGAGATCACGGCGGCGGTGGAGGCGTTGAAGGCGCAGGGCGTGCCGGTCTTTTCGCTGCTGTCTGATTTCGCGCAAGGCGTGCGGGCGGGTTATGTGGGGTTGAACAACCTGAAGGTGGGGCGGACGGCGGCCTGGATGATCTCGCTTTCCGTTCGGGGCGGCGGGAAGGTGGCGATCTTCGTCGGCGGGGCGCGCTGGCATGGGCATGACCTGCGCGAGACGGGGTTTCGGGCCTTTCTGCGCGAGGAAAGGCCGGATCTTGAAGTGCTGGAGAGCATCGTGAACCTCGAGACCCGGCAGCTGACCTATGAGACGACGCTGAACCTGCTGACCCGCCATCCCGACCTGCGCGGGATCTTCGTTGCCGGGGGCGGGATGGAGGGGGCCATTGCCGCGCTTCAGCAGGCGCGCAGGCCGGGCGAGGTGGCGGTGGTGGTGAATGAAGTGACCGCCGACTCGCGGGCGGGTCTGGCCCAGGGCTGGGTGACGATGGTCGATGCGACGCCGCTGCCGGATCTGTGCCAGACGGTGCTGGGGCTGATGGTGCGGGCCGTGCGTGAGCGCGGGAATGGCGGGGCGGGGCAGGTGTTTCTGCCGGTCCAGTTGCATGTGGCGGAATCGATCTGACGGCAGGGCGCTGTCGGCGAGAACCACTCCGAGCCTGGGGGTGAGGACGGTCCCCTCGGGCGAACCCGGGCCGGGAAACGGGCTTTTCCATTGAAATCACCTGTTCAGCGGCGCAGTGCCGCGCGCGGTGCAGCAGGGTGTATGCACGCGGAGGCGTTTTCTCCTTCGGCCCTGCCTTCCGGACAGGAGGCCAGAAATGACGAAAAATCGTCAATTCTGACGATCTGCGCGATGAATCTGCGCCCTGGGTCCGATGCACAAAAGAAACCGCTTCTTTGGAATGAATATTCCATTACTGCGAAACTATGGCATGATGCGGGCAACGGGCCTGCGACGCCGTGATCGAGGATGACCGTAGAGATGCTGCCCTTTGCCCTGAACCACATGACCGCCCCGCGACTGGGATGGGAGGCCTTTGCCGATCTCGCGGCGGGCCTGGGCTGCGTGGGGGTGGAGTATCGCAACGATCTGGCGGGGCCGCTGTTCGGCGGGGCCGATCCGGCGGCGGTGGGGGCGGCGGTCCGGGCGCGCGGTCTGCGCTTCCTTGCGCTGGCCGAGGTCAAGATGTTCAACGACTGGTCCGATGCCAAGGCGGCGGAGGCTGAGGCGCTGATGCGGATCGCGGTGGCGGCAGGGGCCGAGGCGGTGAGCCTGATCCCGCGCAATGACGGCGTGGCGACGGAGCGGGGCGAGAGCCGCAAGGTGACGGAGGCGGCGCTGCGGGAAATCCTGCCGATGCTGCGCGCGCATGGGTTGAAGGCGACGGTGGAGCCGCTGGGCTTTGCAGTCTGTTCGCTGCGCTACAAGGACGTGCTGGCCGAGGCAATTGATGCGGTGGGCGGGGTCGGCACCTGTTTCATGGTGCATGACACCTTCCACCATGCGCTGGCGGGGTTCGGGCCGATCTTCCCGGAGTTGACGGGGATCGTCCATGTGTCGGGCGTCAAGGACATGATCCCGCTGGACGACATGCGCGATCCGCATCGGGTGCTGGTCGATGGTGATGACGTGCTGGGCAATGTGGCCCAGATCCGGGCGCTGCGGCGCGCGGGCTATGCGGGGCCGATCAGTTACGAGCCCTTTGCGCCGTCGGTCCATGACTTGACCGATCCGAAACCCGCGCTGGCGGCTTCGATGGAATTCATCCGCGCGGGCGTGGAGGCCTGAGCGGAGGGAATGCCGCCCGGAAGCGGGCGGTCCGGCAGGGAGAACGGTGTGCCGGACACCGACAGTGGAGGAGAGAACCAATGAAAAAGACCCTGATCGCTGCGGGCTTCGTCTCGCTGATGGGGACCACCGCGATGGCCGACGGGATCGGCGTGTCGATGGCGCTGTTCGATGACAACTTCCTGACCGTGCTGCGCAACGGGATTCAGGCGCAGGCCGATGCGGCGGGCCTGTCGGTGCAGATCGAGGACGCGCAGAACGACGTGGCCAAGCAGCTGGACCAGATCAACAACTTCATCGCGTCGGGTGTGGATGCGATCATCGTGAACCCGGTCGATACGTCCGCCACGCAGGCGATGACGGATGCCGCTGCCGCCGCGGGCGTGCCGCTGGTCTATGTGAACCGCCAGCCGATCAACGTGGACAGCCTGCCCGACAATCAGGCCTTTGTCGCGTCGAACGAAAGCGAATCCTCGCGTCAGGGCTTCATCGAGCAGTGCAACCAGTGGAAGGCCGCAGGCAAGGACGAGGTGAGCGTCTATGTCATGCAGGGCGAGCTTTCCAATCAGGCCGCCGTGCAGCGCACGCAGAATTATTACGACGTGATGGAAGCGGGCGAATGCGCGGTGAAGGTCAATGTCATCGACCAGCAGACCGCCAACTGGTCGCGGGATCAGGCGCAGAACCTGATGACGAACTGGCTGTCCACGGGCGCGGCCTTCGACGGCGTGCTGGCCAACAATGACGAAATGGCGCTGGGCGCGATCCAGGCGATGAAGGCGGCGGGCATCGACATGGCTTCGGTCATCGTGTCGGGCGTGGATGCGACGCAGGACGCGCTGGCCTCCATGCAGGCGGGCGAGCTGGACATCACGGTGTTCCAGAACGCGGCGGCGCAGGGTGGCGGCGCGCTGGATGCGGCGGTGAAGCTGGCCGCGGGCGAGGCGGTGGAGCAGAAGGTCTATGTCCCCTTCGAACTGGTGACGCCTGCGAATATCGACGGCTACCTGTCCAAGAACTGATCCCCCCGCGGGATGACAAGGGGGCGGCGGAGCAAGCGCCGCCCCGCTTCATTCCTGCGCCTGTTGTGGCAGGATGGATGAAAACGGCAAGCGGGAGGAGGACGCCATGGCAGAGGCGACGCATGGGCTGGGTGGCCTGAAATACGATCCGGCGAAGAGGACGCGCGCTCCGGAATGGAACGTGTTCGGGGCGCTTGTCCTGATCCTTGTGATCTTCGAGGTTCTGAACCGCATGCAGGGGGGATCCTTCCTGTTCAACATGCGCGACAATGTGGACGCGATCTTCAACCAGCAGCGGCTGGACATCATGATCCTGCAGGTGGCGATCATCGGGATCATCGCGCTGGGGGTGACGCAGGTCATCATCATCGGGGGGATCGACTTGTCGTCGGGCTCTGTCGTGGGGGCGACGGCGATGATCGTGATGAGTTTCGCGCAGACGGCGATGGTGAACGGGAACCCGAACCCGAAGGCGATCTTCGGGGACTGGGCGATGGACCTGCCGGTGATCGTGCCGATTGCCGCGGGGCTGGCCTGCGGGTTGCTGGCAGGGTTGGTGAACGGGCTTCTGGTGGCCTATACGAAGATCCCGCCCTTCATCGCGACCTTGGGGATGATGGTATCGGCGCGCGGCGTGGCGCGGTGGTGGTCGAACGGGCAGCCTGTCAGCTTTCCGACCGAGGGGTACGGGAGCCTTGCGAATGGCGATCTGCTGGGGGGGATGACCTTCGGCCTGCTGTCCTGGCAGGGGCAGAACCCGGCGGTGGTCTTCGTGCTGCTGGCGGTGCTGTTCCATCTGGTGATGAAATACACGCTGTACGGCAAGCGCAGCTATGCCATCGGGTCGAACGAGGCGGCGGCGCGGATGTCGGGGATCAATGTCGATCGGCACAAGGTGCTGGTCTATACGATGGCCGGTCTGCTGGCCGCCGTGGCCGCGATCCTGCTGACGTCGAAGAACCTGACGGCGCAGGCGGGCATGGGGGTGATGTACGAACTGGACGCGATTGCCATGGCGGTGATCGGGGGTGTGTCGCTGGCCGGGGGGCGCGGGTCGATCATCGGCACCGTGCTGGGGGCTGCGATCTTTTCGGTGATCATCTCGGGTTTCACCTCGATCCGGCTGGACGCCTATTACCAGGAGATGGTGAAGGGCGCGATCATCGTCGGGGCGGTCGTTCTGGACCAGTGGCGGCAACGCACGCGGACGCGGGGGTGAGGGACATGGCAAGGATCATTCTGGAAACCCGGGGCCTGACGAAGCGCTATGGCGGCGTGCATGCGCTGGAGGACGCGGATTTCGTGCTGCACGAGGGTGAGCATGTGGCGGTCGTGGGCGACAACGGGGCGGGGAAATCCACCTTCGTCCGGCAGGTCACGGCGGTGGAGCAGCGGACGGCGGGGGAGATTTTCTTCGACGGCCAGCCGGTGAGTTTTGCAGGGCCGCTGGAGGCGCGCGAGGCCGGGATCGAGACGGTGTTCCAGACGCTGGCGCTGGCCGATGATCTGGACGTGCCGTCGAACCTGTTCCTTGGGCGGGAATTGTTCAGGTTCCGGCTGGGGCCGTTCTCCATCCTCGACCGCAAGGCGATGCGCGAGCGGACGCTGGAGGCGCTGAAGACGACGGCGGTGAAGATCCCGAACGTGGACAACCCGATCCGCAACATGTCGGGCGGGCAGCGGCAATGCGTGGCCATCGCGCGGACGGCGGCATTTGCCAGCAAGCTGGTGATCATGGATGAGCCGACGGCGGCGCTGGGCGTGCAGGAGACGGCGCAGGTGGAGAACATCATCCGGGGCTTGAAGGACCGGGGGGTGCCGCTGATCCTGATCAGCCACAACCTGCGGCAGGTCTTCGATCTGGTGGACCGGATCGTGGTGTTCCGGCGCGGGCGGATCGTGGCCAGCCTGCGCAAGGACGAGACGGACGGGAATGACATCGTGTCCTACATCACTGGGGTGAAGGGCGGGACAGAGGCGGCCTGACGCGGCGCGCGGGCAGGGCCTTGGACCTTTGGGCCGTGACCGGGTAAGCAGGGGGGTGAACTGCCGCCCTGCCGCGCCCCCGGCGCGGCGCCTTTTGGAAATGCCGATGACCCATCAGATCGAGTTGCGCGTCTATTACGAAGATACCGACCTTGCCGGCATCGTCTATTACGCGAATTACCTGAAATTCATCGAACGCGGGCGGACGGAATGGGTCCGGTCGCTGGGGGTGGATCAGGCGGCGCTGAAGCGCGAGGAGGGGATTGTCTTCGCCGTGCGCCGGGTCGAGGCGGATTACCTGCGTCCGGCGCGGTTCGATGATCTGCTGGTGGTGAAGACACGGCTGCTTGCGCTGGGCGGCGCGCGGATCGAGGTGGAGCAGACGGTGGAGCGGGACGGGGCGATCCTGTTCACCGCGCGGGTGGTGCTGGTCTGCCTTTCGGAGGCGGGCGTGGCGGCACGCATCCCGGCCGGGCTGCGATCCAGGCTGGCGCCGCTGCATCACTGACGGCGGCGCGGCGCGCTTTTTCTGCGCTGCAGCGGCAGCTTGCTGCCGGTTGCGGCAATGTCGCGCAGATGTGTTGGCATTCTGCATGGAAAACGGATAGAATCACCGCTAAAGGGCCGCGCCAAGGATGGCCCCGCAACAAGAGCAGGCGTAATGGAAACGGAAACCCTCGCGGCGGCGCAGGAGATTGATTTCTCCGTGCTTGCGCTTTTCATGAAAGCGACACTCACCAACAAGCTGGTTCTGATGACCCTGCTGCTGATGAGTTTCTGGTCGTGGTCGATCATCATCCAGCGCGTGCTGACCTTCCGGCGCGCGCGGGCAGAGGCCGAGGAATTCGACCGTGCCTTCTGGTCGGGCGAGCCGCTGGACGAGCTTTACGAGACCATCGGGCCGCAGCCGCAGGGTGCGAGCGAGCGGATCTTTGTGGCAGGCATGACGGAATGGCGGCGCAGCCACCGGCAGGATGGCAAGCTGATCGCGGGGGCGCAGGCGCGCATCGACCGGGCGATGGACGTGGCCATCGCGCGCGAGAACGAGGTGCTGAACAAGGGGCTGGGCTTTCTGGCAACGACCGGTTCCACCGCGCCCTTCATCGGGCTTTTCGGGACGGTCTGGGGGATCAAGCATTCCTTCGAGCAGATCGCCATCAGCCAGAACACCAACCTGGCCGTCGTGGCCCCCGGCATTGCCGAGGCGCTGCTGGCAACCGCCATCGGCCTTGTGGCGGCGATCCCGGCGGTGGTGGCCTATAACAAGCTCAACAGCGACAGCGAGCGTATCCTGAACGGGTATGAATCCTTCGCCGACGAGTTTTCCACCATCCTGTCGCGCCAGCTGGACGCCTGAGCCATGGGGGCCGGGATAGCCAAGGGGGCAGGCGGGGGCGGACGGCGCGGGCGCAAGCGGCGGCGCGCGGGGCCGATGGCGGATATCAACGTCACGCCCTTCATCGACGTGATGCTGGTGCTGCTGATCATCTTCATGGTGGCGGCGCCGATGCTGACGGTGGGGGTGCCCATCGAATTGCCGGAAACGGCGGCGAATGCCCTTCCGGCCGAGCAGGAAGAGCCGCTGGCGATCACCATGACGGCGGATGGCAAGCTGCTGATCCAGACGACGGAGACGGCGCCGGAAGAGCTGATCTCGCGCCTGAGCGCGATTGCGGCGGAGCGGACGTCGGACAAGATCTTCCTGCGGGCGGACGGATCCATCCCCTATGCAAGGGTGGCCGAGGTGATGGGCGCGCTGAACGCGGGCGGGTTCAACAATATCGGGCTGGTCACGGATGCGGGCGGCCCGACGCTTGACGGTAACGGCGGCTGACGGCCGGGCGGAGCATGGAAAAGGGCCAGATCATTTCGGGTGTCGCGCATGCGGGCGTGATCCTCTGGGTTATCCTGGGGGATTGGCTGTTCCGTGCGCCGACCTTGCCCGAGATTCAGGTGGCCGAGGTGTCGCTGATGACGGGGGCGGAGTTCGACGCGATGATGGCGTCAGCCCCGCCGCCCGCGACGCCGCTGACCCCGGAGCCCCCGGCGGAGGAGCCCGCGCCGCAGGAGCCCGAGATCACGCCGCCCGAGGAGATCGCGCCGCCCGAGCCGGTGGTGCCGGACGAGCCGCCGCCGCCCGCCGAGGAGCCGCCGCCGGTGGCCCCGCCGGAAGAGCCCTTGCCCGAGGATCTGCCCGTCGAGGCGGTGCCGCAGCCCATCGAGACGCCCGATCCCGTGGCCCCCATCGCCGAGGTGGAGCAGCCCATTCCCGTGGCCCCGTCGGATGTTCGCCCGCGTCCGCGGCCCGTGGACCGGGTGGCCGCGGTGCCGGTGGAAAGCGTGGATGCGCCCGAGGTGGCCGAGCAGGTGATCGAAGAGGTGACCGACCAGCCCAGCGAAGAGGCGCAGATCGTCGAGGAGCAGCAGGAAGCCGCCGCGCCGGAAGAGGCCACGACGCAGATCGTGACCGAGGCGGTGGAGACCGAAGAGGATGCGCCCCAGCTTGAGATGACCGCCTCGTTGCGGCCGCGGTCGCGGCCCGAACGGGTGGCCACGCCCGAGGAGCCTGTCGAGGAGGTGCCCGCGCCTGCGGAGACGCCGGCGGAGGACAGCGCGACCGAGGATGCGGTGGCCGCCGCCCTGGCCGAGGCATTGGCCGACAATCAGGCCGCCGCGGAAGAGGCCGCCGCCGCCGAAGCCGCCGCGCAGGACAGCAATCTGCCCGCGGGCCCGCCGATGACGGCGGGCGAGCAGGATGCGCTGCGGGTGGCGGTGCAGGCCTGCTGGAATGTCGGCGCGCTGTCGATGGAGGCGCTGCGGACAACGGTGACGGTGGCGGTCAGCGTCGGGCAGGACGGCGTGCCGGATGCCGGGTCGATCACGATGATCGCCTCGAACGGCGAGTCGGACACGGCCACGCGGCAGGCCTTCGAGGCGGCGCGGCGGGCGATCATCCGCTGCGGCGCGCGCGGTTTTCCGCTTCCGCCCGAGAAATACGACCAGTGGCGCAACATGGAACTGGTATTCGACCCGAACGGGATGCGGATGCGATGACCGCGCGCCCCGACAGATGCCGGCATGGCGGCGCCGCTCGCGCCATTGTGTCCCCGAAGAAGCGCCGTTCGCGGCATGTTGTAATCGACTGACCGAGGAGATTGGGGCCAAGATGATGTTTGTCAGAACCCTCACCCCCATGCTTGCGCTTGCGCTTGGCCTGTTCGTGGGGGCGCTTGCGCCCGCCGCCGCCCAGGGCCAGGGGCCGCTGCGCATCACCATCACCGATGGCGTGATCGAACCCCTGCCCTTTGCCGTGCCGGGCTTCGTGGCCGAGAATGGCGCGGCCGCCGAATATGCCGCGAACATCACGCGGGTGATTGCGTCGGATCTGGCCGGAACCGGGCTGTTCCGCGAGATCCCGGCCGAGGCGCATATCGCGCGGGTGTCGAGCTTTGACAGCCCGGTGTCCTTTCCCGACTGGCAGGCGATCAATGCGCAGGCGCTGATCGTGGGGGCGGTGAGCGCGTCGGGCGATCAGATCGTGGTGAAGTTCCGCCTGTTCGACGTGTTCAGCGGCCAGCAGATGGGCGAAGGGCTGCAATTCGCGGGCACGCCCGGCACCTGGCGGCGGATGGCGCACAAGGTGGCGGATGCGGTCTATAGCCGGATCACGGGGGAAGGCCCCTATTTCGACAGCCGCGTGGTCTTTGTGGCCGAGAGCGGGCCGAAGAACCAGCGGGTGAAGCGGCTGGCGGTGATGGATTACGACGGCGCGAACATCGCCTATCTGACGGATGGCGGGTCCATCGTGCTGGCGCCGCGGTTTTCGCCGACGGGCAACCAGATCGTCTTTACCAGCTATGAATCGGGTTTTCCGCGCATCTATCTGATGGATGTCGGATCGCTGCAGGTGCAGGCCCTGGCCCAGACGGATGGCAACATGACCTTTGCCCCGCGCTTTGCGCCCGACGGGCGGACGGTGGTGTTCAGCCTGGAGCGGGGCGGAAACTCCGACATCTATGCGCTGGATGTGGGCAGCGGGCAGATCCGGCAGCTGACCAATGCGCCGTCGATCGAGACCGCGCCCAGCTTTTCGCCCGATGGCAGCATGATCGTCTTTGAAAGCGACAGGTCGGGCACCCAGCAGCTTTACGTGATGCCCGCCAGCGGGGGCGAGGGGACACGGATCTCCTCGGGGCCGGGGCGTTATGGCACGCCGGTCTGGTCGCCGCAGGGGGATTACATCGCCTTCACGAAGCAGAATGCGGGCCGGTTCCATATCGGCGTGATGCGGACGGATGGCAGCGAGGAGCGGTTGCTGACGGCGTCCTTCCTGGATGAAGGCCCGACCTGGGCACCGAATGGCCGGGTGATCATGTTCACGCGCGAAAGCGCGGGGGCGGGCGGGCAGGCGGCGCTGTTCAGCGTCGACATTTCCGGGCGCAACCTGCGGCAGATCCCGACCGAGGGCCCGGCTTCCGATCCGGCTTGGTCGCCGCTTCTGCCCTGAGACATGGCGCGCGCCCGATTCACAGGCGCGCGCGAACCTGATATGCTGGCCCGCAATCGAGCCAAGAACACCAAAAGGAACCCCTCCATGACGCTTTTCCCCAAGGCCCTTATGATTGTCGCCGTGCTTGGCCTGGCGGCCTGCAACAACCCTGACCGCTTTGGCGCGGGCGGGGCCGGTGCCGATGGTGCCGGCGGTTTCGGTGCCGGCGGCATCGGGACATCCGGTCTGGGCGATCCGAACGATCCCCGCTCCATCGCCTATTTCAACCAGGCCGTGGGCGACCGCGTGCTGTTCGCGGTGGACCAGTCGACCCTGTCGCCCGAGGCGCGGATGGTGCTGCAGGGGCAGGCGCAGTGGCTGAACTCCAACCCAGATTATGCCATCATCATCGAAGGCCATGCCGATGAGCAGGGCACGCGGGAATACAACATCGCGCTGAGCGCGCGGCGCGCGGCTTCGGTGCAGGATTTCCTGATTTCGCAGGGCGTGGCCGCCGCGCGGATGAAGACGATCCCCTATGGCAAGGAGCGCCCGATCGAGGTTTGCTCGAGCGAGGAATGCTATGCCAAGAACCGCCGGGCCGTGACCGTGCTGTCGATGGGTGCGGGGGCCTGATCCGATGCGGATGTTCCGCCTTGTGGCCCTTGCGGCCTTCCTGCCGGTGGCGTCCTTTGCGCAGGACGCGCAGACGCTGGCCGACATCCGGGCCGAGATCGGGCAGCTTCAGGCCGAATTCAACAGCCTGAAATCCGAGCTTGTCACCTCGGGCGCTGCGGCGACCGGGGTTGCGGGGGGTGATGCCCTGCAGCGGATGGATGCCATCGAGGCGGCGCTTGCGCGGCTGACGGCAAAGACGGAAGAGGTGGAACTGAAGGTCAATCGTGTCGTCTCGGACGGCACGAACCGGATCGGCGATCTGGAATTCCGGCTGTGCGAACTGGAAGAGGGCTGCGATATCGCGGCGCTTGGCGATACGGCCCCGCTGGGCGGGGCGGCAGGTGGGGGCGGCGCGGTTGCCCCCACGCCCGGCGTGACCCCGGATCCGGCCGCCGCCGGAACGACGGCCGCGCCGGAACTGGCAGTTGGCGAACAGGCGGATTTCGACCGGGCCAAGGAGGTGCTCGGTCAGGGTGACTTTCGCGCCGCTGCAGACCTCTTTGCGGCCTTTACCCAATCCTACCCGGGTGGCCCCCTGACGCAGGAGGCCCATTTCCTGCGCGGCGAGGCGCTGGGCCAGTCGGGCGATACGGCGGGAGCGGCGCGCAGCTATCTCGAGGCCTTCTCGGGCCAGCCTTCGGGGCCGCAGGCGGCGCCCGCGCTGTTGAAGCTGGGGCAGGCGCTGGGGGCCTTGGGCCAGACGCCCGAAGCCTGTGTCACGCTGCAGGAAGTGGGAACGCGGTTCCCCGGATCGGCCGAGGCGGCGAATGCCGCGCAGGCGATGCAGGGGCTTGGCTGTCTCTGACCCGGGACGTTGCCGATATCTTCCGCCGGGGCCTTGGCCCGGCCGCGAAGGAGGCGCTGGGTCTGGCTGTATCCGGTGGCGGGGATTCGCTGGCGCTGCTCTATCTGGCGGTAGAGGCGGGGCTGCGGCCGCGCGTGGCCACGGTGGACCATGGCCTGCGCCCGGAGGCGGCGGCAGAGGCCGCCATGGTGGCGGGCATCTGTGCCGATCTGGGGGTGGCGCATGACACGCTGACCTGGTCCTGGGGCGGAACAGGCAATCTGCAGGATGCGGCGCGGCGGGCGCGGACGGGCCTGCTGTCGGATTGGGCGAAGGGCCATGGGATCGGCTGTGTCGCGCTGGGTCATACAAGGGATGATGTCGCGGAAACCTTCCTGATGCGCCTGGCGCGCGATGCGGGGGTGGACGGCTTGGCCGCCATGGCCGCCCGGCGCGAGATCGCGGGGGTGGTCTTTCTGCGGCCGCTGCTGGGGGTGGCGCGGGCGGAACTGCGCCGCTGGCTGCTGGATCGCGGGCTGCCCTGGGTGGAGGATCCGTCGAACGAGGATGCGCGCTTTGATCGCGTCCGGGCACGGCGGGCGGTGCAGGCGATGGCCGAGGTCGGTGCGGGGGCGGATCAGATCGCGGCCCTGGCCGGGCGGATGGCCGATGTGCGCGCGGCGCTGGAGGCGGTGACAGCCGATGCCGCGGCGCGGATGGCGCGGATCGACGGGGGCGATGTCATCCTTGAGACGGCAGGCCTTGCCGCGCTGCCTGCGGAGATCCGAAGGCGGCTCTTGCGGGCGGCGGTGATGTGGATCGCATCCGCGGAATATGGCCCGCGCGGCGCCGAGATGGAGCGCTTCATTGCCGCAGCCCTTGCCGGGCGTCCGGCCACGCTGGCCGGGTGCCGCAGCAGCCATGCGCGGGGGCGGATGCGGCTGACCCGGGAATTGCGCGCGGTGGCCGCGCTGGAGGTGCCGGCAGGCGAGGCATGGGATGGCAGGTGGCGGATTTCCGGCCCGGACTCCAAGGGCTTGACCCTGCGCGCCTTGGGGGAGGCGGGGCTTGGCCTGTGCCCCGACTGGCGCTCTGCCGCCGTGCCGCGGGCAAGCCTTCTGGCCAGCCCGGCGCTGTGGCAGGGGGAGCGGCTGGTCGCGGCACCGCTGGCCGGATTCGGGGGCGGATGGGTGCTGAGTTGCGCGGGGCCCACGGGGCCGCTTTCTGCGGCACCTTTATCGCATTGAACAGCCGGGGTTTATGTCTATCTTAAGAACAAAGGGTCGCGGGCCGTTATTGGCCTTGCGGCGGTATGAGGAGAGACTTCGTGGGTAATGCACGAAACATCGCATTCTGGGTCGTTCTGTTTCTGCTGATCCTGGCCCTGTTCAACCTGTTCAGCGGCAACCAGTCGACCAGTTCGTCGCGGACATTGTCCTATTCGGAATTCATCAGCCGCGTCGATGGCGGCGAGGTGCAGAGCGTGACGCTGGATGGCGAGCGGGTTCTGGTGCGGGCGCGGGACGGATCGCAATATGTGACGATCAAGCCCGATGGCGAAACCCTGACCGACCGCCTGATCGCCAAGGGCGTGGACGTGAAGGCCGAGGCGCAGGAGCAATCGGGCTTCATGTCCGTGCTGGGCATCTGGCTGCCCTTCCTTGTGCTGATCGGGGTCTGGATCTTCTTCATGAACCGGATGCAGGGCGGCGGGCGCGGGGGCGCGATGGGCTTTGGCAAATCCCGGGCGAAGCTTTTGACGGAAAAGCATGGCCGCGTGACGTTTGACGACGTGGCGGGGATCGACGAGGCCAAGGAAGAGCTGGAAGAGATCGTGGAATTCCTGCGCAACCCGCAGAAGTTCAGCCGTCTTGGCGGCAAGATCCCGAAGGGGGCGCTGCTGGTGGGGCCTCCGGGGACAGGTAAGACCTTGCTCGCGCGGGCGATTGCGGGCGAGGCGGGGGTGCCGTTCTTCACCATCTCGGGTTCCGACTTTGTCGAGATGTTCGTGGGGGTGGGTGCATCCCGCGTGCGTGACATGTTCGAACAGGCGAAGAAGAACGCGCCCTGTATCGTGTTTATCGACGAGATCGACGCCGTGGGCCGTGCGCGTGGCGTGGGCATCGGTGGCGGGAATGACGAGCGCGAGCAGACGCTGAACCAGCTGCTGGTCGAGATGGACGGGTTCGAGGCGAATGAGGGTGTGATCATCGTTGCAGCCACCAACCGCAAGGACGTGCTGGACCCCGCGCTGCTGCGTCCCGGTCGTTTCGACCGTCAGATCCATGTGCCGAACCCGGATATCAAGGGGCGCGAGAAGATTCTTGGCGTGCATGCGCGCAAGGTGCCGCTGGGGCCGGATGTGGACCTGCGGACGATCGCGCGGGGCACGCCGGGCTTTTCGGGGGCCGATCTGATGAACCTTGTGAACGAGGCGGCGCTGATGGCGGCGCGCGTCGGGCGGCGGTTCGTCACGATGGAGGACTTCGAGAACGCGAAGGACAAGGTGATGATGGGGGCCGAGCGTCGCAGCATGGTGCTGACGCCCGACCAGAAGGAAAAGACCGCCTATCACGAGGCCGGTCACGCCATCGTGGGCATGAACATGCCGAAGTGTGATCCGGTCTATAAGGCCACGATCATCCCGCGTGGCGGTGCCTTGGGGATGGTTGTCAGCCTGCCCGAGATGGATCGGCTGAACATGCACAAGGATGAGGGCAAGCAGAAGATCGCCATGACGATGGCGGGCAAGGCGGCCGAGATCATCAAATATGGCGAAGAGGGCGTGTCCTCTGGCCCTGCGGGGGATATCCAGCAGGCGTCGTCGCTGGCCCGCGCGATGGTGATGCGCTGGGGCATGTCGGACAAGGTCGGCAATATCGACTATGCCGAGGCGCATGAGGGGTATCAGGGGAATACGGCGGGCTTCTCGGTTTCGGCCCATACCAAGGAGCTGATCGAGGACGAGGTGAAGACCCTGATCGACGAGGGCTATGAAACCGCCCGTCGCATCCTGATCGAGAAGGCCGATGATTTCGAACGTCTGGCGAAGGGCCTGCTGGAATACGAGACGCTGACCGGCGACGAGATCCGCAAGGTGATCGCCGGTGAGCCCCTGGGTGGCGATGACGATGCGGACAAGCCGGCCTCGGGCGGCGGGACCACGTCTATCGCGGCGATCCCGAAGACCAAGCCCAAGACACCGAAGGCCGGGCCGGAGCCCGAGCCGGTGGTCTGACCTTGGCCCTGGGCGGAACAGATTGGGACCCCGGAACCTATGGACGGTTCCGGGGTCTTCGTTTGCGGCCTGCGCTGGACCTGCTGGCGCAGGTGCCGGACCTGCCGGAGGGCGCGGTGGTGGATCTGGGCTGCGGCGACGGGGCGGCGGCGCGGGCCTTGCGCGCGCGCTTCCCCGAGCGGCGGCTGGTGGGGGTGGATGCCTCGCCCGCGATGCTGGAACAGGCGCGGGGCTATGATGCGCTGCAGGGGGCCGATATCGCGACCTGGCAGCCCGAGGCGCCTGTGGCGCTGATCTTTTCCAATGCCGTGCTGCAATGGCTGGGGGATCATGCCGGGCTGATGCCGCGGCTGGCGGGGTGTCTGGTTCCCGGGGGGGTGCTGGCGATCCAGATGCCGCGGCAGTTCAACGCGCCGTCCCACCGCTTTCTGCGCGATATTGCGCAGGGGATGTTTCCCGACCGCTTCGATTTCAGCCAGTGGCGCCCGCCGGTTGACCGGGCGCAGGCCTATTGGGCGATGCTGGCGCCCCTGGGGCAGGTGACGGCCTGGGAGACGGACTATGTGCAGCGGCTGGATCCGGCGGAGCAGGGCCATCCGGTGCGGCGGTTCACGGAAAGCACGGTGATGCGCCCCTTCGCGGCGCGGCTGGATGCGGCAGAGTTGGCGCGCTTTGTGGCGGCCTATGACGAGGCGCTTGCTGCGGCCTATCCGTTGCAGCAGGATGGATCGGTGCTGTTTCCCTTCCGCCGCGTCTTTCTGATCCTGGGTGTCTGATGACTGTCCTGAAGCCGACTGCATTCACTGGCCGCATCACCTGGCTGGGTCTTGTCCGCGACCGTGATGCCGCGCTGGAGGCCGAGCCGGTCGAGCGCATGGCGGCCAGCTTTGCCGGACCCGAGGGCGAGGCGCATGGCGGGCTGACGCGCCCCTCTTGCAGCCGGGTGGTGGCGCAATATCCCAAGGGAACGACGATCCGGAACACGCGGCAGTTCTCGGTGCTGGCGGCCGAGGATCTGGTGGCCATCGCGGCGAAGATGGGGCTGGAGCGGCTGGATCCGGCGCTGGTCGGGGCCAGCATGGTGATCGAGGGCATCCCCGATTTCAGCCATCTGCCGCCGGGCAGCCGGTTGCAGGCCGAAGGCGGCGCGACGCTGGTGGTGGATATCGAGAACCGGCCCTGCCACCTGCCCGCCCGCCCCATCGAGGCGCGCCATCCCGGTTTCGGCGGCAAGTTCAAGGCCGCGGCGGCGGGGCGGCGCGGGATCACCGCCTGGGTAGAGCGCGAAGGCAGCTTTGCCCTGGGCGAATCCATCCGCCTGCATATCCCCGATCAGCCGGTCTGGGCGCATCTGGAGACAGCCCGGCGGGCGTGATCGCGTGTCGGAAAAAGGCGACTGTCAGAGGCAAGTTTCCCAGCAGTGTTCGATTATTTCCGATAGGAAACGCAGGCTGGCGAATCTGGGGCCGAAAAGGTCGGAAAAGCCACTCTCAACGGGCTTGCATGTCGGTATCAGGTCATGAACGGGGAAGAACCCCGCAACGGGAGCTGGGACATGGCCTTCAAAACCGACATCGAAATTGCACGCGAAGCCAAGAAGAAGCCGATCATGGAGATCGGTTCGAAACTTGGCATCCCGTCGGAGCATCTGCTGCCCTACGGCCATGACAAGGCGAAGGTGAGCCAGGAGTTCATCAAATCGCTTTCCGGCAAGAAGGACGGCAAGCTGATCCTTGTGACCGCGATCAACCCGACACCGG
This sequence comes from Paragemmobacter kunshanensis, assembly GCF_011059185.1. GTDB lineage: Bacteria > Pseudomonadota > Alphaproteobacteria > Rhodobacterales > Rhodobacteraceae > Paragemmobacter > Paragemmobacter kunshanensis. The sequence continues at coordinate 76,265 of NZ_JAALFE010000004.1, read as the reverse complement.
CGGGCGAAGGCAAGACGACCACCACGGTCGGTCTGGGCGACGGGCTGAACCGCATCGGCAAGAAGGCGGTGATCTGCATCCGTGAGGCCAGCCTCGGCCCGAATTTCGGGATGAAGGGGGGTGCTGCGGGCGGCGGTTACGCGCAGGTCGTGCCGATGGAGGAGATGAACCTTCACTTCACCGGCGACTTCCACGCGATCACCTCTGCGCACAACCTGCTGTCGGCGATGATCGACAACCACATCTACTGGGGCAACAGCCTGGACATCGACGAGCGCCGCGTGGCCTGGCGCCGCGTGATGGACATGAACGACCGCGCGCTGCGCGATATCGTGGTGAGCCTTGGCGGCGTGGCCAACGGCTTCCCGCGCCAGACCGGGTTCGACATCACCGTGGCGTCGGAAGTCATGGCGATCCTGTGCCTGTCCAATGACCTTGAAGACCTGCAGAAGCGGCTTGGCGATATCGTGGTCGCCTATACCCGCGACAAGAAGCCGGTCTATTGCCGCGACATCAAGGCCGATGGCGCGATGACCGTCCTGCTGAAGGATGCGATGCAGCCGAACCTCGTGCAGACGCTGGAGAACAACCCGGCCTTCGTGCATGGCGGCCCGTTCGCGAATATCGCGCATGGCTGCAACTCGGTCATCGCGACCAAGACGGCGCTGAAGCTGGGTGAATATGTCGTGACCGAAGCCGGTTTCGGGGCGGACCTTGGCGCCGAGAAGTTCTTCGACATCAAGTGCCGCAAGGCCGGGCTGAAGCCGTCGGCGGCGGTGATCGTGGCCACGGTCCGCGCGATGAAGATGAACGGGGGCGTGGCGAAGGCCGATCTGGGGACCGAGAATGTCGATGCGGTCAAGAAGGGCTGCCCGAACCTTGGCCGCCATATCGCCAACGTGAAGAGCTTTGGCGTGCCGGTGGTCGTGGCGATAAACCACTTCTACAGCGACACCGATGCCGAAGTGGCCGCCGTGAAGGCCTATGTGGCCGAACAGGGCGCAGAGGCGATCCTGTGCAAGCACTGGGCGAATGGCTCGGCGGGGATCGAGGATCTGGCGCATAAGGTGGTGCAGCTGGCGGAATCGGGGGCTGCGAATTTTGCGCCGCTCTATCCCGATGACATGCCGCTGTTCCAGAAGCTGGAGACCATCGCCAAGCGCATCTATCACGCGGATGAGGTGATCGCCGACAAGTCGATCCGTGATCAGCTGAAGGCCTGGGAAGCGGCGGGTTACGGCAACCTGCCGATCTGCGTGGCCAAGACCCAGTATTCCTTCACCACCGATCCGTCGGTGCGCGGTGCGCCCACGGGCCATTCGGTGCCGGTGCGGGAAGTGCGGCTGTCGGCGGGTGCGGGCTTCATCGTCGCGATCTGCGGCGAGATCATGACGATGCCGGGCCTGCCCAAGGTGCCGTCGGCGGAAGTGATCCGGCTGAACGACGCGGGCCATGTCGAGGGCCTGTTCTAAAGCGATCTGTCGCGTTGCCCTTTCGGGCTGGCCCCCTTACATGGGGGCCATCCTGAAAGGGGGCGAGGCATGAAGAGGCCGGAAGACTGCATGACGATGGCCGATATCCGGGCCGAGATTGATCGGCTGGACGAGGCGCTGGTGGCGATGTTCGCAGAGCGGACCGCCTATATCGACCGTGCCGCCGCGATCAAGGAACAGGTGGGCCTGCCCGCGCGGATCGACGATCGGGTGGAGCAGGTCGTGGCCAATGTGCGGCGTCATGCAGAGGCGCAGGGCTTGCCGCCAGACAAGCTGGAAAAGCTGTGGCGCAAGCTGATCGACTGGTCGATCGAGCGCGAGGAAGACCATTTGCGGAAGGGCTGACGCAGGGCCTGACCGATGCGGAAGGGCGAAGGCGGATGACGGCCACGGTGATCGACGGCAAGGGCATAGCGGCGCGGATGATGGCCGAGATCCGGGCCGAGGCGGGCGAGCTTGAGGCTGCGGGCTGGGCGCCGCGGCTGGTGTCGATCTCGGTGGGCGATGTGGCGGCGGCGGAGCTTTACGTGCGCAACCAGCAGCGCCAGGCCGAAGCGGCGGGCGTGGCCTTCGAGGCGCGGAACTATCCCGAGACGATTTCTCTGGAGCAGTTGACGGGCGTGCTGGCGGGGCTGAATGCCGATCCGCGGGTGAACGGGATCATCATCCAGCGGCCCCTGCCCGCGCATATCCCCGTGAAGGCGCTGCAGAAGGCGGTGCATCCGATCAAGGATGTGGAGGGGATGCATCCCTCCTCCATCGGGAACATCGTCTATAACGACCTGACGCTGGGCCCCTGCACGGCGGTCGCGGCGGTGGAGATATTGAAGAGCCTGCCGTTGAAGATGGAAGGGCTGGATGTCTGCGTGATCGGTCATTCCGAGATCGTGGGAAAGCCCATCGCCTTTCTGATGATGGGGCTGGGGGCGACCGTCACGGTCTGCCACCACATGACGCGGCAGGTGGCGGTGCATAGCCGCGCGGCGGATGCGGTCTTCGTGGCCGTGGGCAAGCCGGGGCTGGTGACGGGGAACATGCTGAAGCCGGGCGCGGCGCTGATCGACATCGGGATCAACCGGGTCGAGGGGCGCACGGTCGGCGACGCGGATTATGCAAGCTGTGCCGAGGTGGCGGGGTGGATCACCCCGGTGCCCGGTGGCGTCGGGCCGGTGACGGTAGCGGTTCTGATGAAGAACGCGGTGCTGGCGACACGGATGCAGAAGGATCATTACCGCGCGGCCTTTGCCGCGGCGGTCTGAGATAACAGAGGGGAACGGGACATGGTTGCCAAGGTGATCGACGGGAAGGCATTCGCCGCCAATGTGCGCGCGCAGGTGGCGGCGCATGTGGCGCGGCTGAAGGAGCAGAACGGCATCACGCCGGGGCTGGCCGTGGTGCTGGTGGGGGAAGACCCCGCGTCGAAGGTCTATGTGCGCAACAAGCATGCCTCGACCATCGAGGTGGGGATGGAGAGTTTCGAACATCGCCTGCCAGCGGAGACGGGCGAGGCGGAGTTGCTGGCGCTGATCGACAGGCTGAATGCCGATCCGGCGGTGCATGGCATTCTGGTGCAATTGCCGCTGCCCGGGCATCTGAATTCCGAGCTGGTGATCAACCGGATTTCGCCTGCCAAGGATGTGGACGGGTTCCATATCTCGAACGTTGGCCTGCTAGGGACGGGGCAGAAGTCGATGGTGCCCTGCACGCCGCTTGGGTGCCTGATGATGCTGCGGGATCATCACGGGAAGCTCGCGGGGTTGAACGCCGTGGTCGTGGGGCGGTCGAACATCGTGGGCAAGCCGATGGCGCAGCTCTTGCTGGGCGATAGCTGCACGGTGACGATTGCGCACAGCCGGACCAAGGATCTGGCGGAGGTGTGCAAGCGGGCGGATATCCTGGTCGCTGCCGTGGGGCGGCCCGAGATGATCACGGGCGATATGGTGAAGCCGGGGGCGACGGTGATCGACGTGGGGATCAACCGGATCGAGCGGGACGGCAAGGCGAAGCTGGTGGGTGATGTGCATTACGACAGCGCGGCAGCGGTGGCAGGGGCGATCACGCCGGTTCCGGGCGGCGTGGGGCCGATGACGATTGCGTGCCTGCTGGCCAATACGCTGACGGCCTGCTGCCGGGCGAACGGACTGGCCGAGCCGGAGGGGTTGACGGCGTAGGGCGGGGTTCACCCCGCCTTTCGCGACGGATGGCGGGGTGAACCCCGCCCTACGGCGCATGGTGACGACGCGCCCCGGGCTTGACCCGGGGCCTCTCTTTTCAGGCGGGCGGCGCGGGTGTTGGGGGAGGTCCCGGGTCAAGCCCGGGACGGGGTTTCAGAAGGGAATGGGAAGGGCGCGCGGGCCGGTGAGGATGGCCAGCGCGCCCTTTTGCATGAGGGATTGCAGGGCGCTGTCGTGGGTGGGCAGGCCGCCCGTATAGGTGCCGTAGGCGGGCAGGATCAGGCGTTGCGCGTCCAGCAGGAAGCAGGGGCGGGCGGTGCCTTTCAGGCGGGCCTTGGGGTGGTAATGGCCTGATATCTCGGCGCTTTGCGAGGGGTCCGCGATGTGGCGGAAGGTCAGGGGGCGAAGCGTCACGGTGGCGCGGTGGGTGCCGCCGATCTCCACCGGGCCTGCGTCGTGGTTGCCTTCGATCCATGTCCAGTCGCGCCCCGCCATCAGGCGGGCGAGGCGCAAACGCGCCGCTTCCTCCAGCCCGTCGGCGGCGGCGAGGTCGTCGAAGCTGTCGCCGAGGCAGATCACGCGGGCGGGCGAGGTGCGGTCGATATCGGCCTCGAGTTTTTCCAGCGTGGCGCGGGTTTCATAGGGCGGCAGGAGCGATCCGCCGCGGCGGGCGAGGCGTTCGGATTTGCCGAAATGCAGGTCCGAGACGCAGAGGAGCGATTGGGCGGGCCAGAAAAGCGCGCCGGAGGGGAGGGCGTGGAGCATTTCTCCGGCAAGGGTGAAGGCGTGGTGCATGGGGCGTGGTTAGCCCTTGTCAGGCAGGGGGTGCAAGGGTCAGGCGAGGCCTGCTTCCTCCATCAGCCGACGGGCGGCGTCTTCGACCATGCGTTCGCGGCCTGTGCCATGGATGGGGATCTTGTTCGGTTCGAGGAAGAGGGGCGCGGCGAGGGGGGTGACGCGGGGCAGGCGGATCAGGTCGATGCGGTTGCCGACGCGGGCGAGCATGTCTTCGATGCGGGAGAAGTCGACAAGGCCGCGTTCGGCCTCTTCGCGGGTGACTTGCAGCAGCAGGTGGTCGGGGTCGTATTTTCGCAGCGTGTCGTAGAGGATGTCGGAGGAGAAGGTGGCTTGGCGGCCTGTTTTCCGTCGGCCTTGGTGGGATCGTTCGATCAGGCCTGCGATGATGGCGGTGGCGCGGAAGGTGCGTTTCATCACGGCATTGCCGCCGAGCCATGTTTCGAGGCCTTCGCGGAGGCGGTCGAGGTCGAAGAGGGGGGCGGCGTCGGTGACGGGGTCGAGGCACCAGATGAGCGTCGCGTAGTCGGTGGCGGTGAAGCCCAAGGGGGCAAGGCCTTGATCTTCCATCACTTTGGTGACGAGGAGGGCGAGGGTCTGCATCGCGTTGCGACCCGCGAAGCCGTAGATGCAGAGATGTTCGCGGCCGTCATGGGGGAAGCTTTCCACCAGCAGGCGGTCGGGTTGCGGCAGGCGCGAGACGTCGCGTTGGAGCGCCAGCCATTGGGCGGTGTGGGCGGGGAGGTCGGGCCAGCTATCTGCTTGGAAGATTTCGAGGATTCGCTGGGTGAGCAGCGTGGAGGTGGCGAATTTGGTGCCGTTGAAGGTGGCGACTTTGGGGTCGCGGCCCGGTTGGCGGGTGACTTCGACGGTCATTTCCCGCAGGCCTTCGTAGCGGACGATTTCGCCGCCGATGAGGAAGGTGTCGCCGGGGGTGAGGGTGGAGGCGAAGCCTTCCTCGACTTCGCCGAGGGGCGTGCCGCCGAGGCGGTTTCTTAACCTTACTTTGAGCGTCTCGGTGTCGATGATGGTGCCGAGGTTCTGGCGGATGACGGCGGCGTTGCGGGGGTCGCGCAGTTGCCATCTGCCGTTTTTTTCCAGCAATCTCTGCCACTTGTCATAGGCGCGGAGGGCGTAGCCACCCGTGGCGCAGAAGTCGAGGCAGGCGTCGAATTCGGGGCGGGTGAGGGTCGTGTAGGGGCCGGTTCTCTTAACTTCGGTAAACAGATCGTTAGCGTCGAAGGGGCCGGAGGCGGCGGTCATCAGGATGTGCTGGCAGAGCACGTCGCGCGGGCCGGGGCCGCGGGGTTCGCCGTCGAGCGTATGGTCGCGGACGGCGTCGAGGGCGGCGCGGCATTCGACCACTTCGAAGCGGTTTGCGGGCAATATCAAGGCCTTGGAGGGGGCGTTGTAGCGGTGGTTGGCGCGGCCGATCCTTTGCACGAGGCGTTTGACGTTCTTGGGCGCGCCGACCTGGATGACGAGGTCCACGTCGCCCCAGTCGATGCCGAGGTCGAGTGAGCCTGTGCAGACTACGGCGCGGAGTTGTCCGGCGGCCATCGCGGCCTCTACCCGTTCACGCTGTTCGCGGGCGAGGGAGCCGTGGTGGATGCCGATGGGCAGCCCTTCGTCGTTCTGTAGCCAGAGGTCGTGAAAGAAGAGTTCCGCCTGCGCGCGGGTGTTGTGGAAGATGAGGGTCGTGCGGTGGCGGCGGACTTCGTCGAGGATCGCGCGCATGGCGTAGCGGCCGCCGCCCCCGGACCACGGTGGGGGGGCTTCGGTTTCCAGCATGGCGATGTCGGGGTCGGGGCCGGGGTCGGCTTGCAGGATGTCGCAGGCGGTTGGCGAGAGGTAGCGGGCCAGCGCGGGCGGGTCTTCGACGGTGGCGGAGAGGCCGACGCGGCGGAGGTTTGGGCTTAGGGATTCGAGGCGGGAGAGGAGCAGCATGAGCTGGTCGCCGCGTTTGGATTCGGCGAGTGCGTGGAGTTCGTCGATCACAACCCGTTGGAGGGATTGGAAGATTTTTGGCGCGTCTTCGTAGGAGAGGAGGAGGGCGAGGGATTCCGGTGTGGTGAGCAGGATATGCGGCGGGTCGGCGCGTTGGCGGCGACGCTGGGTATAGGAGGTGTCGCCCGTGCGGTCTTCGATGCGGATGGGGAGGGAGGCGCCTTCGACGGGGGTGCGGAGGTTGCGGCGGATGTCGGCGGTGAGGGCCTTGAGGGGGGAGATGTAGAGGGTGTGAAGGCCAGGGGGCGGGGTGGTGCCCAGTTCGGCGAGGGTGGGGAGGAAGCCTGCCAGCGTCTTGCCGCCGCCTGTGGGGGCGATGAGGAGGGTGGCGGGGGTGGCGGCGCGGTCCAGCATTTGCTGCTGGTGGGGGTGGAGGGTCCAGCCTTTTTTCGCGAGCCAGTCGGTGAGGGGGGCGGGGAGGTGCATGGGGGGAAGGTAGAGTGTGGGGTGGGGTGGGGGAAGGGGTCTGATTTCAGGAGGTTGGGCGAAAATGCCCGTTCAGCCCTGCAGTGCAGCGCCTGGTGCAGACAGCGGTGCATACAAGAAGCGATAGGCTGGAGCGGCGTTTTCGCGGTCAGGGTGCGCCATTGCACAGGGCGTGCCTGTGGGGAAACGCCCCCCCCCCCGGCCCCTCCCCCGCAGGCGGGGGAGGGGAGGGCGCCGGAAGGCGACCGGGGTGGGGGTGGCTGGCGTGGGAATTCGGGTATTTGGGCCAGGGTGAAGGGGCGAGGGCGGGTTTTATGCTGCGGTGGGGTTTTGCGACGGCACGGGTCGGGAACGGGATTGCCGCCATGCCCGGCGTGACGTAGGGCGGGGACATGCGGATCCTTTTTCTTGGCGATGTCATGGGGCGGGCGGGACGGGCGGCGATCACCGCGCGGCTGCCCGCTTTGCGGACGGACTGGGCGCTCGATTTCGTGGTGGTGAATGGCGAGAACGCCTCGAGCGGGGCGGGGCTGACGCCGGATCATGCCCGGGCCATTCTGGCGGCGGGGGCGGATTGCATCACGCTGGGCGATCATGCCTTTGACCAGAAGGACATGCTGTCCTTCATCGAGACGGAGCCGCGGATCATCCGGCCGCTGAATTTTTCCAAGGTGGCGCCGGGCAAGGGGTTTCGCGTCTTCACCGCGACGCAGGGGCGCAAGGTTCTGGTGGCGCAGGTTCTGGGGCAGGTCTTCATGAAACGGCCCTTTGACGATCCCTTCTCGGCCATCGAGGCGGTGTTGAAGACCCATGCCCTGGGGGCGGCGGTACAGGCGGCAGTGGTCGATATGCATTGCGAGGCGACCTCCGAGAAGATGGGCATGGGGCATTGGTGCGACGGGCAGGCGTCGCTGGTGGTGGGCACGCATACCCATGTGCCGACGGCGGATGCGATGATCCTGAAGGGGGGCACGGCCTATCTTTCGGATGCGGGCATGTGCGGCGACTATGACAGCGTCATCGGGATGGAGAAGCTGGAGCCCTTGCGCCGTTTCGTCACCGGCATGGCCAAGGGGCGGTTCGAGCCGGCGGCGGGCGAGGCCACGCTGTCGGGTGTCTTTGTCGAGACCGATGACCGGACAGGCAAGGCGCTGAGGGTGGTGCCGGTGCGGCAGGGCGGGCGGTTGCAGGAGAGCGCGCCGTGACAGCCCTTTCCGCGGGCGGTCAGCGCTGGTTTCTGGTGGGGGTTCTGCTGCTGCTGGGCCTTGGCTGGGGGCTGACCCAGCCGCTGGGCAAGATCGCGACATCGACGGGGCATGGGCCTTTCGGGCTGATCTTCTGGCAGTTGGTGGTCTGCACCGGGGTGCTGGGGGCGATCTGCCTGCCGCGGGGGCGGGGGCTGGTCTTCACCCGCCCGGCGCTGCGGTTCTATGTCGTCGTGGCGGCGCTGGGCACGCTGATCCCGAATGCGACCTTCTATCTCTCGATCGCACGGCTGCCATCGGGGATCATGTCGATCCTGATTTCGGCGGTGCCGATGATCGCCTTTCCCATCGCGCTGCTGCTGGGGATGGAGCGGTTCAGCTGGGCGCGGCTGGCGGGGCTGTGCCTGGGGCTGATGGCGGTGGGGTTGCTGGCGGCCCCCGGGGCGGCGCTGCCCGATCCGGCAATGGCGGCCTTCCTGCCCGTCGCCCTGGTCGGGCCGCTTTGCTATGCGCTGGAGGGGCTTTACGTGGCGCGCAATGGCACGGCGGGGATGGACCCGGTGCAGGCGATGTTCGGGGCATCGGTCACGGGCATGGTGCTGTGCCTGCCCGTGGCGCTGCTGACGGGGCAGTTCTTCGATCCCTTCGCCGGATTCGGCCGGGCGGAGGTGGCGCTGGCGGCATCATCAGCGCTGCATGCGCTGGTCTATGCGGCCTATGTGTGGCTTGCGTTCCGGGCGGGGGCGGTGTTCGCCTCACAATGTTCCTATATCGTGACGGGGGCGGGAATTTTCTGGGCAATGGTGATCCTGGGAGAGAGATTTCCTCCTTCTCTCTGGCTTTCGCTTGTTTTGCTTCTGTCCGGTGTGGCATTGGTCAGCCCGCGCGCACGCTCGGCGCGGGGGGATGTGCCCGCCGCCTGACGGACCGCGCGTTTGGTGCGAGGGGGCGGTATGTTCGGACTGGAACTGGCGGCGGAATGGCAACCCTGGGTGGCGATCGCGATCCTGCTGGGGATGTTCGCGCTGTTCGTGCGCGAGGTCTATCCGGTGGAGGTGACGGCGCTGGGCGGGGCCGCGCTGATGCTGGTGCTGGGGATCCTGCCGGTGCGCGAGGGCGTGGCGGTGCTGTCGAATGCCGCGCCCTGGACCATCGTGCTGATGTTCCTGGTGATGGGGGGGCTGGTCCGGACGGGCGCGGTGGAGATGGTGATCCGCGCGGCCGAGCGGCAGGTGGGGGACAGGCCGAAGCGGACGATCGTCGTGCTGTTCGGGTTCATCGCGGTGGCGTCGGGGTTCATGAACAACACGCCGCTGGTGGCGGTGATGATCCCCGTGGTGATGCAGATGGCGGTGAAGATGGGGACCGCGCCCTCGAAGCTGTTGATCCCCTTGTCCTATGTCACGGTGATGGGGGGGATGATCACGCTGATCGGCACCTCGACCAACCTGCTGGTGGATGGGGTGGCGGCGGAGAGCGGGCTTGCGCATTTCACCATCTTTGAAATCGCGCCTTTGGGGATTGCGATCACGGTGATCGGCGGGGCCTTTCTGGCGCTGACGGCGGACAAGCTGCTGCCGGTGCGGCAGAGCATGGGCGTGCTGCTGAGCGACCGGCGCAAGATGAAGTATTTCACGGAAGTTGCCGTGCCCGAGGACAGCCCGCTGATCGGGCAGGCGGTGCTGGAGATCGACCTGTTCAAGCGCGACGGGGTGCGGCTGATCGACGTGTTGCGCGGCGATGCCTCGCTGCGGCGGGACCTGGCGCCGGTGAAGCTTGAGGCCGGGGACCGGGTGGTGCTGCGGACGGAGATGACGGAACTTCTGGGCCTGCAGAACCGCAAGGACCTGCATCTGGTGGACAAGCTTTCTTCGACCCGGACCGAGACGGTGGAGGTGCTGATTTCGCCCGGCTGCCGGATGGAGGGGCGGCGGCTGGGCGAGTTGCGGCTGCGGCGGCGATACGGCGTCTATGTGCTGGCGGCGCATCGGCGCAACCAGAATATCGGGCGGCAGCTGGATGACCTGACGGTGCGGGTGGGGGATACGCTGCTCTTGGAAGGCGCGGTGGAGGATATCCAGCGGCTGGCGGCGGATATGGATCTGGTGGATATCAGCCGCCCGTCGATCAAGCCGTTCCGGCGTGGCAAGGCCCCCATCGCGATTGCCGCGCTGGCGGGGATCGTGCTGCTGTCGGCGCTGGATGTGGCGCCGATCCTGGCGCTGGGGCTGGTCGCGGTGGCGGTGATCCTGATCACGCGCTGCGTGGATGCCGAGGAGGCCTTCAGCTTTGTCGATGGCCGCCTGATCGCGATGATCTTTGCGATGCTGGCGGTGGGGCAGGGGCTGGAACATGCGGGGGCGGTGGAACTGATCGTGGAGGCGGTGGCGCCCTTGATGCTGGGGATGTCGCCCTTCCTGATGATCCTGTGCGTCTATTTCCTGGGGCTGGCGCTGACGGAGTTCCTGTCGAACAATGCGGTGGCGGTGATCTATACGCCCATCGTGATCGAGTTGGCGCAGACGCTGGGCGTGGATGCGCGGCCCTTTGTCGTGGCGGTGATGTTCTCGGCCTCGGTCGCCTTTGCGACGCCGGTGGGGTATCAGACGAACATGATGGTCTATGGTCCGGGGGGCTATCGCTTTTCGGATTACATGCGGGTGGGGATACCGTTGAATATCCTGACGGGATTGGTGGCTTCGGCGCTGATCCCGGTGATCTGGCCCTTGTAGGAGTGGTGGAGATGCGGGTTCTGGGACTTGTGGCGGTGCTGGGTCTGGCCGGTTGCGCGGCGGCGATGCAGCCTGTGGAGCCGCAGGCGGCGCGGCTGTCGCAATCGGTGCTGACGGTAAGCCTGAGCGATGGCACGGTCTGCCGCGCGGATTGGGCGGCGGCGGGCGGGGCCGGGCGGCTGGAGCCCTGCGGGCCGGGCTATGATTATCGCGTGACGGTGGTGGAGAAGCCCAACCTGCTGCGCCAGTTCTGGAGCGAGTTGACCCGCGCGCTGGGGGCCGAGGGCGTGGTGCCGCCGATGGCATCGGTGGAGATTTCGGACGGGGGGGAGAGTTGGACCTTTGCCTCGCCCCCGCCGGTGAAGTGATTTCCGTGCCGGAGGGGCGGGAATGCCCGTCCGGCGCAACGGAAGGCATGGGGCTGCACTTCGCGGGGCTGGGCGCGGTCTTTGCCGCTGAAGCGGAATAGGCCGGAGTTGCGCGGGGGCGGGGTTGCCGTTCCCCGCCTGCCTTGTGTATAGGACGCCATCACCCCCCAAGGGATATCGGAGCGCGGGTCATGGCAGGCCATTCAAAATGGGCGAACATCCAGCATCGGAAGGGCAAGCAGGACAAGCTGCGCTCGAAGATGTTTTCCAAGCTGGCGAAGGAGATCACCGTCGCCGCCAAGATGGGCGATCCTGACCCCGAGAAGAACCCGCGCCTGCGTCTGGCGGTGAAGGCGGCGAAGGCCGTGTCGATGCCGAAGGACGTGATCGAGCGCGCGATCAAGAAATCGCAGGGCGGCGATGCGGAGGATTACACCGAGATCCGCTATGAAGGCTATGGCGTGAACGGGATCGCGATCATCGTCGAGGCGATGACCGACAACCTGAACCGCACGGCTTCGAACGTGCGGTCCTATTTCACCAAATGCGGCGGGAACCTTGGGCAGACCGGATCGGTCAGCCATTCCTTTGACCGGGTGGGCGAGATTTCCTATGCCGCCAGCGCCGGATCGGCGGATGACGTGATGATGGCCGCGCTGGAGGCCGGGGCGGATGACGTGGAATCCGACGACGAGGGCCACTGGATCTATTGCAGCGTCGAGTCGCTTTCGGATGTGTCAGACGCGCTGGAGAAGGCGCTGGGGGAATCGCTGGAATCCAAGCTGGTCTGGCGGCCGCAGTCGCGGACCGAGGTCGATCTGGACACGGCGACCAAGCTGATGCGGCTGATCGACATGCTGGAAGAGGATGACGATGTGCAGACCGTGACGCATAATTTCGACATCCCCGAGGATGTGGCGGCGCAACTGGCCTGATCCGGGCGGAACGCCGAGGAATGCGGGAAGGGCGGCCCAACGGGCCGCCCTTTCTCGTTTCGGCAAAAGAAATGGCGGCCCGGGGGGGCCGCCAGTCGCACGGGTATCGCCATTCTGGCGATCAGACCGAGGGGGGGTGTGCCTCGGCGATCAGGGGACGACCCTGATGACGGATTTCGGTCCAGTGGGCATGGTTTTCCAGCGCCGCGGAAAGCGCCTCGAGCAGGTCGCCGCGGGTGATGGGCATGCGCAGCGTGACATCGCAGATGGCCATGCGTTCGGTCGAGAAATCCGAGGCGGTGACGCGCTTTGTCGCCATGATCACCGGCATGCCCGGGCTGAAGCGGCGCAGGCGCATCCCGAAATCTATCATCGCCCCTTCATCGCCCAGGAAATCGGCATCGACGAGGGCGACGTCATGGCGATGGGCATTGGCATCGAACCAGTCGAGCGGCAGGCGGCGCAGCGGCACATGCACGATCTGCGCGCCCTTTTCGGCGAGCCAGTCAAGCAGCGGGTCCAGCGGACCGGGACGTTCGCAGACGGCGACGATTTGCGCGGGGCGGGGCATCTGCGCCACTCCGGGCGGGCAGCAGGCGGGGGACGCGTCCTTGGCAGGGGCCATGCTGATGCTGTCGGGAAGGATGTTCATCTTGGGGCGGGACAATCTTTGCGAACGGCGGGGGGTCCGAAGAGCTGGTCACTGGCAAGGCACAGGAAACCGGATAACCAATAGGTCGTGAATCAATTTCTTAATACACGTAAAAGTTGTTGCTGCAAGAGGGGCTGTCAAGGGCTTTGCTGCTGGGCATGAAAGTTTTCTCTGCGAGTGGCCGATGCGGTTGCGCAATCCTTGCAGCAAACTTCATGCCAATCTTCGCCCCGCCTTGCGAGGAGCGTTGCCTGACGGGGGTATCTACGCTTTAATAATGGTTAACAGGACGTGGCTGCCTTGCCCGTCCGGGGGCCGGCTCGGGGATGATCCGATTGAATATAAAGAGCGTTGCACAGCTTCGGTCGTTGTTGTTCGAGATGGAAAGCTCGCTTGGGCTGGTGGAGCTTTCCCCCAATGAGCGCGATGTGCTTTATGCCATCAACGAGGTGTGCAACGGATCGCAGCGGGCGGCGCGGTCGGAGGCGATCCGCAATCATCCCCTGGCCGCGGCGATCCCGCAGGCGACCTATCATCGGGCGCTGAAGAGCCTGGTGCAGCGGGGGCTGGTGGCCCATGCGCCCGATACCCGGGCGGGGCAGTATGTCCTGTCGGCAAATGGCCGGCTGTGACGGGCGGCGCCGGGCGGAACCTGCCCGGGGGGAGAGCGGAGGATGCTGAGGGATCTGCGCCAGGTGGCGCTGCATTTCTGCATCGCGTCGGGGCTGATGGTCCTGGCCTTTCTGCTGTGTCAGGGGCTACATGATCTGAGCCGGATCTTCGGGAACGGGGCGATGCAATCGCGGATGCATGCGGTGTTCCTGCCCTTTGGCGTGACGGTGCTGATGGTCTGGGTCTATGGCTGGGTGGCGATGCTGATGGTGTTGCCGGCGGCGATCCTGTCGACGGGGATGATCGTCGGGCTGGAGGGGATGACGGCGCTGCTGTTGGTGGTGCTGGTGGCCAAGGTTCTGGCGGTGCCGGTGGCCTTTGCGCTGTTCCGGGTGCTGGGCATGGATGCGCGGGGCGAGGGGCAGGATGCGAACTGGAAGGCGATCCTGCTGGTGGGGTTGGCCGGATCGCTGATCGGGAATGTGCCGCGCGTGCTGATCGGGCCCTGCTGCGGCGAGATGCCGATGCTGGCGCGCGCGGAGCCGTTCCTGAAGGCTGCGGCGGCCGACATGGCCGGGCTGGTGCTGGTGCTGCTGGCGGCGATGACCTTTTTCCGCGTGCTGCGTCACGGCTGAAGGAGGGCGGCGCGGGCTGCCGTCTGGATCGCGCGGGTGAGCGGGGCGATGGCCGGGGCGGTGAGGCGGGCGAACTGCCAGTGCAGCGCGGTATCGAGCGGCTGGTCGGGGGCGAGGTCGATCAGGCGGCCCGTGGCGAGGTGGGATGCGACCAGTGGTTCGGGGTTCAGACCCCAGCCGAGGCCCGCGAGGCAGGCATCGACAAAGCCCTGCGACGAGGCGAGGCGGTGGCCGGGAAAGCCCGCGCGGCTGGCCTGCCCATCGGTCAGGCGATCCACCCAGATATGCTGCAGCCTGTCCTTGTCGGAGAAGGTGAGCGCCGGGGCGCGGGACAGGGCGGCGGGCGTCGGGCCATGGGGCATCCAGCGGGCGAGGTAGGCGGGCGAGGCGGTGGCGCGATAGCGCAGCCGCCCGAGCGGCAGGGTATCGCAGCCCTGCAGCGGGCCGGGATGGGCGGTGACGGCGGCCGACACCTCGCCCCGGCGGAGCCAGTCCTGCGAGACGTCCTGATCGTCGATGACGATGTCGAAGAGGAAGTCGGTGCAGGTGGCGAGCGCCGGGATGATCCAGGTGGCGAGGCTGTCGGCATTGACCGCGATGCGCAGGGTGACGGGGCCGGGGGAAATGCCCGGCAGTTCGGTGGCGAGGGCCTGTTCGAGAAGCACCACCTCGTCATGGTGACGGATCAGGCGCAGGCCGGTTTCGGTGGCACTGCAGGGCGTGCCGCGCCGGATGAGAAGGGTGCCGATGCGTTCCTCCAGCGCCTTGAGGCGTTGGGAGATGGCCGAGGGCGTGACATGCAGTTCCGCCGCGGCAAGATCGAAGGAGCCGCGGCGATGCACGGCGGCGAGGGCGGCGAGCTGGGCGGGGTCGAGCATAAGTTTCTCTAATCTTGGCGCAGGAAGATTAACTGGATTGTTGCAGGGGCTGGCCATAGGTCAAGCGGAAAGTCACGTCCGGCGGAAAGCCGGGGCGCGTGGTCTCTGTGGGCGTGTGGGGGACGGAATGACGGCAGGTTTCGCGGCTGGTTCGGGATTTCTGGTGGCGATCAGCCTGATCGCGGCCATCGGGGCGCAGAATGCCTTTGTGCTGCGGCAGGGCATCCGGCGCGAGCATGTGCTGGCGGTGGTTGCCACCTGCGCGCTGTCGGATGCGGTGCTGATCGCAGCGGGGGTGGGCGGGTTCGGCCTTGTCTCGGGCGCGGTGCCGTGGCTGGCGGATGTGATGCTGTGGGGGGGCGTGGCCTTTCTGGTCGTCTATGGCGCGATGCGGTTCCGTGCCGCCTGGGCGGGGGGCGAGGCCTTGATGCCCGCGCCGGGGGGGGCGGCCCCTTTGGGCAAGGTGCTGGCGACCTGTCTCGTGCTGACATGGGCCAACCCGCATGTCTATCTGGATACGGTTGTGCTGCTGGGGTCGATCAGCGCGCAATATGCGCCGCATGGGCTGTCCTTTGGCATCGGGGCGGCGATGGGGTCGCTGGTGTTCTTTTCGGCGCTGGGCTTCGGGGCGCGGCTGCTGGGGCCGGTCTTTGCGCGGCCGCGGGCCTGGGTCGTGCTGGAGGTGGTGGTGGGCTGCACGATGTGGGCGATTGCGGCGAAGCTTGCGCTGACGGCCTGAGAAATCGGCCCCACGGCCCTTGCGGGGGGCGCGGGGTTCGGCTTTGGTCGCGGGCATGAGCGGCGCGGATCAGAGCGATTTGGGGCGGCCCGTCGAGGGCGCATTGTGGATGCTGGCGACGGGGCTGTGCTTTGTCGGCGTGACGGGCATCGTGCGCTATCTGGGCACCGACCTGCCCGCCGCGCAATCGGCCTTTGTGCGCTTTGGCTGGGGCGTGCTGTTCCTGCTGCCGAGCCTGTGGGCGCTGGCACGGCAGGGCCTGCCTGCGGGGACGTGGCGCCTGTTCGGCTGGCGGGGCGTGGTGCATACCGTCGCCGTGATCCTGTGGTTTCACGCCATGGCGCGGATCCCGGTCGCCGAGGTGACGGCGATCGGCTATCTGAACCCGGTTCTGGTGACGCTGGGGGCGGCGCTGTTCTTTGGCGAGGTGCTGGCGATGCGGCGCATCCTTGCGGTAGGGGTGGCGCTGATCGGGGCGCTGATCGTGATCCGGCCGGGGCTGCGGGAGGTGACGGACGGGCATCTGGCGCAACTGGGCGCGGCCTGTTTCTTTGCCGCGTCCTATCTTTTCGCGAAACGGCTGAGCCAGCTGGCCCCGGCGGGGACGGTGGTGGCGATGATGTCGGCCACGGTGACGGTCGGCCTCTTGCCACTTGCGATCTGGGTCTGGGTGCCGATGAGCCTGTCGCAATGGCTCTGGCTGGGGTTGGTGGCGGGGTTCGCGACGGCGGGGCATTACTGCATGACGCGGGCCTTCGGCGCCGCGCCTTTGGCCGTGACGCAGCCGGTGACCTTCCTGCAGCTGGTCTGGGCGACGGCGCTGGGCGCGCTGGTCTTTGGCGAGGGGGTGGATCTTTTCGTGCTGCTGGGCGGCGCGGTGATCATCGGGGCGATCAGCTACATCACCTGGCGCGAGGCGATGATCAAGCGGCGGCGCGTGACCCCGGCCGAGGCGGAGACGACGCTGTGAGGGCTGGGTAAAATCCCGGCCGAATGCCATGAAACTGCCCGCATTCCCTAAGGCATCGCTAACCGCGAAACCCGCAACCTGACCCCGGGGCCTTCGGGCAAATGTGGGTGTGGCATGTTCGGTTTCCTGAGGGTTGGGGTGACCCTTGGCGCGCGTTTCGCGCAGCCTCTGGCACAGGGGGAGATGGTGGTCGTGCCCGGCGGCACGCCGCTGATCCGGCTTTTCAATCCGGTGCTGAACGAGACGGTGCTGCTGGGTCTGGGCGCGCAGGGCGCGGTGGTGCAGTCCTTTGCGGTGCAGGGCAATGCGCGGGTGCCGGTGACGGTGGGGGGCATGGCGGGAAGTCTGGCCACGGACATGATCGCCGCGGCGCAACTGGCCGGGGCGGGGGGGATCACGGCCTATCTGCAGGCGACGACGGCCCTGCAGGCGCAGGCGGTGGAGATCGCGGCGGTTGAGATCGGCGGAGAGCGCTATCTGCTGGCGGCGCGCCATGCGGGCAGCGGGGTAGAATCCTTCCGCATCGGGCCGGGGCAGGCCCTGACGCCGGTATCTGTGGCGGTGGATTCGGTGGCATTCGCCCTGATGGGGGTGGTGGCGCTGGCCACGGCCGAGGTGGGCGGGCGGATGCTGGTTCTGGCCGGATCCTCGGCGGAGGATGCGATCACGGTCCTGTCCGTGGGGGCAAGCGGGGCGCTGACGCGGCTGTCGGTGGCGGGGCCGGCGCAGGGGCTTTACGTGCAGGGGATCACGGCGATCGAGACGGTCACCGCCTTTGGCGAGACATGGGCCATCGTCGCGGCGGCGGGATCGTCGAGCCTGACGGTGCTGCGGGTCGATGCCACGGGTGTGGTGGTGCCGGTCGATCATGTGCTGGACGAACTGGGCACGCGCTTTGCCGGGGCGGTGGTGCTGGAGGTGGTGACGCATCAGGACTGGGTCTTTGTGCTGGCGGCGGGGGCGGATGACGGCGTGACGCTGTTCGCGATGCTGCCCGGGGGGCGGCTGGTGCATCTGGCCACGCTGGCGGATGCGGTGGATCTGGGGCTGGCCAATGTGAGCGGGCTGCGGGCGGTGGTGGCCGAAGGGCAGTTGCAGGTGGCGGTGCTGTCGGCGGCAGAGGCGGGGGTGACGCTGCTGGCGGTGCCGCTGGCGGGGCTGGGCGGGGTGCTGCGGGCGCAGGGCGGCGTGGCGGCGGGCGGTGCAGGGCGGGACGTGATCCTGGATGGCGCGGCGGCGGATGTGCTGAGCGGGGGGGCGGGGGCGGATCTCTTCGTGCTGCGGGCGGATGGGCAGCGCGACGTGATCGCGGATTTCGACCCGGCGCAGGACCGGATCGACCTGACGGGTTGGCCCTTCTTCCGCGGCACGGGGGCGCTGACGGTGACGCCCACGGCCACGGGGGCGATCCTGACCTATCTGGATGAGGTGCTGGAGATCCGCACCGCGGCGGGGCGGCCACTGACGGTGGCCGAGGTGATGGCGATGCCGCTGGCGCCGAATGGCCGGCTGCTTTTGGATGCGGGACAGGCGGAGGATGATGGCGGCGGCGAAGACCCGCCGCCGCCGACCGGCCCGACCGAGGGCGATGACAGCCTGACCGGGGGCGCCGGGAATGACAGCCTGGCGGGCCTCGGCGGGGCGGATGTGCTGCGGGGCGAGGCAGGCAATGACACGCTGGAAGGGGGCGCGGGGGCGGACAGTCTTTACGGCGGGGCGGGGGATGACCGGCTGGCGGGCGGGGATGGGGATGACTTGCTGGAGGGCGGTGAGGGGGCGGATGTCCTCTCGGACGGGCTGGGCAATGACCGGCTGATTGGCGGGGCGGGGAACGATCTGCTGCAGGCCGCGGACGGGAATGACCGGCTGGATGGGGATGACGGAAATGACACGCTGGAGGGTGGGGCGGGGGCGGACAGTCTCTACGGCGGGGCGGGCGATGACCGGCTGGCCGGGGGCGATGGGGATGACTGGCTGATCGGCGGGGCGGGGAACGATCTGCTGCAGGCCGCGGACCGGAATGACCGGCTGGATGGGGATGACGGCAATGACACGCTGGAAGGGGGCGCGGGGGCGGACAGTCTTTATGGCGGCGCAGGGGATGACCGGCTGGCGGGCGGGGATGGGGATGACCTGCTTGAGGGCGGCGAGGGGGCGGATGTCCTGTCGGACGGGTTGGGCAATGACCGGCTGATCGGCGGGGCGGGGAACGATCTGCTGCAGGCCTCGGACGGGAATGACCGGCTGGATGGGGAAGACGGCAATGACACGCTGGAGGGTGGGGCGGGGGCGGACAGTCTCAACGGCGGGGCGGGAAATGACCGGCTGACGGGCGGGGATGGGGATGACTGGCTGGAGGGCGGCGAGGGGGCGGATGCCCTGTCGGATGGGCTGGGCAATGACCGGCTGATCGGTGGGGTGGGGAACGACATCCTGCAGGCCTCGGACGGGAATGACCG
Organism: Paragemmobacter kunshanensis; assembly: GCF_011059185.1. GTDB lineage: Bacteria > Pseudomonadota > Alphaproteobacteria > Rhodobacterales > Rhodobacteraceae > Paragemmobacter > Paragemmobacter kunshanensis. The sequence goes on along the minus strand of NZ_JAALFE010000004.1, from coordinate 57,185 downwards.
GCTGGATGGGGATGACGGCAATGACACGCTGGAGGGTGGGGCGGGTGCGGACAGTCTTTATGGCGGCGCGGGGGATGACCGGCTGGCGGGCGGGGACGGCGATGACCTGCTTGAGGGCGGCGAGGGGGCGGATGCCCTGTCGGATGGGCTGGGCAATGACCGGCTGATCGGTGGGGTGGGGAACGATCTGCTGCAGGCCTCGGACGGGAATGACCGGCTGGATGGGGAAGACGGCAATGACACGCTGGAGGGGGGCGCGGGGGCGGACAGTCTTTACGGCGGGGCGGGAAATGACCGGCTGACGGGCGGGGACGGGGATGACCTTCTCGATGGCGGCGATGGGGTGGACCTTTTCTTTGACGGGGCCGGGAATGACACGATCCGCGCCGGGGCGGGTGATGAGCGGATCCTGGCGACGCTGGGGGATGATTCCGTTCTGGGCGAGGCGGGGAATGACACGCTGGAGGGCGGCGTGGGCAATGACCGGCTGTTCGGGGGCGAGGGCGATGACCGGCTGGCCGGGGGGGATGGCGATGACTGGCTGGAGGGCGGCGAGGGGGCGGATGTCCTGTCGGATGGGCTGGGCAATGACCGGCTGATCGGCGGGGCGGGGAACGACATCCTGCAGGCCTCGGACGGGAATGACCGGCTGCTGGGCGAGGCGGGCAATGACACGCTGGAAGGGGGCGCGGGGGCGGATGCGCTGTTCGGCGGGGACGGGAATGACCGGCTGTCGGGCGGCGATGGGGATGACCTGATCGACGGGGGAGAGGGGGCCGACCTGATCTATGACGGAGCGGGCAACGATTCCCTCTTCGGGGCGCTGGGGGATGATCGCCTGCTGGCGAGCCTTGGCAATGACCTGCTGGAGGGGAATGCGGGCAATGACTCGCTCGAGGGCGGGGTGGGCAATGACCGGCTGTTCGGCGGGGCGGGCACTGACCGGCTGATCGGGGGGGATGGCGATGACTGGCTCGAGGGTGGCGACGGGGAGGATGCCATCTCGGACGGGGCGGGGAATGACACGCTGTCGGGCGGGGTGGGAAATGACAGTCTGGCCGCGACGGATGGCAATGATCTGCTGCGCGGCGGGGACGGGGATGACTCGCTGGAAGGCGGGTTGGGCGCGGATCTGCTGGAGGGCGGCGCAGGCCGGGATCTGCTGACCGGGGGCGAGGGGAATGACACGCTCGACGGTGGGGATGGGGATGACCGTCTGCTTGACGGGGCGGGGAACGATCTGCTGATCGGGGGCGAGGGGGCGGATGTGATCCTGGCCGCGCTGGGGCGGGACAGGCTGTTCGGCGGGTTGGGGAATGATGTGCTGGATGGGGGGGGGGAGAATGACCTGCTGTCGGGGGATGCGGGCGATGACCGGCTGATCGGCGGGCTGGGCGATGATCGGCTGTATGGCGGGGATGGCCATGACCTACTGGAAGGCGGTGATGGGCTGGACCTGTTCCGCGACGGGGCGGGGAATGACACGATCCTGGCCGGGGCGGGGAATGAGGTGATCTGGGCGGGGATCGGGGACGACTCGATCCTTGGCGAGGCGGGGAATGACGGGATCGGCGGCGGCGCGGGGAATGATGCGCTGTTCGGTGGGGATGGGGAGGATCGGCTGTGGGGGCAGGAGGGGAATGACCGGCTCTTCGGAGGGGCGGGGAATGACGTGCTGAACGGCGGCGCGGGGCATGACCTGATGGAAGGCGGCGACGGGCTGGACCTGTTCCGGGATGGGGCGGGGAATGACACGATCCTGGCCGGGGCCGGGAATGAAGTGATCTGGGCGGGGCTGGGGGACGACTCGATCCTTGGCGAGGCGGGCAATGACGTGATCGGGGGCGGCGCGGGGAATGACGCGCTGTTCGGCGGGGATGGTGAGGATCGGCTGTGGGGGCAGGAGGGGAATGACCGGCTCTTCGGGGGGGCGGGGAATGACATGCTGAATGGCGGCGCGGGGCATGACCTGCTGGAAGGCGGGGATGGGCTGGACCAGTTCCGGGATGGGGCGGGGAATGACACGATCCTTTCCGGGGCGGGGAATGAGGTGATCTGGGCGGGGCTGGGGGATGACTCGATCCTCGGCGAGGCGGGGAATGACGGGATCGGGGGCGGCGTGGGGAATGACGCGCTGTTCGGCGGGGATGGGGAGGACCGGCTTTCGGGGCAGGAGGGGAATGACCGGCTCTTCGGGGGGGCGGGGAATGACGTGCTTTATGGCGGCGCGGGGCGCGACACGCTGGCGGGCGGCGAAGGGGCGGATGCCTTTGTCTTTGCCGCCTATCGCGCCGGGGAGCGCGACCTGATCACCGATTTCACCCCCGGTCTTGACCGGCTGGAATTCCATGCGCTGTCGGGAATGGGCGCGCTGGTGCAGCGCGAGGCCGTGGTGGATGGCCAGCGGGCGGCGGAGATCGTGGTGAGGGGGCATGTGATCCGGCTGGAAGGGGTGCTGCTGGCGGATCTGGGGGCGGAGGATTTCCTGTTTCTCTAGGCGGCCGCTCGTCCCCTTGCGGTGGGGGTGCTATGCGGGGGCATGCCGATTCTGGTTCCCCTTCTGCTGATCGCGGTCTTTCTGGTGCTGTGGCTTTCGCGGCGCGGGTCGACGCTGGGGCGGGCCTGCCGGTGGCGGCTGGACCGGGCCGCCGGGCCGGAGGTCTGGAGCTGTGCCGTCTGCGGGGCGGTGACGGAAGGCGCGAAGACGCCGCGCCATTGCCTGCGGGAGCGGGGCTGATAGGGTCAGGGCAGAGAGGTGCCTTGCCATGAAACTTGCCCATGACCATCCCGCGCCTGCCGATGCTGCGGCGCGCAAGGGGCTTGCCCCCGTGATCTGCTATCCGGTGGAGGGCTTGGCGCGGCCCGACCTTGCCCCCTATCGCGCGGCGCGGGAGGGGTGGCGGAAGCTGTCGGAGGTGGTGGTGCCGGCGCGCGAGGCGCGGTGTTTCGCCGTGGCGGCGGGGCAGTTCTTCCGCATCACCTCTATCGAGGGGCCGCAGGTGGGCGATCTGAACCTGTGGGCGGCGGGCGATCTGCGGGAGCGGTTCTATTCTGGCAAGACGCGGGCGCTGCATGGCACGCATCTGTCGGCGGGGGATGGGATGTGGTCGTCCTTTCCCACCCTGCGGCGGATGGCGCTGATCACGGAGGATACGCTGGACTGGTACGGGTTCGACGATTTCGGCGGCGCAGTGCATGACGTGATCGGGACGCGCTGTGACCCTTACACGCATAACCTGCTGTCGGGTGGGGGGCAGTATCATCATTGCTGCCATTCCAACCTGACGCGTGCCCTGGCCGATTGGACGGGGCTGCCGCTGCGCGAGGCGGAGGGGCATGTGCATGACGTGCTGAACGTCTTCATGTGCACGGGGTTCACGCGGGATACGGGGCAGTATTTCATGAAGGCATCCCCCGTCAGGCCGGGGGATTACATCGAGTTCTTTGCAGAGATCGATCTGCTGGGGGGCCTGTCGGCCTGTCCGGGCGGGGATTGTTCGGCGGAGCATTCGTCGGATGCGGCGGCCTGTCATCCGCTGCTGGTGGAGGTGTTCGCGCCTGTGGCCCCGCCTGTGGGGTGGGTGTCGCCGGGGGTCAATGGCTATGACCGGACGCATGGCCGCCCATGAAGCCGGGGCGTGCGTTGCATCTGACCGAGGCGCTGGTGGCCCGCGTGGAACGGCAGGAGCCGGAATGCGACGGCGGGCGGGGCGTGCCGTGGATCGCGGACGAGGCCTTTCCCCGCCATGCGGCACGGCTGCTGGAGGAGGCGGGGCAGGGGCCGATCTGGACCTTTGCCTATGGGTCGCTGATCTGGAAGCCCGCCTTCGATCCGGCGGAGGCCGTGCCTGCGGTGCTGCATGGCTGGCGGCGGTCCTTCTGCATCCATCTGGAAAGCTGGCGCGCGACGCCCGAGGAGCCGGGGTTGATGCTGGCCCTGGCGCGGGGCGGAAGTTGCCGGGGGATGGCCTATCGGCTGCCCGATGCCGGGCGGATGGAGGCGATGGAGGCGCTGCTGCGGCGGGAAATCGGCTATGAGGTCGATCTGGCCTCGGTCCGCTGGTTGAAGGTGCGGGGGGAACGGGGGCCGATGCGGGCGCTGGTCTTTTATGCCGCGCCGCTGGACCCGGCCATCCATCTCTGCCTGCCGCTGGAGGAGCAGGCGCGGCGGATTGCGCGGGCGGCGGGCCATATGGGCAGTTGCGCGGCCTATCTGCACAACACCGTGCGGCATCTGGAGGAACTGGGGATCCGCGACCGATACCTCTGGGCCCTGCAGAGGATGGTCGCGGAAGAGATCGAGGGCCTTCAGGGCTGGCCGGTATAGAGGACGATCTTGCCGGTGGTGCGGCCTGTCTCGCTCGCCTCATGGGCGCGGGCGGCGTGATCCAGCCGGAATTCGCCCCCGATCAGGGGGCGGATCTGTCCGGCATCCACCATGGTGGCGAGGTCGCGCAGGATGGCGGCGTTCGGGTCGATGAAGACGAAGCCTGCGCGTTTGCCTTCGGCTGTGGCGCGTTCGGGGTTCGGGGCTTGAGTGATGGAGACGAGGAAGCCACCCGGTTTCAGCATGTTCCACGACGCCTCTTGCGTGTCGCCGCCGATGGTGTCGAAGACGATGTCGAGGTCGCGGGCGGCGGCGAAGGCGGCGGGGTCGCGGTAATCCACCACCTCATCCGCGCCGAGGGAGCGGACGAGGGCGGCCTTGGCCGCAGAGGCGGTGGCGGTGACATGGGCGCCTTTGGCTTTGGCAAGCTGGATGGCGATGGAGCCGACGCCGCCCGCGCCGGCATGGATCAGGACGCGCTGGCCGGGCTGCATCTGCGCGGTGGTGATCAGCGCCTCCCACGCAGTGATGGAGACGAGGGGGAGGGAGGCGGCCTCCACATGGCTGATGGTGGTGGGTTTGGGGGCGAGTTCGCGGGCCGCGATGGCCACGTATTCGGCATAGGTGCCGTTCCTGCGGATGTCGGGGCGGGAATAGACGGCGTCGCCGGGTTTGAAGGTGGTGACGTTGGCGCCGATCTGTTCGACGATGCCTGACACGTCCCAGCCAAGGGTCAGGGGCATCTCGTAGGGGATCATCTGGGCAAGGTAGCCGCGGCGGATCTTCCAGTCGACGGGGTTGATCGAGGCGGCGATGCTGCGGACCAGCACGTCGTCGGGGCCGATCTTCGGCAGGGGGGCATCCTCGACGCGGATCACGTCGGGGGTGCCATAGGCGTGGATGCGGGCGGCTTTCATCATCGGGTCCTTTCCCTTTGGCGGGAGGGCGGACCTATGCGCTTTGGCGGCGGGGGGCCAGCCCCCCTCACGCGGTGGTGAAGGCGGCCTGAAGGGCGATTTCCACCATGTCGCCGAAGCTGCGTTCGCGCTGGTCGGCGGGAAGCGCCTCATGCGTGAGGATGTGGTCGGAGATGGTCAGAATCGCCAGCGCCCGCGCGCCGTGGCGGGCAGCGAGGGTGTAAAGCTCGGCTGCCTCCATTTCCACGCAGAGGCAGTTGTGGCGCTGGAGCTGGTCGGACAGGTCTTGGCGTTCGTCGTAGAATGTGTCGGAGGAATAGATGCCGCCGACATGGGTGGGGATCTTGCGCTGTGTCGCGGCCGCATGGGCGGCGGAGAGCAGGCCGAAATCGGCCACGGGGGCGAAGTTCAGTTCCTTGAAGATGGAGCGGGAGGGGGAGCCGAGCGTGGTGGTGGCCTGTGCCAGCACGATGTCGCGGACCTTGACATGGTGTTGCAGCGCGCCTGCCGAGCCGATGCGGATCAGCGTCCTGGCCCCGTAGTCGCGGATCAGTTCGTTGGCATAGATGGAGAGCGAGGGCATCCCCATGCCGGTGCCATGGATGGTGACGCGGTGGCCCTTCCATGTGCCGGTAAAGCCCAGCATCCCGCGCACCTCGTTCACGAGGACGGGGTTTTCGAGGAAGGTCTGGGCCGCCCAGCGGGCGCGGTAGGGATCGCCCGGAAGGAGGACGGTTTCGGCGATGTCGCCGGGTTTCGCGCCGATATGGACTGTCATGGGGGCCTCTTGCTGCGTTTGGCGCGAGGGTAGGCGATGGGGGAGGCGGGGGGAAGGGGTCCCCTCACCCCGGCCCTCTCCCCCGAGGGGAGAGGGAGGGGCGCGATGCGTGGGGGCGTTTTCGGGATGGAAGCGGTGCGGGTGGGTATTTGGGCCAAGATGAAGGGGCGGGTCCGCTCCTTGACCGAGGGTTCAGGCGGCTGTCCGGGCGCGTTCGGCGTAGATCGGCGCGTTGGGGCAGAAGGTCGCGTCCTGTGGGCGGGCGATATCGCCCTTGTGCAAGAGGAGCGAGCAGGCCGCGCGGTCGGGGCAGTGGCCGCAGGTGCCGAGGAGTTCGAGGTAGTCGGCGTAATTCGCCTTCAGCTCTGCCTCGGGGATGCCGAAGATGGCGGCCATGCGGGCCACGCGGTCGGGCACGTCGGCGGGCATGGTGACGAAGGCCAGAACCTGGGCGCGGGTCATGCCGAGATCGTCGAGATCGCGGTCGGTGAGGGCTTCGACGGTTTTCAGTTGCTGCCAGCGGTCGAGAAGGGCGCGGAGGCGGGTAAGCATGGGTTTCTTCCTGCAAGGGTTGGATTGCAGGAACCATGCGCGCGAGGGCGGGGGGTGGCCTTGATCTGGCGCAAACGGCCTGACGAGGTTTCGTCAGGCCGCCCGCGTCATTCGGCGGCGACGGATTGGCGGTCCACCAGACCCACGATATCCATCATGATGCGGTTGAGTTCGAAATCCTTGGGCGTGTAGACGGCGGCGACGCCCATGGCGCGGAGGCGGGTCGCGTCTTCCTCGGGGATGATGCCGCCGACGACGACGGGGATGTCGGAGAGGCCCGCGGCGCGCATGCGGTCCATCGTTTCGGAGATGAGTGGGATGTGGCTGCCGGAGAGGATGGAGAGGCCCACGACATGGGCCTGCTGTTCCTGCGCGGCGGCGACGATTTCGGCGGGGGTCAGGCGGATGCCTTCGTAGTGGATGTCCATGCCGCAGTCGCGGGCGCGGGCGGCGATCTGTTCGGCGCCGTTGGAATGGCCGTCAAGGCCGGGTTTGCCGACGAGGAATTTCAGGGGCTTGCCGAGTTTCGTGCTGACCTGCGCCACGGCGTCGCGGATGGGGTCCAGGCCTTCGGTACGGTTGGAGGGGTTGCGCGAGACGCCGGTGGGGGCGCGGTATTCGCCGAAGGCGCTGCGCACCACGGCGCCCCATTCGCCCGTCGTCGCACCCGCCTTGGCGGCGGCGATGGAGGCGGGCATGACGTTGGTGCCCGTGGCGCAGGCCTGGCGGAGGGCGTCGAGGGCGGCCTTGACCTTTGCCTCATCCCGCGTGGCGCGCCATTGGTGCAGGCGTTCGATCTGGTCGCGTTCCGCGTCAGCATCGGCCACCATGATCGCGCCGTCGCCTGCGGTGAGGGGGGAGGGCGCGGCCTCGGTCCAGCGGTTCACGCCGACGACGGTGGTTTCCTTGGTTTCGATCCTGGCCAGCCGTTCGGAGTTCGACTCGACCAGACGGCCCTTCATGTGTTCGATGGCGGCGACGGCCCCGCCCATTGCGTCGATGGTGGCCAGTTCCGCCCGCGCGCCTTCTTTCAGCTCAGTGACCTTGCGGTCCACGGCGGGGTTGCCGTCGAAGAGATCGTCATATTCCAGAAGGTCGGTTTCATAGGCGAGGATCTGCTGCATCCGGAGCGACCATTGCTGGTCCCACGGGCGGGGGAGACCCAGCGCCTCGTTCCAGGCGGGAAGCTGGACGGCGCGGGCGCGGGCCTTCTTGGACAGGGTGACGGCCAGCATCTCGATCAGGATGCGGTAGACGTTGTTTTCGGGCTGCTGTTCGGTGAGGCCCAGGGAGTTGACCTGCACGCCATAGCGGAAGCGGCGGTATTTCGGATCGGTGACGCCATAGCGGGTTTCGCAGATTTCGTCCCAGAGGTCGACGAAGGCGCGCATCTTGCACATTTCGGTGACGAAGCGGATGCCTGCGTTCACGAAGAAGGAGATGCGGCCCACCATGTTGGGAAAGTCTTCCGCGCTGACTTTCCCTTTCAGGTCGTCCAGCACGGCGCAGGCGGTGGCCAGCGCGAAGGCGAGTTCCTGTTCCGGCGTCGCGCCTGCCTCTTGCAGGTGGTAGGAACAGACGTTCATCGGGTTCCATTTCGGCAGGTGCTTCTGCGTATAGGCCGCGACGTCGGTGATCATGCGGAGGGACGGTTTCGGCGGGCAGATATAGGTGCCGCGCGAGAGGTATTCCTTGATGATGTCGTTCTGCACCGTGCCTTGCAGGGCAGAGATGTCGGCGCCCTGTTCTTCGGCTACGGCGATATAGAGGGCTAGGAGCCACGGCGCGGTGGCGTTGATCGTCATCGAGGTGTTCATCTGTTCGAGAGGGATCTGATCGAACAGGGTGCGCATGTCGCCCAGATGGGCGACGGGCACGCCGACCTTGCCCACCTCGCCGCGCGAAAGCTCGTGGTCGCTGTCATAGCCCGTCTGGGTGGGCAGGTCGAAGGCGACGGAAAGGCCCGTCTGCCCCTTGGACAGGTTGGTGCGGTAGAGCGCGTTGGAGGCGCGCGCGGTGGAATGGCCCGCATAGGTGCGGAAGAGCCAGGGGGACTCTTTCTGCTTCTGGGTCATCGGGGCCTCCTGCGGCGGTTCGGCAATAATATTTCGCGATGACCTGAATAGAGGACAGAATCATTCAATGTCAATTCGCCGCGTTGCGGCATTTTGCATTGCGGCGCGGGGGGAGGGCGGATTTTGACACAAAATCCGCGCCGGAATTTGGCGCAAATTCCGGGGGGCAACGTGGGGGCCCGATTTCTGTGCCAGAAATCGGCGCGAAGTCTGTGTCAGACTTCGCTTTCGCCGCCCCCCTTAACATTTGCCTTCGCCCTTTCTATATTCTGTGCGAAGGCCCCTGCCGGATCGCGGCATCAACAAGGGGGGCCGATGGTCGAAGGACCTGACGACGATGCGCGCCATGCTTGCGCTTGCTGCCCTTCCCCTGATGCTGGCCGTGCCGGCCATGGCGCAGGAAAAATCCGTCCAGATCGTGAACCAGTCCGGCTTCACCATCGTGAGCTTCTATGCCTCGACCCTGGGGGCCGCGGATTGGCAGGAAGACGTGCTGGGCGGGCAGGCCGTGGGTTCGGGGCAGAGCGCCACGGTGAACTTTGCCGATAGCGGGGATTGCACCTATTCCTTCCGCGCCGTCTTTGACGATGGCGACGAGGCGATCCAGGATATCGACGTCTGCTCGGTCACCTCGGTCACCTATAACTGATCCCTTTGCAGGCGGGCTTGCGGCCCGTTAACCTGCCCGGATGACGGGCATGGTCGAACTTCCCATCTGGCTTGTGGTGCTGGTGCTGGCGCTGGCGGCGATTGCCGCGCTGGACCGCATCCTGGCGCCCAGCGTGCGGTGGTTCTTTCGCCGCCGGATGGAGCGCGCGGTGGCGCGGCTGAACGAGCGGCTGGAGCGGCCCATCGCGCCGTTCAAGCTGGCCCAGCGGCATGACATGATCCTGCGGCTGGCCTATGACCGGCAGGTGATGGAAGCGGTGGCGGAACATGCCGCCGCGACCGGCGTGCCGCCCACGGTGGCGATGCAGGAGGCGCGGTCCTATGCGGCCGAGATCGTGCCGGCCTTTTCGGCGACGATGTATTTCGGTTTTGCCGTGCAGCTGGCGCGGTGGCTGACGCGGGTCTTCTATCGGGTGCGGATCGGGCGGATCGACCCCGCCCTGGGGCAGGTGGATGACCGGGCGACGGTGGTCTTCGTGATGAACCATCGCAGCAACATGGATTATGTGCTGGTCACCTGGCTGATCGCGGATCGGTCGGCGATTTCCTATGCCGTGGGGGAATGGGCCCGGGTCTGGCCCCTGTCGCGGCTGATCCGGGGGATGGGGGCCTATTTCATCCGGCGCGGGTCGCGCAACGCGCTCTATCGCCGGGTGCTGGCGCGCTATGTCCAGATGGCGGCGGCCGAGGGGGTGGCGCAGGCGATCTTTCCCGAAGGCGGGTTGTCGCTGGACGGGCGGGTGGGCGAGGCGAAGCTGGGGCTCTTGTCCTATTTCGTGGCGGGTTTCGATCCGGGCGGGCGGGATATCCTGTTCGTGCCGGTGGGGCTGGCCTATGACCGGGTGCTGGAGGATCGGCTGCTGACGGAAGCGGCGCGGACGGGGGTGCGGCGGTTCCGGCCCAGGGTGACGGGGGTGATTGCCTTCGTCCTGCGCATGGGATGGCGGGCGCTGCGGGGGAACTTCCCCGGCTTTGGTGCGACGGCCGCGGGGTTCGGTGCGCCGGTGTCCTTGCGCGCCTTTCTGGCCGAGGCGCAGGCCGATCCGACCGAGGATCTGGGGCGGGTGCTGATGGCGCGGGTGGCGCGGGCGGTGCCGATCCTGCCGGTGCCACTGGTTGCTGCGGCGCTGGAGGCGGGGGTGGCGTCGCGCGCGGGACTGGATGCAGAGGTGCGACGGCTGGTCGAGGCGCTGACGGCCCGGGACGCGGTGCTGCGGCTGCATCCGCAGGGATTGGAGCCGACGGTGGAGGAGGCGCTGGTCCATCTGCGGCGGCGCGGCATGGTGGGCGAGGATTTCGCGATCCCCGAGGCGCGGCGGCAGGTGATGGCCTTCTATGCGGCCTCTGTCCGGCAGCGGCTGGAGGTGGTGTGATGCTGGCCTGATCCGGCGCGCTGCGCCGGATTTTGCGCCTGCGACATGATGCGCCGCAACGCGGCGGACATAAAATTACAAAATTGCGCGCGTCGCTATTGCAATGTTGCGCGGGCATCCTCTATCTGTGAGCCATGGCGCCGATTCTGCGGCGCGGCATCGTGGTTCAGGGAGGCCGGAGGATGGCTTTGGATACGCAAGAGCAGATCGTCGCATATGACGCGCCCAGGAAAGACCTCTATGAAATCGGCGAGATGCCGCCGCTGGGCCATGTGCCCAAGCAGATGTACGCCTGGGCGATCCGGCGCGAGCGGCATGGCGAGCCGGACAAGGCCTTTGAGGTCGAGGTGGTCGATACCTGGGCCATCGACAGCCATGAGGTGCTTGTCCTCGTGATGGCGGCGGGGGTGAATTACAACGGCGTCTGGGCCGGACTTGGCCAGCCGATCAGCCCCTTTGACGGCCACAAGCAGCCCTATCACATCGCAGGGTCCGATGCGGCGGGCATCGTCTGGGCGGTGGGTGACAAGGTGAAGCGCTGGAAGGTGGGCGACGAGGTCGTGATCCACTGCAACCAGGATGACGGCGACGACGAGGAATGCAACGGCGGCGATCCGATGTTTTCGCCCACGCAGCGCATCTGGGGATACGAGACGCCGGACGGGTCTTTCTCGCAATTCACGCGGGTGCAGGCGCAGCAGTTGATGCCGCGCCCGAAGCACCTGACCTGGGAGGAAAGCGCCTGCTACACGCTGACGCTGGCCACGGCCTATCGCATGCTGTTCGGCCATCATCCGCATGACCTGAAGCCGGGGCAGAATGTGCTGGTCTGGGGTGCTTCGGGGGGCCTTGGATCCTATGCGATCCAGCTGATCAACACGGCGGGGGCGAATGCGATCGGGGTGATCAGCGACGAGAGCAAGCGCGACTTCGTGCTGGGGCTGGGCGCGAAGGGCGTGATCAACCGCAACGATTTCAAGTGCTGGGGGCAGTTGCCCAAGGTGAACAGCCCCGAATACAACGACTGGCTGAAAGAGGCGCGCAAGTTCGGCAAGGCGATCTGGGACATCACCGGCAAGGGTGTGAATGTCGACATGGTCTTCGAACATCCGGGCGAGGCGACCTTCCCGGTATCGAGCCTTGTCTGCAAGAAGGGCGGCATGGTGGTGATCTGTGCGGGCACGACCGGGTTCAACTGCACCTTCGACGTGCGCTACATGTGGATGCACCAGAAGCGCCTGCAGGGCAGCCATTTCGCGCATCTGAAACAGGCGAGCGCGGCGAACAAGCTGATGATCGAGCGGCGGCTGGATCCCTGCATGTCGGAGGTGTTCCCCTGGGCCGAGATTCCGCAGGCCCATGTGAAGATGCTGAGAAACCAGCACAAGCCGGGCAATATGGCGGTTCTGGTGCAGGCCCCGCATACCGGGCTGCGGACCTTCGAGGATACGCTGGAGGCCAGCCGGAAGATGTGATCGCGCAAGCCCGCGCGTCGGTGCGATGCCCCGGTCCCGCAAGGGCCGGGGCATTTGCGTGGATCCGCCCGCCCCGGGAGTGCGGCGCGCCTTGATGGGCCGGGACCCGCGCGGATAACATCAGGGCGGTGACGGAATGGTTCAAGGTAGCGCCGCATGGGGCATGAATGGGTGTTCGAGGTTCTGGCCGATCTGGCCGAGTATGCGGATCGCAACGGCCTGTGCCGTCTGGCGCGCAAGGCGGATGAGACGCTGGCCGTGGCGCGCGAGGAGATTTCCGGCCTTGGCGCCGGGGGCGATGGCGGGGCAGAGGTGGCTGGCGGGCCGGGCAGGGGCGGGCTGGGCGGAGGTGGCCCGGGACGAGGTGGTCCGGGGCGCGCCGGGCAATAGGGCGGACGGGGCAGGGAGATGCCCCCTCGCATCTTGGCGGGGGGCGGATTATGGTCGCCGCCATGCAAGTTGCCCCTGCCCCCTCGCTGATATTTTCCGAAGATCAGGCCGAAGCCTATGACCGTGTGGCGGCCGAACTGGCCGGGCAGGGCATTGATCTGGCCGAGGGGATGCTGACCCCGCGCGCCGAGGGCAAGGCTTCGGTTCTGGCGGTGGTGGGAAAGGCCGGATCGGGCAAGACCATGCTGCTGGCCAGCCTGACGAAGGCGCTGGTGGCGGCCGGTGTCGAGGTGGTGTCGGGCGATTACGAGGGGCGGCGGCGCAAGGATCGCCGCACGCTGGCCATTCTGGCCCCGACGAACAAGGCGGCCAGCGTGCTGCGCCTGCGGGGGGTGCCCGCGACGACGATCCACCGCATCCTTTACACGCCGGTCTATGACCCGGAATACGAACGCATCGCGGAATGGCTGACGGGGCAGGGCGAGCGGCCGGTGGTGGAGGGGCTGACGGATCTGGCGCTGGACCGGGCATTCGCCTTTTACCAGCAGGTTGCCTCGGTGCCCGGGGCGCTGGCGGCAGCCGGGTTGAAGGGATCGGATTTCATCAAGGGATGGAAGCGGCGGGAAGAGCCCCTGGATGTGGGGTTCATCGACGAATCCTCGATGCTGGACGAGCGGCAGCTTGAGGATCTGCGCGAGATCTTTCCGACGCTGGTGCTGTTTGGCGATCCGGCCCAGCTTGCGCCGGTGGGGCTGTCGGGGGAGATGGTCTTCGACCGGCTGGGCGGGTCGCGGAAGCTGGTGCTGAACCGGATCCATCGGCAGACGGCGGATAACCCGATCCTCGACCTGGCGCATGCGCTGGGGGATGAGAGCCTGCGGTTCGAGCAGTTCGAGCGGATGGTGGAGGATGCGGCGCGGCGCGACGGGCGGGTGGTGATGGCCGAGCGGGTGGATGCCGACATGATGGCCCGCTCGCCCGTGCTGGTCTGGCGCAATGCGACGCGGATCCGGCTGATCCAGGCCTTTCGCGGGGCCTTCGGCGCGCCGGAGGATGCATTGCTGCCGGGGGAGCCGCTGGTCTGCGACGGGATCGAACTGCCGCTGAAGCATCGCAAGAAGCGGATTGATCTGGAGGCGCGGGGGCTGATCAAGGGGGCGCAGGTGATTTACCTTGGCCCCGGATCGAAGCCGGGATTTGCCAAGCTGCATGTGGTGGGGGCGGAGGAGCCGCAGGTCTCGGCCGCCTCGATCATCAAGATCGAGAAGCCGGAGGAGGAGGAGCCCTTCATCCCCTCGGCCGCGACGATGGGGGCGGCCTTCCTGCATGGGGCGGCGGTGACGATCCACAAGGCGCAGGGCAGCCAATGGGACGAGGTGCAGGTCTTCGCCCCTGACATCTGGGCCGCGGCCCAGGCCGGGCGGTCCGAGGCGGGGGTGCCCTTGTGGAAGCGGCTGGCCTATGTGGCGATCACGCGGGCAGAGCAGCGGCTGCATTGGGTGACGCGCTATCGGCTGGCGCGGCCGCAGGGGCCGCTGTCGGTGGAGGATCTGCGCAAGGGGCCTGCGGCGCTGACGTTGAGCGGCGCGGAGTGATCAAATTCCTTCGAAGGAATCTGCAATTTTCTTCGAAGAAAATTGTTTCGGACAGGCGGGTTGGCTAGGGTGGCACCAAGATCAGGAGGCCCATGATGCGCTGCGTATTCGTCCAGTTCCGCTGCACCCCCGGCAAGACCTATGAGGTTGCCGATGCCATCTATGACCGCGAGGTGGTGAGCGAGCTTTATTCCACCAGCGGGGAATATGACCTGATCGCCAAGGTCTATATCCCCGAGGATGAGGATGTGGGGCATTACCTTTCGTCGCGGCTGTTCGATATTCCGGGGATCGTGCGGACGCTGACCACGATGACGTTCAAGGCGTTCTGACCGCCGGAAGGGGCGATTTTTCTGCGAAAAATCAGGGGGCTGCTCGCCCCCTCGGAGCTTGCGCTCCTCACCCCTCGGGGTATTTCGGCCAGGACGAAGGGGCGGTCAGAGCCAGCGGTCGCGGCCGGTGCCGGTGGCGTCGGAGACGCGGGCGAACCCGTTCCGGGCGGCCAGCGCGTCGAGGCCCTTGGCGATGCGGGGGATGAGGGAGAGGCCTTCATAGACCATCGCGGTGTATACCTGCACGGCGGTGGCGCCCGCGCAGATCTTTTCCCAGGCCTGTTCGGGGGTGCTGATGCCACCCACGCCGATGAGGGGGAGTCTGCCGCCCGTCAGTTGCGACAGGCGGGCGAGGGTGCGGGTCGATTTCTCGAAGAGCGGCGCGCCGGAAAGGCCGCCGGTTTCGGCCTTGTGCGGGCTGGAGAGGCCGTCGCGGGACAGGGTGGTGTTGGTGGCGATGATGCCTGCGATGCCGGTCGCGAGGGCGGTTTCGGCGATGTCGGCGAGGTCGTCGGGCGTCAGGTCGGGGGCGATCTTGAGGAAGACGGGGATCGGGCGGGCGAGTTGGGCGCGGGTGTCCATCACGCCGTTCAGCAGCGCGGTGAGGGCGGCGCGGCCCTGCAGATCGCGCAGCCTTTCCGTGTTGGGGGAGGAGACGTTGACGGTGGCGAAGTCGACATGCGGGCCGCAGGTGGCCAGCACGCGGGCGAAATCGGCGGCGCGGTCGGGGCTGTCCTTGTTCGCGCCGAGGTTCAGGCCGACGGGGACCGCGCCGCGCCTGCGGGTGGCGAGGCGGGCGGCGATGGCGTCCATCCCGTCATTGTTGAAGCCGAAGCGGTTGATGGCGGCGCGGTCTTCGGTCAGGCGGAAGAGGCGGGGTTTGGGGTTGCCCGGTTGCGGGCGCGGGGTGGCGGCGCCGACCTCGATGAAGCCGAAGCCTGCGCGGGAGAGGGGGGCCAGGGCGGTGGCGTTCTTGTCATAGCCTGCGGCGAGGCCCACGGGGTTGGGCAGGGTCAGGCCGGCGAGGGTGGTTTCCAGCCGGGGCGAGGTGACGGGGCCGGGCAGGGGGGCGAGGCCCGATTGCAGCGCGCGAAGCGAGAGGCCATGGGCCACCTCGGGATCGAGGCGGTGGAGGAGGGCGAGGGCTGGGCGTTCGAGCAGGATCACCAGACGCCTTCGGGGAAGATGTGGCCGGTCGCGCCAAGGGGGAGGGACTTGTCCCAGACGACCTCGGCCAGCGCGAGCTTGCGGTAGAGATGCGGAAATAGCGCGCCGCCGCGCGAGGCTTCCCATTTCAGCGAGGGGCCCAGCGTTTCGGCGTTGAAGGCGACGAGGACCAGATCGCTTTCGGTGGAGAACCATTTGGCGGCGGTTTCGGCCACCTGGGCGGCGGTGGAGAAGTGGATGAAGCCGTCGGCCACGTCGATGGGCGCGCCGGTGGTTTCACCGGCGGCGCGGAAGGCATCCCATTCGGGGCGGCGGAAGATCTTGTAGATCAGCATGCGCGGTTCATGCACTGGGGCGGGGGCCGGGGTCAATGGGGACGGTTCGGAGATGGTCCGGCGGGGGGCGAGGTTTGACAGGAAGGGAGGATGGCGGCAGGCTGGGGCAATAACCAGCATGGGAGATTTGCGATGAAGGGTGTTTTCCTTGGATCGGTCGGGTTTCTTGCGATCTCGGCCGGGATGGCGGCGGCGGAATATCGGCTGCATGTCCTGCATATCAACGATTTTCACAGCCGGATCGAGGCGATCAATGCCTTTGATTCCACCTGTTCCGCCGAGGATGCGGCAGAGAACAAGTGTTTTGGCGGCGTGGCGCGGGTGGCCACGAAGATTCGCGAATTGCGCGACAGCCTGACGGCGGCGGGCGAGAATGTGATCGTTCTGGATGCGGGCGACCAGTTTCAGGGCAGCCTGATGTACACGACCTACAAGGGCGCCGTGGAAGCCGAGATGATGGAGAAGATCGGCTTTGATGCCATGGCGGTGGGCAACCACGAATTCGATGACGGGCCGGAGGGGTTTTCGGCCTTTCTGGACAAGATCACCTTTCCGGTGATTTCCGGCAATATCGACGTGAGCCAGTCGAATGTGCTGGCCGGGCGGGTGCAGAACCATGTCGTGCTGGAGGTGGGGGGCGAGAAGATCGGCATCATCTCGGCCCTGGCGATGGACACGCCGGAAACGTCGAGCCCCGGGGAAAGCGTGATCTTTCAGGACGATATCGACAGCCTGAAGGCGGATGTCGCGGCTTTGGAAGCGGAGGGGGTGACGAAGATCATCGCGCTGACGCATCTGGGGCTGCCGCGCGATCTGGCGGTGGCGGCGGCGGTGCCGGGGATTGATGCCGTGGTGGGCGGGCATTCGCATACCTATCTGTCGGCGACCGATCCGGACAGGCACGGGCCCTATCCGACCTGGGTGACGCGGGCCGAGGGCGATCTGGTGCCGGTGGTGCAGGCCTATGCCTATTCCAAGTATCTGGGGCATCTGGAACTGACCTTCGATGATGCGGGCAAGCTGATCTATGCCGGGGGCAACACGATCGTGCTGGATGGATCGGTGACGCCCGATCCAGAGATCGAGGCGCGGGTGAAGGAACTGGCGGGGCCGATCGAGGAGTTGAAGGCGCGGGTCGTGGCCGAGACGGCGGCCGAGATCGACGGCAGCCGCGAGACCTGCCGCGCGGTGGAATGCGCGATGGGCAATCTGGTGGCCGAGGCCATGCTGGACCGCGTGGCGGATCAGGGGGTGACCATCGCGATTGCCAATGGCGGGGGCCTGCGCGCCAGCATCGACGCGGGTCCGGTGACCATGGGCGAGGTGCTGACGGTGCTGCCCTTCCAGAACACGCTGTCGACCTTCGAGGTGACGGGCGAGGTGATCGTTGCCGCGCTGGAGAATGGCGTGAGCCAGGTCGAGGAAGGGGCGGGGCGGTTCCCGCAGGTGGCGGGGTTGAAATACACCTTCGATCCGGCGGCGCCCTCGGGATCGCGCGTGTCGGAGGTGATGGTGAAGGCAGGCGAGGACTGGGTGCCCATTGATCCGGCGACCGTCTATCTGGCGGTGACGAACAACTATGTGCGGGGTGGCGGCGATGGCTATGCGATGTTCCGCGACGCCGCGAATGCCTATGACTTTGGCCCGGATCTGGCGGATGTGACGGCGGAGTATCTGGCGAAGATGCAGCCCTATACCCCGTTCACGGATGGGCGCATCACGCGGAAGTAAGAGGGCCTTTCCAGGGCCGGGCCGTCCCTTGCGGGGGGCGGCCTTTTCTTTTGGGCGTGACGGCGTAGGATCGGTGCATGTGCGGACGGTTCACCATCACCCATCCCGACGAGGCCATCGCGCGGCTGTTCGATGCCGTGATCGGCAATGACCTGCCGACGGTGCCGCGCTTCAATGTCTGCCCCACGACGCAGGTGGCTGTGGTGACCTCGGACGGTGGGGCGCGGCGGTTGCGCGCGATGCGCTGGGGGTTCATTCCGCATTGGTACAAGGCGCCGAATGACGGGCCGCTGATCATCAATGCGCGGTCCGATACGGTGGCCACGAAGCCCGCCTTCCGCGAGGCGGTGCGCAGCCGCCGCTGCATCGTGCCCGCGACGGGATTTTATGAATGGGAGACGGTGGAGGGGCGCAAGCTGCCCTGGTATTTCACCCGGACGGACGGGCAGCCCATGGCCTTTGCCGGGGTCTGGCAGCGCTGGGGCGAGATCGACACGGTGGCCATCGTTTCCACCGAGGCGGGGCCGGGGATGCGGGGGCTACATCACCGCGAGGCTGTGGTGCTGGAGCGGGCGGACTGGCCCTTGTGGCTGGGCGAGGCGGGGCATGGGGCGGCGGTGTTGATGAAGGCCTCGGCGGAAGGGGTGTTGCGCTGCCATCGGGTGGATGTGGCGGTGAATTCGAACCGGGCCGAGGGGGCCGCATTGATCGAGCCGCTGATTGCCTGAACCGGGCGGGAGGCCGGACCTTTGCCGAAGGCGGGGGCTGTCTGGTGCGCGGAGCGCAGGCTGCGGGACGGGTTGCAACCCGACGGCGGGAGGGGTAAAGAACAGGCCACAGCGCGGGCGTTGTGTAATGGTAAGACCCCTGCCTTCCAAGCAGGAGACGCGGGTTCGATTCCCGCCGCCCGCTCCAGTTTCCATCCGGCAGATATCGGGCAATGGCGCCCACGGATCGGGGCGGCAGGCCGGGTTGGCCCGCCGTGGCCCTGGTTGGCGCTATTTCGTGAGATCCGTCCAGATGCGGGTGTAGAGATCCTGAACCTCGGGCGGGCAGGTCTGCTGAAAATGCGCGGCGGCGGCTGCGGAGTCCGGGATCGTCATTTCCGGCGCGGCGAGCAGGTCGGCCGTCATGTAGGCCGCGCTGCCCGTGATCGAGTTGCCGTAGCCCGTATAGTTCGAGATCATCGCGGCGTTTTCCGGATCCATGATGAAGTTCAGGAACAGCCGGGCGTTTTCGACATTCCGGGCATCGGCGAGGATGGCGACATTGTCCTGCCAGAGGGGGAAGCCCTCTTTCGGGTAGCCATAGGCAAAGCCGGAATTCTCGGCCCGGATGCGCATGGCGGCACCGCTCCAGAAGACCGAGGCCTGGAGGTCTTCGTTGATGAATTTCTCGAAGCTGGCATAGTCGATCGAGGCCCAGAAGGGTTTGGCGGCGACAAGCTTGTCGCGGGCGGCCTTGAGCATGTCCTTGTCGGTGGTGCAGGCTTCGCCGCCGACGGACCAGAGGGCCATGTCGATCACATCGTTCATGGAGGGGACGACGTTGATCTTTCCCTTCAGCTCTTCCGGCGGGTCGAGGAAGATGGCGGTGGTGTTGATGTCGCCCTTGTAGACATCGGTGTTGACCATCACCCCCGTCGTTCCCCAGACCCAGGGCACGGTATAGGCGCGCCCGGCATCCCAGGCGACATCCACCCAGGCCGGATCGACATTGGCGAAGTTTTCCATCTGGTTGGGGTCGGATTTCAGAAGCAGCCCCTTTTCGATGTAGATCGGCACGACCGCAGCCGAGGGCACGACGATATCGAAGCCGTGGCCGCCGGCCTCGATCTTGGCCATGGCGGTTTCGTTGCTGTCATATTCGGTGAGCGTGACATCGACGCCGTAGGTCTGTTCGAATTTCTCGATCAGGTCGGGGGGCGTGTAGAGGCCGAAATTGTAGATGTTCAGCGTTCCCTCGGCCCAGGCGGGCAGGGCGAGGGTGACAAGGGCGGTGGTCAGGGTCAGGCGTTGCACGGCAGTCTCCTTCATCGGGTCAGGTCTTCTTGCGGGTGAGCAGCCATGACCCCGCGACGATCAGCACGCTGATCAGCAGCAGGAGCGAGGAAATGGCGTAGATTTCAGAGGTGAGGTTGCGCCGCAACTCGCCCAGCAGGTAGGTGGGCAGGGTGTCCTGCCCGGGGGATTTGAGGAAATCGGAGATCACCACGTCATCGAGCGAGATGACGAAGGCCAGCATGAACCCCGCGAGGATGCCCGGGGCGAGAAGCGGCAGGGTGACCTTGCGAAAGGTGTAGAGGCGGCCGGCATAGAGATCGGCGGCGGCGGTTTCGAGGGTGAGGTCCATGCCTTCGAGACGGGCGCGGATCGGCATGTAGGCGAAGGGGATGCAGAAGGCGCTGTGGGCGATGACGAGATAGCCGAGGCCGGTATAGCCGGTGGCCTGCTTGATCTGCGCGATGATGATCAGAAGTGCGATGGCGAGGACGATCTCGGGCACCATGATCGGCTGGTTCAGCACGATATGGATGGTGCCTTCGCCCCGGAAACCGCGGCTGCGGGTGGTGGCGAGGGCCGCCATGGTGGCGGTGATCGTGGCGATCAGGGCGGCGAGGCTGGCAAGGATCAGCGAGGTCCGCGCGGCAGCGAGGAAGGCGTCGTTCTGCAGGGCGCGGGCATACCAGTGCAGCGAGACGCCCTCCCACTGGCCGATGACCTTGCCGGTGTTGAAGGAATTGGCCACGAGGATGACCATGGGGATGTAGAGGATGACGAAGCAGGCCAGCGCCAGGACGGTGGCCCCCGGCAGACGGCGGGTGTCGAAGGCGCGATCAGCCATTGCGCCGCCCCCCGGACGTGAGGCGCGTGTACCAGATCAGGGCTGCAAGGACCAAGGCCGTGAGCGTGAGCGAGAGCGCCGCGCCGAGCGGCCAGTTCCGGCCCTGGCCGAACTGCATCTCGATCAGGTTGCCCAGCATCATGGATTTACCGCCGCCCATGATGCGGGGCGTGACATAGGCGCCGAGCGAGGGCACGAAGACGAGGATCGAGCCTGCGATGATCCCCGGCCGGACCATCGGCAGGATGACCCTGCGCAGGCAATAGGCGCGCGAGGCATAGAGATCGTAGCCCGCCTCGGCCAGGCGGAAATCGAATTTCTCGATGGCGGAATAGACGGGCAGGACCATCAGCGGCAGGAAGACATAGGCCATGCCGACCAGCACCGCGAAATTGGTGAACATCATCTGGATCGGCGCGTCGATCAGGCCAAGCCAGAGGAAGAGGCGGTTGAACACGCCTTCGGAGCGGATCATCTCCTGCACGGCGATGGTGCGGACGAGGAGGTTCGTCCAGAAGGGGATGGTGATCAGGAAGAGCCAGAAGGCGCGCTGATGTAGCGGGCGGGTGGCGATGAACCAGGCCGTCGGCAGGCCGAGGACCAGCGTGATCAGTGTCGTGGCCAGTGACAGGGCGACGGAGCGGCCGAGGATCGTGAGATGCGCATCGGACAGGCTGATCGTGTCATCGAAGATGTCGCGTTCGAACAGGACCGAGAACCAGCCCTCGAAGGACAACTGCCACCGCACATTGCCGAAGTCGCCGGGGGCGAGAAAGGAATAGACGAGGACCACGCCCAGCGGCAGGATCGAGAAGAGCGTTATGATCGCGACGGCGGGGGCGGCAAGGCCCCAGCGGCGGCGGGCATCGGCGCGGGCGGCAAGGGTTTCGGCATCCATCAGGCGGCCTCGTCGCAGGGCAGAAGGCGCAGGGCCTCGCCGGGCAGGGAGACGGGGATCGTCTGGCCAGCCGCGCAGGGTTGCCCGCCGCGCAGGGCGTTCTGCACCCGGGCGACCAGCGGGCTGCCATCGGAAAGGTGGAGATGGACATGCGTATCGGTGCCGAAATAGACCAGCCTGTCGACCTGCGCGGTCAGCACCAGCGCATCGGGCCGTGCCTGGCCGAGCGCCACATGTTCGGGGCGGATCATCACGGTGACCGGACCGTCGGCATGCGGGACGGGCAAGGGGGCCGCCGCCTGCGGCAGGGTCAGCCTTCCTGCCGTGCAATGGGCGGGAAGGAAGTTCGTCTCGCCGATGAAACCCGCGACGAAGCGGTTCGCGGGTTGGTCGTAAAGGTCGCGCGGGCTGGCGATCTGCTGGATGCGGCCGCCTGCCATGACGGCGATCCGGTCCGACATCGTGAGCGCCTCTTCCTGATCATGCGTGACGAAGATGAAGGTCAGCCCGGTTTCCTGCTGCAGGCGCTTCAGTTCGACCTGCATCTCCTTGCGGAGTTTCATGTCGAGCGCGGAGAGCGGTTCATCGAGAAGCAGGATGCGGGGGCGGGCCGCGAGCGCCCGGGCCAGCGCCACGCGCTGCTGCTGGCCGCCCGAAAGTGCGGCGCTCTTGCGCCCGGCGAGGTGGGAAAGCTTCACGAGCGCGAGCATCCGCTCTACGGTTGCGGCGATCTCGGCCCGGGGGCGGCCCTGTGCGCCAAGGGCGAAGCCCACATTCTCGGCCACGGTCATGTGGGGAAAGAGCGCGTAGTTCTGGAAGACCGTGTTCACGGGGCGCTGGTTGGGCGGGACATGGGCGATGTCGCGCCCGTCCAGCACAAGGGCGCCGCCGCTGGGCGGTTCGAAGCCCGCGATCAGGCGCAGAAGGGTGGTCTTGCCGCAGCCCGAGGGGCCGAGCAGCGTGAAGAATTCGCCTTCGGCGATGGAGAAGGACACTTCATGCAGCGCGGTGACGGCGCTGTCGCCCTTGCCGAAGCTTTTGGTCAGTCTGTGCAGGTCGAGCATCGGATTTCACCCCCGGTGCGTTCTAGGCGTATTGACAAAAAGATTTTAGTCAATAAAAAATTTTACTCAGATAAGAAATTTGGATCTCCAGATGAATGCCCTGCCGATGAGTGATGCCCCTGCCGAACCCGGCCTGCGCGACCGCAAGAAGGCCCGTCGGCGGGACGAGATCATCGCCGCGGCGAAGGATCTGTTCGCGCGGCAGGGGATCGACGCCACGACCATGGCCGATATCGCGGCGGCGGCCGGGATCTCTGCGCCGACGGTGTTCAACTATTTCGGATCGAAGGATGGCATCCTGATCGCGATGATCACCGAAGGCACGATGGCGGCGCGCGAGGGTGACCGGGCGCTGCATTGGCGCGAGGGGGCGGATCTTGCCGGGCTGATCACCGGGCTGTTCCTGCGGGTTTCATCGCGGACGCTGGAGATCGCGGGGAAGCGGGTCTGGCGCTATGCCGAGGCGGCGGCGATCCGGCATCCCGATGCCGACCTGTCGCGCCAGTATGCCGCCGTCTCGGCGGCGCTGGTCGAGGTGGTGCGGGATTTCCTGGCGGGGCTGGAGCTGACGACGCGCGCGGGGGGCGCCTGTCCGCCGGACTGGCTGGCCGGGATCCTGCATGATGTCTGGATGCCCTGCTTCATCCGGCTGATCATCGAGGAGGAGGAGACATTGGTCGAGCATGAGGTGGCCTTGCGGGCGCGGTTCGCGCCGCTGGTGGCGCTGCTGTTCACCGAGGAATGCGCGGCAAGCCCTCGCCGGAAGGGGATGGCATGACCGCCGATCTGGTGATCGTGAATGCGCGCGTCCTGACGATGGACGAGGCCGCGCCGCGGGCCGGGGCCGTGGCGATCCGGGGCAGGCATATCCTGGCGCTGGGGGGCAGCGCGGAGATGCGCGCGCTGGCGGGGCCGGGGGCGCGGATCGTGGACGCGCGGGGCGGCAGCCTGCTGCCGGGTTTCGTGGAATCGCATCTGCACCTGTTTTCAGGGGCCTATGGGCAGACCCTGCTGCAACTGGGCGGCATCAGCGGCGCGGCCGCGATGGAAGCGGCGGTTCGCGCCTTTGCCGCGGCGCGCCCGGACGAGGGGTTGTTGTTCGCGCAAGGCGCGGATTACGAGATTCTGGGTCCGCAGACGCGGCTGGACCGGCATGTCCTGGATCGGATGTGCCCGGATCGACCGCTTGCGGTGATGGCCTATGATTTCCATACGCTGTTCGCGAATACGGCGGCGCTGAAGGCGGCCGGGCTGTTGCGGGGTCGGGATCTGCCGGCGGGCAGCGAAGTGGTGATGGGGCCGGACGGGCTTGCCACGGGGGAGTTGCGCGAGAAATTCGCCCTGCTGCCGGTTCTGGATCTGCGCACATCGGGCGGGCGGGAAATGCTGGGCATGTCGGGGATCGAGCCACTGGCTCCGCCGACGGCGGCGGAATGGCGCGAGGATGTCGAGGTGCTGAAGGCGGGCCTGCGCTTCTGCGCGGCGCGGGGCATCACCGCGATGCACAACATGGATGGCAACCGGCATCTGCTGGAGCTTTTGCGGACGGTCGAGGAGGAGGGTGATCTGATCGCCCGCGTGTCGGTTCCGTTCCATTACACCCGGTCCATGCCGCTTGCGGAACTGGACCGCGCCAGCGCCATGGCGGCGGATTTCACCGGCGACTGGCTGACGAGCAATCGCGTCAAGATCTTTGTCGACGGGGTGATCGAAAGCGGCACTGCGGCGATGCTGGCGGAGTATGCCGATCGGCCGGGGCATCTGGGCGAGCCGATCTTCGATGCGGCAAGCTTTGCCGAAGCCGCGGTCGAGATCGACCGGCGCGGGATGCAGATCGCGGTTCATGCCATCGGCGACAGGGCGGTGCGGATCGCGCTGGATGGATACGAGGCGGCGCGGCGGGCCAACGGGCCGCGCGACAGCCGCCACCGGATCGAACATGTCGAGATGATCGACCCTGCCGATATTCCGCGATTTGCGGAACTGGGGGTGATCGCCTCGTTCCAGCCCTTGCACGCCCCGCAGGGCGAAAGTCCGACCACACGCAGCATCGGGCCGGAGCGGGCGCGCCATGCCTATGCCTGGCGGGCGCTGCAGGAGGCGGGGGCGCGGATTGCCTTTTCCTCGGACTGGCCGATCGTGCCGGTGGACCCGCTTCTGGGGATCCAGACCGCGCTGACACGGCAGCCGCATCTGCCCGGCCTGCCGGATCAGCGGCTGGGCCTCATGGAGGTGTTGAAGGCCTTTACCTGCAACGGCGCCCATGCCGGCTTTGCCGAGGCACGCACGGGCCGGATCCGGGCCGGGATGCTGGCCGATCTGGTGCTGCTGGCAGGCGATATCGAGGCGGTGCCGCAGGAAGAGATCGCCAGTCTGGGCATCGCGATGACGATTTGTGACGGGCGGATCACCCATGAAAGCTGATGACCTGACCATTCAGGCGCTGGGCGCCGGGCGCGCCTTGGGCCAGCCGATGCTGCGGCGCGCCATGGTGATCCGGGCCGATCTGGGGGCGGCGGTCGAGTTCCAAACAAGCCAGGGCCCTGTCCGGGCGATGTTCCCGATCATCGGCGGTGCGGCGCAGGGGGCGGGCTGGAGGGCGCGCATCCTGCCCGGCGGGGCGGATTTTGCCATCGGCCTGCCTGATGGATCCTATGCGATCGAGGCCCGCTATTGCCTTGAGATCGAGGACGGGACGCCCGTGATGATCACCAATGCCGGGCGCATGGTGCCGCAGCCCGACGGCAGCTATCTCGGCCGGACGCGGGCGGCACTGGAGGTGCCGGAGGGGCCGCATCGGGCGCTGGGCGACGCGGTCTATTTCGGCACGGCCCTGGCCGAGCCGGGCGATGCCGATCATGTCTATATCGAGCTTTGGGAGGCGCCGGTCTGATCCGGCGGAAGAGGGATGACCATACTGATTGCGGGCGGTGGGATCGCGGGGCTGGTGATGGGGCTGACCCTGCACCAGCTTGGCCTGCCGTTCCGCATCCTGGAGCGCGTGAGCGAACCGAAGCCCCTGGGCGTGGGGATCAACCTGCAGCCCAACGCGGTGCGCGAGTTGATGGATCTGGGGCTGGAGCCGCTGCTGGATGGCATCGGCATCCGGACCCGGCAATACGGGTTCTATACCAAGTCGGGACGCGAGATCTGGGTCGAGCCGCGCGGCCTTGCGGCGGGCTATGCCTGGCCGCAGTTTTCGGTGCATCGGGGCAAGTTGCAGATGCTGCTGCTTGAGGAATTGCGCCGTCGCGCGGGGGAGGGTGCGGTGATGACGGGGGCGGCTGTCGCGGCCTTCGAGACGACGGAGGCGGGGGCTGCATTGATCCTGACGGATGGGCGGCGGATCGAGGGGCGTGTCGCGATTGCCGCCGATGGCATCCATTCCGCGATCCGCCGACAGATGGTTCCCGACGAGGGGGAGCCGATCTGGAACGGCGCGATCATGTGGCGTGGCACCAGCCCGGGCCGCCATTTCCTGGGCGGCAATGCGATGTTCCTTGCCGGGCATGACAGCCAGCGCTTCGTGGCCTATCCGCTGACGCCGGAGGATCCGGTGACGGGTCTGGCCACGATCAACTGGATTGCCGAAATGCGGGTGGATCCGGCCCGCGCCCTTGCCAAGGGGGACTGGAACCGTCCGGCGGAGAAGGCCGATTTCCTGCCCGCCTTCGAGGGATGGGATTTCGGCTGGGTCGATTGCCCGGGGATGATCCGGGCATCGGGCCTTGTCCATGAATATCCGATGGTGGACCGCGATCCCTTGCCCGGCTGGACCGTGGGATGTGTCACGCTGATGGGCGATGCGGCCCATGCGACCTATCCTGTCGGATCGAACGGGGCGACGCAGGCGATCATTGATGCGCGCAAGCTGGGCCGTGCGTTCCGCGATCATGGGGTCACCCGGGCGGCCCTGCTGGCCTATGAGGCCGAGATGCGCCCCCGGGCCGAAGGGATCCTGCGGGCCAATCGCGGCAAGGGGCCGGATGCCGTGATGCAGATGGTCGAGGATCGCTGTGGCGGCGTCTTCGACGATATCGAGACGGTCATTCCCCGCGCCGAGCTGGCGGCGCATGCCGAGCATTACAAGCGCCTGTCGGGCTTTTCCATCGAGGTGCTGAATGCCCAGCCGCCGATCATCGGCGCGTTGGAAGGCGTGCGGGCATGACCGTCTTTGCCGAGTTCCGTGTCGATGTGGGTGCGCCGGTCAGCCTGGGTGACGACGGTTTCGGGCTGGCGCGGATCGTGCCGATCCTGGGCGGCACCGTCACGGGCCGGACCATGGCGGGGATCATCCTGCCCGGGGGGGCGGATGAACAGCGCGTCCGCGCCGACGGGCTGACGCGGATCCATGCGCGTTATGTGATCCGGCTGGAGGATGGCGCGCTGGTGCGGGTGGACAGCCAGGGTCTGCGCCATGGACCGCCCGAGGTTCTGGCCGCGCTGCAGCGGGGCGACGCCGTCGATCAGGGGCGGATCTATTTCCGCACCGTGATCCGGCTGGAGACATCGGCCCCCGAACATGACGCGCTGAACCGCAGCCTGTATCTGACATCCGGGCAGCGGATCGCCAATTCGGTCTTGCTGACGCTGACAGAGTGCTAGCCGCGGGACCATGCGGCCCTGTCGCCCGGTCGGGACGGATCGGCGCCGGATCGGAACTGCGACGGCAAGATTCCCGGCGCGTGTCGCTTTTCGCCCGTCAGGGTCGCCGTGACGTCACGTCATATTGATGAATGGGCCATGCTTTTTCTCCCGACCGGATGCCTTCGGGGTTGTCCGGCAAAAACAAGGGAGGGAGCCATGTCGATCAAACCACCACTTACGGACTTGCCGATTTCAACGGCGAGCAGCGGTTTCTATGAAGGGTTCAACACGATTGTCACGATCGGATCCAAGCTGCTTGTGGGCCTGCTCATCATCTGGGCGGCTGCCTTTCCGGAGAATGCAGGTGCCGCGCTTTCGGCGCTGAACGGGTTTCTGCTTGGCGCGTTCGGGACGTGGTACATCTATGTCATGGCCTTCTACCTGATCACCTGCCTTGCCCTGGCCCTGTGGCCCGCCACGGGCCGCATCCGGCTTGGCCTGGATGGCGAGGCGCCTGAGTTTTCGACATTTTCCTGGTTTTCCATGATGTTCGGTGCGGGGATCGGCATCGGCATGCTGACCTATTCGACCGGAGAGCCGATCTATCACTTCTCGACCAATCCTGACGTGATCACTGGACTGGTTGCTGCCGAAAGCGCCGAGGTGGTGCGGTCGGCCTTCAAATGGTCTTTCCTGCATTGGGGCCTGACGGCCTGGGGCTGCTATGCGCTGACGGGGCTGGCGCTGGCCTTCTTCAGCTATCGCCGGGGGCTGCCTCTGACCATCCGCTCGGGGTTGACGCCGCTTTTCGGCAGCAGCCTGACCGGCCCGCTGGGCCATGCGATCGACATCGTGGCCGTCATCGCCACGGTTCTGGGGGTTGCCGTCACCATCGGGTTCGGCGTGTCGCAATTTGCCAGCGGTTTCTACAACATCACCGGGGCGGACTGGCTGATGCAGGAGGATGGCACCACACCGAGCAATACGGCGATGATCCTGTCGCTTGTGGTGGTGATGGGGCTGTCCACGCTTTCGGCGCTGTCGGGGGTGGGAAAGGGCATCAAGTGGCTGTCCAACATGAACATGGGGCTGACATTCTTCTTTCTGGCCTTCCTGCTTGTCTTTGGATCGACGCTGTTTTCGCTGACGGCGCTGTTTGTGGGGATCGGGGATTATCTTGGTGCATTGCCCGGCATGATGTTCACCGTCTGGCATGCCGACGGCACCGAGACAGGCGATGCGCTGGCGGCCTGGCAGGGGGGGTGGACCATCTTCTACTGGGCCTGGTGGATTGCCTTCGTGCCCTTTGTCGGGCTGTTCCTGGCACGCATCTCGCGCGGGCGGACGCTGCGGGAATATGTCATGGGGGCGATGATCGTGCCGTCGGTCATGTGCTTCATCTGGTTTGCAATGGCGGGTGGAACCGCGATGGATCTGGAACTGAATGGCGGTGCAAACCGCGCCATTCTGGATGCCGGGCTTTCCAGCCAGCTGTTCGCCACGGTGAACCAGCTGCTTTCGCCCGCGCTGGCGGTGGTCATGTCGGCGCTGCTTGTCGTGCTGCTGCTGACCTATCTGGTGACCTCGGCTGATTCCGCGATCCTGATCATCAACACGATCAACGCCGCAGGTGACGAGACGCCGAAGGGCAAGGTCCATATCCTGGTCTGGGGGGCGGCGCTGACGCTGGTGATTTCGGTTCTGCTGGTGGCGGGCGGTCTGTCGGCCATCCAGACGGCGATGATCATCGGCGCGCTGCCGTTCAGCTTTGTGCTGGCGCTGATGGGCGTTGCCCTGATCAAGGCCCTGATCCGCGACGCCATGCGGGCCAAGGCGGGCCTCCCGGCCGAGTGAGGCAGGGTTTCATCCTGAGGGGGCCGCGCCGAAAGGCGCGGCCCCCTTGCATGAGCCATGGCGAAGATCCGGGGGTGAGGGTTCCCGAAAGGGGGACGGGCGACCCGATCAGTGCTTGGCGGCACCATTCGGCACTTCGGATCCGGCCGCGGCTGCCGCAGCGTCGCGCGCCTTGCGCGCCACGGCGGATGCCTTGCCCGTGGCCGTGCGCGACGGACGCGTGGCCTTGCCCGCCGCCTTGGCCGCGCGGTTCGCGCCGGCCTTTGCCGTGCGGGTTGCCCCCGTCACGGCGCTATCGGCCTTCTTCGCGGCAGAGCGCGCAGCGCGGGTGGCCTTGCGGGCGGTGGAGGCGGCCGTCTCGGCGATATCCTCGGCTGTGTCCTTCACGGCATCCGCCGCCTTTTCGGCCGGGCTGCGGCGCAGGCGCAGGGCGGCCTCGGCCAGCACGGCGGACAGGGCGACCGGGGCGATCACCTTCAGCAGACCCCGGCCACGCAGGGCCAGTGCGAGCGCCCCGGCCCCCACGGCCAAGCCGGCAACCGAGGTTGCAACCGGGTGTTCCTTGGCCATCTGCCTGCCCTGGTCAAAGCCGCGCTCGGCCATCCTGCCGCCGGTTTCGAGGGCCTCCCAGATGCGGCGGCGGGCTTCGGCGGTGCGATCCGCGGCCTCGGCCTCCAGATGGGAAAGGTTCTTGCGGAATGCCTGGGCGAGGGCTTCGGCCTGATCGGTTGCAACGGCAGCCTTGGCTTCGGCCGTCGCGACGCCGCGTTCGTAGAGATCGAGCAGCCGGTCGCGGGCGGCATCGCGGGCGGCGCGGGCGGCATTCAGCCATTCACGCTCGGTCGCGTCCATCCTGTCGATGACATCGGCGGGGTCGAGGACCTGGCCGCCCTCGTCTTCCCAGCGGGAGAGGGCCTCCATGCCGGGCTGCGGGCCGGAGCCGCGCGGGCGCAGGATGAGCCAGGCGAGGCCCGCACCGGCCAGAGCCACGGGCAGGGGATGGTTGCGGGCAAGACCCACGGCCTTGACCCCGGCCCGGGAGGCCATGCTGCCCGCAGTGTCGAGGCCGAGCGAACGGGCGAGATCGGTCAGCGACTGGCCGAGGGCGGCATCCTGCGCGGTGATGGCGGATTTCAGGTTGCGGGTGGAGGATTGGAAGAACATGGCAAATCTCCTTCTGGCGTCGGGCCTGGGCCCGGCGGGTAACGGAAGACGGATTGTCCGACCTGTCCGGCCTGTCGGGACCGGATGTCAGGATCGGGATGAGGTGGCGCGGAGAAGGGCGCTGCGACCCAGCAGCAGCAGGAGCAGCGCCAGCGCCGTGGCCCCGCCCGCCACGAGCCCGAGGGCAGCATGGGGGGTGAAGCCGTGGGACATCAGCAGCATCGCGAGGGCGGCAAGGCCCATGAGGATCGCCGCCGATGCAAGGACGAGCCCGAGGATGGCCAGCGCGAGGCCGCGCCGCACATGGCGGCCCCTGTCCCGCGCTTCGACGCGGATCAGGGCAAGGCGCAGGCGCAGCGACTGTTGAGCCGCGATGCCGACGCGCGCCAGCTGCCAAAGGGTGGGCCCGGGCGAGGGACTGGACATCGGGCTGTCCTACAGGCTGGTGCGGCGGCTGCGCGGACCGGCGAGCAGCCAGATCAGGAAGCCCAGGATCGGCAGCACGATGATCAGGAGCGACCAACCGACCTTTGCCCCGGTCGAGGCATTGGAGTTGATCACCGAGATGATCGCCCAGAGATCGAGGGCAAGGATCACGAGGCCGCTGAGGCCGGAGAGGGAAAACATCGAGAGTTCGTTCATGGCACGCTCCGTTGGGACGGTTCGGGGGTCAACGCGGCGGGGGCCTTTCGGTTCCGTTCCTTTGCGGATTTTCCCCCCGGCGTCTTTGCGCGGCCTCTTCGCGCGGCCTTGTCGCCGCGTGTCGCGAAGGGGGGCGTGTGGCACTGCAGAAGGGGGGGCAGTGGGCCGCAAGGCGGTGGATCCGGGCAAGGACAAGGGGGCCGGGCATGTGCCCGGCCCCCCAGTCTGGCGAGCCGTCACGACGGCCCCTGTTGTGCTGGCCCGTCGGGCCGGCGGGCCCGCGTCACAGCTTGCGCGACCAGTCATCCAGCTGGCGTTCTGCCTCTTCCTTGGCGACGCCGTAGCGGTGCTGGATCTTGCCTGCCAGCTGGTCGCGCCGGCCGGCGGCGACATCCAGATCGTCATCCGTCAGCTGGCCCCACTTTTCCTTGGCCTGACCCTTGAGTTGCAGCCATTTTCCTTCGACCTGATCCCAGTTAATGGTGGTCTCCCTTTTCCTTGGGTTGGTATGGAAAGCCAACGCCCGGCGGTGGAGAGTGGTTCCGAAATTTCTGCGAGTTTCTGTGCAAGTAACAGAATTAAAAAGAAAAATTGCATGTATTGGAAGAAATCTGACTGATTGGCGGGAACCGGGCGCCAGGGTTGGCGTTGTTTCCTCATACCGGCCAGACATGGCCTTCAGGAATGGAGATACAACATGCTTCGCACCAAGACCCTTGCCGCCGTCCTGCTTGCCACCACCATGGGCAGCACCGCCTTTGCGGCGGTTGACCAGATCAAGACGGTCGATGTGACGGTGGACCTTTCGGCCATCCAGAACGAGGAAGCGGCGAAATACTGGGGCAGCATCGAGGCCGATCTCGAGGCCGCCATCGGCGCGCGCGTGACCGAGCGGCTGGGCGATGACGGGGCCGAGATCCTTGTCGACATCCGCGAGGTCGAGCTGGCCAATGCCTTTGAGCGCGGCCTGAATCTGGGCGATGCCGTGCTGGTGGGCCAGGTCAACATCAATGACGAGACCGACAACGGCAACTATGACGCCTATGAGCTGGGCATTTCGGTCGAGAATGCGCAGATCGTGCTGGCGGAAGGTGAAATGCTGATGCTGAGCACGACGGATACGGATGAAGCCTATCGCAAGCTGATCGACACCTTCGCCGATGGCGTGGTGACGCGTCTGAAGTGATGAAGGCGGCGGACCGTCCGTAAGGATACGGGCGATGACGGTGGGGCCGCACCCGGAAGGGTGCGGCCCCTTTCCGTTCTGTGGCGGCTTTGCGCAGGCTGGCGGCGGGCCGTCTGCAAGTGCATTGACCTGCCCATCGCCTTGGCTGAAACATCATCCTGTGCTGTCCCATTGCCTGCGGTGTTGTCGCAGCCACAAGAACCGCCCGATGGAGGCAGGAATTACGCCAGTGAGGTCAGACAGGCCAGGCAGCGAATGCCGGGGGACGGGGCAAGATCGCGGCGTGGTGGCGGCATGAGGGCGCTTCTTGTCCGCATCATGCCGCAGGTGGCGCTGATGGCGGGCCTTGGTCTGGGCGCAGTGATGACATTCGCCGTCTACAGTGCCGAGGAGCGGCGGCTGGAGGCCGAGTTCGAGCGGTCTGCCGATCTGGCGGTGGACCTGATCACGTCACGGCTGGAACAGCATGTGGTCGTCCTGAGGGCGGCCAAGGGGCTTTTTGCTGCGTCACGGGGCAAGGTGGCCCGCGACGAATTCCTGCGGTTCATCGAGGCGGTCGATATCGTCGGGGATCTGTCCGGGGTGCAGGGTGTGGGGTTCGCGCGGGCCTTTCCCCCGGATCAGGGTGCCGGGGCGCGGGCCGAGATTGCCGCGCAATATGGCGTCGATGTCGAGATCAGGCCGGAGACGGATCAGCCCTGGCGCGTGCCGATCGTGCTGCTGGAGCCGGACAACCCGCGCAACATGAACGCGCTTGGCTATGACATGTATGTCGAGCCGGTCCGCCGGGCGGCGATGGATCGCGCGCTGGCGACGGGTGAGCCGCAGATGAGCGGCCCGGTCATGCTGGTGCAGGAAACGGAGGTCGACCGGCAGACGGGGTTCCTTGTCTATCTGGCCTATGGCGGGCGGTCGGCCGGGGCGGGCGGGGGCCTGTCGGCGCAGGTGGGCTTTGTCTATGCGCCGTTCCGGGGGGGGGATCTGATCCGGGCCGCCCTGTCGGGCGCGCATGGCACGCAGCCGGGGATGAGGATCATGGATGAGGCGATGCCCGATCTGCCCATCCATGCGGATCCCGTGGTGGGGGAGGGGGGACCGGATCTGTCGCGAAGGGTGGATGTGCTGGGCCGGACCTGGCGGTTCGACCTCTGGCAGACGGGGACGGTGCCCTGGCACAGGCATCTGGGCAGTCTGCTGGTGGGGTTGGTGTCGATCCTGTTTGCCGCCACGGCGGCGCTGGCGATTTCCGCGCGGCAGGAAGAGGCGGGGCAGGCGCGCGAACTTGCCGCGGCGGCGAAGCGCGAGTCCGAATATCGGGGGCTCTTGCTGCAGGAGATGAAGCACCGGATCAAGAACCACATCGCGCGCATCCAGTCGATTGCCCGGCAAAGCGCGCGGGGGGCTTCCGATGTGAAGGCCTTCACGACGGCCTTTGATTCCCGTTTGCAGGCCATGGCGGCGGTGCAGGAAATTCTGGCGGGCACCCTGTCGGCGCAGGCCGATCTGGGCGAAATCCTGCGGAAGGAGTTGCAGCAATGTCTGGACACGGCCGCCGTCGATCACCTGATGGCGGGACCGCCCGTGGTTCTGGACGAGCGTCAGGCCCATGCCTTTGCCATGGTGGCGCATGAACTGGTGACGAATGCGATGAAATATGGCGGGCTTTCAGGAGAGGGCGGGCGGCTGCGGGTGAACTGGCAGCTTGATCCGCCCGAGACGGCGGGCGCTGCGCCTGTCGTCGCGCTGGACTGGGTCGAGCGGTTTCCCGGCCCGTCGGAGGCCCCGGCCCCGGCCCCGGCGGCGACGGCCATTGCGGGTGGTGGGTTCGGATCGCGACTGATCGAGGCCAGCCTGAAGGGGGAACTGTCGGGAACGATCAGCCGGGACTTCAGCGCCGATGGCCTGCATATCCGGATCCGGTTCGCGATGAATCCGGACCTGGTTCCGAAGGTGGCGGCACGGCCCGAAGAAAGGCGCAGGCGGCGCCGGTAGGGCCGCCTGCAGGTTTCCGGATCAGGCCGGAATCTTTTTCTTCGAGGAGAAGAACATCGCCTGACTCACGGCGGAACGCACCTGCTCTTCGGTATAGGGTTTGTTGATCAGGAAGGCCGGTTCCGGGCGTTCGCCCGTCAGCAGCCGCTCGGGGAAGGCGGTGATGAAGATCACGGGAACTTCGCCGAACTGGGAGAGGATCTCCTTCACCGCGTCGATGCCGGAGGAATTGTCGGCCAGTTGGATATCGGCCAGGATCAGATCAGGGCGATCCTCGGCGGCCAGTCGGACGGCTTCGGCATGGGTGCGGGCATTGCCGGTGACGCGGTGGCCCATGCCTTCGACGATATCCGCGATGTCCATCGCGATGATCGCTTCATCCTCGATCACCAGAACCGCGCCATGGACGGAGGATTCCATCTCGCGCAGGGCCATGTCGATCAGGTGATCCACCTCGGCGCGGTCGGTGCCCATGATCGTGGCGACCTGGTCCGGCGTAAATCCTTCGATGGAGTTCAGAAGCAGCGCTTCGCGCGAATTGTGCGTGAGGGCCGCGAGATGCGCCTGGGCACGCGAGGAGCTGCCACCCTCGGCCTCGGCCACGGGGGCGCCGGAACTGGCCCAGATGGAATGGAACACGGCGAAGAGGGCGATCCTGGTATCGGGATGGTCGGCAACCAGCCCGGGATCGGTGATCACGGCCTCGAGAACCGCGATGGCATAGTTGTCGCCGCTGGTCTGGTTCCCGGTCAGGGCACGGGCGTAACGGCGCAGGTAGGGCAGGTGCCGGGCGACCCGGGCCGAAAGATCGTTCGCGTCCTGTGCGATCATGAAGAAAGCTCCAAAAATTTTCGGTCTTGCGGGAACCAAACGCGGCGGAGGACGTTTGGTTCCGTGAATGAAACCGGGAATGCAGAAAAAATGTCGAGCGATCGGGATGAAGAGACGCCGCGGCGCCAGGCGATGCGCGCGCAGATCGACGAGAATCTGAAGCGGGTCTATTCAGCCGCCCTGAACGAGGAATTGCCCGACCGGTTCCGCGAGTTGCTGGCGCAACTGAAGGCTGCGGAGGGCGGCACGGGCAAGGGTGGGACATCATGACCGCCGCATCGGTTCTGGCCGAGGCGGGCAGTGCCGACCCGCGCGACCGGCTGGCCGGGGCGATCCCCCGCCTGCGGGCCTTTGCGATCAGCCTGACGCGCGATGTGTCCAAGGCCGACGATCTGGTGCAGGAGACGATCCTGAAGGCCTGGTCCAATATCGACAAGTTCGATCCGGCGACAAACCTCGACGCCTGGCTGTTCACCATCCTGCGCAATGCCTTTTATTCCGCGCTGCGCAAGACCCGGCGCGAGGTGCAGGACAGTGACGGGGCCTTTGCGGCGACGCTGTCGGAGCGGCCCGCGCATGACGGGCGGCTGGCCTTTGGCGATTTCCAGCGCGCCTTCGATCAGCTGAGCCCCGAGCATCGCGAGGTGCTGATCCTGGTCGGTGCTTCCGGATTTTCCTGCGAGGAGGCCGCCGAGATGATGGGCGTGGCCGTCGGCACGGTGAAGAGCCGGGCCAGCCGGGCGCGCAGGCGACTGGCGGAGTTGCTGCATCTGGCCGAGGGCGAGGACATGTTCTCGGGCACGGATGGTGCGACGCAGGCGGTTGTGCTGCGCGGCGCGACGGCGGCCTGTTGACGACCGGACATCCTGTGAGGACAGGGCGGGCATGAAGTTTCTGGCGACCAGCACCCTGGGCTTTCGGCTTGGGTCGACGCTTGTGCTGGCGTTGTTGCCGCTTGGCGTGCTTTCGGTTGTTCAGACGCAGGTGACGCGCGAACAGTTCCACCAATCGACGCTGGAAGGCATCGGTGGCGCGTCGCTGGCGGCCGTGCAGCCCCAGATCGACCTGATCCGCGCCAGCCAGACCACGGCGAAGGTTCTGGCACAGAGCCTGTCGCCGGGCATTCCGGAGGATGCGGAATGCATGGCGCGGATGCGGGCGGTAGCCGAGGGCATCCCCGAAGCATCGCTTGTCGCCTATATCCCGATGTCGGGCCGGATGACCTGTGCCTCGACCGGGGAGCCGTTCGACTTTTCCGGGAATGCCGCCTTTGAGCGGATGATGGCACGCCCGGAACCGATGCTCGTTTTCAATCCGCGCGGCCCGGTTTCGGGGGGGGCGGTGATCGGGGCGGTGCATCCGGTGGTGGACGGAAGCGGCCGACAGACGGGGGTGGTTTCGGTGTCGATCCCCAATCAGGCGGTGACGCCCAGCCCCTATACGGCCGACTATGTCGAGTGGGAGCCGGGTGTGATCGTCGCCTTTACGGCGGATGGCACGGAACTGGCCCGGTCGGATGAGGCGCGCGACGCCCTGGCATTGCTGCCCCCCGGCATGGGCCTGGACGGGGCGGCCCGGCTTGCCGGGCGTCCGGCCTTTGTCGAAGGGGCGGACGGTTCGGAGCGGATCGTGTCGGTGGTGAATGTCGCCGAAGACCTGTTTCTGCTGGCCATCTGGGAACAGGGCGAGGCAAGTTCCTGGGCGGCCAGTGCCATGGCGCCCTATCTGCTGCCGGCGCTGACCTGGGCGGCGGCGCTGATCGCGGCGGCGCTGGCCTCGGGGCGGCTGGTGGTGCGGCATGTGCGGGCGCTGTCACGCGCGATGATGGCCTATAGCGAGGCGCGCGCGCGGGTGGCGATTCCGGATATCGCCGAGGCCCCGACAGAGATCCAGAAGCTGCATGCCGTCTATGAAAAGCTGATCCGCGATCTGGAGCAGGACGAAGCAGAGTTGCAGAACCTGCTGGTGGACAGGGAACGGCTGCTGCGCGAGGTTCACCATCGCAGCGGCAACAGCCTGCAGATCATCGCTTCGGTCATGCGGATGTATCGGCGCGAGGCAGGCGATCCGGCCCTGCGGGGGGTGCTGGACGGGCTGATCTATCGCGTCATCGCGCTGTCCTCGACCCATACCAGCCTTTACGGATTGGACGGCCGCCGCGATGTGCCGATGGATGAGGTGCTGGGCGGGGTGGTGCGGCGATTGAAGGAGATCCACGGCATCGCGATCGGATCGGCGCGCTACAGGCTGGATCCGATCCGGCTGACCCCCGAGGCGGCGGTGCCCCTGGCCCTGGCGGTGGCCGAGGCCGTGGGGTGCCTTTTCGCGGCAAGGGCGGGCATGGATCGCGGGATCGAGGTGGCGCTGACCGAAGAGGGGCAGGACATCCGGCTGTCGATAGAAGGCCCGGCCGTGCCGGAGTTCCTGGCTGACACCACGACAGGCATGGCGGCCCTGCCAAAGCGGATGCTGGCGCGCTTTGCTGCCCAGTTGCGGGGGCGCGTCTCGACGCGGACCGACGGCGCGCGGTCGGTGGTGGAACTGGTCTTTCCGCGCGGCGGGATCTGACGGGCGGGCGGTTTTTCCGGGATCCGGGGGAACCGTTCCGCATGGTCGCGCGTTGGTCTGGCAGATCTCAACAGGGCGCAAGGTGGCGCCCGGGACATGAAAAAAAGGAGCATTGCCATGCTTGGTTGGGCTGTCACTTTCCTCATCATCGCGCTGATCGCGGGCGTTCTCGGCTTTGGCGGTATTGCCGGCACCTCGGCCGGTATCGCGCAGATCCTGTTCTTCATCTTCCTGGTGCTTTTCGTGCTGTCCCTGATCGGCCGCCTCATGCGGCGCGGCTGATCTGTCTGCCCTGCCCGCAGGGCCATCCCCGGCCCTGCGGGATTTCGTCGTTCCCTCTGAACTCAGGCTGCGATTTCGGTCGCAGCCTTTTTTCTGGCCGGTCCTTGCGCCGGGCAGCAAGCGAAAGGCCCGGATGCGGTGATGCAATCCGGGCCGGGGCGGGGCTTTCCGTGGGGCGCGCTCGGGCGCCAGTCAGGGCGCGCCCGCGGCGATGGTCTGGCGGATGTTCAGGCAAAGGCTGATGTTCTGCCGGTTGAGACGCGGGGCGAGACGGGAGAGAAACTCCTTCAGGCCGGCGACGGCGGGACCATCGTCGAGATCGAGCGAGATCCTCGCCTTGCCTGGCCGACGCAGGGCGGGCAACAGGCAGAGGATGGCGCACATCACCGAGAAGACCGTTTCCGCCTGTGATCCGTCGGCGGCAAGGATCAGGTGATCGAGGCCGCCATTCGCGTCGATTTCCTGATGCAGATGGCCGAGCGCGCGGCTCTGCCGG
The DNA here is from genome assembly GCF_011059185.1 of Paragemmobacter kunshanensis. GTDB lineage: Bacteria > Pseudomonadota > Alphaproteobacteria > Rhodobacterales > Rhodobacteraceae > Paragemmobacter > Paragemmobacter kunshanensis. Next base: position 19,061 of record NZ_JAALFE010000004.1, on the reverse strand, counting down.
AAGTCCGTCCAGATCATCTGCGCGCCGGGAAGGGCAAGTTCGGCCAGGGTCATGCCCACGACCCGGCTGCCGGCCACGATGACCGTGCAACTGTCCGCATCCAGTGCGCGGACCTGAGGCGAGAGGAGGGCGGCATCGTTCACGAGGATCACGGGACGACGGGAAGGGGCTGACATGGCGTTCTCCATCTTCGGGCCGGACAGGCATTGCGAGGGCAACGCGCGAGGCGGCGTCAGGTTCCGGCCCGGCGGCAGGTGCGGGAAAAATCGTCCCGGGTATCGGGAACGTGATCGGGTGACGGCCGTTGTTTTCCGAGTGGCGCAGGTCCGGGACACGGCGGCGAGGGGGCGGGGATGATGGTGACAGGGCAAGAGCAGGCACCGATGGTGCCGGTATCGGGCGACAGGTCTGGTGCCGGATCGGGCGGGGAACGGCGCGCTGTCCGGGATGGCAGCGGTGCAGAGGAGGGCGCGCGTCCTGCCAAGGCGCGGCAGTCGGTCGTTTCCCTGACCACTCTGGCGGTGATCACGGTGGTCTGTGCGATCCTTTATCTGGCGCGGGATCTGTTCCTGCCGCTGGCGCTGGGGATGCTCTGTGCCTTTGTCCTGACACCGCTGGTCAATGCCCTGCGCCGACGCGGCCTGACGGAGCGCTGGGCCGTCGTCCTGACCGTGCTGGCCACGGCGGCGCTTGTCGGGGGCTTTGTGCTGGCCTTCGCCTATCAGCTGAGCCTGATCGGGGCGAACCTGCCGCTTTATCAGGGGAATGTCCTGTCGAAGCTGGATGCCTTTCTCGAGATGGGAAAGGAGAGCCGGATGGTTGCGCAACTGCAGGCCATGGTGGCCGACATCAGCGACCGGCTTGCCGCGGCGGAGGGGGGACAGGGCGCGCAGGATGCCGGGCCGGTGCGTGTGGAACTGATCGAGACGACCAGCCTGTCGGATTGGCTGACCGGGGTCATCCTTCCTGCGCTGGAGCCGGTGGCGATTTCGGGGTTGATTGCGGTGGTTGTCGTCTTTGCGCTGCTGGAGCGGGCGGCCCTGCGCGACCGTCTGGTCATCCTGATCGGCGGCAGCAACATCCTTGCCACCTCGCGCCTGCTGGGCGAGGCCGGATCGCGGGTGTCCAGCTATCTGGTCGCGCAGCTGGTGGTGAATGTCGTCTATGCGGTGCCGATCTGGCTGGGACTTTGGCTGATCGGTGTGCCGAACGCGCTGTTTTTCGGGATCGTGACGCTGATCCTGCGCTTCGTTCCCTATATCGGCACTGCGATTTCGGTGGTGCTGCCATTGGTGATGGCCTTTGCGGTGGCGCCGGACTGGTCGCTTGTGCTGTGGACGGTGGCGCTGTTCGCGGGGGTGGAACTGATCACGTCGAATGTCGTGGAGCCGCGTTTCTATGGCCGCCGGACCGGGCTGAGCCCGCTGGCGGTGATCGTTTCGGCCATGTTCTGGACCTGGCTTTGGGGGCCGATGGGGTTGATCATCGCCACGCCGCTGACCGTCTGCCTGGTGGTGATCGGCCATCATGTGCCCAGTCTGCGGGTCTTTTCGATCCTGCTGGGCGACAACCCGGTTCTGGAGGAAACGGCGCGGCTTTATGATCGGCTGTTGACCGGGCATTCCTTCGCGCTGGACGAGGCTTCGGTCCTGGCGGCGGGGGAGGCCCGCATGTCGCGCGAGATTGCCGAGTTCTATGATCGCAAGGCGATTCCGGCGCTGGCCATGGCGCAGGCCGATCAGGAGACGGGGCTCTTGTCCGATGCGCAGGCCAACCGGATGGCGGATGCCGTGCTGGACCAGGTCGAGCGGCTGGACGCCGTGATCGAAGAGGCCGCCGGGCTGGACGGCGACAGCCCCTTGCCGGGTGCGGGCCGGAGGGTGGTGGTGACCGGCGCGCGCACGGTGCTGGACGAGGCGGTGGCGGGGATGCTGGCGCAGGTGATGCGGGCAGAGGGGGCCGAGACGCGGGTGCTGTCCTGGCGGGCGGTTCAGGCCGAAGCGGTGCAAGCCTTCGGGGCCGAGGTGATCGTCCTGACATCGCTTGACCGGGAGGCGGGCGCGGCTGTCGCGGTGAGATTGCGCCAGTTGCGGCGGCGGTTTCCGGCCCTGCGCGTTGTGCTGGCCGTCTGGTCAGCGCCGGAAGAGGGCGGGGGTGTGTCCGCGCCATCCCGGGACGGTGAGGAACACGCGTCAGGGATGGCGGAGACGCTGGAAAGGGCGTTTGGCCTGGACAGGACTGTTGGGCGCGGCTGAATTGGGTTGGTCGGGGCCTTCCTTCCGGCCGGTTCAGGGATAGGTGGGCGGGAACATCGCGGCCAGATCGGGATGACCCCAGCTGCGTTCCGGGTAGCGCTGCAGCAGCCTGTCGAACTGGGCCTGGGCCTGGCTGCGGGCGGCGGCCATGTCCATCCCGGCGACCTGGCCATCGCGCATGGACAGGCGACCATCCACGAAGACGGCTTTGGTCACCCGGCCGGTTGCGCCGAAGATCAGGCTTTGCACGGGGTCGATCCGGGGTGCGAAATAGCTGTCGGCCATGTCGAAGATCGCGATATCCGCCTTCGATCCCGGCTGCAGGCGGCCGAGATCGGGCCGATGCAGCGCATTGGCCCCGCCCATCGTTGCGGCATCGAAGACCTCGGCCGTGGTCAGGCCCCGATCATCGCCTTCGGCGGCGCGGCCCATCATCAGGGCGACGGCCATGTTCAGCACCATGTCGGCGGGGGCGGTATCGGTGCCCATGCCGATATTGATGCCGAGGTCACGGCAGCGCCGGAACGATTTCAGCATTTCACCATCGCGCGCATAGACCAGCGGGCAATGCGCGATGGTGACACCGTGACGGGCATAGAGGGCCAGATCCTGTGGTTCCGCCTCGACGGCATGGGGGGCGATCAGCCTGTCGTGCAGCAGACCATGCCGGGCGAGCCATTGCGGGGCGGTGGTTCCGTGCAGGGCCTGCACGGTGCGCCGTTCCATCCGGCCCTGTGCCATGTGCAGGCGCACCGGAAGGGCCATGTCGCGGGACGCGGCCATGGTGCGTTCCAGCAAGGCCAGGGTGCAGGTTTCCACCCGGTCGGGCGACAGCATGGCCTGAACCAGCCCGCCGTAACTGCCGCCGTGACGGCTGGCGAAGACAATGGCATCGTCGAGTCCCTTCAGGCCGCGTGCCTCGTCGAAGCGGGGTTCGAGAACGCCCGGAGCCGTGCAGACCATGCCGCCCGACCGATAGGCCGGGCCAAGCCAGACCCGCAGGCCAAGATCGGCGGCTGCCTGGGCGGCGGTTTCGAATTCGGCGGTGGTTTCGCCCCATTCCCGGTAGAAGAGCGAGGCGATGGGCAGGGCGGAGGTGATGCCCTGGCGCAGGAGTTGGGCAAAGGCGTAGTGTTTCTGGAAGGCCAGTTCTTCCGGCGTATACATCTCGTACGGGCCGCGATCGACATAGGATTGCGGCCAGACACGCCCCGTGGCCCAGCCTGGGCCGTTATCCACGGTGAGCAGGGTCGTATCCAGATCCGAGAGCGCATCGAGATCGATGAAACCGGGGGAAACCAGCACGTCGCCCAGATCAATCCTGCGTGCGACAGGGCCGGGAAAGGCGGGGCCGACATGGATCACGCGATCGGCTTCGATGACGATCTCGGCCTGTTCGAACAGTTTGTGGCGGCCGTTCAGATGGCCGATGATCCAGCGGGCCGCCAGTGCCGTCCGGCCGGAGGGCCGCTGGCCGAGGGTCAGCGCATCGAGGCCCGTCATGCCGCGCCTGCGATCATGTCGGCGGATTTATCTCGCGGATAGGCATAGGCCCCGGCCTTTGACGTGCGGTAGCCGGCGCCTGCCAGCGCCTCGGCAAGGCGGGTGGCGGCGGTGACGCCATCAATGACGGGAATGCCCGCCGTCTGCGACAGCCAATCGCAGAGATCGGTCATGCCCGCGCAGCCCAGAACGATCGCCTCGGCCCTGTCCTCGTCCATGGCGAGGCGGGTTTCGTCGAAGAGCCGCGCCCGGGCCGATGCCGGATCGGCCTCAAGCGCCAGAACAGGCATGTCCACCGCGCGCACCCTGCGGCAGCGATGGGCCGCGCCATAGGCTGCGACCAGATCCTCGATCACGGGAACGGAGCGGGGCAGCGTGGTGATCACCGAGAATCTGGTGGAAATCGTCATGGCAACCTGCAGGGCCGCCTGACAGATGCCGATGACGGGGCCTGTGGCCACCTCGCGCGCGGCGGCAAGACCGGGATCATCGAAACAGGCGATGACATGGGCATCGGCGCCGCGTGCCTCGGCCCGCAGGATGGCGGCGAGCAGGGCGGGAACGGCCATCGCCTCATCCCGGTAGCCTTCGATTGAGGGGGGGGTGCCCATGCCGGTTTCGGCGTCGATATCGGTGCCGGGGCTGGCGGCTGCCCGCGCCGCATCGGCGATGGTGCGGGTCATGGCGGCGGTGGAATTGGGGTTGATCACATGGATGCGCATCAGAGGGCACTTTCCGTGGCGCGGGGCGTGATCTGCGCCAGTTCGTAGGGCAGCAGGGCATCGGGTTTCTTCAGTTCGAACTGGCGGTCCGAGGTGATGTAGTTGTCGGCATGCAGGCGGGCGATGGGCTGGTAGGTTTCCGGGTTCACGTAGCGCCGACCGGCATCCATGCAGCGGTCCTCGACATGCATGTCCAGCACCTCGCCCACGATGAGGACGCGGGCGGGATATTCGAGGATCCGTTCCACGCGGCATTCGAAGGCGCAGGGGCTTTCGCCGATGCGGGCGGCGTCGATCTGGCGGCAGGGCACCGGCGTGAGGCCCGCGAAGGCGAGTTCGTCGACTTCGGCGGGGAAGTTGACGCTGCAGACGATCATCGCATCGGCGAGGGCCATGTCGACCATGTTCACCACGAATTCCCCGGTGCGCCGGATATTCGCCACGGTGTCCTTTTCTTCGCCATTGCCACGGTTCTGGATGCCCAGAACCACCAGCGGGGGTTCGTGGGAGAAGACGTTGAAGAAGCTCATGGGGGCGGCGTTGTTATGGCCCATCTGCGACCGGGTGCCGACAAGGGCAATCGGACGGGGACCGATGAAATTGGTCAGCAGGCGGTAGCGATCTGCCGGGGGAAGGGTGGTGAAGTCGAAATCCATCTGCCTGATCCTGTCACACAACCCGTTTTCCGCGCCGGACAACCTGCCTGTCCGAAGGCCGCCGACACAGGGCATCGCCCGGGCCGCTGGCCCCGATCATCACGAAATCGGCCCGGTTTCCGGGGGCGAGGCCATAGTCGCTGATCCCGATGGCACGGGCGGCGGCATGGGTGGCGCAGTTCAGGGCGAGGGTGAAATCTTCGTCCCGGTTCCAGTCGAAGCGATAGGCGGTGAGGAAGGCGCGTTCCAGCATGTCGCCATTGCCGAAGGGGGACCAGCTGTCGCGAATGCCATCAGACCCGCAGCAGACGGTCACGCCCATGGCGACCAGGTCCTCGACCGGGGGAACGGCGACATCGGCGGGGGCGGAGGTCATCAGGGAAATTCCGGCATCGGCAAGCCTGCGGCCGATGCGTTCCAGCCGTTGGTCGGGGATCATGCCAAGGCAATAGGCGTGGGAGATCATCACCTTGCCGGCAAGGCCCGAGGCGAGGGTGTAGTCGGCGATGCGTTCCACCTGCCAGGCGCCGAGTTCGCCCTTGTCATGCAGGTGGATATCGACGCCCGCGCCCTTTTCGACCGCCAGATCGAAGATGAAGCGCAACTGGCCGTCGGGATCGCCGTCGATGCCTGCGGGATCGAGACCGCCCACGGTTTCAACGCCCATGTCCATCGCGGCGCGGATCAGGTCGGCGGTGCCGGGACGGCAGAGCAGGCCCTGCTGCGGGAAGGCCACGAATTGCAGATCCATCCGGTCTGACCAGGCATCGCGCAGGCGCATCATCGCCTCGACATGGGTGAGCCCCATGTCGGGGGCGATGTCGATATGCGAGCGGACCGCCGTGGTGCCGCAGGCCAGCATCTGCGCCAGCAGGCGCGCGGCGCGATCTTCGGGCGGGGTGGTGTTGGCCGACAGGACGCGCCGTTCGTTTTCGATGTAGTCGCGCAGCCTGGCCGCGCGTTTGCCGGGTTGCCACGGCTCTCCCCACAGGGTCTTGTCCAGATGGACATGCGGTTCGACGAAGGCGGGCAGAACAAGGCGGCCTTCGCCATCGACGGCATCGGGGGCGGTGACATCGGGGCCGACTGCCGCGATGCGGCCGCCCTGGCAGCGGATGCCGATGGTCCCGCCGGTCATGTCGCGCAGATTGGTGAAAGTGGTCATCCTGATGCTCCGCAAGGGTGGGTTGCGGCCCCCGGGAACAGGGGCCGCAGGGGGATCAGCCTTTCAGGCGGGTCCAGATCCTGTCGCGCAATTCGCGCGCGGCGGGGCCGCAATCCATCGTGGGGACCAGGCGGGGGGCGTATTCCTCGGGCATGTTGATCGCGTCCATCGCGCGCCATTTCGGATCGAGGAATTCATCGGACTTGATCGCATTGGCATAGGCAATCGCATTCGACACGGCCGCTGCATTTTCGGGTGCCATCATCCAGTTGATGAAGATCTTTGCGTTCTCGGGGTGGGGCGCATTGGCCGGGACCGCGAAGTTGTCGCGGAACATCGGCGTGCCTTCCTTGGGATAGATGAAGCGGATCGTATCGCGCTGGGCGGTGGCGCGCGCGGTGGCACCGTTCCAGACGTGATACATCGCGACCTCGCCCGAGGCCATGCGATCCACCGTGCTGTCGGAGGAATACATCTTGAGCTTGGGGGCCTGTGCCTCAAGTAGTTCAAGGATGCGCTTGGCGTCATCGTTGCTTTCGGTGCATTGCGGAATGCCCAGATAGAGCGATGCGGCAAGGATCACGTCACTGGCCGTATCCAGTTCGGCGATCTTGCCTTCGAATTCGGGGCGCGGTTCGAACAGTTCCTTCCAGCTATGTTCGATCTCGGCCCCGCCGACGGCGGCGCTGTCATAGGCGAGGCCCGTGACGCCCCAGAGATAGGGGGCGGTGTATTCATGCGTCGGGTCGAAATCGGGGTTCTTGAAGGCGTCCTTCATGTGGACGTAGTTTTCCATCGACGGGGTGTCGATCTTCATCAGAAGCCCGTCCTTGATCATGCCGGGGATCACGTAATCCGAAGGCACGATCACATCATAGGCGGCCCCGCCCGATTGCAGCTTTGCCAGCAGGGTATCGTTGCTGTCAAAGCCATCCAGGATGACCTTGATGCCGGTTTCGGCTTCGAATTTCGCGAGGAGTTCGACGGGATAGTAATCCGTCCAGTTGTAGAAGAAGAGTGTCTTTTCCTCGTCTTGCGCGAAGGCGGGCAGGGCTGTCATCGCGGCGAGGGTCAGGGCTGTCAGGGTTCTTTTCATGGGGTCACTCCTCTGTTGGATTGTTGTTCGCGGCCTCAGCGCCGAAGGCGGCCGAGGAAGAAGGAAAGCGAGACGAGCAGGACGGAAATCACCAGCATCACAGTGGAAATCGCGTTGATCTCGGGCGTGATGCCGGCCTTGATCGACGAGAAGATGTAGACGGGCAGGGTGGTGGTGCCGGGGCCCGACAGGAAGAACGAGGTGAGGAAGTCATCGAGGCTGGTCACGAAGGCCAGCGTGAAGCCCGCCATGATGCCGGGCCACAGAAGCGGCAGCGTCACCCGGCGGAAGCAGCGGAAGCGGTTGGCATAGAGATCCTGCGCCGCTTCGCCGAAGCTCTGGTTCATGCCTTCCAGCCTTGCCCGGATCGGCAGATAGGCGAAGGGAATGCAGAAGGCGGTATGGGCAAGGATCATGGCCCCCAGCCCAAGCTGCACGCCGAGCGCCACGAAAAGCATCAGCGTGGCGACGGCGACGACGATTTCGGGCAGGATCAGCGGGGTGTTGAGAACCGCCTCGACCCCGCCGCGACCGGGAAAGGCGCGGGATGTGGCCAGCGCGGCCAGAAGCGCGATCACTGTGGCGGCGGTGGCGGCACAGAGCGCCAGGACGAGGGAATTCTTCGCGGCGGACTGAATTGTCGGGTTGGCCAGAATGCGCCCATACCAATCCAGCGAGGCATGCGACCAGACGGTCGCCGTCCGGTTGGCGTTGAAGCTGTATCCCACCAGAACCACAACGGGCACATAGAGATAGACCAGGACCAGCAGCGAGATCTCGCGCGTCAGGGGAAAGCGGCGGATGTTCATCTGACCCTCCGGTTGCGCCAGATCGCCATGGCGACCATCACGATCAGCATCAGCGCCAGCAGCACCACCGCGAGCGCCGCCCCGAAGGGCCAGTTGCGCGACGCGCCGAACTGCATCTGGATGATGTTGCCCAGCATCAGGGTCTTGCCACCGCCCAGCAGGGCGGGCGTGACAAAGGCCCCGAGGCAGGGAATGAAGACAAGCAGGGACCCGGCGGCGATGCCCGGCATCGCGATGGGGATCAGCACCCGCCGCAGGGCGCGCGACCGGGAAGCGCCCAGATCATGCGCGGCTTCCAGAAGCCGCCAGTCGAATTTCTCGAACACGGTATAGAGCGGCAGGATCATGAAGGGCAGGAAGGAATAGGTCAGGCCGATGGCGACCGCGAGGTCGTTGTAGAGCAGGGGGATCGGACCGATGGGCGATACGGAACCGACAGCCTGCGCGAGCCAGCCATCCTCGCGCAGGATGATCAGCCAGGCGTAGTTGCGCACCAGAAGGTTGGTCCAGAACGGGATGGTGATCAGCAGAAGCATCAGGTCGCGCTGCCCGCGCGAGAGGCCCGCCATCCAGAGCGCCACGGGAAGGCCGAAAAGCAGGCTTAGCCCCGTGGTCAACGCTGCCTGAAGGACAGAGCGCAGGAGGATCACCAGATAGCTGGTATTGAGGATCATCGTGCCGTCGAAATCCTCTTCCCAGGCAAGGCGGATGTAGTTGCCGAGCGAGGGGGCCGCGTTCCAATCCACCCCGCTGCTGCCACCCTTCTGCAGAAGCGAGATCCAGATGAGCAGGATCAGGGGAAGGCCGATCAGCAGGGCGATGGTCGCGAGGGCCGGGGTCAGAAGACCAAGGCGGCGGAGGGCGGGATTGCCGGTCATTGTGCCAGCACGCGCAGGGCTTCGGCAGGAAGGCCAAGCCCGACCTGGCTGCCGATTGCGGGCTGCGGGCCATCCAGATCGGACTGCCGCAGAAGGAAGGTGCCACCGTCGGCAAGCGCCAGCTTGTGGACAAGGGCCGTTCCCAGATAGGCGGTATGGATCACCTGCGCCTGCAGCTGGCCGGCCTCGGGGGCCAGGATTCGCGCGCGTTCGGGGCGGATGGCCAGGGTGATCCTGCCGCGGGCCTTATGGGGAAGGGACATCTGCGTCCCACCGGGCAGACGGACGGCATTGTCGGGAAGGGCCTCGGCCTCGATCAGGTTGATGTCGCCGATGAAGTCGGCGACGAAGCGGTGCGTTGGCGCTTCGTAGATGTCGCGCGGCGGGCCCATCTGCAGGATGCGGCCGCCCTGCATCACCGCCACGCGATCCGACAGGGTGAGCGCTTCTTCCTGGTCATGGGTCACGAAGAGGAAGGTGATGCCCGCCTCGGCCTGCAGCAGCTTGAGTTCGATCTGCATTTCCTTGCGCAGTTTGAGATCCAGCGCCGAGAGCGGTTCGTCGAGCAGAAGAACCCTGGGCCGCGGGGCCAGCGCCCGCGCAAGGGCGACGCGCTGCTGCTGGCCGCCCGAAAGCTCGGCCGGGCGGCGGCGGGCAAAGGATTGCATGCGAACCATCTCGAGCGCCTCGCCCACGCGGGCGCGGATCCTGTCGGCGGGCATCTGTTGTTCGACCAGGGCGAAACCCACGTTCTGTTCCACCGTCATGTGCGGGAAAAGCGCGTAGTTCTGGAACACCGTATTGACCGGCCGGCGAAAGGGCGGGGCCTGCGTCACGTCCTGCCCGTCGATCGAGATGCTGCCCTGATCGGCCGTCTCGAAGCCCGCAATCAGGCGCAGAAGCGTTGTCTTTCCGCAGCCTGACGGACCAAGGAGGGTGAAGAATTCACGCTGTCCGATCTCGACCGAGACGTTTTCCAGAACCCGGACGGCGGCGGTGCCGCGGCCAAAGCCCTTGCTGACGGATCTGATGGAGACTGCGGAAGAATCGGTCATGTCATCCTCGTTTTTCCATGGTGTCAGCGTTGACCGCATCAGATTTCATGTCAAGATTGCATGCAATTTTATTTTATTAATGCATGCAAAAATTGGTGACGCTTTGGTTTTCGACTGAAATCAGATCTTCTGCACAGGGAAAGGGCAGTCCTTGGTGCCGCTTCGGTCTGAAGGTGGCGGGCAGCGGGCGGCGATGCGCGCAAAGGGCATTGACCCGGGCATTGCATGCGATGATCTATGCGATTGCAGATGTCAGGAGGAGCGAGGGATGCCCAAGGCCAAGGAGACGCGCCCCGTTGCGACGGCACCCGGAGGCCGGAAGGCGGCCGAACCGGCCAAGGCCGCGACGCGCACCGAAAAGGTGCATGAGGCGCTGCGCCAGGCCATCATCGAACAACAGCTTGAACCCGGCGCGCGGCTTCCGGAGGACATGATCGGCGAGTCCTTCGGGACAAGCCGGACCATTGCCCGCGAGGCGCTGTTGCGGCTTTCGGTGGAAGGTCTGGTGGACCTGATGCCGAACCGCGGGGCCTTTGTCGCCAACCCGACGCTGGACGAGGGCAGGGATATCTTCGTCGTTCGTCGCGGGTTGGAACGGATGGTGGTGCTGCAACTGGCGGGCCAGCTTAGCTCCGCGCAGATCGAAGAATTGCGTCAGATGCTGGTGAATGAGGAACTTGCCGGCGCGCGCGATGAACGCGAGGCGATCCGGCTTGCCGGGGAGTTTCACCTGCGTCTTGCAGGGATGACGGGCAACAAGCTGCTGGTCCGATACCTGACGGAGACGGTGTCGCGCTGTTCGCTTGTATTGACGATCTATGGCCGCCCGCATTCGGTGGATTGCGGGCTTGATGAGCATCGCCAGATCATCGAGGCCCTGATTGCGGGCGAGGGGGAAAGGGCTGCCGAGCTGATGGAACATCATATCGAGCAGGTCGCGGGGCGGGCGCTACTTGAAACACGCAAGCCAAGGAGCGTGCAGGATGTGCTGTCTTCCTATGCGGAGCGGATATCGCGCGGATGAACCTGTCTTCGGGATTGGGCCGTCGCGCCCGCTTCAGGCCCGGGCAACCCAGCCCTTGAAGGTAAGGGCGGCGTAGAAAAGCTGGACATCGTGGAAGCCTGCCTCGATCAGCAGGCGCTCATCCTCTGCCGGGGAAAGGACGGGCAGGCGTTCCTTCATGGTTTCGATCCCGGCGAGGGCCTGCGCTTCGTCCATGCCGCCCGCGACCAGCCAGGCCGCGTTGCGCCGCAGCCAGAGATCCGGTTCCCCGTCACCCCCGGCAGGAAAGCTGTGATGGGCGGCGATGAAGGGCGCGCCGGGGCTGAGGCGGCGATGGACAGCGCGCAGCGTGCGGAGGCGTTCGTCGTGGCGCAGGAAGTGCAGGGTCAGAAGGCAGGCAGCGCCATCGAAGGGGCCTTCGGGGGCATCGTCGATATAGCCCTGATGGAAGGTGATGTTGGCGGTGTCGCTGCCCAGCAGTCGCCGCGCCTGAGCGATCATCGTGGGGGAAGGGTCGACGCCGTCGAAGTGCCAGCCGGGATGGGCGCGGGAGAAGGCCTGCAGTTCCAGCCCGCCACCGGCACCGAGGATCAGGACCCTGCCCTGGTCCGGCACATGTTCGGCGAGAAGGATGCCCGCCATGACATGCAGATCCCGCAGCCCGGGAACATGCCGGGCGACGCGCGCGGCATAGCTGGCAGGATCGCCGGGATCGGTGGCGGGGGAGGGGGTCACATCAGACCTCCGGCCAGACGAGCGAGCGATGCAGTTGCGCCCCGGCCCAGGCCCCGTCGGCCACTGCGAGCGAGACGGAATGCGGCGCGCGCGCGACGTCACCGCAGGCGAAGATGCCGGGGCGGCTGGTTTCCTTGGCCTCGTCCGTCCGGATCTGGCGGCCCATCGGGGTTTCGATCATCTCGCAGCCGATCAGCCCGGCCAGTGGCCCAGCCGGTTCCGTTCTGCTGGCGGTGAAGAGGCCGGAGAAGCGCAGCACGCGGCCATCGACCAGTTCGACATCGGCGCCACCTGACAGGCGGGCGAGGGGTGTGTCTTCGACCACGACGCCGCGCGCGTGCAGGTTGGCCCGCTGATCGTGGGAGAGTGTGAGGGCATCGTTCACGAAGAAGGTGACCTCTCCCCAGTCCGGCAACAACTCTGCCTGATGAACCGAGAGGGCGCCCGTGGCGATGACCCCGATCCGTCCCTGATCCAGTTCGAAGCCGTGGCAGTAGGGGCAGTGGAACACCGTCCTGCCCCAGCGTTCGGCCAGGCCCGGGATTTCGGGGAGCTGATCGCTGACGCCGGTGGCCAGAAGGATGCGCCGACCTTCGTGGGTTTCGCCAGGATCGGTGGCAACCCGGAATTCGTCCTTTCGCCCGGAGAGGGAGGCGACAGTTCCCTTCACCCAGCGCAGATCGGGATAGGCCAGCAACTGATCCCTGGCCTGGGCCCAGATCTGCGCCGGGTCCATGCCATCTTGCCCGAGAAAGCCATGCGACCGGCTGGCAAAGCGGTTGCGGCGCTGCCCCGCGTCGATCACCAGCACCTTGCGGCGCGCGCGCGCCAGTTGCAGGGCGGCTGCCATTCCGGCGAAGCTGCCCCCGATCACGATCACATCCTGCATGTCCTACTCCTGTCTGGCCCGCCTTTGCGCATGACGGCGGGCGAAATCGCGGGCCAGATCGGCCAGCGTCACATCGGCGAAACGGTCGAGCAGCAGCGCCTCGGCCGCGGCAAAGGCATCTTCGAGCGCGGCATTCACCGATTGTTCGACCAGGCATTCCGGCGTTTCGTTGCGGTTGCCGATGGCGAAGATCGCGGGCTCTCCCAGGGCTTCGTGCAGGCGGCGCAGGCTGACCGTCTCCAGATCGGCCGCGATGCGCCAGCCGCCCGCTGGCCCGCGGTCGGCCGTCACGAGGCCCGCCTCGCGCAGGTGGCCCATGGTCCGCCGGACGACGACCGGATTGGTGCCGAGGCATTGGCCGAGGGCCTCTGATGTCATCGGGCTGTCCCGTTCTGCCATGTGCAGAAGGGCGTGCAGGGTGGAGGAAAGGCGGCTGTCCCGTTTCATGTAACTATTGATGTTACGAATCAGACTGGATGTCAAGGAGGAGGCGGCCGCAGATGGTTTGCCTGTGCCGTCAGGGGCTATGCCGGGGCCATGCCAGAGCGGATCGTGCCGGCGGTGCGCAGGTAATGATCGCGCAGCAGTCGTTCGGCAAGGGGCGCATCCCGCGCCAGAACGGCATCGGCGATGGCGCCATGTTCCGCGTCGATATCGCGCTTCTGTGGGCCGGCCGCCAAGAGCGCGGGGATTCGGTACCGCTCTGTCGCGGCGTAGAGGCGTTCGAAGAAATCCAGGAGCCAATCCGATCCGCAGGCGGCGAGGAGCGCGCGATGAAAGGCATGGTGGCGCGCCTTCAGTTCATCGACATCGCCATCCGACCGGCCGGTCTGCCGCCGCAGGGCATAGAGCGCGGCGACGATGGAGGCCTCCCAGGTATCGTCGCCCTTGAGGATCGAGAGGCGGAGGGCTTCGGTTTCGATCAGAAGGCGGGCCTGAAGCGCGTCTTCGAATTCCGAGGGGGACCGGGCCGAGACGCGGAAGCCGCGCAGGGATTCGGCGGTGACGAGGCGTTCCGCCTGGAGCCGGTTCAGCGCCTCGCGCAGGGGGGAAAAGCCCATGCCATAGCGTTCCGAGAGATCGGCGAGGCGCAGGGGGCTTTCGGGGGCGAAGCGACCCTCGACGATGTCCTTGCGCAAGGAAACATAGGCTTTTTCGGCCAGAGTCATGATCGGATCCTTGTCTGCCGGTAGCTTAGTGAATGGCGGAGAGTCGTGCAATTCCAGAATTTTCGAAAATCCTTGTTGATATCGAAAATATGGAGAGGCATAGTCGGGCCGTTGCCGCAGGGAGGGGAGAGAGCCATGGCCAGCGAGCGCGAGAACCATCGTGAGGACGTGATCGGGCGGGCCAATGTCGAGGATACGCCAGAGTTGCTGGCCTATTACGACGAGTTGGAGGGCTTTCACGCCGGTGCCCTGTGGACCGTTGCGAACAAGATCGAGCCCTGGGCGCCGAAGAGCCAGTCCGTGCCGGTGGTCTGGCGTTATCGGGACCTGCGCGATCATGTGATCCGGTCGGTCGATCTGGTGACGCCGGAAAAGGCCGGGCGTCGGGTGATCTATCTGAACAATCCGGGCCGTCAGGATGTGGCGGCGGCCGTCGGCTGGATCTATGCGGGGCTTCAGGTGATGAATCCCGGCGAAGTGGCCAGCGCCCATCGCCATTCGGCCAGTGCGATCCGGTTCATCATGGAGGGGCGCGGGGCCTATACGGTGGTGGATGGCCACAAGATGACCCTGGGCGCGAATGACTTTGTCCTGACGCCGAACGGAACCTGGCATGAGCATGGCGTCAGCGCGGACGGATCGCTGTGCCTGTGGCAGGACGGGCTGGACATTCCCTTTGTCAACGCGATGGAGGCGAATTTCTACGAGGTGCATCCGGATCTGAACCAGGTCGTGGGACATGCCGTGGACGACATGACGAAGACCTGGGGCAATCCTGGCCTGACCCCCTATGGCGAAAGCTGGCGCAAGGGCTATAGCCCGATGTTCAAATACGAATGGGCGCCGACATATGACGCGCTGTCGAAATATGCAGGCTGCACGGCGGGCAGTCCGTTCGACGGCGTGCTGATGGAATATGTGAACCCCGTGACGAATGGCCCGGTGATGCAGACGCTGGGTGCAAGCATGCAGATGCTGCGCCCGGGCGAACATACCAGGGCGCATCGCCATACCGGCAGCTATCTTTACCACGTCGCGAAGGGGCGGGGTCATTCGATCATCAATGGCAAGCGCTTTGACTGGGCCGAGCGTGACATCTTCTGCGTGCCGTCCTGGGCCTGGCATGAGCATGTCAACGGATCGGATCGCGAAGATGCCTGCCTGTTCTGCCTGAATGACCTGCCGGTGATGCGGGCGCTTGGGCTGTATCGGGAAGAAGCCTTCGGGGAAAACGGCGGTCGGCAGCCGCTCTTGCAGGGATAAGACATGAAACTGGTAACCTATCGTGCCTCTGTCGAGGGGGCGGCGCGGCTTGGGGTGATCGAGGGCGATCTGGTCGTCGATGTGGAGCGGCTGGCGGCGGCGCAGGGGGAATGCCTGCCTGCCTCGATGCTGGGGTTGATTGATCTGGGCAGGCCCGGGCTTGAGGCGCTGCAGGGCTGTCTGGAGGCAGCGGCGGGGCGGCACAGGCCCGGCACGGCGACGGCGCTGGCGAATGTGCGCCTGCTGGCACCGATCCCCCGACCCAGAAAGAACATCTTCGGCATCGGGTTGAACTATGTCGAGCATGTCGCGGAGAGCGCGGCCAGCCTCGATACCTCCAAGGATCTGCCGAAGCAGCCGGTGGTGTTTTCAAAGCCGCCAACGGCGGTGATTGGTCCGGGCGACGGGATCGGGCACAATTCAAGGATGACCCGACAGCTTGACTGGGAGGTGGAACTGGCGGTGATCATCGGCACCACCGCCAGCCGTATCCGCCGAGAGGATGCCCTGAACCATGTCTTCGGATATTCGGTGATGATCGACGTTTCGGCGCGCGACAACCGGCGCGCGGGGCAGTGGATCTTTTCGAAGGGCATGGACAGCTATGCCCCGTTCGGGCCGGTCATCGTGACGGCGGACGAGATACCGGACCCCCAGACCCTTGACCTTTGGCTGACGGTGAACGGCGTCGAGAAGCAGCGGTCGAACACCCGGCACATGCTGTTCAAGGTTGACGAGCTGATCGCCGACATCTCGACCGGGATCACGCTGGAGCCGGGCGACATCATCGCAAGCGGCACGCCCGAAGGCGTGGGCGCGGGGCGGACGCCACAGGAATGGCTGCATCCCGGCGATGTCGTGGTGGGGCATGTCGAGGGCATCGGCAGCCTGCGCAATCCTGTCGTGAATACCACGCCGGAGGATTGACCCATCACCATGGGCCAACCGAGGATCGAGATCCGGATGAGCCCCGGGGGATGCAAGCCCGCGGCCACCATTTGAAGCGGAGACCCGTCATGAGCCCCCCCTTTGTTGCTGCCGTGGTGCAGATGGCCGCCCTTCCGTCGGACCCGATGGCCACTGCCGAGAAGGCCGCCGCCCGCCTGCGGGAAGCCGCGGCCAGGGGCGCGCGGCTGGTCGTCTTTCCCGAGGCGTTGATCGGGGGCTATCCAAAGGGTGCCAGCTTCGGCGCGCCCATCGGCATGCGCAAACCCGAAGGGCGTGCGGCCTTTGCACGCTATCACGCCGCAGCCGTGGATCTGGACGGCCCCGAGATCGCGTGTGTCGCCCAGGCCTGCGCCGATACGGGCGCATTCGCCGTCATCGGCGTGATCGAGCGCGACGGTGCGACGCTTTACTGCACGGTTCTCTATCTTGATGGGGCGAAGGGGCTGGTCGGCAAGCATCGAAAGCTGATGCCGACGGCGGGAGAGCGGCTGATCTGGGGTTTCGGAGACGGGTCCACCTTGCCCGCATTCCAGACCGAGCTTGGCACGATCGGGGCGGTGATCTGCTGGGAAAACTACATGCCCGCCTTGCGGATGCACATGTATCATCAGGGCGTCAGCCTGTATTGCGCGCCGACCGCCGATGACCGCGATACCTGGCTGCCCACCATGCAGCACATCGCCCTTGAAGGGCGAACCTTCGTTCTGACAGCTTGCCAGTACATCACGCGGGCAGCTTATGAAGCCGGGCATGAAAGTGCCCTCGGGGATGAACCCGACCGCGTGATGATGCGGGGGGGATCTGCCATCATCTCTCCCCTTGGCCAGGTTCTCGCCGGGCCGGATTTCAACGGTGAAACGATCCTTTTCGCAGAGATCGACCCGACCGAGGTGATCCGTGCGAAGTTCGATTTCGATGTGACCGGCCACTATGCCCGTCCGGACGTCTTTGAACTGATTGTCGATACCCGCGCGAAACCGGCGGTGCGAGAGCGCTGATGCGGTTCGATCTGGACAAGGTGCCCGAACCGATCGCCTACAAGCTTCTGGCGGCGACGGTGATCCCGCGACCGATTGCCTGGGTGGTGACAAAGGGCGACAAGGGCGTGAATGCCGCCCCCTATTCCTTTTTCAACGTCATGGGATCCGCCCCTCCGACGATCGCCCTTGGCCTGATGGCCGCGCCCGACAGGGGGTTCAAGGATACGGCCCTGAACATCATGGAGACCGGCGAATTCGTGGTGAACCTTGTGCCGGAGCGGTTGGTCGGGGCGATGAACCTGACATCTGCCGATGCCCCCCGCGGCGTGGACGAATTGCGGCTGGCCGGGCTTGAGGTTCTGGCAAGCGACCATGTCGCCCCGCCGAGGATCGCCGAAAGCCCGGTTGCCTTCGAGTGCAGGTCGCAGGCTTGCGTGGTTACAGGGCCATGCCAGACAGTGGTGATCGGCCGGGTTCTGGCCGTGCATGTCGAGGACCGTTTCCTGCACGACCCCGAGCGCGCCCATATAGATACCGATGCGCTGGACCTCGTCGCGCGCAGCTTCGGATCCGAATACATCCGCAGCCACGACCGCTTTGATCTGCCGCGCCCGACCTGGGCCAAGCTGATGGCTGAGGGAAAGGTCTGACAGGGCGTCGGCAAAGGGTTGCCTGCCATCCGTGCCGCCTGTCGCCATTCCGGGAAAGGCCGCCGGGATGCAGCGGCACCAATGCCTTGCCTGTGCAACTGATGGCGGAGCGAGAGGGCCTGACGTCGAACCTTCTCTGGCCTAAGGGCTCCTTTCTAAACGTACTAGGCCGTGTTGGCTCCGTTGCACAAATCGTCTGTTGACCGGACCTCCCCTTTCCCCGGACAGACTTATCCCGCGACCTCTGTGAGGGGTGTGCCGAGTGCGGTGAAGCCATTGAGCACGGCGACACGGACCTGGAACTCTGCGACCTGACGGTCGAAGTCCCGCGCGCTCAGGCGCTGCCCCAGCAGTTTCACACAGTGCATCTTGGTCTCGGCACGGCTTCGGCGGTGATACCCGCTCCATCGTCGCCAGATGGTCCGCCCGACGCGCTTCGATGTCCTCAGGATGTCGTTGCGGGCGATCGCCCCGGCGGTGTCAGGCTTCCAAGGCTTGGCGTTCTTGCGGGGCGGGATGATCGCTGCGGCGCCACGGGCCGCGATGGCGTCATGGCACTTGCGGGTGTCGAAGGCGCCGTCGGCTGTGACGCTGGCGATCTCCTGGTCGGGCGGGATCTGGTCGAGCAGTTCGGGCAACATGGGCGCGTCGCCCACGTCGCTGCTGGTGAACTCGGCAGCCCGGATTTCCAGTGATTTCTCGTCAATCCCAATGTGGATCTTGCGCCAGACCCGGTGTTTGCTGCCACCATGCTTGCGCGCGTTCCACTCGCCTTCACCCTCGACCTTGATCCCGGTGCTGTCGATCAGCAGGTGCAGGGGGCCGTCCGAGCCGCGGTAGGGGATGTTCACCTTCAGGGTCTTCTGGCGACGCGACAGGGTGCTGAAGTCGGGCACGGCCCAGTCCAAGCCGATCAGTCGCAGAAGGCTCTCGACGAATCCGGTCGTCTGCCGCAGCGCCATGCCGAACAGCACCTTCATCGTCAGGCAGGTCTGGATCGCAGCATCACTGTAGTCGGGCCGGCGACCACGCTTGCCGGTCGGCGCGGCTTCCCAGGTCATGGCCGGGTCGAACCGGATCGTCAGCGAGCCACGGCGCTTGAGCGCCTTGTTATACTCAGGCCAGTTCCTGGTCTTGTAGGTCGGAGGTGTCGGTCTGCTCATGTGCCCCAGCTACCACGCTGAATTCACGAGATGAATCCCTCACCGGATTTGTGCAACATGTGTAACCGCCCCTTGCGCAAGGGGTAATTTCAGAGCTGCTTTCCGCGCGTCACCGGGTGCTG
>NZ_JAALFE010000039.1 GCF_011059185.1 Paragemmobacter kunshanensis | reverse complement strand
CCCCTCTCGAGCAGATCCCGCAACGGTTCCACCACGACGGGCCCGAAGCCGTTGTCGACGTATTCGACGGCGCGGCGTAGGCTGGCGGTGATCGGCGAACGGGTCAGGCTCGGGTCGGTCTGGACCAGGCGCCCAAGATAAGTCGGCATGACCGACGCGGTAAGATCCGGTGCATCGCGCAGCAGGAAGGTGGCGGTGATCATGCCGTCACTCTGGCGGCGACGGGCAATCTCGACGGGGGCCGACAGAACTCCTACCCGCACCGGCGCGATGCTCACGCGCTGAGCCGCCACGGTCACGGCGGGCAGCTGCGCACTCAGCGGTTCCACCAGGATCAGCCGATCCGCCTCGATATCGGCGATCTCCGCGAGAGATGCCTCGTGGGCATCCACCGCGATAGCCACAGCATCCCCCGCCCGGAAATCCGCCACGCCCGTATCGACGGCAATCTCCGACGCCCCCTGCGCCACATCTGCCGACGGCTGCACTGCCATGTGCCAGAGCGGCACCCGCCATTCGTCGACAAACCCCGCCCGCGCCAGTTCCGCTGCTCGCGCCATGCCCAGCGCGTCGCAGCGATTCTGGAAGGTCACGATCTCGCGCGGACGGGTCCGCAGTGCGATACGCTGTTCGCCCGCCTGGGACTGCAGCACATCCGTGCGCCATTCCAGCACCTCGGTGATCTCCTGCGTCGCTGGAAATGGCCAGAGCGGCGGCCGGCCATCCGGCTCAGGCATTGATGGCACCCCGATTGCGGCGGATCACGTTCAGGATCGCCCGTTCACCGGAGGGCGTGGCGAGATAGTCGCCGACGACTGACGGGTCGAGCACGTTGATGATGCGGGTCGACATGGAGGCGGCCGAGGCTGCGCCATCGCCGTTCATCTCGACGCCAAGCCTGCCCCCCTTGCCGCGGCGCAGGGGCAGAATGGCCTCCGGCCCGGCCTCACCCATGAGCCCAACGCCCTTGGCGAAGGGAAACACCGTCGGCCGGTTCACGACGCCACCCCGCGCGAAGGCGGTCAGTTCCGCGCCACCCGCAAAGACCCCGCCTTTGGCAAAGCCGAAGAGGCTTCCGAAGAACCCGCCACCGCCCGAGAAGGCGTTGATCAGCGCGTTCTCGATGGGTTTGAAGGCCAGATCGATCAGTCGGGTGGCGAGGTTCTGCGCGATCCGCGAAATCGCCCCCGCGAAGGTCTCCCAGGTGAACTCCCCCGAGGTGAGGGCCTCCTTGATCGGGCCGGTGATGTCCTGCGCGAGGCCCTGGGCGATCTCGCGCGACTTCTCCTGCGCCTTGCGAACAGCATCGGCCGTGGCCTCCCAGGCATTCCTTGCCGCGTCAGCCCCTTCGCGTAGCGCGTTGCCTGCGCCGCGCCCCGAACTGCCTGCGGCTTCTGCGGCCTCCCCAGCCCCCTGCAGGGCAGTGCCGAGGCCCGTCGCGGCAGTGCGTGCGTCCTCGAGCCCTGCTGCAGCATCAGTGCCGGATGCCAAAACGGCATCCCGCAGCGCGGCCACGGATTGCAGGGGCGCGGTCGCGGCCGTTGCCACTTCGCCCATCATGCCGCGCAGACGTGCAGCTTCGCCCCGCGCCGCCTCGGCTGCAGCGGTCAGGCCGAGATCGGGCGGAGCGATGGGATCGCTGCTGAAGGCCGCCTCGAAGGCCGCCCGCGCCTCCGCCCCGGCATTTGCCGCAGCCCCCTCAAACGGGTTCTCGATCCCGCCAAGCTCGATGGTGCCGATCAGAGGTACCCGCTTCTCGATGCCCAGCACATCGAGACCGGCATTGATGCCTTCTAGGAAGCCGTCGATCCGTGCCGCCACGCCGTTCAGCATGGCCTCGACCCCGCCGATCAGCGCATTGGCCGCGCCATAGGCGAACTCGCCGATGGTGGCAGGCAGGGCTGACCAGAGCACTTTCACCGCCTCCATCGCCCCCTGAAACGTGTTCAGCGTCGCGTTCCCGAAGCCCACCACCGCCTCGAGCCCGGTCTGCAAGGCGGCGGTGATGCCCGCGCTGATCTCGGCCCAGCCCGCCAGGATCGAGAGGCCCAGCGCCACCATGCCGAGCTTCATGCGGTCCCAGACCTCCCGGGCCACGTCGCCCAGAAGGCCCAGTGCGGCCCCGACGCTGCCCGTGCCTTGCACCAGCCGTCCGAACTGGAAGATGAGCTCGCCCGCGCCCACGATCAGCGCCCCGATGCCGGTGCGGATCAGCGCACCGCGCAGGACGACGAGCGCCGTCGCCAGCCCGCGGACGGAAAGTGCTGCGGCGGCCAGCCCCGCGACCCAGCGCCCGGCCATGACGGCGGCGAAGGTCGTGGCATAGGTGGCGAGGCGGCCGAGATTGTCGAAGAGCGCCGTGATCGCGATCCCGACAGGACCGGTGGCGCGTGCCATATCGGCGAGCGCATTGGCCACCGCCTCGAGCGCTGGAGCGACCGCTGCCGTCAACCGATTGGTCAGCCCGACGCCGATCAGGCTGAGCCGGGCCAGCGCGTCGCCGGTTCGTTCGATCTGTGCCGCATCACTCGCGCTGACCGCCACCCCGAAATCCCGCACGTCCTGCGCGGCCTCGCGCAGAGTGGCCGGATCAATGCGGAGAAAGGCCAACGCCGCCCTGTCGCCGAAGAGATCGGAGGCCACGGCCGCTTGCTCGGCCTCGGGCACGAGGCTGGTCAGGGCTTCCTGAATGGCAACGATGCGTTGATCGAGTGGCATCGCCTGCAGCCCCGCAACCGTCAGGTTCAGCCGCTCCAGCGCCCCCACGGCCGAGCCTGATCCGGTTGCGGCTTCCGAGAGCCGAGTGGTCAGCTTCTTTGTAGCCTGCTCGATCTCGCCCATCGAGACGCCCGCCAGTTCCCCGGCCCATGTCAGGGTCTGGACGCTCTCGACGGTCGTCTGCATGGATTGCGCCAGCTTCGCCTGTGCGTCGATCGTCTGCAGCCCGGAGCGGATCATCGCGACGCCCGCCGCCCCGGCCGCGGCCGTCAGGGCGGCCATCGCGATCCCGGCGCGCCGCGCAAACGCAGCGAGCCGTGTGTTTGCGGCCTCCATCTCGCGCGACAGGCGGCCGAAGCCCCGCGTCCCGGCCTCGCCGATCCCTTCCAGCTCGGCGCGCACCTGGCGGCCGCCGACGGCCGCGAGGCGCACATAGACCCGTTTCTCAGCCATCGCTGCGACCTTCTCTCTCTTCGTTCAGCTTGCGGACCATCACGGCCTCGATGACCGGCAGCAGTTCGACGACGGCGCGCGGGGAAATGCCCATGGCGGCGGCCATGGCCAGCGCTGCCGTCATGTCCCAGCCGAGAACGGCGCCGGGGATGGCGCGGATCTGGCCGCCCATGCGCTGCGCCAGATCCCAGACCTGCCAGCCCTCATGGCTCAGCGGCGCGTTCAGGATTTGCGGGCAGTCCGGGCAGCGCCCTTCGCAGGCCTGGCAGTAGCCGTCGCCCCCGCCGAAGACCCAATCGGCGAGGGCGGTGAGACGTTTTTTTCCGCCTCGAGCTCCAAACCCTTGGCGACGTAAGCCGTCTGAAACTTCTCGAAGATCGGCCAGAGGTCGAGGAGCGCGTCGATGGCCTCGGGGCTGACCGGGATCGGGGCGCCGTCCTCATCACCGACACCCTCCCAATCGACGATGGCGCGGGTGGCGATGGCCTTGGCAAAGATCACCGCGATGCTGTCGTCGGGCGTGCCGGGGGCGATGGCGCGCACGGCCGGATCTGAGCGGGCGGCGACCATGATAGCCGTGGTCAGGGGTTCGACCTTCACGCGCACTCCCAGCGCAAGGTCGAGCCAGCAAGCTTCACGGGCGAGGTTCAGGCGCAGCATGATCAGTACTCCTCGAGGTCGTTGACGAGCGTGGCGGTGCACATCCGCCCCAGCGTGGCGTCGCGCGCGGCCTGCCAGTCGAAGGTGGCCTGGATGCCCTGCGGCCCCGGAATCTCGATCCGGGGACGCGGCAAATAGACGGCATGCGCCGTGAAGCTGAAGCTCTCACCCGAGGGCAGATTGTAGGAGAAGGTCAGCGCGCAGGGATCACTTGCGATGGCCTGGTTCACTAGGATCTGATCGGCGAACCGCACCTCGATCTTGCCGGTCAGCGCGGCAATGGAGGGATCCGCCCCGTCGATGCGGCCGTCCGAGCGGATGGTCTCCACCCGGTCGAGATTGTTGGCATAGGTGATCTCGGCCGAGATGATGTTGCCGAGCGGCTGGCCGTTGCGCGTGATCGCCCCGTTGAAATGCCCGAAGCGCTGGAGGTCGAGGTCGGCCAGTGTGCCCGCGGCGGAGGTGCTCGCGATGGCCTCGCCCTGCGCCACGAGGCTCGCGGTCGCGGTCAGCAGGCCGGATCGCTGCATCTGCCAACTCAGGCTGTCGAGGACGCAGCCCGAGTACATCGCATAACGCGGCACCTCCGGCATGCCGGTCTCGATGGACATCGACGGCAAGGACCAGGCACCGGAGCGGAACTCATGCGTGAAGGGGCCCGGCGCCGCGCCCGTCGTCACGGGCGACCCGAAGGCCGCCTTCAGCCAGAAGCCAAAGGCCGCGGCATCGATCGGGACGACCACGTTGCCGTCGGCTGTCACCGCATCCTTGATAGGTGCCAGCGGGTCGCGGCCATATCCCAGGAGTTCGCTGTTCAGGAGCGGCTGCTCCGATCCCAGCGTGGTGCTGGCGAACGGCATCTTCGTGAACCCGCTCGCGGGTGGAGTGCCATAGGTGGTCTCGAACGCAAGCGCCATCTGCGCCCGCGCGCCTTGCGCACGTGCCATGGAGGTCTCCCTAGATATGAGCGGTTGGAAAGCCGCGTTGTTTCAGCGAATTGGTCCCGTTAGGCTTGGGCGCGAGCCAGGATCGGAAAGCGGGGCCATGGATTTCAAAGACATTTTGCGGATTGCTGGCATCGATCCCGATTTGAGGGACAACGTCGTTCTCATTCGACATCGCCCGTTTGAGCCGCAGCTCGCCAGAGTCATGCCGTGGCTCATCAGTGAACGCCCTGAGCTCTTCGAGACCTACCAGTCGGTTCCCGGGCGACCGGAGACGGCGCTCCGCCGCGCCCACTACATGGCCAGCTTCCTAGGCCTTCGCCCTGGCACGGCACATTTCGTGGGCCTGTACCGCATTAGCGAAAGCCGCGACGTCGACCTCAATGGTTTCTGGACCATTCCCGAGAACCAGTCCCTGCGCGGTTTTGGTTATGAAGGCTTCACTGAGCAATATGCAGCGGAGGTCGGGACCGTTCGGCAGTTCTCCTTTGAGCCTTTGGAGACATATGCAAACTGGCGGGGAAAGCTGGTCATCGAATTCCCACCGCCGGAACGCTCCTGGTTCCGTCTCGTGGACCGCAACAACTTTCCGGTTCGCGCCATTCTTGAAGAAAGCGCCTTCTCCTCCCCCCCGCCGGATTGGCACGAGATCGATCTGAACGTCGCGCAGCTTGCAGTGCTACCTAAGAGCTGGCGTGCCCGTCTGTCGGAGTGGCGCGGCATCTATCTCATCTTCGACGAGCGGGATGGAAGATCCTATGTTGGCTCGGCCTACGGTCGGGACAACCTGCTCGGCCGCTGGTTGACCTACGCGCGCGACGGACACGGCGGCAACCGCGAACTTCGAGAGAGGGACGCGCGGAGCTTTCGCTTCACAATCCTTGAACGGCTCGCACCGGACCTGCCCGCGGAGGAGGTGATCGCCCGAGAGAACAGCTGGAAGTCGCGCCTGCATACGCGGGCACCCTTCGGGCTGAATGCGAACTGATCATGCGAGCGGATCGGCTGTGGAGTAATGCAATACGACCGGGATCACCGCCGCCTTCAGGCTGGCGGCACCTTCCACCGGCAGATCGACCGGGCGCGGCGCCATCGCCTCAATCCAGTCGCAGAGCCCGCCCAGTGTGCGGTCGGCGGCAATCACCGCACCGACATGAGCGCAAAGGGTGTCAAACGCGGCGTCACGGGTGGCCCCTTGCACGACCGCCTCGATCTCGGCCCGGTGCTGGTAGTGATAGCGCAGCGGCGAGAGTGTGACCTCGGGCTCCCCCGGCTCGCCGTCGCGCAGGATCAGCAGGCCCCCGGCTGGCACGCGCTCGGGCAGCACCTCACCGCGCAGGGCGGTGGCAGGCAGCGCCAAAAGCCGCGCGTGCAGCGCTGCGAGGATGATTTCGCGGGGGGTCGGCATTCGTCCTATCCACGAGCACAGCCACTGAGGATATGCTTTACCTTCACTGCGATGCTGCGCTTAATGCATCTGATTTGCGGGGTTTTGACGAGGGCGCCCGAGAAAATGACAAGCACGACATTTCGGCGCTACACGAACTTGGCCGCTGCCATCCATCTTCTGCAGCAACGAAAGATCACGCTTCTTGACCCGTCAACTTGGGATGACAGGAATGACGCGTTCTTCATGTCAGAGTACAAGCGGCGCACGAATGCTGCTTCTGTCTTGGCTCTCTGTTTCGCTGAAAGCCACGAAACCTACCACCACTGGCGGGTTTTTTCTCACGGCTCAGACGGCGTGTGCATCGAGTTCGACAAGGAAGGACTTCTGGAAGCATTCAACCAAGATCCGGGCACTCGGCATGGCACTATGAATTACACCCTTTTGAAGGAGGCGAAAAAGATGGCTGACATCGATGTCGAGCAGCTTCCCTTCCTGAAAAGGTGGCCCTATGGCGATGAAGCAGAGTACCGCGTCGTCCACGTAGACCCGCACAATTCAAAGCCATTTCATGACGTGCCAATCAGCTTGAGCCATGTAAGGCGTGTCACTTTGGGCCCTTGGTTGGCGAATGCGCTTTCCGAGTCTGTTAAGAAGACCCTGAAGTCGATCGACGGCTGTTCTAATTTGAAGATCTACAGGTCGACATTGATAGACAACCAGGAATGGAAGAAACTGGCTGGGCGGGCCGCACCCATCCTGCCTGATCACCGCTGATCGCTCTAGTATCTAACGAACTCCCAAGTCGCCGACCCAGTTCGCCACGATCAGCCCCGGCAACGCGTCATGCGCCCGCTCTGCATCCCGCGCGAGGTCGAGGCGCTTAGGCAACTTGACCTGCGGCACCAGCAGGAAGATCGGCGCGGTCACGAGGCCCCGGCCGGTTTTCGACCGTGACGCTAAGGCGCGGCCCTTCGTGTTCAGCCGCCCCTCGGCTACCAGCAGGCTCGGGCCCCTGCGGCGATAGATGAACCGCAGGCGCAACCCCGTGCGGCGTTGCCACTCGCCAGGGCTGATCCAACCGCCACGGGCGGACTTTCCAGCGGCAGCGGTCGGGATCGCCAGCCAGAAGCCGTTCTTCGAGCGGATCAACGGGCCGCTGTCGTGGGCGCCGACGATGACCGGGGCGTTGGACCAGACCACGGACGCTGCGTTGAGGCTGGGCGTGGCCTTGGGGAACTGCTCGGAGCGGATGGTGCGGGCGAGCCGGGCCCCGAGCCCTGCGCCGGTGATCTGCAGCCGCCAGGCGGCCTTCAGCCCGGTCCCGGCCTCGCGGATCGCGGCCGACACGGCCCGCTCGCCCGCCGCGACCTCGGCCGCCATCATCGCGACGATGTCGGGATCGATGTCGAGCTTGAGCTTCATCGCGGTCACGCCGGGCGAAGGTCGACGGTCCAGACCAGCCGCTCGCGGTCGCGGACGGGCTCGCCTTGGATGACGAAGGCGTCACCGTCGATCTCGATGCGGTCGCCGGGGCGCGGGGCTTGCACCTCGGCCACACG
Organism: Paragemmobacter kunshanensis; assembly: GCF_011059185.1. GTDB lineage: Bacteria > Pseudomonadota > Alphaproteobacteria > Rhodobacterales > Rhodobacteraceae > Paragemmobacter > Paragemmobacter kunshanensis. The sequence continues at coordinate 9,910 of NZ_JAALFE010000039.1, read as the reverse complement.
CAGGTCGATCCGCGTTGTTTCCGACCAGAGCCGGGCATCGCCGAAGTCTGTGATGGCATCGGCACGCCGGGCGACGACGCGCACCAGAACCGGCGCGCCGCCATCGGCGATGTAGACCGCGTCCCGACCGATGTTCGGGTCGGCGAAGAGCGCACTGAGCGCGGCGGCAAAGGCGCTCATCAGAAGGCCCCGTTCAGCCGCACCCGGCCGATGGTGTCGCCTGCGCCACCCGCCACCGCGACCACGGCCACGCCGATCAGGGTGTTCGAGGTGGTGGTTTTGGTCACTTCCTTGGCGGTGTTGTCCCAATAGACCTTGTCGCCTGCCGCCCAGGCTTGCGATGCGACCTTCTTCAGATCGTAGACGCCGGTGAGCACGGCCTCGACTGCTTCCCCAAGGGCGGCGGTGCCAGCGGCAACGCCGAAGATGGCACCGACGAGCAGGCCGTCGCCGGAGGTGACAGCATAGGGCGCGGTCAGGGTGATGGTGTTGCCCGGTTGGACGTAGTTTTTCATGGGGGTGATCCTCGTGGAAAGACGAAGGGCGGCCCGTCAGGACCGCCCGTGTGTCAGTGTTCAGCATGTCAGCGCGCTGTTTATGCGCCGGGGTTCTTGTAGAGGCCGCGCCAGTCGATGGCCTTGGCGCCGAAGTCGAGACGGCACTTGATCTCGACCCCGTCGACGTCGAAGCCGTTGCGGGTCTCGATGTAGGCGCCCTGCTGGCCCTCGAGATAGGCGTATTCGATGGTGTCGATCTGGTTCGGACTCGCCGCCAGATACCAGGAGGTGGCGCTGGCGGCATCGAGACGCGGCTCGCTGATGGGCGAGAGCGTCCGGATCGACTGCGGCACCACCTTGGCGCTGTCGGCGGGGACGAGGTTCTGGGCCACCAACTGCTCGGCCTTCAGTTCGAGGGCCGCAGGGACGATGAGGAAGGCGGGGCGGATGTTCAGCACCGTCTTCTTGTCGAGGCCCGTCTGCAGCGCCATAGCCGCGCGGGCCGCCCCGACACTGGCCACGTCCAGCGCAGCGCCCGTTGCGGCGAGGTTCTTGTGCGTGGTGTGGAACAGCGCATTGCCGTCGGCCATTGCCGGGTTCGCGGTGATGATGCCCCAGACGACGTCCGATTCCAGCTGCGCGATGGAGTTGCCGTACATCGCCGGGATGCGCGTGAAGGCATCGAGGTCGTCGTTGATCAGCACCTGCCGGGTGATGGCCACGACCCGGCCATAGGTCTTGACCTTGTAGCTCTCCTTGCTCTCCCCGAGGGTCCCGCGCTTGAACTCGCCGCTTTCGCCCACCTCCAGCAGTTGCGGCGCCTCGCCCAGTTGGACCCGGTGCATCGACTTGAAGTCGGTGGCCAGCACCTGGCGGCAGAAGAGCGCGAAGGTCCGGGGATAGGCGTCATAGGCCTGACGCAGGGTCTTGTTGGTGACGGCCGAGAGGATCTCGGGGAAGTCCGAGGTCGAGTGCAGGGCCCGCGTCGCCACCTCGTCGCGGGAAAGCCCCCGCGTGTTCACCCCCGCATTGCCGAGGCTTTCGCGGGCCAGTTCCAGCAGCGTCATGCCGCGATACTGGCGGGCGGCATCCTCCAGCGGGAACAGCGTCGGGCTGTAGCGGTGCAGGAGCGCGTTCGCCACCGCGTCGCGGCGCGTGATCCGCTCGTCACGCCCGCCGAGGGGGACCGAGACATGCGGGAAGGTGCGGGTCTCGTCGGATTTCGCGGCGACTTGGTCGAGGATGAGGCGGCGGGATTCGTCCACGCTGACGCCGCGCCTGACCAGATCCTCGGCGAAGCTGCGCTCGAGGTTCAAGCGGCCGGTCAGATCGTAGATGGTGGAGACGCGGTCACGCTCGGCCTCGCGGGCGCGGGTGGCGATGGCCTCCGTATCGGGCGCAGGTGCCGGTGCCGGCATGCGCGCGGCCATCGGTTCGGGGTTCTCCGGGGCCGCGACGGGCTGCTGGCGGGTCTCATGGCTGGCGGGGACATCCCCGGCCACGGTGGTCGTGCTCTCAGGCATGGATGCCTCCTTTTGCATGCGGGTGTCGACGATCTCGACGGGATAGCTGGCCTGATCGGCCGCGCGGACCTGCGCGCGGGGATCGGCGGGGACGGTCACGAAGCTGACCTCGAGTGGGGTCCAGCGCTCGACGATGCGCTGCTCGACCTCGCCCTTCGCGGCGGGCTCGACCACCTTCACCCGCTCGATGGAATAGCCGACCGAGACGTTGCGGATGATGCCGTCGCTGATCAGGCCGAACATGCGGTCGGCAGCCTGGTCGAGCCCCTCGCGCGGGAAGCGGATGGTGGCCTTGCCCTCCTTGCCCTCGATCCAGGCGCGTTCGACGACGCCCACCTGCGAATGCGAAGACCAGACCGAATGGCTGTCGAGTGCCGGGGCCCCGGCGTTGAGGCGCGTCAGGTCCACCGCGCGGTCGCTGACCTCGAGGATTTCATCGAAGGGCACGGAGGTGTCCCAGCCGGTCCACCGTCGCCGCCGGACGGCCGCGCCGGTGGTGAAGACGACGTCGACGGAGCGCGCCTCGGTGTTGACGGTGGCGGGCAGGATGGGCGCGCGCCGCAGCTGCATCGGCAAGGCAGCCGGCGCCGCCATGATCGTATCGGGCATGGCCCTATTCCTTCTCGGTTTCAGATGAGGGGGCGGCCGGTTCCGTGGCCGGATCGCCCGCCTGCGCGCTGCCAGTCTTGGTGACGCGGCGCGGGTCGCTGTCGAGCACGAGGCCGAGGGCATCGAGCTTGGCGTTGGTCGCGGCGATTTCTGCCAGCACCGCATCCGGGTTGTGGCCCTGCCGGGCGATGGCCTGTGCCAGCGTCATGGTCCCTGTCCGGATCGCCAACAAATCGGCCATCGCGTCCTTGTAGGGATCGACGGCATCGAACTTCGGCGGCGACCATTCGACCGGGACATCCGGCGTCGGGATCTGGCCCGCCGCCCACGCGGCCTCGGTGAACCAGCGCCACACCGGCGCGCAGAGCATCGGGATGAAGAGCTGCCACTGGACGGCATCGATCATGCGGCGGAACTCGACGAGCCCGGCTCGGATCGAGGAATAGTTGACCTGACTGAGATCGCCGGTCAGCAGCTCGTAGGGCACGCGGAACCCGGCCGAGATCGTGTGCAGGCTGGCCCGCTTGTATTCGCCGTAGCCGCCGGTGGCGGCGGGCTGGTTGAACCGGATGTCCTTGCCGCCGCGGGCGTAGGCGATCAGCCCCGGCTCGAACTGCTCGACCCGGTTGCCATCCGCATCGACCACGGAGGGCGCAATGCCCTGCTGCGCTTCGTCGTCGCCGAAGACGATGGCGGTGACGCAGGCCTCGGTCTTCTTGCGGACCAGTTCTGCCACCTCGTAATCGACGAGATCGCGCAAGCTGCGGATTACCGGCGCGCCCCAGGGAACCCCGCGCGCCTGCGTGCGCTGCTTCTCGTAGATGTGGGCGATCTCGGTCGCGGGCACCGGACGGCTCTGCAACCCGTTCTGCAAGGCCCCATAAGCGTCGCCAGGGTGCTCGGCATGCAGCCAATAGGCCCGGCGCTTGCCGACCGGATCGAATTCGATCCCCTGCACCAGCCGGGCACCGCCAAGGACGCCGGATTTCGTGGCGTCGAGGAAGTCGGCCTCCAGCAACTGCAATTGCAGCGGCACCGGAAGACCGTCTGAGGATCGCCGCAGACGGCGACGCACAAGGACTTCGCCCGCCTCGACCATCTCGCGGCAGATCAGCGTCTGAAGCCCATAGAAATCCAGCTGGCCGTCGGCATCGCACTCCGCTGTCCAGCGAGCGAACAGCGCGTCGACTGTTCGGTCCAGCTTGTCGTCGCCACTGGCGGCGCGCGGCATGATCCCCGCGCCGATGATGTTGTTGACCAGCACCGCGACGGCCTTGGCTGCGTGCGGGTTGTTGCGCACCAGATCGCGCATCCGGTCGCGCAAGAGCGCCCCCGCCACGCTAATTTCAGTGTCGGCCGAGGAGCCCGGCGCGCGCCACCCGTCCGTCCGCCGCCCCTTGGACGCTCCATCATAGCCGCGCGTCAGGGTTTCGAAGGCCTGCCGCGCTATCACGCGGCGGGCCGCCATGCGCGGCGCCACCGTGGCGATTGCGTGGTCCATCCAGTTTGCGGGCATCAGCGATCCCCACGGGAGAAGCCCGCGAGCCCGGCCAACGGCAGCGGCCGCGTCGTCCCGGCGATGGAGCGTTCGATGGTCCGGATGCGGCCCAGCAGATCCTCGGCCGAACCGTAGTCGACGGATTTTCCATCATAGCTGACCCGGGTCGTGCCACTGGCATAGGCCCGGCGCAGGGCCGCCAACTCCGTTTCCGTCCAGTCCGCCATGCTCAAAACCATCCTCCGCGTCGGCCCAGCCAGTCTGACTGCCGTTTCCCCTGGGGTGCGGCTTGCGGCCGGTTGACCCGCCCCGCGCTATCGATTTCCGTTGGGGCCGCCCCGAGCTGATCCTCGAGATCACGCCATTTCTCGTCAGGCCAGCGGTCCGCGCCCGCGATCCAGGCGGCGGCACGGGCATAGACCCGGCAATCCAGCGCCTCGTTGCGCTCGCGGAGCTTCTGCCACTCGAGTTTCGCGAAGCCGCGCTTGGTGCGGACCGTCACCAGTTGCTCGGCCACGACCTGCTTCAGCCACTCGCTTTCCACCCACGTCGGCAGGTGGATCGTGCCGGTCGGAAAGGCCGCGCCCTCGGCGCGTTCTTCCTCAGTCGGACGTGCCAGCCGCAGGAACCGGTAGGTCTCGGCCTTGAAGGTCGACACCGCCACGGTCCAGAGCCGGGCTCCGCGGCGCAGGCGTTTCCCGCCCTCGGTCGCATCGACGAAGGTCGGCCCAGAAACCGGGCTCGAGCGGTTGAACCCCTCGACGCCCTTGACCGGCGACACCTGCGCGAAGCCTTGCGCCCGCGACCAGGCATAGACCGCCGGGGCCTCGTAGCCAGTGTCGATGGCCAGCCGCGCGATGCGCAAATGCGCGCCATGCTCGTGCGGCCAAGACCTGTCCAGCAGCGCAGTCAGTTCCGACCACGCGTCATGCCGATCCGGGCCGCCCTTGATGACAACGTGATCGACGAGCCAGGACTCAAGTCCGCGCCCCCAGGCCCAGACGTCGACCTCGATCCGGTCCTTCTGCACGTCGGCCCCGGCTGTCAGGAACAACCCGCATGCCGGAACGGTCCCTGGTTTCCACGCCTCACGCCGGTCGTAGAGCCTCTGCCAGTCGGGCGCCTCCCCGCTCTCGACCCAGGTTTCGCCTAGGATCGTGTTCCGAAACGCCTTGATCGCCTCATCCGACCCTTGGGCCGCCTCCCAGCCACGAGCGATGCGGGACCAGCTGAGCCAGCCAATGGGCGAATAGAGCGCGGAGAGATGGTAGCCGACCGTCGTCGGATCGGCGGCCGTGGCGGTCGCCCGCCATTCGCCGCCCTCCAGCATCGCCGTCTTGTGGTGTTCCGCGATTGCCGCGTCGCAGCCCTCGCAGTGATATTCCGCCGTCTCCGGCCGCCCCTTCTGCCAGCGCAGCCGGTCGAACTTCAGCCACTGCATTACGCCGCAATGCGGGCACGGCACGAAGAACCGGCGCTGGTCGGACACCTCGTATTCCCGTTCGATCCGGCTCAGACCCCGGATCGTGGGCGTCGAGACCAGGAACACCTTGCGCCGGTGCGCGAAGGTCAGCGACCGCGCTTCCGCCAGCGTCACCGGATCGCCTTCCTCGTCGGCCGAGGCCGGATAGGCGTCGACCTCGTCAAGGAAGATGTAGCGTGCCGGGGTAGACCGCAGCCCCACGGCCGAGTTTGCCCCGGTCATGATCAGGATGCCGCCCGCAAATTCCTTGGACAGCATCGTGTTGCCCGCGTCCCGCGACCGGGCCGGTTTGACCCGCTCCCGCAGGTCAGGGCTTTCGTCGATCAGCGGGTCGATCCGCTGGCGCGAATTGCGCTTGGCCAGTTCCACCGTCGGCTGGACCGCGAGCATCGGGCCCGGCGTATGGTGGATGGCGAACCCGATCCAGTTGTTGCCCGCCTCGGTCGCGCCGACCTGTGCGGCCTTCATGAACACCACCCGCTGCATGGGATCGCCCGGCGACAGCCGATCCATGATCTCGCGCATGTAGGGCGTGCGCCCCGTGCGATACCGCCCGGGTTCGGCCGAGGCACGGCCTGAAAGCATGCGGTGCCGGTCCGCCCATTCCGAGACGGTCAGGTCGGGGTCGGGCCGCAGCCCGCTGCCCCAGGAGCGCAGGATCTCGCTCGCGCCGTCGAAGTCCGTCAGGCCATCATCGTCACCGAAAATCAGGCCGGAGCTCGGCGAGTTCGTCGAGGTGGGCACGGACATGTTTCTCCAGGACCTTCTGCATCGCGGCTGGCTCCACGCCCAGATCGGCCGCCATCAATGCCGCCGCGCGCGCAGGCCAGTTGACCCACGCGTCCCGCACCTCGCGCGCCAGGCGGAACAACAGCGACAGCGCGCGGGCCCGCTCGATCAACTCCCCCTTCAGCTTCTGCAGCCGGATGCGCCGCTCCTGCGCCTTCAGCACCTCGTTCGCGGTCTTGGCCTGCAGGAAGGTCGTCCCGCCGCCGACGGCGGGGACTGCCAGCCCCTGTTCGCGCAGCGTGTCGCCGACGGCGGCCACCGCCACCTCGGGGACAGGCTTCAGCTTCGGCGCGGGCGGTTTCCTCGTCTTCGACGGGTCCGTCGTCTCGGCACGCTTGGCGTCGCTGGCGGCCGCGTTGATGCTGCCGTCGGGATAGAGAACCAGCCGCTCGGCGGTCTTCGCCTTCTGGATCGCGCCCCGCGACAGCCCGACATGCGCAGCGTACTGGCGCTCGCTCATGCCCTGCATTGACGGCTCCGATTATCATTCAGTTTCATGTGCTTATCGAGTTGATAAGCGTCGCGACCGGAGCGAACGTCCCGTCAGAAAGACGATGCAACTCACCACGGAGCCACCCCGATGACCCGCCGCAAGACCGAGAACACCAAGGCCCTTGACGCCTTCATCGCCGCCAAGGCCGAGATCGACGCGATGCTGGAACGCCTCGCCGCCCTCAGCGCCGACCATTTCGAGACCAGCCCCGACGAAATCAACTGGGGCCATGTCGGCACCCTGAACCATTACCGCGCCAAGCTGCGCGAGATCACCGACATGGCCTTCAGGGAAGGCGAACACGCCGAGTGAGACGACCCGCTTCCGGTCCCGCCCGCCGACTAGCGGGCTCGGCCTCGTAGTAGGGCCCGCATGCCGCGCGCCCCAACACGGGAGACGACGATGACCCAGCTTTCCGACATCAAGGTCCTGATCCTGAGCGCAGCCGCGCAGCGTCCCGAGCACATCGCCCTGCCGCTGCCCAACAGCCTGCGCGGCGGGGCCGCCGCGAAGGTGGTAGGCGCGATGATCGCCAAGGGCCTCCTGCAGGAGGTCGACGCCGACCTACGCAAGGGCGAACCCATGTGGCGCGAGACCGGCGAGGGCCACGGCACCACGCTGGTCGCCACCGACGCGGGTCTCGCCGCCATCGGCATCGAGCCCGAAGTCGCGAACAGCGCGCCCACGGGCGCCAACGAACCGCCGGGCCACGCGCCCGCGCCGGATGCCGCCACCGAACCGGAAGCCGCGCCCAAGGCGCGCACGCCGCGCGACGGGACCAAGCAGGCCACGCTGATCGCCATGCTGCGTGCGCCAGACGGCGCGACCATCGAGGAGATCATCGCCGCCACGGGCTGGCAGTCGCACACGGTGCGCGGCGCGATGGCCGGGGCACTGAAGAAGAAGCTCGGACTCGAGGTGACCTCGGAGAAGGTCGAAGGACGCGGGCGGGTCTACCGGATCTCGTGAAAGACCGGGGGCTCAGACGGTCGGGTTAGGTCAGCTTTACCCGGCCGTCCTTGATCCTGTTGCGGGATGACTGTGCAAGGTTGATCGCACTCTTCACGATATCAAGCTTCGCAACTCGCGAGTGATAGCCGCGAAATGCTTCAGCCAAATCCACATCGGTGACTTCTGGCGACACTTGCTCGTCTAGCCCTGATGTAATCGGCACCTGATCGAGACTCATTCCACGCCCTTCAAGGAAGGTTGTGACGATGACTTCGAAGGTCATTGGCGGCCTGTGATCCATGTGCGCTTCGTCCCGCACAATCCTTTCACGTGTCACGGCGCACGAGACTTTGCCGTCCTCACCACGATGATCGGAAAAGAACTTGTCACGGGCAGCATACAGATCGAGCTGAATGACTCGACGAAAAGCCGCCGAAACCTCTTGCTTTCTGCTTGGCGGCCGTTGGGTGATGCAGTGCCTGTAGGAGAAGTCCGTTCCCGTGCCATCAATGCGGACGATCCTGAAGCAGTTCGTCCCGTGCTCTGTTGCCATAACTTCGAAATGATCGACGCCTTTGCCCACCTTCTGCGGGTACTCATCATGGCGCTCAAGCAATGCTGACAAGTCCAGAGCATCATTATCGGAGACCCGGTCGCCTGCTTTGTACCGACCCAACATTTCGCGGAAAAACTCTGTCGCCCTCGACTGGTTGTCGAAGCTGCGGGTCGCGATTTCAACAGGTTTACCTCGGGCCACGATCAACCTCTCTGCTTTGTCGCGACGAAGATAGTAGCTGCCGCAAGCTGGCGTTAGCCCGAGTTATCGAGTGACGGAGGCTTTTTTGTACGAATCGCCTCGAACAACCGCCGCAAGGCGAAGGACCGGGCGATGCTCACCACCGAAAACACCGCGCCCATCTTTAGGTTCTGCGCCAGCGTCGTGTGCAGCCCGAAGATCGGGAAGATCAGGATCTGCGTCATGACCGCGACGCCGTAACCGACGATCACGTTGGCGACGGACTCGACCAGCGACATGAGGCGGGATTGCTTCATGTCGCCGCCTCATCTATCGGCCAGCAGTTCATCTGCCAGAGTTCGCAGCGCATGCGCCGCAACCAGCGGGACCACTCCATTGCCACAGAGGCGAAGCCGGTCCACCCGGTGGGCCAGCCCATCAGCGCCTCGACGAACAGCGGGTTCAAGGTCCGGCGCGCATCGGAGGTATCGTTCCCAGCCATTGGCGTCACCAGGACCTGGCGGCCAAGCAGGCCGTTCACCGGCGTATTCGCCAATGTCGTCGCCCCGTCCTTGTGATCGCGTGCCGTCGGCGTCATCCACAGCCCCGCCGAATGCGTCAGGTCGGCCGACCTGCGGTTCCCCGCGCTCGGCTTGCAGCCATCGTTCGCCATTGGGGTCGGCCAGAGCGCGGCTGTCGTCGCGAGGTTCATGCCGTGCTGCCCCGCTTCCTGCGACGGCGTGGGTTTGGTCTGCCGGTTCTCGTTGGCGCTGGCCCTCGGCGTCGGCCATAGCCGCAGCAAGTCCGTCCGGTTCCCGCCACTCGACCGGGTCCCAGAGCAGGCGCGCGGGGTCGGCCAACTCGTCCCCCTCGCGGATGGCGAGGATGAATAGCCTCTCGCGCTTGTGTGGTGCGCCGACTTCCGCCGCCGTGAAGAGGCCTGCCGCAAGGCGGTAGCCCATGCCGACCAGTCCTCCGGCGACTTCGGGGAAGCCGAGGCGGAGATGATGGGCGACATTTTCGAGGAAGACGAAGTGCGGCTGGACCTCTCCGATGATGCGGGCGACATGCGGCCAGAGGTGGCGCGGGTCGTCCGCGCCCCGGCGCTTGCCTGCGACAGAGAACGGCTGGCATGGATAGCCCGCAGTGATGATGTCCACCGCGCCGCGCCAAGAGCGGCCGTCGAAGGTGGCAACATCGTCCCATACAACAGCCTGATCCAGGGACGCGTCTTCCATCCGCGCCACGAGAGTTGCTGCGGCGAAGGTTTCCCGTTCGACATGGCCCACAGCACGATATCCGGGGATGGCGATGGCGAGCCCGAGATCGAG
>NZ_JAALFE010000038.1 GCF_011059185.1 Paragemmobacter kunshanensis | reverse complement strand
GCCGTCAACGCCATGATTTATATGCGAAATATCACGATTACGACAGCGAAATCAGCGACTTACTTGGAGAATGTGGGATGAACTGGCCGAGAAACTGGTGGATTTCGAGGATTACTTCCGCCGCTGGCGGTTCAACCATGTCACCACGGTGGAACGCGTGATCGGCTTCAAGCGCGGCACGGGGGGCACTTCGGGTGTGTCCTATCTGCGACGGATGCTGGAGGTTCAGCTCTTCCCCGAGCTGTGGCAGGTCCGGACAACGCTTTGATTCTTTGACGCAAGCGCTGCCTGCGGGTAAGTTGACGTCCGTAAACAGGTGCAGGTGCTGCTCGCCCTGCCGAACAGACGGACCCATTATTTCATGCGCGCCACATTGAATGCCTTCTGCAAGACGGTTCTGACACTGGGCCTTGCCGCCCTTCTTTCTGCCTGCGTGCATGAGGGCGGGATGTCCACGCCCACGGCAAAGCCCGGCGCCCCGAAAGAGGTGGAGGGGGCCTATCTGGCCACCAAGGACGCCAATATCGACATCCCCGCCCTGCCGGTGGAGGAAATCCCGCAGCAGTTCCGCCGCCAATCCGTCTATTTCGAGACGAATGAGGCGCCGGGGACGATCATCATCAACCCGTCGCAGCGCGTGCTGCATTATGTGACCGGCAAGAACCAGGCGCTGCGCTATGGCATCTCGGTCGGGCGGTCGGGCTTTGAATGGTCGGGCACGGCGGTGGTGACCGAGAAGAAACCCTGGCCCACCTGGACCCCGCCGAAAGAGATGATCGCCCGCGATCCGAAGCTGGCGAAGTGGAAGGATGGCCAGCCGGGCGGGCCCACGAACCCGCTGGGCGCGCGTGCGATCTACCTCACGACGAATGGCGTGGATTACGGCTATCGCATCCATGGCACGCCGGAATGGCGGTCGATCGGGCGCAATGCCTCGTCGGGGTGTATCCGAATGATCAACCAGGATGTGATCGACCTCTATAACCGCCTGCAGGGCGGCGAGAAGGTGGTCGTGCTGACGCGGGACGGGCAATATCCCACCCGGCTGAGCCTGCCGCCGCCGGCCCCGGTGAAGAAGGTGGAACCCGCCCCCGTGGTGGTGCCCGCCGCGATGCCCAGCTTCAACCCGCTGTTGCAGGGTGTGCCGCCGGCGCTGCAGGCGCCTGCCGCAACCACGACCACGACAACCACAGGCGGCTGAACGCCCGCGGATCGGGAATGGCAAGGGGCGCGCCGAGGGATCGGCGCGCCCTTTTCCTTTTGCCTGCGGGATGGGTCAGGCCAGCCAGCGATCGTAATCGGAAACCAGCAGATGCGTCGGCGCGACATCCTCTTCGATTTCGGAGAATCGGCCGATCTTCTTCGAGACGAAGACATTGTCGGTGACGTCGTCATTCACGGTCGACACCTCGCCGATCAGCACGTCGCCGCCCTCGCCCCAGAAGGCGTGCCAGTCGCCGGGCAGCAGGGTGACGCTTTCGCCGGGGGAAAGCAGGATCACCTCGCCCCCCTTGAAGGCGCGCGGCACGCCATCGCAATAGACCGTGCCACCTATCGTTTCGGAGAAACTTCCGTCCGGGTTCGACCCGTTCAGCCGCACCGCAAGCTTTGCCCCGCCCCGGTTGATGATGTCTTCGGCCTTGATCACATGGGTATGGCAGGGCGAATGCTGGTCCTTGCGCGAGATCAGCAGTTTCTCGGCATAGCACATGCCGCCGCCGCGCTGCAGATCGGCCAGGCGGCCATTGCGCAGGGTGAAGAGGAAGAGGCCCAGTTCATCAAAGGCCCCCTGCCCGTAATCGGTGATGTCCCAGCCCATGCGCGCCGTGATGATCGCCTGCGCCTGCCCTTTCCGCGCGCGGAATTCGTCGGGTGTCCAATAGGCGAAGGGCGGCAGGACAAAGCCGTGATGGCGGATCAGGTCATCCGCCGCTGCCATGATGTCATTGATGCGCGACCGTTTCATCCGCCCCTCCGCCTGCGTGACTGTCGCGCCCATCTAGACCGATGGACTTTGCGCCAACAAGGCCGTTCTGTGCCAGAACCGCAGGCAGAGCGCGGCCCCCGCGCCTGCCAGCGCAAGGATATAGCCTGCCCAGATGCCCGATGGCCCCATGCCGAGCCAATGCGCAAGGACATAGCCAAGCGGCAGCGCGACCGGCCAATAGGCGATGGCCGAAACCATGGCGGGCCAGGCGGTATCGGACAGGCCGCGCAGCGCGCCCAGCATGGCCGATTGCACCGCATCGCTGATCTGCATGGGCGCGAAGACAAGGAAGATCGCCGCCGCCACCGCCACCACCTGCGGATCATCCGTCACCAGACGCGCAATCGCCTCGCCCTGCAGGGCGAGCGTCACAGCCGCCGCCACCAGCCAGACCCCGGCCACCCCCACCGCCGCCAGCGCGATGGGGCGCAGCGCGTCCACATTGCCCGCCCCGCGTTCCTGGGCCACGCGGATCGCCACCGCCCCCGCCACGCCCATGGGCAGCATGTAGAGCAACCCTCCCACCGCCATGGCCACCTGATTGCCCGCCAGCGCCACCGTGCCGAAGGCGCCGATCATCAGGGTGGCCACGCTGACCGAGGCCGTCTCGACCACATACATCGCGCCAAGCGGCGCGCCTTCGCGGAAGGTCAGTCCCATCTCGCCCAGCGCGACCTGCCGCCTCAGGCGCAGGCGGCGCATGGAAGGGGCGCGCCGCCACCACAGGAAGGCCGCGCCAAGCGCGATGGTTTCGGCCAGGAAAGAGGCCAGCCCCGCCCCCGTCAGCCCCAGTTGCGGCAGCGGGCCAAGGCCCCAGATCAGCCCATAGTTCAGCGGCACGTTGATCGCGACGCCCAGAAAGGCGAAGGCGGTGCCAAGCCAGGGCCTGTCCACCGCCTCGAAGGCGGATTTGAAGACGGTGAGGATCGAGAAGGGGATGAGGAAGGCACAGATCCAGAACCAGTAGGCGCGCATCGCGCCCACCACCTCTTCGGGTTGGTGAAGAAGCGGCAGCAGCGGCCAGAGCGCGGCCATGAGCAGCGCCGATCCCACCCCCACCAGCGCGCCCAGCGCAAGGCCAGAGCGCAGGATGCCCGGGATCGCCCGCCCCTCGCCCGCGCCCCAGGCCGCCCCGATGCGCACCGAAAGCGCCGAGAGAAGCCCGTAGATCGCGGCATAGAACAGCACCGCCACCGCCCCGGTCAGCCCCACCGCCGCCAGGGGCACCGGGCCAAGGGGGGCCAGCATCAGCGAATCCGTCACCCCGATCAGGGTGCTGGCGGCAAGGCCCGTGACGATGGGCAGGGCCAGGCCCACGATGGCCGGCACCTCATGCCGGATCGCCCCGATCAACGCCCGCCCCCGCACTTGCCGCGCCCTTCCGTTTCACATACGATCCGTATGCGAAAATCCCTAACTCACATACAGGCCGTATGTCAATCCAGGCACAGACCCCCTCGCCCGCCGCCACCCACCGCCCGCAGGGCCGGGCCGAGGCCGCAGAACAGACGGCCGCGCGGCTTGTCGCCACGGCGCGCAGGGCCTTTGCCGCGCAGGGTTTCGCGCAGGTCTCGCTTGAGGCGCTGGCCGCCGAGGCGGGGGTGACGCGCGGCGCGCTGCACCATCATTTCCAGAACAAGGCGGGCCTCTTCGAGGCCGTCTTCCGCGCTGTCGATGCCGAGATCGGCGATGAGCTGGACAGGATCTATGAGGCCGAGGGCGATGCCTGGCGGGGGCTGATCGCCTGCTATCATGCCTATCTCGACCTTGCGCTGCGCCCGGACCGGGCGCGCATCCTGTTTCGCGACGCGCCCGCCGTCATGGGCGCGCGGGCGATGGGGATCCTGATGGAATCGGGCTTTGCCACCATCGTGGAAGATCTGGCCGGGCTGATCGCGCGGGGCCGCCTGCGGCCGCTTGATCCGGTCGCCGTGGCGCATGTCCTGAACGGGGCGGTGATGGCGCAGGCCCTGTGGCTGGCCACGGCCGAGGATGCAGGCGGGGCGCAGCGCCGGGCCGCGCATGACGCGCTGGCCGCGGTTTTTGACGGGCTGGTGGCGGAAGGGCGCTAGGCCCGGCGCGCCATGGCCGGCGCGGGCGCGGAGGCCCGGGCGCGGGCGTAATCGGCCACCGCCGCGCCGAAGGCGGTGAACAGCGGCCGCGACACCGGATCGCCCGCCGCGTTCCATTCCGGGTGCCACTGCACCGACAGGGTGAAGCCCGGCGCATCCTGCACATAGATCGCCTCGGGCGTGCCATCGGGGGCGAGGCCGTCGATCACGATTCCCCGGCCCGGCCGGGCGATGCCCTGCCCATGCAGGGTATTGGTCATCACCTCTTCGGCGCCCATCAGGCGGTGGAAGACCCCGTCCGGGGTGAAGCGGACGGGATGGCGCAGGGCGAATTTCTCTTCCATCGTGCCATCGGGGGGCATGCGGTGGTTCATCCGCCCCGGCAGATCGCGGATTTCCGGGTGAAGCGTGCCGCCCAGCGCCACATTCACCTCCTGAAACCCGCGGCAGATGCCGAGGAAGGGCTGCCCGCGATCAACGCAGGCGCGGATCAGCGGCAGCGTGATCGCATCGCGGCAACGGTCAAAGCAGCCATGGGCGGGGGTCTCTGCCTCGCCGTATTCGCTGGGATGGACATTCGGGCGCCCGCCCGTCAGCAGGAAGCCGTCGCAGAGATCCAGGAGTTCCGGCACCGACACGAAGCGCGGATCGGAGGGGATGATCAGCGGCAGGCAACCCGCCACCTGCGCCACCGCCTCGGAGTTCATGGTGCCGCCGGCATGGACGGGATATTCCTGATTGATCAGGTTCATGTTGCCGATGATGCCGACAACAGGTCTCCTCTGGGTCCGTGTCATGGGTTGCGCATGCCTCCGTCGGATCAAGGATAGGGGGCCGCGGCGCGCCTGCAAAGGCCCCAGGCGACATATCCCTGTGCAGGGATGCAGCCTGTGGGTGCGAAAGCGGCAATGACGGGGCGCAAAGCGGGCAAATTCATCCCCCGGCAAGGTCACGATGGCGTGACTTGCCTTCCCCTTGCGGGAAGGTTGCAGGGTGTCAGCCCTGAAGACCTGGCCCAAAGACCCGGAAGGAGCCGACCGATGACCCGCAGCCTTGCCCTGATCCTTGCCCTTCTGTCCCCCCTGCCCCTGCTGGCGCAGGAAAGCGGGCATGATGCCCATGCAGGCCATGCGATGATGGGGGAGGAAACCCCCGCGACCATGGCCTTCATGGAGGCGAATGCCCGCATGCATCAGGGGATGGACATTCCCTTTTCCGGCAAGGCGGATGTGGATTTCATCCGCGGCATGATCCCCCATCACGAAGGCGCGGTGGATATGGCGCGCATCGTGCTGGAACATGGGAGCGACCCGGAGGTTCGAAAGCTCGCCCAAGGGATCATCGCCGCACAGGAGGCCGAGATTGCCTGGATGCGGGACTGGCTGGCGAGGAACGGCGGTTAACCCGCCGCCTTTCCCACCACCTGCGCTGCGGCGGCGAGACCGCCCGCGCCGAAGGGGATGCCAAGCGCCACCATCCCCGCCTCCATCACCGCCAGCGCGCCCAGCGTCATATGGGCATTCACATGCCCCATATGCGCCACCCGCAGGAAGCCGTGATAGGCGGGATCGCCCGCCGGGGCCATGCCAAGGCCGATGCCCAGCGTGACGCCCGCCTTGTGTTCCGTCCAGTCGCGCAGGCGCGTCGCATGGGGCGCGCCGAAGCGGGCCGCCGTGACAGACCGGCCCCGATGGGCGGGATCGGCCACGTTCAGCCCGATTTCGGGGTTGCCCGCCTGCCAGCAGTCGAAGGCCGCCCAGACGGCGCGGGCCAGCACGTCATGGCGATGCCAGACAGAGGGAAGACCCTCTTCCTCGAGGATCATGGTCAGGCTTTCGCGCAGGCCGAACAGGTGATGCGTGGGCGCAGTGCCGTTCCAGTACTGCCAGAACTCGCCCGCATCGGCGCGCGGCGTCCAGTCCCAGTAGGGCGTGCGCAGATCCGATGCGCGGCAGCGGTCGCGGGCCTTTTCCGAGAACCAGACAAAGCCGATGCCCGGCGGCACCATCAGCCCCTTCTGGCTGGCCGCCACCATCACATCGACGCCCCACTCGTCCATGCGGAATTCGTCACAGGCCAGCGAGGCGATGCAATCCACCGCCAGAAGGGCGGGATGGCCCACCGCATCCATCACCGCGCGCAGGGCGGGAATGTCGGTCCGGACGGTGCTGGCGGTATCGACATGGGTGGTCAGCACGGCCTTGAAGCGGTGCCCCCTGTCCTCCCGCAGCGCGGCCTCCACCCTTGCGAAATCGACGGGGGAGGATTTGCCGAAATCCAGCACCTCCACCTCGACCCCCAGCGCGCGCACCGATTCCGCCCAGGACAGGCCGAACCGCCCCGTCGCCAGCACAAGCGCGCGATCCCCGCGCGAGAAGAGGTTCATGTTCGCCGCTTCCCAGACGCCATGACCATTGGCGATATAGAGCGCCACGTTCTGCGTGGTCCCCGCCACGCGCCGCAGGTCGGGCCAGAGCGTTTCGACCATTTCCGGCAGCTTGCCTTCATAGATGTTGGGAGCGGCGCGATGCATGGCCGCAAGCACCCTGTCGGGCATGACCGAGGGGCCGGGAATGGCAAGATAGGGGCGGCCTTGGGCAAGGGTCATCATCGTCTCCGCGATTGCGCCTGCCATGGCTATGCCCGGCGCGGGGCAAGGTCAACCAAGGCCCCGCCGCTTGCCGCATCTCAGCAATCGCGCTAGTGACGGGATCGAAGGCCCCCGCGCGGGCCGCAAGCAAAGGCCCCGCCGCCCCGTGCCCGAATCCGACACCCCGCAAGGACAGCCCATCGACAGGACCGGCGACGGCGATCCGCGCTATGCCTCGCGCCCGCTGTTCGGGCGGCTTTGGGCGGGCTATCTGCGGCCGCATGTCTGGCTGATGGTGATGGCCTTCGTCGTCATGTCGATCGAGGGCAGCACGCTGGGCCTGCTGTCCTGGATGATCCAGCCGCTGTTCGACAGCGTCTTCGCCCCGGGCGGAGAGACCTCGCTGATCTGGGTCGGGCTGGCCATTCTGGGCCTGTTCCTGCTGCGGGCCACGACGACGGTGGTGTCGCGGTCGCTTCTGACGATCATCTCGGTGCGGATCGCTTCGGCCATGCAGGTGGACATGCTGCGCCACATCCTGAAACAGTCGGGCGGGTTCTTCCAGCGCCACCCTCCCGGCGCGCTGATGGACCGGGTGCAGGGCGACACGGCCGCGGTGCAGGGCATCTGGCAGACGGTGATCGTGGCGGCGGGCCGCGATGTGGTGGCGCTGGTGGGGCTGTTCGCCGTGGCCATCGGGATCGACTGGCGCTGGACGCTGGCCGCCCTGGTGGGGGCGCCGCTGCTGATCGTGCCGTCGGTGGTGCTGCAACGCTATCTGCGGCGCAAGTCGGCGCAGATGCGCGATGCCGCCGCCGCCCGCTCTACCCGGCTGGACGAGATCTTTCATGGCGTGAACGCGATCAAGCTGAACCGGCAGGAAGACTATCAGACCGGGCGCTTCATGCAGGTGCTGCGCCTGCTCAACCGGGCCTATTCCAAGGCCATCGTGGCCGCCCAGACCATGCCCGCCATGATCGACATCGTGACGGGGGTGGGCTTTTTCGCCGTGCTGATGCTGGGCGGGCGCGAAGTGGCCGAAGGGGAACGGACGGTGGGCGAGTTCATGTCCTTCTTCACGGCCATGACGCTGACCTTTCAGCCGATCCGGCGGCTGGGGGAACTGGCGGGAACCTGGCAGATCGCGGCGGCAAGCCTGGAGCGCATCTTCCGCCTGCTGGACACCGATACCGCCGAGACGCGCCCTGCCCGGGGGGCCGCCCTGCCCCCCGGCGTGCCCGGCATCGCCTTCGAGGGGGTGCGCTTTGCCTATCCCGGCGTGCCGGTGCTGGATGACCTGTCCTTCACCGCCGAGGCCGGGAAGATGACCGCCATCGTTGGCCCTTCGGGCGCGGGGAAGAGTACGGTCTTCCATCTGCTGACGGGGCTTGCCGAGCCGGATGCCGGGGTGATCCGCATCGGCGGGCAGGATGCCCGCGGCCTGAGCCTTGCCGACCAGCGCGCGCTGTTCGCCACCGTGTCGCAGGATACCGCCTTGTTCGACGAATCCCTGCGCGAGAATATACTGATGGGGCGCGAGGGGATCGCCCCCGCGCGGCTGGAGGCGGTGCTGCGCGCCGCGCATCTGGGCGATGTCGTGGCGGGCCTGCCCGCGGGCATCGAAAGCCCGGCAGGACCGCGCGGATCGGCCCTGTCGGGGGGGCAGCGCCAGCGCGTGGCCATTGCCCGCGCGCTGATCGCCGATGCGCCGGTGCTGTTGCTGGACGAGGCGACCTCTGCGCTTGATGCCCAGGCCGAGGCGGCGGTGGCGGCGGCGCTGGCCGAACGCGCGCAGGGGCGCACGACGCTGGTGATCGCGCATCGCCTGTCGACGGTGCGCGAGGCGGACAAGATCATCGTGATGGACAAGGGCCGCGTGATCGAGGAAGGCCGCCATGACGAGCTGATCGCAAGGGGCGGGCTTTACGCGGGGCTGCATGCATTGCAGTTCAAGGGCTGACGCCTATCTTGCAGGCAGGAATGGGGGCGGCGATGCAGGGCGAAGCGGCGGCGGATCGGCGGGTTGTGGCGGTGGAGGGCGCGGATGCGCTGCCCTTCCTGCAGGGGCTTGTGTCGAATGACGTGCTGCCCCTTGGCAAGGGGCCGGGCATCGTCTGGGCCGCGCTCCTGACGCCGCAGGGCAAGTATCTGGCGGATTTCTTCATCGCCCGGCAGGGCGACGCCCTGCTTCTGGACCTGCCCGAGGCGGTGGCCGAGGCCACCTTGCGCCGGCTGACCATGTATCGCCTGCGCGCCGATGTGCGGCTTGCGCCCTCGGCCCTGCATGTGCAGCGCGGGCTGGGCGATGCGCCCCCGGATGCCCTGCCCGATCCGCGCCATCCGGCGCTTGGCTGGCGGCGCTATGGGGTTGAGGCGGGCACCGCGCCCCGGATCGACTGGGACGCGATCCGCGTGGCCCATGTCATCCCCGAGACGGGCAGCGAATTGATCGTCGATGACAGCTATATCCTCGAATCCGGCTTTGAACGCCTGCATGGCGTCGATTTCCGCAAGGGCTGCTATGTCGGGCAGGAAGTCACCGCCCGGATGAAGCACAAGACCGAATTGCGCAAGGGCCTTGCCCGCGTCCGCATCACCGGCGAGGCCGGATACGGCACCGAGATCACGGCGGAGGACAAGCCTGCGGGCACTCTCCTTACCCGATCAGGCGACCGCGCCATCGCCTATCTGCGGCTGGACCGGGCGACCGGGCCGATGCAGGCGGGCGCGGCGGCGGTGGAGCTGGATCAATCCCCCGACGCGGCGGCCATCGTCCAGCCGTAAGTCGCGGCGAAATGCTCCTCCAGCGCGGCGACGACCAGATCATTGCCGCCCTGCCGGTTGAAGGCGCGCCACAGGCTGGGGCCGCCGCGCGAGATTTCGGCCAGCGCTTCCCCCTGCCCCACGGCCTGCGCGCGGATGCCGATGCGCGCCGCATGCCAGCGCAGCCAAAGGTCATCCGCCGTGGGCGCGATCGCCTGCGCGGTGGCGATGTCCAGCACCTCCTCCGGGAAGTCGCGGCCTGAATACAGAACCCCGTCCTTGCCGATGGGCAGCACATGCAGCGCGGGTGCCTCTGGCAATGCCGCCCCGAACCAGCGGCCATAGCCCGCGACGCGGCCGCGCCGCAGCACGATGGGATGGGCCGTCCAGCCCGTCACCGCCCCCGTCGCCTGCCGCCCCGCGATCAGCCGCGCCAGCCAGCCCTGCGGATAGAGCGTGTCGTCATCCGCCGTGACCACCCATCGGTCGCTGCCCAGATGATCGGCCAGCCAGGGCAGGATCTTGCGGTAGGGCCCCGTATTCTCGACCCAGGCCACCTGCACCCGCGCGCCATCCACCAGCGCGGCCAGATCGGCGGGCAGGTCGCCGATCCCTTCATCCAGCAGCCAGGCCCCGCGCGACAGATGGATCAGCACCCGCGCAGGCGCAGGGTTCTGCGCCAGAAGCGAGGCCACGACCGGAGCCAGCCGCCCGATGCGGGGGCTGATGGAGGTCAGGCTTATGTCGATCTCGGGCACCATTCACGCATCCCCCCACAATCGCCCAACCATGGCCCAGCCCCGCGCAAAGGAAAAGGGCCAGCCCCTGCGGGCCGGCCCCTTCGCCGACGGATCGGCCCGTTCAGGCGCGTTCGGAATATTCCATGAATTCGGTATGGACGATGATTTCCTCATCCGGGCCGATGAAGGGCGGGATCATGATCCGCACGCCATTATCAAGGATGGCAGGCTTGAAGCTGTTCGCCGCCGTCTGCCCCTTGACCACCGGCTCTGTCTCCACGATCCGGCATTTCACCTTTTGCGGCAGGGTCACGGCCAGCGCCTCGTCGCCATAGTAACGGATCGTGGCCGTCATCCCGTCCTGCAGGAAGGGCCGCCGGTCGCCCAGAAGTTCGGCATCCAGCTCGATCTGTTCGTAGGTCTCGCTGTCCATGAAGACCAGCCGCCCGTCGGTTTCATAGAGGAACTGCTGGTCCTTGTTCTCCAGCCGCACCTCTTCGACCTTGTCTTCCGACCGGAAACGTTCGTTCAGCTTGCGCCCGTCGCGGAGGTTCTTCAGCTCCACCTGCGCGAAGGCGCCGCCCTTGCCGGGCTTCACATGGTTGGCCTTCACCGCAGCCCAAAGCCCGCCGTCATGTTCCAGCACCATGCCGGGCTTGATTTCGTTACCGTTGATCTTGGGCATGGGGGATATCCGGATTGTGGCGGAAAGGTTGATAATTCGTGACGGGTGCCTATATCTCGCTGGCTGATCCGAGGCAAGCCGACGATATATTGTATGGATACAGGAAAGTTATGCGGCAAATGCATGGCAGTCCTGTTAAAAGGACAATACCGAATCGTGACCAATCGGTCATATTCGCCGGACGCCAGAAAAGACAAGACAAGAACAGGAAGACGACGAGATGCTCGATTTCGTTGATGGCACCGCCTTCAATTACGAACAAGGCCAGCGGGCGCGCAAGCTTTTCGCTGCCGTGGTCCTTGCCGCGCTGGATGATGCAATCGCGGATGACAAGAAATACGGCAACGGGCCGGAACAGATTGCCCGCTGGGCGCGGTCGCGCGACGGGCGCGAAGTGCTGTCCTGCGCCGGGATCGACCCGAACGAGCGTGTGGTGAAGGGCCTGATGGATTTCGTGGCAAAAGGCGTGCGCACCTCGGTCGCGCTGTCGCGCGAGGAATCCGAACGCCGCCACGCGCTGGAAGCCGATCAGGCCGAAGCCGCCTGATCATCCCCGGCCCGCCGGAATGGAAAAACGCGCCCCGTGGGGCGCGTTTTGCATTGGATCATCCGGCACCTTCCCTTGGGGAAAGCGCGCCGCCGCGCCCTATTCGAAATCGCGCACGGCCAGCGCCCGGGCGATTTCCGAACGGACCAGCTTGCGCACATTGCGCGTGATGCGTTCGCCCAGCGCGCCCTGCAATTCCTCGCGGATGATGTCGCGCACCAGATCGCGCAGCATTTCCTCGTCGAAGGCGCGGTCGTCGTGATCGTCATCGTCGAAGCGCGCAAAGACCGACGCTTCGGCCTTGTCTTCCAGTTCGCGGCGGATCTGCGCCTCGGCCGCATCGGCCCAGCCTGCATCGCGCGGGGGTTCCTGCGCGGCCCTTGCCGCCCCCGAAGCAGAGGTGGCCGCCGCCGCAAGCCCAGCCCCGGCCAGCGCTGCATCCGCCAGCGGATCCGACATCACCTCATCCAGCGCCTGATCCAGCGCCTCCTGTTCCATCCGCGCCCATTCCGGCGCATCGGCCCCGTCTTCCCCGACGATCTCGATGGTCATTGCGGCATCCTCGCTCTGCGCGGAAGCCGACATCCGGTCGATCGAGACGGGGTCGATACCGGCCCAGCCGGGATCTTCGCCGCCACGGTCCGGGGCGACCATGTCAGGCTCGCCGGGGGCGGCCCAATCCTCGGTCGGCCAGGCATCGCCGGACTCATCCGTTTCCACATCACTCGTTACAGCGGTCAGCCCAGGCGCGACCCCGGCTTCGGGCCGGGAGGCAGGCCTCTCGGGCAGGTCGAACGCCATGGGGGCGGGTTCGGGCGGGGTGATATCCTCGGCCGCGATCCAGTCCGACGCGAATTCGGCGGGCGGTTCCGACGGGGCCTCCCAATCGGATTCCTCCAGCCCGCGCGCGACCTGATCCATCACCGCATCGACGCGCGCCGTCGCGCCGGCATGGCGGACGGAATGAAAGGCGGGGGCAGGATCGGCCGGTGCCTCGGCGGCATCGGGGATTGCGGCCTCCTCCTCCTCCTCCGATCCCGGCGCGATGCGCAGGGCGGGGGTCAGGATCAGCTTGTCAGCCTGAAGCGCATCCTCGGCAGGCGGGGCCATCGGCGCGGTCGGCGCAACCGGGGCGACCGTCGCCGCCACGTCTGCGGGCGCGGGGGCCGGAGCCGCCGGTTGGGCCGCAGCCCGGGCCGCGGGACGCTGTTCATCCGACACAAGGCGCCGGATGGATGACAGCACATCCTCGATATCGACGGAATTCAACCGCTCGGACATTTCGGGTCGAACCTCCTCGGCAAGGCCATTGCTCGGGCGAATCTATCGCCCACAACCGCGACGATATCAAGGAACACGCGCAGGCGCGAAGCCCTTGCGCCCTGCCCCGTGTCCGGAAAGACAAAGCGATCAGTCGCCGATCTTGTCCAGGATGCGCTGCAGCTTCTTGCCCTGCACGCTGGTCACCGGGGCATTCTTCACCGCATTGTAGTAAAGCGCGGGATCATAGACCGGCACCCCGAGATTGAGGTGTTCGACCGACAGAAGCCCCATCGTGGCCAGCAGGTTGTAGACCCCCACATAGCGCTGCGCCTCGGCCTGCAGCTTGGTCGCCCGGGCGTCGAGCAGTTCCTGCTCGGCGTTCAGCACATCCAGCGTGGTGCGCGCGCCCAGCGTCGCCTCTTCGCGCACGCCGTCAAAGGCCGTCTGCGCCGCCTGCACCTGCAGGCTGCCCGCCTGGATCGAGGCCGCCGCCACCTGCAGGCCCGACCAGGCATTGCCCACATTCTCGCCCACGGTGATGGTGGTCTGCAACAGGTTGGCCTCGGCGGCTTCCTTGTTGGCCAGCGCCTGCCGATGGCCCGAAGACAGCGCCCCCCCGGAATAGAGCGTCTGGTTGAACGACATCGTCAGGCTGTCGCGGCGGACGTCCTGATCCAGCCCCTGGCTGATCCCGGCATCAAGGTTGATCGTGGGCCGCATCGCGGCCTTGGTCGCCTCGACGCCCAGCTGGGCCACCGTCACCTGACGCTGGGCCTGCAGGATGCTGGGATGGCCGCGCAACGCGATCATCCGCGCCTCGTCCAGCGAACGGGCGGTCTTGGGCAGGGGCGGCAGCCCGGCCAGATTGCCCGGATAGGCCCCGGTCACGGCGCGATAGCGCTCGCGCGCCACCTGGAAATCGCCCTGCGCCGCGGCAAGGCCGGACCGCGCCGCGGCCAGCCGCGCCTCGGCGATGGCCACATCGGTGCGCGTCACCTCGCCCACATCGAACCGGTCCTGCGCGGCGCGCAGTTCCTGCCCGATCAGCCGCACGTTGGATTGCCGCAGCGCCACGATCTCGGCCTGCAGGCGCACATCGACAAAGGCGCTGACCGCAGAGAGCAGCACCTGCGCCTCAAGCCCCTTCAGCGCCTCGCGCGTGGCAAGCACGGTTTCCTTGGCGATCTCCACGCCCAGCCGGTTGCGCCCGAAATCGAAAAGCGTCCATTGCGCGGCCAGGGTGAAGGTGCTTTGCAGCGTGTCGCTGCCCGCGATATCGGGGCTGGTATTGCTGTTCTGCGCGCTGGCCACGAAGCTGACCACCGGGCGCAGCCGCGCCACGGCCTGGGCCACGTCTTCATCGGCGGCGCGGAGCAGCGCCTCGTTCTGATCCAGCAGCTTGGAGTTCCGGTAGGACGAGGCCAGCGCATCCGCCAGGGTCTCGGCCTGCAGGGCGGGGGCGGAAAGACCGGCCACCACTGTCGCAATCACTGCAAGAATTCCACGCATCGCCAACCTGCCTATCCGCCTCGGGCGTGAAGACCGCCCTTTTGCCTGTCGCCGACCCGGCGCCCGCAAGGGGGCCGGATCCGACGATGATCACCTCAAAGAACGAAACCGCGCGAGGCGGCAAATCCCGGCAGGACCGGAGCCGAGGCGTTGAAAGCCTGCCGCCAGGAGACCACGCCATCAATCTTGTAGCCGATCCGCGCCGTGCCGAGCGCCCCTTCCATGAAGACCGCCCCGATGCGGCCGCCTTCCTTCAACTGGTCCAGCAAGGCCTGCGGCACGACCTCGACCCCGCCCTGCAGCGTGATCACGTCAAAGGGGGCATGGCGGGCGTCGCCCGCGGCCAGCGCGCCCACCACAACGGCGGCATTGTCCACGCCTTCGGCCGACAGGGTGCGCTGCGCCTCGGCGGCCAGATCGGCATCCTCCTCGACCGCCACGACGGCATCGCAGAGGCGGGCGATCACCGCCGTCGAATAGCCCAGCCCGCAGCCCAGATCGAGGACCAGTTCCCCCGGCTGGATATCCAGCGCATCCAGCAACTTGGCCAGTGTGCGCGGTTCCAGCACGACACGGCCGGGCGCGATGTCGATATTCTCGCCCATATAGGCCGCCTCGCGCCGCGCCGAAGGCACGAAAACCTCACGCGGGACAGAGAGCATGGCCTCGATGATCGGGAACTTGGTCACGTCCGAAGGGCGCACCTGCGTATCCACCATCATCACACGCCGGGTTGCAAAGTCGCTCATCGTCTGAACTCATCCGTCTAGAAGCTGTCGGAAACTGTCTGCCACACTTCCCCAAGGGGGGCAACGGCCCAAAGCCTGCGCTGCTGCGCAGAGGTTGCGCCCTGTCGTCGCGGCGACACGCGCCCGCAGGGCGCGATCCGCGGGGTTGCAAATGCCGCGCGTCCGGGTTTCCCTGCCCCGGCATGTTCAGGGAGGACAAGATGAAACTGTTGCGCGTGGGACCGGCCGGGGCGGAAGTGCCGGCGATCATGGATGCAGAAGGCCGCCTGCGCAGCCTTGCGGGGATCGTGCCCGACATCGCGGGGGACACCCTGCTGCCCGAAGGCCTGGCCGCGCTGCGCGCGCTTGACCCGGCCCGTCTGCCCGAACTGCCCGCAGACAGCCGCATCGGCCCCTGCGTGGGCCAGATCGGCAAGTTCATCTGCATCGGCCTGAACTATGCCGACCATGCCGCGGAATCGAACCTGCCCGTCCCGCCCGAACCGGTGATCTTCCTCAAGGCCAATTCCGCCATCATCGGGCCGAATGACGATGTGCTGATCCCGCGCGGATCGAAGAAGACGGATTGGGAAGTGGAACTGGGCGTCGTCATCGGCAAGAGGGCCAGCTATGTGACCGAGGCAGAGGCGATGGAGCACGTCGCGGGCTATTGCGTGATCAACGACGTGTCGGAACGCGAATACCAGATCGAACGCGCGGGCACCTGGGACAAGGGCAAGGGCTGCGACACTTTCGGCCCCATCGGCCCCTGGCTGGTGACCGCCGATGACGTGCCCGATCCGCAGAACCTGTCGATGTGGCTGGAGGTGGACGGGCATCGCTATCAGAACGGCTCGACCCGGACGATGGTCTATGGCGTGCGCCATCTGGTGCATTACGTCAGCCAGTTCATGACGCTGCATCCGGGCGATGTGATCTCGACCGGCACCCCGCCCGGCGTTGGCATGGGCGTCAAGCCTGCCCCGGTCTATCTGAAGGGCGGCGAGGTGATGCGTCTGGGGATCGAGGGCCTGGGCGAACAGACCCAGCGCGTGGGTCACGCCTGAGCGCAAGGATTTTCTGCGACAATCCTTGCTGGTGATCCTTCTGCGAAGGATCGGGGTTCCCAATGGGAACCCCCCGATTTTTCGCAGAAAAATCGCTCTCAAAAATTTTTCGGTGAAAAATTTTTGCCTCAGACCACCCGCAGTCCCGGACGCGCTGCGCCACGTCCCAGCGCCTGCTTTACCCGCACCGCGATATCCTTCGCCGTCAGCCCGGCCCATGCATACATCTCGGCCGGGCTGCCCTGATCGATGAAGCGGTCGGGCAGCGTCATCGTGCGGATCGCGCGGCCCTTTTCCAGCCCGCCGGAATTGGCCAGATGGTGCAGCACCAGCGCACCGAAGCCGCCGGTCGCCCCCGTCTCCAGCGTGATCAGCGCGGGGTGATCCTCGATCAGAAGGTCGATCAGCCCGGTATCCAGGGGCTTTGCGAAACGGGCATCGGCGACAGTCACCGAAATCCCCTCGGCCTCCAGCAGTTCCGCCGCTGCCAAAGCCTCGGCCAGATGCGCGCCGTAGGAGAGGATCGCCGCATCCGACCCCACCTTCATCACCCGCCCCTTGCCGATCTCCAAGGGCACACCCCGCGCGGGCAGGTCCACGCCCATCCCCTCGCCCCGGGGGTAACGGAAGGCAATCGGCCCCTCGTCATGCGCAATCGCCGTGGCAACCATATGCACCAGATCCGCCTCATCCCCCGCCGCCATGACGGTGAAGCCCGGCAGGTTGGCCAGGAAGCCGATGTCGAAGGCCCCCGCATGGGTCGCCCCGTCCTGCCCCACCAGCCCCGCCCGGTCGATGGCGAACCGCACGGGCAGGCCCTGCAGCGCCACGTCATGCACGATCTGGTCATAGCCCCGTTGCAGGAAGGTGGAATAGATCGCGCAGACCGGCCGCAGCCCCGATGCCGCCATGGCCGCCGCCATCGTGACGCCATGCTGCTCGGCAATCCCCACATCGAAGACCCGGGCCGCAAAGCGCCGCGCCATGATGTCCAGCCCCGTCCCCGAGGGCATCGCCGCCGTGATCGCCACCACGCGCGGATCGCGGGCGGCCTCTTCCGTCAGCGCAGTCCCGAACACGCTGGTATAGGCCGGCGCGTTCGATTTCGCCTTCGCCTGCTCGCCTGTCAGCGGATCGAATTTCGACACGCCATGATACTTGTCCGCACTGTTCTCTGCCGGGGCAAAGCCCTTGCCCTTCACCGTCACCGCATGGATCAGCACTGGCCCCGTCGCCCGCGCCCGCGCCGCCCGCAGCGTGGCCAGCACCTGCCCCATGTCATGCCCGTCAATGGGACCGACATAGGAAAAGCCCAACTCCTCGAACAATGTGCCGCCGCCGGGCATCCCCGTCACCAACTGCCGCGCCCGCCGCGCACCGTCGCGCATGGGTCCGGGCAGATGCGACTCGAACTCTTCCGCCGCTGCCTTGAACAGCGCAAGCGGCCCCTTGGCCGCGATCTCGTTGAGGTATTTGGACAACGCCCCCACGGGCGGCGCGATGCTCATGTCATTGTCGTTCAGGATCACGAAGAGCCGCTTGCCCAGATGGCCCGCATGGTTCATCGCCTCATAGGCCATTCCGGCGGTGATCGCCCCGTCGCCGATGACGGCGATGGTATCGCCCACCGGCATCCCCATGTCCCGCCCTACGGCAAAGCCCAGCGCGGCCGAGATGGAGGTCGAGGAATGCGCCGCCCCGAACGGGTCATATTCGCTTTCCGACCGCTTGGTGAAGCCCGACACCCCCCCGCCCTGCCGCAGCGTCGACATCCGGTCGCGCCGCCCCGTCAGGATCTTGTGCGGATAGCACTGATGCCCCACGTCCCAGATCAGCTTGTCGCGCGGCGTGTCGAAGACCGCATGGATGGCGACGGTCAGCTCCACCACCCCCAGCGACGATCCCAGATGCCCGCCCGTGCGGCTGACCACCTCGATCGTCTCGCGCCGCAACTCATGGGCAAGGCGCGCCAGATCGGCGTCCCCCATCCCCTTCAGCCCACATTCTCCAAGTAAGTCGCTGATTTCGCTGTCGTAATCGTGATATTTCGCATATAAATCATGGCGTTGACGGC
>NZ_JAALFE010000037.1 GCF_011059185.1 Paragemmobacter kunshanensis | reverse complement strand
CACGCCAGATGCAGGGCTCGAGATGCAGCAGTTCGATGCGAAGGCGGGCAATCCGGTCGGTCATGGCGGGCCTGGTCGGGACGGGTCACGGGCAGGATAGAGGCGGGCCGTCATGGCGACAATCACGGAACTCCGCGCCCGCCGCGAGGCGCTGGCCGCGCAGCGCGCCTCGGGCGTGGCACGGGTCAGCTATGACGGCAAGACCGTGGATTATCGCTCCGTGGCGGAGATCGACCGGGCCATCGAGGTGCTGGATCGCGAGATCGCCTCGGCCGAGGGACGGCGGATTGTGCGGCAGGTGCGCGTCATGACCGACAAGGGGCTCTGAGCATGGGTCTGTTCGACAGGTTCCGCCGCGGGGCCGTTGCTGGCGGGGCGACCGGTGGCCCTGCGTCCTCCGGGCTTACGCGGCTCCCCCGGAGCCACGGTCCCTCCGGACTGCGCGCCCGGCTCGAAGGGTCCATGGCGAGGCGACGGCTCAAGGGCTGGAATCCGCCGCTCGAGAACATCAACGCGCTGGTGGCCTCGGGTGGACCGCGCCTTCTGGCCCGTGCCCGCGAACTGGTGGTGACCAACGGCTACGCGGCGAATGCTTGCGAGGCCTTTGCGGCGAACCTGGTCGGTGACGGGATCAAGCCCTCGTCGCTGATCGAGGATGCGGACCTGCGCGAACGAGTCCAGAAGCTCTGGCTGGCCTGGACGGACGAGGCCGATGCGGACGGGCTGACCGACTTCTACGGGCTGCAGGCCATGGTCGCGCGCGAGATGTTCGTCGCGGGCGAGTGCTTTGTCCGACTGCGCCCGCGTCGGCCCGAGGATGGTCTCATGGTGCCCATGCAGTTGCAGCTTCTCCAGTCCGAGATGCTGCCCTTCGAGAAGACCGAGACAGCCGCCAACGGCAACCGCATCCGCTGCGGGATCGAATTCGACGCAATCGGGCGGCGCGTGGCTTATCACTTCCGCCGCCGCCATCCGGGCGACAGCACGGACCAGCGGGTGGCGGTGCCGGATACAGTCCGCGTCCCGGCCGGGGACGTTCTGCATATCTACCGGCCCATAGATGCCGGCCAGATCCGGGGCCTTCCGCATGTGGCACCCGCCATGGTGCGGCTGTTCCTGCTCGACCAGTACGATGACGCGGAGCTTGACCGGAAGAAGACTGCGGCGATGTTCGCGGGCTTCATCACCAAGACCGCGCCCGAGGAGCCCATGATGGGCGAAGGCGCCGCCGATCCTGACGGCGCCGCGATCGCCAGCCTCGAGCCCGGCACGATGCAGGTCCTGCTGCCGGGAGAGGACGTGAAGTTCTCGAGCCCGGCCGATGTGGGCGGGGGCTACGAGGCCTTCCAGTACCGCACGCTGCTGGCGGTCTCGGCCTCGCTAGGACTGCCCTATCACCTCGTGACCGGCGATGTCCGGCAGGCGAACTATTCGAGCCTTCGGGCCGAACTGGTGGAGTTCCGTCGCCGCATCGGGCAGCTGCAGCATGGCGTGATCGTGCACCAGTTCTGCCGTCCGATCTGGGCGCGCTGGATGGAGACGGCGGCGCTGGCAGGGGCGTTAGATCTGCCAGGCTTTGCCGCCGCACCTGGCCGGTTCCGCGCCGCGCAATGGATCCCGCCGCGCTGGGACTGGGTCGATCCCTTGAAGGATATCCAGGCGCAGGTTCTGGCGCTGGAGGCAGGGCTGACCTCGCGGCGCAAGGTGGTCGAGGCCACCGGCTATGACGTCGAGGAGGTCGACCGCGAGAACGCCGCCGACGCCCGGCGGTCGGCCGATCTGGGCCTCCGATACCGGACCAGCCCCGGCGAGGCGCAAGGCGCGCGGGCCACGCCCGCAAGGCTGCCCGACCTGGACACCGATGGGTCCGGCGCGGGCGCTGAACCCGAACAGGAGTGACAGGATGAAGAGCTGGTACACGATCCGCGCCCGGGGCCGAGGCGCGGAAGGATCTCGCGCGGAAGTGCTGATCTATGACGAGATCGGCGCCTATGGCGTCAGCGCCAGGGGGTTCCTCGCCGAACTCGGCGCACTGCCGGACGGGGTGCCGATCGACCTGCGGCTCAACAGCCCCGGCGGCTCGGTCTTCGATGCGGTGGCGATCTACAACGCCCTGCAGCGGCATGACGGCACCATCACCGTCTGGATCGACGGCATTGCCGCTTCGGCCGCGTCCTACGTCGCCATGGCGGGCGACGAGATCGTCATGCCTGAGAACGCCTTCCTGATGATCCACGATCCCTCGGGGCTGGTCATGGGCACCGCCGCGGACATGCGCGAGATGGCGGACACCATTGACAAGATCGCGGCCGGCATGGTCCGAGGCTATGCGGCCCGGTCCGGACGCGCCGAGGAAGAGATCGCGGCCCTGATGGCGGCCGAGACCTGGTTCGACGCGGAAGCGGCCCTGGAGGCGGGGCTGGCCACCCGCAGGATCGAGCCGGTGCGGATCGCCGCCAGCTTCGACATCGGCCGTTTCCGCAACGCGCCGCCTGTGCTGGTGGACGCGGTTGCGGCCGCTGTCGCCGATCCTACTCAGGAAGCGGAACCGGATCGTGTTGAAGCCGACGAGGGCGCCGAGGATGTCCTCGATCAAGCCGATCCTGCGACCGTGCTGGAGCCCGGCCCGGAACCGGCCCGGCCGTCGAAGCCTGACGCTGCACCGCCCCACATCGACCCTGCCGCCGTCCGGGCCGAAGCCATCGCCCATGCCCGGGCCGTGATCGACCTCTGTCGTCTCGCGGGCCAGCCGCAGATGGCGGGGCGCTTTCTGGTGGAGGACGCCGGCCTCGACGCGGTGCGCGCGAGCCTTCTCTCCTCCCGCGCCGAGGCCACGCCCGAGATCTCTCCGCATCACCCGCAACCCGGGCCCAGCCCCGGTGCCCGCCCCTGGGGCGACGTGATCGCCCGCACCTTCAAGCTGAAAGGATGATCCCATGACCACGCTGGTTGAAGGCAAACACCCCGGCGGCTTCCTCGTCTGGGAAGCCTTCCGCGACTACACCCGCGAGACCATCACCATCGCCTCAGGCATGCTCGAACCCGGAACGGTGCTGGGCAGGATCACCGCCTCGGGCAAATACGCCGCCCACGACTCGGCCGCGGTCGATGGCACCGAGACCGCCGTGGCCCTGCTCTGGGGCCGCGCCGATGCCAGTGCTGGCGAGGTCGTGGCCGTCGCGGTGGTGCGCGGTCCCGCCATCGTCAATCGCCACGACCTGGTCTTCGCAGGCACGCCGACCGAGGGCGAGATCGCCACGGCGCATGCAGCACTTCTGGCAGCCGGCATTCTCGTGCGCTGATCCCCCCATCGAAAGGACATTCCCATGGCGACCATGGACATCTTTGAAGGCGATGCCTTCTCGATCATCGAACTGACCCGCGCGCTGGAGAACATCCCCTTCAAGCCCGCGATCCTCTCGGGCTCGAACCTCTTCGGGCCGCGCGGCGTGCGCGCGCGCACCGTGGTGATCGAGAGCCGGGACGGCACACTGCAGCTGATCCCGTTCTCCGAGCGTGGCTCGGCCTATGAACAGCAGGTACCGGAACGCCGCGAGATGCGGGCCTTCGTCGTGCGCCAGTTCAAGAAGCAGGATGTGCTCTGGGCCTCGGAAATCCAGGGGATCCGCGACCACGGTTCGGAAACCGCCACCCAGCAGGTGCAGACCGAGGTCGCCCGCAAGCTGGGGCGGCTCAGGAATGACGCCGAGGCCACTTTCGAATTCCACCTCTTCAACGGCATCCAGGGCGTGGTGAAGGATCCCAAGGACGGGGCGGTGGTGGTGAACTACTTCACCGAATTCGGCATCACGCCCGCCACGGAGGTCGACTTCGACCTCGACAATGCGAGTCCGGCCTCTGGCGCGCTCCGGAAGCGCTGCCAGGCGCTGATCGAAAGCGTCGAGGACAGCCTTGGTGGACTGGCGGCCGGTCAGGTGCAGCTGCGCGCCGAATGTGGATCGGCTTTCTTCGCCGATCTGGTCGCCCACAAGGAGGTGCGCGAGACCTATCTCAACACCGCCGCTGCCGCGGACCTGCGGGGCAGGGTAGGGGAGGAGGTCAGCTTTGGCGGCATCACCTTCCGCCGCTATCGGGGCGGTCTCGGCTTTGGGGTGCCGACGGACAAGGCATACTTCTATCCCGAGGGTGTCGAGGGCCTCTTCGAGATCTACTTCGCCCCGGCCGACACCTTCGAGACGGTGAACACGCTGGGGCTGCCGCTCTACGCCCGGATGATCCCGGACCGCGACCGCGACGAATGGGTGCGCCTCGAGATCGAGAGCAATCCTCTGCCGATCTGCACCCGCCCGCAGGTTCTGCGCAGCGCGCGGCGGACGTGATGAGCGCCTTCGCCGCCGCCGTCGGCGCGCTCTTCGCCGATCCGAACATCGGCCGGGATGCGGTCTACATCGCCGACGGCGTCGCGCCCGTCCTGGTGCGCGTCGTCGCCCGGCGCGCGGACGCCGTCACCGACTTCGGCGACGCCCGGCTCTGGTCAGAGACCACCCGGATCGATCTGCGCGTGGCCGAGGTTCCAGCCCCGCGCTCCGGCGACCGCATCGAGATCGATGGCGACGCCTTCCTCATTCAGGGCGAGCCTGTCCGCGACCGCGAGCGGCTGGTCTGGACCGTCGATCTGAGGCCCGCATGACGGCCATGAAGCTGAAGCTCGACATCGATCCCGACATCGTCGCGATGATGGCGGCCGAGGTCGCGGCGGGCGAACGCGCGGTGACGGCTGCCATGCGCGAGGCCGGGACCGGGCTGAAGTCGGCGTGGCGGCTGCAGATCACCGGCGCGGGGCTCGGCACACGGCTCGCCAACTCGATCCGCAGCCAGAACTTCCCGAGGTCGGGCGAAAGCCTCGACGCCGCGGCGCTGGTCTGGTCGAAGGCGCCGGTCATCGTCGGTGCGCATGACACCGGCCCGCTGATCCGCTCGAAGAACGGGTTCTGGCTGGCGATCCCGCTGCCCGCCGCGGGCAAATCCCTGCGCGGCGGCCGGATCACCCCCGGCGAATGGGAACGACGCCGGGGATTGCGGCTACGGTTCGTCTATCGCCGGACGGGCCCGAGTCTGCTGGTGGCTGAGAGCCGGCTGAACACGAAGGGCCAAGCGGTAGTGTCGCGCTCGAAGACCGGACGCGGCAAGGTCACCGCGCCGATCTTCCTGCTGGTGCCGCAGGTGAAGCTGCCGAAGCGGCTGGACCTGGCGCGGGATGCGGACCGGGCATTGGACGGCGTGCCGGGGCTGATCGTGGCGAACTGGGTGGAGGGTAGGTTGTGATCGCATCGATGCGCAATCTTGCTCGGCAGCCACGAAACCGACGGCTCGGGTCACCCCGCGCAGCACGACAGCTTCGCGACATCCTTGTCGAAGGTCTGCGCGGCGAGCTTCAGGCCCTCGACCGTGGTGAGATAGGGGAAGATCGTCTCGCCGAGCGCCTTTGTCGTCATGCCGAACTTCAACGCCAGGACAAGCGTCTGGACACTGTCGGCGCCCTCCGGCGCCATGATCACGCCGCCCAGCAGGCGGTCGGTCGCCCGGTCCGCGACCAGCTTGATCAGGCCGCGCGTGTCGCGGGCGGCGAGCGCGCGGGGTACGTTGTCGAGGGTCAGCACGCTGGTCTTGACGTCATGACCCGCCGCGCGCGCCTGCGCCTCGGTCAGGCCGACGCCGGCGACCTGCGGATCGGTGAACACCACCCAGGGCATCGCGGCGTTGTCGTAGCGCTCGGCCCCGCCCAGCACGGCGTTGCGGGACGCGAGCTTGGCGCCATAGGCGGCCATGTAGACGAACTGGTCCCGGTCCGTCACATCGCCCGCCGCATAGATGCCGGGGCGTGTCGTGGCCATGTCGTCGCCAACCTTGATCGCGCCGCGTCGATCGGTCTCGATGCCCATTTCGGCCAGACCCAGCCCTTCGGTGTTGGGCGCGCGCCCGGTGGTCAGGACAAGGTGATCCGCGGTCAGATCGCGTACGTTGCCGTCAACCGTTACCGTCAGAACGGCGCGGTCGCCGTCGCGCCGCGCGGCGTCATAGGTCACGCCGTCGAGGATCGTGAGACCTTCGGCACGCAAGACCTCGGCGAGTGCCCTAGAGACCTCCGGCTCTGCCCGCGGCAGCAGGCGCGAGCGGCAGACGATGGTGACGCGTGTGCTCATCCGCGCCATCATTTGCGCGAGTTCCACGCCGATATAGCCGCCGCCGAGGAGAATCAGGCTCTCGGGCAGCCGCTCCAGCTCCAGGAGCGACGTGCTGTCGAGCGTCGGGACGTCCAGGATACCGGGGATGTCGGGCACGGCGGGCCGCCCGCCGGTGGCGACGATGACCTTGGGGGCTGTGATCTTGCGCCCGCCGATTTCGACGCCGCCTTCGACCAGACGTGCCGGACCCTCGTCGAGATAAGTCACGCCATCGTAGCCCGGCAGCAGGTCGGCATATTTCTTCTGGCGCAGCGTCGAGACGAGATCGTCCTTGGCCGCGACCAGCGCCGCCCAGTCGGCGACCTGCGCCTCGCCCCTGAGGCCCGGGAACCGATGCGCCGACTGCGCGCCGTGGACAGCCTCGGCGGCACGGATCATCGTCTTGGACGGCACGCAGCCCACGTTCACGCAGGTCCCGCCGATGGTGCCATGACCGATCAGGGCAATCCGCTTGCCTCCTTCGGCGGCGGTGATCGCGGCCGAGAACCCGGCCGAGCCGGCACCGATCACGGCAAGGTCGAAATCGTCTTTCGGGGCGCAGTCGTCTTTCATGGGGTCATCCGTCCGTTCGAGTGTTCAGTCGCCGCTGCCGCCGTCAGACAGCCTAGACCTGTAAAAGGCGCCCAACAGGCACCCGCTGCGAGCCATCCCTTTCGGGCCGGGCGATCCGCGGTCGGGCTGTCCGTTCGGTCGTCTGCAAGCTCCCCGTCGCGTACCTCTCGTCTGCTATTGATGAGAGGTGTAAGGTCTGTAGCAACTACAGGCTCAAGGGGAAACTGGCCGATGACCGATCACGAGAGCGAGAGCGGCCTTACACGCGGAGACCTAGCTCGGACGACCGACTGCAACATCGAGACGATTCGCTATTACGAGAAGACTGGCCTGCTGCCCGACCCGCCCAGGACGGGCGCAGGCTACCGCATCTACTCCTCTGTGCATGCCACGCGCCTGCGCTTCATCCTGCGCGCGCGCGAACTCGGGTTCTCGATGGAGGACATCCGCGGATTCATGGGGCTCGAAGACGGTGCCGCGCCAACTTGCGCAGAGGTCAAGGAGCGGACCGAGCGCCACCTTGCCGATGTCCGCGCGAGGATCGCGGATCTCAGGCGCATCGAAATCGTCCTCACCGAGACCGCATCCAAGTGTTCGGGCGCCGAGGTTCCGGACTGTCCGGTGCTCGACGCAATTTCCAGGTCCGCCAATCCATGACCCCTCGCGAAACCATCCTCGCCGCGCTGCATGCGCGGCTCTCGGCGCTGCCCGCCACCACCCTGCGCGGTGAGGTCCTGCCCGAGCGCGTGCCCGCTGCGGGCCTGCTGATCCTGCGCGACGGCGAGCCGGGGGAACCGGAGGTCACGCTGTCGCCGCTGGCCTATCACTACCGGCACCGTGCCGAGATAGAGGCGGTCGTGCAGGGAGCCCACCGCGACGCCGCCTTCGATACGCTCTGCGCCAGCGTGGGTACGACAATTGCAGCCGACCGCACGCTTGGCGGGCTCTGCGACTGGGTCGAGGCGGAAGCGCCGCGGCCCGTCGATTTGCCGCTCGAAGGCGCGGCCAGTCTGAAGGCCGCCGTGATCCCGGTGGTCCTGCACTATTCCACGGCCGATCCGCTCGGCTGATCCCGACAACCCGAGGAGAACACCATGGCACGAGCCCAGGGGGCGCGGGCGCAGATGGCGCTTGCGTTCGAGACGACCTATGGCACGCCGCCCACAAGCGGCTTCACGCGGATGCCGTTCGCCAGCGCGACGCTGGGGGCGGAGCAGCCGCTTCTGAACAGCGAACTCCTCGGCTACGGCCGCGATCCGCTCGCCCCGATCAAGGACGCGCTGACGGCCGATGGCAATGTCGTCGTGCCGATCGATGCGGAGGCTTTCGGTTTCTGGCTGAAGGCAGCCTTCGGCCAGCCGATCACCACCGGCACCGTCGCGCCTTACAGCCACGAGTTCCGTTCGGGCAGCTGGGTGCTGCCGTCGATGTCCATCGAGACCGGTATGCCCGAGGTGCCGCGTTTCGCGATGTATTCAGGTTGCATGCTCGACACGCTGTCGTGGCAGATGCAGCGGTCCGGTCTGCTGACCGCCACGGCGCGCTTGGTGGCGCAGGGTGAAACGGTCGGCACGACCACCAGCGCCGGCACGCCCGCCGCGCTGGAGCTGAAGCGGTTCGGCCATTTCAACGGGGCGATCGCGCGGAACGGCTCGGCCCTCGGCAACGTGGTCTCCGCCGACATCACCTATGCCAACAACCTCGACCGGATCGAGACCATCCGCTCGGACGGGCGCATCGACGGCGCGGACCCGTCCATCGCCGCGCTGACCGGCCGGATCGAGGTGCGCTTCGCCGACCAGACGCTGGTGGCGCAGGCCATCAATGGCGAGGCCTGCGAGATGGAGTTCGCCTACGTCCTGCCGTCCGGCGAGAGCTTCACCTTCACCGTGCACGCCGTCTACCTGCCGCGCCCGCGCATCGAGATCTCCGGGCCGCAGGGCGTCCAGGCGACCTTCGACTGGCAGGCCGCCCGCGACAGCGTCGTCGGCCGGATGTGCACGGCGACCCTCATCAACGACATCGAGGTGTACTGAGAATGCTGACGCTCGACCTGACCAACGCGCCGCGCTGGCATGACCTCGCGCCCGGCGTCCGGGTGCAATTGCGCCCGCTGTCCACCGCGCTGATGGTGGCGACCCGCAGCGATCCGGCCGTCGAGGCAGTTCCTGAGGAGGCCTCGGATGATGAACGCGCGGTTGCCTTCGCCAAGGCACTGGCGCGACGAGCGGTGCTCGCCTGGGACGGCATCGGCGACGCGGACGGCATTGGGATCGATCCCAGCCCCGAGGCCATCGACGCCTTGCTCGACGTCTGGCCGATCTTCGAGGCCTTCCAGCTGACCTACGTCTCCAAGGGCCTGCTGCTGGACCAGGAAAAAAACGTCTCCGCGCCCTCGCCGAATGGTCCTTTGGCGGGGGCGACCGATACTGCCAAGCTTGCGCGCAAGCCTGCGAAGACTGCCCGGCGCGGCTGAACCGGCCCCAGACGCATGAGGGCTGGCAGGTCTGGGACCTCGTCGGCCGCCTCGGCGGCCAACTTCGCGTGCTGCCCGGCGCGGTTATCGGCTGGGATCTGACCGCGGCGCTCGCGCTCGGCGACGCGCTCGGCGTGCCGCCGCTCGCCATGGCCGAACTGCTGCCCGTCATCGAGGCGGTGATGGTCGCCGAACTCAACGAACAGATGGATCACTCCCATGGCTGAGAAGCGAGTATCGGTCCGCCTCGCGGCCGTGGGTGGACGGCAGGTGCGGGCCGAGCTGGAAGGTGTCGGCGAGGCCGGATCCCGCGGCTTCGGACGGCTGAGCCGCGAGATGGAGGAGGCCAATGCCCGGCTCGCGGCCTTCTCGCGTCGGGTGCGGGTCGCGGCTGCCGCCGCCGTGGCAGCCGCTGCCGCCGCGGGCGTGGCGATGGCGCTGCAGCCCAAGGGGGTGAAGATCGGCCTGGCCGACCCCGAGGGCGCCGCGCTGTTCAGCTACTACACGACCGGGGTGCTGAAGTCCGAAGGCTCCTCCATCACCGAGGGGATCGGGCAGGGGCGCATCACCGCCAACCTCGAGGGGTTTACCCCCGACATGGCCTGGCGCATCCCCGACAGCGAGGCGCTGCCCATCGTTTTCGACCTTCTGGCCGAGGAGGGGCTGTGCCTGGGCGGGTCGTCGGGCATCAACGTCGCCGGCGCCATCCGCATGGCGCGCGAGATGGGGCCGGGCCATACCATCGTCACCGTGCTCTGCGACTATGGCAACCGCTATCAGTCCAAGCTGTTCAACCCCGACTTCCTGCGCGCCAAGGGCCTGCCGGTCCCGTCCTGGCTTGACAGCGAGCCGAGGGATCTGCCCTCGGTCTTCGAAGGCTGATGCGGGGCTTGCGCCTTCTCCTTTTCGTGCTTCTCGCCGCGCTTTCCGCGCCGGCGGGCCTGCCCGTCGCCCCGCTGGCCGGGGCCGCCATGGCGCAGGAGGCGCCGGCCGCGCCGGACTATCCGCAGTGGGAAAAGGACGCGGCCCTTGCCGAACAGGTGCTGGAGCAGGACCGCGCCTCGAACCAGGCGCTGGAGCAGTTGCGCCAGCGCATCGTCGACTGGCGCGCCCGCTTCGCCGCCGTCCAGTCGGCCAACCAGCAACGGATCGAAACCCTGCGCAGCCAGATCGCGGCGCTGGGCGCGGCGCCCGCCGAAGGCCAGTCCGAGGCCCCCGAGATCGCCGCGCGCCGGTCGGAGCTGAACGGCCAGCTTGCCAAGCTCGAAGCGCCGGGCATCGCCGCGGTCGAGGCGCACAGCCGCGCCGAGGGCATCATCCGCGAGATCGACACGCTGATCCGCGATCGTCAGGCGGATGCGCTCCTGAAGCTGTCGCCGTCGCCGGTGAACCCGATCAACTGGCCGGCCGGCGCGGCGGTCCTGACGCAGGGGCTGAAGACGCTCTGGAGCGAAACCGTCGGGGCCTGGAACAATCCCGCGCGGCGGACCGAGTTGCGCAACAACCTGCCGGTCATCATCCTTTATATCGCGATCGCGGGCATCCTTGTCCTGCGTGCGCCCGGCTTCATCGGCAACATGACCGCGCGGCTGCAACGCTCAAGTTCGATGCGCACGCGCGCGCTGGCCGCGACGATCCTGTCGCTGGGGCAGGTGGTGGTGCCGGTGCTGGGCGTCCTGCTGCTGGTCATGGCCACCAAGGCCACCGGGATGACCGGGCTCCGATCGGGCGAACTGATCGGGGCGCTGCCCGAGGCGGCGGCGGCCTTCTTCCTCGCGCGGTGGCTCGGTGCCTCGGTCTTCACCGGCGGCACCACCGCGCCCATCGTCGTGGAGCGTCCGGCCGAGGCGCGCTTCCACGCCAGCATGCTGGGCGTGGCGGCCGCGCTTGAGGTGATGCGGGTGGCCTTCGCCACCGACGTGCGCCCACCGCTGTCGCAGGCGGCGCAATCGGTCTGGGCCTTCCCGGTCGCCGTCCTTGTCGCCGTCTTCCTGTTCCGCCTCGGCCATCTGATCCGCCGCCGCGAGGGCACGCTCGACACCGACGAACGCGCCTTCGGCGCCCGCATCCAGAAGCTGTTCGGAACCGCGCTTGTCGCCGCCTCCGTGGTGTCGCCGCTCCTCGGGGTGGTGGGCTATGTGGCGGCGGCCAACGCGCTCATCTGGCCCGCGCTCGGCACGCTGGCGCTGGTTGGCCTCGTCATTGTCCTGCACCGCTTCCTGACCGACATCTACCTGGTCGTGTCACGCTCCGGCGAAGAGGGGCGAGAGGCGCTGGTCCCGGTCCTGCTCGGCTTTGTCCTGGCGCTGACGGCGCTGCCCGCGCTGGCGCTGATCTGGGGCGCGCGCACCGCCGACCTGTGGGAGGCCTGGAACCGCTTCCGCGGCGGCATCGTGCTGGGCGAGACGCGGATCTCGCCGACCTCGTTCCTGACCCTCGTCGCGGTCTTCGTGATGGGCTACCTCGCGACGCGGCTGGTGCAGGGGGCGCTGAAATACTCGGTCCTGCCGCGGACGAACCTGGACAAGGGCGTCCAGAACGCGCTGGCCGCCGGCGTGGGCTATGTCGGGATCTTCCTTGCCGCGCTGGTGTCGATCACCGCGGCCGGGCTTGATCTGTCCTCGCTCGCCATCGTCGCGGGCGCGCTGTCGGTCGGCATCGGTTTCGGCCTTCAGAACATCGTCCAGAACTTCGTCTCGGGCATCATCCTCCTGATCGAGCGGCCGATCTCCGAGGGTGACATGATCGAGGTCAACGGCCAGTTCGGCATCGTCAAGGGCATCTCGGTCCGGTCCACCTGGATCGAGACCTTCGACCGCACCGACGTGATCGTGCCGAACGGCGACCTTGTCGCCGGCGTCGTCACCA
The DNA here is from genome assembly GCF_011059185.1 of Paragemmobacter kunshanensis. GTDB lineage: Bacteria > Pseudomonadota > Alphaproteobacteria > Rhodobacterales > Rhodobacteraceae > Paragemmobacter > Paragemmobacter kunshanensis. The sequence continues at coordinate 7,609 of NZ_JAALFE010000037.1, read as the reverse complement.
ACCTGACGCGCGGCAACCTGACCGGGCGGCTCATCCTCAAGGCCGGGGTGGCCTACGGCAGCGACACCCGCCGGGTCGAGGCGATCCTGAAGGAGATCGCCAATGCGCAGCCGCTGGTCCTCGTGGACCCCGCGCCGGCGGTGATCTTCACCGATCTCGGCGCCGATTCGCTGAACTTCGAGGTGCGCGCGATCCTGTCGGACGTGAACTTCAAGAACGTGGTCCTGTCGGAGATGAACCACGAGATCGTCCGCCGCTTCGCCGAGGAGGGGATCGAGATCCCCTTCGTCCAGCGCGACATCTGGATCCGCAACCCCGAGGCGCTGCGCGGCGAGGCGCGGGCCGCCGCCGCCCCCGCACCCGCGACGCCCGCCGAACCCGCCGCACGCAGGACGCCCGATCCGCGCCTGATCCACAACGACCCGAGCGAGGACGACCCGGACAGATGACCGATCCGATGTTTCGAACCGATGCCTACCTGCGCGAGGCGCCCGCACGCGTCGTCGGCCGCACGCCCGAGGGCGGGATCGTCCTCGATGCCACGATCTTCTACCCGACCTCGGGCGGGCAGCCGGGCGACAGCGGCACGCTGGGCTTCGGGGCGGCGCAGATCGCCATCGCCACCACCGTCAAGGGCGAGGACGGCGCCATCGTGCTGGTGCCGGAGACGCCGGGCCCCCTGCCGGAGCCGGGCACCGAGGTGACCCAGACGCTCGACTGGGACCGCCGCCACCGCCACATGCGTGTGCACACCGCGTTGCACCTGCTGTCGGTGGTGATCCCGCTGCCGGTGACCGGCGGGCAGATCGGCGCCGACAAGGGGCGGCTCGATTTCCTGATGCCGGAGCCGCCCGCCGACCCCGCCGCGATCGAGGCGGCGCTGAACGCGCTTGTCGCCCGCGACTTGCCGGTGACGGACGACTGGATCACCGATGCTGAGCTTGCGGCGAACCCGGGGCTGGTCAAGACGATGTCGGTCCAGCCGCCGATGGGGCAGGGCCGGGTCCGGCTCGTGCGGATCGGGGCAGGGGCGGATCAGGTGGACCTGCAGCCCTGCGGCGGCACCCATGTCGCGCGCACCGGCGAGATCGGACGGGTGACGCTGGGCAAGATCGAGAACAAGGGCCGCCAGAACCGCCGCGTCAACATCCTGCTTGCCCCCTGAAAAGTCGCGGATTTCCGACCGCCCCCCTTGCGCGGCACCACTTTACCCCTGTAAAGAACGCGCCACGGACAGATGGCCGAGTGGTCGAAGGCGCACGCTTGGAAAGTGTGTAGGCGGGGAACCGTCTCGAGGGTTCGAATCCCTCTCTGTCCGCCACACTCAGATACTGAATCCGACCAAGGGCCCCGATTGGGGCCTTTTTTCTTCTTGTTTCAAAGGGCGTTGGCAGGGCCATCCGCCCTTCGGAGACTGGGCGCTTGACGCGGAATGGGTCTCCAAATGGCCTGCGTCTCTCTTCGAGCGCCCCTCGACGGTCACGGGACGGCGTAAAACATCCTCGCATTTCCAATGGGTTGCCGCGTTCATGGGGTCGTCCCGTTCGCGAGTTAATTCGGTGGCGGAGACTGACACGAAGGCGCAGGGCGGTCAGAAGGACGGCTCTGTGGCGGCCGATCCCGAGTCCGGCGGCATCGTTCGAAGCGAGCCAGGACCCTGCCAGAAGTCTCTGATGACAAACAGACTTCGCGCCCATAGCCTGGCGCAATGTCGAACGGCGCGTGGACAGATGAAGAGAACGAACTGATCGTCGCGGATTACTTCGCGATGCTTGCCGACGACATCTCCGCGCGCCGCTACAGCAAGGCCGAACACCGTCGCGCGTTGCTGCCGCTGCTGAACGACCGGTCCGAGGGGTCTGTCGAGTTCAAGCACCAGAACATCAGTGCGGTGCTGAAGGGCCTCGGCGAGGACTGGATTCCCGGTTACAAGCCCGCGTTCAACTTCCAGATGACCTTGGCGGATGCCGTGGCGCGGTGGCTGGCGCTGAACCCGGCCTGGCTCGGGCGCCAACCGAGGCTGCAAACCGCCGCTGGCCTACGCGAGGCAGCGCAGATCTGGATCGGACCGCCGCCGACGCTGTCGAACCAGCCGCCGCCGCAGGAACTGGACCAGATGCGGCACATCGCCCGCAAGTTCGACGTGGCGGGCCGGGACGAGCGCAACCGGGCCCTCGGTCGCGCGGGAGAGGAACGTGTGCTGGCGCATGAACGGGCGTCTCTGCGCTCGGCAGGACGGGACGATCTGGCGCGCAAGGTACGCTGGGTGTCGGAGGAGGATGGCGATGGCGCGGGCTACGACATCGCGAGTTTCGCCCCGGACGGGCTACCCCGACTGATCGAGGTCAAGACGACGAACGGATGGGAGCGCACGCCCTTCCACATCACCCGCAACGAACTGGCCGTGGCCGAGGAGCGCAGGTCGGAATGGCGTCTGTTCCGGCTCTGGAACTTCTCACGCGAGCCGAAGGCGTTCGAGTTGCATCCGCCGCTGGACGCGCATGTCTCCCTGACCGCGACGACGTTTGAGGCGAGCTTTCACTGAGCCTCAGTCGAACACCCGCTCCGGCTGTTCGTGCCATGGCAGGGCCGCGACATCGGTCAGTTTCAACAGGGTCGCGGCGGGCACCTCACGCTTGTAGACGAGGCGCTTGAGGACTCCCGGCGCGAGGTAGGCGAGCCGCAGCTGTCGGCTGACATGGCGTTCGGCCAGCCCCACGGCTTTCGCCAGATCGGTGACCGTATTGAACTCGCCAGCCTCCATGCGCCGCCGCCAGCCCCACGCCCGGCCGATGGCGCGCAGGATATGCGGATCCTGCGACCGGTCTTCACTGGGCAGATAGGTTGCGGGCGGCATGATCTTCGGCCGCCCGTTCTGCTTGCGGACCTTGAGCGGTACGAAGATCTGGATGGACTCGTCGGGTTTCATCATTCCGCCGCCACCTTCTTTCGTGGCGCCATCATGTCGCGCATGACGCCCGAGACGCCGTCGGTCCGGACATCGATGACCAGCCCCTCGGACGTCACGGTGACCCGGCGCACCAGCAACTGCACGATCCGGGTCTGCTCCGCAGGAAACAACTTGCCCCAGACGTCCTCGAACGTCTGCAGCGCGGAGATCACGTCGGCCTCGGCGAAGGCGTGGCCCTCGCGCGCCAAGTGGGCAATGACCTGCGCCGTGATCGAGGGGGCGCGCATCACCCGCCGCAACTCGGTCACCACGGCCGCTTCCACGAGGTCGGCAGGAAGGCGGCGCAGGATGCCCTCATCGCTGGGTTCGCGATTCTTGATGACGTCCATCGAGACGTAGTACCGGTATCGCCGCGCGCCCTTCTTCGTGCTGCTCGGGGTCATGGCCGCGCCCGTGGCCGTAAAGATAAGGCCCTTCAGCAACGCAGGCGCCTGCGCCCGGGTGTTGTTGGCGCGCTTGCGGGGGCTCTCCCGCAAGATGGCATGGACCTGATCCCACAGCTTCTGGTCGATGATGGCCTGATGCTCGCCGGGATAGGCCTTGCCCTTGTGGACGGCGTCGCCGCGATAGACGCGGTTCATCAGCACTCTGTAGAGATATCCCTTGTCGACCAACGTGCCCTGCTTGTTGCGGAGCCCTTTGCGGCGCAGTTCGCGGGCCAGCACGGTCGCTGATCCGACCTCGACGAACCTCTCGAAGATGCCCCGCACGGTGGCAGCCTCGTCTTCATTCACCACGAGCTTGCGGTCCTTCACATCGTACCCGAGCGGGACGTAGCCGCCCATCCACATGCCCTTCATGCGAGAGGCGCGGACTTTGTCGCGGATGCGCTCGGCTGTGACCTCGCGCTCGAACTGAGCGAAGCTGAGCAGGATGTTCAGCGTCAGCCGCCCCATGGACGTGGTGGTGTTGAAGGACTGCGTGACCGAGACGAAGGTCACGCCGTTGCGGTCGAAGACCTCGACCAGCTTCGAGAAGTCCATCAGCGACCGTGACAGGCGGTCGATTTTGTAGACGACCACCACATCTATCAGGCCGTCCTCGATGTCGGCCAGAAGCTGCTTGAGACCGGGCCGTTCCAGCGTTCCGCCCGAGATGCCGCCGTCGTCATACTGATCGCGGACCAGCACCCAGCCCTCGGAGCGTTGGCTGGCGATGTAGGCCTCGCAGGCCTCTCTCTGAGCGTGCAGGCTGTTGAATTCCTGCTCCAGCCCTTCTTCGGAGGACTTGCGCGTGTAGATCGCGCAGCGTTGGCGGCGGACGGGATTTGCGCGTTGATCCATCAATCATTCCCCCGCTTTCGTTCGCGCAACCCGAAGAAGCGGTAGCCATTCCAACGCGTTCCGGTGATCGCCCGCGCAATCGCAGACAAGGATTTGTAGGGTCGCCCCTGCCACTCGAACCCGTCCCGCAAGACCGTGATCGTGTGCTCGACCCCGTTCCATTCGCGGATCAGCCTCGTGCCGACCACGGGATTTCGAGGATCGGCGATCTGGCTCTTGCGCGTCAGGGTGCCGCCGACCTCGTCGGCCAGCAGGTCCAGCATGCGCCGGGTTTCGCGATCAGGACCGCCATACGTCAGCTCCTGGATGCGGTAGGCCAACCGGCTCTCGAGGAACGTCCGGCTGTTGTTCGGCGCCGTCGTGGCAAAAATCGTCTGCCACTCCGACTTCAACTGGGGGACGGACATGGACTTCAGCGCGGCCAGGCGCGCGGGGATGGGATCAGGCTTCGTCATGCGTTTCTCCGGTGAGTTGGAGTTGCATGACGGCATTGGTCGTCGGGATAGTGTAGGCAACGTTCTCCAGTATTGTCCGATACTTCACGCCTATCCTGCCCGAGCAGCCGAACCAGCCCGAGCGCCAGCAGGCCACACAGTTCGGCGCGGCGTTCGGCGGCGGTCATCTGGTCGGGAGGTAGCGGATTGGGGCGGTTCATGTCTCGGTGGCCGTGTTTGATGGTGTGCTACCGATCAAAAGCCACCCAGCCGTCCGAGGTGGGACATCTCAGCGGAACGGGATGCGGAAATGCGAACAGGGAGAGAACATCAGGGCTTGCCGATCACGGATTTGTCCATGATTATCGTAGGTTGAATCAATCGAGAGCAGTAGTTCATTGAGGTGAGTTCATGGCGCGCAAAGCATCCCCGATCGGTCCGCATGTTCTGGCGCTGATCGAGGATGCGCGCGTCGACCTCGCCCGAGCTGCCCTTGCCGTGCGCGAGGGAGACAATGAGCCGGAATTCAAGCTGCCCGAGGACGTTCCCGACCTCGCCGACGAAGAAGCGGTCGAGGCGTTTCGGCAAGCACTTGTCGAGACGCTGTCGGATTTCGACCGCGATGACCTGCGACCTGCGGAGCAGCGATCACGAAGGATCCGGGCCCTCGCCGAGAAAAAGGGCGTCACCTCACTCATCACCATTGTCGAGCAACAACTCGATGAGACACGGTCGCAGGAGTTTCACCGGCAGCCAGATGAGCTCTGCAGAAGCATCTGGGCATATCTCCATGAACGCGAAACATTCGAGGATGCGGAGAGCTTTCACTTCGCCCGACAGTTCCGCGACCACGGCAAGCTCTACGACGCCTTCGAGGTCGAACTGGAGAACCAGGTAGCCCTCGACGCGGCGGCCATCGACGAAAAGGCGCTGGCGGCCAAGATCAAGGGCATGCTCGAGCTGAAGCCCGAGATATCCTGCACAGTTAAGGCGCTCGATCTGCCTGCCACCGATACGCACCCTGCGTCCATCATGCTGATCGTCCGGCACGGTGGTCCGCTTTCGAGTGTCTACGATCACCGGCAAGACGGAAGGCGGGGAACCATCTACTACCGACCGCCGAACGAGGCGACGCTGATCTACACGCCCTCGATGCGGCAGATCGAGGTCTGCGCGGACAGCCCCGTGGTGCGCCAGACGGTCAGCGACTCCTTCGCCGAAGTTGCGCTAGGTCACGACATCTCCCAGAAACCTCTGACCTGGAAGCGCTATAATCTTTCGCGCTTCCGCTCTTCGCTTCTCCTGCAGCCCCCTGAGATCGAAGGGTACGCGTTCGAGTTCGCGCGCGTCATCGAAGCCGAGATCCGGCTGGGAACCTGGCGCCGCAAGCTTCAGCTCAAGGTGACGGTCGACGATGACATCCAAGAGGTTGCCGACCGATATCTCGGGGCGCGGAACATCTTTCGGCGCGCCGAAGCGTTCAGCCGGATCACCATCGCGGTGGCCTACAACCTGATCGGCGATGACAAGCAGCGGACGCTCAATATCACGATTGCGGGCACGAAGAGCTGCAACCTGCAGAGCAAGCCCGATCCGGAGGAACGCAGCCTCGGCTTCGCGCTGCTCAAGGAATGGGGAATCCTGAGCGCGTTCAGGCAAATCGCGCATGATGACCTTCGCGCGATATTTCCCCAGCTTGTTCAACTCCACGATCGCATCGAGGACGAGGTCAGCGGAAGTTATCTACTGGAACTCGGGCTTGACCCGAAGCGTCTCATCGAAGGCGGCCTGCTCGAGCGCCGCGACCGTCAGGACGTGGTTCTTATTGAGGACGACGACGTCGACGGGGAAGGCGCCGTCAAGCCGTCGGCGACCGAAGGCATGATCCACGCTGTCGGTCCTTTCGGCGAAGATGTCGGCAAGCGCCCCGCGTCGGATGTCGAGATGTTCGCGGTCAACGCTCAGTGGCTTCACGAGACGCTCATGCGCCTGATGAAGCCGCTGCTGAGCAAGCGGGCGGCGCAGATCCTGGACCCGGACCTGACCCTCGTCGGCGCGATCCAGATCGATGAGGCAGATGTGCCCGTTTATTTCGCCCGACGGCTCAATGATCCCAAAGCGGCGCAGAGACTGGATCTGATGTTGCGCGCGCGGGGCACCGCTGGCGTGGGCATCGTCTTCGCCGCGAGCGAGGAGATGCCGTCACATCTTGGGCCTAACGTCGTCATGCCGCTGCTGTCCCATCTCGCATCGGCGGACGAGGAAATGCTGTTCGCGCGCGACGGAATAGAACTCGCGTACCGAGACGGTCTTTCACTCGCACGCGGGGGTGTGTCCCCGCGGGTGGTTCGGACAGGCAAGCAGTCCGGCACGCTGTTCATTCCTGGCAGGGAGCCGCTTCACCTCGCTGGGAACGATCAACTTACGATCTTCGAGCGCCTGGTGGTCGCAGCCGCGAAAGGCAGTCCCGACGTTCAGGTAAAGGCGCTGATGGAAGGCTTCGAGTCCAGAAGCCCCCAGCAGGCGTTCCGGAAGGAGACCTGGGACAGCATCCGGGACGTCTATATCGGCAAGGGTGCGAAGAAGGGATATTGGCGACTGCTACTCACTGCGCAGCCGACCGAAACCGTGGCCGAGCCAGCCGAGGAAGCGACCGTCTAACAGCGGTCTAACATGCGGCGGGAGACGGTCTAACAAACCGCTGAATACTGGAAGGGCTCCACATAGAGGAGCACTTCCATGCCGACTCCCTTCCCCCCGCGCCAGGCAGCCCCGACGAGCTGGTCCGGCGCCGCGAAGACCAAGCCCACCACCCACAACTTGGAATGGCGCTGCACGCGCTGTGACAAGCTGCTCGGCGTCTGCCGGGACGGCCGCATGCACCTGCGCTTCGCGCGGGGGCACGAGTATCTCGTGGGCTT
>NZ_JAALFE010000036.1 GCF_011059185.1 Paragemmobacter kunshanensis | reverse complement strand
CCAGAATGCTGCGGGTTCGAGGCTTGATCCACCCGACTTCGGCCGTTTGCGCGACGACAGACACCGCTCGGGGCGAAGAACGCTTGCCCAGCGAGCAAAATCAGGCGATCTTGAAGTCAAGCGGCAGGCCACTTGGGGAATGTCGGTTCGTATGACCTTTGGTGTGCGGTTCGAAGACTCAACGATGCCGCAGACAAGAATAGACCACCGCCAACATAAGCCAGCTTGATCATTCGGGTCACTTGCTCACCAGCAGTTGTGCTAACATTGCCCCAAGCAACCGCACACAGGGAAAGATAGAGAAGACCGAGCACTACAACAATCCCAATAGCTGGGATGCTATTATGCAACAACTTCGTTGTCACCTTCTCCCAGCACAATGCAGGCAGTCCAGTGAATTTGTTTATTTCTTCCTCCAGGCACTTTCGGTAGCCGCCAAGTACAGCTATTGAGTAGAAGACAGAACAGAAATATGCGAGGAGGCCCAGCGCAATAAATGGCAGCGCCACTATGGCTACCGCAGATGATTCTTTTACGCCGTATGTAAACGCAAGGCCGATACCAGCCAGGGAGATCGAAACCATTTTATCTGAATAGTTCACCATCTCATGTATCTGCGAGCAGGTTATTGCGTGCTCTTTGAGAAGAACATCGAGTCGTGGTTCATTTCCCTTTTCAGCCGTCATGTCGGGTGATCTCTTTCGATTGTTTACGCCGTAAGTTTGATCGAGGTAACCACGTTTGGATAGCATATGCCTACCACACGCGAAACCGTCCTCACCGCGCTACATGCGCGGCTGCAGCCGCTTGCCGCCCTCACCTTATGCGACGAGGTTCTGCCGGAGCGGATCCCCACGGCCGGGCTGATCATCCTGCGCGATGGCCAGCCGGGCGAGCCGGAGGTGACGCTGTCACCGCTGCGCTATCACTACCAGCACCGGGCGGAACTGGAGGTCGTCGTCCAGGCGGGCAGCGGCCGGGCCAGCGTCTTCGATGACCTGATCGCCGCCATCGGCACGGCGCTAGAGGCCGACCGGACGCTGGGCGGTCTTTGCGACTGGGTCGAACCGGAGGCCCCGGCCTCGGTCGATCTGCCTGTCGAGGGCGCGGCCGCCCTGAAGGCGGCGGTGATCACCGTCGTCCTGCATTACACCACGACCGGCCCCCTGGCCTGACATCCCTCAAATAGGAGACCCCCATGGCACGCGCACACGGCGCGCGGGCGCAGATGGCGCTTGCGTTCGAGACGGTTTACGGCACCCCGCCCGCCAGCGGCTATCGGCTGATGCCCTTCGCCCGCACCACGCTCGGCGCGGAACAGCCTTTGCTGAACAGCGAACTTCTGGGCTACGGCCGTGATCCCCTGGCCCCGATCAAAGACGCCGTCACGGCAGATGGCGAGGTGGTCGTGCCGATCGATGTGGAGGCCTTCGGCTTCTGGCTGAAGGCTGCCTTTGGCGCACCAACCACGACAGGGACCACGCCCAAAACCCACACCTTCCAGTCGGGCAACTGGACCCTGCCGTCCATGGCCATCGAAGTAGCCATGCCCGAGGTGCCGCGCTTCGCGATGTATGCGGGCTGCGTGATGGACCAGTTGTCGTGGCAGATGAGCAGGTCGGGGCTGCTGACCGCCACCGCCCGGCTGATCGCCCAAGGCGAGGCCATCGCGGTCACCACGGCCGCGGGCACTCCGACCGCGCTGGGCCTGCAGCGCTTCGGCCATTTCAACGGCGTAGTGAAGCGCAACGGCACGGCGCTCGGCAATGTGGTCTCGGCCGAGATCACCTATGCCAACGGACTCGACCGGATCGAGACCATCCGCAATGACGGCAAGATCGAGGGTGCCGATCCCGGCATGGCGGCCCTGACCGGCCGCATCGAGGTGCGTTTCGCCGACTCTGCGTTGGTGACGCAAGCCATCGACGGCAGCCCTTGCGAGCTCGAGTTCGCCTACAGCCTCGGGGCGAACGCCAGCTTCACCTTCACCGCCCATGCCGTCTACCTGCCCGTCCCGCGGATCGAGATCCCCGGACCCCAGGGCATCCAGGCCACATTCGACTGGCAGGCGGCGAAAGCCACCAGCCCCACCCGCATGTGCACCGCCGTCCTCGTCAACACCGTCACGGGATACTGACCATGATCCGCCTGAACCTGTCGAACCGGCCCGAATGGCTGGACCTGCTGCCCGGACTGCGCGTCCTGGTGGCACCCCTGACCACCGCCCTGATGGTCTCAGCCCGCGCCGATCCCGCCATCGATGGCCTCTCGGAAACCTCCAGCCAAGAGGACATGGCGCTGGCCATGGCGAAAGCCGTCGCCCGCCGCGCCGTGCTGGAATGGGAAGGTGTCGGCGACGAGGCTGGCAACCTTATCCCCGTCAGCCCGGCCGGGATCGACGCCCTTCTCGAAATCTGGCCGGTCTTCGAGGCCTTCCAGGCGCAGTACGTCGCCCGTGGCCTGATGCTGGATCAGGAAAAAAACGCCTCCGCGCCCTCGCCGACTGGTCCTTCGGCGGGGGCGACGGCTACTGCGCGGCCTGCGCGGGCCCCTGTCCGGACTGCCCCTCAAGACTGAACCGGCCGCAGACGGTCGAGGGCTGGCAGGTCTGGGACCTGACCCAGCGCCTCGGCGGCCAGCTGCGCATCGCGCCGGGCGCCGTCATCGGATGGGACATGGGTGCCGCCCTCACGCTGGCGGGCGGCTTGGGCATCAGCCCCCTGATCGCTGCGGAACTGCTGCCCGAGATCGAGGCGGTGATGGTGCGCAAGCTGAACGAGCAGATGGAAGGACGCCGGAATGGCTGAGAAGAAGGTCTCCGTCCGCCTCGTGGCGGAGGGCGGACGCCGCGTGCGCGCCGAGCTGGAAGGGGTGGGCGAGGCTGGGGCCCGCGGCTTTGGCCGACTATCGCGTGAAATGGAACTGGCGAACACCCGGCTGGCCGCCTTTGCGCGCCGGGCGGGGCTTGCCCTCGGGGCCCCAGCCGCAGCGGCGACAGCCTCGCTCGGCCTGATCGTCCGCTCCACCGCCGAGAGTGCCGCGCAGATCCGGCAGTTCGCGCAGGTCGCCAATGCGACGCCCGAGGCCCAGCAGCGCTGGTCGGCCGGGGCGCGTACGGTGGGTATCGAGCAGGAGAAGCTGGCCGATATCCTGAAGGACGTGAACGACCGGGTCGGGGATTTCCTCCAGACCGGCGGCGGGCCGATGGCGGACTTCTTCGAGAATGTCGCCCCGCGCGTGGGCGTCACCGCCGACCAGTTCGCACGCCTCTCCGGCCCCGAGGCGCTGCAGCTATACGTCGATACCCTAGAGCGCGCCGGTCTCAGCCAGCAGGAGATGACCTTCTATCTGGAGGCGATGGCCTCGGATGCCACGCGTTTGATCCCTCTCCTGCGGGACGGCGGGGCGGAGATGACGCGACTTGGGGATCAGGCCTCGGACCTTGGCGCGGTTCTGGACGGTGATGCGCTGGAAGCCCTCCGTCGCACGCAGCTGGCGCTGGGCACAGTCTCGCTGGTCTTCGATGGCCTTCGGAACCGCATCGCCGTCGCCGTGGCCCCAACCATCGAGGCGCTGGCCAATGCCTTCGTCGCTCTGGCCTCCGATGGCTGGATCCTGCGCTCGGCCATCGACACGCTGATCGGAAATCTCGGCCGACTTACCTCCTACGCCGCAACCTTCGCCGCTGTCATGGCCGGGCGCTGGGTCGCGGGGCTTGCCGCTGCCGCCTTGTCCGTGCACGGCCTCGCGACGGCGCTCGTATTCCTCCGCGGGGCCCTGATCCGCACCGGCATCGGCGCGCTGATCGTCGGCGCAGGCGAACTGGTCTATCAGTTCTCGCAGCTGGTCGCCCGTGTCGGCGGCGTGGGCGAGGCGTTTCGGCTGCTGGGCGATCTGGCCCGCGAGGTGTGGTCGCGCATCGGCCTGTCCTTGGACGCGGCCCTCGCGCGGATGGCGGCCGGATGGGAGGAGCTGAAGGCAGCCGGCCTCTCGGCGCTGAAAGGTACCATCGCGGGCGTCGTCAGCTTCGGCGACCGGACGTCCGCGATCTTCCAGGGGGCCTATGACGCTGCGGTCGCGATCTGGAGAAGCCTGCCCGGGGCCATCGGCGACTTCGCATTTCAGGCCGCGAACGGGCTGATCTCGGGCGTCGAGGCGATGCTGAACGGCGTCGTCACGCGCATCAACAGCTTCATCGAGACGCTGAACGCGGCGCTGGCCTTGCTGCCCGAATGGGCCACCGGCGAAGGTGGCGTGCGGATCGGCATTCTCGATCCGGTGGAACTGGGCCGCATCGGCAACCCGTTTGAGGGAGCCGCGACCGCTGCTGGTGCCGCCGCCGCGGATGCCTTCTCGGCCGCGCTGTCGCGGACTTACCTCGAGCCGCCTGACCTCGGCCTCGGCGCGATGGCCGGCGACGCCCGCGCCCGGGCCGACGGCTATCGCGAAGCGGCGGGGATGCTCGCCGATGCCGCCGGTCGCCCGCTGGCAAGCTGGCAGGCGCTGAGGGATGCCGTCACCGGCACGGGAACCGAGGCCGAAACCGCGCTGGCGGATGCGGCTGGCGCGGCCGACGCCCTTACGTCCGGGCTGAACGACACCGCCACCGCAGCAGAGGGTGCAGGCGGCGCAGCACGCGAGGCCGGGGCTGCGGCGGCCGAAGGCGCGGACACGGCCCTCACCGGCTGGCAGGCCGTCACCGCGGCGCTTGCCGACTACGCCGCGAAGGCGCGCGACATCGGCGGGGATATCGGCAGCGCGCTGGTCGGGGCCTTCCAGAGCGCGGAGAACGCCATCGGTGACTTTGTGAAGACCGGCAAGCTCGACTTCCGCGACCTGGTCACCTCGATGATCGCCGATCTGGCCAAATTGGCGGCCCGCCGCTTCATCCTCGGCCCGATAGCCAATGCCCTTTCCGGCGCGCTGGGCGGGGCGGGTGGCATCTTCGCGAACATCCTGCACGCGGGCGGGATGGTTGGCGCCCCTGGTCCCGGCCGGATGGTCCCGGCGCTGGCCTTTGCGAATGCCCCGCGTATGCACACCGGCGGTTGGGCCGGGCTGCGGCCCGACGAGGTTCCAGCCATCCTGCAAAGGGGCGAGCGGGTCCTGTCCCGGCGCGAGGCGGCAGGGTACGGCCAGGCGGGCGCCTCGACCGTCAACGTCACGATCAACGCCCGCGACGCCGAAAGCTTCCGGCAATCCCGCACGCAGGTCGCCAGCGACATCGCCCGCGCTGTCTCGCTGGGCCGAAGGGGGATGTGATGGCATTCCACGAGGTCCGGTTTCCGGACAACATCAGCCGTGGGGCACGCGGTGGCCCCGAACGGCGCACCCAGATCGTCGAACTGGCCAGCGGTGCCGAGGAACGCAACGCCAGCTGGGCCAACTCGCGCCGCCGCTATGATGTTGCCTACGGCATCCGCCGTGCCGACGATCTGGCGGCGGTCGTCGCCTTCTTCGAGGCCCGGAACGGCCGCCTGCATGGCTTCCGCTTTAAGGACTGGGCTGACTTCAAGTCCTGCCTGCCTTCGCAGATGTCGGGCCCGACCAACCAGCCGATTGGCACCGGCAACGGATCGGCCACCCTGTTTCAACTGACCAAGCGCTACACTTCCGGCGCACAGTCCTGGACGCGGGCCATCACCAAGCCTGTCGCTGGAACAGTGACCATCGCCCTGAACGGCACGCCGCAAGCCTCCGGCTGGTCGATCTCCACCGCAACCGGCCTCCTCACCTTCACCACGGCTCCCGCCGCAGGCGTCGCCATCACCGCAGGTTTCGAATTCGACGTCCCCGTCCGCTTCGACACCGACACGCTCGACGTCACACTCGACCTCGAACGCCTTGGGTCGATCACCTCGATCCCCCTCATAGAAATCCGCACATGAAAGCCCTGAACCCTGCGCTGCAGGCCCATCTCGACGACGGCACAACAACGCTTGCCTGGTGCTGGCGGATCAGCCGCGCCGATGGCGTGACCTTCGGCTTCACGGACCACGACCGGACCTTGTCGTTCGACGGCACCGAGTTCGAACCGGAAAGCGGGCTGACCGCTTCCGAGGTTCGATCCGGCTCTGACCTCTCGGTCGACGCGCAGGACGCGCAAGGCGTGCTGTCCTCCGACCGGATCACCGAGACCGACATCTTGGACGGCCGTTGGGACAATGCGGCGGTCGAGGTCTGGCGCGTGAACTGGGCGAGCCCGGCGCAACGCGTGCTTCTGCGCCGCGGGGCCATCGGCCAGATCCGGCGCGGGCGGCTCGCCTTCGTGGCGGAGGTGCGGAGCCTTGCCCATGTCCTCGGCCAGACGGTCGGGCGGACGTTCCAGGCGAGCTGCGACGCCGCGCTGGGCGATGCGCGCTGCGGGGTGAACCTTGATGCCCCGGCCTTCACGGGCACCGGCGCGGTGATCGATGTGCTGCGGGATCGGGCCTTCACCGCTTCCGGCCTCGGGACGTTCGCGGCGGGCTGGTTTGCCTTCGGGCTGGTGGAATGGTCGACCGGCGCGAATGCGGGGCGGCGGGTCGAGGTGCTGTCGCACGATCTGGTCGACGGGGTGGCGATTCTGACCCTGCTGGAAGCACCGGTGCGCCCGATCACGGCGACAGACAGCTTCATCGTCCGGGCGGGCTGCGACAAGCGGATCGCCACCTGCGGCACGAAGTTCGCCAATGTCGCGAACTTCAGGGGGTTTCCGCACATCCCGGGCCAAGACGCCGTGCTGCGATATGCGACCAAGGATGGCGGCCATGAAGGAGCAGTGCTGTGACAGCAGTCGATCCCGATAGGGTGATTGCCGTCGCCCGGTCCTGGCTCGGTACGCCCTACCACGACCAGGCGAGCTTGCGCGGGGTCGGCTGCGACTGCCTCGGCCTGGCACGGGGCGTCTGGCGCAAGGTTGTCGGGCCTGAGCCGTTTCCGATCCCGCCCTACAGCCGCGATTGGGGCGAGACCGGCCCGTGCGAGGTGCTGGCCGAAGGGGCGCGACGGATGATGCCCGAGGTTCCGGTTCAGTTGGCGGGCTCCGGTGCACTGATCCTGTTCCGGATGATGCCGCGCGCCATCGCCAAGCATGTGGGCATACTCACCGGACCTGACACCTTCCTACACGCCTATGAACGCCTCGGCGTGATCGAAGAACCGCTAACACCTGCATGGCGACGGCGCATCGCCTTCGCCTTCCTCTTCCCGGCACGCTGAGGTTTTCCTATGGCCACCCTTGTCCTCGGCGCCGTCGGTTCCGCCATCGGCGGGGCTTTTGGCGGCGCGATCCTCGGCTTTTCCGGGGCCGCCATCGGCGGTTTCATCGGATCGACCATCGGCTCGGTGGTGGACAGCTGGATCGTGTCCTCGCTGGCCCCGGCGCAGAAGATCGAGGGCCAGCGGCTGGATTCCCTGCGGATCACCTCGGCCACCGAAGGCGCCATCATCCCCCGCCTTTACGGCCGGATGCGTATCGGCGGCAACATCATCTGGGCCACTGATTTCCGCGAAGAGACAAAGACCACCACCCAAGGCGGCGGCAAGGGCGGTGGCGGTGGCCGGGTCCAGACGACCGAGTATCTGTACTATGCCAGCTTTGCGGTCGCGCTCTGCGAAGGCCCGATCACCGGCATCGGCCGCATCTGGGCCGACGGCAAGCCGCTCGACATGACCGGTGTCACCTGGCGCTGGTATCCGGGGAGCGAGACGCAGGGGCCTGACCCGTTCATCGCCGCCAAGATGGGGGCCGCCAACACGCCCGCCTATCGCGGCACCGCCTATGTCGTCTTCGAGGAACTGCCGCTTTCGACCTACGGCAATCGCCTGCCGCAGCTCAGCTTCGAGATATTCCGGCCTCTGGCTGACCCGGACACGGCCGAGGGGTTGGTCAAGGCGGTGACGATGATCCCGGCCTCGGGCGAGTTCACCTATGCGACCGCCCCGGTCAAGAAATCCACTGGCGCTGGCGGCGCGACCGTTGCCGAGAACCTCAACGCAATCGCCGACACCGCCGACATCGTTGTGGCGCTGGACCGGCTGCAGTCGCTCGCTCCGTCTGTGGAAAGCGTCAGCCTGGTTGTCGCGTGGTTCGGTGATGATCTGCGGGCCGGGAACTGCAAGGTGCGGCCGGGCGTCGAGGTGGACATCAAGACCACGACACCGTCGGCTTGGGTCGTGAACGGTGTCGCACGTGCTGATGCGTTTCTGGTCAGTCGCGACGCCGAGGACCGCCCGGTCTATGGCGGCACCCCAGCTGATTTCGCGGTGGTGCAGGCCATTCAGGAGATAAAGGCGCGCGGGTTGCGGGTGACTTTCTATCCCTTCCTGCTGCTGGACGTCCCACCCGGGAACACCAAGCCGAACCCATACAGCGCCAATGCCGCCACCGCTGGCCAGCCGACCTTCCCATGGCGCGGCCGGATCACCTGTTCCCCGGCGGCGGGTTTTGCAGGATCGGTCGACAAGACCGCCACCGCCACCACGCAGGTTGCAGCCCTGTTCGGCACGGCCACGCCCGCCAGTTTCAGCGTGGCGGGCACCACTGTCAGCTGGACTGGCCCGGTCGGCGAATGGGGCTTGCGCCGTATGATTCTGCACTATGCGCATCTGTGCAAAGCGGCAGGCGGCGTCGATGCCTTCCTGATCGGCTCCGAAATGCCTGGCCTCACCACCATCCGCTCGGGCTCCAGCACCTATCCTGCCGTAACGGCCTTCAAGGCGCTCGCGGCCGATGTTCGCGCGATCCTCGGCGCTGGGCCCAAGATCGGCTATGCCGCCGACTGGTCGGAATACTTCGGTCACCATCTGGCGGATGGGTCGGGCGACGTCTTCTTCCACCTCGATCCGCTCTGGTCGGACGCAAACATCAACTTCATCGGAATCGATAACTACATTCCGCTGTCGGATTGGCGCGATGGGTTCGATCATGCCGATGCCGCACTTGCGCCTGCGATCTATGACCGGGCATATCTGCAATCCAACATCACCGGCGGCGAAGGCTTCGACTGGTTTTACGCCAGCCCGGCCGACCGGGCGACACAAAACCGCACGCCGATCACAGATGGCGCGGCGGCCAAACCATGGGTCTTTCGCTTCAAGGATCTGCGAGCCTGGTGGCAAAACCCGCATTTCAACCGGCCCGGCGGAGTGGAAAGCGGCACGCCGACGGCATGGGTGCCGCAGTCGAAACCGATCTGGTTCACCGAACTTGGGTGCCCGGCGATTGACCGGGGTGCCAACCAGCCGAACGTATTCTTCGACCCGAAATCGTCGGAGAGTTTCACACCCTACTTCTCGCGCGGCTGGCGCGACGATGCGATCCAGCGGGCATATCTGGAGGCAACCTATCAGTTCTGGGGTGTTGCGGCGAACAACCCGACTTCCTCGGTCTATGGCGCGCGTATGGTGCATGTGCCGGAATGCGCCGCCTGGACGTGGGACGCGCGGCCCTATCCGTTCTTTCCACAACTGACCGATGTCTGGACCGATGGCACGAACTGGCGGCTCGGGCATTGGCTGACCGGGCGGCTGGGCGCGGTATCCCTCGCTGCCCTTGTCCGTCACCTCTGCCTGCGCGCTGGCATGCCGGAGGAATTGATCGACGTCTCCGGCCTCTGGGGCGCAGTTGAAGGCTACGTCGTCTCCGCTCTGGAAGCCCCGCGCGCCTCGATTTCCACGCTTGCCCGGCATTTCGGCTTCGATGCTGTCGAAAGCGAGGGCCGCATCCGCTTCCTGATGCGCGGCCGCATTGCCGGTCTGACCATCACGCCCGACAGCATGGTCGCGCCCGCCTCGGCGCAAGGCGACGTGATGGAACTAACCCGGGCGCAGGAAACCGAATTGCCGCAGGCCTTGAAGTGGCAGGTCGCCCGCGCCGACGAGGACTATGACGCGGCACAGGTCGAGGCGCGGCGCATCACCGTCGACACCACGCGTATCGCGTCCGAGTCGTTTCCAATGGCCATCCCGCCAGAGGAGGCCGAACGCCGCTGCCGCCGCGCGCTGATGGAAGCTTGGGTGGGTCGGGAGAGTGCGGCGTTTCGCCTGCCGCCTTCGCGTCTGGCACTGGATCCTTGCGACGTCATCCTGCTCGACCACGATGGCCGCCTGACGGAAATGCGGCTTGTGTCCATCGCCGACTCCGATCTTCGCAGCGTCGACGCCGTGCGCCAGGACAGGGCGGTCTATGACCTGCCGCCCGGAGAGCCTCGACCGGCCACGCTGTCGACGCCGACGGTTTTCGGCGCGCCGGATGTTCTGCTGCTGGACCTGCCACAATTGCGCGAAGATCAGCCTGCGCATCGGCCCATAGTCGCGGCGCATGCCAAGCCATGGCCCGGCGAAATCGCCGTCTACCGCAGCGCAGCGACTGATGGCTTTGCCCTGCTGACGACCTTCAGCTCTCGGGCGCGCATGGGTGTGCTGGCGGCAGATTTTTACGCGGGGCCAGTGTCGCGCTTCGATCTGGGCAATGCGCTGGTGGTAGATCTCTATTCCGGCACGCTGGAAAGCGTCACGGACATCACCTTGCTCGGTGGGGCCAATGCGCTGGCCGTCGACACTGGCGCCGGGCAATGGGAAATCGTCCAAGCAGGGTCAGCTGAACTGATCGCGCCGGGGCGCTATCGGCTGACCCGATTGCTGCGCGGCCAGCGTGGGACAGAATGGGCCATGGTTGCAATGGTACCGACCGGCGCGCGGTTTGTTGTGCTGGACACTGCCGTGGCACCTTTGCCCATTGCTGAAGCCGATCTGGGCCTGCCGTGGAACTGGCGCATCGGCCCTGCGTCCAAGCCTGTCAGCGACGAGACCTTTGTCGCCACCAGCTTCACCCCGGACGGCGCTGGGTTGCGGCTGTTTTCGGTCGCGCATGTCGAACAGCCTTGGCGCACGGCACGCAGCCTCGGCGATCTGACGATCCGTTGGACGCGCAGGTCGCGATCACTTGCCGCTGACACCTGGGGCGCGGGCGATGTGCCTTTGGCCGAAGACAGTGAAGCCTACGAGGTGGAAATCCGTGATGGCAGTACGGTCAAGCGCACGCTGACCACGACCACAACCAGCGTCCTCTACACCGCCGCGCAGCAGACCGCAGACTGGGGCGCACCCCTCGGCCCCGGCCAATCCCTCGCCATCCGCATCTACCAGCTCTCGGCCCTGATCGGCCGGGGCGCTGGGCGTTCCGTCACACTCAGCATCTGAAAGCGCACACCCAGAAAGACCGAAAAATGTCCGACATCACCACCCACCTCCTGCTGCCCTACATCCTGGCATCGCAGGCCCAGAAGCATGTCACCCACAACGAGGCGCTGCGCCTGCTGGATGCGATGGTTCAGCTGTCGGTGCTGGATCGCAACCGCGCCGCCCCACCCGTCAGCCCGACCGATGGCGACCGGCATATCGTCGCATCGGGCGCGACAGGTCTCTGGGCAGGCTGGGACTTGAACGTGGCCTTTTGGGTCGATGGCGTCTGGATGCGGCTGGTGCCGCGCCCGGGCTGGTTATCATGGATCGCGGCGGAACAGGCCATTGTCGTCTGGAACGGGTCGGCCTGGGATTTGGTCGGCGAACCGGTGGATGTGTCGGATGCTGTCTTCAGCTTGGTGAACGATGCCGACCCGACAAAGAAGGCGGTGTTCTCGCTGTCGGGGATCGGCACTGGCACGACCCGAACCTTCGCGTTGCCGAACACATCGTCAGAACTGGCAATTCTCGCAGGCACCCAGACCTTCACTGGCAACAAGACCTTCTCGGGTTCGCTGACAGCGTCGGGTGCTGTGTCGATCACCGGCACGCTGACCGCCTCGGGGACGGTCACGGTTTCGGCGGCGGCGGCCTCGATCGGCACAGCGATCACGACTGCAACCTATGGAATGGGGACTGGGGTCAATCCGACCGGCGTGACCAAGACCCTGAACCTTGGCACGGGTGGCGCATCCGGATCGACAACGGTCGTCAACATCGGGTCGGCGACCGCAGGCGCTGGCGGCACGACGGTCGTCAACACACCCACGGTGACGTTCGCAAATGCCGTCACGCAAGTCGGCATGCCCCAGGCCAACCTGACGGCGCAGCTATTGGGCCTTGGTGGCGCAACGGCAGACAGCTACAACCGGGTTTCGGTCAACACCCCGGCGCTCCTGTTCAACAACGCCGGGGCCGGGATCGAGGCCACCGTCAACAAGGCAGCGGCCGGAAACGATGCGGCCTTCGCCTTCAAGACCGGATTCTCGGCGCGGGCGCTGATCGGCCTGCTTGCCAGTGACGATTTCAGCGTCAAGGTCAGCCCGAATGGCTCGGACTTCTTCGATGCCGTGAAAATCGACCGCACCAATGGCAGGGTCGAACTGCCTGAACCGCTGTTGCTGCCCGCGCATGACGCAGCCCCCGCGCCACCGCCAGCGGGGCGGATCGCGCTTTATGGCCGCAATCGTGCCGGAACGGGCTGGGTCGATGTGCAGCGCCCGTCCGGCCGTCACTTTCCGCTGCAACCGCATTTCGGGGTCAACCGGGTCGCCACCTGGTCGCCGTCGGTCAGCACCACCGTGACGACGGATGGCATGCCGCGCACGGCCGTCGGCACGGTGGCCACGCCAACCCTTGCCACCACCGGCCTTGCCGCCAGCATACGCCGCTGGCGCGTCACCAGTGCCGCCACCGCCAATGCCGCCGCCGAGGAACGCTCCGCGGGCTGGGTTTGCTGGCGCGGGAATGCAGAGGGCCTTGGCGGCTGGAACTACGTCAACCGGCTGTCGCTGACCACGCTGCAGGCGACGGGGATGGGGTTCTTCGGCCTCTATGGATCGGTGGCGGCGCTGGCAACGACCCTGACGCTGTCCACTGTGGTGAACTGCATCGGCATCGGGTTCCAGCGCGGCACACATGCCAACTGGCAGCTGGTGCACAATGACGGCACCGGCGCGCCGACGCTGATCGACCTTGGGGCCAGTTTCCCGGTGGCGAGCCTGACGAATGTGCTGACGCTCTACATCGCCGCCACGCCGAACGGGGCCGACATCGGCGTGCGTTTGGTCGAGGAGGTCAGCGGCGCGGCGGTCGAGTTCACCATCACCACCGACATGCCCGCTGCCACCCAACTGCTCAGCCCGCGCAACTACATGAACAAC
Organism: Paragemmobacter kunshanensis; assembly: GCF_011059185.1. Taxonomy (GTDB): domain Bacteria; phylum Pseudomonadota; class Alphaproteobacteria; order Rhodobacterales; family Rhodobacteraceae; genus Paragemmobacter; species Paragemmobacter kunshanensis. The sequence continues at coordinate 6,723 of NZ_JAALFE010000036.1, read as the reverse complement.
GGCGCCACAGCGGCGGCCGTCGCCTACGACTGCGCGGGCGTTTACCTCGAGACAGATTACTAAAGGATATCAACATGACAGAACGAACGTCCCTCCTGCAGGAAGTCGGCCAGGCCTTCCGCGACAACGGCATGACCGCTGCCATCACGGCGCTGGTCGGTGGTTCTCTTGCCATCGCCGCCACCGTCACCCGCAAGGCATTCACCAACGAGGCGATGCTGGAGCGGCTGGACCGGGAACTGCATCTCGAACGCGAGCGCACCGACAAGCAGCGCGCCGATGACCGCAAGGCCGATGCCGACCGGCTGGAACGCATCGAAACCGACATCCGTGCCATGCGCGACGTGATGTTCGAAGCTTTTCAGCGCGGCCGTACCGACTGACGCGCCCCCAAGACCATCACTGAACCTGTCCCCCACCCGCCCCAGAGGCGGGTTTTGCATTTCTGGAGACCAACCATGCCGACCACGACCTATGCCCATTTCCGCGACGTGCCCGAAAGCGCCTGGCGCTGGCCCAGTTTCTCCCCGGCCGAGATCGCCTGCCGCGGCACCGGCGCAATCAAGATCAACACCGAGGCCATGGACAAGCTGCAGTCCCTGCGCAACCGCCTCGGCAAGCCGCTGATCGTCCGCTCGGGTTATCGCAGCCCGAGCCACAACCGCGCCGTCGGTGGGGCCCCGGCCTCGAAGCACATGCTGGGCACGGCCTTCGACATCGCCATGTCGAACCATGATCCGGTCACCTTTGCAGAGGCTGCCCGCGCCGTTGGCTTTCTCGGTTTCGGCACCTATCCGCGCTCGGGCTTTATGCATATCGACCTCGGGCCTGCGCGCAGCTGGGGCGAACCCTTCGCTCCCCGTGCGACGCCCTTCGTGCCGGAAACCCAGCCTGCCCGCGAAGTGCTGGCCGATAGCCGCACCCTGAAAGGCGGCGGGACAGCGGGCATCGCCACTGTCGGCGCTGCCGGTGTCGAAGTCGCGCAAGATGTCCTGGCAGAAACCCAATCCGCGATCCTGCCCCTGGTGCCTTACCTCGACACCCTGCGCTGGGTGTTCATCGCCGTGGCGCTGATCGGCATTGCGATCGCGATCCACGCCCGGATCGATGACTGGAAGCGGGGCCAGCGCTGATGGGCTGGATCACCGTCCTCCTCGCCAGCGGCCCGGCGCGCAAAGCGCTGGGCCTGCTGCTGGCCGCCCTCACCATCGCCCTGTTCCTGATGAACTTGCGCCGCGCCGGTGAACGGACCGGTCGGCTGGCAGAACGCCTTTCAACATCGGAGAAAACCCATGAAGTCCAACGCCAGATGCTGGACGCCGCCAGCCGCCGCCCCGCTGATCGTGATGCTCTGGCTCAGCGCATGCGCGATGGGCGATTTTGACGGACCTGCCGCTTGCCCGCCTGTCGTCAAATACACCAAAGTCGATCAGTTGCGAGCCGCTATCGAGGTCGAAGCATTGCCCGAGGATGCGGTCGTCTTGCGGATGCTAAGTGACTACGCGGTCCTGCGTGATCAGTCGGAGGCGTGCAGGTGAAATCTACACCGGGTACCAGCCCACGGGTACCGCCGTCCGCGTGAACTTCGGCACATCGCCTGGTCCGGTTTACGGACGCATGACTCGACAAAGCTCGGGTATGTCTGTCACGCTAGAACTTACAGGATTGCAGCCCTGATCCTTTTGCCAGAGTTGTTCGTTCATTATGGCTCCGTCGATGTGTCAGTACCGTGGATGAAACGGTAGAGGTTTGAATCGAAGACGCACCAGGAGCGGTTGACGCCGCTACAGGCGACTTTTCCTGCCCCGTGCCTTCATGGCAACCCACACCATCGCGGCCCAGAACAATGTCCGCAGTGTCATGGCCCCGACAGTGCGCATCTCGAAGGCATCTCCTGCGAAAACCCGCCAGCCGAACACGGCAAAGACCGTTGCGGTCGCGATCAGGATGGTCAGCGCCACGGGCAACGCAAGCCGATGCCCGGTCATCAGAAGCAGGCCGCCAATGACATAGGCGAAGCCTGCGAGGAAGTTGAACCACAGGACGAAGGGCACGACGGCCCCCATGTCAACCGCGCCGAACAGGGCCGATCCACCCGAGATCAGCGTCAACAACCCAAAGGCGATGGCCGCAGCACCGGCGATGTGATGAGTTTTCATGTCTGCCCCTCCTTGCAGGCAAACAGGACCAATTGCACCTCCAGCAGGCGCATCCCCTCGGGTACGATGTCAAAGCTGCGCGAGCCAAGGCTCCACCTTATGGCGATGCCCTGAACAAGTGATGTCAGCAGTACGGCGGCATCCTTTGGTTGAACGCCCGCCCCCATCATTCCGGCTTCGGCCATAGCCTGTAGGTGTGCCACCAGATGCGCCTGGTACTGCATCAGAACCCCGCGAAACCGGTCGCGCAGGGCGGCATTATCCACATTCAATTCGCGGGAATGCAGGATGGCGGGGAGCGCGGGGGTTTCCGCGATCTGCTGCAACTGGGCGGCGATCAGCGCCCGCAGCCTTGTCATTGGACTTGCATTGCCGTCCATGGCCTGCTGCCAAGCAACTTCCAGCCGGTCCGCGATAGCGTCACCGACGGCCGTCCAGAGTTCCGCCTTTGTTGGGAAATGCCGGAATATCGCGGCTTGGGTGACGCCTACCTCTTGCGCGATGTCATTGGTCGTCAGCCGGTCAGGGCCGATACGGTCGGACAAGTCCAGAACGGCGGCAATGATTTCGGTCTTGCGATCCTCGGCTGATTTGCGACGCAACATGGGACACCTCTTGTAAGTAAGTAATCACTAACATAATCTGCCAAACAAGCAAGCTGATTCGCCAGACCGAAAGGACCGCCATGCCCAGCCCCAAGGGATACACCCGCCTGCAGATCGCCCTTCACTGGGGCGCAGCCCTGCTGATCGTGCAGCAATACCTGTTTAAAGATGCCATTGCAGCCGCGTGGGACGCTGCGGCAAAGGGGGTGGAAACCGCCTTTAATCCGCTGGTTCTGGCCCATGTCGCAGGCGGGGCGCTGGTCATGCTGTTTGCGCTGTGGCGGCTGTCGATCCGGGCGCGGCGCGGCGCGCCTGCCATGGTCGGTGACAGTGCCGCGCAGCGCGCCTTGGCAAAGGCCGCCCATGTCGGCCTTTACGCGCTGATGATCCTGATGCCGCTCAGCGGGTCGATGGCCTGGTTCGGCGGGGTCGATCTGGCGGCACAGGGCCATAACGTGCTGAAGATCGTGCTGCTGGCGCTGGTGGCGCTGCATGTTTTGGGTGCGCTCTATCATCAGTTTGTGCTGAAAGACGGCCTGATCAACCGCATGCGCCGGGCCGAGGGCTGAGCGATGCGCAGAAGCTGGATCCTTGGCGCGGTTGCGCTGGTTGGGCTGGCGGCGGCGGGTTGGTTTCTGACCGAACGGCCCCTGACTGTGACGGTTGTCGCGGCTGAAACCGGGGTGCCCTTGCGCCTTTACGGCCTTGGTTCCGTCGAGGCCCGGGTTTTGTCGCGCGTCGGGTTCGAAGTTGGCGCGGCACTGGTGTCGGTCTCGGCAGATGCAGGGGATGCGGTGAAGGCCGGACAGGAACTCGCCGCCTTGCATCCGGCAGAACAGGAAGCGCGTGTCGCGCGGGCGCAGGCGGCTGTTGCGGCCAATGCCGCCGGTCAGTCCAAGGCTGACGCCGCAGTGGCGCGGGCGCAGGCAGTTCTGGCGCAGCGCATCGCAGCAAATGATCGGCAAAAGGAACTGGCGCGGCAGGATGTCGCCTCGGTTCAGCGGGCCGAGGAAGCGCTGCGCGACGAAGATGTGGCGCGGGCCGAACTGGCGCTGGCCGAGGCCGATCTGGCGGTGATCCGCGCGCAGGGCGCAGATGCAGCGGCCGCCTTGCAACTGGAACAAACATTGCTCGCCCATCACCGGCTGGTCGCACCCTATGATGCGGTTGTCGTGGCTCGCCACGTCGAGCCGGGCACGGTGGTCAAGGCCGGTGATCCAATCTTCACCCTGATTGATCCGGCAACGATTTGGGTTCAGGCCTTTATCGACGAAGAACGCGCCGGCCAACTGGCGCTTGGACAAGAGGGTGTCATCCGCCTGCGGTCACAGCCTGCGGCAGAGTTCCACGGCACCGTCGCCCGGATCGGGCTGGAAAGTGACCGCGTTAACGAAGAGCGCCGCGTCTGGCTGACCTGTTCCGACTGCCCCGAAGCGATGTTCCTTGGCGAACAGGCCGAAGTACGCATCCTGACCGGCATACGCGACAACGCGCTGATGGTGCCCGAGGTGGCGATCACCGGCTTTGACGGCTTTCGCGGCATAGTCTGGCTGGTGCAGGATGGTCGGCTACGCCGCGCCGAGCTGACCTTTGGCGCACGCGACGACCGGGGCCGGGTCGAGGTGACAGGCGGCCTGCCCGAGGGCGCCGCGATTGTCGCCATGCCGCCGAAAGGTGCCGACGAAGGCAGACTGGCCCGGATCGGGGACGCGCCATGAATCTGGCGCTGAAAGACATCCGGCATGGCCTGTTCCGCTTTGTGCTGACCTGTTTCGGGTTGGGCCTGCTGATGACGGTCGTTCTGGCGATGATCGGCATCTACAATGGCCTTGTGGCCGATGCGTTGGCGGTGGTCGAGGCCCCCGCGGCGGACGTCTGGGTGGTCGAGGCGGGCACCAAGGGGCCTTTTGCCGAAGCCTCGTCCATTCCCGCCGACAGCCGCGACACCGTGGCCCGCATGCCCGGCGTGGCCGAAGCCGGGGCCATCAATTACCAGACCATCGAGGCCCCCTTCCTTGACCGCGCCTTGCGGCTTTATATCATCGGCTATGAAACCGGACGTCCGGGTGGCCCGCAGATCATCGCCGAAGGGCGCGGCATCGGCACCAGCCATTTCGAACTGGTGGCCGACCGCAAGACTGGCCTTGTGCTGGGTGATACCATCCGCCTTGGCCGCAACCGCTTTACCGTGGTCGGGCTCGTCGAAGGGGCGATGAACTCGGGCGGCGATCCGGCGGTCTATATGACGCTTGCCGATGCGATGGCGCTGCAAACGGAACTTGCTCCGGCAGATCAACGGGTGCAGGCCGCGCGCGGGGCGGGGGCGGTCAAGTCGGCCTCGGTCGCGGCAGTGATCGTGCGCGTGACGCCCGGCGCGGATGTCGATCTGCTGACCGCAACCTTGCGGCAATGGAAGCATCTGGCTGCCCTAAGCCAGACCGAACAGGAAAACATCCTGCTGGCCTCGGTTGTGGACAAGGCGCGCCGTCAGATCGGGCTGTTTCTGGGAATCCTCCTGGCGGTGTCGGCCGTGGTGATCGCGCTGATCATCTACACCATGACCATGGAAAAGCTGAAGCAGATCGCAACGCTAAAGCTGATCGGCGCCCCAGACCGCACCATCATCGGGCTGATCGTACAGCAATCGCTGATCCTTGGGACCGCAGGTTGGGGCATCGGTCTGGTTCTGATCCTGCTTGTCAAGGATGTCTTTCCGCGCCGCGTGGTGCTGGAACCGTTTAACGTGGCCGTTCTGGCCGGGATCATCGTCGTGGTCTGTCTGGCCGCCAGCGGTCTGGGCGTGCGCGCGGCCCTGAAGGTGGACCCCGCCACCGCGCTGGGAGGCTGAGCCATGGCCATCGGTGATATTCTGGTCGATGTGCAAGCCGTGGCCAAGCACTATGGCGAAGGCGAGACCCGCGTCGATGCCCTCCGCCAAGTTGACCTGCAGGTGCGTGCAGGTGAGGTGATCGCACTCCTGGGGCCGTCAGGGTCTGGCAAGACGACGCTTCTGAACATCATCGGCTGCATCCTTGACCCATCCTCGGGTCGGGTGGTGCTGGATGGTGATCCGGTCTTTGACGGCAAATGGCTGCGCAGCGATCTGCGTCGTCTGCGGCTGGACAAGATTGGCTTCATCTTTCAGGCGCACAACCTGCTGCCCTTCCTGACGGCGGCAGAAAATGTATCCCTCGTCCTCGACCTTGCCGGTTGGGCGCCCGAAAAGGGAAAGGAGCGGGCAAAAGAGCTTCTCGATTATCTCGAGGTCGGCCACCGCGCCCCGGTTAAGCCCGCGCTGTTATCAGGGGGCGAGGCGCAACGCGTGGCTATCGCACGCGCGCTGGCCAACCGCCCGCGGATCATCCTTGCGGACGAGCCGACCGCGGCATTGGACAGCAAACGCGCACAACTGGTCATGGACCTGCTGCGAAAGCTTGCCGCCGAGCAGGAAGCCTGCATCCTGACAGTGACCCATGACGAGAAAATCTTCGACCGTTTCGACCGGTTGATCCACCTGCGCGACGGGCGGTTGACCGATGACTAGCTCCGCCAAGCCTGCAACCTCGCCTGCATCGCGCGAAGCCGTCGCGTTATCTCGTATCCAGCGCCACGCTTGGGGCCATCAATTCTGCGGTTTCGTCCTACGGCCAATCAGCATGCGAAGTGCCGATCAGTCGAGCGTCCCTTGGCAATCGTCATACGCCAGAGCTAGAATTGACCATAGCGTGGCGCAGCCACAGCTTTACTCCGCCGCCACAAAACGCAAAAAGTCCCCGCTTTTCAGGGGGGGCTCGTCAAACGTTGAGGTGGCGTTGAGGTAAAACGCTGGTGTCTATACACAAGTGTTTTTGTCGGATTTCAAGTCTTTGTTATCCAAAGGTTTTTTGGTTGCGGGGGCAGGATTTGAACCTGCGGCCTTCAGGTTATGAGCCTGACGAGCTACCGGGCTGCTCCACCCC
>NZ_JAALFE010000035.1 GCF_011059185.1 Paragemmobacter kunshanensis | reverse complement strand
AACCAGACGATGGTGGGCCTGAAAAGCCACTCTATCGCGCTATACAAGAAATTGCGCGACGATCCGGAGTATCCGGTAGGCTATCATCACGGTGATGGCGGCATCCGGCTGGCCAATACCGAAGCCCAGATGCAGGGCTATCGCCACTTTGCCTCCATGGCGCGCGGCATGGGCGTGACCTACGAGGTGATTGACGCCGAGGAGTGCGCGCGCCGACATCCGCTGATCTCGACCGACAACCTGCTGGGCGGTCTGTGGGATGGCGAGGACGGCGATATCGACCCCGCGCAGCTTTGCCAGGCGCTGGCCTTCCACGCGCGCAAGGCAGGGGCGGAAGTTTACCGCCAGACCAACGTCACCGGGCTGACCCAAAAAGCGGATGATACCTGGACCGTCGAGACCGACAAGGGCACCATCGACGCCGATATCGTCGTAAACGCCTGCGGCTACCGCGTGAACGAGGTGGGCGCGATGATGGGGGTGCATCATCCCGTCGCCTCCATGGAGCACCAGTATTTCGTGACCGAGGACATTCCGGCCATCGCAGAGGCCGGACGCCGGATGCCGCTGCTGCGCTGCCCGATCTCGGACTACTATTCGCGGCAGGAAAAGAACGGCCTGCTGGTGGGTTTCTACGAGCAGGATTGCCGCACCTGGGGCATGGACGGCATCAGCCCCAGCTTCTCCAATGACCTTTGCCCCGACGATCTGGACCGCGTGATGGACGTGCTGGAAGGCGCGTTCGAGCGGATGCCGGTGCTGGCCGAGGTCTGCATCAAGCGCGTCGTCAACGGCCCGATCACCTACACGATCGATGGCGCGCCGCTGGTCGGCCCGATCCCCGGCAAGCGCAACGCCTATTGCATCATCGGCCTGCGCGCGGGCCTTGGCGAAGGCGGCGGGCATGGCTGGCTTCTGGCGCAGCAGATCGTGCATGGCGAGGCGTGCTATGACACCTGGGTCATAGACCCGCGCCGTTTCACCGGCCACACCAACGTCGAGCTGACGGCGCTGAAGGCGATCGAGGATTACCAGAACGAGTTCCGCTTCCATTTTCCGCACGAACATCGCCCCGCGGGCCGACCCGCCAAAACGACGCCGCTGACGCCCATCCTTGCCGCCGAAGGGGCGGAGTTCACCGTAGTCAACGGCTGGGAGCGCGTCGATTACATCAAGCCCTCTCCCGACTTCCACCCCACGCTCAGCTTCGATTTCGACGAAGCCTTCGACGTGGTCGCCGCCGAGATCAAGAACGTGCAGGAAAACGTCGGCCTGTGCGAGGTCAACGGCTTCAACCGGTTCGAGATCACCGGCGCGGACCGGCACGCATTTCTTGACCGCATGTTCTGCGGCGCGGTGACCAAGCGCGCGGGCCGCGTCGGGCTGGGATACCTCTTGAACCATCACGGCATGGTCAAGGGCGAGGCAACCATCGCCAACCTGCCCGCCAGCGACCGGGGGCCCGAGCGCGTCTGGTACGGCTCGGCGGCGGCAAGTGAATTCCATGATATGGACTGGTTGCAGGCGCATCGGGCGGACGGCGAAGACGTCACGATCCGCAGCCTGACCAATGACCAGACGATCCTCGTCCTGGCAGGCCCCAAGGCGCGCGACGTCCTCTCGGCCTGTGCGCGCGGCGACTGGTCTCGCGAGGTCTTTCCTTGGCTCAGCGTGCGCGAATGTTTCATCGGCTTTGCACCTGCCACGGTGCTGGGCGTCAGTTTCTCCGGCGAGCTGGCCTATGAAATCCACGTGCCAAACGCGTCGCTCTATGCCGCCTATCTGGCGCTGCGCAAGGCGGGCGAGGCGCATGGGCTGAAACTGTTCGGCGCGCGCGCGGTCGAGTCGATGCGGATGGAGAAGGGCTTTTTGCATTGGAAAGCCGACCTTTTGACCGAATTCGACCCGTTCGAGACATCGCTCGACCGGTTCGTGAAGCTGGAAAAGGGCGATTTCATCGGCAAGGACGCACTGCTGAAGCGCAAGGCCGAGGGCCTGCGCAAAAAGCTGGTGACGCTGAAGGTCGACGCGGATCACGCCCCCGCGCATGGCGGGGCATCACTGATGCACGGCGGCAAGGTCGTGGGCACCGTGACCTCGGGCGATTGGGGTCACCGGGTGGAGATGAATCTGGCCTACGCGTTTGTTGACCCGGAGTTCAGCGCCGAGGGCAGCACCATGCAGATCGACCTCTACGGCGATCTCGTCGGCGCCGAGGTCATCGCGCCCTCGCCCTACGATCCCGATTACGCCCTGATGCGGGGATAGCGCCTCATGGCACATGTTCATGTCACCATTCTGGTCGAACAGGGCTTTGTCCCGACCGAGTTGGCACTCGTGCAGGACGTGCTGCGCATCGCTACCCGGCTCGGTCAAGGCATCGGTTTCGACACCCGCCTCTGCACGACTGCCGGAACCGATCTGGTCGAGGGGATGGGCGGCATCTTCGTGCGCGCCGTGCCGCTTTCGCTGGATGAAGCGATGCGGCCCGATCATCTGGTAGTTCTCGGCGGTGCTGGCATCGCCGCCCGGTTCGAGCAGCTGCGCGCCCGGCTGCGCTGGAGCGAGCGCATGGGGCAGAGCATCATCCTGATGTCCGACGCGGCCTCGGAATGGCGGCTGCTTAACCCCGAGGCTGGACAGATAACCAGCCATTGGGAGGATCATCAGGTCTGGTCCACGGCCCTTTGCCAGCAAGGCGGCGGTCTGGCGCTTTTTTCGACGAGCGGCCGCATCACCACGGCCGCGGGCATGATGTCGGCTGCCGACGTCATCCTCAGCCAGATCGTGGCCCCGCGTTCGTCCTGGCTGGCGCAGGCGGTGGCCAATGTTCTCTTGTTGGACCGGATCCGCGATGGCGCGGCCCAGCAGCCGCGCAGCGAAAACGACGTCAACGCCCTGCGGCTCGTCAAACTGGAAACGACGATCGCTGCAATGGAGGGCAATCTGGAGGATCCGCTGTCGACGGCTGATTTGGCCGCCGTGGCGGGGCTGTCGGTCCGCCAGTTCGAGCGCAAGTTCAAGACGTTTCTCGGGCAAAGCCCGATGGCCTTCTACCGGTCCCTGCGCCTGCGCCGGGCCAGGACGCTGATCGAACAGACCGCCCTGCCCGTCTCGGAAATCTCGGTGGCCTGCGGGTTTGGGAGCCCGTCGAGTTTTTCCAGACACTACGCCAACGCGTTCGGCGTATCGCCCACGCGACGCCGCACGCAACTGTCGGCCAAGGCCGTCCCGTTCGGCCCCACCTCCAAAACACAAGGATATCAAGATGCACCTGTCCCGTTTTCCGCGCACACGCCTCGCCCATCTGTCCACGCCGCTGGAGCCGATGAAACGCCTGTCAGAAGAATTGGGTGTTGAGCTCTGGATCAAGCGCGATGACTGCACCGGCCTGTCCACCGGCGGCAACAAGACCCGCAAGCTGGAATTCCTGATGGCCGAGGCGCTGGAACAGGGCGCCGACATGGTGATGACCCAGGGCGCCACCCAGACCAATCACGGACGCCAGACAGCCGCCGCTGCGGCCAAGCTGGGGCTGGCCTGCCATATCCTTCTGGAGGATCGCACCGGCTATGACGAGGCCAATTACAACACCAACGGCAACGTCCTGCTGGATCACCTGCATGGCGCGACGACGCAGAAATTTCCGGGCGGCCATGACATGCCCGCCGAAATGGAGCTCGCCGCGGAAAAGAAACGCGCCGAGGGGCATAACGTCTATGTTATTCCCGGCGGCGGATCGAACCCCACCGGCGCGCTTGGCTATGTAAATTGCGCCTTCGAGTTGCTGAGCCAGTTCAATGAAACAGGCCTCAAGATCGACCGCATTGTCCATGCCACAGGCTCGTCGGGTACGCAGGCCGGCCTTGTAGCAGGCATGTGCGCGATGAATGCGCAGATCCCCGTACTGGGCATCGGCACCCGCGCGCCGCAGCCCAAGCAGGAACAGATGGTTTACGATCTGGCCTGCAAGACCGCCGAAAAGCTGGGCTGCCCTGGCGTGGTCAAGCGTGAGCATGTCATGGCCAACACCGATTACGTCGGCGAGGGTTACGGCCTGCCGACGGACAGCGGCATCGAGGCGATCCGCATGTTTGCCGAGCTGGAGGGCATCCTGCTGGACCCCTGCTATTCGGCCAAGGGCGCGGCCGGCCTGATCGATCTGGCGCGCAAGGGCGAATTCAAGGGCGAGCGGGTGGTGTTCCTGCACACCGGCGGCGCTGCGGCGCTGGGGGGATACGACTTCGCCTTCGACAACAGTGACCGCTGGGTCACGCTCTGAACATGGAGGTCGCCGTGCCCGCCAGGTTTACAGGGTCATTCACCCAGCAGGAGGCAATCCCCGCGGACGCCATCGCCGCTGCGGTGTCGGTCCTGCAATCGGGGCGCCTGCACCGCTACAACCTCGCCCAGGACGAGGAAGGCGAGGTCGCGCGACTGGAGGCCGAGTATCGCGATTGGCAAGGCAGCGCGTATTGCCTTGCCGTCACGTCGGGCGGTCAGGCGCTGCAGATCGCGCTGCGCGCCTGCGGCCTGCGCCCCGGCGAGGCGGTGTTGACCAACGGCTTTACCCTGGCCCCGGTGCCCGGCGCCATCAGCGCCGTCGGCGGCACCGTGATTCTGGTCGAGATCGACGAGGCCCTGCGGCTGGATCTGGACGATCTCGCGGCCAAGATCGCAAGCTCGGGCGCGCGCGTCCTGCTGCTGTCGCATATGCGCGGCCATCTGTGCGACATGGACCGGCTGATGCGCATCTGCGACGGCGCAGGCGTCACAGTGATCGAAGATTGCGCCCACACGATGGGCGCGCGCTGGAACGGAAAGCGCTCGGGCAATTTCGGCAAGGTGGCCTGTTTTTCGACGCAGACCTACAAGCACATGAATTCCGGCGAAGGCGGCTTTCTGACCACGGGCGACGCCAAGATCGCCGCGCGGGCGACGATCCTGTCGGGCAGCTACATGATGTATGCGCGCCATGGCGCGGGTCCGGCGCCCGACGCCTTTGCCGAGGCGCGCTACCAGATGCCGAATTGCTCGGCCCGGATGGATGCGTTGCGCGCCGCGATCCTGCGCCCGCAACTGGCGCAGCTGGATCGCAACGTGGAGCGCTGGAACGCGCGGTATCGCGCCGTCGAGGCGGGCCTGAAAGGGTATCCGCACCTCACCAGCATCCCCCTGCCCGCGGCAGAGCTGCATGTCGGCTCGTCCATCCAATTCAGGATACCGGATTTCACCGCCGATCAGTGCCGCGCTTTTCTTGACTCGGCCAAGGCGCGCGGGGTCGAGCTGAAGTGGTTCGGCGCGCCCGAGCCTGTTGGCTTCACCTCGGCGCATCCCAGCTGGCGCTATGTGACGCCGCAGGATCTGCCCCGGACCGACCGCATCCTTGCCACGCTATTTGATATGCGCCTGCCGCTCAGCTTCACCAAAGCGGACTGCGCCCTGATCGCCGAGCTGATTTGCGACGCGGTAAGTGAGGTGGCGCCATGAGACGCAATCTCGTCGGGGTGCTGGGCGGCATGGGCCCCGAGGCAACCATCCTCTTGCAGCAGCGCCTTTTGGCCACGGTAACAGCGCGCGACGATGCAGATCACATTCCGCTGCTCATCGACATGAACCCGCAAGTGCCTTCGCGCATCGCCCATCTGATCGAGGGCACCGGCACCGATCCTGCCCCGACCCTCGCGCGGATGGCGCAGCGGCTGGAGGCGGCGGGCGCCACGGCGCTGGCCATGCCCTGCAACACCGCGCATCACTATGCGCCGCAGATCGCGGCGGCGGTGGCCATCCCGCTGCTGAACATGGTGGATCTGTCGGTCGCCCATGCTGCCCAAAGCGCCCCGGAAGGCGCCAGCATCGGCATGCTCGCCTCGCCCGCCGTGCAGCAGACCGGGGTGTTCGATCCGGCCCTCACCCGCGCGGGGATGACAGCCCTTTGGCCCGAGGACACGGGGCCCATGCTGGACGCGATCCGCAACATCAAGGCGCACGGCCCCACGCCCGAGGCCCGCCAGATCCTGCAGGACACCGCGGACGTGCTGGCGGCCAAAGGCGCAGCTGTCATTTTCGTCGCCTGCACCGAATTCTCGCTGCTCGCCCCCGATTTGCGTGTCGCTGTTCCGGTCATCGACACGGTCGATGTGCTGGCACGCGCGATCCGTGACCACTCCCTGATGAAATCGAGTTGACACCATGGCCATCACCTATCTGAAAACCGCCGATCCCCGCCCCGCGGCTGAAAACAATGATATCCGCGATATCGTCGCCATCATGCTCGCCAATATCGAGCAGGGCGGCGAGGCGGCTGTGCAGGAATACGCGCAAAAGCTGGACGGCTGGACCGGCGAGATCGTCCTGTCGGACGAGGCCCGCCGCGCCGCCTGCGCCCGTGTGCCGGAGGATCTGAAGGCCGACATCCGCTTTGCGCAGGCCAACATTCAGCGCTTTGCCGAGGCGCAGAAGGCGACGATGGGCGAATGCGAGATCGAGGTGATGCCCGGCCTGATCGCCGGTCAGAAACAGATCCCGGTGTCGAGCGCAGGCTGCTACGTGCCTGGCGGCCGTTACAGCCATATCGCCAGCGCGCTGATGACGATCACCACGGCCAAGGTCGCGGGCGTGCCGCATATCACCGCCGTCTCGCCCACGCGCCCCGATATCGGCATCCCCGATGCCATCGTCTTTGCGATGGATCTGTGCCGTGCGGACCTGATCCTGAACCTTGGCGGCGTTCAGGGAATTGCCGCGATGACCAAAGGGCTTTTTGGCGGCAAACCTGCCGATATCCTTGTCGGTCCCGGTAACAGCTATGTCGCCGAGGCCAAGCGGATGCTGTTCGGCGAGGTCGGGATCGATATGTTTGCCGGGCCGACGGATAGCCTCGTCATCGCCGATCATACCGCCTCGGCGGAAACCGTCGCCTGGGATCTGGTCAGCCAGGCAGAACACGGCATTGACAGCCCCGTCTGGCTGGTAAGCACCGACCGGACGCTGGCGACGGATGTGATCGCCCGCGCATCTTCGGCAATCGACAGCCTACCCGAGCCAAACAGGACTGCAGCCCGCACCGCCTGGGCAGACCGCGCGGAGGTGATCCTGTGCGACACCCGCGAAGAGGCAGCCGAGGTGTCGGACCGCTATGCGCCCGAACATCTGCAGGTGCAGGCCGAGGATCTGGATTGGTGGCTGAACCGGCTCACGGCCTACGGCTCACTCTTTTTGGGCAAGGAAACCACCGTCGCCTTCGGCGACAAGACCTCCGGTCCCAACCATGTGCTGCCGACCAGTGGCGCGGCGCGTTATACCGGCGGGCTGTCGGTGCATAAATTTACCAAGACGGTCACATGGCAGCGCTGCAATGCCGCCGCCTCGCACGAACTGGCCTTGCGCACCGCGCGGATAAGCCGGGTCGAGGGGATGGAAGGTCATGCGCGGGCCGCCGAATTGCGGCTGCTGCACCAACCCACTTGAGCGGGCACCCCGCCCCTCTGCCGATCCACCGCATCGCCCCTTCGCAAAGGGGCGGCTGAAACTTGCTGACCCACCTCAATCCGGGAGCCTCGCCATCGTCACCCTCATGAAATCCCGGATCGAGCCTTATTTCGGGGGGCTGCTTCTGGCCACGGTCATCGCGGCCTCCGCCACCTTCATGTCCGAGCATTATGGCGCGCCCGTCATGCTCTTCGCGCTGCTGATCGGCATTGCCTTTCACTTCCTGTCGGAACAGGACAGCTGCGCGGCGGGCATCGACTTTGCGGCGAAGACACTGCTGCGCTTCGGTGTCGGGCTTTTGGGGTTGCGCCTTGGAGTGGCGGAGGTGACCAGCCTCGGGCTCGCGCCCGTCGCGGCGATCGTCGGGTTTGTTCTGGCAACGCTCGCCTGCGGCGCGGCGATGTCGTATCTGTTTGGCCGTCGCCTGGCGTTCGGGATGCTCGCTGGCGGCTCTGTCGCGATTTGCGGCGCGTCTGCCGCACTGGCCATTGCCTCGGTTCTGCCGCCGGACAAGGACCGCGAGCAGGACACGCTCTTTGTCGTGATCGCCGTCACGGCCCTGTCGACCATTGCTATGATCACCTACCCGATCCTGTTTCAGTCGCTCGGGCTCAGCGCTGTTCAGAGCGGTTTTCTGGTCGGCGCGACGATACACGACGTCGCGCAGGTCGTCGGCGCGGGATACTCGATCAGCGACGAGGCTGGCGTAATCGCCACCTATGTAAAGATTCTGCGCGTGGCGCTGCTACCGGTGGTGATGTTGGTTGTCATGTTCAGTTTCCGCGGGGCGCAGCAACAACGCGTGAGCGTGCCGTGGTTTCTGGTGATGTTTGCCATCTGTGCCATCGTGGCGAATTTGGGGGTCGTGCCGACAGTCCCCCTGGCGCTGCTGAGCGAGGTGTCGCGCTGGTGCCTGGTCATCGCGATCTCTGCCCTTGGGGTGAAAACCAGCCTTGGTCGGATCATCAAGGTCAAGGCAAGCTATAGTGTCATCCTGGTCGTCGAAACGCTGTTCCTGCTGACGATAGCAATTGCTTATACCATGTATTTGGCACCTTAGTCCGCCCGCTCAGGCGCTCCTGAGCGCCTCGGGGCACTCTTGCCCGTGCGCATTGTCGAGAATGAGGCGCGATCAATCGACATTCGCCAAGAACTCTGCAAACTCGGCGACCTGCCGCCCGACGTCGCGCCTGGCTCCATGCACGTGCAAATGCCTTTTCCCGTCCTGTGGCGATCGCCGCCAAGCGCGATGAGCGCGCCGGAGGCTACGTCATCGCGCAAAAAGGGCGCAACTGGATTAAAGGAGAGCAAGGCCGCCGGGTCGTCCGACGCCACGGTCTCGATCAGAAAGGATGCTTCGCTGAAGGCAAATGCCTTGATCGCGGAGAAAGCCAGAACACCGATACCGCATTATTGACCGCGATCCGCATTGCCGGTTTCGCGGGCGATCTGGCGCCTTCAAGAGAAGTGGCCGAGTATCTGCGCACTGCTTCCTTTGATACATCTCACAGCAAAGGTGACAGCGGATGTAAGGCTGCAAATGTCTGCTTCGACCTGTCTGAACAGGCGGCCTCGCAGGTGCAGCGAATGCACACTTCCCGCCCTCCCCGACAAACAGGCGATGTCCGCCACCCTATCGCGCAACCAGCCTTTCACCATCCTCCTCTCGCAGCATCGCTTCCATTTCGTCCAAGCCATCGACTGCAGAGCGCATCTGCGCCTCATCAGCTACGCTCGCAGCTTCCGAATCCACGACGCCGCTGCCAAAATCCATCTCCATCTGGCGCTGTTCCTCGGCGATGACGGCTTGAACGACAGGCGCGGTCTTCTTTGGAGCGGCGTCGGCTTGGCCTGACGGTTGACCATCGCCAGCCTGGCTCGCCCTCTCCACATCGGCTTCTGTTCCCCCTGGCCCATCCGACGGCGGCGTCATCGGCATGGCGCGCACACTCAGCGGCAGCGTGCCTTGCGATCCCCCTCCCCCCGGCTCTGGAAACGGCAATTCACCCGTCTGCGCCGCGTGGATCGCCTTGAACAGCCGGTCGTCAAAATACTGAATCCGCTTTGCACGGACCGGCATCTGCGCATCGATCACCATGACGATCTCATCGAGCGGCAGGCGGCGCGCCTCGTCTTCAGGGAGCAAGGAGCTTTCTTCGGTCCGGGTCGACTGGCTGCGCCCTTCAAAGGGGTTCTTGCCGATAGACTGGGAGCGCGTGATGACGGTCTTCGTGGTCTTGCCGACCGCCTTGCTCAGTTCCTCGACGGTTTTTTCATCGGAGGGCGTCAGGTAGAGCTTCACGCCCGCATTCCCCTGCAAGGCGCGGCGGGTGTTTTCGCCGTAGATTTCATCAAGGGCGGGGATGGTTTGTGTCACGACGGCCAGGTGGCCGCGATAGGTCCGCAGGGTCTCGATGCTCTCGACCACGATGGGCATCTTGCCGAGGCGATTGAACTCGTCGAGCATGATCATCACTGGCCACGGCTCATCCGGCCCGGGGTCGTTTTCCTGCATGGCCGAGAGCAGGTCGGAGAAAAACAGCCGGATCAGCGGCGCGAGCGGCTTCACCATCAGCGGCTGGACCACGAGATAGACCGAAAAGGGTTTCTTGCGGATCGTGCGGAAATCAAAGTCCGAGACTGCCGTCGCCTCATCGATGGCCGGGTTCTGCCATTGATCGAGCCCCGAGGTCATCAGGAGCGAGACGTATGAGGTCAGCGTATCGTTGTTGGTCGACGCCAGCCGCGTGAAGATCAGCTTGGCCGCTCTGTTGTCGACCTCGTGGCCGCGCGCGAAATACTCCTTCTGCTTGTTCCCACCCGAAGCCGCGATGCGGTAGATCTCGCCCAGGGTCGGACGCTTGCGCTGGAAGGCCAAGAGCCCTGCCGCCACGAAGAGATCGATCCCGCCCTTGAGGAGGCCCTGCACCCGGTCATTGTCACTCTGCAGGAAGAGCGTCGCCAGGAGCTGCAATTCCATCTGCTGGCGCGCGGGATCTTTCAGCTCAAAGATGCGCAGGAGCGGGTTGTAGCGATGCGTGCGCTTGCCCTCCCAATCGGTTGGGGCAAAGCGATAGACCTTGTCGCCCTGGGCTGCGCGGTGCCGGGCCGTGGCCTCGAAGCACTCGCCCTTCACATCGAGCGTCACGGCGGAGCCTTGCCAGGTCAGCAGGTTCGGAATGACAAAGCCCGTGGTCTTGCCGCGGCCCGTGGGCGCCACGATCAGCGCATGCGGGAAAACCTTCGAGCAAATGTAATTGGCGCGGGAGCCCGGCGGCCCCAGCTTGCCGAGGATGAACCCGGTGCCGGGCGCCCCGAAGAACCCGTTGGCCTTCATCTCGCGCGCGGTCTGCCAATGGGTCTGGCCAAAGCGTGTCAGGGCGGACCCTGAGAGGGCGAGGCTCAGCATTAGCCCGGCGGCGGCGAAGCTGCCGATGATCAGGTGAATAAGTTGCGCGTCTTCCGGGCGGCGATCGAGGATCGCCAGATAGTTCTGCGCGATATAGGCAAAATCGATCTCGGCCCCGAAGCCGAGATCCTGGTAGATCAGCACCGCCGAGGCGATGGTATAGCCCATCGCCCCGGTCACCAGCGTCACCAGCAAGACGCCGGTTGCGATCCGCGCTTTTCCCATGGAGGCGCTCAATGGACCTGACCCCGCTCGGTCTCGCCATCCACGTCTGTCGCGCGGTGTTTTTCATATTCGGTGTCGGCAAGATCATCGACCACCTGGCGCAAGGCCTCCGTGTTGGCCGTCGCTGCATCCGATTGCAGGTAAACCTTGGCGACATAGAGCCGGTCGAGACGGTCCTCGAGAACCTTTTCCAGCGCATCGGCATCGCCGGATGTGAGCCGCTCAAGTTGACGGTTATCAAGCACCCGCGCGATCTCGTCGCGGAAGGCGTCCCGCTCCGCCTCGGTTTCGAAGGGCGCAGACAATTCCCCGGCCCGCTCATGGTCCACGACACGCGCAATCTCGTCTCCAAGGCGGTCGGCACGGTCAGACCGCATCGGCGTTCCATCGCGGGTGGCTAGACGTTCGTCACGCGTGCCAACCCCAAGCCCCTCGCGCAACTCGTTGTCGCGGCGAACCTGATTGATGGCCTCCGTGTCCCGGATCTCGACGACAGCCGCATAGGTCGCGCCGAGCCCGCGGGCGAGGTGGGACGGCATGTCCGGATAGCGCTCCCTGAATTCATCCGTGACAGCATCTGCAACGGGCGTGCGGACGTCGCGTCCCTCCATGATCCGGTCGACCTCGCGGGTGATCGCGCTGGCGCGGGCCGCATCGGTGATGGTTTCCCTGTAGGGTTCAGACCGGTCGATCACATCGCCAGGACGTGCGAGCAGGTCCGGGTGTGCCTCGAGATATGCACGCTGCTCCGTCTCGATACGGCGCTCCGCCCGTGAGACAACCTCCCAATCCCGGTCCTCGACCTGCTGCGCTGTCAGGCCGCCTGCGCGCATTTCCTGACGGATTGTCCCTTCCATCGCCCGCACCGAGTCCTCGTGATAGTGGAACCGCTCGCTGACCGCTTCTGCTTCCACGACGCCATCCCGGCGCAGCACGTTCTCCCGTTCCAGCAGCGTGCCGAGCGCGACATGCACGTCATTGAGAATGTCGCGGGCCTGCTCCAGATCGGCGCGGCGCTCGAGGTTCAGATCCCGCGCCTCAGCCACTTTGGAGAGATCATTGGCGATCCATTGATGCTCCAGCGCGGCGCTCGAGGCCCCGGTCTCGATCCGGGCCACCACTTCCGATGTGCTGATCCCCGTGCCCCGTAGTGACGCGTCAATGCGAGATCTCAGGTCGGGCTCGGCCAGTCGCTCGCGCTGGCTGGCGTCGATATTGGCCTCGGAATAGATCCCGCCTTCCGAGGGGGTCTCTGACAGCGTGGATGATCGCAAACCGAGAGGCTGCATGTGCTGGACCTGCGTCTGGATCTCGATGAGGCGTTTTTCCAGCACGGGACGTTCCGCGTCAGACTTCTCGGCGATCATGCCCTGCACCCGCGCGAGCTTTTCCGCATAGAGGCTTCTCAGATCCTCGAAACTCTGATCCTCGGCCATATACACATCTCCTGTTCGGTCCACCTGTCCGCCATGCGCCAGCACCTCGCCCGCGCGGAAGAGTGCCGCGGCAATGTCTTCCCGCGCCTCGCGGGAGGCTTCCGCGGCAAGCGAATGGTAGACGGTTCTGGTGTTGGCGATCTCCGCCAGCGTCCGGGTCAGGTCCTGCCCCACGCGCTCGCGCTCGCGGGGCGCGCGCCCCTCTTCTTTCGCCGCATAAACCTCGCTGGTGCGGGCTGGGTAATGCACGACGCCGCGCTCCACCCGCCGCGTGGCTTCCAGCCGCACGCCGTACTTCTCCGCCTCCTCGACCATGGCGAGGCGGAAGTCGTCATAGTTGAAGCGGTGGTTGCGCCCCAGAAAGAAGAACTCGCCTTCTTGCGAGCGGCGGTTCAGCACCAGATGCGCATGGGGGTGATCGCGGTCCTCATGCACCGCGATGATGTAGTCAAAATGCCCCTCATCGGTCTGGAAGAACCGCTCGGCCACGTCCGTCGCGATGTCGCGCACATCCTCCCCACGCGTGCCCACGGGGAAGGACATGAGCATGTGGGTGGTCTGCCCGAGCTTGGGCTTGAAGCCCGCATCCCAGCGCTTGGCAAAGCGCTCCGTCAGGTCCTTGATGTCACCCGCCTCGAGCTTCGCCTTGCCATCCAGAAACCCGCTACTGTCCACGATATGGGTGGACTTGGTGGTGAGGTAATCGAGCTGGTTTGCGAGCTGCGATTTGGTATGCGTGCCCCCGCCCCGGATCGCCTTGAAGACCGCTGGCCGATGCCCCGCTGCCGCGCGCACAAGCTGGGTCTGCTTGGCCACGTGCAGCCCCTGCATTGAGCCCCGGACGCGGCTCCAGCCATCCCGAAAGACCTCGCCCGTGACGGCATGGACGGCATCATTCAGCCGCATGGGCAAACTCCCTCAGCGCGGCCGTGGCCTGCAGCTGCATTGCGTCCCGACGGCGGCGCAGGAGCAGATCGATCTCGTCAGCGGAATCCAGGATGAACCGCGCCAGCCCACGCATCTGGGCGAGACGCAATTCGGTGAACTCGGCACTCGTGCCCCCCACGGCCCCCTGCCCCATCCGGTTGGCCCGCGTCATCTGCTTGGCGATTTGCGCGACCCCATTGCCGACCTCGTGCAGCGAGGCGCGGTAACGCGCCATCTCGGCCGCCATCTGCGCGTCCGGGACAAACACCCCACCCGCCGCCTGAATGAGCCGCCGCAGCCCCTCGGCCCGGCTCTCGATCCCGGCCTCGGCCAGCACCGCATCGAGCGCTGCAAGCTCTGCGGTGGTGACCTTTACACTGACCGCTGAGACCGGGATCGCGGCATCCGTCTGGCGCTCGGCATCGGCTTTGAGCGTGTACTGGATCGCCCGCGCCGACACGCCAAACCGTTCCGCCAGCACTGAAGTGGAAACGCCTTCCGCAGCTTCGCGAACGATCTCCATGCGGTCCGCATCTGTGAGACGTTTTGAGCGAGACATGCGAAGAAAGGCCCCCTATTTCCTGCCACCTTCCACCAAGGCTGCCCCCACATTACGATAATATACCAAGCTGTCAATTATATACTTACGTCGCATTCAGGCTCAGGCAGCCTTGGTGTCCGCTTCCCCCGCTGCCCGCAGGGACGCGGCTCTGCCGCCCTCACCACCGAGTGCACCACCTGTCCTAGGGGTCCCGTCCGCCAGCCCCGCCCGAGGGTCTGGCCGAACACCCATGTGTTCGGACGGAACCGCGGGCGGGCGCAAACCCCTCCGACAGGGCGGACAGGCAGGGTCAAGGAGGGCCAGATTTGGGTCCCCAAATCTCTGCCGCAAAAACCGGGAGGCCCTGGCCGATAGGTTTTTGTGGATGGCCCCCTTGAGGCTGACTGGCCGGTCTGTCGCGGCCTGATCATTCCGGGGAGAGTGCGTCCGTTGAACGCGCAGGGACCGGCATCCCTGGAACAGGGATCGGGCCGCCCCAAGATCATCCTGGGGCGGCCCATCCTCGTCAGAGGATTTAGTCCTGGGGATCTTTCGCGCTCGGCGGGAACATCACCAGCTCCGAGACCGCGACCGGGAAGTCGAGCTTGAGGCTGAAGAACTCCGAGCCGTCCCCGTTGCGGGTGTTGCGGAACATCGCGCCCACGCGCTGAAAACGGGTGCGCTCCTGGCCATCGGTATCGGTGAACTTGACGGGGACGGTAGCGACGTAGTGGTTGGTCATTTGGGTTACTCCTTGTTGCGATGGGGATCACCCGGCACGGGGCAAGAGGCCCGGTCGCAAGCGCAAATGCGGAGGGTCCGCGGCTAGCCGTGGAAGCCGTATTTGTGCTTGCCGAAGCGTGAGCTGAGGGCACGAACGGGCCGACCCCGTGCGATCCACATCGATGAGCAAAAAGGAGAGACCCAAATTTGTGCCGCCACTTTGCAGTTGCGTTCGCACCCGTCGATACCGGTCTGAGGTGGCTTGGTTCGTTCTGATCCAATGCATCTGGATAATGATCCGTCACGCGCATCACGCTGCGGGTCAGCGTTCAGCCGCGCGCGATGATCCGTCGTCTGTGTTGGGTGAGTGCCCCTGCTATCGGCACCAGGATTGAGGGGGTGGGGGACAGCTGGTGCGGCCACATCGGTATGGCACGGCCAAACCTTCAGCAATGAGCGTACTGCCCACGTCCCGACCGTCAACGAACAACGAGCCACAAAGCCGCCCGAAATTGCATCGATCGGTGCCTTCAGTCCCGGGCCGGCAGGAACAGGCCACGCGCTCAAATTCAATTGACGCCGCACCCCGCACCAATTGACCAAGACGCGCTGTTGCCTGTTCCCCGACCTGGCGCTCTGCAGTGCAGGATGGTCTCCATGTCTCAGGCGCGTTAAACCCGACGAGACGCACGTTCGCTGTCATGCCTCGAATATCAATCGTATCACCATCAATGATCCGCACATCGCTGGCTCGAAGCGACCGGTCTTGCGAGGCGGGTCGCTCTGCAGGTGGCGCGACCGGCGATAGGAAACTGGAAGACATCCAGCCCACTCCCAAGTTAGACCGAATTTGGGTCCATTGCCCTTCATCGCGAAGCATTTCGACGCGAGTCCCTTCGCTCAAGACGCCCATCACAGCGTTCGCGGTAGACGGCTCAGAACGTTGGTTGACACGTGTCCCTGTCACATAGACGTAAGTGGTGTTTGTCGTTTGCGATGTGGGAATTGCTGACGGACTGTAGGGCGTGGATCGTGAACTCGACGTCTCAAACAATGATCCAACCAACGCGAAGAACCCGACAGCGATCACCAACGGCACCATGATTTGGCGTTGAGCCTTGCGCACGGCACGCCGAGGTGCGGTGATTGCGCGGCTCACGGAGATCGAACGGGGTCTCGCCTGAACGGCTCTGGGGCTGCGCTTTGGTGCTGGTTTCGAAGTGCCGTCGTCGGCAGCTGCCCTTGTCTGGGCCGGTTTTTCCCCTTCCAGTTTCAGGACTTTGTGCAGGCTGGCGTACTGAGCTTTGCTCAGACGCGTCTCCGTCCCGTGACGCTCAAACCGTTCAGCCATGTTTGTGAGAAAAGACACTTCCCAATCGTTTGCCTGCCCGGACCGCAAACGCGCATCAATGCGTGATTGGATCTCTTTGGTGCGTTCCGGAGAAAAAGGCATCGAGGAAAAACCTGTTCGGGTGTTGAGCTGCGCAACAAATGTCTTCTGCCGCACGGCCACATTAAGCTGTGATTGCATCGAGATACCATCCAGCCATTCCCAAAAACAGATTGGCCGGATTGCGATCACCAAGCCTGTCGATGCCCGTTGCTGGAGCTCACTGCGATACCGCCGAGGTTCGCACACAACTGGGAAAACAACGAAAGGGCCGCCCGAAGGCGACCCTCTCTCTTCAATCCTGCGACGCCTTCTTCGCCGGGTCCGCAACCCGCATGACCGTCAGACCTTTCGCTTCCGCCTTCTGCCCGAGGTTCAGCGCGACCCCGTTGCCGCCGAAGAGTACAACCCCCGTCGCCGCGAACTTGTCGTCCAGCATTTCGTCATTGCACTTGAACGGTGCCGCCCGCCCGTGCGCGGACCAGCGCGGATCAAAGCGCGCCTGTGCTATCCCGCGTGCCCGGGCCCACCGAGCCGCAATCATCTCCGCCCCGTGCTTGCCACCCTTGTGGCAGAGGAATATCTCCTGGTTGCGGTTCTGCTTGATCCGTTCGCGAACCTTGTCGAGCGTGTTGAAGATCACATCGACATCGGTCCAGTCGGTGGCGCCTGAGACGATCAGGGGAACCCCCTCGACTTTCGACTTCGCGGCAGTCTCGCGGTCGTGCTGCTCGAGGAGCTGCCGTGCCTCGAAGACCGCCCCGGTCTCTTGCGCCCGGACGCTTGCGCGCGACCCGGCTGCCGGGATGAAGGCGTGGCCCGTCTCGATCTCGTAGCATTCCGCCGCCGCCTCGCTCATCACCTCGATGGCGCCGACAATCTCGCGCAGCTGCAGAAAGCGCGCCTGCGCCTCTTCGAGCGCGGTCTCGGCGATTTCCGATCCGTCATGGGATTTTGCCAGCGCGCCGATCTTGTCAGCGGTGCGGTCAACCTCCTTGCCGAGCGCCACCTTGCGGCGCTGGAGGATCGTCGCGAGCCCATGGGCCAGCGGTTCGATTTCGGCTTCAAGCCCGGTCCCACGCAGCTGCCCGAGCAAAGCCTCGAAGCTTTCGCGGATGATGTGGTCGGTCAGGATGTGATCCTCGGGGATCGGCAGCTGCGCGTCCTTCTCGGTCAGTCCGAAAAGCTCGATGGTCTCGTAGGTGTTTGCGGTGTCGTAAGCCATGTCTGGTCTCCAGTGTTCGTTTCCAAGGCCACCACGTGAGTGTGGGGGCATGGCCGAATGCCTGGTTTCCGAATCTGCCCGGGTCAGGGACGGCGCAGCCGCCGGCTTGACGGGCGCAAAAGTTTTCCGCGCGCGGCACCCGACACATGCGCGCGCTTGCGCACGGGACCGCCCCGCGCCACGGGCTCCGCCCTCGCCGAAAAGTTTTGCGATCCTTGACGCGGGCTGATTTGGGGGCCATCCGGAGGATATGCTTCCGCACTCATGTGTGTGTGTTTTGACGGTAGGTTTGCCCGACCCGAGCAGGCAAACGGCCCGACCGGACGCGGGAGACGGATGAAGCGGCGGGATCGTTTTGCTCCGCAAAACAGACCAGAGCGCAATCCGGCGGAGCGGCCGGGGAGGGACGTGCTCGCGAGGCGGGCAAACCGGGATGCCGGGTGCGACGCCGCGGTGAGGCCGCATGGCCGAATGCGCGACGGACCGAAGGGCCGTTCTCCTCTGCGACACGCGAAGCCGAGCAGGGGAGGCCGACAGGCTTTGCCTAAGGTTGATGTACTGGCGACTATGTGAATTACTTTTCGCAGCATTCGACGTGATCGGCGGATTGCTGCCGTTCGCTGCGCATCGGATGAAACCGCAGTAGTGGAGTGGACGTTCGTTGCCCAGCGGTTGGCCAGCCATCACCATCGCGGCTCTTGTCATCTACAGGTTATGAATCCTAACCTAAGTAGGGTAAGATGGACGCTCTTCGGGCCACGGGAAAAAATTTGCTTTATCAGTAGGTTTCGCCGAGCGGGCAATGGGTCGGCCAACATATTGCGGATATGTGTGCGATCGCTCTTCGCACTCGAGTATGCCAATGGTAACTTCCGTCGATGTAAGGGGTTGACTATTCTCAGCGTGGATAAATTTGGCGTTGTTTCATTACGATAGGTATTTAAGTGGCGAGAAGCATCACTGACGAAGAAATCGGCTTGATAAAAGCCTTACTCGCTAGAGGCGAGCGCAACGTAGACATTCAGTTCTATTTTAACCGGCAAGATAGGCCAGTTAACTCTGGACGCATTAGTCAAATTCGCAACGGAACCTATGGCCCAAACGTCCCAGCTGCATCACAAGCTGACCTCGCGAACTTCCTTGCCAATTTTCAGGCTGCTGCGGTTGGTGTCGCGAACCAAGACGCAGCTATATCGACAATTGCAGAACGTGCTGCACAGCGCTTTGAGCAGAGAGCTGACGGCAACTGGTATTTGAGCGATGGAGAGACAAGCGAGCAGGAGTGCAAAGCGGAGTTCGATCCTAAGAAAATGAACCCACTGGTTAGGGCAATCGCCGCTCTCGCAAACAACAAAGGTGGCTTCATCTTCTTGGGCGTGGATAATGCAGGCTGCCAAGTTGTTGGCCTGCCCGATGATAAATTCGACAATACCGATATTGTGCGGATAAGCGACAAGGTGAAGACTTTTCTAGTTCCGACACCAGACTTTGTTAAGGAGACCATCCAAATTGGCGGATTGAACGTCGGTGTTCTTTATGTCGAGAAGTATAGCGTTCCTCCGGTAGTGGTTTGTCGCGACAGCGACGGGTTAGAAGACGGTAGCATCTTATTCCGCTATCCCGGCCAATCTGCGAAAATCAAGTTTGGCGATCTTCACGCGATGCTTCGCGAGAGAGACCAAGCCAGCCAAAGTGTGCTGCTTCAGTCTGCTCAACGACTTGCTGACATTGGCACCGACCGGTCGCTTATTGTGGACACAAATGCCGCGACCATGGAAACCTCCGACATGAAACTTACCATCGACCGAAAGCTGGCTGATCAGCTTGAGTTTATTCGGCAGGGTGAATTTGAGGAAGTTGAAGGCGCTCCTGCTCTCCGCCTCGTCGGGGACGTCAAGGCGGTCGATGCTAATGGCGAGGCGTTGGAGCGTATCGAAGGACGCGCGCTCACTGCTGACGGAGTTCTGCAAGCCTTTCTGACAAAAGCGCAAGTTCGGACGCCGTTAGACTATTTAAACGTTTCCGCCCAAGTTCAGCGCCAATGGTTGCCGATGTTTTACTTCTTGAACCTCGCGAGGGCGACGAAGGCTCTAGCAATTGAAGCATTGGATGGAACCGTAGCGGTCTATGCAAACAGCAAAGCTAATGCCTTAGAGCGATTGAGAGGCAAACGAAGCGCGTTCAGCGCCGCCAGCGGGCAAGCTGTGCCAATTCTCACAAAGATGATCGACGGGGATTTTGCAGATCTTTTGGGGGAGGAGGATGATCGCGCGATAGCCAGAGCCATTCAGTCGCTACCGGACGGGTTCGACAACTTTGAACCGGTGTACGACCTCCTCCTCAACCTGCTTGATACCGCCGGAACTGATAGCGCGAAAAAGGGCGGTGTCTTCAAAGGGCTTTGATGATGTGACCGCCCCCCGACGGCATCTCTGTGCCAAGGTGGGTCTGCGATAATCCACAAAGGAGGACGGTCATG
>NZ_JAALFE010000034.1 GCF_011059185.1 Paragemmobacter kunshanensis | reverse complement strand
ATCATATCGGGGAGCAGCCACCCTGCTAGTCTTGATGGGGCTTAGGAGGCCGAGGACCCGCGATTACCCCATGTCTGGTGCGCGGCGGTCGGACCTGTCGGAAGGGATGGGGAGGCAAGCCGCAGGTTACGCCCATACCGGGGCGCGCCAGACCAATGGACGATGGCCATGGCCGGTTGGTGCCATCAACGCCCGGGCAACGGCCGATTACAGGTTGGGCGACGCGCGCGGTCGCGCGCGAAACCAGAACGGATCAGGTCACATGCGCCGATATCGCCCCCTTGCCCCGGTCCTTGCCGCGCTGATCGGGCTTTCCGGTGCGGCGCAGGCGATGGATGCGGATCCGGCTGGTGCCTTCCTGCCGGTAAAGGCGGCGGCCCCCGCGCCCGAGGGGGCGGCCGCGCTCTGCACCGCCTATGACTGGGTCTGTGCGGAAGGGGGGGATCAGGCGGCGGCTGCGGGGGCCGATGCGCTTGCCGTGGCGAGGGTGGTGAACGGTGCCGCCAATGCCGCCATCCGCCCGATCAGCGACCTGCGCCAATATGCCGTGGCCGAACGCTGGGCTCTGCCCACGGCGCGCGGCGGGGATTGCGAGGACTATGCGCTGTTCAAGAAGATGAAACTGGTCGAGGCCGGGGTCGCGCCAGAGCATCTGCTGCTGGCGGCGGTGCTGGACCATGACAACAAGCCCCATGCCGTGCTGGTGATGCGCAGCGAGATGGGGGATTTCGTGCTGGACAACCTGACGGATCGCATCCTGCCCTGGAACCGCACGGGCTATGTCTTTCTCAGGATGCAGGATCCGCGTGCGCCGGAAGGGTGGGTTTCCGTCTTTGCCCGGGGCGGGGCGGATCTTTCCAGCTGATCCCCTGCTGCCGATCCCGGTAACGGGCCGCGACGGCCGCGACATGGCAAAGGGCGCCCCGGGGAAACCGGGGCGCCCTTTCCCTGTCTGCCCGCCGATCAGGCGGCGAGGTCGTAGCGATCCGCGTTCATCACCTTGGTCCAGGCGGCGATGAAATCCTGGACGAACTTCTCGCGGTTGTCGTCCTGGGCATAGACTTCGGC
This sequence comes from Paragemmobacter kunshanensis, assembly GCF_011059185.1. GTDB lineage: Bacteria > Pseudomonadota > Alphaproteobacteria > Rhodobacterales > Rhodobacteraceae > Paragemmobacter > Paragemmobacter kunshanensis. Next base: position 19,553 of record NZ_JAALFE010000034.1, on the reverse strand, counting down.
ATAGGCGCGCAGGATGGAGTTGGAGCCGAAGACAAGGTCGGCACGCGTGGCGGTGAATTTCACCGCGCCGGTCGCGCGATCGACGATGTCATAGAGGTTGCGGCCCTTCGGCACCCATTTGAAGCCCATGTCGGTGAGGTTGACGAAGAAATCGGTCGTCAGCGCCCCCGGACGGTCGGTGAACACGCCATGCGCCGTGCCGCCATGGTTGGTGCCCATCGCCCGCATGCCGCCCAGAAGGACAGTCATCTCAGGCGCGGAAAGGCCCATCAGCTGCGCGCGGTCGAGGAGAAGCTCCTCAGGCTCGACGGTGTAGGATTTCTTCATCCAGTTGCGGAAGCCGTCTGCCAGCGGTTCGAGAACCGCGAAGGAGGCGACATCCGTCTGCTCCGCCGTGGCATCGCCGCGACCGGGGGCGAAGGGGACGATGACATCGAAGCCCGCCGCCTTGGCCGCCTGTTCGACGCCGAGATTGCCTGCAAGGACGATCACGTCGGCCAGCGAGGCACCGGAGGAGGCAGCGATGGGTTCCAGCACCGACAGGACACGCGCGAGGCGGGCCGGTTCGTTGCCTTCCCAATCCTTCTGCGGGGCAAGGCGGATGCGCGCGCCATTCGCGCCGCCGCGGAAGTCGGACTGGCGGAAGGTGCGGGCGCTGTCCCAGGCGGTGCTGACCATGTCGGCGACCGAAAGGCCCGCCGCGGCGATCTTTGCCTTGACGGCAGCCACGTCATAGGAGGCGTTGCCGGCGGGGACGGGGTCCTGCCAGATCAGCACTTCCTTGGGCGCATCGGGGCCGATGTAGCGGGTGTTCGGCCCCATGTCGCGATGGGTCAGCTTGAACCAGGCGCGGGCGAAGACGTCCGAGAAATAGGCCGGATCCTTGGCGAAACGTTCCGAGATTTCGCGATAGACCGGGTCCACCTTCATGGCCATGTCGGCATCGGTCATGATCGGGTTGTAGCGGATGGACGGGTCTTCGACGTCGACCGGCTTGTCCTCTTCCTTGATGCCGACGGGTTCCCACTGCCAGGCACCTGCGGGGGATTTCCTGAGTTCCCATTCATAGCCCAGCAGCAGGTCGAAATAGCCGTTGTCCCACTTCGTCGGATGGGTGGTCCAGGCGCCTTCGATGCCCGAGGTCACGGTGTTGCGGCCCACCCCGCGCGAGACGTGGTTGTTCCAGCCGAGGCCCTGTTCCGAGATATCCGCGCCTTCCGGCGACGGGCCGAGGTTTTCGGCCCGGCCATTGCCGTGGGCCTTGCCGACGGTATGGCCGCCTGCCGTGAGGGCGACGGTTTCTTCATCGTTCATCGCCATGCGGGCGAAGGTTTCGCGCACCTGGGCCGCGGTCTTCATCGGATCGGGCTGGCCGTTCACGCCTTCGGGGTTCACATAGATCAGGCCCATGTGGACGGCGGCGAGGGGGTTTTCCAGCGTGGACGGGTTGGCGAGGTCTTCGTAGCGGTTCTCCGACGGGGCGAGCCATTCGGTTTCCGAACCCCAGTAGACGTCCTTTTCCGGCGCCCAGATGTCTTCGCGGCCGAAGGCGAAGCCGAAGGTCTTCAGGCCCATATTCTCATAGGCGATGGTGCCTGCAAGGATCATCAGGTCGGCCCAGGAGATGCGGTTGCCGTATTTCTTCTTCACCGGCCAGAGAAGGCGGCGGGCCTTGTCGAGATTGGCGTTGTCCGGCCAGGAGTTCAGGGGGGCGAAGCGGTGGTTGCCCGTGCCGCCGCCGCCACGGCCATCCGCCATGCGGTAGGTGCCGGCGGAATGCCAGGCCATGCGGATCATCAGGCCGCCGTAATGGCCCCAATCGGCGGGCCACCAGTCCTGGCTGTCGGTCATCAGGGCGTGGACGTCGCGCTTGATCGCGTCGAAGTCGAGTTTCTTCACTTCCTCGCGGTAGTTGAAGCCCTTGAGCGGGTTCGACTTGGTGTCATGCTGATGCAGGATATCGAGGTTCAGCGCCTTGGGCCACCAGGCCATCACCGAAGTTCCGGAGGTGGTCAGACCCCCATGCACAACCGGGCATTTGCCAGCGTCGTTTCCGTCCATGTCGCTCTCCTCGTGGCTGCAATGGCGGCGGGCACGCACGACCCTGAACGGGTGTCGGATCGGGGCGGCCTGCCGGAATGGAATCGTTCTAACACGGGATTTTGATTAGTTTAAGTTGGATTTTCTGATTGCAGTGATAAGATCGTGTTATGATAAACCTGACGCTCAAGCAGCTTCGCTATTTCGATGCGCTGGCCCGGCATGGCCATTTCGGCCGGGCGGCGGAGGCCTGCGCGATCTCGCAGCCGGCGCTTTCGATGCAGATCCGCGAGATGGAGGCGGTGCTGGGATCAGACCTCTTCGAACGCGGCGCGCGGCAGGCGCGGTTGACGGGCTTTGGCGAAGAGGTTCTGGCCCGCGCCCGAGAGATCCTGCGCGGGGTCGAGGAACTGGCCGACATGGCGCGCGCGGCGCGGGGCAATCTTTCGGGGCGGCTGCGGATCGGGGTCATTCCCACGATTGCGCCCTATCTGCTGCCCGCGATCATCGCCCGGCTGACCGAGGCGAATGAGGGGCTGGACATCCATCTGCGCGAGACGGTGACGCCCAAGCTGATCCGCGAATTGGAGGAGGGGCGGCTGGATACGGCCATCGTGGCCTTGCCGGTATCGGAGGCTTTCCTGACCGAGGTGGAGTTGTTTGCCGAGGATTTCGTGCTGGTCCGGCCCGGCGCGGATGCGGAAAAGCCCGTGCCGAACCCGGAAAAGCTGCGCGAGATGCGGCTTTTGCTGCTGGAAGAGGGGCATTGCTTTCGCGATCAGGCGCTGGATTTCTGCTATGCCGGGCAGGCGGCACCGCGCGAATTGCTGGATGGCAGCAGCCTTTCCACGCTGGTGCAGATGGTGGGGGCGGGGATCGGGGTGACGCTGATCCCGGAAATGGCCGTGGCGGTGGAAACGCGGTCGGCCCATGTGGCCATCGCGCGGTTCAACGGGGCGCAGCCGTCGCGGCGGATCGGGATGGTGTGGCGGCGGACCTCGCCCCTTTCCAAGCAGTTGTCGCAGGTGGCCGATGTGGTGCGCGCCGCAGGGCTTGCACAGCGGGCCGGGATGGGGGCTTGACCTCTGCCGCCGGTCTGCGGCCTCTTGTCGGGAAAGGGGAGGACAGGATGACCGTTTGCTTCACGACCGACCGGATGCTGCGCTTTGGCGATTGCGACATATCCGGCACCGCCTATTACCCGGCCTATATGAACATCCTGAACGGGGTGGTGGAAGAGTTCTGGGCCCATATCGGCTGGCCTTGGCACGAGATCATCTGGAAGGAGCGCTGGGGGACGCCGACGGTGCATCTTTCCTGCGATTTCTCCAAGCCTTCGTTCTTTGGCGACAAGCTCACTTTCCGGCTGACGGTGCTGAAGGTGGGGAAGTCTTCGCTGCGCCTGAAGCATACGGTGCATTGCGGTGAGGAACATCGCTGGTCGGTGGAGCAGGTGCTGGCGGCAAGCTGGCTGGACAGCCACACCTCGATGGTCTGGCCCGAGGATGTGAAGGCCAAGCTGGAAAGCCTGATGGCGCCCGAAGTGGCGGAGCGGCGGCCCGTGGGCGGGCCGCAGCCTGCGGGTCAGGCCCAGGGCTGAGCGGGATCGGGCAGCGGGATCGCGTCGAGCAGGTCGCGGCTATAGGCAGCTTGCGGGTTTGCGAAAAGGTCGGCGGTGGCGCGGTCTTCGACGATCTGACCCTGATAAAGGACGATGGTCCGCTGGCAAAGGCGGCGGATGACCGACAGGTCATGGCTGATGAAGGCCAGCGTCAGGCCGAGATCGGCCACGAGACGTTCCAGCAGGTTCAGCACCTGCGCCTGTGACGAGACGTCAAGGCCCGAGACGATTTCATCGGCAAGGATGAAATCGGGTTCCAGCGCGATGGCCCGCGCGATGCCTACGCGCTGGCGCTGGCCGCCGGAGAGTTCGTGCGGGAAGCGGGTGGCGAAGTGCTGCGGCAGGCCGACATGATCCAAAGCGCGGGCGGTGCGGTCGCGGATGTCGGACATGCCATGCAGGCGCAGGGGTTCGGCGATGATGGTGCCGACGCGGTGGCGCGGGTTGAGCGAGGACATCGGATCCTGGAAGATCATCTGGAAGCGGCGGCGCAGGGGGCGCAGTTGCGCCTCGGCCAGATGGGTGATGTCGGTTCCGTCAAAGCGGATGGCGCCGCTGGAGGGTTCCAGCAGGCGCACCAGCGCGCGGCCAAGGGTGGATTTGCCCGAGCCGGAGCCGCCGACGATGCCCACGACGGCACCCTTGGGGATGGTGAAGGAAAGGCCCTTGAGGATCTCGATCCGCGGGGCTGCGCCGAAGAGGGGTTTCGACGTCATGTCGGCCAGCGAAAGGCGCAGGTCATGGACGGCGTAGAGATCGGTCATGCGATGCCCCCTGCATCGAAGGCCGCGACTTCGGCGCGGACGGCGGCGATGACCTCGTCTGGGACGGGGGTCAGGCCCGCGGCAGGATCGGTGTATTTCGGCGTCGCGGCAAGGAGGGCGCGGGAATAGGGGTGGCGCGGGGCGGCGAAGAAATCGGTGACGGCGCTGTCTTCCACGACCATGCCGGAATAGAGGACCGAAAGGTTCTGGCAGACCTTGGAAACGACGCCAAGATCATGGGTGACGAAGAGGAGCGCGGTGCCATGGCGGGCCTGCATGCCCGCGATGAGTTTCAGGATCTGCTTCTGCACCGTGACATCCAGCGCGGTGGTAGGCTCGTCGGCCACGATCAGCTTCGGTTCGGCGGCGAAGGCCGAGGCGATCAGGATGCGCTGGCGCATCCCGCCCGAAAGCTCGTGCGGATAGGCGCGCAGGACGCGGTCGGGTTCGGGGATCTGCACCTCGGCCAGCAGGTCGCGGGCGCGGGCCTCGGCGGCACTGCGCGGCCAGCCAAGGATGTCGACCAGCCGGTCGGTGATCTGCGGCCCGATGCGGTGCGACGGGTTCAGCGCGGTGAGCGGGTCCTGCGGGATCAGCGCGCAGCTGGCCCCGATGCGGCGGCGGCGGTCCTTGGGGGGCAGGCGCAGCAGGTCGGTGCCATCGAGCAGGATTTCCCCGCCAGTGATTTCCACCGACGGGGGCAGGATGCCCAGAACCGCCTTGCCGATCATGGATTTTCCGGCCCCGGATTCGCCGACCAGCCCCCGCACCTCGCCCGCCTGCACATCCAGCGAGACGCGGCGCAGAAGGGGCGGGCCTTTCTTCAGGCGCACGGAAAGATTGCGGATGGACAGGAAGCTCATCTCAGCACCGGATCGAAGCGGTCCTTCAGCCCTTCGCCAAGCTGCGAGAAGGAAAGGACGGTGAGGAAGAGGGTGATCAGCGGGAAGACCAGCACCCACCACGCCTGATGGATGGAGGTGCGGCCTTCGGCGATCATGCCGCCCCATGTGGGATCGTCGGTGGATATGGAGAGGTTCACGAAGGACAGGATCGCCTCGACGATGACGGCGATGCCCATTTCCAGCGTCAGCAGGACCACGATGGTGGGCAGGACATTGGGAAGGATTTCCCGGATCATGGTGCCGATGCGCCCCCGCCCCGCCACGCGGGCAGAGGCGACATAGTCCATCGCGCCCTGCGCCATGGCTTCGGCACGCACGACGCGGGCGAAGCGGGTCCAGTCGATGACCACGATGGCGATGATGATGGAGGTCAGGCCCGGGCCGAGGACGGCGATCAGGAGGATGGAGAAGAGGACGGGCGGGAAGGCCATCCAGATGTCGATCAGGCGCGAGATGACCATGTCCACCCAGCCGCGCAGGAAACCCGCCAGCAGGCCCAGTGTCGCGCCGACAAGGCAGGTGATGCTTCCCGCGATCAGCGCGACCATCAGCGCCACCCGCGCGCCATGGATGATGCGCGACAGGACATCGCGGCCGAGGCTGTCTGTCCCCAGCCAGTAACCCGGTTCCGCGCCCGCCATCCAGAAAGGCGGCAGGCGGCCAAGAAAAAGGTCTTGGGCCAGCGGATCCTTCGGCGCGATCCACGGCGCCAGCAGGGCGGCGGCGGCAAGAAGCGTCAGCCACCCGGCGGAAAGCCAGAGCCGCAGCCCCGCGCGGCGGCGGATGAGGGAGCGCCCGTCGATCTGTCCGGCATCAGGCATGGCGCAGCCTCGGGTTCAGGACGGCGTAGAGCAGGTCGACGATCAGGTTGACCACGGTGAAGATCAGCGCAAACAGCAGCACGATCCCCTGGATCAGCGGCAGGTCGCGGTTGATGACGGCGTCGATGGCCATGTTGCCGAGGCCCTCATAGGAGAACAGCCGTTCGATGATGACGGTGCCGCCGATCAGGAAGGTGAACTGCACCCCCACCAGTGTCAGCGTGGGAAGGGCGGCGTTCCGCAGCGCCTCGCGCAGGATGACGCGGGTTTCGCCATAGCCCTTGGTCCGGGCCAGCGTGACATAGTCGAGGTTCATGGTTTCCTTCAGGCTCTGCTTCAGAAGCTGCCCGATGATCGCGGCCAGCGGGATGGCAAGGGCCAGAGCGGGCAAGACCATATGCGCCACGATATCGGCCCAGAGGTCGAAGCGCAGGCGCAGGAGGCTTTCGAAGAGGTAGAAATCGGTGGTGAAAGGCAGGTCGAGCGCGGGTGAGACGCGGCCCGAGATGTGGAAGACGGGCATCAGCACCCCGAAAAGCAGGATCAGCACCAGCCCCCACAGGAAATCCGGCACCGACAGCGCCATGCCATTGGCCACGTCGATGGCCCCTTCCGTGCGCCCGCCGCGAAAGCGGGTGCCGGTCAGGGCGGCCGCCCCGCCAAGGATCACCGCCATGACCAAAGCCATGATCGCCAGTTCCAGCGTGGCGGGCAGCCGGCCGAGGACGAGGTCGAGGACGGGTTGCCGCGTCGTGATCGAAGTGCCGAAATCCCCCTGCAGCACGCCCGCGACCCAGATGCCGAATTGCGTGAGCAAGGGCTGGTCCAGCCCATAAAGCGCGGACAGGCGGGCGATGTCGTCCTCCGTCGCGCCGGGGGGCAGCATCATGGCGATGGGATTGCCGGGCACGACCCGGATCACGAAGAAGACGATCACGGCCACGCCTGCCAGGGTGACAAGCGTCGTCAGAAGCCGGATCGCCAGAAGTCGAAGGAGTGCCATGCCTGTCTTCACTGCCCAGGGCGGCCCTCCATGCGGAACCGCCTGTCTTCGTCTTGGCCCAAATACCCATGCGACGGTCCCGCCGGACTGCCGCCCGGAAAAGGGGCGATGGGGGGTCCGGGGGGGCGGATGCCCCCCCGGCACGGTGCAGGATCAGGCCCGCTTCATCAGATGCGGCAAAAGCGCGCCCGAGGCATGCGGCGTCACCACGACGCCCGGCGCATGCAGGATCGGCTGGACATATTGCAGAAGCGGGATCACCAGCGCGTTTTCGGCTATGTACTTGTCCACCGCCTTCCAGCCGTCGATCCGCTTCGCCTCGTCCTTTTCGCCCCAGAGCGGGCCGATCATGCCGATAAGGTCTTCGCCATCCCAGACGGAATGCGGCGAGGGGCCGAACATCGCAAAGCCGGTCGAAGTCGTCGGATCGCCCACCGAATTGCCCCAGTTGTAGAAGGCGGCAGGGGCAAGCTGGTCTGCCGCGCGCAGCTCGTAATGCTTGGCGATTTCGTAGACTTCGATTTCCGCCTCGATCCCCACTTTGCGCCAGAGGCCGACGATGGCCTGCACCATCTCGTAATCCTTGGGCTTGAAGCCGCGGGTCGTCTGGATCTTGAACTTCACCGGGTTGTCGGGGGAATAGCCCGATGCGGCCAGCAGTTCGATCGCCTTCGCCTCGTCATAGGGCACGGTGATCGAGGCGTCGAAGGCGTCGTATTCCGGGGTTTGCAGCGTGTCGATCTTGACGCCATAGCCCGACAGCAGGCGGTCGATGATCGCCTGCTTGTCGATGGCATGGGCGGCGGCCATGCGGACATTCGGATCGGTCATCACTTCGATATCATTGAGGAAGATCATGCCGATATCCGAGATGGGCGCGGCAACCCCGGCCAGCGCCCCGCCCTTGAGGCGGTCATATTCCTCATAGGGCATTTCCAGCGTGACGTGAGAGTTGCCGGATTCCACCTCGGCCACCCGCGCCGCCGCATCGGGGACGAACTTGATCGTCACGGTGTCGAATTCGGGCTTGCCGCCCCAGTAATTGGCGTTGGCCTTCAGCCGGACGAAGGCGTTCCTTTCGAACTTTTCCACCATATAGGGGCCGGTGCCGATGGGCGCGGCCTCGAACCCCTCGGCGCCCACCTTTTCGTAATAGGCCTTGGGCAGGACATAGCCCGTCAGGAAATACATCCACTTGAAGATCGTGGGGTCGAATTGCGCGACATCGGCGATCACCTTGTTGCCTTCTACGCGGTGATTGGCCAGCGTCCCCCAGACGAACTGGATCGGGCTGCCGGTTTCGGGGTTCGCCACGCGGGCAAGGTTCCATGCCACGTCTTCCGCCGTGAAGGGCGATCCGTCATGCCAGGTCACGCCCTCGCGCACGGTCATCCAGACCTGCGTCTTGTCCTCGTTCCAGCCCCATTCGGTCAGCAGGCCGGGGGCGGGGGACAGGTCGGGCTGTTGCAGGATGTATTGGTCGAAAACCGATTGATAGAGGCCCTGAATGGTCGGGTTCACCGCGCTGGGGCCGACCGTCGGGTCCCAGGACGGCAGGTTGACGTTATAGGCGATGACAAGTTCGTCGATGGCCTGCGCGAAGGAGGGCAGGCCAAGGGTTCCTGCGGCCATCGTGGCGGCAGAGAGCTTCAGAAGGCTCCGGCGGTTGAGGTTCATGGTCGTTTTCCCTGTTGGTGGTTCTTTGTTGGTCTTTGGTCAGCTTCCGGCGAGTTTCCGCGCCAGAAGGTATCCGGGCCCCGCCCCCGTGCCTGCGCCGGGCCAGACGGCGGCGCCGGTGAGGTGGAGGTTGGCCAGCGGGGTGGACCCGTCGGCATGGCCGCGTGCGGGGCGGAAGAGGAAGTTCTGCGACAGGTGGTGGCTGCCGCAGACCTGATCGCCGCCGATCAGGTTGGGGTTGTCGGCCTCAAGCTCCACCGGTGTGACGATGCGCTGGGCGAGGATCTTCGCGCGGGTGCCGGGGGCGTGGGTTTCGAGGATCGCCAGCGCGCGGTCGGCGAAGGGCTGGGCGGCATGGGTCCAGTCGGTGGCATGGATCTCGCCCTTGGCGTCGCCCGTGAGGGTGCCGGGGGCCATGCGGACCTGCAGCCAGAGGGTGTGCTGGCCCTCTGGCGCGCGGGATTGGTCGAAGACGGTGGGTTGGCCGACGACAAGGATGGGTTCGTCGGGCAAGAGCCCCGCCTGCGCCTGCTGATAGGTGCGCGCCATCTGGTCGAGGCTGGGGGCAAGGTGGACATAGGCGAAGCGTTGCAGCGCCTCCCCCGCGCGCCAGTCGGGCAGGGCAGACAGGGCGAGGTGGATCATCATGGTTCCGGGCGCGTGGCGGAAGCCGTCCATGCTGCGGTCGAATGCGGGGGTGGTGTCGCCCGTCAGTTTGCGCAGGGCGCGGGGTGCCACGCCTGCGATCACGGCGCGGGTGGCGGTGATGCGGCGTCCGTCGGCCAGTTCGATGCCCGTGGCGCGGGCACCGTCGCGCAGGATGCGGGCGACGGGGGCTCCGGTTTCCACCGTGCCGCCGCGCGCAGTGATGGCGGCGGTCAGGGCGCTGACGATGGTATCCGCGCCGCCCTTGCCGATCACCATGCCGAAGGCCTGACCTGCCATGCCTTCGAGATAGGGGAACATCGCGCCGCCCGCGACATCGGGGGCGAAGTCCAGATGCATCCCCCATGCCGCAAGCAGGGCGCGGATATGCGGGTGTTCGAAGCTGTCTTCCAACCATGCGCGGGGCGAGGAGAGCAGGAAGCGGGTGAAGTCCAACGTTCCTGCCGCCCCTTTGGCGCGGAGTGTTTTGAACATGAAATATGCAAGCGCACGGAATTTCATCTCCGATCCGAGCAGGCCGAAGAGATGCGGTGCCTCATCCCCGAATCGCGCGACGAGGTTCTCCCACGTTTCTGCATCGCGGCGTGACAGGGCGCGGAGGGCCGCCAGCGTTTCGGCCATGTCGGTGGACACGCCCGCCCATGTGCCATCCGCGAAGGAGGAGGAGAAGGGGCGGTTGACGGGGACGAATTCGCAGCCGTGCCGTCCGAGTTCCGCGCCATATGCCTTGAAAAACGGGCTTCCGGCGAAAAGTGACAGGTTCATCGCGGCCCAGTCGTGGCGGAAGCCGGGAAGGGTGTATTCGCCCGTCTTGACCGCCCCGCCCGCGGTGGCGGCCTGTTCGAACACCCCCACGCGCCACCCCTTGGCCGACAGGTGCAGGGCGGCGGCCAGCGTGTTGTGGCCCGCCCCGATCAGGACTGCATCGAAGGTGTCGGCCATTTTCTCCCCGCCGGATTGACGCAGGGATATTTGCAAATGCATTTAAATCTGTCTAGCATGATTCCATGATCGCCGGGGCCAACCGGCGCGGGTATTGCCGGGATGGACCGGCCAACAGGGAGATGACGATGACCTCTGCAAGCGTGCTTTCATCCTTGGCGGGGATGCTCGCCTCGGGCGGGATCGAGGTGGTGGATTGTTCCGGAGTGCTGGGGCCAGAGACGCCCTTGCTGAAGCTGCCGCCGGATTTCGCCAAGGACACGCCGCCGATCAAGATCCACCGCATCAGCGAATATGACAAGGATGGGCCGTTCTGGGCGTGGAACTGGCTGGAACTGGGCGAGCATTCCGGCACCCATTTCGACGCGCCGCATCACTGGATCACCGGCAAGGATTACGCGGACGGCTATACCGACACGCTGGATGTGCAGCGGTTGGTAGCGCCGGTGAATGTGCTGGATTTCAGCAAGGAATGCGCGGCGAACCCGGATTTCCTGCTGACCATCCAGCATGTGCAGGATTGGGAGGCGAAGAATGGCCCGATCAATGCGGGCGAATGGGTCGTGCTGCGGTCCGACTGGGACAAGCGCGCGCATGACGAGGCGCTGTTCCTGAACGCGAACGAGACGGGGCCGCATACGCCGGGGCCGACGGCGGAGGTGATCGAATACCTGCTGGCCAAGGGCATCGTCGGCTGGGGCAGCCAGTGCATCGGGACGGATGCGGGGCAGGCGGGCGGCATGAACCCGCCCTTCCCGGCGCATAACCTTTTGCACAAGAACAACTGCTTTGGCCTGGCGTCGCTCGCGAACCTCGACAAGCTGCCTGCCAAGGGGGCGATCCTGATTGCGGCGCCCTTGAAGATCAAGCAGGGGACGGGTTCGCCCATCCGCGCGCTGGCGCTGGTTCCGAAGGGCTGATCCATGGCTGTCGATCACGTCATCATCGGAAGCGGGATCAACGCGCTGGTGGCAGGGGCGATGCTGGCGCTGAAGGGCGACCGCGTGCTGCTGCTGGAGCGCGAGGCGGTGCCGGGCGGTTGCCTGCGCACCGAGGAGATCACGCTGCCGGGATTCCGGCATGACGTGATGGCGGCGACATGGGTTCTGTTCATGACATCACCGGCGGGGGCCGTGCTTGGCCCCCACCTTGCGCGGCATGGGTTCGACTATTGCCACACGCCCCATCCGACCGCCGTGCTGCGGCCTGACGGGTCGTCGCTGGTGCTGACGACGGATCGGGCGAAGAATGTTGCGGCTTTCAATGCGCGGGCGGCGGGGGATGGGGATGCCCATGCCCGCGACGTCGGCGGGGTGGAGGCGGATGCGCCGTTCCTGTTTGCTTTGCTGGGTGGCGCGCTGTGGTCTTGGCCTACGGCGAAACTGCTGTGGGGGCAGGTGAGGAAGCGCGGCTTGCGCGGGCTGGCGGCGTGGTTCGGGCGCGCGCTGGTTCCGGCGCGGGGGTGGTTGGAAACGACCTATGCCTCGCCCGACGTGCAGGCGCTTTATGCGCCCTGGGTGCTGCATTGCGGGCTGACGCCTGAATCCACCTATTCCGGCCAGATGGGCAAGGTCATCGCCTTCGCGCTGGAGGCGGCGGGTGCGCCTGTCGTGAAGGGCGGGTCAGGCGCGGGCGTCGCCGCCTTCCGCGCGCTGATCGAGGAGAAGGGCGGGGAAATCCGCTGTGGTGCGGATGTGGACCGGATCATCGTGAAGGATGGCCGTGTGCGCGGGGTGGCGCTGGCAAGCGGAGAGGAGATTGCCTGCGGGTCGGTCCTCGCCTCTGTCGCGCCGGGGCAGTTGCAGGGGCGGCTGCTGCGCGACGTGAACCTGCCGGAGGATCAGGCGGGGGCAAAGGCGTTCCGGCATGGGCGGGGGAATTTCCAGCTGCATTACGCGCTGGACCGGCATCCGGAGTGGTTGTCGGCGGGGCTTGATGACGTGGCGCTGATCCATCTGGCGGATGGGATCGATTCCGTGTCCAAGGCGTCGAACGAGGCGGAGCGGGGGATGCTGCCCGTTACGCCCACGATCTGTGTCGGGCAGCCGCATCGGCTGGACCCGTCGCGGGTGCCAGAGGGCAAGGCGGTGCTGTGGTTGCAGATCCCCGACGCGCCGCGCGTGGTGAAGGGCGATGCGGGCGGCGAGATTGCGACGGATGGCGCGTGGTCCGAAGCGGTGCGGGAGGCATTCGCGGACCGTATCGAAGGCATCCTGAAGCGGCATATCCGGGATTTCGACGCGATCAAGTTGGCGCGGCGGGCCTATTCGCCGGCGGACCTTGAGGCGATGAACATCAATCTGGTGGGCGGCGATCCCTACGGGGGGCTTTGCACCATCGACCAGTTCTTCATTTTCCGCCCCTATGCCCATTCCACCAACGGCACGGGGCTGGTGCGGGGTCTGTCGCATATCGGCGCATCCACCCATCCGGGGCCGGGTCTGGGCGGCGGGTCGGGGTTCCTTGCGGCAAAGAGGTTGGGCGCATGACGGACCAGTCGCCGCCTGAAAAGCCGCCGTCATCCCTGCCCCGGCTGGGCGAGATCGGGCTGACCAATTACGCGCCTTACCTGATGAACCGGATCATGGGGCGGTATAACGCGTCCTTGCGGGATGAGATGGCGGGGCTGGGCCTGACCACGCCCAAGATGCGGGCGCTGGCGGTGCTTTCGGTCATCGAAGGGCCGCTGATCCGGGAACTGGCGGTCTATTCGGTGGTGGAGCAGTCTACCCTTTCGCGCGCCTTGGACCAGTTGGCGGGCGAGGGGCTGGTCCGGCGCGAGGCGGATGCCAGCGACAGCCGCGCGACGCGGGTCTTCATCACCGAAGCCGGGCGCACCGCGTTCGAGACGCTGTGGCCGCGCATGGCCGAGGCGCATGCGCGCATGTTCCGGGGCATCCCGGATGAAGAGCGGCGGGCCTTTGTCGGCACGTTGCAGAAGATGCTGACCAATATCCGCAAGCACGAGATCTGACGCGATTTTCGGCTGCGCGCAGAGTCTGGACATAGCCGAACGAGGGAGTTCCACCATGCATCGTCTTTTCGTCCTGACCTGCTCTGCCCTGGCCATCATCAGCCCGGCCATGGCCGATCCGATGCCCGGCATAAAGGGTGTCAACCATATCGGCATAACCGTGCCCGATCTGGCCGAGGCGGAAGCCTTCTTCACCGATGTTCTGGGGTGCCAGAAGGCCACCGCCTTCGGCCCCTTCCGCGATGATGCGGGCAGTTTCATGCAGGATGTGCTGGACGTGGACCCGCGGGCGGTGATCGAACAGATCACGCTGATGCGGTGTGGTTTCGGGTCGAACATTGAACTCTTCAAATACACCGCCCCCGACCAGAAGACGGTGGCCCCGCGCAACAGCGATATCGGCGGGCATCACATCGCCTTCTATGTCGAGGATATCAACGCCGCCGCCGCATACCTGAAGGAGAAGGGCATCCGCAGCCTGATGGGCCCGATTCCTGTCAGCGAAGGGCCCGCAGCAGGCCAGTCGATCCTCTATTTCTTCGCGCCCTGGGGATTGCAGATGGAGGCGATCAGCTTCCCGCAAGGCATGGCCTATGAAAAGGACGGCGGTCCGGTGCTGTGGTCCAACATCGCCCCGGCGAACTGAGGGAGGCGGCAGATGGCGGAACGATCCTTCAAGGCAGAGGTGGAACATCTGCGTTTGGGCGCGGGCGAAACCTTCACCGGCGAGGGGATTCTGGCGATCACCAAGGCGCTGCTGGAAAACGGCGTGGGTTATGTCGGCGGGTATCAGGGTGCGCCGATTTCGCATCTGATGGATGTGTTGGCCGATGCCGAGGAATTGCTGGGCGAGTTGGGAATCCGGTTCGAGGCCAATGCGAACGAGGCGGCGGCGGCGGCGATGCTGGCGGCGTCGGTGCATTATCCCATCCGGGGGGCGGTGACGTTCAAGGGGTCGGTGGGGGTGAACGTGGCGTCCGATGCCTTGGCCAATCTTGCGTCATCGGGGGTGAATGGCGGCGCGTTGATCATCGTGGGGGAGGATTACGGCGAAGGCTCTTCCATCATGCAGGAACGGTCGCATGCCTTTGCCATGAAATCGCAATTCTGGCTGCTGGACCCGCGTCCCAACCTGCCCTGCATCACCAAGGCGGTGCGGGACGGGTTCGAATTGTCGGAGGCGTCGAATACCCCCGTCATGCTGATGGTGCGGATACGGTCCTGCCATGTGACGGGGTCGTTCCAGACGCGCGACAACCAGCGCCCGACGCTTTCGGTCAAGGACGCGCTGTCCAACCCGCAATCGGATTTCGCGCGGGTCGTGCTGCCGCCCATGTCATTCGCGCATGAGCAGGACAAGATCAAGAACCGCTGGCCCAACGCGGAGAAATTCATCCGCGAGCGCGGGTTGAACGAGGTGTTCGGGCCGAAGACCGCTCCCGTCGGCCTCGTCCTGCAAGGGGGCATGTATAATGGCGTCATCCGCGCGTTGCAGCGGCTGGGGCTGGCCGATATCTGGGGCAACACGCAGGTTCCGCTTTATGTGCTGAACGTGACCTATCCCCTGCTGGCGGGCGAGTTTCTGGAGTTCTGCGAAGGCAAGGATCAGGTGCTGGTGATCGAGGAGGGGCAGCCCGAATTCATCGAACAGCAGCTGTCGACCTTCCTCTACCGCGCGGGATCGCAGGTGAAGCTGCGCGGCAAGGGCATCCTGCCGATGGCGGGGGAATATACGGGGCAGGTGATGCTGGACGGGATCACCGCCTTCCTGAAGGAGGCCGCTCCCCAGATGCTGCCCGCGCTGGTGCGCGCCCCGAACGAGGACAAGCCGCAGATACCGGACCTGACCAGGACGGTCCCCATCCGCCCGCCGGGGTTCTGCACCGGCTGCCCGGAACGGCCCATCTTCGCCGCGATGAAGCTGGTGCAGAAGGAAACGGGCAAGCTGCAGATCAGCGCCGATATCGGCTGCCACCTTTTCGCGTCGCTGCCCCCGTTCGAGATCGGCGGGGCGACGATGGGCTATGGCCTTGGCCCTGCGGCCAATGCGGCCTTTGACGGGGGCGGGGAGCGGCGGCCCGTGTCGATCATCGGGGATGGCGGGTTCTGGCATAACGGGCTGTCGTCCTCCTTCACCAACATGGCGTTCAACAAGTCCGATGGCGTGGCGGTGATCGTGGACAACTACTATTCCGCCGCGACGGGGGGGCAGGACATCATGTCCTCGCGCGCGGACAACCCGACCAAGGCCACGAAGCACCCGATCACCAAGGCGCTGAAGGGCATCGGGATCGACTGGGTCCGTCAGGTGGACCGCACCTATGACGTGGGCAAGATGCGCGACGTGCTGCGCGAGGCGCTGACGACCGATGCGCCGGGGCCGAAGGTGATCGTCGCCTCCAGCGAATGCATGCTGAACCGGCAGCGGCGGGAAAAGCCCCTGACGCAGAAGGCGATCAAGGACGGCCGCCGGGTCGAGGCTCCGCGTTTCGGGGTGGATGAGGATGTCTGCACGGGCGACCATGCCTGCATCCGGCTGTCGGGCTGTCCGTCGCTGTCGTTGAAGAAGCTGGACGATCCGCTGCGCGACGATCCGGTGGCCAGCATCGACCAAAGCTGCGTGGGCTGCGGCAACTGTGGCGAGGTGGCGGATGCGGCGGTGCTGTGCCCGTCCTTCTATCGCGCGGATGTGGTGCATAACCCCGGTGCGGGCGAGTTGAAGCGGGCGCGGATCAGGGATCAGGTGATCGGCTGGTTGCAGACGCGGCGCGCGGCGCGGCGGTTGAGTTTTGAGGGGGCGGCATGACCTTGCACGAAAACATAGGCGAGGCGATGGGCGCCCGCGCCGCCGATCCCCGCCTGTCGGGGATCATCAAGCTGGCCATTCTGGCCGTGGGTGGGCAGGGCGGCGGCGTCCTGACCGGCTGGATCGAGGATCTGGCGCGCGCCAATGGCTATGCCGCGCAGGCGACATCGGTCGCGGGCGTGGCACAGCGCACGGGGGCCACGGTCTATTACATCGAGATGGCCCCGCATCAGGAGGGGGAACCCTATCCCATCTTCTCGCTTATGCCGGCCGCCGGTGACGTGGACATCATGATCACGGCGGAAATGATGGAGGCGGGGCGGTCCATCATCCGCGGCTTTGTCACGCCGGACAGGACCACGCTGATCACATCAACCCATCGCGCGCTGGCGGTTTCGGAAAAGATGGTGCCGGGGGATGGCATCGCTTCCAGCGAAGAGGTGATGGCGGCGGCAGAGGTCGCGGCGCGGCGGGTGATCGCGGCGGATTTCGACGCGCTGGCGATACGGAACGGGTCGGTGATTTCGGCCTCGCTCTTTGGCGCCTTGGCGGGATCTGGCGCGCTGCCCTTCGCGCGCGAGGCTTTCGAGGCGGCGATCCGGGGCGGGGGCAAGGGGGTCGAGGGGTCGCTCAGGGCCTTTGGCGCGGCCTATGAGGTGGCGGCGAACCCGGTGGTGGAGAAGCCTGCCGCCCCTGTGGCCGCGCCCCTGCCCAAGGTGCAGGGTCCGGCGCGGCTTGTGGCGGAATGGGAGCGGCTGGCGGCGCGGGTGGCGGCGCTGCCCGGACCGGTGGCCGAGATGGCGCTGCCGGGGCTGCGCAAGGTGGTGGAGTTTCAGGACCTGCGCTATGGCACGGAATATCTGGACCGGCTGGCGCAGGTCATGGCGCGGGATCAGGCGGCGAAGGGTTGGGTCCTGTCGCGGGAGGCCGCGAAATACATCGCCAATGCCATGGCCTATGACGACATCATCCGCGTGGCCGATCTGAAGACCCGCGCGCGGCGGTTCGACCGGATCCGCAAGGAGATGCGGGTGAAGGACGGCACCCTTCTGCATCTGACGGAATTCTTCCATCCGCGGGCCGAGGAGATTGCGGGGATGCTGCCCGCGCGTCTGGGCGCGCGGGTAGAGGCCGACCCGAAATGGAGGACGCGGCTGGACCGGTGGTTCAACAAGGGGCGGCGGTTGCGGACGGATACCCTGCCCGCCTTCGTCATGCTGCATGTGCTGGGCGGGATGAAGTTCTGGCGGCGGCGCACGCTGCGCCATGCGCAGGAACAGGCGCATCTGGAGCGCTGGTTGCAGGCCGCGCTGGCCGAGCTGGGGCGGAATTACGATCTGGCGGTAGAGGTGATCCGCTGCCGCCGCCTGATCAAGGGCTATTCCGATACCCATGCGCGCGGGCTGTCCAAGTTCGACCGCGTCATGGCCGCGACGGCCCGCATCGCGGCGCGGGACGATGCCGCCGACTGGTGCCGCCGCCTGCGCGAGGCCGCGCTGAAGGATGAGGAAGGCAAGGCGCTGGAGGGGGCGATCAAGACGATCGAAAGCTTCGCCTGAAGCCATCTTCATCTTGGCGAAAATACCCACAGGGGGTGAATTGCCCGCAACGGGCAAGAGGGGGCGCGTGCGCCCCCTTTCTTCTGTCAGGTCAGCGCGCGATAGCCGCCGTTCCAATAGATCAGCGCCCCGGCATCCGGCGTGGTGCGGATGGCGCGGACGCGGCCGATCAGGATGGAATGGGTGGCGCGGTCGATCATCTCTTCCAGCGTGCAGTCGAAGGCCGTCGGTGCGCCTTTCAGAAGCCGCGCGCCGGTGACGGCGGTTTCCCATTCGGCCCCGTCATAGCGTGCCGGACCCTTCACCCCGCCAAAGCCCGAGAACCGCTCGGCCACGGCCTGATGCGCCGCGCCGAGCGAGTTCCAGCCGAAATGGCCATAGCGCGCGAAAAGCGGGTGGCTGGAGGCCGACCGGTTCACGCAGGCCAGAAGCAGCGGCGGATCCGCCGAAAGCGAGATGGCCGAGGTGACGACAAGCCCTGTCGCCTCTTCGCCCTCGCCCACGGTGATCACGCTGCAATTGCCCACAAAGGCGCGCATCGCGTCGCGAAACGCCTTGCCGTCCGGTTCGGCCATCTGCCCTGCTCCTATCTGATCCCTGCCGCTTCCAGTTTCGGAAGCACATGGTCACGGAAATAGGGGAACTCTTCGACATAATCGACAAAGGAAAGCGTGGTTCCCGCAAATCCTGTCGCATGCAGCTTGAGAATGCCTTCCGCCACCTGATCCGGCGTGCCGATCAGGGGGAAGCCGCCATGTCCCAGGGCGAAGAGGTGCTTGATCTGCGCCAGCAGGTCATGCGGGAAGCTGTGGGCATGGGCGAATTGCAGGCGCACCAGATTGTCGACCGCATCGGTATCGGCGTTCTGGACGGCGGTGTAATCGGCGAATGCCTTCGCCTCGGCCTCGGTCGGGCGGCAGATGACGTGCGAGAAGGTGAGGACGTTGACATCCCGCCCCTTGGCCTTGGCCTGCGCCTTGAGGTCCGCGATCTCGGTTTTCGACCGTTCCAGATCAATGGCCGGGGTGAAGAGGAAATTGGCATTGTCGGTGGCGAATTCGCGGCCCTGCGGGCTGCCTGCGGCGTTGATGATGGGGACGGAGCCGCGGATGGGTTTCGGATCGCCCTTCACCTTGGCGGCCTTGAAATAGGTGCCGTTCCAGTCGAAATGATCGTCCGAGGTCCAGAGCTTGCGGATCAGGTCGAACCATTCCTGCGCATAGGCATAACGGGTTTCGTGGTCGTCGGGCAGCGTCAGGCCGAGCGCTTCGTATTCCGGCTTGTTCCAGCCCGCGACGATGTTCAGCCCTGCACGGCCATGGCCGATCTGGTCGATGGTGGCCATCTGCTTGGCCACCACGACGGGGTGGTTGGCGGCGGTGTGGATGGTGGCGAAGACGGCGATGTTCTTGGTTGCGGCCAGCAGTCCTGCGGCCCATGTCATGGTTTCCAGCACGCCGCCGTGGAAATCCGTCTCGCCGCCGTAACCGATCCAGCGGGCGATGGGGAGCATGAAGTCGATCCCCGCCTCGTCCAGCATCTTCGCCAGTTTGAGGTTGTTGTCCCATGAATTGACCCAGCGTTCGGGGGCCTTGGTGGGCGTCATCCCCGAGGAGCAGTTGGTCGAGAAGGTGCCAAGGCGAAAGCGATCGCCCGAAAGCATCGGGTGGTGAGGCATGGTTGCAGTCCCTGTTGGAGCCCACATTCTCCAAGTAAGTCGCTGATTTCGCTGTCGTAATCGTGATATTTCGCATATAAATCATGGCGTTGACGGC
>NZ_JAALFE010000033.1 GCF_011059185.1 Paragemmobacter kunshanensis | reverse complement strand
AGCGGTTGCGCAGCATCCGTCAGAGCTCGACACTGGCACGAGAGAGAGTTCGATATTTGTTGCACTTCCTCCGCCACCGACCCCCGTCTCATTCCCTGTCGCCGATTCTGCGCGGAATTCCCGCGCGATTCCGGCCGCTTACCGAACCCGCCAGAGCGGAGAGACGCACGGCATCGGCCGATTCCGCACCTAAACGGCGGGCCGTCTCTCCTGGCCCGAAAGCCCGGTGCGCTTTCGCTGTTCCGGCCGGATCTACAGCGAATTTTCCCAATTCGCTATCATTTTCGCCGATAGCCGCCCCGATTCACCCAGTAATAACAATGGCTTGCCTGGGCAATTCCCTGCGCGATCGAACAGGGAAAGAATTCGACCGAACAGGGAACGGTCCGACACCGATCAGGGAAAGAATTGCCCCGTGCAGGGAAAGCCCTCAGCCGGCGAAGCCGAGGAGCCGTTCCTGCGCCGTCCAGTCGAGCGGGAGCTGCACCTTGACGAGGCGCTCGAGCGTGAGCTCGGCCGGCTGGGTCCCGTTGAGAATGGCGGCCTGGATGCGCGGCGAGAGACCGGCGAGGTGCAGGATCCGCGCGAGGTAGCGCTCGGCGACCTTTTCGGCCGCAGCAAGCCGGCCGAGGGCCGTGCCGGATTTCAGTGCCTCGGCCCAGCGATGGGCGTTGCGAAGCGCCCGGATGAGAGTGGCGTCGGGGGCGGGCAGCGGGTCACCGGCAATGATCCGCGTCTCCACGCCGCGCCGGCGGCAGGCGAAGGGCGCCTCGATCCGCAAGAGCGCGGGATGGAGCCGCCCGGCGGGAAGACCGGCCGCCGCCGCCACGGCATCGCGGTCGAGATCGATGTCGAGGCGGCCGCGGGCGAGGGCGATCGTGTCGATGAGCACCGCGCCGGCCCGGCATTCTTCGCGCCTGATTGACTGCGCGAGGAGGGCAATGGCGGCGGAAGCCGGTGCCGCCTCGGCGGCGTCGGGTTGCGCGAGGACCGCGTGCCGTGCGGCCGAGGCGGCGAGATGCACGGCGATGGCATTCGCGACCGCCGCCTCGAGCGCGCCGGCCGGCAGGCGCCAGCCGGACGCGTCGCGGCCGCCCGAGATCAGCCGGTTCGACACGTAGTAACGGAGCTTGCGGCCCCGGCGCTGGGTATGGGTCGGGGTCAGGGGATCGCCGGTCTCGTCGCGGAGCTTGCCCTTGAGCGGCGCCTCGTGACCCGCGAGCGCGCCGGCGCGCGTGCCGCGGCGCCTCGCCGAGGCGGCCTGCAGCAGGTCCTGCACCTCGGTCCAGAGCACCTCCGTGACGATGGCGGGATGGCTGCCGGGCCAGCACCTGTCGCGGTGGCGGATCCGGCCAAGATAGACCGGGTTGGTGAGGATCTTGTGGATCTGTCCGCGGCTGAGCGCGCCACCGCCCTGCTGCCGCCCGCTGGCGAAGTGATGGCGCTTCGAGCGGAGACCCTCGCGTGCCGCTGCCTCTTCGGTGCGGCGCAGGTTGCGGTGGTCCGCGTAGAGCGCGAAGAGCCGGCGGACAGTCTCCGCCTCGCGTGGATTGACCACGAGTTCGCGCCGTTGCCGATCGGGATGGGGATCGTAGCCGAGGGGCGGCAGGCCGCCCATCCAGAGGCCCTTCTTCTTCGAGGCGGCGATCTTGTCGCGAATGCGTTCGGCGGTGACCTCGCGTTCGAACTGGGCGAAGGAGAGAAGCACGTTGAGGGTGAGCCGACCCATCGAACTCGAGGTGTTGAAGGCCTGGGTCACCGAGACGAAGGAGCAGTTCGCCGCCTCGAGCCGCTCGACGAGCTTGGCGAAGTCGGCGAGCGAGCGGGTGAGGCGGTCGATCTTGTAGACCACGACCATGTCGATGCGGCCGGCACCGATGTCGGCGAGGAGGCGTTGCAGCGCCGGGCGCTCGAGCGTGCCGCCGGAAACCCCGCCATCGTCGTAGCGGGCGGGCAGCATCTTCCAGCCCTCGTGGCGCTGGCTGGCGATATAGGCGGCGCAGGCCTCGTGCTGCGCATCGAGCGAGTTGAAGTCCTGATCGAGCCCGTCTTCGGAGGACTTGCGGGTATAGACGGCGCAGCGGATCACCGGCTTCGTCATGATGCCGTCGCCCCCTTCAGCCCGAAGAAGCGCGGCCCCGACCAGTGCGCGCCGGTGATCTCCCGCGCGATCGCCGACAGCGAGCGGTAGACCGCGCCGTTCCAGTGATAGCCGTCACCGGTCACCTCGACGACGTGGGTCACGCCGTTCCATTCCCGCAGGAGCCGGCCGCCGGGCTGCAGCGGTCGTGCCGCAGCCCTCGTCTCTTGCCGCGCCGCGCGGTCGAGCCCTGCGTGGAACTTCGCGGTCAGGCCGCCGGAGCGGCGGGCCTGGATCTCGATCGCGAGGAAGCGGCGCAGCAGCGGCTGGCTGATGCTGCGCGGCGCGGGTCCGCCGAAGATCGCGGTCCAGGCGGCGAGAAGCTCGGCCCGCTCCATCGCCTCGAGAGCGGCGATCGTCGGCAGCGGGCTCATTCGCTGCCCTCGGTTCCCGCCACCAGCCGGTAGCGGGCGGCCTCGCCCTTGGCCTCCGGCGCGATCCGCTCGATCGTGGCGCCGGCCTTGCGCAGCGAACTCAGGGCCGCGCGGACCGTGTGCGGCTGCCAGGCGAGGGTGGCGCCGATCTCCGCGATACTTGCGCCCTCGGGGGACGCGAGCATGACCTTCAGCCGGGCGAGCTTGCTGATCTGCGCCGGCGCGCCGGCCGTGCCCGTCGCTGTCTCGGTGGCCTTCGCGCCGGAGGTGCCTTGCTTCTCTGCGCCGGGGGTCTTCGGTTTCCGTGCCATCTGGGTCTTCTCCCCTGGTCATGGGCCCCGCGGCATGCCGGGCCCGGTACCGGGTGAAGCCCGGGGGTGGGTGCCGGGCGTGGCAACAGGAACGCTTGCCGTGGCGGAGAAGTCCAGCGGGAATGTCTGTCGTACGAGGGTCTCGATTGACAAAGAAAGTGTGACTAAGTACCTGTATCAAAACAAAAAATATTGGCTTGCATCTTGACGCCCATTCCCTGTTGATCTACATCGTTCGTATAGGTGATGCCTTAAAGGGCGAATGAGAGATACGGGAAGTGGCGTCCAAGCTGACGTCCAATGTTCGACACGATAGAGCAAAGAAGCACCGGCAGTAGACGCCTCGGCACGACGCCATCGATAAAACCCCGAGCGCAGAGCGCTTTTGATCGCCGCACGGCCTGACAACTGCGTATCGGCCCAGAGCCGTTCCAGCAGGACCAACCGGCGGCCCCCGACGCCGATGTGACGCCTCGGGCGCGCATCGCTCGACTTCCCTCAATCTTGATGCCTCCGCCGTATTCCGGTGGCGGGCAAACATGGAGATGAATAATGACCACGACCACTGACCCCGCCTGCGGGACCGGCCAGTCCTTGCCGGTCGATCGCAAGCAAGCCGTTGATGCCGGCGTGATCCGGCATCTGCCGCTCGCCGCGCTCAAGCCTTATGTCCGCAATGCCCGCCGGCATGACGACAAGCAGGTCGAGCTCATCACCCGCTCGATCCGCGAGTACGGCTTCGTCAACCCGGTGCTGATCGACAAGGACAACGTCATCGTCGCCGGGCACGGACGCTACGAGGCCGCCATGCGGCTGGGGCTCGCGACGGTGCCGACGATCCGGATCGAGCATCTGACGGAGGCCCAGATCCGCGCCTACCGGATCGCCGACAACCGCATCGCCGAGCTGTCCGAGTGGGATGCCGACCTGCTGCGGCTCGAGATCGTCGATCTCTCCGAGCTGGAGTTCAAGGGCGAACTTGACTTCGACCTCTCGCTCACCGGCTTCAACACGCCTGAGCTCGACATCATCCTCGAAGGCGAGGCGGCCGGCACGGAAGAGACCGAGCGGGTCGACTTGCCCGGTGAGGAAACGCCCGCGGTGACCCGCCCGGGCGATCTCTGGGTGCTCGGCGAGCACCGCCTCCTGTGCGGCGACGCGCTTCTCGGGACGAGTTACGCCCGGCTGATGGAGGGCGAACTGGCGCGGATGGTGTTCACCGACCCGCCGTTCAATGTCCAGGTTGCGGGACATGTCCGCACCAAAGCCGCCCATCGCGAGTTCGCGATGGCTTCGGGCGAGATGTCGGACAGCGAGTTCCGCAACTTTTTGGCAGGCTTTCTGCGCCGGTGCAAGTCCGTTCTCATGGAAGGTGGCATGGCTTTCGGGGCGATCGACTGGCGCCATGTCGAGGACCTGATCTTCGCCGGCAAGTCCGAAGACCTGTCGCTCATCAACCTCTGCGTCTGGAACAAGACCAATGGCGGGATGGGATCGCTGTATCGGAGCAAGCACGAGCTGGTTTGCGTCTTCAAGAAGGAAGGCGCGCGCCATGTCAACAACGTCGAGCTGGGCCGCCATGGCCGCTACCGCACCAACGTTTGGGACTATCCCGGTGTCAACACCTTCCGCCGGGGGAGGGCGGCGGACCTCGCCGATCACCCGACGGTGAAGCCCACGGCGCTTGTAGCAGATGCGATCCGCGACGTCAGCCATCGCGGCGAGATCGTGCTCGATCCCTTCGGCGGGTCGGGCTCGACGCTTCTCGCCGCCGACAAGACCCGGCGCCGGGCCCGGCTGATCGAGATCGACCCGCTCTACTGTGACGTCGCGGTCCGCCGCTGGCAGGCCCTGACCGGCGGCTCCGCCGTCCTGGCCGAAACCGGCGAGCGTTTCGACACCCGCGCCGCTGCCCTTGAGACGGAGGCCGACCATGGCCAGGCGACGCAGTGACGGCACCTACGAGGTCGGCTACGGCCGGCCGCCGGTCGCAACCCGGTTCAAGCCGGGCCAGTCCGGCAACCCCCGCGGACGCCCGAAGGGCGCCAAGAACGTCGATACCATCCTGCGCGCGGTTCTGATGCAGCAGATCACGGTGCTGGAGGGCGGCAAGCGACGCAAGATCACCGTCTTCGAGGTCTTCCTGAAACGCCTCTCGAAACAGGCGCTCGAGGGGGATCCGAAGTCGGGCGACAAGATGATCCGCCTGCTTCCCTATCTCAAGAAGATCGAGGCGTCGGGCGATGCCACGGCCGCGCCGGACGAGGGCGAGGACGATGCCGGGCGCGACGGCGATCGCGACATGCTGCGCTACTTCGCGCAGATGGTGCGCGACGGCGCGCTCGATCTCGATGACGAGGAGGAAGCGCAATGAGTGAGATGGGTCCGGGACTCGCGCGCCAGGCGGCGGACGAGCTGTCGCGCGCGAGCCTCTTCGCCTTCACCTGGCGGGTCTTCGACGAGCTCCACCGCGGCAGTGGCGACAGCTTCATCCCGAACTGGCACGTTCAGGCGATCTGCCATGAGCTCGAGAACCTCTGGCGCGGCGAGAACCGGCGTCTCGTCATCACCGTGCCGCCGCGCCATCTGAAGTCGATTGCCGCGGCGGTCGCCTTCCCGGCCTGGCTCCTGGGGCGTGATCCGAGCGAGAAGGTCATCGTTGCGAGCTACGGGCTCGACCTGGCGCGCAAGCACGCGGAGGATTTCCGCCGCGTGGTTGAGAGCGACTGGTATCGCCGCCTCTTCCCGCGCACCCGCATCGCCCCGCGCGGCGCGCGCCAGGACGAGATCCGCACCACCAGGAGAGGCGGCCGCAAGGCCGTCTCCATCGGCGGCGCGGTCACCGGCTTCGGCGCCGATTACATCGTTATCGACGATCTCCTGAAGGCGGGCGACGCCAGTTCCGAGACCGAACGCCTGCGCGCCCAGGACTACATCGAAGGTTCGCTCCTGTCGCGCTTCGACGATCCGCGCAGCGGGCGGGTCGTGGCGATCCAGCAGCGCCTCCACGAGGTCGACCCGGCCGGGTATCTCCTGTCGAAGGGCAACTACCGGCATCTCAACCTGCCAGCGATTGCCGAGGAAGACGCGCAGATCCCCGTCGGCTTCGGCAGGGTGCATCACCGGCGGACCGGCGACGCGCTCTTCCCGCAACGGATGGATCACACGGTTCTCGACGAACTCCGCCGCGAGTTCGGCACCGCGGTCTTCAACATGCAGTACCAGCAGAACCCGATCGCCGCCGACGGCTCGGCGCTGAGGTGGGAGTGGTTCAAGACCTGCGACGAAGCCATGCCGCGCGACTGGTTCCAGCTGGTCGTGCAGAGCTGGGATACCGGCATGTCCTCCGATCCGCGCAGCGACTTCTCGGTCTGCACCACTTGGGGCTTCCGCGAGGGGCTGTGGTACCTGCTCGACCTCTTCCGTGATCGGCTTGACTATCCCGAGCTCAAGCGCAAGGCGCTGGCGCTCGGGGAGAGCTGGCGCGCCGACAAGGTCCTGATCGAGAGGGCCGGCTCTGGCATTCCGCTCTTGCAGGAATGCCACCGGATCATGCCGTCGCGGTTCCGCGAGATCAAACCGATCCAGGACAAGGAGGTGCGGTTCAACGCGGCCTGCGCTCCCATCGAGGCCGGCAAGGTGGTGGTGCCCCGGAGCGCGCCCTGGTTGCCCGGTCTTCGCACCGAACTGCTCGGGTTCCCGCGGGCCAGGCACGACGACCAGGTCGACAGCGTCAGCCAGTTCCTGAACTGGACGCACGGCCCCGGCTTCTTCAGGACATTGCCGCGCGACAGTCCCTACAGACCTTCGCAACAGCGCCGGGAGACGATGAGAAGGAGATAGTCGGCAAGTGGTCTGATGCCACGAGCGTCAGACTCATAACCTGAAGGTCGTAGGTTCAAATCCTACCCCCGCAACCAAAAATAGACGCATTATCAAATACATAAGCCGGAGGTATTCCCATACCACCGGCCTGTCCGCGTCTACATCAACGCCACATCAACACCAGATCAGCACAACCGCAACCGCAAGCATGTGCCCGCAGCCGCAGGTAGCTGCGGGTAAACCGTAGACGTCTGGGCTGACCGCTCCGATGCATGATGATGGTGTCCATAAATTCGATCTATCCCAAGCAGGAACTTTCCCATCGATAACGTACAAAGTCTTTCGCACATTTGACCGTGAGGTCGGCCCCTTTCAGACTGGCTGAGAGGAGCTGAGAATGGACGAGAACGAGAAGCCGAAGCCGATGGGGCAAGTGATCCAGATCGATGAGGCCCGGATACGGGATCATCTGGGCGAGATGGTGCGTGGGACGGTTGAGGAGGCCCTGAACGCGATGCTGGATGCCGAGGCCGACCGCCTCTGCGGCGCGGGACGGTATGAGCGCAACTGCCAGTCCCGGCTGTTGCGCGCAAAGCGGGATACTTCACGCGCCGCGACGGCGCCGACCTTGCCGAGACAAACATCGGCGATCATCCGGTCAAAGCCTTCCCGCGCGACACCCCCGGCGGCAGAACGGCCGAGGTCGTCATCCACGGTGTCGATCCGGCTCCAGCCCAAATCCGAAAGCCGCTCCCGCATGGCATATTGCAGGGCGCTGCTTTCCCGGTTGTGCAGGACCTGGTGGGCTGATGACTGGCGGACGTAAAGGATCGCCTTGCGTTCCAAATGCTGCGGACCAATCTTCTCATGCTTCATGATCGCTCCCCCCGTCCGCCGCACCGGCGTGTTCTGCTATCAGGCGTGCCATCAACCGTGTCAGTGTTTGCTGCGTGTCGTCGGGAAGGCTTTGCCAAGGCGGTGTCTGTGTCACGGGCGCGGACTGGATGTCCGGGAACAGCTCGAGTTGCGTCGTCGTCATTTTGCGCGGCATGGGCCAACCTCCGAATCTCGTGTTCAGCGTCCGATGCTGCGTCATCGCGTGATGGGGAGCCGGATTTATTGAGCGGAACACAAGCGGCGTCGAATACCAGCCCCGCGAGAGCCCTTAGAGCCTCCAGGCCCACATGCGCAGAACCAGAACGGCGGCAGGAAGCACATGCTGTCCGGTCAAACATCCAAATGGGAACTTCCAGAAGCCGGTCCGACCGGCGGCCGGTGAGATTGCACCGAAACACTGCATCGCCGGGCTTGTCGACCACAGAATGGACATAGACCGATCTGCCGAACCAGGGATGCCATGGATAAAGAACCTCGCGCCGGTCGGTAACGTGGGTGTTCTGGCGTTCAGTTGTACAACGAGGACCGACCCCACAGCGCGATCGGATACAACGTCCCGATCGCCATGCACTTTCCCGATGACGCTGCCAGCCCGTCGTGATCAGAACCGGAAAACTCCAGCTTCCGGCGATCCAAGGTTAGGGCTCAGAGCAGAAGCCGGAAAACTCTGCTGCTCTGACCCCCGAGAACTCCTCCATCTGATGCTAGAGTCCGGCCCAATGAGAGGACCGGAGCATGAAGCGATCGAAGTTCACGGAAGAGCAGATCATCGGCATCCTGCGCGAGCAGGAAGCGGGTGCGAAGACGGCGGAGCTGTGCCGCCGGCACGGGATCAGCAGCGCGACGTTCTACGCCTGGAAGGCCAAGTTCGGCGGGATGGACGTGTCGGATGCGAAGCGGCTGAAGGCGCTGGAAGAGGAGAATGCCCGGCTGAAGCGGCTCTTGGCGGAGTCGCTGCTCGACCAGGCTGCCCTGAAGGACCTCCTGTCGCGAAAGTGGTAACGCCCGCCGCCAGGCGCGAAGCCGTCGCGATCCTCGTGGAGCGCCACGAGATGAGCGAGCGGCGGGCGTGTTCCGTGATCGGCGCGGACCGGACCTCGATCCGATACCGCGGCCGACGCCCCGACGATCACGACCTGCGCGAGCGCCTGCGGGCGCTGGCGTCCGAGCGGCGCCGGTTCGGCTACCGGCGGCTGCATGTTCTGCTGAGGCGGGAGGGCCATGTCGTGAACCGCAAGAAGACCCAGCGGCTCTACCGTGAGGAGGGCCTGTCGGTGCGCAAGCGGCGGGGACGGAAGAAGGCGACGGGCACGCGGGCACCGCTCCTGACGGTGGCCGCGCCGAACGCGCGCTGGTCGGTCGACTTCGTGCATGACCAGTTCGCCCAAGGTCGGCGGTTCCGGATCTTCAACGTGATCGACGATGTCACGAAGGAATGCCTGGCGGTCGTGGTCGACACCTCGATCTCGGGCCGCCGCGTGGCGCGGGAGCTGACTGCCTTGATCGCCCGGCGCGGCCAGCCCGGCCTGATCGTCAGCGACCACGGGACCGAGTTCACCTCGAACGCGATGCTGGCCTGGAGCGAGGAGATGGGCGTGCCCTGGCACTTCATCGCACCGGGCAAGCCGATGCAGAACGGGATCTGCGAGGCCTTCAATTCGAAGATGCGCGACGAACTCCTGAACGAGACGCTGTTCTTCGGCCTCGACCATGCCCGCACCGTCATCGACGCCTGGGTGGCCGATTACAACGCCAACCGCCCCCATTCGGCGCTCGGCTACCAGACCCCCGCGGCCTACGCCGCCCAACTCGCCGCAACGGGCGATCGGCTCCACGAAACGGAAGCGTTCCGCCGATCGCCCATTGCTCCCTCCGCGCAAGCGGGCAATTGTCACCCGCCGGCTCTGGTTTCAGATGGATGAGCGCCGGGGGTCAGAGCAACGCGGATAGATGATCTGGCCCGAACCGAAGCGGGCTTTCTTGGATGGTGGACATGAGATCTCCCCGACGGTCCTGCCGTCGCTCAACGAATGTCAGTTTCGTATGAAAGAGGAGTGCCCCGGGCGGTGGGTAGCAGCGCAGAACCTCACGCCGCCCGGGGATCCGGGCGCGTCAGAAGGAGAAACCTGCTCTGTCCGATCGCTTCAACCATGCCGTCTACGCTACGACGGAGCGACGGCGTGTCAACGCCAGGGGCGGCCCGCGCGCGGACCGCATCCCGAACGCGACAATTCGGCACCAGTCGCTAATTGGTTCGGCTGCGCCTCGTTCAACTGCACGATCGGCCCCTCCCAAAATGGCGGCGCCCGAAGGCGCCGAAATTTGGGGACCGTTGCCGACGCGGCGAGGCGGCTCTCACGGCCTCTTTCGCTCCGCGCTTCAACTCTTGCCCATCGGCGTGTCAACGGCGGCGCAAAACCCGGCCAGCCGTGGAGTGCGCAGGATGCTTGCCCCAGCACGGCGCGCACGGGCCGCCAGCGCCTGGCAAAGCTGCGCAGGGTCAATATCGCCGTCCCGCCCGTCCCACAGCCCGGCCAGCACGTCATCAATGTTGAGATGCGGGTTTCGGCGCTTTATCTCGGCCGAGTCCAGCAGGTCGATGTCCAGCTTCGATCTCTTTGCGACCGACATGGTGTGATGCGCCTCGTCGAGGTGGACGGGGCTGGACAACAGGCGCACCCCGCCCTCCGGTCGCATGGTGATAGTTGATCCGGTAGGCTGTGTCCGCGGCCAATTCGCGGTAAAGCTTGATCGAGTAGTCACGCAGCAGGAGCAGAAGCTGGTTGAAGGCGATGCTTGGGCACTGCGCCGCCGAATGCCATGTCGTGCCCGAGGTTAGCTCGTTGCGCTCCAGCAGCACAGCATCGGTCCATCCTTCCAGGCACAGGTGATAGAGCGCAGACAGCCCGCCGACGCCCCCTCCCACAATGACAACCTTTGCATGGCTTTGCATCGCTTCCTCCTGACGGTTTCGCGAACCCACTGTCGGAGGAATAATGTCAATTGAAAAACAGAACAATATGCCTAGATTGGTCTGAAAAAATGATCATAGGCGAGACATGGACACGAACCTCAAGGCCTTGCGCTATTTCATGGCCGCCTTGCGCTGTGGAAGCATTTCCGAGGCTTCCAAGCACCTGCATGTCGTGCCCTCCGCCGTGCTGGCGGCGGTCAACCAGGTGGAAGAGGCCTTTGGCCTGCAACTGACGACCCGGCAACGCGCTAAGGGCATCGCCCCTACAGCGACGGGGCAGATCCTGATGCAGCGAATCCAGCACCTGTTGGACGAATACGAAACCTTGATGAGCATCGGCACCGAGATGCGCACGCAACTGACCGGAACGTTGCGGGTGGGCTATTACGCGCCCGTCGCCCCGGCCTTTCTGCCCGGCATCGCGCACGGGCTGCTGGCCGAAAACCGCCGTGCCGACATCAAGTTCATCGCCTGCGACAATGAGACAGCCCAGACGGGCCTGATCTCGGGCGCATTCGACGTGATCCTGTGTGTCGCCCAGAGAATGAAACCGGGCGTTACTTACGAAACACTCGTCGAGGTGCCTGCCTACCTTCTTGTGCCCCGGAACCACTCGTTCGCGGCGCGCGCCAGCGTTTCGTTGAAAGACCTGGGTGGCGAAACCCTCGTCCTCCTCGATTTGCCGGCCGTCAGCGAATACTACAGTCGCATCCTCGAAGAGGCAGGAGCCTCACCACGTATCGCGAGCTCGGCCACGACGCTGGAGATGGTGCGGAGCCTCGTTGGCGCTGGGGTCGGGTGTTCTCTGCTGCACATGCGACCTGCGACGGATATTACCTATGCCGGAGACAGGGTTGCCGAAGTGCCGCTCAGCCCGGCGCCGCCTCCGCTGAAGATCGTTCTAGGACACCTGCCTGACAACCCGCGCCGTCTGGTGAAGGCCTTTGTCGATCAGGTAAGGGTGCTGTTTTCGAAAGAAGAGTCACGCCGCTTTCTGGTCCGGCTTCCTGAAGCAAAATGAAAGCCGATATTGGAGTGGCCCCTCAGACGAGCGAACTGGGCGGCCGTGCTTTGGATCGGCCAGGGCTTGGTATCACGATCAGCTGGCTCTGCCCACAGACGCCGCGCTGGTCATCGCCAAGCTCGACCGGCTCTCGCGCGATGCCGCCTTCTTGCTGGCCGTTCGCGACAGTGTACCGCGCCACGGTTTGAGACAGCCGTTTGCGCCGCTCCTGCTGCCATTTTGTGCTCCATGGCGGGTTCGAAGGCAAGCCCGAGCTGTCCAGCCCGGATCTGATCTCGAGTCCTGTGGCCTGGCGCAGCCCGGCGGCGTTGTAGAGGGCTACGGAGTCGGCCTGCGACTGGTGCAGGTCCTCGACCGCCGTGAAATGTCGTTCCGTATCTCGCGAGTGCCGTCGAAAAATAGATGGCCAAATGGGACGAACTGCCTTCCCCCTGGATGACACGAGCCGCATCCCTGACCTCTGCGCCGCGATCAAGATCGTCTCGGCATCTGCCATGTCGTTCTTCTGGCCGCAACTCGTATGATCTCAGTCGAGGAGTGTGACACCAACCAGCACGAGACTGGAGATGAACAGAGTTTCCGCCACCACGAGGATGATCGCTTGCCGCCCGACCTCGAGAATGCGTTTGAGCGAGGTTTTCATCCCGACCGCGGCCACCGAGATCAGTAGCGCCCAGCGGGACATGCCGCTCATCAGGTCGGTCGCTAGCGCCGGGATCGCGCCCATGGTGTTGAGGGTGGCAAAACCGAGAAACGCGAGGACGAAGAACGGAATGATCGGCGGCTGCTTTCCGGGCCGCTCATTGCCTGACATCCGGTTGCGGATCACAAGAGAGACAATGAGAACGACAGGGGCGAGCATCGTCACCCGGATCAACTTGACCAATGTCGCCACTTCGCCGGATTCGTCAGAGACCGAAAAGCCGGCGCCGACAACCTGGGCGACGTCATGGATCGTGCCGCCGAGGAAGACGCCGGAGGCGACGTCGTCGAGACCAAGCGTCGCGGCAAGGATCGGATAAATGATCATCGCGAGCGTGCTCAGCACGGTCACGCTCAGCACCGTGAAGATCAGGTTGCGCTCGGAATGCTCGTTTCTGGGCAGGACCGCGGAGATCGCCATCGCGGCCGAAGCACCGCAGATCGCCACCGAACCGCCGGTCAGCAGGCCGAAGCGCCAGCCGCGCCCGAGAAGTCGCGCAACCGCCAAGCCGAAGGTAATCGTCAGAGCCACTGCCACGACAAGCAAGATGATCAGCTTGGCCCCGAGGCCCACCATCAGATCGACGCTGATCCTGGCGCCGAGCAGGGCGACCCCCACCCGCAAGACGGTCCTCGCCGCAAACTCCACGCCGGGCACGCATTTACCCTCTTCGGCAAGGAAATGAAACGCGATGCCGAGCAGGAGAGCCATAAGCATGGCCGGCGCACCGTAGTGTTCCGAAAGAAACTGTGCGGCGAGCGCAACCACGGCACTCACGAGCAAGCCGGGTCCCCGGTTTCGTGCGAAGTCGACGAACGAGCTGGCGCCGAAACTTGAAGTGCCGAATGCGCCCATGTGAATACCTTTCATCCGAACAAGCGCCACGACCCTAGGGTCGGTGGCAATAATGAAGCAGGTTGCTGGGCGGTTAGGCCATGAATCAACGCAGGTCTAAGCCATCTTCAATAGCTCACGGCACATCCACCGAATTGCCGGTATTGTGAAGGCGTCACACCATACGCTCGCTTGAACTGCTTGTTGAAGGTCGCGGTCTCACGAAATCCACAGACGATCGCGATCTCGATTATCTCCATTGAGCTCTGCTCAATCAGCCTAATCGCATGCTGCAACTGTGATCGACGGCAGAATTTCTGCGGCGAGATCTTAAGATGCTTCGCAAACAGCCGTTCCAGCTGCCGAACGGAGATGCCTACGGCGGCGGCCACGTCAGATGTCGATGGCGGTTCCTCAATTCGGGCCTCGAACATGTCAATTGCTGCGCCGAGGACGCAGGGAATGCCGCGAAACCTATTCGCGGCGAAACGCGGCTGAGGACGTGATCCGCCCCGAACCCCCTCGATCAGAAGCTGCGCGGAAACCGCACTCGCCACGTCCTGCCCTAGTCTCGCGCTGATTAGAGCGATCACGAGATCGAGGGCCGCCGCTTCGCCAGGACTGGTCACGACATGACCGTCACGAAGAAAAATGGTGTCGGACACGCATACGGTTGGCGCAGTCTCGCGCAAGCTAGAAACACGGGTCCAGTGATCGCTACAGCCTGATATCAATCCGTTTTCGGCAAGCGTACGGACCGCACCACCGATGACGCAGATAGGCTTTGCGTGCCGTTTGGCGTTTCGCACGAGGCGAAGAGCTGTCTGAGCTTGCTCGCTCGAAAGCAGGTCTCCGGTACAAAGAACAAGCCCGTCATAGGTCCGCATCAATTCGGCCTCGCCTTGGACGCGATCGAGGGACTGGTCTGCGATGACCTGGATCCCGGATCGGGACAGGAGGCGGTGGGATGGGAAGCCCACGAGCCTTTTACTAACTGTCTGAACTCCAAGCTGGCGATCCGCCAGAGACAGCGCGTCGGTGATCGCGCCCAGAGATAGCATCGAGAAGCCGTCCGACAAGACGATGGCCACCGACAAGCGGCGCCGGCCCGGGGGCATGTCGAGCCGCGGCACAACATCGAAGGGGGGCAGGAATGTCATTCGTCTGGCTCCTAGAGGGCTAGTCTCGCTGCAAATCTCCAACTCGAACGGCGCGTGATGACGCTGAAGCCTTCATCGCCGTCTCTTCCAGTAGCTTGGTCAGCCAATCGAGGGCCATTTCCGGCACCAGGACAGGAGAAGCCGGCATAGGGGCGGGGCGGCGGCCGAAACATCTCGTCCTCCGGACCCGGTCCGGCTTTTCCACGCTCACCTGACGCAACTGCGAGTGTTTGATCGCGTATTAAAGAACCACTCATTGCTTTCATGCAATCTCTTGGCAAACGGATATTGAAGGTAGACCTGACGCGCCGATCGGCCTCATACGTGATATGATTCGGAAAATGGTGAGCAAGAATGTCTCGACTAAGCAACTGAGCACGCTGACGAATATCATGCTTACCGGCCTCAGTCCAAACAACAGGACTGGTCCTATCGCTCAAAGCCGGATAATAATAGTCACGCTGCATGGCCGCTAGAGTTTGATCGCCGCCCAAATAGTGACCGGCGCCACGGATCGTCTGCTCTATCGCATCGAGATTGAGCGTGTCATCATTCACTTCGACACCCCTAATTATCCTCTGTACGGATCCAAGTATTTCATTGTCGATGACAAACCCCTCGAACGAAACGCCCAACAAACTTGCGAACATCCCGGCCGATTCATAGACGAGATTACCACCCGCAAGACCTGCAGCCAGTGCCGTCAATCCCTTCTCGTAGCCTGCCTGTGCATCGGGTATCTTTGAATCCGACATCGAAGCTCCAATGCCAGATATTAGCCCAAGAGAATTACTCAGCTGCGCCGAGGCGGCATTTAAGATGGCCATCTCAGCACTGCCTCCCGCGAATGCCCCCGTGCGAAGATCGACGACAAATGGCCAGTTCGAGAATATCACGGGATGACCCGGCTTCAGAAGATCGATCAAAACAAGGGCTGCGAGCGTCTCCGCCAATGATTGCGCCAACATGCCAGCCAAGGGAGCGGGTGCGGTTGCGCCGGCCTGTGCTGCGGTTATCGTATTAATAGGCATATTGTGGCGCAATGCAGCTATAGCGACATCGACCGCGTCTTCGCCGTATCGCATTGGCGAGATCATCGGGCTGATGTGAGCCTTACAGAAGGGGCGCTTGGAGAACGCTCCCACATCTCCGAGCATCATGTCAAACATTTCAACGCAAGCGTCGACATGACTCCCAAAGCTGAAGCTCGTGCCAATTGGCTTAGTCGTCCCCGCCGCTATGGCATAGGCGGTGTTGATGTCGAGATCAAAGACATCATCTACATCCGTGGCGACGCAGCAACGCGTGAACCAGCAAAGGTTGTCGAGCGTGTCTGCCAGACGCGCAAAATCGTAAAGATCGCGTAGGGTCGAAGGCCGATAGTTGCCGTTCGAAATATCAAGAGTCTGCACGGCAGCCCCACCTGTCCCGAAGCGGACCTCCTGCCCCTTCACTTCGAAATCGTGCCGCGGATCTTGCCCCAAGAGCGTCACGGATTTCGGTGTGCTGGCGACGATGTCCTCGACAAGATCACGAGAGTAAAGCAGGCGGCCATGTGCATCAAACTGGCATCCACGCTGCAGTGCCAAGTCTCTTACAACCTTCGGAACTTCACCAATGCCGACCGTTGCCAATAGCGTCAGAGCCGCATCGATGATCTGAGCACAGTTGCTGTCCGTGAGCGGTCGATACTGCCCACCCGTCGAGCCCGTCGGGGCTGGATTGATTGCGTCGGCTCCGGGGGTGAGGCGCGCAGCGACACGTGCTGCGCGGCCTCCGGCTCGTCGATTACGTGGCGCTTGAGAATCAGACATACTGGCCTCTTTGGATGTTGTTCTCCGGATCAAAAAGGCATGACGGAAGTACCGTCGCTACCACTCGCTTGCCTAACAAGAAAAGCGATAGTTGCGTACCTTCCTCGGCCTGATCTGGTGCCACATATGCCATGGCGAGATTTTTTTGGGTCCGGTGCCCCCAGGCCGCGGAGGTTACGGAGCCCACCGGCCTATCTCCCGCGAACACCCCTTCGCCTGGTTGCGCCGGGGCCGCCGGGCTGTGCAACTCCAGAATTACGCGCTTTTTGCGGTTTCCGGCCGCTATCTGCGCCTGCAGACCCTCCTTCCCGGGGAAGGCTTTGTTCATGTCTACGAACCGGTCCAGTCCCGCCTCGAAAGGATTGAACTCCGTGATAAAGTCACCCTTCCAGTGGCCATATCCCTTTTCCATGCGCATCGACTCGATTGCGTACATGCCGAAATGTGAGAGGCCGCAGACATTTCCTGCTTGGGTCAGTATCTCGTAGGCTGCATAAAGCTGAGTATTGGGTATATGAAGTTCGAATGCCTGCTCGCCCGAGAAGCTGATGGCGATGGCCAATGCCTCGATATGTCCGATAAAGCAACGCTGCGCTGTCAGCCAAGGAAAGTCCTTCTGCCCCCATTTTGTGCGCGGCGACACAGCAGCCAAAATACTGCGGGTCTTTGGGCCCGCAATCACCAGCATCGTGTGCGTGTTGGTTCTACTTTCGATGCGGATGCCGCTGTCGGCGGGCAGATGCTCGGTCAACCAGTCCATGTCGTGATATTCCGCGGCGGCGGCGGAGCCATAGAAAATCTCGCCGTTCGACAGCGGGACGATTGTGGCTTCGCCAGCGACGTTGCCTCTCGGCGTCAGGAAATAGATCAGGCTTGCCTTGCCGATTTTTCGCGAAACCGGCGAGCAGGTGAGGCTGTCAATCCATTCCAGAGCTCCCGGCCCGCTGATCCGGTAATGATTGAAGCCAGACAGTTCGGCAAGGCCGACCCCGGCGCGCAATGCTGCGATCTCGGCCTCTACGACGGGGTGCCAGTTCTGAAAGGCGTAGCCGTGCGATTCCTCAAAATCCTGCGACGGCTTGAAGAAGCTGACCCTTTCCCAACCATTGACCACGCCAAAAGCCGCGCCCTTGGCCTTGAACACCGGGTAGAGGGGCGAGGCTTTGGCCGGGCGCCCTGCGGGCCGATGCTCGTGCGGCAGGTGCCAACGGAACTCGTGCTGGTAGTCCTCAATAGATTTTAGCGCGGTATATTCAGTGTTAGCGTAGCTAGTGATCCGGCGAGGGTCGATCTGCCAAGTGTCCCACTCTGTCTCACCATGCACTATCATCTGGGCGAGCATCTTGCCATAGCCGCCCCCCTCGCCGATGCCCACGCGCAATCCGTTCATGGACCAAAAATTGCGCAAGCTCGGCTGTTTTCCCACCAGTGGGCCCGCATCCGCAGCATAGGAGATTGGCCCATTTACGACGGACTTGATGCCAACATCTTTCAGGCACGGCAGACGATCAAATATTGGCTCCATCTTGGGCAAGAGCCGGTCCAGATCATCGGGGCAGAGGGCGTTGACGAAATCGGGGTCGATCCCGTCCATGCCGAATGTCTTGCAGTCGTGTTCGTAGATGCCAACCAGAAGCCCCTTTTTTTCCTGACGCATATAGAAGGTGTCGCGTGGGCAGCGAACCATGGGCATGCGGCCCTCGCGCGCCACAAGTTCAGGAATGTCCTCTGTGACGAAATACATGTGCTCCATGGCGATGACGGGGTATTCAATCCCCATTAACGCGCCGACCTCATTGACACGATACCCCGCAGCCACAACAATGTGCTCCGCTGTGATCGTGCCCTTTGTTGTAGTCACTAGCCATTCGCCATTCGGCATTTGCGCCAGACCCGTGACGGGGGTATTGCGATGAATCTCGGCCCCTGCCCTGCGCGAGCGTGCGGCCAGCGCCTGGCACAATTGCGCCGGATCGATGTCGCCATCACGTTCGTCCCAAAGAGCCGCAAGAACACCATCAGTGTTCAGAAGTGGATTGCGCCGTTTGGCCTCAGGTGCGTCCAGTAGATCGAATTCGAAACCCAAGCCTTTGGCGACCGATATAATGTGGTTCACCTCGTCCACATGCGTATGATTGGTTAAGAGACGCATGCCACCCGTTCCAAAGTGATAATTGATTGGGTAGGCGGCATCGTTGGCAAGCTCCTGGTAAAGCCTCACCGTATAGTCGCGCAGCAGGAGTAGTAGTTGGTTGAACGCAATGCTGGGACACTGGGCAGCTGAGTGCCACGTGGTCCCGGATGTCAGTTCATTCCTTTCGAGTAGGACAACGTCGTTCCAGCCCTCCAAAGTCAAATGATAGAGGGCTGAAAGCCCCCCGATACCGCCACCAATCACTACAACTCGCGCATGTGATTTCATTGCCTGCCCCTCAAATGTACTTCCGATCCGTGTCGCGGCCGCGAAGCGTGCTGCTTGCTGCCCCCGCCGCAGTACCATCCTGCATGTCAGATAGTTTGAAAAAACGGAAAATAAAGAATGAATAATTCAAAAAAACAGAATACCTCACGAGGAGGCGGTGAAATGGTTCTGATGATGGGTTGGGTCGGCGATGATGATGTAACCGCCCCTCGACGGCATCCCTGTGCCTAGGTGGGTCTGTGAGGGCCCACAAAGCGGAGCGGTCTTGGCGGAAATATCACGGCAGGGCTCGATCTGGCGAAGAATGTGTTGCAGGTGCATGGGGCTGACGGCGCGGGTCAGACGGTGCTGCGCAAGAAGCTGAGGCGAGCGCAGGTGTTGGAGTTCTTCGGGCAGCTGCCGCCTTGCATTGTCGCGATGGAAGCCTGTGGCGGCGCCCACTTATGGGGCCGTGAGATCGGCAAGCTTGGCCATGATGTTCGACTCATCCCGCCTGCCTACGTCAAGCCGTTTGTAAAGCGACAGAAGAGTGATGCCGCCGATTCCGAGGCTGTCGTCTGGGCGGTGATGGCCCGAGGCGGCATCCACCAGGCTCCGACCGCGGCGGCATAAGCGTAACCGTCCGGCCTGACCGCTACCGGTTCCAGTTCCACGGAAGCAGATCATCGACCTTGGTGATCTTGTAGTCGGGGATGCGGGCGAGGGTGTTGGCGAGCCAGGCATGTGGGTCGACGGCGTTGAGCTTGGCCGTCTCGATCAGGGTGTAGGCGATGGCGGCGGCCTTTCCACCCGCCTCGGAGCCGACGAAGAGGTAATTCTTCCGCCCGAGGGCGATCGCGCGCATGGCCCGTTCGGCGGCGTTGTTATCGGGCATGTTGTGCGCGGCGCCTCTCGACCGTCTGACGATCCTCGCCCTGTCATGGTAGAGTTGGTCTGTCGGGACAGGGGCGTCGGAGTGCGAAGAAGCGGGCAGGCCGTTTTGACTATGAGCTGCGAGCTCGCGTTGTTATCTGGCCGCCCCTGCGACTATCCCGTCTGCGCTGTGAGCGCGTATCCGTAGATGTCGCACAGCCCGCGCACTCCCCATCGACAACTGGGAGGATTTGCATGCGGTCGATCGGAATGGATGTGCATCGAAGTTTCGCCCAGGTGGCGATCCTCGATGGCGGCAGGTTCACGGAGGAATGCCGGATAGAACTTGAGCACGGTGCGGTGCTGGGCTTCGGGCAAAGGCTGCGCAAGGACGATGAGGTGGTGCTGGAGGCGACCGGGAACACCGCCGCCATCGTCCGACTGCTGACGCCATTCGTCGCGCGCGTGGTGATCGCCAACCCACTGCAAGTGAAGGCCATCGCGCATGCGCGGGTCAAGACCGACAAGGTGGATGCCAGGCTTCTGGCGCGGCTTCATGCGTCCGGGTTCCTGCCGGAGGTCTGGGCGGCAGACGACGAGACGCAGAATCTGCGGCGTCTCGTCTCAGAGCGCGCGGCGCTGGTGCGCTCGATCCGGCGGGTGAAGAGCCGGGTTCAGGCCGTCCTCCACGCCAACCTCGTCTCCGGTTATGCTGGTCACCTGTTCGGGAAGGGCGGCCGACGCTGGCTTGCGACAGCCCCCTTGCCGAAGGCGGAACGCGATCTTCTGGCCCGTCATCTCGACGAACTTGACTGGCTCGATACCAAGCTGGAGAAGCTGAATCGTGCCTTGGCGCGCATCTCGCTCGATGATGGCCGCACACGCAAACTGATGAGCATCGCCGGGATCAGTTCCGTGGTCGCCACGTCGGTCATTGCAGCGATCGGAGACATCTCGCGGTTCCCATCGCCCGACAGGCTCGCGAGCTACTTCGGCCTGACGCCGCGGGTCCGGCAATCCGGCGACCACCGAGCGATCCATGGACGCATCTCCAAACAGGGGAACACGCTGGCAAGGACAATGCTGATCGAGGCCGCATGGTCGGCGGCGTCGGTGCCCGGACCGCTGCGCGCCTTCTTTCTACGGATCAAGGACCGCAAGGGGGTCAACGTCGCGGCTGTTGCGACGGCGCGCAAGATCGCAGCGCTGATCTGGCAGTTGCTGACGAAGGAGGCCCCTTATCGATGGGCGAGACCAGCCTTTGTCGCCATGAAGATGCGCAAACTGGAACTGAGGGCTGGCTCTCCCAGGGCACATGGGCAAGCTGGACCTGGCCGTGACTACTGGATCAAGGAGATCCGCCATCGAGAGCTGGACCTCGTCGCGCAAGCCGAAGCGGCCTACGTTGCCATGGCCGAAGCTTGGAAGGACAGGCCACCAAAGACGCAAAAGGGCTGAGAAAGGGGCTGTTCAACAACATCCGTGTCGAGTTCGAGGATGCCGTGGTCGAAGTAGGGTCGCAGGCGCTCCATCCGGTTCAGCGCATAGCGGATGGCGGTTGCGAGCGGTGATTTTCCCGAGATCGTGGTGAGTTGCATGGCCAGCCAGACCTCGAGATCGTCGAAGACCGGGGCGGCATGGGCGCGTCGCAGGTCGGCGCGGCGATCGGGTGGAGAGCCGCGGGCCTCTTTCTCGACGGCGTAGAGTTGGGCGATCCGGCCGATGGCCTCTTCGGCGATGGGGGAACCCTGTGACCGGTGGATGTCGACGAACTTGCGCCTGACATGGGCCATGCAGGCGACCTCGCGGATGGCGCCGGAGCGATAGAGGTCCTCGAACCCGGCATAACCGTCGGCATGCATCCAGCCGCGGAAGCGGGCAAGATGGTCCTTGGGGTGCTGCCCCTTGCGGTCGCCGGAGAACCGATACCATGCCGCTGGTGGGGCGTCGCCGCCCCACGGGCGTTCGTCACGGGCATAGGTCCAGAGCCGTGCCGTCTGGGTCTTTCCAGTGCCGGGCGCGAGCATGCTGACGGGCGTGTCATCGGCGAAGATCGCCTCGGCCGAGAGGACATGGTGGCCGATGGCATCGGCGAGAGGTTCCAGCAAAGCCGTGGTCTTGCCGACCCAGTCGGCCAGCGTGGAGCGGTCGAGATCCAGCCCTTCACGGTCGAAGATCTGGCTCTGGCGATACAAGGGAAGATGGTCGGCGTATTTGCTGACCAGCACATGGGCCAACAGACCCGGCCCCGGGCGGCCGCGTTCGATCGGGCGCGTTGGCAGCGGGGCCTGGACGAAGCGTTCGCAGCAGGCGCAGGTCAGGCGAGGCCGGACGATCCTGTTCACGATGAAGCGCCCCGGCACATACTCCAGTTCCTCGGTCACATCCTCGCCGATCCGGCGCAGCCGCCCGCCGCAATCGGCGCAGGCATCTGTGCCGGGCGTCAGTTCCACCTCCATCCGGGGAATGTGGTCCGGGATCCGGCGGCGCTTGGGTTTGTCCTTCTCCTCGATGTCCGGCAGCTTCATCCGTGCCGTCATCGCGGCGGCGGCGATCTCGCTGGTCTCCAGCGCCAGTTGCAGCTGTTCCGCCGTCTCCGACGAGGCACCGAACCGATGCGCGCGGTGCCTGGCCAACTGATGCCGGAGCTTCTCGATCAGGATCGCCTGGGCCTTCACCTCCGCCAGAAGCCGCGCGGTGAAGCTGCGCAACTCCTCAGGGTCGTCCGGCAAGGTCAGGGTTTGGGTGAGCATGCCGAGAGTTTATCTTATTGGATTCCTTGTGGGAATCCTCTCCACTCCGGATCGGCGGATTATCCCGCCGCCAAGGGCCGCCAGGTCCGCTCCGGGGCCCGCCAGTCGATGCCCTCCAGGAGCATCGACAGCTGCGCCGGCGTCAGCGCCACCTTCCCATCCTTGGCCGAGGGCCAGACAAACCGTCCCTTCTCAAGCCGCTTCACGAACATGCAGGCCCCCTGACCATCCCACCAGATGACCTTCACCAGATCGCCGCGACGGCCACGGAACACGAACAGATGCCCGGCGAACGGGTCCTGCTTCAGCACCGCCTCGGCCTGCGCCGCCAAGGCTGCAAAGCCCTTGCGCATGTCGGTCACTCCGGCCGCCAGCCAGACCCGCGTGTTGGCCGGAACCGGGATCACGCCGTAAGGCCCCGGATCAGCCGCGCCAGCGC
Organism: Paragemmobacter kunshanensis; assembly: GCF_011059185.1. Lineage (GTDB taxonomy): Bacteria > Pseudomonadota > Alphaproteobacteria > Rhodobacterales > Rhodobacteraceae > Paragemmobacter > Paragemmobacter kunshanensis. Next base: position 1,027 of record NZ_JAALFE010000033.1, on the reverse strand, counting down.
CTCGGGATCATAGCTGCCGCTGATCCGCATCCGGTGGCCGCCGGCCAATTCGATCTCGATGTGGTTGTCGGCGGCAGGCACTGCCACAGGCGCCTTCGCCTCTGCGACGATCTCCACCGGCAGAAAGCGAGGCTCCATCGCAGGCGAAGGTAACGCTGCCCGGTCTGGCGCGTAACGGGGATCGCGCAGCCACTTGAAGATCAGGTTCGCGTTCACCGCGTAGCGCCGCGCCACCTGTGCCACCGAAACACCCGGCGCAGCCGTCTGGAAGCAGATCGACCGCTTCTCATCATCCGTCCAGAGCCGCTTCGTCCGCCGCGCCACGTCATCACCATAGTGTCCACTATCGATGATGGACACTATCCCGCACTCTCACCCCGCGGCAGGGCGGTCAGCCCGGACGCTTACGCATAAGCCGACCGCCGGTCGCGAGTACGTCGGAGCGAAAGAGTGCAAGGAGCAGCTTGGCGCAACGGTGGTGAGACGGGGTCGGCGAAACCAGTGTGCAACAACGTACCTCGAGCACGCGGCGTTGATTTGGGACCTGAGCCTATGGCTCGAGGGAAGAAACGCCACCCCTCACACCAATTACAACAACCTCCGGGACATCCCCCACACCCGCGTCGGGCTACGTCCGCGTTCAGATTTTCAGAACAACAAGATCAAAAAAAAGCGCTATGCAGAATAAGGTTGCGCGGCAATAGTCGTCGACACGTATGGGTAAGTTGCTGCCTATGTCAATTCGTATTGGCACCGGCAGGGGCGAGAATTCGCGCTCTCACGGAGTTAGTCAGAGTTAAAGTCAGGGAGAGACTCGTGTTTAATGCTCTATGGCCTTTCGCTGAACCCTTGGAAAACTAAGCTCGACAGATCTCTTTAGAATTCAGCAAGCGCGACGTTTGCGCTTGCGAAAGCCGTGAGATTTCGTTCAGCGAGAAAAACGAAATAAACCCACATTCTCCAAGTAAGTCGCTGATTTCGCTGTCGTAATCGTGATATTTCGCATATAAATCATGGCGTTGACGGC
>NZ_JAALFE010000032.1 GCF_011059185.1 Paragemmobacter kunshanensis | reverse complement strand
GCCATGAGCCCGCCGTAGATGTGGCTCGCGTCGGTGCCCGCGTGGCGGCGGACCTCCTCGAACCAGATCGCGGCGACGGGCCCCGACAGCCGGTCGATCTCGGTCAGCCAGTTGGTGAAGCGCAGGTAGCGCATGCCGCCGCCGTCGAAGCGGCCGGGCTTGAAGCTGACGGTGCCGCTGGTGACCAGACCATCATGCGCCCGCAAGGCCCAGCCGGTCGTGGTGCCGAGGTCGAGGGCGAGGATGGTGCGCTGGCACTGGTCCGAGGCACAGGGGACGTCACCATTTACGGGTTTGACGGGTATTCCCTTATCAGCCGTAGACACGCGCGTGTGCGCGCGCGCAACGCCTATATAGGGAGAACCCGTCAGACCCGTAAATTGGCCTGTTTTCGTTGGCATTTCATCACTCCTGCGCGAATAGGTCATCGTTGCTGTCCTGAATGCGGATCCCGCGAAATCCGCGAGCCTTGCCGTTGCTGTTTTTCTCGAAGCCCCGGGTGCCCAGTGATTCCGAGAAGCGCTTCATGGAGCCGGCGTATTCGCCATTGGCCTCGGCCCAGGACTTCCAGCTGTTGAAAAGCTCGGTTGAGCCCGCCCAGAAGGTCTTGTTGCCGGTCTGGCAGCGTTCCTCGATCCAGCGGCCGAGGGCGTCCTCGGCCTCGAAGTAATCGTCGGTGGCGGCCATCACGGCAGGTGGCGGGCGCAGGCCGGTCTTCTGCCATTCGAGGCAGCCCTGCAGTGCCCAGGCGAGGATGCCATCCCGTTCAGCCAAGAGCCTGTCCGGCAGCCGCTTGTCGCGCTTGGCGGCGGGGATGGTCACGGTGAAGGGCACCATGTGCAGGCGCCGCTTCATTGCCTCATCGACATTGCGGATCGAGGGCTTGTGGTTACCAACCACCAGCAGCTTGAACTGCGGCATGAACTCGAAGAAGTCTTGGCGCATGAAGCGGGCGGTGATCTTGTCGCCGCCGGTCAGCGCCTTGAGTTTGCTCTCGGCCCAGCGGCTGCCCTGTTCGGTCTCGATCGAGGTGACGATCCGTGCGCCGCGCAAGCCCGCCATGTCGGTCGGATGGCGATCGCCGGTGGTGGCCATGAACATGTCCATGGGCGCCACGGTGGCGTAATCGCCCATGATGGCCGTCAGCGTGTTGGCGAAGACGGATTTGCCATTGGCCCCGGTGCCATAGAGGAAGAACAGCGCATGTTCAGTCGTCACGCCGGTCAGGCAATAGCCCGCCATGCGCTGCAGATAGGCCTGCAGATCGGCATCGCCGCCAGTGACCGTGTCGAGGAATTGCAACCAGACCGGGCAGTCGCCTTCCACTGAGGCGCCCGCGATCTTCGTCATGTAGCGCAGCGGGTCATGGGCTGAGCCAACGCCACTGCGCAGATCGACGATCCCGTTCTGGGTGTTCAAGAGCCAGGGGTCACGGTCCCAGATCTCCGTCGTGGTGGCATGGCGACGGTCTGAGCGTGCCAGACGCTCGACCGCGGACACCGTGGCTGCACTGGAGAGCTTGGTGCGGATTTTGGCCGAGGCGGAACGACGTGCTGCCTCACGGCAGATGCGCCGCGCAAGGTCGAAGGCCTGCAGCGTGTCTTCGCGCCGCCACAGGGCGCCCGTCCATGTCAGCCACTGGCCCCAGGGCGCGACGTAGCGCCAGAGATCGGCATGCCGCGTGGCAAAACTGTCGGCCAGCGCGTCCTCGGTGAACTGGACCGGGATCGGCCCATCGCCTGCATCACCGCCCCCGGCGCTGCCACCGCCGCCATCATCACCATCGCCCATGTCGCCCGCGACATCGCCGTAGCGTTCGGCGTCGCGTTTCCAGAGCCGCTCTGCCTCCAAGCGAAGCCGGTCTTCCGGCCAAGGCGGGTCGATGCGGGCCGCATTATAGGCGACCATTTCCTCCCAGGCCTGAACCGGGGTGACATGCCCCTCGCGGCAGCGGCGGATCCAGTAGCCGATGACGCGGGAGAGCGCGTCGAACCGGGTCTCGCCATCGACGCCGCCTTCGCGGATCTTGCGGGCGAAGAGTTCGGTGACCGCACCCCGCGCCTCGGTCGCGCCGTTGAAATCCAACTCATCAACCGCTGCACCTTCCAGCGGCGGCATGGCCACGATGGCCTCGATCAGCTCGCCAAGGTCGTAATCCCGCTCGTTGCCAGCCACGATCTCGACCAGCCGCTGCACGCCGTTCTTTGCATGGACCGAGCCAGCCACACGGATCGGCTGGTGGGCGGACCGGAAGGAGGGATCACCACCGACCTTTGAGGCGATCATGTACCGTGCGCGACAGACGCGGGCGATGTCTTCGCCTTCGGCGGGCTCGCTCAGGCGCCAATACAAGTGCCGCTTGGGCTGGCCATCCTCGGTGATGCCACCAGAGGCAACCTCCAGTGTGGGGGCGCCGAGGTGCTGGACCAGATGATCCCGCTTTGCGCCAATATCGCCGTTGTCGAGATCGACCAGGACGACCTGCGTTTGCACCACGCTTTCGGCCCGGGCATCCACCGCGGACAGCACGGTGCCTGGCACCACGAAGAGCGCCATGCCTGCGCTCTCTGCCCAATCGGCTTGCAGAGCGAGCTTGGCTGCCAGTTCGCCATCCGCTGCGAGGAAAGGCGTGTGGGATGGCGCATCGGGCGCGCCCTTTTCCGCCAAGGCCCTGATCGGAGCGAGGCCATCGCAATAGCCGAACACCACATCGGCAAAGCGTGCGACCATGGCACGGTCGGGCAGAATGCGGTTAGGTTGGGGCATGTCAGAGCATGTCGTCATGACCAGCACCGCGCTTTCCACGCGCAAAAGCGGCATTCGAAATGCTCGGGGTCGGATGTGTGGCGCGGCAGCAGCTCGCCCGCATCACAGGCGCGAAGGATCGCCACCGCCTTGTCGCTGGAGGACTGGGCGAGCGCTGCATCAAAGGGCACAAGCTCGTGCCAGATCTCGCAGGTGTCCTTGTTGATGGCGGTGAAGAGCGCGGGCGTCTCGGTCAGACCGAGATAGGCCTGATAGAGCGCGATTTGTGCGGCGTAGACGGGCTTTGCTTTGGCCACGCCATGCTTGGCGATCTCCCGCCAGTTCTTCGCATTGGCGGATTTGCATTCCCAAAGCGCCGGGGCGGCAAAGCCGTCAGGTCCGGCGACGATCACGCCATCGGCGTGACCCTGGACTCGTCCACCGGCCGCGGTGAAGCCGAACTGCTCGCCATGGCGATTGCGCGTGCGCAGATCGAACCCGGCCTTGCGCAGCCACTCGATCGCGAGATCTTCCAGCACATGGCCGAGGGCGAAGATGCGCAGCGATTTCCCGGAGAAACCACCATCAGGATCGCGCGGGGCTTTCAGGTATTCGTATTGCAGCCGGCGCGAACAGATGTCGCCTAGGCGGCTGCCACCCAGATAGTCGCGCTGCGGCCGTGTGGCATTCTCGGCGACCAGCGCCGCATCGATGCGCGCATTCACCGTGTCGCAGAAGCTGGGTGGCTTTTCGCGGTGATTGAAGTCCAGCACCTCGGTCATCAGAACGGCACCTCCATGTCGCGGAGCGCCGGTGCGCTGGCGCGCATCGCCTCCTGAAAGCCATCGACGGCCGCTGTGGCGAGCGCGAGGGCCTGCTGCTCGCTCAGGTGCTGAAACCGGGTCGTCCACCCGATCTCGGCCATCAGTTCAGCCATGTTCTTGAGGGCAGCGCGCAGCGCCGCCTGTTCGCGGGGGTCCGGATCGATCATTGCGCCTCCCCGGTCTGGAGGGCGGCAATCGCGGGACGCGAGCGTGGATGGGTCGTTCTGTCGGTCATGGGAAAGCTCCAGTGCTTTCCTCACCTACCGGCGCGGTCTCCGATCTGTCGGATCACCGCGGCAACATTCCTGATGCAGCTGGTCAGGCAGCTTTACGGCTGCGTCGCGGCCCTTTGTGCCGCGCACCGAGCGGCTTGCTGGAAGGATCTTCCACATAAGAACTTATAGGGAACATTTTCTTGCGCAGCGGACAGGCCGACCCTAGCCTTTGCTTTGTCCCCCAAGAGAAAGGAGCCGATTCGTCCATGGCCTCGTTCGATCCGAAAGTGTTCACCCGTCCTGACGGCCTTAAGCGAATTACCAACGATCATCTGCTGGCGTTTCTTGCTCCGTATCAAAGCTATCTGGCGGGGCGTGGTTTCACGCTGCCTGCAAATCCGGCGCTGGATTTTCCGCACGAGGATCTGGCGAAGCTCTTGATGCAGTATGACGCCAATATCCCGCCCGATCTGGTCAATGGGCTCTATTACATCGACGAGGTCGCCTCGAACGAAACGCTTGAGGAGATGATGGAACGGGCGAATGACGCCGGGATCACGCTCAGCGTCAATGGCAAGTCGACGCCGGCCGACGTCGCGACACAGATCTGGAACGCAAACCCCGATCTCCTGATTGAGCGCGCGGTCCGCACCCTCGCGTTCCAGAAATCGAGCTTCATGTATTTCGTTGGCAAGGTGGGCAAGAAGCGCAGATTGCCAGCGACACCTGACGCTCAACTGAAGCAACTTGAAACGCTGATGGACCCGTGGTTCGAGAGCAAGCAGCGCGGGAAAGGCGCGCGGGTCTTTGCGTTTCCGCGCACGGATAAGGTCTGGCTTCTGATCCGGCACGGCATGCCGATGATTCGCGAGGGCAAGCATGAAGATGACGGATCTTCCGGGGTGGCGTTCTATCGTCCCCAGAAACACGACGTGGTGATTTACGACGCCGACCAAGATGTGCTGGCCGTCAATGCCGACACCAAGGGCGCGCGCACGCTCTATCGCGAGACGATCGGCCTCGTTCTGTTTGGCGACAAGGACTACTTTGGCGAGGGCGAGATTTTCACGCTGGCGCCGATCCGAGATGATGGCGCGGACTGCCTCGTCTCAAGCGACATCGACGGGATTGATCGCGTGCGTCTGCGCGAGGTGGTGCGCGTTCTGCGGGGTCGCATTCCGATTACCGAAATCACGCGCGCGAGTGATCTCTTCGCAGCCCTGGGCGATCAGGCAGACGCCAAGTTCAAATACGGCGACATCATTGCCGCCAAGTTCGGCGTCCTGTTCCGTGGCGCGCGTCAGGAACGCGTCGTCAGCGTGAGCAAGGGCTCCGCCCGCTATGACCGCGACACCGATGCACCTGCCGTCGAGGCCTGGCTTGATGCCCGGGGTTTCTATGCTTCACAGGACAAGGATGATCGCGGCGATGCGGATGACGACGTTCTGGAACGCGATTGAGGACCTGAACGGGGCGGCCTGGAGCCAGCGCGAATGGACCGAAATACTCGGTGACGAGTGGGCGCCAGCGGCCACCTTGCTGCGGCCGACCGACAAGAAGGCTGAGGACTTGGTATGTCGCAGGGGCTGCCTCGATGGATGCATGCGCCGGGTTGTGCCGCTGATAGACGGCCGCCTGCGCGCTGAATGTGGCAACCCGTCCCCGATCTGCGATAGCGTCTTCCTCGACGAGGCCGAAGTCAACATCCTGGCGCTTGATCCGCAGAAGCTGGCCAAGGCGCTCCACAACGCGCTCAGCTTGATTGGAGAGGCGGAGAAACCAAGACTGGCGCGTGCGGCCTTTCTTGGCCGATATGAAATCAGCCCCGGGCGCGGATTTCCTGTTTTCCTCTACCTTCCTCAACCCATGTTCTCGCCATTAATCGATGGCCTGGACTCGGTGGCGGACTCACCGCCAAGTCCGCGACTCGTCCTGGTTCCATCAAGGCGGTCCCTCACGCTTGCTGAAGTTCAGCGTCTCAAGGCACAACAGGCGACGAGCATGGCGCTAGAAGACATTCTTCTATGGCAGGCGCGGAAGGGGTTTCAGATCAGTGCCGAGCCCTCGATCCTCTTCGCCGGTCTTATCGATGGCATCATTGGCCTTGAGAAGATCAGGAAGCCATCCATCACCGTGCCCACGGGGACGACATGGGAGGACATCGAGCTCGATCTTTCGAACGCTCAGCAATTTACCGCGACGATACTTGGGCGAACCCGCATCATCGTTCCCCACGACCTCGATATGGTGAAAGGCCCACTCAACAAGCCAACCTTGCAATGGACTTTGCTCGAGCAATTTGCGCATGCGCGCGGAAGGTTGGCGATCGGGGCATCCAGTGCACAACGGCAGAAACAAAAGCTGGTCGAAAAGCTGAACGCTGCATTCGGCCTGCACGACGAGCCATTCGACATTGAAGGCGGCTGCTACGTGTCGAGGTTCAAGATATCTGCCGATGGGCTTGCGGCCGCCGCAAAACGAAAGCGGCGGACAAGCTGATCCGACGAAATTTCGTCGACGACGACTGACCAGCCCTCAGATTTTTTTCGCATCATCAACCCCATGAAACCATTCGGTTTTGTGGGGTTTTCTTTGCGTGTTCTGCCCTGATTTCGGGCCCCTCCAACGAAATTTCGCCGGTCCCAGGCACTCGGGCCGCGTGCCCGTCCACCTGGACGAAGGCGAAACTTCATGGAGCGTTTCCAGCACCCCATCACCGACCCGCACTCGCGGGTTTCCCGCAACATTATGGTCCGCGCCGCGCGCCTCGCGCGCTCTGGCGCCGTGCCCGGCATGACCGCCGAGGACATTGCGCAAGACCTGCGCGAACATCTCTGGCGGCGTGACGGCGCCTTCGATCTCACGCGTGGCAGTTACGACACTTTCGCCGACCGTGTCATCGGCAATCGCATCGCCACCCTGGCGAGCCCCACCGAACGCCTGCGGGCTGAGCGCAGTTGGGTCAGTTTTGATGAACCGGCCCAGCAACAGGAAGATGGTGAGCCGCTGCCGCTGTCTGAGACGCTGGCCGAAGCGGATGGTCTCAATGGCCCTGCGCCACGGCCCGCCGATGAAGGGTTTGGCCTAGTGCGGGATGTGCGGCGTCTGCGTGCTGCGCTGACACCGGCCTGCAGGTCGGTGGCCGACACGCTGGTCGAGCAGACACCCACTGAGGCAGCAACCACGCTCGGGATCCACCGCAGCACAATCTACGCGCGCCTTGTCTCGATGCGTTCGGCCGCCGTTGCGCGCGGCCTCGAAGTTTATCTCGGGGCGACCCCGACAGTTCCGGCGCCCGGCCGGTAGGTGAGCACAGGACCGGAACACGCCGGTCCTGCCAAGTTTCATGCCGGGCCCTCGGAGGAATGCAACACCCCGCAAGGGGAAACACTCCGACCGCGAGCTCCAGGGCGGCGTCAGGCCCGGCAGCAGTCTTTCCGACGATCCCTGGAGGCCACGACGGCAAACAGGAGCATGTGATGTTCTCTTCTTCCCCTCTGAAGCGCTTGCGCCAGCGCTACAATCTCGAGCCACTGCCCGAGGTAATCAACGTCCCGGCCATTGGTGGCCGCGCCGCCCGCAGCGTGCCGATCGAACAGGCGACGCTCGATGATATCGAGTTCGCACTGGTTGATTTCGGCCGCAAGCAATCGGCGCTCTACGAAGTCTCAAATGCGCTCTCGACGCTGCTGCGCATGGCGCGGCGGCAGGGCGCGCTGGGCCGGGATGTCGGCATTCACGCCGCCGTCCGCGACCTGGAGGCGGGCCAATGAGCGCCCCCTTCAGCAAGGCATCGCTGCGCATCATCACCGCCGATGAGCGGCTGCGCGAAACCCGCGGCATCAAGGGCGTGCTGACCGGCACCTCCGGCATCGGCAAGACCACGCAGCTGCTCACCCTCGATCCGCAGCGCACGATGTTCGTCAATCTCGAAGCAGGCGAACTGGCCGTCCAAGGCTGGCCCGGCGACGAGGTGCGGGTGCGCGATTGGGAACTGGCGCGCGATCTCGCCGCCTGGATCGGCGGACCGAACCCCGCGATGCGCGATGACCAGTCCTATGGTCAGGCTCATTACGCCCGCGTCTGCGCGGCCTACGGGCCTGCCAGCCAGCTCGACAAATACGACACCGTCTTCGTCGACAGCATCTCGGTCGCCTCCCGCATCTGCCTGCAATGGTGCAAGGGCCAGCCCCAGGCACAGTCCGATCGCACCGGCAAACCCGACATGCGCGCGACTTACGGCTTGCTCGGCCAGGAGATGATCGGCTGGCTCACGCATCTGCAGCATACGCCGGCCAAGAATATCTGGCTGGTCGGGCTTCTCGATCGGAAGCTCGATGACTTCGGCAAGCCCTTCTTTTCCTTGCAGATCGAAGGCTCGAAGACCGGGCTCGAACTGCCCGGCATCGTCGATGAAGTCATCACGCTGACCGAGTTGCGCCCCGAGAAGGGCGAGGCGTTCCGAGCCTTCATCTGCACGACGATCAACGATTTCGGCCTGCCCGCCAAGGATCGCAGCGGCCGTCTGTCGATGATCGAGCCCGCCCATCTCGGACGCCTCATGGCGAAAATCCGCGGCCCCCGGCCCGACAGCCATCAGCGGCTGAGTTTCGACCTGCCTGCCGGCGCCAACCCCAATCCCACGACGACCCAAGGAGCATGACCCATGACCAGTGACATGGACTTCAATGGCGCCGACACCCAGGACGCCGCATTCGACCTAATCCCGGCGAACACGCTGGTGCGTGTGACCCTCACCATTCGCCCCGGTGGCGCAGGCCCGGAAGGCTGGCTCACGCAGAGCAAGACCAGCACCGCGCTCTATCTCAACACCGAGGCCATCATCATGGAGGGGCCTTTTGCGCGGCGGCGGATCTACACCCGCATCGGGTTCCGCGGCAAAAACGCGGGCAGCGGTGATGACACCTATGGTAACCGTGGCCGGGCGCTGATCCGCGGCATCCTCGAATCTGCCCGGGGCATCCGGGCGGAGGATCAGTCGGATGCAGCGCGTTCGGCGCGCATGATCCGCAGCCTTGGGGAGATGAGCGGCCTCGAATTCGTTGCCCGCATCGGCATCGAGCGCGACAAGGATCGTCCCGATGAGCCAGGCCGCAATGCGATCAAGGCCGCTATTGGCCCCGCGCATGGCGATTATGCCCGCGTCATGGGTCGCATGCCGCAGCCGACCCTCGGCCTCGGCACGGGCGCCCCGCGCATGGCAGAGCCGAATTACGGCCAGGCTGCGCCCGCCAGCAATTCCTCCGCCCCGTTCTGGGCACGCTGAGGGAGGGCTGGCACATGATCCCGCGCGACTACCAGAAGGCGGCAGTGGCCGCTGCTCGTGACAGGCTCGCCACCCACGGCAACACGCTTCTCGTACTGCCCACCGGTGCGGGCAAGACGGCCATCGCCGGTTTCTGCATCGGCGAGGAACTTGAACATCGCCGCCAGGACCGCGTTCTCGTCCTCCAGCACACCGATGAGCTGGTCGATCAGAACCGCTCCTCCATCGGCGCGATCACTGGCCTTTCGACTTCGGTCGTGAAGGCCGAGCAGGACAATTGGGACGGGCGCATTGTCTTTGGCAGCGTGCAGACGCTGGCCCGCGCCAACCGGCGCGCGCGTATGGCGGCCGTCTCGCATCTGGTGATAGATGAATGCCACCGGGCGGCATCGACCAGCTATCAGGCCGTCATCGATGACGCCCGCAGCCTGAACCCGAACCTCAAGCTCCTAGGTCTCTCGGCCACGCCGAGCCGGGGCGATGGCCGCAGCCTGCGCAAGACCTTCAGCAATGTGGGCTACCAGGTTCGAATCGGCGCGCTGATTGCGCAAGGGCTGCTGGTGCCGCCGCGCACCTTCACGATCGATCTCGGGGTGGGTGACGAACTGGCGGGGCTCGATGCGACGGCGGGCGATTTCGACATGCGCGCCGCAGACCGGGTTCTGAACCGCGCCGTCCTGACCGATGCCGTCGTCGAGCATTGGGAAGAAAAGGCCGCCGATCGGCAGACGATCTTCTTCTGCGCGACCGTCGATCACGCCACGGCCGTGGCGGAGGCCTTCTGCGCGGCGGGCCATGCTGCGGAGATGATCAGCGGGGACATGCCGTCCAGGGAGCGGGCCGCCGCCATCGCGCGCTTCGATCGCGGCGAGACCCGCATCCTCACCAACTGCATGGTGCTGACGGAAGGCTTCGACAGCCAGCCTGTGGGCTGCATCGGCATCCTGCGCCCGATGCTGCACAAGGGGACCTTCATCCAGGCGGTAGGGCGCGGCCTGCGCCGCGTCGATCCAGCGCGCTATCCCGGCATCATCAAGACCGACTGCGTCGTTCTGGATTTTGCAGGCGCCGCTTTGCGCCATGGCTCGCTCGAACAGGAGATCGACCTTGACGCGGACGACCCCGAACCGGGTCAGGCGCCGTGGAAACTCTGCCCCTGTTGCGAGGCCGAACTGCCCCTGGCGGCGCGCATCTGCGACTTCTGCGGCCATGTCTTCACGCGCGAGACCAGCGACAAGACAGTGCTCGACAGCTTCGAGATGACGGAAATCGACCTGCTGGATCGCTCGCCCTTTGCCTGGGAGCCCTTGCTGGCCGATGGCAGCGCGCTGATGGCAAGCGGATTTGAAGGCTGGGCCGGGGTATTCCACGACGGCACGCTCTGGCATGCGCTCGGCCAGCCCCGTGGCAAACCGGTCAAGCCGCTGGCCATCGGAACCCGCGTTCAGGCGCTGGCCGCGGCGGATGATTTCCTGCGGACGACAGAGACGGGGACAGCGTCGATCAAGAGCCGTCGCTGGCTCAATGATCCGGCAAGCCTTCGGCAGATCGAATTGCTGGCCCGCGCCGGGCACAAGGCAGAGGGACACGACTTCGGTCTGTCGAAATACGCCGCCAACTGTCACCTGAACTTCCTGTGGAACCGGGCCGCCATCCAGCGCTCGGTCCTCGGGGCTGCCGCACGGGTGGCCGCATGAAACGTCCGAACCCGCTGTCGCCGGACAAGATGAGCCCCGCTGAACGGCGCGCAGAGCTGTGCGGCCTGCTGGCCCTTGGGCTGGTCCGCCTGCGGCAGCGGGATCAGGTCCAACCTTCTGACGACCATGGAGAAATTCGCCTACACTATCCGGCAGACCGGAGCCTTCATGCAACTCCAACTCAACGGAGAAATGCATGACGACCCATGAACCAATCCCCGCGCGCCTGGCCGCGTTGAAGGCCACCCCGACGCCGGAATTGAAGGTGCAATGGCGCGACCTGTTCGACAGCGAGCCGCCGCCGTTCAACCGCCGCTACCTGGAAAGCCGCTTGGCCTACCGCATCCAGGAACTTGCCTATGGCGGGCTCAAACCCGAGACGATTCGGCGCCTCGAACGGCTCGGCGAGGAACTGGACGGCGGCGACAGGAAGAAGCGCGGCGTCCGCGCCGATCGCGACCGTCCCATCACGGGCACGCGGTTGCTGCGAGAATGGCAGGGCGTCGAGTACGTTGTGACTGTCACCGCCGACGGTTTCGAATGGCAGGGACGCCCCTACAAGTCGCTGTCCGCCATCGCGCGCGCCATCACCGGCACCCGCTGGAACGGCTGGACCTTCTTCGGGCTCAAGAACCACAGGGGGCGGAGATGACGAAGCCGCCCGAAAAATCGAAGGTCGTCCGCAAGCTGCGGTGCGCCGTCTACACCCGAAAATCCTCCGAGGAAGGACTGGAGCAGGAGTTCAACAGCCTCCACGCCCAGCGCGAGGCCTGCGAGGCGTACATCGCCAGCCAGCGCTCCGAGGGCTGGGTGCTGGTCCGCGATCAGTATGACGACGGTGGCATCTCGGGCGGCACGTTGGAACGCCCGGGATTGACGCGCCTGCTGGAGGACATCGAGGATGGGCTGGTCGACGTGGTGGTGGTCTACAAAATCGACCGCCTCAGCCGCTCGCTGGCGGATTTCGCCAAGCTGGTGGAGGTGTTCGACCGGAACGGCGTAACCTTCGTGTCGGTCACGCAGAGCTTCAACACGACCACGTCGATGGGGCGGCTGACGCTGAACATCCTGCTGTCCTTCGCCCAGTTCGAGCGCGAGGTGACAGCCGAGCGCATCCGCGACAAGGTCGCCGCCAGCCGGAAGAAGGGTATGTGGATGGGGGGCGTGCCGCCCTACGGCTACCGGGTGGAAAACCGCAAACTGCTGGTGGACGAGGAAGCCGCCGCGCACGTCCGCTGGATCTTCGCCCACTTCCTCGAGATCGGGTCGGGCACGGAGTTGGCGAGAGAGATCACGAAACGCGGCATTCAGACGCCGCGCGGCAACCGGATCGACAAGAAATACATCTACCGGATGCTGAGCAACCGCGCCTACATCGGCAAGGCGGTGCACAAGGGCGACAGCTACCCCGGCGAGCACGACGCCATCATCGACCGCGAGACGTGGGACCGCGTCCACGCCATCCTGCAGGAGAGCCCGCGCAAGCGTGCCGCGCGCACCCGCGCTGAGACGCCCGCACTGCTGAAGGGGCTGCTGTTCGGCCCGGATGGCGCGGCCTTCTCGCCGACGCATACGCGCAAGGGCGGGCGGTTGTACCGCTACTACCTCAGTCAGACGGTGCTGAAGCATGGCGCTGGATCCTGCCCCATCGGCCGCGTGCCAGCGGGGGAGATCGAGGCTACCGTGATCGACCAACTCCGCGCCGTATTCCGCCAGCCCGAGATCGTGGCGGGCACATGGAAGACAGCGCGCACGCAGGATGGCGGGATTACCGAGGCCGACGCCCGCGAGGCGCTGATCCGGCTCGATCCGCTATGGGACGAACTGTTCCCCGCCGAGCAGGCGCGCATCGTGGCGCTGCTGGTTGAACGGGTCGACATCGATACGGACGGCCTGAATGTCCGGCTCCGCGTCGACGGGCTCAGCAGCCTCACTCGCGAGATGCTGGCCGGAGACATCGGAGAAGCGGCATGAGCCGCGGCGCCCCGGTTCCCGACACCGTGGTGACGCTCCACGTCCCGTTCCGCGTAGTGAAGCGCGGCGGGCGCAAGGAGATGCAGTTGCCCGAGGGAGCCGCGAATTCGCGCCAGACAGATAGCGCTCTGGTCAAAGCGCTGGCGCGCGCATTCCGCTGGAAGCGGATGCTCGAGTCTGGTGATTTCGCCACCATCGCCGAACTGGCTGAGCGCGAGGGGATCGCACCGTCCTACATGACCCGCGTGCTGCGCCTAACGCTGCTCGCGCCCGACATCGTCGAGGCGATCCTGGCCGGGAAGCAGGGGCCAGAGGTGACACTGGTGCGGGCGCTCGAGCCGTTTCCTGCGAACTGGGATAATCAGGCAAACGAACTGACGCGTCCGGTCACGATTCAGGAGCCGCAGACATTGCCCTAGGCTGAAGGCTGGTGCACTTTGCGAAGGCCTTCCAAGCGAGCAACAAATGCCTTTGACCCTGCCCCAACTTGAGCGCCACCTATTCAGCGCTGCCGATATTTTGCGCGGCAAGATGGATGCTTCGGAGTTCAAGGAATACATTTTTGGAATGTTGTTCTTGAAACGCTGTTCCGATGTTTTTGAGCAGGCCCGGCAGGAGGTCATCGAAAAGCGCATCGGAAACGGCATCGCGCCGAAGCAGGCGGCCGAGGATGCTGAGAACAAAGTCTGGTACGGCCGCAGCGGCACATTCTGGGTTCCGCCGCAGTCTCGGTTCACCTTTCTTGTTGATGAAGCCCATGAAAACATTGGCGACAAGCTGAACAAGGCCCTAGGAGGGATCGAGTCCGAAAACATTGCTCTTGAAGGTGTCCTCGACCACATCGACTTCACCCGCAAGGTCGGCCAGAGCAAGATCAGCGACCAGAAGCTGCGCCAGCTGATCACTCATTTCGGGGAAATCCGGCTTCGGAACGAGGACTTCGAATTCCCTGACCTGCTTGGCGCCGCCTACGAATATCTGATCGCTGAATTCGCTGACTCAGCGGGCAAAAAGGGCGGCGAGTTCTACACCCCCCGGTCCGTTGTCCGGATGATGGTGCGGCTTCTGAAGCCGACCCTTGAACATGACATCTATGACCCCTGCTGCGGGTCGGGTGGCATGCTGATCGCGGCCAAGGATTACATTGACGAACACGGTCAGGACGGGCGCAAAGCCAACCTGTTCGGTCAGGAAAACGCCGGCACGGTCTGGTCCATCGCCAAGATGAACATGCTGCTCCACGGGATCAGCAGCGCCGACTTGCGCAACGAGGATACTCTGGGAGAGCCCCAGCATGTCGAGAACGGCGAACTGCGCCGCTTCGACCGCATCCTGACCAACCCGCCTTTCTCCCTCCCCTGGGGGTCAAAGGACAAGGACAGGTCGGGCGAATACACGTGGCAGCCCAAGTTCCCCGAGCGCTTCTTCCACGAGGTCCCGCGCGGGGCCAAGAAGGCCGACCTCATGTTCCTCCAGCACATGCTGCATGTGACACGTGACGGCGGCATGATCGCCACCGTCATGCCCCACGGCGTGCTGTTCCGCGGGGGCGACGAGGGCAAGATCCGCCAGAAGATCATCGAACAGGACCAGATCGAGGCGATCATTGGCCTCGGGCCGCAGCTCTTCTACGGCACCGGCATCCCCGCCTGCGTCATCGTCCTTCGTCAGCGCGTCCACAACGGCGCGAACCTTGTCTCGGGCAAACCGAAGGACCGGCAGGGAAGAATCCTCTTCATCAACGCCGACCGCGAATATTTCGAAGGCCGGGCGCAGAACCACCTGATGCCCGAACACATCGAGAAGATCGTCACCACCTTCGAGGAATACCGCGAGATCCCGGGCTTCTCGGCCATTGTCGATATCGACACTCTGCGTGACAACGACTTCAACCTGAACATCCGCCGCTATGCCGACAACGCGCCGCCGCCCGAACCGCATGACGTGCGTGCGCATCTGGTGGGCGGCATTCCGAAGGCAGAGGTCGCGGCGAAGGCCGACCTGTTCCGCGCCCATGGGCTGAACCCGATGGACCTGCTGGTGCCCCGCGATGACCACTACCTCGACTTCGCGCCGCACCTGACCGCGAAATCCGACCTGAAACCGGCCGTCGAGGCCGACGCGGGCCTCCAAGCGCGCGAGGCGGAAATCCGGGCCGCCTTCAACGCCTGGTGGGCCGCGCATCAGGATGGGATCGTGGCGTTGGCCGGGGCGGATCAGGCCGCCGCCCTCATCCGGCTGCGCGATGAACTCCTGTCCAGCTTTTCCGAAACGCTGGAGGGGCTGGCCATGCTCGACCCCTTCACCGTGCGGGGCATCATCGCGCAGTTCTGGCAGGCGTCGCGCTTTGACTTCCTTACCCTCATGGCGCGCGACGGCCGGGGCGTGGTCGATGCCTGGCGCACCTCGATCGTCACCGCGCTGGAGGACAAGGGCCACAAGGAAAGCCCGCTGGACCACAAGCTGGTCAGCTTCCTGATGGGCGGCTTCGTGCGCGAGATTGCGGAGCTGGAGGCGCGCAAGGCCGAACTTGACGCCCAGATCAAGGCCGCGACCGCCACGCCCGAAGAGGGCGAAGAAGAGGATGACGACGCGGAACCCGTGGACGAGGCGCAGGTGAAGCGGTGGAAAAAGGAACTGGCCGAGGTCAAGAAGACACTGAAGGCCAATCACGCGCAGTTCACCGATGCGATCAACGGGGCCGTGGACGGGCTGACCGAGGGGGATGCGGCGGCGCTGATCCAGAAGATCCTGCATGACGACATGGAAAAGATCCTGACCCGCTACATCGCCGCGCAGCGCGGGCAGATCGTGGCGGCGTTTGAAAACTGGTGGGACAAGTATCGCGTGACCCTGACCGAGATCGAAGGCGCGCGGGCCGAGGCGACGGGCAAGCTGACCGGGTTCCTGAAGGGGTTGGGGTATGTCTGAGGACGCCCAAGTTGTTCTTGGCAGCCTGTCGGAACTCGTCGCACCCGTGGACGAAAAGATTGCGGTCAAGAAAGATCCCAATCTTCCCTATGTCGGTCTCGAACACATAGGGCAGCGGAACTCGCAACTCTTGGGATGGGCGCCGTCCGAAACATCGGTAAGCGTCAATTCGGTCTTTGAAGCAGGCGACGTGCTTTTCGGGAAGCTTCGGCCCAACCTGCGCAAGTGCGTCTCTGCGCCGTTTTCCGGGTATTGCTCGACGGATATCTTGGTTCTCAGGGTGCGAAACGGGAATAATCCCGGTTTTGCTGCCCGCGTTTTTCAAACCGAGGCCGTTGGCGCCGAAGCTGAGCGGACCTCGATGGGCACCAAGATGCCCCGGACATCATGGAAGGGACTGTCTCAGTTCAAGGTGCCTATCCCAGAGCCGAAGCACCAATCCAAAATCGCCGAAGTCCTCGACACGCTGGACGCGGCGATCCGGGGGACCGAGGCGGTGGTGGCAAAGCTGCGGGCGATGAAGCAGGGGCTGCTGCATGACCTGCTGACCCGCGGCATCGACGCGAACGGCGACCTCCGCCCCCCACACCCCGAGGCCCCCCGCCTCTACCACCAAACCCCGCTCGGCTGGCTGCCGAAGGAGTGGGATGTGACGAAACTGGGCGATGCAGCAGAGAGTGTTGTAGATGGGCCATTCGGATCAAATCTGAAAACCGAACACTACGTGTCGCAGCCCGGCGTCCGGGTTGTCAGGTTGCAGAATATTCAGGATGGCTACTTTGACGACACAGAGAAGGCCTTTATCCGTGAAAGCCACGCGGCAAGGCTCATCCGAAATCAGGTTGTGTCAGGGGATCTGCTGATCGCCTCACTTGGTGACGATGGTCACCCGGTAGGACGTGCTTGCCTATATCCTGAGGAATTGGACGCAGGTATCAACAAGGCCGACTGCTTCAGATTTCGCGGTAGGGCGGTATGCCGAAATGCATACGCGATGCTGTTCCTGAACGGGCACTCAGCGCGAAGGCAGGCTCGCGGGTATGAACAAGGCGTTACGATGAAGCGTATCAATTTGGGTAACCTTCGCAGGATCAAGGTCGCGCTTCCCCCAATTCCAGAACAAATCGCTATCGAGGAACGAGCCACAGCCATCGAGGCAAGTTACTCCGCGAGCCTGCGAGAACTCGACAAACTCCGCCTTCAGAAATCCGGCCTGATGGACGACCTGCTCACCGGCCGGGTTCCCGTCACGCCCTTGTTGTAACCGAAGGGGCTGGTCATGGGTCACGAGTATGACGATGTGGAACTGCCCTTCCTAAACCAGTGCCGTGCCATGGGCTGGCAGGTGCAGGAGGGGTCAAAGGACGACCCCGGCCTGACGGGGCGCGTCACCTTCCGCGACACCATCGCCGAGGCCTGCCTGCGCGACCGCCTGCGCGCCATCAACCCCGGCCCCGATGGCCAGCCCTGGCTGGACGACGCCCGCCTGTCCGAAGCCGTCAGCGCCCTGACCCGCCACGGCCAGCGCGGGCTGATGGAGGCGAACCAGGCGGTGACGGAACTGTTGCTGCGGGGCCTGACGGTTGAGGGGCTGCCCGGCTGGGACGGCGGGCGCAGCCAGACCATCCGCTATATCGACTGGGACGATGTGGGGGCCAACACCTTCACCATCGCCAACCAGTTCCGCATCGATTGCCCGCCGGGCCATGACGTGGGCAAGGGTTTCATCATCCCCGACCTCGTGCTGCTGGTGAACGGCATCCCGGTGGTGGTGGTCGAGGCGAAAAGCCCCGCCATCCCCGAACCGCTGGCCGAGGCGGTCAACCAGCTTCGCCGCTATCACAATGCCCGCAAGGCCGCGCTGGAGGTGGAGGAGAACGAGGGCGCGCCCGCGCTGTTCGCCTCCGTCCAGTTGCTGATCGCCACAAGCTTCGATCAGGCGCGTGTGGGCTGCATCGGCGCGGGGCTGGAGCATTACGGAAGCTGGAAAACCGTGGTCGGCCCAGATGGCACAGGGTCCGAGGATGCGGTGGCGGCTCCTCTGGGCAAGAAGGCCCTGTCGGAACAGGAACGCCTGATTGCCGGGATGCTGCGACCCGCGCATCTGTTGGACATCCTGCGGCATTACCTGTTGTTCATGAATGTGGGCGGTCAGACCATCAAGACCGTCTGCCGCTATCAGCAATACCGCGCCGTGAACCGCGCGCTGGAACGGCTGCGCACCGGCAAGACCCGGGTGCAGGACGGCGAATATGACCGGCGCGGCGGGATCGTCTGGCACACCCAAGGGTCGGGCAAAAGCCTGACCATGGTGTTCATGATCCGCAAGATGCGGACCGATGTGGCGTTGCGGAAGTTCAAGGTGATCATGGTCACCGACCGCCGTGACCTGCAACGCCAGTTGTCGGAAACGGCGACCCTGTCGGGCGATGTGGTGGAGCTGGCGACGAATGCCGGGGCGCTGAAGCGGCTGGCGCGGCGCAAGGGGCCGGGGCTGGTGTTCGCCACGATCCAGAAATACCGGACCGAGGAGGATGTGCCCGAGGTGACCAAGGGCTCGGCCTTCGAGGTGCTGAACGAGGATGAAACGATCCTTGTCGTGGTGGATGAGGCGCACCGGACCCAAGCCGGTGATCTGCACGCCAACCTGATGGCCGCGCTGCCGAACTGCGCCCGGATCGGGTTCACCGGCACGCCGATCATCATGGGTGAAAAGAAGCGGACGGCGCAGATATTTGGCGATTTCATCGACCGCTATACGATCAAGGAAGCCGAGGCCGACGGGGCCACGGTGCCAGTCCTCTATGAGGGGCGAACGGCCGAGGGCGCGGTGAAGGACGGCGCCACGCTGGACGGGTTGTTCGAGGACATGTTCCGCGACCGGACCGAGGACGAGTTGGAGGCGATCCGCAAGAAATATGCGACCAAGGGCAACATCCTCGAGGCGCCCGCACTGATCGCGGAAAAGGCCCGCGACATGCTGCGGCATTATGTGACGAACCTGCTGCCCAACGGCTACAAGGCGCAGGTCGTGGCCTACAGCCGCCTCGCCGTGATCCGCTACCATGCCGCGTTTCTGGAGGCGCGGGATGAGTTGCTGGCCCAAGCCGCGGCCCTGTCGGATCACGACAAGGCGATGGATGATGAGGTCCTGTGCACCAAGCCGCCGGTGACGCAGGCCCTCGTCCAGGCCTGGCGGTATCGCGACACGCTGGCGCGGATCGAGTTTGCGCCAGTGATGTCGGGTGGCAACAATGATGATCCGACCTGGCGGCAATGGACCGAAGGCCATGCCCAGGAAGCCCGGATCAAGCGCTTCAAGAAACCCCTGTTCCACAAGGACCCGGCTAAGACGGATCCGCTGGCGTTCCTGATCGTCAAATCGATGCTGTTGACCGGGTTCGACGCCCCCATCGAGGGGGTGATGTATCTGGACAGGTCGATCCGCGAAGCAGAACTCTTGCAGGCCATCGCCCGGGTCAACCGGACAGGTTTCGGCAAGTCCTGCGGCATCGTCGTGGACTATTTCGGCGTGGCGCATCACCTGAAGGCCGCCTTGGCCGCATATGCGGACGAGGATATCGAGGGCGCTCTGGTCGGGCTCAATGACCAGATCCCGGTGCTGCGGGATCGCCACATCCGGGTCATCGACATTTTCCGCAGGGCTGGCCTTGAAGACCTTTCTGATGATGAGGGCTGCCTGAATGTCCTTGCGACCGAGAAGGCCCGGGCCGAGTTCACAGTCAAGCTCAAGGACTTCCTGACCTCGCTAGAAATCATCCTGCCACGTCCCGAAGGGCTTCCTTTCGTCAAGGATGCGAAGCGCTTGGCCTATATCCATGCCCGTGCGCGCAACCGATATCGCGATGTCATGTTGCTTGGGTCCGATGTCGGCGCAAAGGTCCGCAAGCTGATTGATGACCATGTGATCTCCTTGGGGATCGACCCGAAGATTCCGCCCGTTCAGCTGACCGATGCGAACTTTGACAACCATGTTGGGCAGACGACCGGCGGTCGTGCCAAAGCGTCGGAGATGGAACATGCGATCCGGTCGCACATCCGCAAGAACTTTGAGGCGGATCCTGTTCGCTTCAAGAAGATGTCGGAGCGCCTGAAGCAAATCCTGGAGGGGCTCGGCCAGCAGTGGGACCAGATCATCGAACAACTCCAAGCCCTTATCGATGAGATTCGCTTCGAAGGCGCACCCGCTGACGGGACAGCGCCTGACATCCCCGAGGTTTATCTACCCTTCTTGCGGACCGTGCTTGAGGCTTGCAACGCGGGGCCGGAAACGGACTCAGCCCAGTTGCAGGCCATCCACCAAATGACCGTAGAGATTGTTGACCGGATCATTGAGGAGGTGGGCTCCAACCGTTCCATCTGGAGTAGCTTCAAGCTTGCGGATCAGGAAAATCTGCGCTCGGAAATATTCGAGATAATCTTTGACCGGCGCCTAAACGGGTTCACGGTAGCCAATGCTGAAAGCCTTGCCGATCAGTTGATACAGCAAGCCAAGGCAAACGACGAAAGGCTCAGGACAGCGTGATGCGTCACCTTCCGCTTTCACCGATTAGAACAGGCGGCAAGCAGACTCGAACCAGTGATCACAGGCTGGAGGTCGATGGCCTGTCTTTCGAGGTGCACAGGAGTGATCGCCGCAAGACCTTGCAGATCACGGTCGAGCGGACCGGCGCGCTTTCGATCGTTGCACCATTGCAGGCCGCAGACCAGCAGTTGGTGGAGTTCGTTGAGGAAAAGCTACTCTGGGTCCACACCAAGATCGAAGAGAAGGCAAGGCTCCAACAGAGGGCTCCGATCAAGGAATTCGTTGATGGCGAGGGGTTCCTGTATTTGGGAAAAAGCTACCGGCTCAGGCTTGTGGAAAACCAACTGGTGGATCTGTCGCTTCGCAACGGACGCTTCTGCCTTCGCAAGGCTTCTGTGCATCGTGGACGGGAAATCTTGGTAAGCTGGTATACCCGCCGGGCGCAGGACTGGTTTGAACGACAAGTGACCGAGCAGGCAAACCGGATGGGCGTGTCCGTCAAGGAGGTCAACGTTCAAGATCTTGGTTATCGCTGGGGATCATTCGGTAGTGGCGGCCGGGTGTCCTTTCACTGGAAGGCCATTCTGCTGCCTCCGAGGATCGCCCAGTACGTGGTGATTCATGAGCTCGCCCATGGGCTATATCCAGACCATTCGGTCAACTTCTGGATAAAAGTCGAGCAGCATCTTCCTGACTGGCGATGGCGAAAGAGTTGGCTGGCAGAAAATGGGATTCAGGTCGAAGGGTTGTAGGCCTTGCTACTTCAGTGAAACGTTCAGAGACCCGTCCCCGGCCTGCTTCTCATCGACGGCAGGCGGCGTAGCCGCAACGTAGAGTAGGTGCTTGATTACAATCATAGTTCGACGTCGGTTCCGTCACAACGAGCGCGACCGACGTCGAAATGTATAGGGCTTCCTTTGAAAAAACATCACAAGTCCAAACGCTTACAACCTGAACACCGAAACGGCGCAGTCATCAGGTCCGGAGAATTTCCACACTGAGAGACCACTTTCGGGCATCCTGGCGACGGGGCCAGTCCTCAGCCCCTCCCGACTAACCCTCGAAAACAACGGAAAAATCCGGCCGCAGCCGGATCGGGAGAACGCTTTCGCGGGGGCAAGTGGCGGACGGGATGGGCCTGGCGTCGAACCTTCTTTTGTGGATGCCGCTCGGTTTGCAAGGAATTTCTGATCTTCGGGACATGTGATCGAGTGCGTTCTTTTGTCAGGCCTGTTCAATGCGGCTGACAAGGCGCCGCTGGCCGGGATGGTGATGCGCGGAGCGGGTCCACATCTCCAACAGCGAGCTCGAGGCTCGGAGAAGGTTTCTGGTTTGCCCGGCCCGGATCATGTCGATCATTTGCCCATGCAGATCATGCCTTCCTCACAACTCGGTGGCCCAAGTGCCCGTTCGGCGCCGTGTCAGGCGCCGATCAGCACCGGACCACGATAGCTTTCACCGCGCGTCAGCATCGCCCAGATGCCGCGCGCCATCTTGTTTGCCAGCGCGACCGCGACGACCGGGATCGGTTTGCGCTCCAGCATCCGGGCCAGCCACGATCCCTTCGGCGCCCCTCGCCGCGAGGCCCAACGGATCACGGCGGTCGCACCAATGACGAGCAATCGTCGAATGTCGCGTTGCCCCATCTTCGAGGTCTTCCCCAGCTTCTGCTTGCCGCCGGTGGAATGCTGCCGCGGCACCAGGCCGAGCCAGGCGGCGAAGTCTCGGCCGCGGCGGAACTGCTCCATCGGCGGCGCGAAGGTCTCTACCGCGAGCGCGGTGATCGGCCCGACACCCGGCATCGTCTGCAGCTGGCGCGGCATTTCAGCTTCGTTCGACATGGCCGCGATTCTGGCTTTCAGCGCATTGATCCGGTCGGTCAGGTGGGCGATCTGCTCGAGGAGCATCCGGCAGATGTCCCGGGCGAGTTCCGGCACGTCGGTGTCGGGATCGTCGACGACCTTCGCGAGGCGCGGCAGGTAGCCGATGCCCTCGGGCGCGACATGGCCGAACTCGTACAGATGCGACCGAAGCGCGTTTACCGCCTCGGTGCGCTGCTTGACGAGTTGCTCACGCGTGCGGAACGCGACGGCCCGCGCCTGCTGGTCGGCGGATTTCGGTTCGACAAAGCGCATGGTCGGCCGCAGGGCCGCCTCCACGATCGCCTCTGCGTCGGCTGCATCGTTCTTCTGCCGTTTCAGAAACGGCTTGACGTAATGCGGGGCGATCAGCCGAACCTGATGTCCGTGCCGCGCCAACTCCCGCGCCCAATGGTGCGCGCTGGCGCAAGCCTCCATCGCCACGAGGCACGGCGGCTGGTCCGCCATGAACCGCGTGAACTGCGGTCGGGACAGCTTCTTGCGATAGACGACGGACCCGTCCGCCGCGGCCCCATGGACCTGGAACACGTTCTTTGCCAGATCCACGCCGATGATGGTAACCTCTCCCATGGATGCCCTCTCCTACAGCTTGTGCTTCGACACCACGAGTTTGGCACATCGCGATGCCGTCAGGGGAGAGCGGCATCCACCCCATCTCCGCGTGGAACTGCGGGGCACAGCGCGAACGCAACACGACTCTAATCCTCGGGTGGCGTGGGACGGCGGGCTTTGGTTCGATGAGTAAAATGTCCGGACTTGATCGAAGGCATCTTCGGACTGCCTCCAGACTGGTGGTGTCGCAGCGCAGCGCCGAACTTCAACTATCAGTTCAGGGTCGTGGCGGCCATCAGCCTTTGGGCGGCCACCAAAGTAGCGTCTATTGCCGAACTTGCGCAGCACGCCAGGCTGTTGACAGAAACTGCCGACAGGATATCCGGACGATTTGGCGCGATGGCCTGAAGGCCATCGCGCTCTGAAGGCTTCGTCTCGCAAGCATGTCCTACTTGGAATCTTTGCGCCGGAACGCCCCCTGGACAATACGGTCCATGACCATGGCCACGAACAGGATGGCAACGCCCCCCATGAGACCCGGCCCTTTCGCCGCATATTGCAATGCTTCGAGGATGACCTTTCCAAGCCCGCCACCGCCGATCAGAGAAATGATCACGACCATTGAAAGACACATCAGGATAGTCTGATTGACGCCGGTCATGATCGAGGGGAGCGCCAGGGGCAACTCGACATCCTTGAGCAAGCGCCATCGTGATGCACCAAATGCCGTGGCGGCCTCCTTGATGCTCTCGGGTACCCCGCGCATCCCAAGCGCGGTGAGCCTGATCACCGGCGGCATCCCAAAGATGATGGTTGCCAGGATGCCGGGCGGATTGCCGGTACCAAAGAACGCGACGATCGGGATCAAGTAGACAAACGCCGGAAGTGTCTGCATCAGGTCCAGCACCGGTTCGGCTGCGCGATAGGCGCGCCCGGACTTCCCGAACCATACTCCGAGCGGGATGCCGAAGATTACGCAGATGAAGACTGCGGCTCCGACAAGGGCCACGGTTTCCATGGCCAGCTCCCAGTATCCGAAGAACGCGATGTATGCGATGCAGGCGGCAGTGAACACTGCGATGCGGGGGCCGGCGGAGCGCCAGGCCACAACGCAGATTACAATCATGACGACCGGCCACGGCGTTCCAATCAGCGCAATCGTAAGCGCATTGAGAACGGCGCGCACACCCGCGACCACGGAGTCGAATGTGCCAGCCCCGGCCACTGCGGTCGCGTCAATGCGGTCCTCGATCCAGCCAGCGACCATGCTGAAATGCTGTCTCTGCGATGGAAACTCGGAGAGTATCCCGGGCGCGTCAGCCGCTGTGAATTTATATACCGTGAGGGGAGCAATTGCAGCGAACAGCAGCAGTCCGAGAACGAGGTTGCGCCAGCGTACGCCAGACTCCGTCTGCTGCGGATTGATGCGCCAGCGCGAGTACTGTTTCTCGTAGAACAGATTGGCACCGACGCCCTGAAGGATCCGCAGCCCGACGAATAGGCCGACGCCGACGAGCAGTACGGTGGTTGCATCGGCGGCCGCTGCCGCGGCAGCGTCGCGGCTCCGCTCGGCCGCACGAGTGAGATTCTCCGCCATCGTTTCGAATTTCGTAGCGTCCTGCCCGGCTAACTTCGCGGCAGCAGCCTGCTCAAAGAAACTGGCGGCACGTGCAAGTTGAGAATCCGCACGCGCGGTGAATTCCGATCCGAGATCGCCCCAAATGCCGCGCACAATCTGGACAATAGCCAGGGTCTCGAGAATAAGAAATCCCCAGAAGGCCCCCCATACGCCACGCATCGCCGCCCAGATCGGCCCAAGAATTGCAGCGGCCGTATTAACCCACATTCTCCAAGTAAGTCGCTGATTTCGCTGTCGTAATCGTGATATTTCGCATATAAATCATGGCGTTGACGGC
>NZ_JAALFE010000031.1 GCF_011059185.1 Paragemmobacter kunshanensis | reverse complement strand
CCAGAATGCTGCGGGTTCGAGGCTTGATCCACCCGACTTCGGCCGTTTGCGCGACGACAGACACCGCTCGGGGCGAAGAACGCTTGCCCAGCGAGCAAAATCAGGCGATCTTGAAGTCAAGCGGCAGGCCACTTGGGGAATGTCGGTGGACTATGTTTCTGCGTGGTTTCTGAAAGCCGCAGAATTTGGCCAGAGAACTAAAGCCGTTTCTGCATTTGTTGCAACCAACTCCATTTGCCAAGGGCAGCAGGTCTCAATTCTTTGGCCGCTAATAAAAAAGCTGAAACATGACATATGCTTCGCTTACACTTCATTTACTTGGGCAAATCTTGCCAGCCATAATGCGGGCGTCACAGTCGTCATCGTAGCCATATCCGCAGAGCAAATCCCCGATAAGCGCCTGTTCACTGTTGAGGGCAAAGGGGAAGTAACGGTCAGGGTGGTTCCGAACATCAACGCATACCTTGTGCCTGGGCCAGATACCATCGTCGAGGCCCGTCGAAAGCACATATCGGCATTGCCTGAGCTTGATCGAGGAAACTCCCTTCATCATCGTTTCCATCGCTCGCGCTGCAGGCTTGGGTAGTTGGTCTCGCACGAACTGCATTCGGTTCACGGAATTCGCGTAGGTCCCGGAGTGATTAGCGCAGCACTTTTGGATGACAAGTGACTTTTCTCCAACACTCATCTCATGCTTATGATTGAACAAACCATAAACATGGTGGAGTCTTGATATCTTGTGATTTGCACTCTCTACGGCTGCAAAGGGATCCTTTGCTTTGATTTCATCCGTGACAACAACTTGATCGAAGTTATCAGCGCAAATTTCACCAACTTCCTGACGATGATCATCTATACTATTCTTGTCCAAAATCCTCGTGCCGAATGCTCCAAGGTATTTTTCCTCGACCAAGTGTGCTTTTGATAGAATCGGTGTTATTACTTGAAACAAGTGGACATGCGGAAATATTTCCTTCCAAAAAACCTTTATGTCAAAATCGGCAGCGACGGGAGATTCAAAGAAAATCCTCAGGACAGTTCGGTGAATCCATTGTGGACTCAAGCCAAGGTTAATCAGGGATGCAACCAATTCGCGACAAAGAAAATCTAACTCCTCCTTCCCCCTGCTGCCAGGGGTCGTCAGGATGTCTTGAATTAGGTGAAAACATTTCAATGCGTATGGATATGGCTTCAGTTCTCCAGAAAGAACTGCCAATGCCCTAATTATCTGGATTGGCGATCTTTTGTCGATCTTAAAATATCGATCAACATCAATGCTCAAGAGGGAGCTAATAACAGAGTTTCCACGCATTCTTGACTCAAGCTCATCCAGAATGTGCAGGGCCCCAGGGAGAGCTTTATCGTTTTTAAGTGCATATTTTAACGCCTCAAGACACTCTTCTACCAATGTTGGCGGCGTGGTAGTGGGAGGTCTATGACTGTCGAGCGTATAATAAAATACAAGTTCATCCATGCGCTGAGCAAAGTAGATAAGTAATTCGCGCCCGGGAAGATTTTCCCACTGGTCAATATCTCGATATAGCACGCCACCTCACAAGCTTTGGACAACTTCTGTAGTTGAGTTGCTATCCCGCACTGAGGGGCGCAGGAGTACTCGCGTGACAACTTATAGGTGAAACGCTGGTTAGATCAATGCCCTCTGGATGACGTGCGCTCAGTTTCGAACTCTATTGCGTCCGTGACACGCCGCTTGCGGCCTGCTTGGCTGATTGGTCCCCAGTCCTTCTCTTGAAACATCTCGCTTAGCGATACCCCACAAGATTGTGCGTCCGGCCAAGGTAGGGATTTTCGGGCTTAAGCGTGTTGATTGAGCGGTAGAAAATGACGCAAGCCTACTGGGTATCGGAGTGGCCGCTAAGGGCCGCAACCGGCCTTTCGCTGCAAGCGGCCTGCAGGCCGGTCATCTTCTGCCTTCCTGCAGGCCCACAGGCAAACCGGGCGGCAAGGCGGCTGGCAAGGCACTGTCCGCCGCCTTACCCGCGCGGCCCTCCTCCGGCCCCTTCCTTGCCCAAAGGCGCGGCCCTCACTCCCCCGCCGGGTCGCCGCCGCACAGGCCCGCGGCATCCAGAAGCCCCGCCCCGAAGATCGGATCGCGCCCCTCGGCCCCCAGATCCCGCGCTGTCCCCGTCAGCGCCGCCGCCACCTCGCGCGGCCCCAGCGCGGGGTCGCGCGACAGCATCACCGCCGCCGCCGCCGTGACGAAGGGCACGGCATAGGAGGTGCCGTTCTTCCCCCGCGCCCCCCGGATCGAGGTCGCGGCCAGAAGCCCGACGCCCGGCGCGGCCAGGTCGACATGATCCCCCCGCTGTGCCGCGCGATAGATCCGCCCGCGCCCATCCACCGCCGTCACCGCCAGCACCCCGGGATGCGCCGCAGGCCAGGAAGGGGCCGCATCCGGCCCGCCATTGCCCGCCGCCGCCACGATCAGCGCGCCCCCCTTCTCCGCGCCATCCGCCCCCGCCTCGTCCCCCGGCCCCGTCAGCGCATCCAGCACCACCTCCAGCACCCGGTTCTCCGGCCCGGCCAGCGACAGGTTCATCACCCGCACCCCCCGCCCGGCCAGCAGATCGAGCCCCCGCAGCACCGAAGGCACATCCGCCCGCTCGTCGCCCCGGCTTTCGGAGAACACATCCACCGCAATGACTTCGGCCTCGGGGATCAGCCCCGGCACCCGGCTTCCCTCGGCCCCCACCAGAAGCGAGGTCACCGCCGTCCCATGCACCGCCCCCGAACGCGCGGCCCCCTCGGGCGTCAGGCGGATCACCTCCAGCCGCGCGCCCGCCAGGATGTCATGCCCCGCATTCACCCCCGTATCAATCACCCCCACCGGCACCGTCACGCGGCATGTCCCCCCCCGCGCGACCGGCCAGCCCACCAGCGTAAAGGCCCCGCAATTCTCATGCGCGCAGGTTGCCCCCGTCGCCGCCTGCGCGGTCGCCTCCGCTGCCGCGCCCTCCTCCGGACGGTAGAAATGGTTGAAATCGGCATCCTCCCCGCCCGGCAGGGCGCGCACCCGTGCGCGCGCCGCCTCCAGCCCCAGCGCGGGCGGCACCCGCAGCCGCGCCAGCCGCAGATCGGCCAGCGCCAGCGCCACCTCCTCGATCAGGTCAAATCCCTCGGCCTGCAATTGCACCAGCGCCTCGGGCGGCAGGTCCGTCACCACGATCTCGTCGGCGGCCGCCACCGGCGGTGGCGGCGCGGCCAGCACCGCCCGCCGCACCCGCCGCGCGCGGTCGCGCTCGCCGCCGCGCGTGATCCCCGGCCCGTCATCGGACTCGCCCCCATTGCCGTCATCCGATCCGCCGCCACCCTCCTGCGCCAGCGCCACGCCCCCCGGCCAATCGCCGACCTGCGGCCCCAGCGCCGCCAGGGGCAGGCAGATCGACCCCATGAGCAGCGCGCGCAGGAATATCTTGGTCATGTCGGGGGCCTCGCTCGGTCAGGGACAGGGTCATCGGACAATAACGCGCAGCCTCAGGGATCCATTCCCTGCCCCGGCGAAGAATCCGCATGCCCCCGATATAGCCCGCCAGCCCGCCCCGCCAGCAGGCCCTTCACCCCGCGCAGGTTTCAGCCAAGCGCATAGCCTGATCCCCGCACCGTGCGGATCGGATCCTCATGCCCATGCACACACAGCGCCTTGCGCAGGCGGCCCACATGCACATCCACCGTCCGCGTATCGACATAGATATCGCGCCCCCAGACCCGGTCCAGCAACTGCTCGCGCGACCAGACACGCCCGGGCTTTTCCATGAAGGCCGTGAGCAGCCGAAACTCCGTCGGACCCAGCTTCAGCACCTTCTCGCCGCGATAGACGCGATGCGTCTCGGTATCCAGCCGGATCCCGTCATGGTCCAGCACCACCCCCATGGTGGATGGCCGCACCCGCCGGATCTGCGCCCGCGCGCGGGCCATCAGTTCCACCATGGAATAGGGCTTGATCACATAATCATCCGCCCCGGTCTCCAGCCCGCGCACGCGGTCCACCTCATCGGCGCGGGCCGACAGCATGATCACCGGAATCCCCCGCGTCTCGGGGCGCATCTTCAGGCGCCGGCAGACCTCGATCCCCGAAACCCGTGGCATCATCCAGTCCAGGATGATCATGTCGGGATGATCCTCCTCCACCAGCAGCAGCGCATCCTCGCCATTGTCGGCCTGGATCACGTCGAACCCCTCGGCCTCCAGGTTATAGGCCAGCACCTCGCGCTGCGCGAATTCGTCCTCCACCAGGAGGACCCTGGGTTGCTGCACCATCGCGCGCTCCATCCTCATCGCCCGCCCGCCAGATCCGCACCCGCCCCATCCGCGCCGGGCAGCATCTCGGCCTTGGGCCGCTCCTCCCCGGGCAACGCGCCCGTCGCCAGATAGATCACCTGCTCGGCGATCGAGGTGGCATGATCCCCCACCCTCTCGATGTTCTTGGCGATGAAATGCAGATGCATCGCCGCGCCGATATTGCGCGGGTCCTCCATCATGTGGGTCAGCAATTCGCGAAACAGCGAATTGTACATCTGGTCCACCTCGCGGTCGCGCGCGCGGATATCCTCGGCCACCGCCACCTCATGCCCGATATAGGCATCCAGCGCCTCCTTCAGCCGCAGCACCACCGTCCGCGCCATCCGCTGGATCGAGGAGGACGTCCCCCCCAGGGGCCGCATCTCGGCCAGGACAAGCGACCGCTTCGCCAGGTTCTTGGCATAATCGCCCGACCGTTCCAGCGCCGCCGCGATCCGCATCACCGACAGCACCACCCGCAGATCGCCCGCCGTCGGCGCGCGCAGCGCCAGAAGCCGCGCGCATTCGGCATTGATCGTCTCTTCCAGCGCGTCGATGGCCCGGTCGCCCTGCTGCACCCGCACCGCCAGCGCCTCGTCCCGCGTCTCAAGCGCCTCGGCCGCATCCAGAAGCGCCTGCTCCACCAGCCCGCCCATCCGCAGCACATGCGCCTGCACCGCCTCCAGATCGCGGTCAAAGGCCGAAAGGATATGGGGTTCCTTCATCTCGCGTCCTCCCTCAGCCGATCCGGCCGGTGATATAGGCTTCGGTCCGGGGGTCGCGGGGATTGGTGAAGATCTGCCCCGTCTCGCCATATTCGACAAGGCTGCCCAGATGGAAGAAGGCGGTCTTCTGGCTTACCCGCGCGGCCTGCTGCATCGAATGGGTCACGATCACCACGCTGAACTGCGCGCGCAGCTCATCAATCAATTCCTCCACCTGCGCCGTGGCGATGGGGTCCAGCGCCGAACAGGGCTCATCCATCAGCAGCACCTCGGGGCTGGTCGCAATGGCCCGCGCGATGCACAGCCGCTGCTGCTGCCCGCCCGAAAGCCCGGTTCCCGGCGCATCCAGCCTGTCCTTCACCTCATCCCAGAGCGCGGCCTTCCGCAGGCTCGTCTCCACGATGGCGTCCAGCTCCGCCTTGCCGCGCGCAAGGCCATGGATGCGCGGCCCATAGGCCACATTGTCATGGATCGACTTCGGGAAAGGGTTCGGCTTCTGGAACACCATCCCCACCTTGGCGCGCAACTGCACCGGGTCGATGCGCGGATCATGGATATCCTGCCCGTCCAGCGTGATCCGCCCCTCCACCCGCGCGCTTGCCACCGTGTCGTTCATCCGGTTCAGACAGCGCAGGAAGGTCGATTTCCCGCAGCCCGACGGCCCGATGAAGGCCGTCACCGTCCGGTCGAGGATCGTCACATCCACATCCTTCAGCGCGTGCTTCTCGCCATAATGCACCTGCACGCCGCGCGCCTCGATCTTGCCCGTGACCTGTTCCACATCCCTCTCCACCAGTCGCATGTCGTTCATCTTCCCACCCCTCACCAGCGGCGTTCAAAGCGGCGCCGCAGCAGGATCGCGGCGACATTCATGATCACCAGGAACACCAGCAGCACGATGATCGCCCCCGAGGACCGCTCGATGAAGGCCGGGTCCGACCGCGACGCCCAGGAATAGACCTGCACCGGCAGCGCGGTGGCGGGGTCCATCACACCCCCCTCCAGCGGCCCCGCCGGAAAGTTGGTGACAAAGGCCACCATCCCGATCAGCAGAAGCGGCGCCGTCTCTCCCAGCGCCGAGGCAAGGCCCAGGATCGTGCCCGTCATGATCCCCGGCATGGCCAAGGGCAGCACATGGTGAAACACCACCTGCATCTTCGACGCCCCGATCCCCATCGCCGCATCCCGGATCGAGGGCGGCACCGCCCGGATCGCCGCGCGTGTGGCGATGATGATCGTGGGCAGCGTCATCAGCGAAATCACCAGCGCACCCACCAGGCTCGATGATTGCGGCAGGCCCATGAAGTTGATGAAAATGGCCAGCCCCAGGATGCCGAACACGATCGACGGCACGGCCGCCAGGTTCGAGATATTCACCTCGATCAGATCCGTCAGCCGGTTCTTCGGCGCGAATTCCTCCAGATAGATCGAGGCGGCCACCCCCACCGGCACCGTAAAGATCGCCACCAGCACCATCATGTAAAGCGACCCGATGATCGCCACGCCCAGCCCCGCCGCCTCGGGCCGCAGGTCCGATGCATCCGGCCCCGTCAGGAACCCCCAGTTGAACCGCAGGGACAGCATCCCCGCCGCCATCAGCCGATCCGCCAGATCCAGTTGCGCAGGCGTCACATTGCTGTCGCGCGCCGCGCTCTCGCGCGTCACCCGGCCCTTCAGATAGCCGTCGATCCGCCCCGTCGCATAGGCCGTCACCTCGATTGTCTGGCCCACCAGCGCGGGATCGGCCAGCACCCGGTCACGCAGCCGCGCCGCCGCATCGTCCGAGATCATCGCCGTCAGGTCCTTGTCGGTGATCCCCTCGCGGTCGATCCCACGCGCCTCCAGCGCCGCGATGAACCCCTGGCTCAGCAGCCGCTTGTAGCCGATGGTCGTCACCTTCCCCATCGCCGCCGGATCGCGCGTTCCCGCCTTGTCGACGATGGCCGCCTCCACCGTCACCGGAAAGCTGATCGTCGCCTGCCGGAAGGCCGGCGCCCCGTCGATCACGATGGTCGCCAGCATGAAGAACAGCGTCGCAAGGCTGATCGCGATGGCCGCGATCCCATAGGCCTTCATCCGCCATTCCCGCGCCCGCCGCGCCCGCGTCCGCGCCGATCCCGCCAGCAGCGACTGCCCCCGCGCCGCCCCGGGCGCCCCCGCCGTCACATCGCTCATTCGTATTGCTCCCGGTATTTCCGCACGATCCACAGCGCGAAGATGTTCAGACACAGCGTGATCACGAAAAGCGAGATCCCCAGCGCAAAGGCCACCAGCGTCTCGGGCGAGTTGAACTCCGTATCCCCCGTCAGCTGGCTCACGATCTTCACGGTGATCGTCGTCATCGCCTCGAAGGGGTTCAGGTTCAGCTGCGCCGCCGCCCCCGCCCCCATCGTCACGATCATCGTCTCGCCGATGGCCCGGCTCGCGGCCATCAGCACCGCCCCCACGATCCCCGGCAATGCGGCGGGCAGCACCACCTGCGCCACCGTCTCGGCCTTCGTGGCCCCCAGCCCCAGCGACCCGTCACGCAGGCTCTGCGGCACCGCATTGATGATGTCGTCGACCAGGGACGAGATGAAGGGCACGTTCAGGATCCCGATCACGATCCCCGCCGTCATCACCGACGATCCCGAATTCCCCAGCCCCATCGGCATGGCGATCCAGTCCCGCAGCAACGGCCCCACCGTCACCAGCGCGAAGAGCCCGAAGACCACCGTCGGGATCCCCGCGATCACCTCGATCAGGGGCTTCACCACCGCACGCACCCGCGCATCGGCGAATTCCGCCAGATAGATCGCGGCAAACATCCCCACCGGCACCGCCACCAGCATGGAAATCGCGCTGATATACAGCGTCCCCCACAACAGCGGCAGCAGCCCAAGCTGCGAATTGCCCGAGAAGTTGGGCGACCATGTCAGCCCGAAGAAGAAATCCGTCACCGGATAGAAACCGAAGAACCGGATGCTTTCCGAAAGCATCGACAGCACGATCCCCACCGTCGTCAGGATCGCGATGGTAGAGGCCAGCATCAGCAGCGCCAGCATCACCCGCTCCACCCGGTTGCGCGCGCGGAAGTCGGGGCCCGTCACCCGGATCGCATGGGCCAGCCCCGCCAGCGCCAGCCCCATCACCAGAAGGCTGCGCATCACCGCGCCCCAGTGCGCCATGGCCCGATAGGCCTGCGCCGCTTCCAGCGTCTCGGGCGCCACCTCCGCCCCCAGCGCCACCCCCGTCGCGGCCAGCCGGTCGCGCAGCGACCCCGCCGCCACATCCAGCCCCGCCACCTCCTCCGCCGTCATCGCGCCGCTGGCAATCGCCGCCTCCAGCCCCGCCGCGATCCGCCGCACATCGGCAAGGATCAGCGTCTCGGCCGCCTCATCCGCGATCATCGCCTGCGGGAAATACCCCCCCAGCCGCTCTTCGATCACCAGGGGCTGCCCGATCTGCCACAGCACCAGAAACAGCAATGCCGGCCCCGCCGCCATGATCGCGCCGTGCCAGCCGTAATATCCCGGCAGGGAATGCAGGCGGCGCGCATCGCCCCCCACCACCGCCAGCGCCCGCGCCCGGCACAGGACAAACCCCGCCACCGCCAGCACCGCCAGAAGACAAAGCGTCAGAAGAACCGACATCGCAGCCCATCGCTCCTGCAGGAAAAAGGGGGGCGGCACAGACCGCGCCGCCCCCAAGGCTCGGGGTCAGTTCAGCGGGGCCATCACTTCTTCGGCCGCCACGGCAGCCTGCGTCGCCGCCAGTTCCGGGTCCGACACAAGGCCATAGGCCGCCAGCGGGCCATCCGGGCCTGCCATGTCATCCGAGACGAAGAATTCGATATATTCCTTCAGGCCGGGAATGACGCCGATATGCTGCTTCTTGACGTAGAAGAACAGCGGCCGCGACACCGGATATTCGCCCGTCGCGATCGACTCGACCGAAGGCACCACGCCGCCCATGGTCGCCACGCGCAGCTTGTCGGTGTTGTTCTGGTAGAAGCTCAGCCCGAACACCCCGATCGCCGTCGGGTTGGCATCCAGACGCGCCAGCGTCTCGGTATAGTCGCCGTCGATATCCACCGACAGGCCATCGGTGCGCAGCGTCATGCACAGCTCCTCGGCCTTGTCCTCATCGCCCCCATTGGCGGCGGCAAAGGCGGCGAATGCCCCGGTTTCCTCGCAACCCGCCACGATCACCTTGGTGTCAAAGACTTCGCGCGTGCCGTGCTTGGTGCCGGGGATATAGGCCAGGATGTCCTGCGCGGGCAGGGCGGCATTGACCTCGGCCCAGCTCTTGTGCGGATTGGCCACCAGCGCGCCATCCTTCAACACCTGCGCCGCCAGCGCATTGTACCAATCCGCCGGGGTAAAGGCGAATTCCGGGCCATCCACCTTCGAGGCGAAGACGATCCCGTCATAGCCGATGCGCACTTCCATGATGTCGGTCACGCCATTGGCGGCGCACAGCTCGATATCCGACTGGCTGATCCGGCTGGAGGAATTGGCGATGTCGATGGTGTTCTCGCCCACGCCTTCGCACATCTTCTTGCGCCCCGCGCCCGACCCGCCGCCTTCCACCACCGGGGTGGGGAAATCGAAGTTCTCGCCAAAGGCCTCGGCCACGATGGTGGCATAGGGCAGCACGGTCGAGGAACCCGAGATCTGCACATTGTCCCGCGCAAGCGCGAGGCCCGTCGTTCCGGCCAGCACGGCAACCGAGGAAAGGGTGAGTTTCAGAAAGGTCATCTGCATCTCCATCAGGGACCACGGCCCCCCGGATGGGAACCGCTCTGCCCCCGTCCTAGCCCCGCTGGATGACGTCTCTGCAAAGGTTGCGTGACAGTTCTGTAACGATCCCACCCCCCGCACCCCGCTCCACAACACCCCCCGCCGCCGCCCCATCCACCCCCCCCCAAGCGCCCCTGAACCCTGCGACATCCCCCCTTGAACCCAACCGCATCACCCCTTCCGGAACCCCGCCCCCTTCATCCCTGCTCCGCGACACCCCCCGCAAAGCCCCGTCGCGCGCCCCTGAACCACATGGCATCACCCTTCCCGAAACGCCGCCTCCTTCATCCCTGCCCCGCGATATCCCCAGCCACACCCCCCGCTAAGCCCCGCCGCGAACCCCTGGACCACGCGGCATCCCCCGTCCCGAAACCCCGCCCCATCCTCCCTGAACCGGGCGCACCCCCTTCCCCCTTCCCCCTTCCCCCTTCCCCCCTCTTTCCCCGCCGCCCCAGAAGCGCCCCGCACCCTCCCTACCCCGCTGCTCGCCACCCCTTTCAGAACCACTCCCCCACTTCACCGCCCCACGACACGCCCCCCGAACCCCGTAACCTTCTCTGAACCAGACCGCCTCACCCTCCCTGCCTCCCCGCCAGCATCCGCGCCGCGCACGCCCCGCGATGCCACCCGCGAACCCCTGAACCACGTGGCATCACCCGTCCCGAGACCCCGCCCCATCCTCCCTTACCCGAGTGCGCCCCCCTTCCCCCCTCTTTCCCCGCCACCCCTTCAGAACCACTCCCCCACTTCACCGCCCCACGACACGCCCCGTGAACCCCGTATCGCCTCCTTGAACCAGACGGCCTCACCCTCCCCGCCTCCCCGCCACCCTCCCCGCCTCCCCGTCCCCCCACGCCGCGCACGTCCCAACACCGCCCCGAACCCCACGGGATCACCCCTCCCCATAACTCCTCCCCCTTCACCGCCCCCCGCGACACCCCCCTTGACCACCCCCCACGCCAGCCTCCCCTACAAGCCACGTCACGCCCCCGCTCCGAGCCACGCGCCCCCCTTCCGGCGCCCATCCCGACAGCCTCCACTTCCCGCACATGCCCTGACCACACGGGCATCCCCCTTTTCCCGTCACGAAGCCCCATCTCCCCGGCAACCCCGCCCGGCAGTCCGTCAGGCCCCCTCGCCACCCGGCAGCGCCCTTCTCCATGCCCTGCGCCTTCTGCACGGCGCCGCTGCACCACCGGCGGCACGGCCCCCTTTGGGGGCCACGCCCCGCAGGCCCCAGCGCGCGCCGCCCTTGCCGGGCGGCATCGCCCTTCCCATATGCGACGCGCCCTCTGCACTGCGGCCCTGCACCGGCTGTGGCACTGTCCCCCGGGGCCCCTCACGCCCCGTCCGCCCCGGCCCCGCCGGATGCCCGGGCGTATGCACATCCGTCTGCACGGCGCGCTGCCTCAGGCATCCAGCGCAACCCGTTGCCGCGAAAAGAAAAACCCGGCGCAGCCGATCTGGCCGCGCCGGGATGTGATGCCTCTCGCAAGCCGGGCCGCCCGGCCCGCCCCCCGGATCAGCCGATCCGGTAGTTCGGGCTTTCCCGCGTGATCTGCACGTCATGGACATGGCTCTCCTTCAGCCCTGCCCCGGTGATCCGCACGAACTGGCATTTCGTCCGCATCTCGGCCACCGTCGCATTGCCGGTATAGCCCATGGCGGCGCGCAGCCCCCCCACCATCTGGTGGATCACGGCGGCGGCAGACCCCTTGTATGGGACCTGCCCCTCGATCCCTTCGGGCACCAGCTTGTCACTGGCGGCATCCTTCTGGAAATAGCGATCCGCCGATCCCCGCGCCATCGCGCCAAGGCTGCCCATCCCGCGATAGGCCTTGAAGGAGCGGCCCTGCCACAGGATCACCTCGCCGGGGCTTTCATCCGTCCCGGCAATGGCGCTGCCCACCATGGCGCAAGAAGCCCCCGCCGCGATGGCCTTGGCAAAATCGCCGGAATACTTGATCCCGCCATCCGCGATCACCGGCACATCCCCCGCCGCCCGGGCCGAATCCATGATCGCCGTCAGTTGCGGCACGCCCACCCCCGCCACGATCCGCGTGGTGCAGATGGAACCGGGGCCGATCCCCACCTTCACCGCATCCGCCCCCGCCCCGATCAGGGCGCGCGTCGCCTCACCCGTGGCCACATTCCCTGCCACGACCTGCACGGTATTCGACAACATCTTGATCCGCTCCACCGCGCGGGCCACCCCTTCGGAATGGCCATGCGCGGTGTCGATCACCACCATGTCGACGCCCGCATCAATCAGCGCCTGGCTCCTCTCGAAGCCCGCATCCCCCACGGTCGAGGCCGCCGCCACCCGCAGCCGCCCCAACTCATCCTTGCAGGCCTGCGGGTTCAGCACCGCCTTCTCCGTGTCCTTCAGCGTCAGCAACCCGGTCAGTTTCCCCTGCCCGTCCGTCACAAGAAGCTTCTCGATCCGCCGCGCCTTCATCAGCGAAATCGCCTGCTCGCGGTCCACCGGCTCGCGCAGCAGCGCAAGGTTCTCCGACGTCATCATCACCGAAACCGGCGTCCTGTCGTCGCTGGCAAAGCGCATGTCGCGGTTCGTCACGATCCCCAGCACGCGACCTGCCCCGTCAACCACCGGAAATCCCGTGATATTGTACCGCTCCATCAAGGCCTTGGCATCGGCCAGCGTCTGATCCGGCGTCAGCGTGATGGGCGAATAGACGACCCCGCTCTCGAACCGCTTGACCCGCCGCACCTCGCGCGCCTGGGCCTCGATATCCAGGTTGCGGTGGATCACCCCGATCCCCCCGGCCTGCGCCATGGCGATCGCCATCCGGCCCTCGGTCACGGTATCCATCGCGCTCGACAGAAGCGGGATGTTCATCCGGATCGACCTGGTGACAAAGGTCGATGTATCCGCATCGCTCGGCAAGACGCTGGACGCGGCCGGAACAAGCAGGACATCATCAAAGGTAAGGGCCTCGCGAATCTCCATCACCGTCTCCGTGGAAAGCTTCGTTTGGCGGTTCCCCTTTTCACGCAAGCCGGGCTGATGCAAGGGCTAATCCCGCCGCAACCGCCCTTGCACCCGCCGCGCCCCCGTGCATCCTGCCCCAAAGCCCAGGGAGCGGACAGAATGCGCGTCGCCATCGTCGAAAACACCCGGATCACCCATCACGGACAGGTGGGCATCGCCCTGCACGAACAGGCCGCGAAGATCGACCTCTTCAAGCCCTGGTCCGACAATCGCCTCCCCGATCCCTCTGCCTTCGATGCGCTGGTGGTCTTCGGCGGCGAACAATCCGCCCGCGATGATCACAGCCATCCCTACCTGCCCGAACTCGCGCGCCTGATGCGCGCGGCGGGCGACGGCGGCAAGGCGGTGCTGGGCATCTGCCTCGGCTCGCAACTCCTCGCCCGCGGCCTGGGTGCGGAAAACCACCTCGGCACCGCCCCCGAATTCGGCTGGTGCGACGTGACGCTGACAGAGGAAGGCCAGGCCGATCCGGTCCTGTCCCACCTGCCCGCCACCTTCCCCATCTTCCAGTGGCATTCCGACACCTTCACCCTGCCCGAGGGCGCAACCCGCCTTGCAGGCTCATCCGTGGCGCAGAACCAGTGCTTCCGCCTGAACCGCGCCACCTATGCGATGCAGTTCCATTTCGAAGCCTCGCGCGCCGTTGTCGCCGACTGGAACCGCACCTTCCCCGAAGCGGTAGAGCGGAACGTTCCGGGCTGGCTGTCCACCCATCATCCCGAACAGGCCCCCTCGCGCGGCACCGCCGCCGATGCGCATGGCCTCGCCATCGCGCGCGCCTGGGTCAACCTCATCGAAAGCGGAAACTGACACAGTTTCCGCGCCGATTTCTGACACAGAAATCGGTCCCCGTGCCACGGCCCCAAAGCGGAATTTGCGTCAAATTCCGCCGCCAATTCTGTTCCAGAATTCGCCCCCTCACGCCTCTGCCGCATTGGTCACCGCCGCCAGCTTGCCGCTGCCCCAAAGCGTGATCACCCGATAGGCAATCGCCGGAATCACCCCAAGCGCCGCCACCAGCACCACCATCCCCGCCAGATCCCAGCCAAGGGCGAACAGCGCCCCTGCAAAGGCCGACAGGGGAAAGGTGAAGGCCGCCCACATCGCGCTGAACCCCGATTGCGTGATCCAGCGCACCGACAGCATCAGCGCCGCGCAGATCCCCACGGCCAGCAGCAGCGCCACCTCCGGCAGCACCGGCACACCCGCCATCGCCCCGACCGTGGCCACAAAACTCGCCGGGGCGAGATGGATCGCCAGAAGCGGCCGCAGCGGCGCGGGCGGCACCCGTCGGATCAGTTGCACAAGGCTTGCCCCCCAGATCAGCACCGCCACCGCCGCCATGGCCCAGACCAGCCCCACCGCAAGCGCCGTCCAGCCCAGCACCGGCGCGGCCAGCCCCCCAACGATGAAGCCGACAAAGGTCAGATGCCAGCCCGGAGTCACATCCCGCGCCTCTGGCGGCAGGCGCCTCAGCGCCAGCACCGTCAGCACCATGACACCCAGATGCAGGCCAAGCGCCACAAGCAGGATCCCCTTCCCGAACCCTGCCGAAAAGGGCGCCACCGCCGCCGCCAGCGCCATGGCCCCGATGGTCGCGGTGGCCAGCCCCGTCCGCCCCGGCAGCACCTTCAGATCATCCATGATCACCGAGGGCCGCCGCGCCATCTTGGCCAGATAGGCGAAAGCCGCATAGGCCCAGATCACCGCCGCCGCCCCCAGCACCAGATCGGCCAGCGCCATGGGCAACCCCGCCGCCGCCAGCCCGCGCCGCAGCGCAAGACCAAGGCCCAGCACCCCGAGGATCGCCGGAAAGACCGCTGGCGGAACCCGGTCGAACCGCCCCGGTCGGCGCGGCGGAAATTCCGGCGGCGGGTAGATCTTCGGTCGCGGATGCGCGCGCTCGGCCATGGCAGGGTCCTTTCATCGACACATGCACCCTAGCGAATGCGAAAGGCGCAGGCAAAGCCCGCGCCCCGTGCCAGATCACCGCAGCCACCACCCAACCACGCCCCGGAGGGCGGGGTTCACCCCGCCATCGTGGCAAGTAGGGCGTGGTTCACCCCGCCATCGCGGCAAGTAGGGCGGGCTTCACCCCGCCACCACGGCAAGTAGGGCGGGGTTCACCCCGCCACCACGGCAAGTAGCGCGGGGTTCACCCCGCCAACAGCGGCATGTAGGGCGGGGTTCACCCCGCCACCCCGCTCAACACAGGAACGGAAACCAATCCTCCCGCAGCCGCTCCCCCGCCTGCATCCCATGCCCCGGAAAGGGCGGTGAGGTCGGCCCCGGCCGCTCCACATAGCGCGCATCATCCCCCACCAGCCGCAACGAGAATGCCCGCCGCCGCGCCGTCGTGGTATTCCCCCGCGTCCCGTGCAGCGTGCGGTAATGAAAGGCCACGGCATCGCCCGGCTCCATCTCCCATTCGCGGATCTCCATCCCCTCTGCCTCCGGATCCGGCACGGGCATGTAATTGTGATCGCCCGGATAGAAATTCGTCTCGGCCATCCAGCGCGTCGGCAGCACATCCCTTTCCCACAGATGGCTTCCCGCGACACAGCGCAAGGACGCCTCCTTCACGGGATCCAGCGGCACCCAGAAGGAAACCGTCTGCCGCCCCTCGACGAAATAATAGGGCCCGTCCGTATGCCAGGGCGTGGGCTTGTTCGTACCGGGTTCCTTCACCAGGACATGATCATGGAAAAGCTGCACCCGCTGCGATCCCATCAGCGCGGCCGCCACCTGCGCCGCCTGCGATCCCCGGATCGCCCGCTCGAATTCCGGGATCCGCGACCAGTTGCAATAGTCGTCGAAGAAACGCCCCTTCTCGCCCGGCTTCAGCGTGGCCATCAGTTGCGGGCTGGGATCGGCCATGTTCCGCTCCACCCCGGCGCGCAGCTCCTCCACCCAGTCGGCGAACAGCCCCTTCACCAGCACCACCCCGTCCCGGGCGTAATCCGCCACCATCCCCTCGGTCACCACTGCCCTTGCCCTCCCGTCGCATTCGGCCAACTTCGCGTCGACAAATGGCACGACCGGGCGATAGTCTCCAATAATATCTCTCGATAGGGGTCATCAGTCATGCTTGCCATCACCATCCGCCAGCTGGAATATGCCACCGCCACTGCCCGCTGCGGCGGCGTCACGGCGGCAGCTTCGGCGCTGAATGTCTCGCAACCCGCGCTCTCCGTGGCCCTGGCCCAGCTCGAGGCCAGCCTCGGCCAGCCGCTTTTCATCCGCACCCCCGGCGGGCGGATCACCCCCACCTCCTTCGGCCGCATCTGGCTGGCCGAGGCACAGGCCCAGCTTGACGCCCTGACCCGCCTGATGGCCGGCGACACCCCCGCCGCGCCCGTGCGCCTCGCCTGTTTCGAGGATCTGGCCCCCACGCTTCTCGCCCCGCTCATCACGAAACTCGGCGCCGCTGCGCCCGAGATCGCCCTGACGGTCGAGGTTCTGCCCTTCGAAGCCATGGCCGATGGCCTGCGCAGCGGGCGCATCGACCTGGCCATCACCTGGGATCTCGGTCTTGACGGCAGCTGTGACAAGACGGTCCTTCGGCAAGTCCAGCCGCATGCGATCTGCGCCGCCACCCATCCGCTCGCCGCCCTGGCAAAGCGCGGGGCCCCGCTTGCCGCCATCGCCGAACATCCGCTGATCCTGGCCGATCAGGGGCTTTCCCTCGGCCATATGCGCGCGCTCTTCTCGGCCCGCGACCTGCCCTTCACGGTGGCCCATCGCACCGCCTCGCTTGATCTGATGCGCTCCTATGCGGCCAACGGGCTGGGCGTCGGGCTCAGCTATACCCGCCCCTGGGGGCGACGCTCCAGTTGCGGGGCAAAGCTTGCCACCGTGACGATCCTCGATGCGGGCAGCGAACCGATCATCCTTGCCCGCCTTGCCGCCAATGCCCTCACCCCGCAGGCGCAGCGCATCGCAGCCCTCATCCCCGGCCAGTTCGCGGCCACCGATTCCGACCCATCCGATGGAGAGACCTGAACAGATGTCCGCCAACAGCTACGACACCGGCCGCCTGAACCTGCCTTTCGTGGGCATATCGACCTTCGGCAAACGCCCCTACATCGCCGACTGGGACAGGATCGAGGCCGATATCGCCATCCTCGGCGCGCCCTTCGATTTCGGCACCCAGTTCCGCGCGGGCGCCCGCTTCGGGCCAAGGGCGGTGCGCGAAGCCTCCACCCTCTTCTCCTTCGGCCATGCCGGGGCCTATGACCACGAAGATGACGTCACCTATCTGGGGCAGGACGTCCGCATGGTGGATATCGGCGATGCCGACATCGTCCATACCGATACCGAAACCAGCCACGCGAATATCGAGAAAGGCGTCCGCGCCATCCTGAAGGCCGGCGCGCTGCCCGTCACCATCGGGGGCGATCATTCCATCAACATCCCCTGCATCCGCGCCTTCGATGATCAGGGGCCGATCCACATCCTGCAGATCGACGCCCATCTCGATTTCGTCGATATCCGCCACGGCGTCCGTCACGGCCACGGCAACCCGATGCGCCGCGCGGCAGAAAAGGACTATGTCACAGGCATCACCGCGCTGGGCATCCGCAACGTCTCTTCCACCACCAAGGAAGGCTATGACGCCGCCCGCTCCATGGGCGACGACATCCTGTCGGTCCGTCAGGTCCGCAAGCTTGGCCCCGAT
Organism: Paragemmobacter kunshanensis; assembly: GCF_011059185.1. Lineage (GTDB taxonomy): Bacteria > Pseudomonadota > Alphaproteobacteria > Rhodobacterales > Rhodobacteraceae > Paragemmobacter > Paragemmobacter kunshanensis. Next base: position 12,216 of record NZ_JAALFE010000031.1, on the reverse strand, counting down.
GCCACCGCCGCCCGCATCCCGAAAGGCGCCCGCGTCTATGTCACCATCGACATTGATGGCTTCTGCCCCTCCATCGCGCCAGGCACCGGCACGCCCAGCCATGGCGGCTTCCTCTATTACGAAGTGCTGGAAATCCTGCAGAACGTCGCCAACAGCCACGACATCGTCGGCATCGACCTCGTCGAGGTCGCCCCCGATTACGATCGCGACGGCACCACTGCCATCCTTGCAGCCCAGGTCCTGCTGAACTTCTTGGGCTTCATCTTCCACGCCCGGAAAGCCCGCGCCTGAAACGCCGAAGGGGCAGAGGAAAACCCCCCGCCCCTTCATCTTGGCCCAAATACCCTGGGGGTCCGGGGGGACCCCCCGGTCCGACGCTCAGCGATAGAGCAGCGATTTCCCATTCGCGAAGAGATGCACCTTGCGCGGATCGCCCGCCAGCGCCACCGTCTTGTGCCGCAATTCCGCATGGATCCCCGGCAGCTTTGCCACCACCTGCGCCGCATCGCCCTGCCGCTTGAAATACAGCAGCGTCACCTCACCCAGCGCCTCGGTGATCTCCACCTCGCCGGTAAAGGCGGCCTCGCCTGTCGTGGTGACAAGGTCCTCGGGCCGGATGCCGACATTCACCTTCAGCCCAAGATCCGAGGCCTGCGTCGGCACTGCCGACCGCGCCATCCCGCCATTGGCCAGGCTCACAACCGTCTCTGCCCCGGTCGCCACCACCTCGCCCGGCATCAGGTTCATCGACGGGCTGCCGATGAACTGCGCCACGAACTCGTTCTCCGGCCGCTCATACAGTTCCAGCGGCGTGCCCACCTGGCTGATCCCGCCCCCCGCCAGCACCACGATGCGGGATGCCAGCGTCATCGCCTCCACCTGATCATGGGTCACATAGATCATGGTGGAATTCGGCATCTGCTCCTTCAGTTGCGCGATCTCGATCCGCGTCGCCACCCGCAGGGCCGCGTCAAGGTTCGACAACGGCTCGTCGAAGAGATAGACCTTGGGATCGCGCACGATGGCCCGCCCGATGGCCACCCGCTGCCGCTGCCCGCCCGACAGGGCCTTGGGCAGACGGTCGAGGTAAGGCGTCAGTTGCAGGATCCGCGCCGCCTTGTCGACCGCCGCCGCGATCTCCGCCGCGCTCTTCTTGGCCAGCTTCAGGGCAAAGGCCATGTTGTCGCGCACCGTCATATGCGGATAAAGCGCGTAGGACTGGAACACCATCGCGATGCCCCGCTGCGCGGGCGGCACCTCGTTCATCCGCACGCCGTCAATGGTGAAATCCCCGCCCGTGATCCGTTCCAGCCCCGCGATCATCCGCAGAAGCGTGGATTTCCCGCAACCCGAAGGGCCGACGAAGACGATCAGTTCCCCCGTCTTGATGTCGAGGTTGATGTTCTTCAACACCTTCACCTCGCCATAGGCCTTTTCGACATCGACCAGTTTCAGGTCCGCCATCCGTCCACCCTCCCCTTAAACCTTGCGCGCAATGCAGCAGCCCCAGCCGGGCAATTGCACCTTTCCACCCGCGGGCGCGATGCTGCCCACGGATTCGCCCATCCGTTCCCAATGCCCCGGCGGCAGCATGACCTCCGCCGCGCCCTCACCCAGGTTGAAGGCGCAGAAGATCTCGATCCCCCCGCTGCGGGTGAAATTGAATACATCGCCTTCCGCCTTCCAGCCCGTCATGCGGCCCTGCGCGAAGGTCGGATGCCCGCGCCGGAAGGCCAGCACGCTGCGGTAATGGTGCAGCATCGACCCCGGCTCCGCCTCTTGTGCCGCCACCGACAGCGGGCGATGCGGTGCCGTCACGGGCAGCCAGGCCCGCTCGGCGCTGGAAAACCCGCACAGCCCGTTATCCGTGACCCAGGGCATCGGCGTCCGGCAGCCGTCGCGGCCCTTGAATTCCGGCCAGAACTCGATGCCGTAAGGATCCTGCAACTCCTCGAAGGCGATCTCCGCCTCCGGCAGCGCCAGTTCCTCGCCCTGATAGAGGCAGACCGATCCGCGCAGGCACATCAGCATGGTCGCATAGACCCGCGCCGCCGCATCCGACAGGTTCCAGCGCGTCAGATGCCGCACCGTGTCGTGGTTCGAATAGGCCCAGCAGGGCCAGGCATCCGGCGCCGCCGCCGCCAGCCGGTCGAACACCGCAGCCGCCGAGGCGGCCGTCAGCCGCGCCGGTTGCAGCATCTCGAACGGATAGCACATCTGTACCTTGTCCCCGCCCGAGGTATATTCGGCCATGATCTCCAGCCCCCGCTGGGCATCGCCCACCTCGCCCACCGCCGCCGCCCCGTAGGGCTCCAGCACCGCGCGGAATTTCCGCAGGAATTCAAGGTTCTCCGGCTGGTTCTTCGAAAACAGGTGGAGCTGGTGGTTATAGGGGTTCACGCTGGGCGCGATGCTGTCATTGCGCAACTCCGGCGGCAGCGACGGGTTGTCGCGCAGATACCTGTCCGCGAAATAGAAGTTGATCGTATCCAGCCGGAACCCGTTCACCCCGCGCTCCAGCCAGAACCGCGCCACATCCAGCAGCGCCTCCTGCACCGGCGCGTGATGCAGGTTCAGGTCGGGTTGGCTCGTCAGGAAATTGTGCAGGTAATACTGCCGCCGCCGCCCGTCCCATTGCCAGGCACTGCCCCCGAACACCGACAACCAGTTGTTCGGCACGGTCCCATCCGGCTTCGGCTCTGCCCAGACATACCAATCCGCCTTGGCGTTCCCCCGGTCCTTCCGGCTTTCCTTGAACCACGGATGCTGGTCGGACGTATGCGACAGCACCAGGTCGATCATCACCTTCAGGCCCAGCTCATGCGCCCGCGCCACCACCCGGTCGAAATCCGCCAGCGTCCCGAACATCGGATCGACGTCGCAGTAATCGCTGACGTCATAGCCGAAATCCTTCATCGGGCTGGTGAAGAAGGGGCTGATCCAGATCGCATCCGCCCCCAGCCCCGCGATATGCGGCAGCCGCTCCACGATGCCGCCCAGATCGCCCACCCCGTCGCCATTGCTGTCCTGATAGCTGCGGGGATAGATCTGATAGATCACCGCGCCCCGCCACCATTCGGCATCATGGCCGATCACGTCCGTCATAGTCCTGTCTTTCTCACTTCACCGATCCGGCCAGCAGGCCGCGGACCAGATATTTCTGCATCGCAAAGAACACGATCAGCGGCACCGCGATCGACACAAAGGCCGAGGCCGAAAGGATCTCCCAATCCCCCCCGCGCGACCCCATCAGGTTCACAAGGTTCCCCGTCAGCACCTGCTGGTCATTGCCGGTGCCCAGGAAGACCAGCGCCACCAGCAGGTCATTCCACGTCCACAGGAACTGGAAGATCGCGAAGGAGGCCAGCGCCGGAAAGGACAGCGGCAGGATGATCCTGACGAAGATCTGGAAATCCGTCGCCCCGTCCACCCGCGCATTCTCGATGATGTCGCGCGGCAGGCCCGCCATGTAGTTGCGCAAGAGGTAGATCGCCAGCGGCAGGCCAAAGCCGGTATGCGCCATCCAGATGCCCAGATAGCCCTTCCCGATCCCGATCCAGTTATGGAACTGCAAGAGCGGGATCAGCGCCAGTTGCAACGGCACCACCAGAAGCCCCACCACCAGCGCCACCAGCAGCGCCCGCCCCGGAAAATCCATCCAGGCCAGCGCATAGGCCGCGAAGGCCGCCACCAGGATGGGAATGATCGTCGCCGGGATCGCCACGGTCAGCGTATTGATGAAGGCCTGCCCGATGGTCTGCCCGGCAAGCGGGCTGAACAGGACGGTGGAATAGTTGTTGGTGGTGAAATCCGGCGGGGTCGAGGCCGTCACAAAGACACGCGGCATCCGCATCTCGGCCATCGAACTGGCCGAGGACATCACGAATCCCCCCTCTGGCGTCACCGTCAGCGTCACCCCGTCACCCAGATCAGCGCTCTGGCCCACCTCAAAGGCCTCCGGCTCGCGCGATGAGGTGCCCCAGCGGCTGATCTCCGCCCCGCTGGTCGCGAAGAGGTTCCCCTCGATCACGAACACCCCGTCCCGCTGCACCTCATCCCCGCCCAGGCGGATCGCCGGCAACTGGCTTTCCTGCGTCGACAGGGCCCGCCACCACCCCGAGGTGGAAATCTGGTCCCCCGTCCGGAAGGACGACACCAGAAGCCCGAAGGTCGGCAGCACCCACAGCGCCACCAGCGCCGCCGTGCACAGATGCACCACCCACAGAAGCGCCGGTTTCTTGCCTGCGATATTCTCCATCAGACCATCCCCCTCAGCGCATTTCCTTGCGGGCATTGTAGACGTTCCAGACAAGGATCGGCGTGACCAGCAGCATGATGATCATCGCGCTGGCCGATCCCATGCCCCAGTCCAGGGCGCGGAACAGCTTGTCATACATGTAATTCGCCAGAACCTGCGTCTCCCACTGGCCATTGGTCATGGCCAGCACGATGTCGAAGACCTTCAGAACCACGATGGTGATCGTCGTCCAGACCACCACGATGGTCGGCATGATCTGCGGCACCTTGATCTGGAAAAAGATCTGGAACGGATTCGCCCCGTCCAGCAGGGCCGCCTCGATCGTGTCCTCCGGCACCCCGCGCAGGGCGGCTGACAGGATCACCATGGCAAAGCCGGTCTGGATCCAGATCAGCACGGCCATCAGGAAATAGCTGTTCCAGTAGGGCATCGAAAGCCAGGTCATCGGCTGGCCATAGGGCAGGTCATTGCCCGCGATCCCGACCAGCCATGTCGCCAGTTCCCAGGCCAGGAACAGCGCCACCAGCGCCCCGACGATGCGCCCCGCCAATACCCAGAACCCGCCCGCCGATCCGCCCTTCACCAAGGGCCGCAGCAAGGCCCAAACCGCCCAGAGCAGCAGCGCCAGCATCGCCAGGACGAACAGCCCCGGCAAAAGCCGCAGCAGCAGGAAGGAACCGATCCCCCCCTCGAATTTCAGCCAGAGCGCATTCAGCAGGCCGATCTGCGCCTGTTCAACGGGCCGCGTGTCATAGATCAGCTTCCAGATCACCGACGCACCCACGAAGGAAATCGCCATCGGCATGAAGATCAGCGACTTGGCCAGGTTGCCCCAGCGGATGCGATCCGTCAGTTGCGCCGCCAGAAGGCCGAAAGCCGTCGATCCGGCCGGCACCACGACCAGCCACAACATGTTGTTGCGCATCGATTCCCAGAATTTCGGCTCGCCGAACATGGCGCTGTAATTCGCCAGCCCCACGAATTCCCCGTTCCGGTTCAGCGACAGCCAGGCCGTCGCGAAGACGGGATAGGCCAGATACAGCCCCAGCGCCACCATCGCGGGAAACAGGAACAGCCAGGGGCGGATCATGTTCGCCCGGCTCGTGTTCACCCCCGCATTGGGGCCGCGCGCCGGAAACAGCACCTTGTCCAGAAACAGGTTCGACAGGAAGAAATAGCCCACGCAACCGCCGACACCGACGACGATCACGATCAGGGCCTGCAAGGCCGGATTCATGAAATTCCCCTCCCAAGCGGCCGCGCTGCTGCGGCGTGCCGTTCCGCCGGTTTTCCCGGTTCTGGTTGGGTCGGGCCCGGGCCAGACGGCCCGGACCCGCCAGGATCACATCACTTGGGCCACGAGGCCTGGATGCCGTCGGCGACCTCCTGCGCGGCCTTGCCGCCGGTATAATCCACCATGCCGGTCCAGAAGCTGCCCGCGCCCACGGCGCCCGGCATCAGGTCCGATCCGTCAAAGCGGAAGGTCGTCGCGTTCAGCAGGATGTCGCCCATCTTGCGCGCCACATCCGAACCATAGGTTTCCGGATTGACCGATTTCATCGGCGTCAGGAACCCGGATTGCGCCATCCAGACTTCATGCGCGATCGGCGTCTTCAGGAACTCGATGAAGGCGCGCGAGGCTTCGCTGTCCTTGGTGATGAAGGCCAGCGTCCCGGCCCCCAGGACCGGCTTGCCCAGATCCTTTTCGGCATAGGCGGGGAAGTAGAAGAAATCCGCATCCTGCCCGACAACCGTGCCCTCCGGGAAGAAGGACGGAATGAACGAGGCCTGCCGATGCATGTAGCACTGCGGCGGCGAAGAGAAGAGACCCTTGGGGCTGTCGCGGAAATCGGTCGAGGCGACGGCTGCCGCACCACCCGCCACATAGGCGTCATTGCGGGCGAAATAGCCGAATTCCTCGATCGCGCCCACGACGGCGGGATCATTGAACGGGATCTCGTTCTTCACCCACTTGTCATAGACATCGGGCGATTGCGTGCGCAGCATCATGTCCTCGACCCAGTCGGTCGCGGGCCAGCCCGTCGCACCGCCCGAACCCAGCCCGATGCACCAGGGTGTGCCGCCATCGGCCACGATCTGATCCGTCAGCGCCTTCAGCTCTTCCATCGTCTCGGGCACTTCATAGCCCGCATCGGCAAAGTTGTCGGGGCTGTACCAGACCAGCGATTTCACGTCGATCTTGTAGGGGAAGGCATAAAGCGCAGGCGCGCCATCGGCCCCGTTATAGGTGCCAAGCCCGACCCAGCTTTCACCGGCCGCGTAATTGTCGCGCAGCCAGGCTTCGGTCTCTGCGCCCAGCGGCGCGATGAAACCCTTCGCCGCCAGATCGGCGATCAGCCCGGGCTGCGGCAGCACCGCGATATCGGGCGGCGAACCGGCCTCGGCATCGATCACGATCTGCTGCTCGTAGTTCTCGGACGAGGAATATTCCACCGCCACGCCCGATGCCGCCGTGAAATAGGCCAGCACCGATTCCACCAGCACCTGATCCTCGCCGCGCCACGGCCCGAAGATCTTGAGGGTCTGGCCATCGAGGTTCGTCGCCTCGTCATAGGCGGTGTAGCTTGCCCAGTTGAAGGCTCCCTCACCGATTGGGAATTTCAGGTCCTGCGCGCCGGCCGCCCCGGACAAGGCCGCAAGCGTCGCTGCGCTCGCGAGTAACTTCGCTTTCATCGTATTCCTCCCGATTCCCCCGCCCACTTGACGGGGCATGAACCAATCCCGGCCAGAATCACACTCAAACCGCTTTGGATGATGCACAGTTGCGCAACCTCCCCCTCAAGTCAATCCAAAGCGCATTGGAGACGTGCATTTCCCCTTGTTCCCGCCCCGATTTCCCGCGAAAACGTTTTCTTGCTGGCGCTGCTTAACCTTTGACCTTGACAGGTCCAATGTCTAACCTGCCACCCAATTGAAATCGGTTTGGATAGTCTCGTCCAATGAACCTCAAGGAACTGGCCACCAAGCTGGGGCTGTCGCCCACCACCGTCAGCCGCGCGCTGAACGGCTATCCGGAGGTGAACGAGGCCACCCGCGAACGGGTCATGGCCGCGGCCAAGCGGCACAATTACCGCCCCAATACCCGCGCCATCCGCCTTGCCACCGGGCGGGCGCTGGCCGTGGGCCATGTCATCCCGCTGGCCACAAGGCACGAAATCGTCAACCCGATCTTCGCCGACTTCATCGCAGGCGCGGGCGAGACCTATTCGCGCAACGGCTATGACATGATCCTGTCCGTCGTCCCCGACGAATCCGAGGAGCAGGCCTATCGCGATCTGAAATCGCGCGGCTCCGCCGATGGCGTCATCCTGCACGCCCCGCGCATGAACGATTCCCGCATCCCCCTTCTGCATGAGATCGGCATTCCCTTCGTCGTGCATGGCCGCGCCACCGGAACGGACCTTCCCTATTCCTGGGTCGATGTGAACAACCGCCGCGCCTTCCAGCGCGCGACCGAATTCCTCCTCGACCTCGGGCATCTGCGCATCGGTCTGGTCAACGGCCTGGAATTCATGGATTTCGCCATCCGCCGCCGCACCGGCTATGTCGATGCCCTGGCCGCCCGCGGCCTTTCCCCCGATCCGGCCCTGATGGCCTCGGACGAGATGACGGAAATCTCGGGCTATCGCGCCGCCTCCGCGATGCTCGATCTTCCCGCCCCCCCCACCGCCTTCCTCGTCGCCTCGATGATCTCCGGCATGGGCGTCCGCCGCGCGATCGAAGAGCGCGGCCTCAGGATGGGGCGCGACATTTCGGTCATCATCCATGACGATGATCTGTCCTACATGAAGAACGGCGACGACGTGCCGATCTTCACCGCCACCCGCTCCTCGGTGCGCGATGCCGGGCGGATCGCGGCCGATCTGCTTCTGGGCATCATCGCCAATCCCGGCCATGGCCCCGAACATCGCCTGCTCGAGGCGGAACTGATCATCGGCCAGTCCACCGGCCCGGCCCCCCGCCCCCATGCCCCCGAAAAGGCCTGATCCCATGTCCCTGTCGCGTTTCGATTTTCCCGAAGGCTTCCTCTTCGGGGCCGCCACCGCCGCCTATCAGATCGAAGGGTCGCGCTTCGGCGGCTGCGGCCCCTGCCACTGGGACAGCTTCGCCGCCACCCCCGGAAACGTCCTGCGCGCCGAAGACGGCGCCACCGCCTGCGACCATTACAACAACTGGCCCGCCGATCTGGATCTGATCCGCCAGGCCAACATGGATGCCTACCGCTTCTCCACCTCCTGGGCGCGCGTCATGCCCGATGGCGTGACCGTCAATCCCGAAGGCATCGCCTTCTACGACAGGTTGGTCGACGGCATGCTGGAACGCGGCCTGAAACCCTTCCAGACCCTCTACCACTGGGAACTTCCCTCCGCCCTCGCCGACAGGGGCGGCTGGACGAACCGCGACACCTGCCACCGCTTCGCCGATTTCGCCGAAACCATCACCCGCACCCTTGGTGATCGCGTCGCCTCCATCGCCACGATCAACGAACCCTGGTGCGTTGCCTGGCTGTCGCATTTCCTCGGCCACCACGCCCCCGGCCTGCGCGACATCCGCGCCGCCGCCCGCGCCATGCACCACATCCTGCTGGCCCATGGCCTCGCCGTGGAACGGCTGCGCGGCATGGGCCAGCCGAACCTGGGCATCGTGCTGAACTTCGACCACGCCACCCCCGCCACCGCCAGCCCCGAGGACGCCACCGCCGCCGCCCGTGCCGATGGCATCAACAACCGCTGGTTCATCGAGGCGATCACCCGCCAGACCTATCCCGAAATCGTGCTGGAAGGCCTCGCCCCGCACATGCCCGACCGCTGGCAGGATGACATGGCCGTGATCGGCCAGAAACTCGACTGGCTCGGCGTCAACTATTACACCCGCCACCTGCACGCCCATGATCCCGCCGCCCCCTGGCCGCATCTGCGCGATATCCCCGGTCCCCTGCCGAAAACCCAGATGGGCTGGGAAATCTACCCCGAGGGGCTGCACGGCTTTCTCACCCGCATGGCGCGCGATCATGTGGGCGACATGCCGATCTTCATCACCGAAAACGGCATGGCCAATGCCGACGAGGCGGGTCTTCCCGACCAGATCCGCGAGGATTTCCTCTTCGCCCATCTCGCCGCCACCCGGCAGGCCATCGCCGATGGCGCGAATGTGCGCGGCTTCTTCTACTGGTCGCTTCTGGACAATTACGAATGGGCCTTCGGCTATGAACGCCGCTTCGGCCTTGTCCATGTCGATTTCACCACCTTGAAGCGCACCCCCAAATCCTCCTATCACGCCCTCGCCCGTGCCCTTGCGCGGAACGACTGATCTCGCAAGGCGCGGCTGGCGCAAAGCAATACGGAGCGTTCCATGACCCTCGCCATCCTCGCCGATATCGGCGGCACGAATACCAGGGTCGCCCTCGCCGACGGAACCGTGGTCCGGCCCGATAGCATCGCCCGCTATTCCAACGCCGAATACAAGGCGCGCGGCCAGGACATCGCCCAGATCCTGCGCGACTACCTCGCCACTACGGCCGCGCGGCCCGAAGGCGTCTGCGTCGCCGCCGCAGGCCCCGTGCAGGATGGCGTGGCCACCATGACCAATCTCGACTGGGCGATGGATGGGGCAAAGCTCGCCGCCGCCACCGGCGCGCGGCGCGTGGCCATCCTCAACGACCTGCAGGCCCAGGGCCATGCGCTGGGCCATATCGCCCCCGCCCATCTGCGCGAGGTGACCCCCGGCCCGGCCCATCCCGGGGCCTCGATGCTGGTCGTGGGCCTGGGCACCGGGGTCAATGCCGCCCCCGTCCACGGCCAGGGCGCGGCGCGCGTCGTGCCGCCCTCGGAATGCGGCCATGTCAACATGCCCGTCCGCTCCGAGGAAGACCTCCGCCTGATGCGCTTCATCGAAGACCGCCTCGCCGCGCGGAACGAAGTGCCCCATTGCGGGGTCGAGGAAGTGCTGGCCGGCCGTGGCCTTGCCAATCTCCACGCCTTCGCCGCCGCCGAAGCGGGCCATCCCGGCGAAAGAACCTCCGCCGAGGTGCTGTCCGCCCTCGAAGCGGCCGATCCCACGGCCACCCATGCGGCGCGGCTCTATACCCGGATCCTCGCGCAGGTGCTGGCCGATCTCGCGCTCATCCACCTGCCCTATGGCGGCATCTATCTGATTGGCGGCATGTCCCGCGCCATGACCCCGCATTTCGCCCGCTTCGGCCTCTCGGAAACCTTCCGCGAAGCGCGCCGCGTGGACCTTCTGCAAAAGGATTTCTCCGTCACCGTGGTCGAGGATGACTTCGCCGCCCTGACGGGCTGCGCCGCCTATCTCCAAGCCACCACGGCCTGACGGCCCTTCCCAAACCCCATCAGAGCATCCAGGGGAAAGAAGGCCACGCCCGCCCCAAACGGCAACGGCGCGCGCCCCGCGCGCCCCCGATTTTTCGCAGAAAAATCGTTATCCCGGCAGCCGTTCCTTCAGGAACTGCAAGGCCACGCCCAGCCCGTCCGGCGCGATGCCATGCCCGGTGCCCTCCATCACATGGCCATAGGTCTCGAACCCCGCCCCCACCAGCGCCTCCCCGGCCAGCCCCATATCGGCGAAAGGCACGACCGGATCCTGATCGCCATGGATCAGCAGCACCGGCGGCTTCACCACCGCCTCCGCCGCCAGCCGCTCCGGCACCAGAAGCCGCCCGGAGATCGCCACCACCCCCGCCACCGCCTGCGCCCGGCGCGGCGCCACATGCAGCGACATCATCGCCCCCTGCGAGAACCCGATCAGCGCCATCGCCCCGGGCTCCATCCCCTCGGCCGCCAGCCGCTCGTCCAGAAAGGCATCCAGCAGGCCGACCGACGCCGCCATCCCGTCCCTCGCCGCCTCTTCGCTCGATCCGTCCAGCCAGGGGATCGGAAACCACTGAAAGCCAAAGGGATTGCCCGTGCAGGGCTGCGGCGCATCGGGCGCGACAAAAACCGTGTCCGGCAGATGCGGCGCCAGCGCATCCCCCAGCCCCAGCAGATCCGCCCCATCCGCCCCATAGCCATGCAGGAAGACAACGACAGACCGCGCCTTCCCGCTCTGCGCCGGCTTCCGCCCGAATTTCAATCCGCTCACCTGATGCCCTCCCGGTCCTTCGCCACCCGGTAGTAGGCCCAGAGAAGCCGCGCCGCAACTGCCCGCCAGGGCGACCAATCCTCCGCCATCGCGCGCAAGGCCCGTTCCGAAGGCCGCTCCGCCATCCCGAACAGCAGCCTTGCCGCCTCCTGCAGGGCCAGATCGCCCGGCGCAAAGACATCCGCCCGCCCCAGCGCGAACATCGCATAGATCTCCGCCGTCCAGCGTCCGATCCCCGGCACCGCCACCAGCACCGCCACCACCTCCGCATCCCCCAGTTCCCGAAAGGCCGGGAAGTCGATCCCCGCGCGCGCCAGCGCCTGCCCATAGCGCGCCTTCTGCCGCGACAACCCCACCCCTCGCAGCACCTCCTCCGATGCCTCGGCCATCACCGCCGGATCGCACAGCCCCGCCGCCTCCAGCCGCGCCCAGATCGCATTGGCCGAGGCGACCGAAACCTGCTGGCTCACGATCGCCGAAAGCAGCGCCTCGAACCCGTCCGCGCGCCGGCGCAACGGCAGCGGCCCCACAAGCGCAAGCGCCCGCGCCATCCGGGGATCGCGCGCCGCCAGCCAGGCCGCCCCCTCCGCCACACAGGCCTCCGTCGCGATGATCCGCCCCACCGTCATTCCGTCTCTCCCCCTGCCCCCTTCACCTTGGCCCAAATACCCCCTTCCCCGCCACCCCCTGGGGACCAACCCTTCCCCTTGCGCGAAAAGGGGGGTCGCGGGGGGACGACCGTCCCCCCGCGCCTGCCCACATATTCCCCCGCGCGCATTTGACCCTTGCCCCCGCCGCAGCAGAGGTTAAGCCTAGCAGCCATGATCGCATCCAGCCCC
>NZ_JAALFE010000030.1 GCF_011059185.1 Paragemmobacter kunshanensis | reverse complement strand
GCCTTCAACACCATGTTTTATATAGGAAATATAATGGTCAGGACAGCGAAATCAGCGCCTTACTTGGGAAATGTGGGTGGAAAGGTGCCAGACCGCACCCCGGATTTCCGAGTCAGCCATTTGCGCGGCCTCGCTCAACCGCTGGCCGGTTAAGAGAAGCACCTTGCCCAATGGTCCCCATGGAAAACCTTCAGCATCGCAGGCCTGCCAGAACCACCGGATTTCGTCGTCGGTCAGCACGCGGTCACGACTTGTCTCTTTCGCAACCGGCTTCACCCCGGTTGCCGGTGACATGGGCAGTATATCGCGCTCTACGCACCAGTTCAGGAACTTGTTCAGGTAGGCCCGGATGCGGTTCGCAGTGACCACACGCCCGCTATCTGCGATGCCATCCAGAAGGTCGATCACGTCTCGCTTGGTGATCGAATGAATGTCCCGATCGCCCCAATCCTTCACTACGAACCGATCGAGTTCCCGCTTAACCACATCGCCGCTTTTCAGGCCTTTCAGGTGTCGCTTGGCGAACTGCCCGATCAGCGTTTCGATCTTGTTCCGGTTATCTTCGGCCTTCGGTACCTTCGGTGCCTTCGCGGCCTTAACTTCCGCGGCAGGGTCACGCCCTTCGCTTGCCGCTGCCATCACGTCACGCGCCCGCGCCCGCGCATCGGCCAGTGAAAGCGTAGGAAAGGCGGCGAGGGTCATCCTGCGATGCACACCGCCATGCCTGTACCGGACCTGCCAGCTTTTCTTTCCCGTGGGCTGAACCACCAGGTACAGGCCGGTGCAAAGGTCGTCTGGGATTTCCTGACGCTTGTCTGTCGCCGCTAGCGTCTCGACAGTTGTGGCCTTCAGCTTCATGTCAAATGGTCCTCTGGGGAACAGTCTGGGGAACAGAATAGCTTGTAACCCGTGTTCCCCAGAGTTACACCGTGTTACACTAGTTCGTCAATATTTCAATATTTTCAGTATTTTGCTGTAATCGAAAGTTTTACACTGTTTTGCTATGTTACATGCCAAATGATGACTGTTAATCAATTGGTCGTAGGTTCGATCCCTACCGCCGGAGCCAAAAACCCCGATTAAAGTCAAAAGTTGCAGCCATACCGCAAGGATGGCACTTGGGGTGTTTGGCACGTCGAGGCAGATGCCGGGCAACCTGCCCCGATTTGCCCGGCGGTTTCGCGCAGCGGGTGCAGGCCATACCGGGCCGACATCACACTGCTTGGGTCTAGCCCCGCTTGATTGTCGTGCCCCCGCCACCACGCAGCAGGGCATCCGAAGGACGGGTAAGCCACGAGATTCCCCTGCAGCGACCTCGGCCGGTTCACGAAGGCCCGTTACGCAACGCGCGGTCATGCCGCTGAGGGCCCGGGAAGTCCCCGTCGCGGCGCGCTCAGAGGGATGTGTCCGCAATTCCACGGCGACTCCCGGTATCATCACCTCTGACGGCCAGGCTGAGGGGCCGTTCCGGCAGTGCCTTTGAATTCATGGGCCATCTTCCTCACCGCCTCGAGTCCGCCTTGTCGCGAAGTAAACCTTCCCGGGCGCCTGAGGGACACAAGCGGGACCTAGGCCTTCAGGCGACGATCCATGTGCCGGAGCACCCTGATCCTGTCACCTCGCCGATCGCACGGGCGGCTTCAGGATGTTTCCGGCACCTTCTTCCTGCAAGGGCGGCTCGGTCCTTCTACCGGCCAATCCCCTCTGCCGCCGCTGCGCGCTCTCTTCCTGCCGAAACCGCACCAAGGCGCGCCATCAGGGCCGCCTGGGCGGGCGGCCAGGTCGCGCGCCGCACGTCATGCCAGGCCATGCCCGCCGCCTCTGCCGCCGCGATGCCCTGGTCGCTGTCCTCCAGCACGAGACAGGCCCGCGGCTCCACCCCCAGCGCCGCGGCTGCCGCCAGATAGAGATCGGGCGCGGGCTTGGGGTCGGGGGCATCCTCGCAACTCAGAACACGGTCAAACAGCACGTCCAGCCCGGTCGCCGCCAGAAAGGCGCGCACGATCGCCCTTTCGCTGTTCGTCACCACGGCCACCGGAACCCGCCCCGATGCCTGCCGCGCCACATCGGCGACAAGGGGGTTTTCGCGTGCCTCGCCCGCCAGCCCGACTGTAAGCCCGATACTGTCGGCAATCAGCCGTTCGGTATCGAGCCGCAGCCCGAATTCCGTGCAATACCGGCGGAACAGATCCCGGCGGTCCAGCCCCGTCAACCCGCCATACCAATCCCGCGCCATCACCTGTCCCTGCCGCTTCAGCGCCGCCGAGATTGCCCGAAAGTGCAGGTCTCCCGTCAGAAGCAGCGTCCCGTCACAATCGAACAGGATGGCCGCGGGTATCCCCCTTGGTTCAGACATCGCGGCCTGCCCTTCTTGCCTCGTCATCCACAGCGGGAAACAGCTCGCTCATCGACCGGGCCAGCACTTCGGCGGTCAAGGGCTTTGCCAGCGCCACGACCCGGCCGGGAAAGCGGCAGGACAGCGGATCCACCTCCGGCAGATGCCCCGATACGATGATGGCACGCGCCTCGGGCCAGCGCGTCAGCGCGCCTTCCGCCAGCCGCCAGCCATCCACCCGCCCCTGCAGCGTCAGATCGGTCACGACCAGATCGACCGGCGTCTGCATCAGGGCCTGCGCCTCCGCGCTTGAGGTTGCCTGATCCAGCTTTCGCGATATCCCGGCCAGAACCGCCACCGCTGCGGCCCTGTCGGCGGCGTCATCCTCGACCAGCATCACCCGGCCCAGGCTGGCGGCCGTTCCTCGTGCCTCGGCCTGCAGGGGCAAGGTCAGGCGGACGGTCGTTCCCTGCCCGGGGGCCGAGGTGATGGCGATATCCCCCCCGGACTGCCGGATGAACCCATAGACCATCGCAAGGCCCAGCCCGGTTCCCGTGCCATCGGCCCGGGCCGAGAAGAAGGGCTCCATCGCATGGGCCAGAACCTCGGGCGGCATGCCCGCCCCGCTGTCTGCCACCTCGATCACCGCCTGATCCCCCTCTCCCGCCACGCGCAGCGTGACATGGCCCGCGCCTTCTATGGCCTGACCCGCATTCAGGCACAGGTTCAGGATCGCGCTTTCCAGTTGCCCGGGATCCACCCGCACCGGCAATGGCCCCTCTGCCGCCTCGATCCGGATCTCGATCTCCTCGCGCAGGGCGAAGCCCACCAGATCGGCCAGGCCCTCCACCAGCTGCGGCAGGTCCACGGTTTCCGGCTCCAGATGCTGGCGGCGCGCAAAGGCCAGAAGCCGCCCGGTCAGCGACCCGCCCAGATCCACGGCCGAGGCGATGGTCTGGCGCAGCATCGCCTGCCGCTCCGGCGGGGCGCTGTCCATCAGGTGCAGACTGCCCGAGATGGTGGACAGGATGTTTCCGAAATCATGCGCCACCTCGCCCGAAACCTTGCCCAGCGCCTCGATCCGCTGGATCTGGCGCAGCCGGTCCTCCATCTGCCGCCGCTCCGTCGCGTCGGATATCAGGACAACCGCCCCCCCGCCCGGCAGGGCGCTTTCGCGCCATTCCGCATGAAGCCCACCCTCCTGCGACAGGCAGGCCATGCCCGCGGGTCCCGCTCCCCGCTGCCAGCCGGCCTCGGCGATCAGATCGGCCAGCAGGGGCCGCCCGGCCAACCGTGCCGGATCCAGCCGCAAGAGCGGGGCCAGCCTTTCGTTATGGGCCACGATCTGCCCCTGATCCGACAGGATCGCCACCCCGTCGCTGATACCGGCCATCATGTTCTCGTATAGCGCGGTGCGCTGCACCATCTGCCGATGCGACCGGTCCAGCCGCAAGGCATTGGCCCGGAAGGTGCGAAAGGCGTGGAACAGCTTGCCGATCTCGTCGCCCTGCCCCTCGCCGCGCGGCAGGCGTGTCTGGCGGTCGCCCGCGGCAAGCCGGATCATCGCCTCCGAGATCGCGCGCAGATTGGCCGTGACATGGCCTGAAACATAGAGAGCCGCCGCAAGGGCAAGCGCCGCACTGGCCAGCACCACGACAAGCAGCGTCGACTTCGCCACGGCAATGGCGGTGGTGGTGCTGGCGCGTTCCGCGGCGATCACGGCCTGCGCTTCGGCGGTGGCGGTGGCGGCATGGGCAGTGACGGCCGCCGCGCCCTGCCTTATGCGCACCAGCGCCGCCTCGGCCCCGATCTGGCGGGCCAGTTCGATCCGGCGCAGTTCGAAAAGGCCCTCCCGCCCTTCGGCAACGATCCGCAGCCGCGCCAGTTCCGCCCCCACGTCCGGGGGCAGATCCGCCCCCATCCGCGCGGTCAGGCGGGTATATTCGCGCTGGAACTCTCCCACGCCGATCAGGTTCTCGGCCCGTCCAGCCCCCAGCAGGGCCGCGGCGATGCGCTGCAGGGCCAGCCAATCCTGCCGTTCCTGCAAGGGTGCCGTCGGGCGCGATGACAGCGCGGCAAAGCGGCGTTCCGCCGCCGCCAGCTCGGCATTCAGCCGCAGCGTCCTGTCCCGCAGCCCTGCGCGAAGCGAGGTGTCCCGCACCAGATTCCCGATGGCGCGCTGCGTCTCCTCCAGCCTTGCGCCCAGCGCGGCATCCCCCGGCAAACCCGCAGCGATCTCCTGCACCAGTCGCGTGGCCTCTTGCCCCTCCTGCGCGATGCGGAACGGGCTTTCCAGGGTCAGCAGATAGGGGGCCAGCGTCGCCAGATCCGCCGCCTGCCGCGACAGCGTCAGCGCCCGGTCCACCCCTGCCAGCGTCTCGCCATGCAGCCGGTCCAGACGGTCATTCCCCCGGCTCAGCGCGACCCAGGCGATCACCCCGACGGTCAGCACAGCCCCGGCCAGCAGGGCCAGCGCCACCAGCAACCGCGCCCTGACGGAAATACGCCTCATGCCGGCTGGTCCGTGACGAAGATATAGCCCTGCCCCCGCCGCGTCTGCAGATGCACGGGTTTGGACGGCACCGTCTCGATCTTGCGGCGCAGGCGCAGGATCAGCACGTCGATGGTGCGGTCCATGTATTGCGACAGGTCATTGCCCAGTTCGGTCAGCAGTTCCGTCCGCGGAATGATGCGGTTCTGGTGGCGCAGGAAATAGTCCAGCAGCCGGTATTCGGCATTGGTCAAGGGAATCTCTGCCCCGTCCTGATCCAGCAACTCGCGCCGCGTCTGGTCCAGCCGCAAGTGGCCGAAGGGCCAGATCGTGCTGCGGCTGCGATCAGGCGGAACCTGCGCCGGATGCCCGGCACGGCGCAGCACCGCGCGCAGGCGGGCCAGCAATTCGCGCGGATTGAAGGGCTTCATCATGTAATCATCCGCCCCGGTCTCCAGCCCGATGATCTTGTCCATCTCGTCTCCCCGCCCCGTCAGCATGACGATGGGAATGCCCATCGTCTCGCGGATGCGGATGGCCAGCGTCAGCCCGTTCTCGCCCCGCAGCCGCAGGTCTATCAGCGCCAGATCCACCGCCGGGCGCGGGCCAAGCGCCAGGAATGAAGGTCCGTCCGGCAAAGGCAGCGGCGAAAAGCCGTTCTCGGCCAGCAGGTCCGCCACGGTGCGGCGCAGATCCGGATCATCGTCGATGATGGCCACCACCGGGCCACCGGGCGATGATGCCCCGGCCTGCGTCATGGAAACCTGTTCCATGCGTTCGTCCTCCCTGCCGCCATGATGGCCGAAGCGCCACGCATCGCAATCGCTTTCCGGTTTCAATTGTTCCGCCTTGCCCGGGCTTTGTAACATTGTTCATCAAACGGCCGCCCCCGGGACAGTCTGTTAACCCGGCACCCCCTCCCCTGACCGGCGCGGCACGTGACAGTCTTGGCCGGACCGCTCGGGAGAAGCGGTCGCTACGGGAGGATGACGATGAGAAAGAGCATGATCAGTGCGCTTGCACTGGGCGCGGCCATGATGGCGGGCGCGGCTTCCGCGCAAAGCCTGAACGTGGTCTGTTCGAACGAACAGGCCTGGTGCGATCTGATGGCCCAGAACTTCAAGATCGACACCGGAATCGACGTCGCGATGGTGCGCAAGTCGACGGGCGAGGTGCTGGCCCAGGTCCGGGCCGAGGCTGGCAACCCCAAGATCGACGTCTGGTGGGGCGGCACGGGCGATCCGCATCTGATCGCCGCCAATGAGGGGCTGACCGTGGCGACCGGCGTCGATGTATCGGGCCAGCTCGGCTGGTCGCAGAACATGACGGAAATGTCGGGCGGCAAGGCCATCGGTGTGCATGTGGGCCTGCTCGGCATGCTCTACAACACCGAGGTTCTGGCCGAAAAGGGCCTGCCCGCCCCCGCCTGCTGGAAGGATCTCGCCAAGCCCGAATACAAGGGCGAGGTGACAGTCTCGAACCCGCAATCCTCGGGCACGGCCTATACCCAGCTTGCCACCCTCGTGCAGCTTTTCGGCGAGGACGAAGCCTTCAAGATGCTGGCCGAGATCGGGGCCAATGTGAACCAGAACACCAAGTCCGGCTCCGCCCCCGGCAAGATGGCCGCACGCGGGGAAACCACCATCGCGGTGGGCTTCATGCATGACATGGTCAACCTCAAGAAGCAGGGCTTCCCGGTCGAGATCGTCTCGCCCTGCGAAGGCACCGGCTATGAGGTCGGCGCGGTCAGCGTGATCAATGGCACCCCGAACCTCGATGCCGCGAAGAAATGGGTGGAATACGTCATCAGCGCCGAGGCGCAGTCGCGCGGGCTTGAGGTGGGCGTGTTCAACATCCCCTCCAACCCCGCCGCCGCCACCGACCCCGAGGCCCCCGACATGGCCGCGGTCAAGCTGATCGACTATGACTTCGCCACCTATGGCTCCTCCGAAACGCGCGAGCGCCTGCTTGCGCGCTGGGAAGCGGAAGTGAAGTCGAAGGGCGGCAACTTCGAGGAATGATCCTCCCCCGGCCCGCGCCGAAAAGGTGCGGGCCGCCTTCTTTTCCGGGATGAACGCGATGCGGCGAACGGCGGGGCTTTGGCTTCTGATCGGGCTTCTGGGCTATGCCCTGCTGCCCTGGTACATGGTCTCGGGGGGCTTCTGGTCCTTCGGATGGCTGTTCCGGCCAGAGGAAGAGACACGCTCTGCCCTGGTCTGGGCGGCATCCTCGCGCCCCTGGCTCTGGCTGCCGCTGGCGGGATTTGTCCCGGCGGCGCTTGCCCTCGGCCTTGCGCGTGCGCCCCTCGCGCTGGCGCGCGGGCTGGTGGCAAGCGGGGCGTTGGGTCTGGCCCTCATGGCGGCGCAGGGCCTGATCATCCTTGGCAACGGCACCCGCTTCGGCATGATGGCGGGCGAAACCCAGCCCGGCATGGGGGCGGGGGCGCTGGTCGTGGCAAGCGCCCTGCTCTTTCTGCTCACAACCGGGATCTCGGGCCTTGGGCGGGGGCGCGGGGATGCTTTCCTCACCGGCATGATCGGCGCGATCGTCGCCCTTGTGGGCGTCTTCGTCTTCTATCCGATGACCTTCATCCTGATCCGCGCCTTCGAACTGAAGGGCGGCGCAGGGCTTGGCCTGTCGGAATTCCTGCCCCGCTTCCTGTCGCCCGAGATATGGTCGCCGGCCTGCCTGACGGGGCTAGGCAATTGCGGCGCGGCCCTGAACTCGCTGCTGCTGGGCCTCGCCACGGCTACGGGAACAACCGTCCTCGGGCTGGCCTTCGCGCTGATCTTCACCCGCACCGATTTCCGGGCAAAGCGCCTCCTGCGCGTGCTGACGATCCTGCCCATCATCACCCCGCCCTTCGTGATCGGCCTTGCCCTGATCCTGCTTTTCGGCCGCGCGGGGACCATCACCGAATTCTTCGCCGATGCCTTCGGCTGGGAAAAGACCCGCTGGCTTTACGGGTTCTGGGGCGTCTGGCTGGCACAGATGCTGTCCTTCACGCCCATTGCCTTTCTCGTGCTGATCGGCGTCGTCGAAGGCGTCAGCCCCAGCATGGAAGAGGCATCCCAGACACTGGACGCCGACCGTTGGCAGACCTTCCGCCTGATCAGCCTGCCGCTGATGCGACCGGGCCTCGCCAATGCTTTCCTCCTTGGCTTCATCGAAAGCCTGGCCGATTTCGGCAATCCACTGGTGCTGGGCGGCAATTTCAACGTCCTGTCGACCGAGATCTATTTTGCCATCGTGGGCACGGTCGCCGATCCGGCCCATGCGGCGATCCTGTCGATGATCCTGCTTTCCCTCACCCTCGGGGCCTTCCTTGCCCAGCGCCGGTGGCTGGGCCGGAAGAACTATGCCACCGTCACCGGCAAGGGCGATTCCGGCCGCAACGCCGCACTCAACGATGGCCTGCGCTGGGCCTGCTATGCGTTGGCCCTGCCCTGGGCGGCCTTCACGCTGATCCTTTACGCGCTGATCGTCTTCGGGAGCTTCGTCAAGCTCTGGGGCTATGATCACACGCTCACCTTCGAACACTATAGCCGTGCCTTCGGGATCGTCCTGCGCAACGGCATCCACTTCACCGGTTCCGGCTGGGACAGTTTCTTCACCACCCTCACCATCGCGGCCATCGCCGCCCCGCTGACCGCCGCCGTGGGCCTTGCCACCGCCTATCTGCTGGTCCGCCAGAAGTTCACCGGCAAGGATGCCTTCGAATTCTCCACCATGCTCTCTTTCGCCATTCCCGGCACGGTGATCGGCGTGGCCTATGTCATGGCCTTCAACTTCCCCCCCATTGAACTTACAGGAACCGGCCTCATCCTGATCATCGTCTTCATCTTCCGCAACATGCCCGTCGGCGTGCGGGGCGGCATCGCCGCGATGAGCCAGCTTGACCGCTCCCTCGACGAAGCCTCGATCACGCTGGGCGCAAGCTCGGCAACCACGCTGCGCCGTGTGATCCTGCCGCTGATGGGCCCCGCGATCCTTGCCGCGCTGACCTATGCCTTCGTGCGCGCGATCACCTCGGTCTCGGCCGTGATCTTCCTTGTTTCCGCGCGTTACAACATGGCCACCAGCTTCATCGTCGGCCGGGTGGAGAATGGCGAATACGGCATCGCCATCGCCTATGCCACGGTGCTGATCTTCACCATGCTCACGGCCATCCTCGCCCTGCAACTGATCATCGGACGGCGCCGCCTGCGCCGGGCCGACCGTATCGACACCCAATGAAAGAGGCCGCCATGAAAGGCTCCGTCCGGTTCGAGAATGTGACAAAGACCTTCGGCGATGTGGTGGCGCTCAAGCCGCTCTCGCTCGACATCGCCCCCGGCACGCTGGTCACGCTGCTTGGCCCCTCGGGCTGCGGCAAGACCACCACCCTGCGCCTGATCGCCGGGCTGGAAAGCGCCAGCACCGGGCGCATCCTGATCGGGGGCGAGGATGTCACCCACCTGTCCGCCACCTATCGACGGGTGTCGATGGTGTTCCAGTCCTACGCGCTCTTTCCCCATATGACCGTGCTGGAAAACGTGGGCTACGGCCTGTCGGTCAAGGGCCTGCCCCGCGCCGAAATCCGCGACCGCGCCGAAGCCGGGCTGGAAACCGTGGGCCTCAAGGGCTTTGGCGCGCGCCTGCCCTCCGAACTTTCCGGTGGCCAGCAGCAGCGCGTCGCCGTCGCCCGCGCCATCGTCCTGGAACCCGAGGTGCTGCTTCTCGACGAGCCGCTCTCGAACCTTGATGCGAAGCTCCGCCGCCATGTCCGCGAAGAGATCCGCCAGATCCAGCAGAGGCTGGGCCTGACCGCCGTCTATGTCACCCATGATCAGGAAGAGGCGATGGCCGTCTCGGATCGCATCATCGTCATGCGCAATGCCGAGATCGCCCAGGAAGGCAGCCCGCACGATCTCTATGACCGGCCCGCCAACGGCTTCATCGCCGATTTCATCGGGGATGCGAACCTGATCGAGGTTTCGGTCCTGAACAGCGCCGACAGCACCGACATCGCCCTTGGAAATCGCCGCCTGACCCTGCCGCTGCGGGGTGCGTCGCAGGGGCCCGCCAGGCTCGTGCTGCGCCCCCATCACCTCCGGCTGGCGGCCGAACCCGCCCCCGACCGCATTCCCGCCGAAGTCACCTCGGCGGCCTGGCTCGGCAATTCGGTGCAGTATCTGCTCTCCAGCGAAATGGGCACCCTCTTCGCGATCACCGATCCCCGGGCGCAGGCCTTCCGCCGGGGCGATACCGTCCATCTCACCTTCGATCCGGCGGATCTGCGCCTTGTCCCGGCCTGACATCCGGACGCAGCGCCCCCGTCCGCTGCCCGGACGGCCAGATACCTCAGCTCTCGGGCCCGACCACCCCGCGCAGCCCTTCCAGCGTCGTGGTATAGTGATCCGCCAGCAGGCGGCAGGCGCGATCCGGATCGCGGTCGATGACGGCATTCAGCAGGGCCTCATGTTCCGCCGCCGCGCCCTCGCGCCTCAGAAGGCTGGGATGGACATTCATGGAAAGGCTGCGATAGCGCACCGCCTGATCCATCATCGTGGAACAGAAGCCCAGCAACCAGCCCGATCCGCAGCGATCCAGCAGCAGCAGGTGAAACTCCTTGTGCCGCAACTCCCATTCCTCGGACAGGTCGCGCCCCGCCCCGGCGGGCATCCGGCGATTGGTCCGCGCCAGCCGGTGATAGGCCAGCACAAGCTGTTCCTCCCACTCCTCGGTCGCGTTCCGGATGGATTCCCGCAAGGCCAGCGTCTCCAGCCAGATCCGGGTCTTCACCAGCTCTTCCAGCGACGTCATCGAGATCTCGGCCACGAAGAAGCCGCGCTGGCTCTTGCGTTCAACCAGCCCTTCCGATGACAGCCGGTTCAGCGCCTCGCGCACGGGGGCGATGCCGATCCCGTAGCGTTCGGAGATCGCCTCGATCTGCAACTTCTCACCCGGGAACAATTCGCCGTTCAGGATATCCCGGCGAATCCGCTCATGCGCCTGTTCCGAAAGGTTCTTCGTGTCGCTCAATGCCTTGTCCGGGGCATTCATCACCCTACTCCACCGGGCCTGTCAGCCTTGTTCCAGAATACCAGCCGCCGCTGCAGCCAGGCAACAGCGAAGAACAGCGCCAGCCCCAGCAGGCTGAGATAGAGGATCAGCGAAAACACACGCGGCGTATCCAGCATCGAGGCGGATTCCCGGATCAGCGCGCCAAACCCCTTGCCGCCGCCCAGGAACTCGCCCGTGATTGCCCCCGCCATCACACCCACGGCCGCGATCTTCAGCCCGGTAAAGATATAGGGCAGCCCATTCGGCAGCTTCAGCCGGAACAGCGTCTGCCAGCGCGTGGCCCCCATCGCCTTGAACAGCATCCGTTCATTCTCTGACGCGGCATAAAGCCCCGCCGCAGTCGACACGATGATGGGAAAGGTCGCGATAAAGGCCGCCAGCGCCACCTTCGAGGCGATGTCAAAGCCCAGCCAGGCAATGAACAGCGGCGCGAAGGCCACCTTCGGCATGGTGTCGATGGCCACCAGATAGGGCATCACTGCCCTTTCGCCGAACTTGGTCTCGCCCACCAGAACCCCCAGACCAAAGCCGATGCTGGCCGCGATCAGGAAGGCCCAGAAGACCGTGCGCGTCGTCGTCCACAGCGCCTCGAGCATATAGCCCCCGGTCAGCAGGTTCGTGCCCACAAAGATCAGGTCCGACAGGGTCTCTCCGGGGCTGGGCAGGATGATCGGCGACACCCATCCCATCCGGGCGGTCGCCAGATCCCAGATCCCGATGACGATCACCGCAAGGCCCAGCATCGCCGCCCAGCGCGGAATGCGGTCGATCAGGGCCTCATGTTCCACCCAGACGGTATCGGTCTCTGGATCGGGCGTCGCGGTCATTGAAAGGCCTCCTTGCCCAGAAGATCACGGATATGGGCCACGATCTGCCCGAAGCGGGGGGTGTTGATCATCTCCAGCGTCCGCGGCCGCGGCAGGTCGATCACGATCTCCTCCACGATCCGCCCGGGGCGCGGCTTCATCACCAGGATGCGGTCCGACAGGATCACCGCCTCGGCCAGCGAATGCGTCACCAGGAAAGCCGTCGCCTGTTGTTCGGCGCAGATGCGCTGCAACTCCATGTTCATGAAATCGCGGGTCAATTCATCCAGCGCGCTAAAGGGTTCGTCCAGCAGCAGCACCGCCGGCTGCGCGATCAGCATCCGGCAGATCGAGGCGCGCTGCGCCATGCCGCCGGACAATTCGCCCGGATAGACATTCGCGAAATCCCCCAGCCCCACCAGCCGCAACAACTCCAGCGCCCGCGGGATCGCGGCCTTCGCCGCGGCCCGGCCCTCGCGGATCTCGATCGGCAGCACGATATTCTCGACCGTCGTCTTCCAGGGCAGAAGCGTGGCCTGCTGGAACATCATCCCGATATCGGCGCGGGGGCCGGTCACTGGCCGGCCCTCCAGCACCACACGCCCGGTCGTGGGCGGCATGAGCCCCGACATGATCTTGAGCAGTGTCGATTTCCCGCAACCCGACGATCCGACAACTGACACGAACTCGCCCTTGTGCAGGGTCAGGTTCACATCCGTCAGCGCCGTCAGCCGGTTCCGGGCATAGGTCTTCGACAGTCTCGCAATCTCATAGACCGGGCGTCCGCCGCCGACAGGGTCGGACGCGGCGGAACTGGCGGTCAGGGGTCGGGGCTCTGCCATGCTCATCAGGCGTTCCAGCCTGCCACGAATTCGTTCGTGTAGACAGAGGCCAGATCCGCAATCGGCGCCTCCAGCGCGCCCGAGGCGACGGCGGAATCGTGGATCGCCTGCCAATGCTCGGGCGGCTGATAGCCGAAGCCCTGGCTGATGAAGGCATCCGTCGGCGTCATGCGGTTCACCACGCCGTCATAAAGCGACGGCGCATAGTCCTGCTCGCCCTCCTGCGGGTTGCCCGCCGCACAATGCGCCAGCGCCTTCTCCTTGTTCGCGGGATCGGCGGCAAAGCGCGTTCCACGCACCAGCGCCCGGCCGAATTTCGGCGCAAGATCCGGCGTCGCGGCCATCTGGCTTTCCAGCATCGCAATGCCATTGCCGAAGAAGCCGAGATAGGCCTCCGGCGTGATCTCGCGCAGCGTCAGCCCCCGCGCGGCCAGGATCGCCGCATCCGAAACCGCCCCGGCATAGCTGTTCACCTCGTCGCGCAGGAAGGCCACCGCCGCGGTGCCGCCATCGCCCACCGGCAGGAAGCTGTAATCGGTGCCCTCGGTCATGCCCATGTCGGTCATGATCGCCTTGGTGAAGGACACTTCCGCCCCATCCGCCGTGCCCACGCCGATGATCGTGCCCTTCAGGTCCGAAGGCGACTGATAAGCACTGTCCGCCTTCACCAACAGCCCGAAGACCGACTTGGGATAAAGGTTGTAGAGGAACTTCACATCCACCCCCCGCGACCGCGCCCCCAGCGTCGGCCCCGGCCCGGGCGCGCCGATCTGCGCCTGCCCCGCGGTCATCGCCTGCAGCACGGCCGAGGATCCGTCGATCGCCTCAAGCCGCAGGTCCAGCCCCTCTTCGGCAAAGTAACCCTCGCCCACCGCCACCCAATAGGGCAGCCAGGTCAGGGCCGAAGGGTTCGGGACGGCAAAGGTCACCGCCGTCTGCGCCCGCACGATCGCCGGGGCACCAAGGACAAGGCCAGCCGCCCCCCCCGCAGTCAGAAGCCCAAAGCTTCGACGGGTCAGTGTCGTCATCTTCGTCATCGTCGTTCCTCCCGTTATCCACAGGCCGCCCGCCCCGATTGTTTCCCGTCGCGTGGCCGGTCCTGCAGATGACGGTATACGATTCTTTTTGGATTGCAAAAAAATATATGAAACGGTCTCGAAACTCATTTCGTATCTTGATCTGCCCCGCCAAACCGGGAAATCCTGCAGGTCATCTGACTCGATCCATCCCGGGCGCCTGCCCGGCAGAACAGGAGTGTTCCTTCATGGCCTTTGCCCTGACACCGCCGTCGCAGGCGCATCTCGACATCACCGGAGCGGATGAGAAATTTCCCGTCCGGCGCATCTACTGCATCGGCAAGAACTATGTGGCCCATATCATCGAGATGAACGCCGACGAGCGCGATCCCCCGGTCATCTTCATGAAACCGACAGATGCCATCGTGAAGAACGGCGGTGAAATCCCCTATCCGGTCTTCACCACCAATTTCCACTACGAATGCGAACTGGTCGTCGCGCTGAAATCCGGCGGCTACAACATCCCCGTCTCCGAGGCCGCAAGCCATATCTACGGCTATGCCATCGGGCTCGACATGACACGCCGCGACCACCAGGCCCAGGCGCTGGCCAAGGGCCTGCCCTGGGAAGTGACCAAGGGCTTCGACCATTCCGCCCCCATCGGCCCGATCACCCGCGCCAGCGATTGCGGCATCCTCACCTCCGGCCATGTCCGGCTCAAGGTGAATGGCGAGGTCAAGCAGGATGCCGACATCTCGCTGATGATCTGGAAGGTGGACGAGATCATCTCGAAACTGTCCGAACAGCACCGCCTGATGCCCGGCGACATCATCATGACCGGCACGCCCGCAGGCGTCGGCGCCGTGGTGACGGGCGATGTGCTGGATTGCAGCATGGACGGCGTCGAACCGATGCAGGTCCGCATCGGGCCGAAGGCCGCGTGAGCGCGACAGACCTTCTGGCGCTGGGCACCGCCACCGTGGCGGAGGCCTGGCCCGCATCCCGGCTGATGGCGGGCGGCTTTCAGCCGCTTGCCACCGGCATGACACTCGCCGGGCGCGCCCTGCCCCTGCGCTGTCGCCCCGGCGACAATCTTGCCCTGCATCTGGCGATTGCAGAGGCCCGCCCCGGCGATGTGCTGATGGTGGATTACAGCGGCAGCCTCGACAGCGGCCCCTTCGGCGAGATCATGGCGCTGGCCTGCCAGTTGCGCGGCATCGCGGGCCTCGTGACCGATGGCGCCGTCCGCGACAGCGCACAGATCGCCGCGCTGGGCTTTCCCGTCTTCGCCCGCGGCCTGAACATCCGCGGCACGCAAAAGCTGGATCGCGGGGTCATCGGACAGCCCGTTTCCCTGGGCGGCGTGACCGTCGCACCGGGCGACATCGTGATCGCGGATGCCGATGCGATCCTCCTGCTCGACGCGGCCGATCTGGATGCCGCGCTCGCCGCCGCCCAGGCCCGCGCCCGCCGCGAAGCCGTGATGATGGACCGCCTGCGCAAGGGCGAGACGACGCTATCAATCCTTGGTCTAGACGGGGGAAACCGGACATGACGCAACAGATCGGAATTGCAGGCACCGGGCGGATGGGTACGGCCTTTGCCCGTCGCCTGCTGGAAACCGGCCACAGGGTCAGGGTCTGGAACCGCAATCCCGAACGCTGCGAAACCGCCCGCGCCGCCGGGGCCGTCGCGGTCGACCTGCCCGCGCTTGCCGCCTGCGATGTGATCCTCCTCTCGCTCACCGATGCCGCCGCCTCGCAATCGGTGCTGGGGGCGCTCGCCGCCGCCGGCCTCTCCGGCCGACTGGTGATCGACATGTCCACCCACTCTCCCGGCAATGCCGAAGCCCTTGCCGCCAGTGCCGCCGCCGCTGGCGCGGCCTTCCTGCATTGCCCCGTCGGCGGCACGGTGGCCCCCGCTCTCAAGGGCCAGCTCCTCGGCATGGCCGGGGGAAGCGACGGCGCCTTCGCCCGCGCGAAGCCCGTCCTCGATCAGCTTTGCCGCCGGGTCGAGGATCTCGGCACGCCCGCCGCTGCCGCACGGATGAAGCTTGCGGTCAACCTGCCGCTCGCGGTCTATTGGCAGACGTTGGGGGAAAGCCTCGCCCTGCTGCGGGGCGCGGGCGTGCCCGATGACCTGGCCATCAGCCTGATCGGCGACAGTTCCGCAGGCCCGAACGTGCTGAAGACCCGCGCCCAGGTGGTGATCGACACGCTCGCAGGTGCCGATCAGCCGGGCACCTTCGATCTTGAGGGTCTGGCCAAGGATCTCACCCTCGCGCTGGACCTGGCGGCAGGCGATGGCACCGACCTCCCCCTCGCCCGCGGCGCCGGGGCGCGCTATGCCGCCGCGCTGGCCGATGGGCTGGCCCGCCTCGACGGTGCCACCCTCACCCGCCGCGCCGCCGGAAGATGACGGGCCTGCGCAAGGCCCGCCCCTAAAACCGCCCGTCATCCTGACGTTTACCCACGGTAGTCCTCTTCGAACGATCCCGCCGCCGGATTGCAGAAAGGGCCATCGGGGCCGGGTCACGCAAAGCTGCCCGGCACTTCAGGAAAACGGACGGAACGGGCAATGCCAACGACATATGAAGTCATCTTCCTTGGCACCCTGCCCAAGATCGACACCACCCAGGGCAACGAACTCGCCGAGAATGCAGCAGGCATCCTTGGCACCTATGGGACAAGCACCACCCCCCTCAGCGGACAGGTGCGCACGCTTTCGGCCAATGACACGACCGAGGACGAAGACGACACCTACGACACCGACAACGGTGGCGGCTATGACTCGTTCCGCATCAACGGCGGGTCGGTGCAGAATTTCGATGCCGTGGCAGAGTACAATGCCACCATCACCTATATTGACGGGACAACGGCGACGGTCACGGTTGTCATCTTCCAGGATGTCAACGGCAACACCTATCTTGCCCCCGAGCAGACGGCCAATTCCGATCAGGTCGCACTGACAGCCAAGCCGATCCAGTCGCTCAGCCTTCTCAGCGTAACGGCGAATACCGGCGACATGGCAGCGAACCGTGTGGCAGGGGACTTCATTTCCTCGGTCGACGGCACCGCGAATGCCGACACGATGACGGTCGGCTATACCGATGCGCAGGGCGACAAGGTCACCGAAGGCAACGATTTCATCAATGCAGGCGCCGGGAATGATTACGTCACTGCCGGCGGCGGGAATGATACCGTCACGGCAGGCACCGGAAATGACAGCGTCTTCGGCGGCACCGGCGCGGATTCCGTCGATGGCGGGGATGGCAATGACGTCATCGGCAGCTGGGGCAGCGATGACGGCAACGACACGATGCGCGGCGGCACCGGCAATGACAGCATCATCGGCGGCGCGGGCAATGACCTTGTCTACGGCGATGACGGGGACGACAGCCTGTCCGGCGCCTCCGGCGCGGATACGATCTTTGGCGGTGCCGGCAACGACTCCGCCTCGATCACCGACGACCACAACACCGACGTCTACGATCTTGGCGAAGGGTCCGGCGATCAGGACGCGGTCTGGTTCTCGAACTTCGCCAGCACGAACGGTGCGAACGTCACCTTCACGGCAAATGACGCCGCGACCTATGCCTATGCCAACGGCTTTGCCAGCGGCAGCTTTTCAGGGGCCGAGATCGTCGGCGGCACCGAATACAACGACACGATCAATGCAGGCGCGGATTCCGACGGGCAGGTTCTCTATGGCCAGGGTGGGGCGGACAGCATCACGGGCGGGTCCGGCAACAATGTCATCTATGGTGGAACGGGCGCGGACAGCATCTCGTCCGGGGCCGGGGCGGACCGGGTCGATGGTGGTGATGGAAGCGATGTCATCTACTATGGCACCGGCACCGACACGGTCTATGGCGGCGCCGGGGATGACCTTGTCGACGATGTCGCCGGTTGGCAGGCCGGGCCCTTCAACGATTATGTCGATGGCGGCGACGGGAACGACACGATCTATACTGGCGACGGCAGCGACACCCTGCTGGGCGGGGCAGGCAATGACCTCCTCTTCGGCGAAGACGGCAACGACAGTGCGGATGGCGGCGCAGGGAATGACACGCTCTGGGGCGGGATCGGCAACGACACCCTGATCGGCGGTGCCGGGGCGGATTCGATCCATGGCGAGGCGGGCAATGACGTCATCGACCTGACGGCGAATGATTTCGCGGCGGACGCGGCCTATGGCGGGGATGGCGACGACCTCATCACCTCGCGCACGGATCTGGATGGCGGCAGCGACTCGCTCTACGGCGGGGCCGGACGGGATACGCTGATTGCAGGCGCAGGCGATCTTGTCGACGGCGGCTCGACCGGTGACGATATCGACACGCTGGATCTGACCAGCGCCCCGGTCTACGGCACGACGACCTTTACCTTCACCGCCAGCGGGGCGGGCACGATCACCAATTCCGGCCAGACCGGCACCTTCACCGAGATCGAGGTGATCCGCGCAACGGAAGGGGCCGACAGCATCAACGCCACCGCCGATGCCGGCGGCATGGTGATCGACGCCGGGGCGGGCAATGACTCGGTCTTCGGGGGATCGGGCAATGACAGTTTCACAGGCGGGACGGGCAACGACTCGCTGCAAGGCGGGGCGGGCCACGACACGCTGGCGGGCGACGTCGGGGATGATCGCCTGTTCGGCGGAACCGGGGCCGATCTCATCTATGGCGGCGCCGGGGCAGACAGCCTGCTGGGCGGCGATGATGCCGACACGATCTACGGCGGGGCGGGCGATACCGTCATCGGCGGGGAAGGCGGGGCGGACGGCGACACGCTGGTCCTGAACTGGGCGGATGTGCAATCCGTCACCTATGGCAGCGGCAGCGAAAGCGGCACGGTCGCCTTCACCGCCGCGTCGGGTGGCGGGACGCTGACCTTCAGCGAAATCGAATCCCTGCGCTATACCGGCGTCATCGAGGGCAGCAGCGGCAGCGATGCAATCGGCGCGGGCACGGTCGATGCCGAAGGCGACGGGATCGACGGGGCGGATGGCGTCAACGACACGGTCCTGGCAGGGGCGGGAAATGACACGGTCTCCTCCGGGGCCGGAAATGACCTTGTCTATGGCGGCACGGGCAATGATGTCCTTTCCGGCGGTGACGGCAACGACACGCTGGATGGCGGCGATGGCGACGACACGCTGGCAGGCGGTGCCGGGGCGGATTCCCTTGTCGGCGGCAGCGGCCGCGACACGGCGGATTACAGCACCTCCTCGCAGGGCGTGACAGTCAACCTGCTGACCGGGCAGGCCAGCGGCGGGGATGCTGCGGGGGATACCCTGTCGGGGATGGACAATGTCCTAGGCTCGGCATTCGACGACGTTCTCACCGCCCACAACACGCAAGGCAACCTTTTCGGCGGTGCCGGGAACGACATGCTCTATGGCGGCGCGGGCAATGGCGACGCGCTTTACGGCGGCGACGGCAATGATCTGATCGACGGTCTCGCCGGGGCGGACAGCCTCTTTGGCGATGCCGGGAACGACCGGCTTCAGGGCGGTGAAGGCAATGACACCCTTGTCGGCGGGGCAGGCAACGACACGCTGACGGGCGGGGTCGGCAACGACATCCTCACCGGTGGCAATGGCGACGACACGGCCGTCTTCTCCGGCAATGTCACCGACTACACCTTCGACCGTGGCCCGAACGGCGAACTGATCGTCACCTCCGGCCCGGGGATCACCGACGGGACCGATACGCTTGGCGGCGTGGAATACGCCAGCTTCAACGGTGTCACCTATCGCGTGTTGACCGGGGACGATTCCGACAACCAGACCCTGCAGGGACCGGCGGATGGCACCCCGGTCCTTGTCGTCGCCTATGGCGGGGCGGATTGGGGCGGTGGACATGCCACCAATGACGTGATGTTCGGCGGGGCGGGATCCGATACGCTGGACGGTGGCGATGGCGATGACCGGCTCTCGGGGGGCGACGATGCCGATCTCCTCCGCGGCGATGGCGGCAATGACACGCTCACCGGCGGGGCGGGAAATGACACCCTGCGCGGCGGGGCGGGCAATGATTTGCTCACCGGCGGCGACGGCGCCGACATCATCGAACTGACCGTCGCAGGCGGGCAGGACAGCGTGTCCGATTTCAACATGACGCTGGTCGACGGACATACGATCGACCAGCTCGACGTGTCCGAATTGCTGAACGCGCAGGGCGACCCCGTCACCTGGCGCGACGTGACCCTGACCGATACGGTGGGCGATGGCAGCGGCAGCGCCGTGCTGACCTTTCCGGGCGGCGAACGGGTGGTGCTGGACAGCGTCACCCTCCAGCAGGCATCGGGCAAGGCCAACCTCTATGCCATGGGCATACCCTGCTTCACCACCGGCACACCGATCCTGACCCCCGAAGGATGGCTTCCGGTCGAAGGGCTGGCACCCGGCATGTCGGTGCTGACGGAAAGCGGCCCGCTGCGGATCGTCTGGACCGGGCAGCGCAGACTTTCCGCGCCCGATCTCGCGCGTCATCCGCTGTGGAAGCCGGTCCATTTCCCGGCTGGCGCCATCGGCAATGCGCAGCCGCTGCGCCTCTCGCCACAGCATGCCGTGCGGATGCGGGACCAAACGGGTCAGCCCGTCCTCGTCCGGGCGCGGCATCTTGCCGACTCGGGCTTTGGCGGCGCCCGGATCGCGCGCGGCGTGCGCGACGTCGTCTATCACCATGTCCTGCTGGAACGTCACGGCGTGATGAATGCGGCTGGCGCGGCCACCGAAAGCTTCTATCCCGGGCCCATGGCGCTCGAGATGCTCGACTGGCCCGCGCGGCTTCAGGTCGTGGCAGCGATCCTCGCCTCGGCACGCAGGCCGGTTCCGGGCTCCGAAGCGACGGCCGCACAGATCTATGGCGACAGGGTGCATCCCCTGGTCGGACGGCGGGAATTGCCCGGGCTCACCTGTCCGCCCTTTGCCCGTGACTGCAGCCCTGCCCCACCCGCCGCCGCCCGCCGGTTCGCCGATGGCGGCGGATCCGCGCAACATCCCGCCTGGGCGATCTGAGACCGGCAGCTTTCCCCGCAAAAGGCGCAGCAACGGGCATGGGGCCACTCTACCGGGATGGCCGTTGCCGAAAGCGCCAAAGGATGCGCCGGTTGAACGCTGTGACCGCCCGGCCCCGCTGGGGAAGTGTCACCCGACCCTGGGGCCTGGCGGAAAAAGCGCGCCAGCCCGGCAGCCATGGCAAGGGCGCGGCCCGCCTCAGCGCGATACCGTGTCCACCGGATAGGCCGTGGTGAATTTCATCCGTTCCAGCACGAAATGGCTGGTCACGCTCTTGATCGGCACCGCATCGGCAAGGCGCTTGTAAAGCCGGTCAAAGGCCGCCATGTCCGCCACGGCAACCCGCAAGAGATAGTCGATCTCGCCCGCCATCCGATGCACTTCCATGATCTCGGGGATGGACCCGGTCGCCCTGGCAAAGGCCTCCCGCCAGCCCGGGCCATGGTCGGGCGCCTCGATGCCAACGAACACCGTCAGACCGAAGCCCAGCTTCGTCGGATCACCCAGCGCCACCCGACCGGTCAGAACGCCCGAGGATTCAAGCTTCTGGATCCGCTTCCAGCACGGGGTCTGCGACAGGCCCGCCTTGTCGGCGATCTGCGCAATGGGCAGCGTCGCATCGCGCATCAGTTCCGCCACGATCTTGCGGTCGATCAGGTCCAGGTCGGTCATGTTCCCTGCCTCTCCAGTCCAACGCCTGTGCTTGCAGATCAGCATGCACCAAAACAATCAAATGTCTACCATCTTTGTCGTATAATAATCTGCGCGGGCAGGCGACAGACCAGACCCTTGTTTTGCTTGTGTCTTTCCCCGGCCAGACCTTTCCTTCGCTGGCCCTCCGCAATCCCGACGTTGATTCTCGTCATTCCGGGGCGTAATTCTGGTCCATGATCACGCAGAAGATGAAATACGCCCTGAAGGCGCTTCTCGTCCTTGCCGATGAAGCGGCGAAGGGTCAGCCCGAACCCTTGACGATCGAAGAGATCGCCAAGCGCTCGGATACGCCCAAGCGGTTTCTGGAACATATCCTGCTTGAGGTGCGCAACGCCGGTGTGATCGCGTCGATCCGGGGGCGGTCGGGCGGCTATATCCTCATCAAGAAACCGACCGAAATCTCGATCTCGGAACTCCTGCGCACCATCGACGGGCCGATTGCCCCCCTGCCCTGCCTGTCACGCCGCGCCTATCAGCGCTGCGAGGATTGCGCGGATGAGGCCACCTGCCGGATCCGCAAGGTCTTTGCCGAGGTCTTCTGGTCCTACCTCGTGATGATCGAATCCCTGACACTGCAGGACATGCTGCGCTCGGGCATCGTGGCCGATCAGGTTCTCGGCAACGCCGCAAACGCCTGACACCCTGCCTGACGGCAGAATGCCGCCCAGGCCCCATCCCGGGTGAAGAGAATGTTTTTCTCTATACACGACAAACTTTAGCGTGATTTTTCCTTTGCAATACTCGACTATCTCTGTCGTTATTAAGGTCATGACGGGAACCCACCCCCGCCTTCAACAGGAGAAGCGAATGTTTGCCACCATCACTCTTGCCGGAACGGTGACGGCCCAGGGGCCTGTCCTTGACACCCATGCCGATGGCCGCGTCACCATCGCCGATGGCCTGCGCCGCCTGACCGGCTGGCCCGTTGCCCGTGCTGTCCGGGGCACCCTTTCGGCACTTGCGCTAACCATGCTTTCGCTTGGCGCGGCTCCTGCTCCGCTTCAAGCCGAGACGCTTCTCAACGTCAGCTATGACCCGACGCGCGAACTCTATCGCGAATTCAATGAGGCCTTCACCGCGTGGTGGGTGGCCCAAGGCAACGAGGCACCCACCATCGAAGTCAGCCACGGCGGATCGGGCAGCCAGGCCCGCGCGGTGATCGACGGGCTGGAAGCACAGGTGCTGACGCTGGCTCTGGCGGGAGACATCGACCGCGTGGCAGCCGCGGGCAAGCTGCCCGCCGACTGGCAATCGAAACTCCCCAACAACTCCTCGCCCTACACCTCCACCATCGTGTTCCTGGTGCGCGAGGGGAACCCCGAAGGCATCACCGACTGGGGCGATCTGGTGAAAGACGGCGTCGAGGTGATCACACCGAACCCGAAAACCAGCGGCGGCGCGCGGTGGAACTACCTTGCCGCCTGGGCCTGGGCGGAAAGGAACGGCCAGAACCCGCAGGAGTTTGTGGGCAAGCTGTTCTCCAATGTGCCGGTGCTGGACAGCGGCGCGCGCGGATCGACCACCACCTTTGCACAGCGCGGCATCGGTGATGTGCTGCTGGCCTGGGAGAATGAGGCCTATCTCGCGCTGAAGGAACTGGGCGAAGATCAGTTCGACATCGTGGTCCCGTCGATCAGCGTTCTGGCAGAACCGCCCGTGGCGCTGGTGGAAGGCAACATCAAGTCGGACGAACAGCGCAAACTGGCCGAGGCCTACCTGAACTTCCTCTACACGCCCGAAGGCCAGGCGCTGGCCTTCAAGCACTTCTACCGCGCCTGGGATGCGTCGGCGGCCAGCCCGGATGATGTGGCCCGCTTCCCGCAGCTGGAGCTTGTGGACATCGCCAGCTTCGGCGGCTGGGCCAAGGTGCAGGCCGACCACTTCGCCGATGGCGGCATCTTCGACCAGATCTACGTGCCGAAATAAGGAAAGCAGATGGGCAAACCCCTGATCCACCGATCACCCATGCCCGGCTTAGGGCTCAGCATGGGGATCACCCTGACGATGCTCTCCCTCGTCGTCCTCCTGCCCATCGGCGCCCTTCTTCTGAAGGGCGCCAGTTACGGCCTTGCGGGCATCTGGGAAACCGTGAACCGCGACCGCGTCTGGGCGGCGCTGTTCCTGTCGTTCCACCTGTCGCTTCTGGCGGCGCTGTTCAACCTTGTGTTCGGCTTGCTGCTGGCCTGGGTGCTGGTGCGCTACCGCTTCCCCGGCCGCCGTATCCTTGACGCGGCAGTGGACCTGCCCTTCGCCCTGCCCACGGCTGTCGCCGGGATTTCCTTGACCGCGCTCTACGCGCCGAACGGCTTTTTCGGCCAGATCGCTGCCGAGATCGGCTGGAAGATCGCCTATACCCAATGGGGCATCTTCATCGCGCTGGTCTTCGTGGGCCTGCCCTTCGTCACCCGCACCGTGCAGCCCGTGGTGGAAGAGATCGAACGCGAGGTCGAGGAAGCCTCCGCCAGCCTCGGCGCGTCACGCCTGCACACGATCCGCCATGTCATCCTGCCGATGCTTTCCCCCGCCGCACTGACCGGCTTTGCCTTGGCACTTGCCCGGGCGGTGGGCGAATACGGGTCGGTGATCTTCATCGCCGGGAACATCCCGCTGGTGACGGAAATCGCCCCCCTCCTCATCATCATCCAGTTGGAAGAGTTCAACTACGACGCCGCCGCCGCCATCGGCATCGCGATGCTCTTGATCAGCTTCGCGATGCTCCTGGCCATCAACCTCATCCAGGTCTGGAGCCGCCGGAGGATCGGATATGTCTGACGCATCCCTTGCCAAACCCGCCCGCTTCCGCCCGGCCACCGAAGAAGCCCCGGTCGCCCGCTGGGCCATGATCGCCGCAGCCTTCCTCGGCCTCGGCATTCTGGTCTTTGCCCCCCTGATCGCCGTCTTTGTCGAGGCGCTGGCGCGGGGCGTGGCGGCCTCGCTCGCAAGCCTTGCCACGCGTGACGCGCAAGAAGCGATCAAGCTCACGCTGACCATCGCCGCCATCTCGGTGCCTTTGAACGCCATCTTCGGCGTCGCAGCAGCCTGGTTCATCACCAAGTTCGACTTCCGCGGCAAGGCCTTCCTGATCACCCTGATCGACCTGCCATTCTCCGTCTCGCCTGTCGTCGCGGGCCTCTGCATCGTCTTGATGTTCGGGGCCAATTCGGCCATCGGCGGCTGGCTCGTGGCGCAGGGCTATCCCATCGTCTTTGCCATGCCGGGCATCATCCTTGCCACGATGTTCGTGACCTTCCCCTTTGTCGCGCGCGAACTCATCCCGGTGATGATCGAACAGGGCCGGGCCGAGGAAGAGGCCGCGCTGACCCTTGGCGCCTCTGGCTGGCGCACCTTCTGGACGGTGACGATCCCGAACATCCGCTGGGCGCTGCTCTACGGCGTCCTCCTCTGCAACGCCCGCGCGATGGGAGAGTTCGGGGCGGTCGCCGTCGTCTCGGGCAAGATCCGGGGGCAGACGGCCACGATGCCGACAACGATCGAGATGCTCTATCAGGAATACCTCTCCGTCGCCGCCTTCAGCCTCGCTGCCGTCCTCGCCCTCCTCGCCCTTGTCACGCTCCTGCTGAAAACCGCGCTGGAAATCCGCCATGCCGACCAGCTTGCCGCCACGCATCGCCACTAGGAAACGCCCCATGCAGATCGAAATAGACGAAATCTCCAAACAGTTCGGCACCACGGCGGCGCTGCACCCGGTGTCGCTCTCCCTTCCCTCCGGCGCCTTGGTCGCCCTCCTCGGCCCCTCAGGTTCCGGCAAGACCACGCTCCTGCGCATCCTCGGCGGGCTCGAATTCCCCACATCCGGCCGGGTCATGTTCGACGGGCAGGACGCCACCGGCCTGTCCGTGCAAGACCGCCGCGCGGGCTTTGTGTTCCAGTCTTACGCCCTCTTCCGGCACATGACGGTATTTGACAACATCGCCTATGGCCTGAACGCCCGTCCCCGTGCATCCCGCCCGACCAAGGCCGAGATCGCGCGGCGCGTGTCCAAACTGCTGGAACTGATCCAACTGCCCGATATCGGGGCGCGCTATCCAAGCCAACTCTCCGGCGGTCAGCGCCAGCGCGTGGCCCTCGCGCGCGCGCTGGCCATCGAACCCCGGATGCTGCTCCTCGACGAACCCTTCGGCGCGCTCGACGCCAAGGTCCGCAAGGAACTCCGCCAGGGTCTGCGCGATATCCACGATACCACCGGCCTGACCACAGTCTTCGTGACCCATGATCAGGAAGAGGCGATGGAACTCGCCGATCTGGTGGTGGTCATGTCCATGGGCCGGATCGAACAGATCGGCAAACCGCAAGACATCCGCGCCCGCCCCGCCACCCCCTTCGTGCGGGAATTCATCACCGCATGACGGGTCTGGGCAAGGCGCCCATCACGCCCGGCATGGCCATGGCTGCTTGCCTGACCAGCGATGAAGCAGGCCGCGCGCGGCGGGGCGATGTCAATCGGTGGCTCAAAGAAGAAGCGCGGGCCGGAATGCGGCCCGCGCCTCTCACCTCACCGGCCCAGTGTCTGGACGACGAGTTCCGCCGCCGCCCCGCCCGAGAACTGCTGCTGGCCCGCGATCAGGTTGCCGTCGCGGACGGCAAGGGCCTTGAACATCGAGGTGATGATGAACTTCGTGCCCTCGATCTTCCTCGCCTCCTCTTCGATCCATAAGGGTTGGAATTTCTGGGCATGCGGCCGAGCGGCTTGATCCCCGAGAGAGAAACATTGCCATCCACCGCCAGATGCGTGACGCAGCCGCCCGCCGCCCTCCTGATCGCGATGCTCTGGCTGACCGCCTGCACGATGGGCGCATCAGAAACCCGCGCTCCTTGCTCGCCCTTCACCGACTGGGCGTCCGCCGAGAAAGCGCGGGCGAACCCGGACTCGCAAGTCAGGTCCGTCAGTCGTTGAGCGCAAGCTGAAGCTGGCCGCGCAGCCATGCTATCCTTGGATCGGCGGAATTGCGGCGGTGCCAGAAGACCGAGACAGGGAAGCGGCGCACCTCGAGCGGCGGCGTGGCTGTCACCAGGCCGAAGCCGGGGGCCAGTCGTTCTGCCAGTCGCGCAGGAAGCGTCAGCAGCGCACCGGATGAGGCCACAGCCGCAAGCGCAGGCAGGAACGCGGGCAATCCCAGCGTGATGGTGCGATTGCGGCCCATGGCGGCCAGCCGGTCATCCACCACCCCGCGCAGATCGCCCGCGGGCGAGATCAGGACGTGATCGGCGGCACAATAGGCACCAAGGCTGATGGCAGGTGCCTCTGGCAGCGCCTGCGGCAAGCCTGTCACGAGAAAGCTTTCTTCGTAAAGTTGCTCGCCCTGAATCGTATCGGGCAAGTCCCAGATGAACCCCAGCGCCAGATCGGCACGCCCTTCCGTCAGGGCCTCCACCGCATCGGCGCGGCCCAGGGGCAGCACGGACAGGCGCAGCCCCGGTGCGGCCTGACGCAAGCGCGCGGCCAGCGGCGGGATCAGCACCGCTTGTTCGGCATCCAGTGCGGCGATGCGCACAACGCCCTCGGCCTGAACCGGATCGAAGGCGCGCGCCGCCCCGAGCGCCCCGCGCAGCGCTTCGACTGCGCGGCGCACGGGGTCTTCCAGTGCCAGCGCAGTAGCCGTCGGCTCCATGCCGTGCGGGCGGCGCAGGAAGAGATCGTCCTGAAAGATGTCGCGCAGTCGCTTCACGGCCTGGCTGATGGCCGATTGCGTCAGGCCAAGTTCCAGGGCCACATCCGCCGCCTTGCGGTGGCGCACCAGCCCAAGGAAAACAAGCAGCAGCGTCAGATCCAGCCGCCTGAGTTGCGATGTGCTTAAGTCTGACATGAACCCTATTCGTTATCCTTTCTTTCCCTTGCCGAATATCCCTTCGCTCGAGACTGAAGCAAGGGGGAA
Source organism: Paragemmobacter kunshanensis (assembly GCF_011059185.1). GTDB lineage: Bacteria > Pseudomonadota > Alphaproteobacteria > Rhodobacterales > Rhodobacteraceae > Paragemmobacter > Paragemmobacter kunshanensis. The sequence goes on along the minus strand of NZ_JAALFE010000030.1, from coordinate 2,796 downwards.
TTCATGCGGATTGCCATTATCGGAACGGGGAATGTCGGCGGGGCCATTGCCCGCGGGCTGACGGGCAAAGGGCATGATCTGGTCCTTGGCGCGCGTGATCCTGGCAAGGTCGGCGCGCTGGCGGCCGAGACTGGCGCACAGGTCGCCCCTCCCGCCGAGGCCGCCAAGCGCGCCGACATCGTGATCCTCGCCCTGCCCTGGGGCGCGGCCGAGGCTGCGGTGCGGGATCTCGGCGATCTGGCGGGCCAGACCGTGGTGGATTGCATGAACCCCATCGGCCGGACGGCGGCTGGCATGGGGTTGACGCATGGGCATACCACTTCAGGCGGCGAGATCGTGCAGGGCTGGCTGCCCGGCGCGCTTGTGGTCAAGACGCTCAATCAGGTGGGGGCAGAAATCATGGCCGACACCGTGCACCTGCCCCATCCCCCGGTGATGTTCATGGCCGGCAATGACGCAGGGGCCAAGCGCAAGGTCGGGCTGATGCTTGCCGACCTTGGCTTTGAGGCACTGGATGCGGGCGACATCACCAAGGCGCGGCTTCTGGAACCCTTCGGCATGGTCTGGATCAACCAGGCCCTGATGCGCGGCAAGGGTCGCAACTGGGCCTTCGCAGCGGTGAGCGCATGAGCGAGCCTGTCACCATCACGGTCCGCCGCAAGGTGAAACCGGGGCGCGAGGCCGCCTACGAGGCCTGGCTGAAGCGCCTGACCGAAGGCGCTGCAACCGGCTTCCCCGGCTATCTGGGCGCCGAGTTCCACCGCCCCGGGCCGGACGGCACCTATCGCAGCGTGTTTCGCTTCGACAGCCTCGCCAATCTGGAGGCCTTCGAACGGTCCGGCTTCCGCGCCGCGATGCTGGCCGAAGGGGCGGACCTGTTTTCCGCCGATGCGGCGTGGGAGCGGATGACGGGCCTCGAATTCTGGTTCGACCCTCCTCCCGGCACGAAGGTTCCGCAACCCAGCCCGAACCGCATGGCGCTGGTGCTGATCGCGGTGGTTTTCACACTGGTTCTGGCGCTGAACCTGACACTGGGGCCGCTGATGTCCGGCTGGCCCCTGGCCCTGCGCGTGCTGGCCACCGTCTGCATCCAGGTCGGGCTGATGACCTATGTCATCATGCCCCGCCTGACCCCGCTGATCGCGCGCTTCATCTACCCGAAATCCAAAACACTCTAGACAAGGAAACGACAATGTCCGCTGCCATCGACGTGCATACGAAGAAAAAGGTCCTGATGATCGCCGCCAATCCCGGCACCTCGCCCACCACGGGCTGGCCCGTAGGTTTCTGGTGGGCCGAACTGACCCACCCCTACTGGACCTTCTCGGAAGCTGGCTACGAGATCGACATCGTCTCGCCCAAGGGTGGCGATCTTGTGGCCGACGGGTTTTCGGACCCGGAAGACCAGTCCGGCTATTCCGCCCATGACCTGATCTCGCTCGGCTTCAAGAAATCGGCCGCCCATGCGGCGCTGCTGAAGGGCACGAAGTCCATCGCCGAAGTGGACGCAACCGCCTATGACGCGGTCTTCCTTGCAGGCGGGCAGTCGCCCATGGTGACGATGATCGACGATACCGCGCTGCATGCCTTCGTGGCCCGGGCCTATGAGGCGGGCAAGATCGTGTCGATCGTCTGCCACGGCACCTGCATCCTCTTGAAAACCCGCCTCTCGAACGGCGATCTGCTGGTCAAGGGCAAGACCTGGACAGGTTTCGCCAACAGCGAAGAGGCCTACGCCGACGCCTGGGTCGGCCAGAAGATCCAGCCCTTCTGGATCGAGGAAGAGGCGCGGAAGATCGAAGGCACCAACTTCGTGGTGATTTCGATGTTCAAGCCTTTCGCCCTTCGCGACGGCAACCTGATCACCGGCCAGCAGCAATTCTCGGGCGGGGCGGCGGCCGAGCTTGTCGTCCAGACACTCGGCCGTTGAGGGAAACCGGGCCGGGCCCGCGCAGGGCTCGGTCCCTTGCCGCAGTTCCGGAGGAACCATGACAAACGCCTTTCCCCAGGTCCTGATCCATGAGGACGGCCGCAAGGCCACGTGGTTCGAACTGTTCTTCGACCTCGTCTTCGTCGTCGCCGTGGCGGCGCTCGCCGGTGCCTTGTCGCATCACTACGACTGGACGGGATTTGCCAAATTCGGCTTCCTGTTCCTCGTCCTCTGGTGGCTGTGGCTGGGGCACACCTTCCACGCCAGCCGCTTTGACAAGGACCGGCCCGACCAATGGGCCGTGGGGTTTGCCCAGATCCTTGCGGTGGTGTTCATCGCCTATGGCGCGAGCGACGCCTTTGGCGCCCGCGCCTCGGCCTTTGCCGGGGGTGTTGCCGCCTTCAAGGCGTTCCTGATGCTGGGCTACCTGCGCGAGATCGGACGCCCGGGCCTGTCCCGCCTCTGCTCGATCTATGGGGCCGTCTATGCGGTCCAGGCCGCGCTTTGGGCAGGGTCGATCTGGGCCGAGCCATCCCTGCGGCTGGCCCTCTGGGCGCTGGCGCTGACGCTGGACATCGTGACGCCCTTTCTTGTGGCGCGCGAAACCCACCGCGCACCGCCGCATCCCGAACACCTGCCTGAACGCTTTGGCCTGTTCACCATCATCCTCCTGGGCGAGACTGCAGCAGCCGCGGTCCACGCGCTCGACCATGGGTCCGAGCTTCATGGCGACACGCTCGCCGTGGCTCTTCTGGGGGCCTGCCTCGGCTTTCTCTATTGGGTCGGCTATGTTGATTTGCACTGAGAGCTGACCCGGGTTTTCCATCGAGAAGTGACCCACCATTGGTTATGGATTTCGTGTCATG
>NZ_JAALFE010000003.1 GCF_011059185.1 Paragemmobacter kunshanensis | reverse complement strand
CATGACACGAAATCCATAACCAATGGTGGGTCACTTCTCGATGGAAAACCCGGGTCAGCTCTCAGTGCAAATCAACACTTCGAGAAGGCCGATAGCAACGGCACGCTCAGACAATGGACGGGGATCATCACGCTTCTGGACACGAGGGATCTCGTCCTTGCGCAGGATGGCCCGATCCAGATCCGCACCGCCGCCTGACCGCCAAAAGCAGAAAGGCCCCCGCCGTCACCGGCGGGGGCCTTCGTAGGGCGGGGTTCACCCCGCCCCGGCTTACCAGTCTTCGCGGGCGACGACGCGGGTCGTGACCGGAAGCTTCATCGCACCCAGGCGCAGGGCCTCACGCGCGATGACATCGGACACGCCGTCAATCTCGAACATGATGCGGCCGGGCTTCACCTTGGCCGCCCAATAGTCGACGGAACCCTTGCCCTTACCCATACGCACTTCGGTCGGCTTCGACGACACCGGCACATCGGGGAACACGCGGATCCATACCCGGCCCTGACGCTTCATGTGGCGGGTGATCGCGCGGCGGGCCGCTTCGATCTGCCGCGCGGTGACGCGCTCGGGTTCGGTCGCCTTCAGGCCAAACGATCCGAAGTTCAGCAGGAAGCCGCCCTTCGCCTCGCCGTGGATACGGCCCTTGTGCTGTTTGCGGAACTTCGTCCGTTTCGGTTGCAGCATTTCCTTCTACTCCCTTACGCGCGTTCGCGGTCGCGACGCGGCGCACGCGGCGCAGCGCCGTCCTGCGCTTCCGCCTGGCGGCGGTCGCGGGCCTGCGGATCATGCTCAAGGATCTCGCCCTTGAAGATCCACACTTTCACACCGATGATCCCATAGGGCGTCTCGGCTTCCGACAGCGCATAGTCGATGTCGGCGCGCAGCGTATGCAGCGGAACGCGGCCCTCACGGTACCATTCGGTCCGCGCGATCTCCGCACCACCCAGACGACCGGCGACGTTCACCCGGATCCCCAGCGCGCCCATCCGCATCGCGTTTTGCACGCCACGCTTCATGGCCCGGCGGAACGAAACCCGGCGCTCCATCTGCTGGGCGATCGACTCGGCCACCAGCTGGGCGTCCAGTTCCGGCTTGCGGACTTCGACGATGTTCAGGTGCAGTTCGGACTTGGTGAAGACCGACAGCTTCTTGCGAAGCCCTTCGATATCCGCGCCCTTCTTGCCGATGATCACGCCCGGACGTGCGGTGTGAATGGTCACACGGCACTTCTTGTGCGGACGCTCGATGATCACGCGGCTGACGCCGGCCTGCTTGCATTCCTCGTGAATGAATTCACGCATCCGCAGGTCTTCCAGCAGCAGATTGCCATAGTCCTTCGACTCGGCGAACCAGCGGCTGTCCCAGGTCCGGTTGACCTGGAGGCGCATCCCGATGGGGTTGACCTTCTGACCCATTATGCAGACTCCCCGACTTGACGCACCTTGATGGTGATCTCGCTGAACGGTTTCATGATCTTGCCGAACCGGCCACGCGCCCGCGGACGGCCGCGCTTCATGACCAGGTTCTTGCCGACCCAGGCTTCGGCGACGACAAGGCTGTCAACGTCGAGATTGTGGTTGTTTTCCGCATTGGCGATCGCCGACTGCAGGCACTTCTTCACGTCACCCGCGATGCGGCGCTTCGAGAAGGTGAGGTCGGCCAGCGCCTTGTCCACCTTCTTGCCACGAATCATCCCGGCAACGAGGTTCAGTTTCTGCGGCGAGGTGCGAAGCATCCGGGCAATCGCCATCGCTTCATTGTCCGCCACGCGGCGCGGATTCTTTTCCTTACCCATGGCTTACTTCCTCTTGGCTTTCTTGTCGGCCGCATGGCCGTAGTAGGTGCGGGTCGGCGAATATTCACCGAACTTCTGACCGATCATCTCCTCGGTGATCGCCACCGGGATATGCTTGTGGCCGTTGTAGACCGCGAAGGTCAGACCAACGAATTGCGGCAGGATGGTGGAACGGCGCGACCAGATCTTGATCACTTCGTTCTTGCCCGATTCCCGCGCTTTCTCGGCTTTCTTCAGCACGTAAGCGTCGACGAACGGGCCTTTCCAGATAGAACGAGACATGGATTAGCGCCCTTTTTTCTTGGCGTGACGCGAACGGACGATGTACTTGTCCGTCTGCTTGTTCGACCGGGTCCGGTTGCCCTTGGTGCCCTTGCCCCACGGCGTCACCGGGTGACGGCCACCAGAGGTCCGGCCTTCACCACCACCATGCGGGTGGTCGATCGGGTTCATCGCCACACCGCGAACGGTCGGGCGGATGCCCATGTGGCGGCGACGCCCGGCCTTGCCGAGGTTCTGGTTCGAGTTGTCGGGGTTCGACACGGCACCGATGGTCGCCATGCATTCCTGACGCACCATCCGCAGTTCGCCCGACGAAAGGCGGATCTGCGCATAGCCGCCGTCACGGCCGACGAACTGGGCATAGGTCCCCGCGGCACGCGCCAGCTGGCCACCCTTGCCGGGCTTCAGCTCGACGTTGTGAACGATCGTCCCGATCGGCATGCCGCTGAAGGGCATCGCATTGCCCGGCTTCACGTCGGTCTTGGCGCCGGCGATCACCTGATCGCCCACGGCCAGACGCTGCGGCGCCAGGATATAGGAAAGTTCACCATCCGCATACTTCACCAGCGCGATGAAGGCGGTGCGGTTCGGGTCATATTCGATCCGTTCCACGGTCGCCGCGATATCGAACTTGCGGCGCTTGAAATCCACAACGCGGTACAGGCGCTTTGCGCCACCGCCCTTGTGCCACATCGTGACACGTCCGGTGTTGTTCCGGCCGCCCGTCTTCGTCAGACCCTCGGTGAGGGCTTTGACGGGGCGTCCTTTCCACAGCTCCGAACGGTCGATCAGAACCAGCCCACGCTGGCCAGGCGTCGTCGGTTTATACGACTTGAGTGCCATGCTCTCTGTCTTCCGTCAGCTAGGGGACCGCTTGGCAGTCCCGATGGTTATAGGGCTCCGAAGATCCCCGGTAGGTCGGTCGGCGCCATCAGGCGAGGACCGGATTCTTCAAAAAATCCACGGCCCCGGAAACCGGGGCCGCGAGATTCGTGCGGCTTCTATCAGAGGCCCGTGGCAACGTCGATAGTGTTGCCTTCTTCCAGCGTGACATAGGCCTTCTTCTTGTCGCTCCGCTCGCCGGGACGGCCGCGGAACTTCTTGACCTTGCCCTTGGAGACGACGGTGTTCACCGCCTTCACCTTCACGCCAAAGACCGCCTCGACGGCTTCCTTGATCGCGGGCTTCGTCGCGTCCATCGCGACCTGGAAGACCACCGCACCGTTCTCCGACGCCATGGTCGCTTTCTCGGTGATGATCGGCTTCTTGATCAGGTCGTAGTGTTCGGGTTTCGCGCTCATTTCAGGCGGGCCTCCAAGGCTTCGACACCCGCCTTCGTGATCACCAGGGTGTCACGCTTCAGGATGTCATAGACGTTTGCGCCAATGGTCGGCAGCACATCGATCCCTTCCAGGTTGCGGGCGGCCAGCGCGAAATTCGCGTCGACATCCGAACCGTCGATGATCAGCACGCGCTTCCAGCCACGTTCCTTGACGGTCTTGGCCAGCATCGCGGTCTTGGCTTCCGCCATCGCAAGGCTGTCCACGATCACCAGTTCACCCGCCTTCAGCTTGGCCGACAGCGCATGACGCAGCCCGAGGGCGCGGAACTTCTTCGGCAGGTCATGGGCATGCGACCGCGGGGTCGGGCCCTTGTAGACGCCACCGTGACGGAAGATCGGCGCCTTGCGCGAGCCGTGACGTGCGCCACCGGTGCCCTTCTGGCGATAGATCTTCTTGGTCGAGTAGGACACGTCCGACTTGCCCAGAACCGAGTGGGTGCCAGCCTGTGCCTTCGCACGCTGCCAACGCACCACGCGATGCAGGATGTCCGCGCGCGGCTCAAGGCCGAACAGCGCTTCGTCCAGATCGATGGAACCGGCCTTGCCGCCGTCCAGCTTGATCACATCGAGTTTCATGCTTCACCCCCTTCGACCGCAACTTCGGCAGCCGGAGCAGCCGCAGCAGCCGAACGCACCGCGGCCGGACGCGGCGCGTCGGCGAACGGGGCCTTCTTCACTGCATCCTTGATGGTGACCCAGCCGCCCTTGGAACCGGGAACGGCGCCCTTCACCATGATCAGGCCACGGTCGGCATCCGTGCGCACGACCTGCAGGTTCTGCGTGGTCACGCGGACGGCACCCAGGTGACCGGCCATCTTCTTGCCCTTGAACACCTTTCCGGGGTCCTGGCACTGGCCCGTGGACCCGTGCGAACGGTGCGAGATCGACACCCCGTGCGAGGCCCGCAGACCGCCGAAGTTGTGCCGCTTCATCGCACCGGCAAAACCTTTACCGATCGAGGTGCCCGCGATGTCCACGAACTGGCCCGCCAGATAGTGGTCGGCGGTGATTTCCGCGCCCACGTCGATCAGGTTGTCCGGGCTTACGCGGAATTCCGCGATCTTGCGCTTGGGCTCCACATTCGCCTTGGCGAAGTGGCCCCGCTGCGCGGCGGTCGTCCGCTTGGCCTTGGCCGCACCGGCGCCCAGCTGGACGGCGGTATAGCCATCCTTCTCGGCGGTGCGCTGTGCCACGACCTGCAGGTTGTCAAGTTGAAGAACGGTCACCGGAACCTGTGCCCCGTTCTCCAGGAACAGCCGGGTCATGCCCAGCTTCTTTGCGATAACGCCAGAGCGCATGGTCATGCCCCCTTAAACCTTGATCTCGACATCCACGCCGGCCGCGAGGTCGAGCTTCATCAGCGCGTCCACGGTCTGCGGGGTCGGATCGACGATGTCGAGAAGACGCTTGTGCGTCCGGATTTCCCACTGGTCGCGCGACTTCTTGTCGATATGCGGACCACGGAGAACCGTGAACTTCTCGATCTTGTTCGGCAGCGGGATCGGGCCGCGCACTTGCGCGCCGGTCCGCTTGGCCGTGTTCACGATTTCCTGCGTGCTGGCGTCCAGAACGCGGTAATCGAAGGCCTTGAGCCGGATGCGGATGGTCTGACCTTGCATCTTGTTTTCCTTCGGAACGTAGACAGGGCGGTATGCCCGGCCCATAGGTTCACATTTGTTGATGGTCTGCGGCGCACCCCGAAAGGTGCGCCGCGCGTCCTTACAGATTGCTCATGCCTTTGGAAAGGCGATTCGCTCTGTTTCTTTTCGCAAGGCGGGGTGAACCCCGCCCTACGGGCGTTCTTACTTGATGATCTTCGAGACGACGCCTGCGCCGACGGTGCGGCCGCCTTCACGGATGGCGAAGCGCAGCTTCTCTTCCATCGCGATCGGGGCGATCAGCTCCACCTCGAACTTCAGGTTGTCGCCCGGCATCACCATCTCGGTGCCTTCCGGAAGCTTCACCGTCCCCGTCACGTCCGTCGTGCGGAAGTAGAACTGCGGGCGGTAGTTCGCGAAGAACGGCGTGTGACGGCCACCTTCTTCCTTCGTCAGGATATAGGCCTCGGCTTCGAAATGGGTGTGCGGGTTCACCGACTTCGGCTTGCACAGCACCTGCCCACGCTCCACGCCCTCACGGTCGATGCCGCGCAGCAGCACGCCGACGTTGTCGCCAGCTTCCCCACGGTCCAAGAGCTTGCGGAACATTTCCACGCCCGTGCAGACCGATTTCTTCGTCTCGCGGATCCCCACGATCTCAACCTCGTCGCCGACGTTGATCACGCCACGCTCCACACGCCCGGTCACAACCGTGCCGCGGCCCGAGATCGAGAACACGTCTTCGATCGGCATCAGGAAGGGCTGGTCGATCGCACGCGCCGGAGTCGGGATATAGCTGTCCACGGCGGCCATCAGCGCGCGGATGGAATCCTCGCCGATGTCCTTGCGCTCGCCGATCATGGCCTGGTGGGCCGAACCCTTGATGATCGGGATATCGTCACCGGGATAGTCGTAGGACGAGAAGAGCTCGCGCACTTCCATCTCCACGAGTTCCAGCAGTTCCTCGTCATCAACAAGGTCAACCTTGTTCATGTAGCAGACCATGTAGGGAATGCCCACCTGACGGCCCAGCAGGATATGCTCGCGCGTCTGCGGCATCGGGCCGTCCGAGGCCGCGCAGACCAGGATCGCGCCGTCCATCTGCGCCGCACCCGTGATCATGTTCTTCACATAGTCGGCGTGGCCGGGGCAGTCGACGTGCGCGTAGTGACGGTTCTCCGTCTCGTATTCCACATGCGCGGTCGAGATCGTGATGCCACGCGCCCGCTCTTCCGGCGCACCGTCGATCTGGTCATAGGCGCGGAATTCGCCGAAATACTTCGTGATCGCCGCCGTCAGCGTCGTCTTGCCATGGTCAACGTGGCCGATCGTGCCAATGTTGACGTGCGGTTTCGTCCGTTCAAACTTTGCCTTTGCCATCGCGGCAACTCCTCATTCTTTGCTACGGGTGGCGGGGTGAACCCCGCCCTACGGGTTTGGTAGGGCGGGGTTCACCCCGCCACACCGATCAGGCGTATTTCTTCTGGATCTCGTCCGAGATGTTCTGCGGAACCGCGTCATAGTGGTCGAACAGCATGGTAAAGACCGCGCGGCCCGACGACATCGAACGCAGGTTGTTGATGTAGCCGAACATGTTCGCCAGCGGCACCATCGCGTTGATCACGTTGGCATTGCCGCGGGTGTCCTGACCCTGCACCATCCCCCGACGCGAGGTCAGGTCGCCGATGATCGAACCGGTATATTCCTCCGGCGTCACCACCTCGACCTTCATGATCGGTTCCAGCAGTTTCGCACCCGCCTTCTTCAGACCTTCGCGCATCGCGGCACGCGAGGCGATTTCGAAGGCCAGAACCGACGAGTCGACGTCATGGAAGGCACCGTCGATCAGCGCCACCTTGAAGTCGATCACGGGGAAGCCGGCCAGCGGGCCCGAATCCATGACGGATTTGATGCCCTTCTCGACGCCGGGGATGTATTCCTTCGGCACCGCACCGCCCACGATCTTCGACTCGAACGAATAGCCTTCGCCCGGCTCCGTCGGGGTGATTTCCAGCTTCACGCGCGCGAACTGGCCGGTACCACCGGTCTGCTTCTTGTGCGTGTAGTCGATTTCCGCCGCGCGCGAGATCGTCTCGCGATAGGCCACCTGCGGGGCACCGATATTCGCCTCGACCTTGAACTCGCGACGCATGCGGTCGACGAGGATGTCGAGGTGAAGTTCGCCCATGCCCTTCATGATGGTCTGGCCCGATTCCAGATCGGTCTCGACGCGGAAGGACGGGTCTTCGGCAGCCAGACGTGCGAGCGCGAGGCCCATCTTCTCCTGGTCGGCCTTCGACTTCGGTTCCACGGCGATCTCGATCACCGGTTCCGGGAAGGTCATGGTTTCCAGAACGACCTGGTTGTTCGGGTCGCACAGCGTGTCACCCGTGGTCGTTTCCTTCAGACCCGCCAGCGCGATGATGTCGCCCGCGAAGGCTTCGTCGATTTCCTCGCGGTTGATGGCGTGCATCATCATCATGCGGCCCACGCGCTCTTTCCGGCCCTTGGTCGAGTTGACCATCTGGTCGCCCTTCTTCAGGACGCCGGAATAGATGCGGGTAAAGGTGAGCGAGCCCACGAAGGGGTCGTTCATGATCTTGAAGGCCAGCGCCGCGAAGGGCTGCGCATCATCGGCCGACCGCGGAATGTCGCGGGTTTCCGTCTCGTCGCCCGGCTTGAAGCCCATATAGGCGGGCACGTCCAGCGGCGAGGGCAGGTAGTCGATGACCGAGTTCAGGACCGGCTGAACGCCCTTGTTCTTGAACGCCGAACCGGCGGTGACCGGAACGAAGGCCATGGCCAGCGTGCCCTTGCGGATCAGGCGGCGCAGTTCCTCGGCCGAAGGCTCGTTGCCTTCCAGATAGGCTTCCATCGCCGCATCGTCCTGCTCGACGGCAAGCTCGACCAGCTTCGAACGCCATTCATCGGCTTCGGCCTTCAGGTCGGCGCGGATGTCCTTGATGATCCAAGACGCGCCCAGATCTTCGCCCTGATAGACCCATTCCTTCATGGTCACCAGGTCGATGATCCCTTCCAGCTTGTCCTCGGCACCGATCGGCAGGGCGATCGGGGCGGGGGTCGCGCCGGTGCGGTCCTTGATCATCTTGACGCATTTGAAGAAGTCCGCGCCGATCTTGTCCATCTTGTTGACGAACACGATCCGCGGAACCTTGTAGCGGTCAGCCTGACGCCACACGGTTTCGGTCTGGGGTTCCACACCGGCGTTGGCGTCCAGCAGGCAGACGGCACCGTCGAGAACCGCCAGCGAACGCTCCACCTCGATGGTAAAGTCGACGTGGCCGGGGGTGTCGATGATGTTGAAGCGGTGCTTCGGGGTCATCGGGGTCGCGCCATCTTCGGTGCGCTCCCAGAAGGTGGTGGTCGCAGCCGAGGTGATGGTGATCCCGCGTTCCTGCTCCTGTTCCATCCAGTCCATCGTCGCGGCGCCGTCATGGACTTCGCCGATCTTGTGGGACTTGCCGGTGTAATACAGGATGCGTTCGGTCGTCGTGGTCTTGCCCGCGTCGATATGGGCCATGATCCCGAAATTGCGGTAGAGGTGCAGCGGATATTCGCGTGCCATGATGGGCGCTCCTTACCAGCGGTAATGGCTGAACGCTTTGTTCGCGTCGGCCATCTTGTGGGTGTCTTCACGCTTCTTCACGGCGGTGCCGCGGTTGTTCACCGCATCGGCAAGCTCGGCAGCCAGCCGCTCTTCCATCGTGTTCTCGTTGCGCTTGCGGGCCGCGGTGATCAGCCAGCGGATCGCCAGCGCCTCGCGGCGCTCGGTGCGCACTTCGACGGGGACCTGATAGGTCGCACCACCGACGCGGCGCGAACGCACTTCGACAGAGGGCTTCACATTGTCCAGCGCCTCGTGGAAGGCCTGGATCGGTTCGCGCTTAAGGCGCGACTGGACGCGCTCAAGCGCACCGTAAACAATCGATTCCGCGACGGATTTCTTCCCGTCCAGCATCAGGTTGTTCATGAACTTGGTCAGCACGCGATCGCCATATTTGGCGTCGGGCAGGATTTCGCGCTTTTCTGCGGCGTGACGGCGGGACATCTCTCAGCTCCTCACTTCGGACGCTTCGCGCCGTATTTCGAACGGCGTTGACGACGATCTTTGACGCCCTGGGTATCCAGAACACCGCGCAGGATGTGGTAACGCACACCCGGAAGGTCTTTCACGCGGCCGCCGCGGATCAGCACGACAGAGTGTTCCTGCAGGTTGTGCTTTTCGCCGGGGATGTAGGAGATGACCTCGAACCCGTTCGTCAGGCGCACCTTGGCGACCTTACGCATAGCGGAGTTCGGCTTCTTCGGAGTGGTGGTATAGACGCGGGTGCAGACACCACGCTTCTGGGGGCACGATTCCAAGTGCTGCGACTTGGACCTTCTGACTTTCGCTTCCCGCGGCTTGCGGATCAGCTGTTGGATCGTCGGCATCAATCTACCTCGATTTGCCCGTCCTGGGCGGTTGTCAATACTCGCGCCGAACCTCGACGCGCTGCTTCTCGACTGATGTCTGCGCGGATCGCAAAACACCAAAACCGCATCCGTCCCTTGCGGGGACGACGCGGTGGAATTCCAGAGGATCGGGGCGTTGCGGCCCGGATCATGACCACTCACTTTTCGATATCCGAAGGCCGACTCCCACAGGGGGCCAGCACTCAGGTAGCGGGCGTATAGGGGGAGTCGCGCGGGATGTCAACAACCGCCCCCCTCGGCTGGCTCAGCCCTGCCCCGCCTTCACCTTCCGCTCGCGCCACAGCGTGAAGATGCCCGACGCCACCACCAGCCCCGCCCCGAACAGCGTCAGCGCATCGGGCAGCGTGCCGAACACCGCCCAGCCCAGCACCAGGGCCACCAGAAGCGAGACATAGCGGAACGGGGCGACAAAACCGATATCGCCCACCCGCATCACCATGACGACAAAGTTGTATCCCACCACCAGCGAGGCCGCCGCCCCGGCGATCAGCAGCCCCTCACGCAGCGAAAACCCCACCCATCCCCCTGGCAAGGACAGCGCCAGCGCCGTCGCCGTCACCGAAAGGCTCGCCGCCACCGCGACCGTGGCCGAAGGCACTGCCTTCGACAATTCGCGCGTGGACAGGTCGCGCACCACGACAAAGGCCACCGAGGCAAGGCCGATCAGCGCATATTGGTCAAACCCCTCGGGCCCCGGCCGCACGATGATCAACACCCCCGCAAAACCCACAAGGATCGCCGTCATCCGCCGCCAGCCGACCTTGTCGCCGAAAAAGGCCCAGGCCGCCAGCGTCACCGCCAGCGGCAGCGATTGCATGATGGCCGACAGGTTCGCCAGCGGCATATGCACCAGCGCCGCCAGGAAAAGCAGGGTGGATGCCACCTCGGCGAAGGACCGCACCCCCACCGTCACGGCATCCCGCCGCCCCAGCCGCCATGTCAGCCGCCCCGTCATCGCCCCGATCGCCAAGAGCGGCCCCAGCGTCAGCAGCCCCCGCATGGCAATCGCCTGCCACAGCGGCAGGGTCTGCGTGGCCGCCTTCATCATGGCGTCATTTATGGTGAAGGCTGCCATGGCGACGCACATGTAAAGCGCGCCGCGCAGGTTGTCGGACATGGGCATGGATCACTCCTCTTGCCTGTCCCTAACAAGCCGCACCCGCCCCCGCCACCCCGCCAGCGACACCAAAAGGAAAAGGGCCGCCGCATTGCTGCGACGGCCCCATTCCGTTCCTGCGGATCAGATCAATCCCGGCTTTCCACCGTATCGACCAGCCCTGCATCGACATCCGTCACATCCATCGGCGCGGCCAGCGCGGCGGCCTGTTCGGCCTCCGACCGGCGGGCGTCGATGACGTTCTGGTCGCGATCCGACGCGATCTTCTTCACGCGGCTCGTCGCCCCACCCGTCCCTGCCGGGATCAGGCGACCGACGATCACGTTCTCCTTCAGACCGACCAGCTTGTCGCGCTTGCCCTGGACCGAAGCCTCGGTCAGCACGCGGGTCGTTTCCTGGAAGGACGCGGCCGAGATGAAGCTGCGGGTCTGCAGCGACGCCTTGGTGATCCCCAGCAGCACCGGCTCGGCCTTCGCCTCACGCAGGCCACGGGCACGTGCCTTGGCGTTTTCCTCGTCCAGTTCGATGCGCTCCACCTGTTCGCCCTTCAGCAGGGTCGTGTCCCCGCTGTCCAGGATCTCAAGCTTCTGCAGCATCTGGCGGACGATCACCTCGATATGCTTGTCGTTGATCTTCACGCCCTGCAGTCGATAGACGTCCTGCACTTCGTCGATCATGTAGTTCGCCAGCGCCTCGACACCCATGATGCGCAGGATGTCATGCGGCGCGGGGTTGCCGTCCATGATGTAGTCGCCCTTCTGCACGAAGTCGCCTTCCTGCACCGGGATGTGCTTGCCCTTCGGGATCATGTATTCGATCGCCTGCAGGGTTTCGTCCACCGGCTCCACCGTGATGCGCCGCTTGTTCTTGTAGTCCTTGCCGAAGCGCACGTAGCCATCGGTTTCCGCGATGATCGCGTGATCCTTCGGACGACGGGCCTCGAACAGTTCCGCCACGCGGGGAAGACCCCCGGTGATGTCCTTGGTCTTGGCACCTTCGCGCGGGATACGCGCCACCACGTCGCCCGGACGCACTTCCTGCTGGTCCTCGACCGAAAGGATCGCGTCCACCGACATCGGATAGGTGATCGGGTTGCCGTTGTCCGCGCGCACCGGTTCGCCCGTCGCCGGGTCCATCACGATGATCTCGGGCTTCAGGTCGTTGCCCTTCGGCGCCGACCGCCAGTCCGACACGATCTTCTGCGTCATGCCGGTTGCATCGTCCGTCTCTTCGCGCACCGAAATGCCCGAGATCAGGTCGACGAACTTCGCAAGACCCGCCTTTTCCGCGATGATCGGCAGGGTATAGGGGTCCCATTCGAACAGCTTGGTGCCACGCTTGACGGTCTGGCCGTCCTTGGCGTGGATCTTCGCACCATAGCTGATCTTGTGAACCGCCCGCTCCTGACCGGCCTCGTCGATGATGGCCAGCGACATGTTCCGCCCGATCACGATCTGCTCGCCATTGGCGTTCGACAGAAGGTTCGCGTTGCGGAACTCGATCTTGCCCTCTTGCGAGGCTTCCAGGAAGGACTGCTGGCCACCCTGCGCGATGCCGCCGATGTGGAAGGTCCGCATCGTCAGCTGCGTGCCGGGTTCCCCGATGGACTGGGCGGCGATGATGCCGACCGCTTCCCCGATGTTCACCAGCGTGCCGCGGGCAAGGTCACGGCCATAGCAGGCCGCGCAGACACCTTCTTCCGCTTCACAGGTCAGCGGGCTGCGGATCCGGCAGGACGCAACACCCGCCGCGTCGATCGCGTCGGCCTTGCGTTCGTCGATCAGCTCGCCCCGCGCGACGATCACCTCGTCCGAACCCGGAACAAGGATGTCATCCGCCGCGACACGGCCCAGCACACGCTCGGCCAGCGACTGCACCACTTCCCCGTCATTGACCGCGGCTTCCGCCGTGATCGCCCGTTCCGTGCCGCAATCGTTGGACCGCACGATGCAATCCTGCGCCACGTCCACCAGACGGCGGGTCAGATAGCCCGAGTTCGCGGTCTTCAGCGCCGTATCGGCCAGACCTTTCCGCGCGCCATGGGTCGAGTTGAAGTATTCAAGAACGGTCAGACCTTCCTTGAAGTTCGAGATGATGGGCGTCTCGATGATCTCGCCCGAAGGCTTGGCCATCAGACCGCGCATCCCGCCCAGCTGCTTCATCTGGGCAGGCGAACCCCGCGCACCCGAGTGAGACATCATGTAGACCGAGTTCGGCTCCTTCTCCGCCCCCGCGTCATCGACGCGGACAGCCGAGATTTCGGCCATCATCTCGGCCGCCACCTTGTCGGAACATTTCGACCAGGCATCGACCACCTTGTTGTACTTCTCACCCTGGGTGATCAGGCCGTCCATGTATTGCTGTTCGAATTCCTTCACCTGATCGCGAACCTCGTTCACGATGGTCCATTTGGAATCCGGGATCAGCATGTCGTCCTTGCCGAACGAGATGCCCGCTCGGAACGCCTCGCGGAAGCCCAGACCCATGATCTGGTCACAGAAGATGACCGACTCCTTCTGCCCGCAATAGCGGTAGACGGTGTCGATGACGTTCTGCACGTCCTTCTTCCGCAGCAGCCGGTTCACCAGCTCGAACGGCGCCTTCGCGTTCAGCGGCAGCAGGTTGCCCAGACGCAGACGACCGGGGGTCGTCTTGTAACGCTTCCAGACTTCGTTGCCCTCGTCGTCGATCTGGCGCAGACGCGCCGTGATCGAGGCATGCAGATGCACCGCACCAGCGGCCAGCGCATGTTCCACTTCCTCGATATCGGCAAAGATCTTGCCTTCGCCGACCATGCCCTTGCGTTCCATGGTGACGTAATACAGGCCCAGAACCATGTCCTGCGACGGCACGATGATCGGCGCACCGTTGGCGGGCGACAGCACGTTGTTCGTCGACATCATCAACACGCGCGCTTCCAGCTGGGCTTCCAGCGAAAGCGGCACGTGAACGGCCATCTGGTCACCGTCAAAGTCGGCGTTGAAGGCCGAACAGACCAGCGGATGCAGCTGGATCGCCTTGCCTTCGATCAGGATCGGCTCAAACGCCTGAATCCCCAGACGGTGCAGCGTCGGCGCACGGTTCAGCAGCACGGGATGTTCGCGGATGACCTCATCCAGAATATCCCAGACCTCCGGGCGCTCCTTCTCGACCAGCTTCTTCGCCTGCTTGACGGTGGAAGACAGCCCTTTGGCTTCCAGACGCGAATAGATGAACGGCTTGAACAGTTCCAAAGCCATCTTCTTCGGCAGACCGCACTGGTGCAGCTTCAGTTCCGGACCGGTCACGATGACCGAACGGCCCGAAAAGTCCACGCGCTTGCCCAGCAGGTTCTGGCGGAACCGGCCCTGCTTGCCCTTCAGCATGTCGGACAGCGATTTCAGCGGGCGTTTGTTCGTGCCCGTGATCACGCGGCCGCGGCGGCCGTTGTCGAACAGCGCGTCCACCGCTTCCTGCAGCATCCGCTTTTCGTTGCGCACGATGATATCGGGCGCACGCAGCTCGATCAGGCGCTTCAGACGGTTGTTCCGGTTGATGACCCGGCGATACAGGTCGTTCAGGTCCGACGTCGCGAACCGGCCCCCATCCAGCGGCACCAGCGGGCGCAGTTCCGGCGGGATCACCGGCAGCACGGTAAGGACCATCCATTCCGGACGGTTGCCCGATTCAAGGAAGGACTCCACGATCTTCAGCCGCTTGATGATCTTCTTCGGCTTCAGCTCGCCCGTGGCTTCCTTCAGCTCCTCGCGCAGCGTTTCCGCCGTCTGGTCCAGATCGATCGCCGCCAGCATCTCGCGAATGGCTTCCGCGCCGATATTGGCGGTGAAGGCATCCGCGCCATACTGGTCCTGCGCGTCCAGATATTCTTCCTCGGTCATCAGCTGACCATAGGTCAGGTCCGTCAGACCGGGTTCGATGACGACATAGTTTTCAAAGTACAGGATGCGTTCCAGATCGCGCAGCGTCATGTCCAGCATCAGGCCGATGCGGGACGGCAGCGACTTCAGGAACCAGATATGCGCGACGGGCGCGGCCAGTTCGATATGGCCCATCCGCTCGCGCCGCACCTTCTGCAGCGTGACTTCCACACCGCACTTCTCGCAGACGACACCGCGATACTTCATGCGCTTGTACTTGCCGCAGAGGCATTCATAGTCCTTGATCGGCCCGAAGATACGGGCGCAGAACAGGCCGTCACGCTCCGGCTTGAACGTGCGGTAGTTGATCGTTTCCGGCTTCTTGATCTCGCCATAGGACCAAGACAGGATGCGCTCCGGGCTGGCCAGAGAGATCTTGATCTCGTCGAACGTCTTGATCGGGGCAACCGGGTTGAACGGGTTGTTGGTCAGTTCCTGGTTCATTTCATTTCCCTAAGATCGGGGCTGCGGGGAAGGGGCGTAGGGCGGGGTTCACCCCGCCATACCGAAGGACCGTAGGGCGGGGTTCACCCCGCCCTCCCGTCACTCCTCCTCCGCATCCAGGAGTTCCATATTCAGGCCAAGGCCGCGAACTTCCTTGACGAGCACGTTGAAGCTCTCGGGAACGCCCGCTTCGAAATTGTCCTCGCCCTTGACGATCGACTCGTAAACCTTGGTCCGGCCTGCCACGTCGTCCGACTTCACCGTCAGCATCTCCTGCAGGGTATAGGCGGCGCCATAGGCTTCCAGCGCCCAGACCTCCATCTCCCCCAGACGCTGACCGCCGAACTGCGCCTTCCCGCCCAGCGGCTGCTGCGTGACGAGGCTGTACGGCCCCGTCGAACGGGCGTGCAGCTTGTCGTCGACAAGGTGGTGCAGCTTGAGCATGTATTTCACGCCCACCGTGACCTTCCGCGCGAATTGCTCGCCCGTGCGGCCATCGAACACCACCGATTGCCCCGACTGGTCGAACCCGGCGCGGCGCAGCGCGTCGTTCACGTCCAGTTCCTTGGCCCCGTCGAAGACCGGCGTCGCAATCGGCACGCCGCGCGTCACGTTACCCGCCAGTTCCAGCAACTCGTCCTCGTCGCGGCCGGCAAAGGCCTCGTCATAGGTCTCGTCGCCATAGGCGATGCGCATCGCCTCGCGCACCGGGGTCAGGTCGCCCGACCGGCGATACTCCTTCAAGGCCTCGTCGATCTTCAGGCCAAGGCCGCGCGCGGCCCAGCCCATATGGGTTTCCAGGATCTGCCCGACGTTCATCCGCGACGGCACGCCCAGCGGGTTCAGCACCAGGTCAACCGGGGTGCCATCCGCAAGGAAGGGCATGTCCTCCATCGGCACGACCTTCGAGATGACGCCCTTGTTCCCGTGACGGCCGGCCATCTTGTCGCCCGGCTGCAGCTTGCGCTTCACCGCGACGAACACCTTGACCATCTTCATCACGCCGGGGGGCAGATCGTCGCCACGGCGCACCTTCTCGACCTTGTCGTCGAACCGGTGTTCCAGCGCGCGCTTCTGCGCCTCGAACTGGTCGTGCAGCGCCTCGACTTCCTTCGCCTCGGCCTCTTCACCCAGCGCAAGCTGCCACCACTGGCCGCGCGACAGCGTGCCCAGCAGTTCGTCATCAATGGTCGACCCGGCCTTGATGCCCTTCGGCCCCTTCACGGCGGTCTTGCCCATGATCAGCGTCTTCAGGCGCGCATAGATGTTGCGCTCCAGAATGGCCTGTTCGTCGTCCCGGTCACGGGCCAGACGTTCGACTTCCTCACGCTCGATCTGCAGCGCGCGTTCGTCCTTGTCCACGCCATGCCGGTTGAACACCCGCACTTCCACGATGGTGCCATAGGCCCCCGGCGGCAGCCGCAGCGAGGTATCCCGCACGTCCGACGCCTTTTCGCCAAAGATCGCGCGCAGAAGCTTTTCTTCCGGCGTCATCGGGCTTTCGCCCTTGGGCGTGATCTTGCCCACCAGAATATCGCCCGGCTGCACTTCGGCCCCGATATAGACGATGCCCGCCTCATCCAGGTTGCGCAGCGCTTCTTCGCCCACGTTCGGGATATCGCGCGTGATCTCTTCCGGCCCCAGCTTCGTGTCCCGCGCCGCGACTTCGTATTCCTCGATATGGATCGAGGTGAAGACGTCATCCCGCAGGATGCGTTCCGAAATCAGGATCGAGTCCTCGTAGTTGTAGCCGTTCCACGGCATGAACGCGACGACGACGTTCCGGCCAAGGGCCAGTTCGCCCATATCCGTGCAGGGACCGTCCGCGATCACCTCGCCGCGCGCGACCTTGTCGCCCACCTTCACCAGCGGACGCTGGTTGATGCAGGACGACTGGTTGGAACGCTTGAACTTGCGCAGACGATAGATGTCCACGCCCGGCTCGCCGGGTTCCAGCATCTCGGTCGCGCGCACAACGATACGCGTCGCGTCCACCTGGTCGATCACGCCCGAACGACGCGCCATGATGGCGGCACCGGAATCGCGGGCGACGACCGCCTCAATCCCCGTCCCCACGAAAGGCGCGTCCGATTGCAGCAGCGGCACCGCCTGACGCTGCATGTTCGACCCCATCAGCGCGCGGTTCGCGTCGTCATTTTCCAGGAACGGAATGAGCGAGGCCGCAACCGAAACCAGCTGCTTGGGCGACACGTCGATTAGGTCGATCGCATCCGGCGGGTTCAGCATGAATTCCCCGGCCTTCCGGCTGGAGATCAGGTCATCCCGGAACCGGCCTTCGTCATCCTGGTTCGCGTTGGCCTGCGCCACGGTGTGGCGCATTTCCTCGGTCGCCGACATGTAGATGACTTCGTCGGTCACCTGACCATCCACCACCTTGCGATAGGGGGTCTCGATGAAGCCGTACTTGTTCACGCGGGCAAAGGTGGCCAGCGAGTTGATCAGACCGATGTTCTGGCCTTCCGGCGTTTCGATCGGGCACATCCGGCCATAGTGGGTCGGGTGAACGTCGCGCACCTCAAAGCCCGCGCGTTCACGGGTCAGACCGCCCGGCCCAAGGGCCGACAGGCGGCGCTTGTGCGTCACTTCGGACAGCGGGTTCGT
The DNA here is from genome assembly GCF_011059185.1 of Paragemmobacter kunshanensis. Taxonomy (GTDB): domain Bacteria; phylum Pseudomonadota; class Alphaproteobacteria; order Rhodobacterales; family Rhodobacteraceae; genus Paragemmobacter; species Paragemmobacter kunshanensis. The sequence goes on along the minus strand of NZ_JAALFE010000003.1, from coordinate 266,528 downwards.
CTGGTCCATGAACTGCGACAGCTGGCTGGAACCAAAGAATTCCCGCACCGCCGCCGCCGCCGGCTTCGCATTGATCAGGTCCTGCGGCATGATCGTGTCGATTTCCACCGACGACATCCGCTCCTTGATCGCGCGCTCCATCCGCAGCAGGCCGACGCGGTACTGGTTTTCCATCAGCTCGCCAACCGAACGCACCCGGCGGTTGCCGAGGTGGTCGATATCGTCGATCTCGCCCTTGCCGTCGCGCAGTTCCGTCAGCGCCTTGATGCAGGCGATGATGTCCTCGCGGTCCAGCGTGCGCTGGGTGTCCGGCTTGCCGAGGTCGAGACGCATGTTCATCTTCACGCGGCCCACGGCCGACAGGTCATAGCGCTCGGAATCGAAGAACAGCGTGTCGAACAGCGCGCTGGCCGCTTCCACGGTCGGCGGCTCGCCCGGGCGCATCACGCGGTAGATGTCCATCAGCGCGGTGTCGCGGCCCATGTTCTTGTCCGCCGCCATCGTGTTGCGGATGTAGGGGCCGACATTGATGTTGTCGATGTCCAGAACCGGAATGTCGGTGATGCCCTGATCCAGCAAAAGCTTCAGGCTGCCGCCCTTCACCTCGCCGTCACGGTCATATTCCATCGTCAGCTCGTCACCGGCCTCGACCCAGATCTCGCCGGTTTCCTCGTTGATGATGTCCTTGGCGACATAGCGGCCGATGATGTGGTCGAACGGAACCAGCAGTTCCGTGATCGCGCCGTCATCCTTCCACTTCTTCACCATCCGCGGCGTGGCCTTCTCGCCCGCCTTCAGGATCACCTCGCCCGTCGCCGCATCGACCAGATCATAGGTCGGGCGCGTGCCGGAAACGCGGTTCGGGAAGAACTTGGTCACCCAGCCCTTGTTCTTCTGATGCTTGAAGGAAATGGTGTCGTAATAGGCATCCATGATGCCTTCCTGATCCATGCCCAGCGCATAAAGCAGCGTCGTCACCGGCAGCTTGCGGCGGCGGTCGATGCGCGCGAACACGATGTCCTTGGCGTCGAATTCGAAATCCAGCCACGACCCGCGATAGGGAATGATCCGGCAGGTGAACAGCAGCTTGCCGCTCGAATGCGTCTTGCCCTTGTCATGGTCGAAGAACACGCCGGGGCTGCGGTGCATCTGGGAAACGATCACCCGCTCGGTCCCGTTCACGATGAACGTGCCGTTCGACGTCATCAGGGGCATGTCGCCCATGTAGACATCCTGTTCCTTGATGTCCTTGACGGACCGGGCGCCCGTGGTCTCGTCGACATCGAACACGATCAGGCGCAGCGTCACCTTCAGCGGCGCGGCATAGGTCATGTCGCGGCTCTGGCACTCGTCCACGTCATATTTGGGCTTTTCAAGCTCGTATTTCACGAACTCCAGAACCGCCGTCTCGTTGAAATCCTTGATCGGGAACACCGATTGGAACGTGCCCTGGATCCCCTCGCCATCGGCGGGCTTGTCGCCGTCGCCCGATTTCAGGAACAGGTCGTAAGAGGATTTCTGAACCTCGATGAGGTTCGGCATCTCAAGGACTTCACGGATCTTGCCATAGTAGCGGCGGATGCGTTTCTGGCCAACGTAAGCTTGCGCCATGCTCGTCGTCACCTTTTTCTCGTGTCGCTGGCGCGGGTCCGTCGGGGCCACGGGCGCGCGCCTCTTGCGATAAGGGGTGTCAGGTTCCATTCATGCCCGCCGTCCCACCGGAGGGCTCCCGAACCTTGAACCACGCCTTGAAAGGGGCACCCACGGGGCCGGGGCGCTGTGATGCCCCTTTCAAGACAGGTTCGGCTGGGCCGGGGAAATCCCCGACCCAGCCTGAAAACCGATGTCAGAATGCGTTGCGCATTCCGCCCGATTACTTCAGTTCGACCTTGGCGCCAGCCTCTTCGAACTTCTTCTTCATCGCTTCGGCGTCGGCTTTCGAGATGCCTTCCTTGACCTTGCCACCGGCTTCGGTCAGGTCCTTGGCTTCCTTCAGGCCCAGACCGGTGATTTCGCGCACGACCTTGATCACGTTGATCTTGTTCGCGCCGGCATCCGTCAGGACGACGTCGAATTCGGTCTGCTCTTCGGCCGGGGCAGCAGCAGCGCCAGCAGCCGGACCAGCGGCCATCATGACGGCGCCACCGGCGGCCGGCTCGATGCCGTACTTGTCCTTCAGGATGGTCTTCAGTTCCTGAGCCTGCAGGAGGGTCAGGCCGACGATGTCTTCGGCGAGTTTGTTCAGATCAGCCATTTTGCTCATTCCGTTCTAAAGATGGGGTCCAACGCAGTGGGGTCAACCACGCGGGTATTCCTCGGATCAGGCCGCAGCCTTCTCCTCGATGGTCGACAGGATGCTTGCGATGTTCGAAGCAGGCGCGCCGATCGCACCAGCGATGTTCGAAGCAGGTGCCCCGATGCACGACACGATCTGAGCGATAAGCTCTTCGCGCGACGGCATGGAAGCCACAGCCTTGACACCGGCCTGGTCGAGAACCTCGCCGCCCATGGACCCGCCAAGGATGACGAACTTTTCGTTCGTCTTGGCATAGGCCTCGGTCACCTTCGCCGCAGCGACAGGGTCTTCCGAATAGGCAAGCACGGTCATGCCCGTAAGCAGGTCACCCATCTGTGCGCCGGGTTTCCCTTCAAGGGCGATCTTGGCGAGCTTGTTCTTGGCAACGCGAACGGACCCGCCAACTTCGCGCATTTTCGCGCGCAGGTCCTGCATCTGTGCAACCGTCATACCCGTGTAGTGGGCAACCACCACAACGCCAGAGCTTTCGAAGATCTGGCCGAGTTCCTCGACCACTTTCTCTTTCTGGGCTCTATCCACAGTTTCACTCCAAGTGTGGGGGTTTCCCCCCGGCTCATGTTTGCCCCCGCAAGCAGGGGCGTTCGGGTCCGAATGATGTCCCGAGGTCCTGATCGCCCGAGGAAAACCCCCGGAAATCCGTCTCGTTCACTCATCTCAGGAGGGAAATTAAGCAAGGCTTGCACCCCGCACCCACCGTCTCGGACAAAGGATACCCAACCAGCGTGACGAATCACGCGGGCAGGGTATGGGCGCTGAATATCCATTCCACGCGCCCTTTCCAAGCCCCCGCATCGCGCGGCCCGGCTTTTGCCGCCCTCACTCCGCGGCAGCGGCGGCCTTCCTTGCCACTGATGCCTGGAACTTCAGCCGCTTCCAGCGCCGGAAAAAGGGCCAGATGGCGATATCGGTCATGCCAAAGGGCAGAACCCGCAGCGGATAGCCGCTCTGCCACAGCATGAAGGGCAGCGACACCTGATCCCGGCGCGAAAACGCCATGTAGTGATCATGCCAGGCATCGTTGAAGGCATCCGTCGCCGGATCGCCCATCTTCTGGATCATCACCGTATTGACGAACAGCCCCCAATCCTCGGGGAAACCCGCCGCCTGGTAATGCGCCACCTGCCGCCGGTAATCGGCCCGCGGGATCTTGCCCTGCCGCATGCACAGCCGCGCCTCGCGATAGGCGCAGACGCGCCGCTTGTGCCGGAACAGATAGCGCCCTGCTGGCGCCCCCCCGGGATAAAGCGCCTCGATCCGCGCCACGATCTCGGCCGGCGGCAGGCTCAGCTTCGCGCCGTTGTCGATATAGATGACCCAGTCCTGATCGCCAAAGAACAGATGCGGCCGCAGCTTCGCCAGCCGCGACAGCCGCCCCGCATCGCCCTCGCCCTCGGCCTGGCGGAAGATCACGCCGGGGGTTGCCAGATCCGCATGATCGGTAAAGACCACGCGCGCATGATCGCCCTCCTGCGCCGTGGCCTCGGGGTTGAAAGGCTCGTACAGCCCGAAATAGCAGCTATAGACCGTGATCCGCGCCATTCCGTCACGCGGTCGCGCGGAAGATCACCGTCCGTATCTGCTTGCGCTTGTGGAACCCGCCGTCGATCACCTCGGCGACCTCGCCCTTGCCTGCGCAAAGCCGGTTCAGCATCATCACCAGCCCGGCCTCGGAAATCCCGAAGGGATCCATCGCCGAAACCCGCGCGGGCCGATAGTTCCAGCCGTGGTCCAGCATCAGGAACCCGCCCGGCTTCAGGCAACTGACCCAGCCGGTAAAGGCGCGCTCGGGGTCGTAGGAATGATCCCAGGAATTGGAATAGATGAAATCCATCTTGCCCAGCCAGGCCGGATCGACATCGTGGAAATCCCACTGGATCGTATGCGGAAATTCCGTCGCGGTATCCGAAATCTCGGTCCCGATCACATTGGCCCCGCCGCCGATATGCTGGCGGAACCAAAGCTGCTCGTTCCCGCGCCGCGTGCCGTGGCACAGGCCCTTCTTCGGCTTCTTCCCCTGCGCCTTCATGTATTCGGAAAGGATGCGGATATGCTCCTCCGGCACCCACTGGTTCTCGATCTTCATCTTGTTCGCTTCGGTCTGAAGCTTGCGATAAAGCTCAAGGTCGAACCCGTCGCCACCGTCATAGCGGAACAGGCGCATCTCGCCCTCTTCCAGCACCGATGCCCCGTCGATCTTCTGCACGTCCTCGGCGGCAAGGCGGCGCTTCAGATGCCGCATATCCCGGTCGTCCATTCTCGGTCACTCCTGCACTCACCCCGGGGTCTCGCGCCCCTTGCGGGAAAGGCTAACGGAACACCCGATACCAGACAACAGAAACGGCCGCATCGCTGCGGCCGTTTCCAGTAATCTCACAGACTGGCGCCTTGGCGCAACAATCAGTTGGCGGTGGCCGAGGTCAGGTCAACCGAAACGCCCGGGCCCATGGTCGACGACAGCGAGACCTTCTTCAGATAGGCCCCCTTGGCACCCGACGGCTTGGCCTTGTTCACCGCGTCCACGAAGGCGCGCACGTTCTGGGCCAGCTTCTCGGCGTCGAACGAAACCTTGCCGATCCCGCCATGAATGACCCCGGCCTTCTCGACCTTGAACTGCACTTCGCCGCCCTTGGCCGCTTCGACGGCGGATTTCACATCCATCGTCACCGTGCCGACCTTCGGGTTCGGCATCAGGTTGCGCGGGCCCAGGATCTTGCCCAGACGGCCGACCAGCGGCATCAGGTCCGGCGTCGCGATGCAGCGATCGAACTCGATCTTGCCGCCCATGATGGTTTCCATCAGGTCTTCCGCACCCACGATATCCGCACCGGCAGCCTTGGCCTCATCGGCCTTGGCGCCACGGGCGAAGACCGCCACGCGCACGGTCTTGCCCGTGCCGTTCGGCAGTTGCACCACGCCGCGCACCATCTGGTCCGCATGGCGGGGATCGACGCCAAGGTTCATCGCGATTTCGACCGTCTCGTCGAACTTGGCCGAAGCCGCCTTCTTGATCAGGGCCACAGCATCCTCGACCGACAGGTTGGTCGCGGTGCCAAAGATTTCCTGCGCTGCACGCGAGCGCTTACCGAGCTTTGCCATGATCTCAGCCCTTCACTTCGATGCCGCAGGACTTCGCCGAACCCAGGATGATCTGCATCGCAGCTTCAACCGTGTTCGCGTTCAGGTCCTTCATCTTCGTCTCGGCGATCTGGCGGATCTGCGCCACGGTCACCGAACCCGCCACTTCGCGGCCCGGCTTGGCCGAACCCTTCGGACGGTTGCGCTTGCCCACTTCCGGCAGGCCCGCGGCCTTTTTCAGAAGATAGGAGGCCGGCGCCGTCTTCAGCTCAAGGCTGAACGACTTGTCCTGATAATAGGTGATAACAACGGGCGTCGGGGTTCCCGGCGCGATGTCGGCGGTCTTCGCGTTGAATTCCTTCACGAAGGCCATGATGTTCAGGCCGCGCTGACCCAGGGCCGGGCCCACGGGGGGCGACGGGTTGGCCTGCTGGGCCTTCACTTGCAGCTTCAGGCTGCCGATTACTTTCTTGGCCATTGGCCATCTCCTTTGTCACAGCGCCCGAAGGCGCGGTTTAGTGGTCCGGTCCGTCACCCCGTCACAGGGCGCTCGCCTCCCACGCGATGCACGTCAGATGCCCTTGGACACCTGCGTGAATTCCAGCTCGACCGGGGTCGCCCGGCCAAAGATCGAAACCGAAACCTTCAGGCGGCTGTGGTCTTCGTCCACCTCTTCCACCATCCCGTCAAAGCCCTCGAACGGGCCATCGGTCACTTTCACCTTCTCGCCGATCTCGAAGCGGATCAGGTTGCGCGGCTGCGCCTCGCCCTCTTCCACACGGTTCAGGATCGCGTTCACTTCCGCATCCCGCATCGGCATCGGCTTGCCCTGCGGGCCAAGGAACCCGGTCACCCGGTTGATCGACGAAATCAGGTGATAGCCCTTGTTCGACATCTCCATCCGCACCAGCACATAGCCGGGCATGAAGCGCCGCTCGCTCGTCACCTTCTTGCCGCGCCGGACCTCAAGCACTTCCTCGGTCGGCACCAGCACTTCGTCGATCTCGTCCTGCAGCCCGGCCTCGATCACGGCCGTCCGGATCTGCTCGGCCACCTTCTTCTCGAAATTCGAGAGAACGCTCACCGAATACCAGCGCTTCGCCATGCCTCATCCACCTTGCGTCAACGGGGGCGGACCCCCTGTAATTTCAGTGCTTTCAGGAACAAAAAACAGCGCGCAACCGAATCGCTGCGCGCCCTTGTCCCTTGATCAGGGGCGCAGATACAGGCGCGCCCCCATGAATTCAAGGCAAAACAGGCCCTCAGCCCAGGATCGCGCGCAGCCCGGCCCGGATGCCCAGATCGACCAGGCTGAAGAAGGTCGCGGTCAGCGCGGCCATGATGAAGACCATGATCGTGGTCAGCAGCACCTCGCGCCGGGTCGGCCAGACGACCTTGCCGACTTCGGTTCGCACCTGCTGCAGAAAGGTGATGGGGTTGGTCTTGGCCATTTTGACTGATCCGCGCATGACTGTTGCCGGGCAGATACGCCGGATGGTCCCCGATTTCAAGGGAAAGCGGCCCTGCCGCCTGCCCCCACCCCCTGCCCCTAGCGCAGCCGGTCCGAAATCCGGTCCCAGGGATCGCGGCGCAGCGGCACGGCGCGCCTGCGCGCCCGGCGCGCCACGGCCAGCCCGCCGATGGCGGCCAGCGCCGATCCCAGCGCCACCAGAACCGCAATCCCGATCTGGCCCTGCCATAGGCCACCGCCCATGGCGGCGGCCAGCAGGGCAGACGGGTCGATCCCGCCCAGGCCCTTGTCCAGGATCCCGCCGATCCGCTCCATCACGCCTTGCTCCGCCACAGTCTCGGGCGTCGGCACGGAAACAAAGGCCGGGCCGCTTTCCTCTTCCGCAAAGGCGGGATCTTCCGTGATCGCCTTCCGCACGGCATCCGCAGGCGACATGCCCGCCTCGATATCCAGCGCGACCTGATCCTTCGGCATGGGTTCCGGATCGCCGACCTGCGGCAGGGACTGCCCCAAACCCGCATCCTCCACCCTTGCTGCCAGCGCAGGCTCCGCCTCCGCCATCTCGGCAAGCGGCGCGTCCGACATTCCCGACATTGCCGCCATATCCGATGTGATCTGCCCCATCTGGCCAACCGGCAGCACGTTCAATCCGCTGAACCCGGCATAGACCAGCAGATACAATCCCACGGCCAGCGTCAGCTTGCGCATCAACCCGCCCGCCGCCACAAGCCGCCCCAGAACCGAACCCGAACGCCCCCCGCTGGCGCCCTGCGACACCGGCCCGCCTTCGGCCTGTGCGGGTGTCCCGGCCAAGGCCGCCTGCTTGGCCTTCACCGCCTCCAGCGGCGACCAGGCCCCGCCCTCGGGCGGCAGCGTCATCGCCGGGCTTGCGGCGGCCTGCGGCTGCAGCGGTGCAGCGGCCGTCCCCATCGCCCCGGGGCGCACCGGCAACGGGCTGTCCGCCCAGACGGATCCCTCTGCCTTCTGCTTCCGCCGCCGCGCCGAGACGAACTTCATCAGCGCCAGCAGCGCCGCCACCATCCCCGCCCCGCCGATCATCGTCGCATTGCGGGCAGGTGCATCCGGATCAGCGGCAAGCGCCACCTCCCGCCCCTCAAGATAGGGCTCCACCACCAGGAAATCCGCATCCTTCATCAGGCCGCGCTCCTTGAGCGCGTCATCGACCATGCCCGAAAGATCCGCGCGCGACTCCTTCGCCCCGTTCAGCCGGAACACCATGCGCGGGTCACCCTCGTCCACGATGTTCTGCACCACCATCCCGACAAAGGCATCGACCTGCGCCGGAGGCAGCACCACCACGCCCCGCGCCACCTTGCTCTCCGGCCCGTCCCCCGGCCCGAACAGCACGAACATCCGCCGCACCGTATCGGTGCCCTTCCGTTCCTTCGTCAGCTCGTAATTGTGATCCGTATTCACCCAGGCCGTGACATGCACCTCATCGGCCAGCCCCACATCCGCCGCCGTGAAGGCATCCAGCGCCACAGGCTCCGGCGCCCCGGTCAAAAGCGCCTCTGCCTTTTCCGCCTCATGTTGGGCAACCCATTGGCTGCTCTGCTGGGCCAGCCAGAACAGACCGGCCGCAATCACCGCCATCACGGGCCATGGCAGGCCAAAGAGAACACGGAACATGCACAAGCCTCCCCACAAAGGACGATGCAGCCTGCGCCCGCATCACGCCGTCATCGCGACGAAGTCACGAAATCTTTGCGGCTTTTCTGGGAAGGGGGGGGCATGCGGATCACCGCAGCGGGCCTGGCAGGGGCAGCAGGACTCGAACCCGCGACCCTCGGTTTTGGAGACCGATGCTCTACCAACTGAGCTATACCCCTAGGCCTGAGGGTGGCAGTATTCCATGGCCACGGGGATTTCAAGACCCCGCTGCCGGCCCATGCCCAAGTTTCTGCCAGCCGGTCAGGACTTCTTCACATACTGGCACAGGATCACGATCTGCTGTCCGTTCACCCGGCCCTCGATCTGGGCCGCATTGTCCGGCACCAGCCGGATCCCCCGCACCGCCGTGCCGCGCTTGGCGGTGAAGCCCGCGCCCTTCACGTCCAGATCCTTGATCAGCGTCACCGTATCGCCCTGCGCCAGCACCGCCCCATGGGCATCACGATGGTCTATCCCCTTCGCCTCGGCCCCGATCCCCGCCTGTGCCAGCGCCAGAACCTCCGGCTCCAGCCAGACCTGCGCCAGCAAATCCGCCGCCCAGCCCTCGGCCTTCAGCGCGTCCAGCAGCCGCCAGGCCGCGATCTGCACCGCCGCCTCGCCCGACCAGACCGCATCCGCAAGACAGCGCCAGCGCGGCCCCGGCGTCATATCGCCGCCCAGCCCCGCCGCGCAGAGGGGGCACAGCGCCAGAACCTCGTCCGTGGCCGCCAGCGGCACGGGGCCAACCTCTTCGACCGCCGCACAGATCGCACAGGAAACAGACATCACGGACTCCGCTTTGAACCGCCGGAAATGAAAAGGCGCGCGGGGGGAACCCCGCGCGCCCGTTTTTGGCAAGGCGGGGTTCACCCCGCCCGGCGCATGATCACTTGATGATCTTCGAGACGACGCCTGCGCCGACGGTGCGGCCGCCTTCACGGATGGCGAAGCGCAGCTTCTCTTCCATCGCGATCGGGGCGATCAGCTCCACCTCGAACTTCAGGTTGTCGCCCGGCATCACCATCTCGGTGCCTTCCGGAAGCTTCACCGTCCCCGTCACGTCCGTCGTGCGGAAGTAGAACTGCGGGCGGTAGTTCGCGAAGAACGGCGTGTGACGGCCGCCTTCTTCCTTCGTCAGGATATAGGCCTCGGCTTCGAAATGGGTGTGCGGGTTCACCGACTTCGGCTTGCACAGCACCTGCCCACGCTCCACGCCCTCACGGTCGATGCCGCGCAGCAGCACGCCGACGTTGTCGCCAGCTTCCCCACGATCCAAGAGCTTGCGGAACATTTCCACGCCCGTGCAGACCGATTTCTTCGTCTCGCGGATACCCACGATCTCAACCTCGTCGCCGACGTTGATCACGCCACGCTCCACACGCCCGGTCACAACCGTGCCGCGGCCCGAGATCGAGAACACGTCTTCGATCGGCATCAGGAAGGGCTGGTCGATCGCACGCGCCGGGGTCGGGATATAGCTGTCCACGGCGGCCATCAGCGCGCGGATGGAATCCTCGCCGATGTCCTTGCGCTCGCCGATCATGGCCTGGTGGGCCGAACCCTTGATGATCGGGATGTCGTCGCCGGGATAGTCATAGGACGAGAAGAGCTCGCGCACTTCCATCTCCACGAGTTCCAGCAGTTCCTCGTCATCAACAAGGTCAACCTTGTTCATGTAGCAGACCATGTAGGGAATGCCCACCTGACGGCCCAGCAGGATATGCTCGCGCGTCTGCGGCATCGGGCCGTCCGAGGCCGCGCAGACCAGGATCGCGCCGTCCATCTGCGCGGCACCCGTGATCATGTTCTTCACATAGTCGGCGTGGCCGGGGCAGTCGACGTGGGCGTAGTGACGGTTCTCCGTCTCGTATTCCACATGCGCGGTCGAGATCGTGATGCCACGCGCCCGCTCTTCCGGCGCACCGTCGATCTGGTCATAGGCGCGGAATTCGCCGAAATACTTCGTGATCGCCGCCGTCAGCGTCGTCTTGCCATGGTCAACGTGGCCGATCGTGCCAATGTTGACGTGCGGTTTCGTCCGTTCAAACTTTGCCTTTGCCATGTCTTCGGGCCTTCGGATTGGGGGGCCGGAACTGGCCCAGTGCTACTCGGGCGGCGAATTAAGCCGCCAAGCGGGGAAAATCAAGCGGGAACGGCAGCTTTCTCGACCGATGCGATCAGCGCCCGCCGACGGGGCGGCCCTGGCGCACCGGCTCCGGCGCCTTGGGCGGCAGGCCGAACCATTCGGGATTGTCCACCAGCCATTCCTCGACCCGCTTCACCGCATTGTAGGACAGCGCCTCCATCTGCTCCTTGCGGTTCCGCGTCAGCCCGGTGCCGATCACCGTCTCGCCCGACAGGCTTTCGAAGACCGTGATCTGCTTGCCCTCGGCATTCAGCTTCTGCTCGGCCGCGTCGTCCCAGATATTGGCGGTGATCACCAGCACCGACTTGGGCGCCGCCACCACCGGAATGCCGGGCGGGGCCAGCGCATAGCCATCGACCGAGATGCCGATATTGTAAAGCTTCGACCCCTGATACCGGCCGAACCGCTTGGCCACGGCCTCCTGCATCACGGCTTCCCATTCCTCCACCGATGCCTCGCGCGAGATCGGAACCTTCTGCACATTGTCCGCCACGATGATGTTCAGCCCCAGCGCGAAATCCCCCAGCGGAACGGGCGGTTCCTCCAGATCGTTGCGGCCACAGGCGGCCAGCAGGGCGAATGCGGCGAAAAGGACCGTACGGCGAAGGATCAGCATGGGGTCTCCCGACTGGCGCGGCCGCTTGGCCTTTCCCCCCCGATAGCGGCTGAATGCGATGCGCGCAACGGTCGCCCTTTCCGGGGGGCATCCCCCCGCCTATCTCTGCCCTGATGCAGAAAGGCCCGCCCATGCCCGCACCCGCCCGGCCAGATCCCGCCCCCGCGCCCGCCGCCCTGCCCGTCCGCGTGGCGCTTGCCACCGAACCCTTGGGCATCCTCGGCACGCTCCGCGCGGGCCGCCGCAACGTGCTGGAACTCATCCCCGAAATCGCCACCCATGCCCCCATCATCTCCAACTCGCGCGGCAAGCGCTGGCATATGGTCATGGATCCCGATGCCCTGCGCCGCATCCTGCGCGACCGGCTGGAGGATTACCCCAAATCCGATGTCACCAAGCTGATCCTCGGCCCCGGCATCGGCCAGTCGCTCTTCATCGCCGAAGGGCAGGAATGGCTCTGGCAGCGCCGCACCGCCGCCCCCGTCTTCTCGCATCGCAACGTGGCAAACCTCGCCCCCGTGATGACTGCCGCCGCCGAACGCGCCTCCGCCCGCTTCGCCACGGCCATCGGCCGCGCGGCGGATGCCTTCGACGAGATGGTCACCGCCACCTTCGAGGTGATCTCCGACGTCACCTTCTCGGGCGGCGACGGCTTTGATCGCGATGCCGTCCACCGCGCCATCGACGCCTATATCTCGCAGACCGCCAAGGTCTCGCTGCTCGATGTCATCGGCGCCCCGCCCTGGGTGCCGCGCCCCTCGCGCATGGTCGCAGGCTCCGGCCTGCGCGACATGAAGCGCGTCGCCGATCAGGCCATCGCCCGCCGCCGCGCCGCGGGCAGCCCCGGCATTCCCGACCTGCTCGATCTGCTCATGGCGGGCGAAGACCCGAAATCCGGCCGCCGCATGACAACGGAAGAGATTCGCGACAACCTCCTCACCTTCATCGTCGCGGGCCATGAAACCACCGCCCTCACCCTGTCCTGGGCGCTATACCTCTGCGCCTTCGATCCCGCCGTGCAAGAGGCCGCCCGAGCCGAGGCGCAGGCCCTTCTCGGCCCCCGCGCCGCCACGGCCGAAGATGTGCCAAAGCTCCCCTATATCCGGCAGGTCATCGACGAAACCCTCCGCCTCTACCCGCCCGCCGCCTTCCTGTCGCGCAGCGCGCAACGCGCCGATGAACTCTGCGGGCGCGAGGTGCGGCGCGGCGATACCGTCATCCTGCCCATCTACGCGCTGCACCGGCACAAGAAACTCTGGTCCGATCCCGACCGCTTCGATCCCGCCCGCTTCGCCCCCGGCCACCAGACGGACCGCTTCGCCTTCCTGCCCTTCGGCGATGGCCCCCGCATCTGCATCGGCGCGAATTTCGCGATCCAGGAGGCGGTCATCATCCTTGCCACGCTGCTGGCCCGCTTCCGCTTTGCCCCGATCCCGGGCAAGGATCCCAAACCGGTGATGATCCTGACCCTCCGCCCCGAAGGCGGCGTCTGGCTGAAGGTCGACCGGGCCTGAAGCGCCGGGATCCGTTGCCACAGGCAACACCTACGGAAATTCTGCAATCCGCAGTTGATAAGTTCGCACTTCAGCATAATCTATGGTCGGGCGCTCGCGCCCCTGTGCAGTAACGAGTGAGCGTCCGGAACGGCCCATCCTGTTCCGGACAGTTCGCTTCCCAGTCCGGCGATAGCCCAAGGCCCGCCCCCCGGCTCAGGTAAAGCGGTTGTCCCGCGGGAACCCGCGCGGTGCCATCTTGCCCGCCCCGGCCCGCGGCCCCTGCCATTCGGTCAGGATCGTTTCCGTCCGCGTCCGCCCGGCCGGATCCTTCCACGAAAGCCCCTCGGCCAGCGTGAAGGTCATGGCATCCGACAACCCGCCATCCTTGTATTTCTGCAGCCGCACGCCCTTGCCCTTGGCCATCTCCGGCAGTTCCGCCAGCGGGAAGACCAGCAGCTTGCGGTTATCCCCCACCACCGCCACCGTATCCCCCGAAACCCGGCGGCAGAGCGCGGTCTTCACCCCGTCCTTCACCGTCAGAACCTGCTTGCCCGCCCGCGTCTGGGCCAGCACCTCATCCGACGGCACCACGAACCCATCGCCCGCCGTGGACGCCACCAAGAGCTTCTCACCCGCACGGAAGATCATCAATTCCACGATCTCCGCCTCGTTCGGCAGATCGACCATCAGGCGCACAGGCTCGCCCATTCCCCGCCCGCCGGGCAGGTTCGCGCCCAGCAGCGTGTAGAACCGCCCGTTGCTGCCAACCAGCAGGATCTTGTCCGTCGTCTCGGCGTGAAAGATGAACCGCCCCTCGTCGCCGTCCTTGAACTTCACCTCCGAATCCAGCGCCACCTGCCCCTTCATCGCGCGGATCCAGCCCATCTTGGAACAGATCACCGTGATCGGCTCCCGCTCGATCATCGCCTCGAAGGGCACGTCCTCGGTATCGCCCATCTCGGCAAACGTAGTGCGCCGCTTGCCCTCGACCGTATCCTTGCCGAACTTCTTGCGGATCTCCTCAAGCTCCGTCCCGATCTTCTTCCACTGGCGCTTCTCGCTCTCCAGCAGATCGGCGAGGTCCGCCCGCTCCTTCATCAACTCATCCCGCTCGCGGATCAGCTCCATCTCCTCCAGCCGCCGCAAGGACCGCAGCCGCATGTTCAGGATGGATTCCGCCTGAAGCTCCGTCAGTTCCCCCTCGCCCGGCGGGGGCGAGACATAATCTTTCTCCGACGTCGCGCGGACATGATCCTTGCCCCAATCCTCCGCCATCAGGGCGCGCTTGGGGTCCTCGTCATAGCGGATGATGTCGATGACCCGGTCCAGATTCAGGAAGGCGATGATGAAGCCTTCCAGCACCTCCAGCCGGTGGTCGATCTTCTCCATCCGGTGTTCCGACCGCCGCCGCAGCACGTCGCGCCGATGATCAAGGAAGGCCCGCAGCACCTCTTTCAGGGAACAGACCTTCGGCACCTTGCCGTCGATCAGCACGTTCATGTTCAGGCTGAACCGGATCTCCAGATCGCTGTTCTTGAACAGCGTCCCCATCAGGACATCGGGTTCCACCGTCCGCGCCCGCGGCTCCAGCACGATCCGCACGTCATCGGCGGATTCATCCCGCACATCGGCCAGCAGCGGGATCTTCTTCGTCGTGATCAGTTCCGCCAGCTTCTCGATCAGCTTGGACTTCTGCACCTGATAGGGAATCTCGGTGACCACGATCTGCCAGGTCCCGCGCCCCAGATCCTCCACCTCCCATTTCGCGCGCAGCCGGAACGCCCCGCGCCCCGTGCGATAGGCATCAAGGATATTCTCGCGCGGCTCCACCAGAACCCCGCCCGTCGGGAAATCCGGCCCCGGCACGAAGGCCACCAGGTCCTCGTCCGTGATACCGGGATTGCCCAGCATCGCATGGCAGGCCCCGATCAACTCATCCAGGTTGTGCGGCGGAATGTTCGTGGCCATCCCCACCGCGATACCCGACGACCCATTCGCCAGCAGGTTCGGGAATGCCGCAGGCATGACGACCGGCTCTTCCAGCGTGCCGTCATAATTCGGGCGGAAGTCCACGGCGTTCTCCGCCAGCCCTTCCATCAGCGTCTCGGCAATCGCCGTCAGCCGCGCCTCGGTGTATCGGCTGGCCGCAGGGTTATCCCCGTCGATATTGCCGAAATTCCCCTGCCCGTCGACCAGCGGGTAGCGCACGTTGAAATCCTGCGCCAGACGCGCCATCGCGTCATAGATCGCGGCATCGCCATGGGGGTGATAGTTCCCCATCACATCGCCGCTGATCTTGGCCGATTTGCGGAATCCCCCCGTCGCCGTCAGCCGCAACTCCCGCATCGCGTAAAGGATTCGCCGATGCACCGGCTTCAACCCGTCCCGCGCATCGGGCAGCGCGCGATGCATGATCGTGGACAAGGCATAGGTCAGATACCGCTCGCCGATGGCGCGGCTCAGCGGTTCTGCCACCAGAATGGGCTCTATCTTGGGGGTTTCGGGCGTGTCGGACATGGATGTTGTGTAATTCGCCGCGCGCCATCGGTCCAGCCGAAAGAAGACCGCCCCGCCCCGCCCGTCCGACCTTGGTCGGGAAATGGTCGGAACGTGTAAAATTGCAGGCTGACTCGCCTCAAAGCCGTGCTAATCCGAAGGGGGAAATGGTGCGAGTCGGGTGGATTGCCAATGTTTCGTTATCTCGTCTTCTTCGGCGCGGCCTTTTACCTCGCGCTTCTGATCGGCGGCGAAGATCGCGGCCAGCAGCGCATGGGCCTGCGCGGCGCCTATGACGTGGCCCTCGCGCCGCCCGCGCCGGCACCGGCCCCCGTGGCCCCTGCCCGGATCGCCCCCAGCGAAACCGCCGCCCCCGCGGAAACCCTGCGCGTCCTGCCCGCCCCCGCCCCGGCGCTCGTCCAGAATGCCAGCCTGACGGAAGAACCCGCCGCCCCCGGCTTCAACGATTTCAACAATCCCGAAGTCATCCTGCGCACCATCACCGCCGATGCGGCCAATGTCCGCGCGGCCCCCGGCCGCAACGCCGCCGTCATCGGCCGCCTCGAACGCGGCGAAATCGTGCAGGTCGTCGCCGAAACCGAAGACTGGATCCATATCCGCATCGAAGGCGACGGGGTCGATGGCTTCGTCCATCGCCGCCTCATCTCGCGCGAGGCGCCCTCGCTCTCCTCCGCCACGCTCTTCCCCGCGGCAGACTGACAGCTTTTCATTGCCAGAAGCCTGTTCTTGCTCCTAAATCCCCGCAAAGGGCAGAACAAGAACAGGCACCGCGCACCATGCGTTCCATCCTCATCACCGGATGCTCCTCGGGCATCGGCTACGACGCCGCGCATGCGCTGCGGGCACGCGGCTGGCGCGTCTTCGCCACCTGCCGCCAGCAGGGCGATTGCGACCGCCTGATCAGCGAAGGGCTGGAAAGCTTCCCCCTCGATCACTCCTGCGAGACCAGCATCGAAACCGCCGTCGCCGAAACCCTGTCGCGCACCGATGGCAAGCTTGACGCCCTCTTCAACAACGGCGCCTTCGCCTGCCCCGGCGCGGTGGAAGACCTGCCCCGCGGCGCCCTGCGCGAGATCTTCGAAACCAACTTCTTCGGCTATCACGATCTGACCCGCCGCCTGATCCCCACCTTCCGCGCGCAAGGCGCGGGCCGCATCGTCAACTGCTCCTCTGTCCTTGGCCTTGTGGGCGCGAAATGGCGCGGGGCCTATGTCTCCACCAAATTCGCGCTGGAAGGGCTGTCCGATGTCCTGCGCCTTGAAATGCAGGGCACCGGGATCGAGGTCATCCTCATCGAGCCCGGCCCCATCGGCACCCGCATCCGCGAAAACGCCATCCCGCATTTCGAAAAATGGATCGACTGGGAAAACTCCGCCCGGCGCGACGAATACGCCACCCTGCTGGATCGCCTCTACAAGCCCGATGCCCGGAAAGACCGCTGGGAACTCCCCGCCGCCGCCGTCACCGCGAAACTGATCCACGCCCTCGAATCGCCGCGTCCCCGCGCCCGCTACTACGTCACCACCCCCACCCATATCGCGGGCCTCTTGCGCCGGATCCTGCCCACACGCCTGCTCGACCGCGTCGTCGCACGGGGCTAGATCCACTGCCCCGGGCGGCAATTCGCCCCGCCGGGGCGATTTGCCCTTTCGCTTTTTGTCACTTCTCCCCTAGATCACCCCCAGCACGAAGGGGAACGCCATGCTGTCAGATCCGCTTTTCATCATCGCAGCCCTTGCCGCCTTCGCGGTTCTGGCCATCCTGATGGTCGGCATCGGCGGCTTCGCCAAGGGCGGCGATTTCAACCGCAAGCACGCCAACCGCATCATGCGCTACCGCATCATCGCGCAGGCCGTGGCAGTCGCCCTGATCGTCGCCTTCGCCTATCTGAAATCCAAGGGGTAAACCGATGGTCGTCCTGTCCAAGATCTACACCAAGACCGGCGACGCCGGGGAAACCGCGCTCGGCAACGGCGCCCGCGTCGCCAAGCACGCCACCCGCGTTTCCGCCTATGGCACCGTGGATGAAACCAACGCCACCGTGGGCCTTGCCCGCCTGCATGCCACCGGCGACATGGACGCCGCCCTCGCCCGCATCTCGAACGATCTCTTCGACATGGGGGCCGATCTCTGCACCCCCGACATGCATCTCGACGCCACCCTCCCCTACACCCCCCTCCGCATGCAGGAAGCACAGGTTCTCCGCCTCGAACGCGAGATCGACGCGATGAACGCGAAACTGCAGCCGCTGCGCTCCTTCATCCTGCCGGGCGGCTCGCCGCTGGCCACCTACCTCCACCTTTGCCGCACCGTCTGCCGCCGCGCCGAACGCCTCACGGTCGAACTCGCCACCATGGAATCGGTCAACCCCGAGGCGGTGAAATACCTCAACCGCCTCTCCGACTGGTTCTTCGTCGCAGGCCGCATCGCCAACGACGACGGCAAGGCCGACGTCCTCTGGGTCCCCGGCCTGACCCGCGAAGGCTGACCCGCCGGGGAAACGCGACGTCCCGACGCGCTTTGCTGTCGCATTTGGTCTGTTGCTGCGCGGCCGGACGGTCTAGTTACGCTACCGAGAGCTTGGGATAGGTCCGCGCCGCCGGACCGGGAAAAAGGAGATTTGCGCGATGAAGGTCCTGGTGCCTGTCAAACGTGTGATCGACTACAACGTGAAAGTCCGCGTCAAGGCGGATGGATCGGGCGTCGATCTGGCCAACGTGAAGATGTCGATGAACCCCTTCGACGAGATCGCCGTCGAAGAGGCGATCCGGCTCAAGGAAAAGGGCATCGCGACCGAGATCGTCGTCGTCTCCATCGGCGTCAAGCAGGCCCAGGAAACGCTGCGCACCGCGCTCGCCATGGGCGCTGACCGCGCCATCCTGATCGAAGCCGCCGCCGACGTGCATACCGATATCGAACCCCTCGCCGTGGCCAAGCTGCTGGCGGGCGTGGTCAAGGAAGAAGGCCCCGGCCTTGTCCTCTGCGGCAAGCAGGCGATCGACAATGACATGAACGCCACCGGCCAGATGCTTTCGGCCCTTCTCGGCTGGAGCCAGGCCACCTTCGCCTCGGAACTCGCCGTGTCCGGCGATGCCGCCACCGTCACCCGCGAAGTGGATGGCGGCCTTCAGACCATCACCGTCAAGATGCCCGCCATCGTCACCGTGGACCTGCGCCTGAACGAACCGCGCTACGCGTCGCTGCCGAACATCATGAAGGCCAAGGCAAAGCCGCTGGCCACCAAGACCCCCGCCGATTACGGCGTGGACGTCGCCCCGCGCCTCTCGGTCGTGAAAACCGTGGAACCGGCAGGCCGCAAGGCGGGCGTCAAGGTCTCCTCGATCGAGGAACTCATCGCGAAACTCAAAGACGAAGCAGGGGTGATCTGACATGGCCGTTCTCCTTCTCGCCGATGTGAATGACGGCGCACTCGCCACCGACGCCGTCGCCAAGGCGCTGGCCGCCGTAAAGGGCCTGGGCGAGGTTCATGTCCTCGTCGCAGGCACCTCTGCCGCCGCCGCGGCCGAGGCCGCGAAACTCGACGGTGCCGCCAAGGTGCTGCATGCCGATGACGCCGCCTATGATCACGGCATGGCCGAAGCCATCGCCGCGCTGATCGTGTCGCTGGCCGGCAATTACAGCCACATCGCCGCTGCCGCGA
This sequence comes from Paragemmobacter kunshanensis, assembly GCF_011059185.1. Classification (GTDB taxonomy): domain Bacteria; phylum Pseudomonadota; class Alphaproteobacteria; order Rhodobacterales; family Rhodobacteraceae; genus Paragemmobacter; species Paragemmobacter kunshanensis. The sequence continues at coordinate 247,558 of NZ_JAALFE010000003.1, read as the reverse complement.
CCGCCTTCTCCAAGAACGTCCTGCCCCGCGCCGCGGCGCTGCTCGACGTCATGGTGATCTCGGACGTGACCGCCGTGGTCGATGCCGATACCTTCGAACGCCCGATCTATGCGGGCAACGCGATCCAGACGGTGAAATCCTCGGACGGCAAGAAAGTCCTGACCGTCCGGACCGCCTCCTTCAACGCCGTCGCGAATTCCGGTTCCGCCGCCGTGGAAAAGGTGGCCGTGGCCGCCGATGGCTCGCTGTCGAAATGGGTCGAAGACAAGGTCGCCGCCTCGGACCGCCCCGAACTCACCTCCGCAGGCATCGTCGTCTCGGGCGGCCGTGGCGTGGGCTCCCAGGCCGACTTCGCGCTGATCGAGAAACTGGCCGACAAGCTCGGCGCCGCCGTCGGTGCCTCGCGTGCCGCGGTCGACTCAGGCTACGCCCCGAACGACTGGCAGGTCGGCCAGACCGGCAAGGTCGTCGCCCCCACGCTCTACGTCGCCGTGGGCATCTCGGGCGCGATCCAGCATCTGGCGGGCATGAAGGACTCCAAGGTCATCGTCGCCATCAACAAGGACGAAGAGGCCCCGATCTTCCAGGTCGCCGATTACGGCCTCGTGGCCGACCTCTTCACCGCCGTGCCGGAGATGATCGAAAAGCTCTGATCGCGCCCACCGGGCGGATCAAGGGGGCGCGGGCCAGACCCGCGCCCCTTTTTCATGCCCATCCGGGCCGTCCTTGCAGGACGCCCCGCTCACACCAGCCCACGCAAGACCGGAAGCAGCGCCTCGGCCATTTCGCGATGCGCGGCCACCCCCGGCAGCCCCCGCGCCGCAGGCTCCGACAGTTCGGGAAAGACCATCCCCTGCGTGCCCTGCATCCGCGCCGCCGCACTCGGCACCGCGACCACCAGCGCATCCGCCGCCTCGGCCACCTGCTCCACCATCGCCGCATCCACCAGCAACGGCTCCCCAAGGGGCGCATCGCGCCGCGGCCCGGGCGGCCGCTCGCCCACCCAAAGCAGCACCAGCCGCCCCGGCACCTGTGCCAGCAGCGACTGCATCCGCGCCGTCCAGGCCGCGCGCAATTCCTCGGCCACCAGGGCAAACCGCTCCGGCCCGGCCTCGAACAGCGCCCGCAGCATATGGCGGGTAAAGCTGAAATCGGTGAAATCAACCCCCCGATAGATCGCCCGCAACACGGGCGAGGCCCGCAGGAACCGGTCATTGCGCCGCTGATGCACCGAATACATCCGGTTCGTCAGATCGCCCGCCCCGGGCAGTTGCACCACCACGGCCGCCGCCCGCGTCACCACCTCCATCACCGCCGGATCCGAAAGCCAGGCATCCGGCCCCGCATTCGGACAGCCCAGATTGACCACCGGCAGATCAAGCCCCTCTTCGGTCAGCTGCGCATAGGGCTTGGGGATGTATCGCCCATAGGTCTCGATCCCGCCCAGCACCGCCACATAACGCCCCGTCACGTCCCGCCTTGGCCCGCGGAACATCAGTCTCGACCGGCCATAGCGGCACGGCATGTAATCCAGCGACCCGCCGCCGGGAAAAGCATAGGCCATCACCCACCCCCGAATTCACAACACCCGGGGGAAAGCCTGCCGCCTGAACGTGAAGAAATCCCTAAACTTGCAATTCGATATGATCTTTGCCCATTCCCCGGCGCGCGCCATGGCTTGCGCCCCGCCCCCCCGGTTGCATAAGGTCTGCCCGGACAGAAGGAGACGATCATGCCAGAGATCCGCAGCATCGGAATCGTGGGGGCAGGCCAGATGGGCAACGGGATTGCCCATGTCTTTGCGCTGGCCGGCTATGACGTGCTGCTCAACGACATCGCCCAGGAAAGCCTCGACCGCGCCCTCGCCACCATCGAGCGCAACATCGAACGCCAGGTCAGCCGCGGCAAGGTTTCGGCCGAAGACAAGGCCGCCGCCCTGTCCCGCATCCGCACGACCCTCAAACTCGCCGATCTGGGCGCGACCGACCTGATCATCGAAGCCGCGACCGAACGCGAAACGGTGAAACAGGCGATCTTCGAGGATCTGCTGCCCCATCTCAAACCGCACACGATCCTCACTTCCAACACCTCCTCGATCTCCATCACCCGCCTCGCCTCGCGCACCGACAGGCCGGAAAAGTTCATGGGCTTCCACTTCATGAACCCCGTTCCCGTGATGCAGCTGGTGGAACTGATCCGCGGCATTGCCACGGATCAGGAAACCTGGGACAGCCTGCACGAGGTGGTGCGCAAGCTGGGCAAGACCGCCGCCAGCGCCGAAGACTTCCCCGCCTTCATCGTGAACCGTATCCTGATGCCCATGATCAACGAGGCGGTCTATACGCTCTACGAAGGCGTGGGTTCGGTGAAATCCATCGACGAATCGCTGAAGCTTGGCGCCAACCACCCGATGGGGCCGCTGGAACTGGCCGATTTCATCGGGCTGGACACCTGCCTTGCGATCATGAACGTCCTGCATGACGGCCTTGCCGATACGAAGTACCGCCCCTGCCCCCTGCTGACGAAATATGTCGAGGCAGGCTGGCTCGGCCGGAAAACGCAGCGCGGCTTCTACGACTACCGGGGTGAGACACCGGTCCCGACACGTTAAAGGACAGAAGCAGATCGCGCGGCCCCTGATTCTTCGCAGAAAAATCGTTGGGGCCGCCGAGCAGAAAACCGCAGGCCCCACGATTTTTCTGCGAAAAATCAGGGCCAGCGCCCTATTTCTTCAAACTCAACGTATGTTCCCGCAGCCAGGCCAGAAACCCGCGCGGGTTGCCTTCCCATTTCTTCAGTTCTTCGGCCGGGATCGGCGCCCCGATCACGGGCCGGGTCGGCTTGAACAGGCAGCGCTTGATCTCGTGCAACAGCAACCCCTGCCGGATCGTGTCGCTGATCTTGTTGGCAATCAGGAAGGCGCGGGAATTCTGCCCCGGAAAGAACACCGGCAGGATCGTCGCCCCCGACGACCGCACGATCTTGTGGGTGAAGACGTTCCACTCCGCCTCCACCGCCGGGCCCCACCAGCCCTCGCTCATCGCCACCTTCCCGGCCGGAAACAGGATGATCACCCCGCCCGCCTTCAGGTGCTTCATCGTCTCGTCCCGCATCTGCAGGCCCAGCTCGCGCGCATTGTCCTCATGCGGGAAGGGCACCGGGATCATGAACTGTTCCACCTCCGGGATCCCCGTCAGCAAGGACCGCGTCAGGATCTTGAAATCCGACCGCACCCGCGTGACCAGTTCCGCCAGAACCATCCCGTCCACCAGCCCCGACGGATGGTTCGACACCACCACCAGCGGCCCCGTCTTCGGGATCAGCGCGATCTCCTCGGGCGGGGTCTCTATCGTGATCCCCATCTGCCGGATCGCCTTGGGCCAGAACGGCGCGCCCACCGGTGCCCCCGTCCGCTCGAAATCCCGGATCAGCCGCAGAAGCGTCACCTTCGCCGTCAGCCATTCCAGCGCCCGGATCGTATTGGCCTTGATCGGGTTCTTGAACGTCCCGGCATAGGACAGACGCCGCATGTCATAGGGGCGCTCGGCGCGCTCGGCGCGGCGGATGGCCAGTTCGGCCTCGCTCACCTCCAGGGTGCGGATATCTTCGCTCTGCGAAGTCTCGGTCACGTCGGATCTGCCTTTCGCGTCTGACGCGCCTCAGTAGTCCTCGCCGAAGCGGTTTGCAACCAGCGCCTCCAGCGCATCGGCAAGCTTCTCCGCCTCTGCGCCGGAAGTCGCCACGTCGATCGTCGTGCCCCGTGATGCGGCCAGCATCAACAGCCCCATGATCGAATCGCCCGACACCGTCATGCCGTCCTTCGACACCTGCGCCTGCGCATCATGCCCCTCGACCACTTCCACGAACTTGGCCGAGGCCCGCGCATGCAGCCCCTTCTCGTTGATGATCCGCAAATTCCGTGCCGTCATGGTCCCCGCGCTCATGCCCCGCCGCCAAGGTCCAGACTGTTGATATACTTCCGCCCCGCGTCAAGCGCGGCGGCAACCGCCTCGGGCACCGGCATCTCGCGCGACTTGGCCAGCTTGATCAGCATCGGCAGGTTCGCGCCATAGACGATGCGCCGGTCCTGCCCGCAACAGGCCATCAGCGACAGGTTCGACGGCGATCCGCCGAACATGTCCGTCACCACCACCACGCCCGCGCCCATATCCACCGAATCCGCGGCGGCGCAGATTTCCGCCTGCTTGGCACTGCGGTCATGGTCATCCTCGATGGCGATGGCCCGCACCGCATCCTGCTTGCCCACGACATGTTCGACCGCCGAGAGATATTCCCGCGCCAGTCCGCCATGTGCAACGATCACGATACCGATCACGCGCCCTTCACCCCGATCCCGAGGGCGGCATCCGCCACCCTCCGCTCCAGTTCCCGGTGCCGTTTTGACACCGCCCAGCCCGCCTCTGCAAGCACCTTCCCCAGCATTTCCGCCATTGCGACGCTGCGATGTTGCCCGCCAGTGCAGCCAAATCCGATGGACAGATGCGCCTTGCCCTCTTCCACCATGGCCGGAAGAAGAAAGGTCACCATGTCGCACAACCTGCCGAAGAATTCCGCGAAACGCGGGTCAGCGCGCAGATGGGCTTCCACCGCCGCATCCCGCCCGTCCAGATCGCGCAGGCCCGGCTCCCAATAGGGATTGTTCAGGAATCGGCAGTCGAACACCATGTCCACGCCCCGCGGCAGGCCCCGCTTGTAGCTGAAGCTCTGCACCGAAACCGCCAGCCGCTGCGCCAGGGCCCCGTCGAACCAGCGCGCCAGTTCCGCCTTCAGGTCATGCGGGCTCATCTCGCTGGTGTCGATCAGGTGATCGGCCCGCACCCGGATCGGCGCCAGAAGGTCGATCTCGCGCGCCACGCCCTCGGCGGGCGTCTCGGCCGGGGCCAGCGGATGGCGCCGCCGCGTCTGGCTGTAGCGCTGGATCAGGACCGGCGCCGCGCAATCCACATAGACCACCTCCAGCGCCACCCGCGGATCGCGCGTCAGCCCGTCGATCGTCTCGATCAGGGCCGCCACGTTGAAATCGCGGTTGCGCACATCAAGGCCAAGGGCGATGGGCCGCCCCAGCGGCGCGCCCTCGATCAGCCGCGGCACAAGGCTCAGCGGCAGGTTGTCGATGACCTCATATCCCAGATCCTCCAGCGCATGAATCGCCGTGGATCGCCCGGCCCCCGAAGGCCCCGTCACCAGAACCAGCCGGTGTTCCTGCTGCGCCGTCCGATCCTGCATTCCGGGCCCGTCCGTCATTCCCTGCGTCCCGCCCTGAGATAGAGCATCACCGCCGCCGGGAAATGGGGCGTCTCCTGGCCAAGCACAAGGTCCACTGTCCTTCCGAGGTAGGTCACCCCCCGCCGCGGCGGCAGGCGCATCCTCTCCCGTTCTGCCATGTCGACTGCCAGCACCACCTCGGCCCCATCCAGCGGATCGGCATTCAGAAGCCCCACGCCCCGCGCCTCGATCATGCCCCGGATCGCGGGCGGACAGGCGGCCCAAAGCGCCCCGTCGCGCCGCGAAAGCGCCACCTGGTCATCCGCCACCAGCCGCGCCCCCAGCGCCATCAACTGCACTCCCAGCGCCGATTTGCCCGCCCCCGATGGCCCGCAGATCAGCACGCCCCGCCCCTCGACCGCGACGCAGGTCGCGTGCAGCAGCAGGCCGTCGCCGGTCACACCGGCAGACCCACCACAAAGCGCGCGCCCAGCGGGTCAGAGGTGACATCGGCATGGGTCGGGCGGATGTTCTCGGCCCAGATCACGCCGCCATGCGCCTCGACGATCTGCTTGGAAATCGCCAGCCCAAGGCCGGAATGTTCCCCGAACTGCCCCTGCGGGCGTTCGCTGTAGAACCGCTTGAACACCTTGGTCAGCGCCTGTTCCGGGATCCCCGGCCCGGTATCCTCGACCACGATCAGCACCCGGTTGTCGCGCCGCCGCGCCCAGACGCGCACCGCATCGCCATCCTCGCAGAAGCTGATCGCATTGGTGATCAGGTTCACGAAGACCTGCGCCAGCCGCGCCTCCAGGCCCCGGATCTGGATCGGATCATTCGGGAAATCGGTGATGAACTCGACACCCTTCTCATTGGCCTGCTGGCCCAGATATTCCGAGATATTGGTCAGGGTGCGGACAAGGTTGAACTCCTCCTCCTCCTCCTTGACCAATTCGCTGTCCAGCCGCGAGGCGTTGGAAATGTCGCTCACCAGCCGGTCCAGCCGGCGCACGTCATGTTCGATCACATCCAGCAGCTTCGACTTCTGGTCGTCGCGCTTGGCCACGCGCAGCGTGCCCACCGCCGACCGCAGGCTTGCCAGCGGGTTCTTGATCTCATGCGCCACATCGGCCGCGAACTGCTCGTTCGCGTCGATCCGGTCGTACAGCGCCGCCACCATGCCCCGCATCGCCACCGACAGCCGTCCGATCTCGTCGGGCCGCGCCGCCAGATCCGGGATCCGCACCCGCCCCGGCGCCATCTTGCGCGCGTCCCGGTCACGCCCCAGTTCCGCCGCCGCCGCCAGATCCGACAGCGGATTGGCAATGGTCGATGCCAGGATCAGGCTCAGCCCGAATGACACCATGAGCGAGGCGATGAAGATCAGCAGAACCTGCTCGCGCTCGCCGCGCACCAGCGCGTCGATCCCCTGCTGATCGCCCGCCAGCGCCACCACGGCCAGCACCTGGCCATCCATCCGCACGGGTTCGGCCACCGCGAAGATCCGCCCGCCATCCGGCGCGCGCCCGTCGATCCGCACGCCTTCGCCCTTCAGCGCGGCCGGCAGCAACGTCTGCACCAGCGCGGAACCATCCGCTGCACCCTCGACGTCCGGCCCGCCGCCGAACAGGCCCTGCACCCCGTTCCACGCGCCCGTCAGCGTATCCACGATCGGCGTCGGCCGCACCGCAACCGCGGCCCCGGGCCGCGCCTCGCCGATCCGGCGCGCGGCCACATCCCCCGCGGCGGTCACCGCAAAGGCCTCCACCCCCGGCGGCACCTGCACCGTCTCCAGCACCCGCGACAGCCGCGCCGCATCCATCGGCCCCGGCGCCTCGGCGGCCACCGCCTCGAACACATCCGAAACCAGCAGCGCCTCGTTCACCAGCGCCTCGCCCCGCAGGCTGACCAGCGTGTCGCGGAACGGGTTCAGGAACAGCACGCCCCCCGCCAGCACCAGCAGCGCCAGCAGGTTGAAAAGGATGATCTTCCGCGCCAGCGGCGACCGGTTCAGGGACACCAGCCCCCGCCTGTCGCGGCTCGCCCGCAAGGCCGGATCGACCAGCCCCTCGCCCGAGGTCCAGTCTTCCCCAAGCACAACGTCGCCCGAACGGGTCGGGCGACCATCCTTTCCAAGTCGAGGCGCTGCGGTCATTTACTCTTCGTTATAACGATAGCCGATTCCGTAAAGCGTCTCGATGGCCGAAAAGCTGTCGTCCACCGCGCGCATCTTCTTGCGCAGCCGCTTGATATGGCTGTCGATGGTCCGGTCATCCACATAGACCTGGTCATCATAGGCCACGTCCATCAGCTGATCCCGGCTCTTCACGAAACCGGGCCGCTGGGCCAGTGCCTGCAACAGCATGAATTCAGTCACGGTCAGCGCCACATCCTGCCCCTTCCAGGTCACCGAATGGCGCAGCGGATCCATCCGAAGATTTCCCCGCTCCATGATCTTCGTCTCTTCCGTGGTCGCCACCTCGCCGGTGGCGATGGCATCCTGCCGCCGCAGCAGCGCCCGGATCCGCTCCACCAGCAGGCGCTGGCTGAACGGCTTCTTCACATAATCGTCCGCGCCCATCCGCAGGCCCAGAACCTCGTCGATCTCGTCATCCTTGGATGTCAGAAAGATCACCGGCATGCTGGTCTTCTGGCGCAGGCGCTGCAACAGGTCCATCCCGTCCATGCGCGGCATCTTGATGTCCAGCACTGCCATGTCCGGCAGGCGGCGGTTGAAGGCATCCAGCGCGGACTGCCCGTCATTGAAGGTCTCTACCTCGAACCCTTCGGCTTCCAGAGTCATCGCGACGGATGTCAGGATATTCCTGTCATCGTCGACAAGCGCGATCCTTGCCATGGTGGTTTCCCTATACTGCCCGTGTGTCATACGTTTTTTATTATGTCGGGCATGATCATTTTTCCGCCTCCGGGAATCAACCGATATGTGCGAATCACGTCATTTGCGGGGCGGAACCGTCGCGGAAAACCCACAGGAATGGCGAAATTGCCGCACATCCGGGCAGACGGGGTGGGACATATGGTCCCTCTCCGCCCGCATCCGGGCCATGGTTGCGCTAACCTCCCGCTGGTTGCGCTAACGCAGCAAAACCGTCCTGTTCCAAGCGGTTGGCGACGTGTTATAGCACCCCCATGGCATCCCCCCTTGGCCCGGAGGATGGCATCCAACCCTTTGGTCCGGGTTGGCAATTTCTGATCTGACATGGTCGGTGCGATCCCGGCCGCAGGAGCTTGCAGGATGACGAACGGACGCGTGAACCCCGCGCAGGAACTGGCACATCAAGGCATCACCGGCCTGGGGAACGTCTATTACAACTTCCTCGAGCCCGCCCTGATGGAAGAGGCCGTCAGACGCGGCGAAGGCCGCCTCGGCAAGGGCGGCGCCTTCCTCTGCTCCACCGGTCAGTATACGGGCCGTTCGCCCAAGGACAAATTCGTCGTCCGCACCCCCTCGGTCGAAAAGACGATCTGGTGGGAAAACAACGCCCCCATGGCCCCCGATGCCTTCGACCGGCTGCATGCCGACATGCTGGCCCATATGCAGGGCCGCGATTACTTCGTGCAGGATCTCTATGCCGGGGCCGATCCCGTCCACCGCCTCGATGTGCGCGTGGTGACGGAACTCGCCTGGCACGGCCTCTTCATCCGCCACCTGCTGCGCCGCCCGGATCGTGCGGAACTGGACAATTTCGTTCCGGAATGGACGATCATCAACTGCCCCAGCTTCAAGGCCGACCCCGCGCGCCACGGCTGCCGCACCGAAACGGTGATCACGCTCAACTTCGACCGCAAGCTGATCCTGATCGCCAACACCGCCTATGCGGGCGAAAACAAGAAATCCGTCTTCACCTTGCTGAACTACCTGCTGCCCGAAAAGGGCGTCATGCCGATGCATTGCTCGGCCAACCACGCCATCGGCAACCCGGTCGACACCGCCGTCTTCTTCGGCCTCTCCGGCACCGGCAAGACCACCCTCTCCGCCGCCCCCGACCGCACCCTGATCGGCGACGATGAACACGGCTGGTCGGATCGCGGCACCTTCAACTTCGAAGGCGGCTGCTACGCCAAGACCATCAACCTCAACCCCGAGGCCGAACCCGAAATCTACGCCACCACCCACCGTTTCGCGACCGTGGTGGAAAACATGGTCTACGATCCCGAAACGCTGGATCTCGATTTCGATGATGACAGCCTGACCGCCAACACCCGCTGCGCCTATCCGCTGGACTATATCTCCAACGCGTCAGGCACCGGCCTTGGCGGGCATCCGAAGAACGTGATCATGCTCACCTGCGATGCCTTCGGCGTCCTGCCGCCCATCGCGCGGCTGACGCCCGCCCAGGCCATGTATCACTTCCTGTCGGGCTTCACCTCCAAGGTGGCAGGCACCGAACGCGGCGTCACCGAACCGCAGCCCACCTTCTCCACCTGCTTCGGCGCGCCCTTCATGCCCCGCCGCCCCGAGGTCTATGGCAAGCTCCTGCAAGCCAAGATCGCCAAGCACGGCGCCACCTGCTGGCTGGTCAATACCGGCTGGACGGGCGGCGCCTATGGCACGGGCAAGCGGATGCCCATCCGCGCCACCCGCGCGCTGCTCTCGGCAGCCCTCGACGGCTCGCTCGCCGGGGTGGAGTTCCGCCGCGATCCGAATTTCGGCTTCGAGGTTCCGGTCGCCGTCCCCGGCGTGGATGCCACGCTTCTGAACCCGCGCGCCACCTGGGCCGATCCCGCCGCCTATGATGCCCAGGCGGGCAAGCTGGTCGAGATGTTCTCGAAGAACTTCGGCCAATACGTGCCCTTCATCGACGAAGACGTGAAGGCCGCCGCCATCGGCTGAACGCAGGGCGGGGTGAACCCCGCCCTACAATCACCCCACCCGTAGGGCGGGGTTCACCCCGCCACCGCGCCGCACCGTAGGGCGGGGTTCACCCCGCCCCACCCCCCAACATCACCGCTCACCCGTAGGGCGGGGTTCACCCCGCCCCACTCCCCAACATCACCGCTCACCCGTAGCGCGGGGGTCTCCCCGCGCCCCAAGCCCTCACATCACCGCCTGCCGCACCAGGTTCAGCCCGGTCAGCACCAGCAACCCCTGCGTCCAGCGCCGGAACCGCGCCTGATCCAGCCGGTCCTGCACCCGATAGCCGATCGCCATCCCCAGCATCGCCGGCACCACCAGCGCCGCCGAAAAGCCAAGGCTCGCCCCATCCGCCACACCCGTCCGCAGATGCGCTGCCAGCAGCGCCACCGCCCCGATCAGGAACACCACCCCCTGCACCCGCACCATCTCCTGCTTCCCCGCCCCGATGGACAGCAGATACACCAGCAGCGGCGGCCCCCAGATCCCCGAAATCCCCCCGAACAGCCCCCCCAGCACGCCCAGCCCCCATTCCGCCCGCGCCCTCTGCCGCAGCGGCAGCGCCAGTGGCACCCCTATCAGTTGCAGCGCCGCGAACACCGTCACCGGCACCCCCAGCAGCAAGAGATAGGCCATGCGCGGGATCACCGTCAGAAAGGGGGCCGAGATCACGATGAAGACCACCGTCGCGATCAGGAACCGCCGATAGGCCAGAACAGAACCCCAGGCAGGCCCCAACCCCTGCCGCGTCGCCTGCGACAGGTTGGTGATCAGCGTCGGCAGGATCAGCCCCGCCACCGCCAGTTCCGGCGGCAGAAAACCGTTGAAGGCAGACACCATGATCAGCGGCATGGCAAAACCCACCGCCCCCTTCACGAAACCGGCAAACAGCGTCACCGCCATCGCCGCCCAAAAGGCCCCGGGCTCCAGCCCGGCCATCGCCCAATCCATGCCCGCCCCCCGCGCCGCCACGGCTGCGACCATGCCGCCCCCGCCTGGCAATGCCAAGGGCCGGCAAGGCCGAAGGCCAGCGCGCCTGCCGCCCGACTCACCCCAGCCGGTTCATGGTTAACCGCCCCTTGCCCTGCCGCGCGGGCATACGCCCGTCTGCACCAGCCATCTGCACCGGCAGTGGCACCGCGGAAACCGCCAGACCCGGACCATTACCTCAGCGTTCCCAAGGGCTTGCCCCGAAATCCGCCCTCCTGCACCGCCTCAATCCCGCATCAGAAGGAAAATTCCGCTGCGACATTTTCCTTCACTTGATCTTTTTCGCGCGAAATTAAGTTGCTCACCGCCTGCTTAGGCACTACCTATCTCGCAACCGCAGCATAGCCCTTCCTAGGTGATCCCATGCCCCATGATGGCCAGCCCGTGACGCAGTCGCCGCTTCTCGCCGATCTCCTCGCCCTCACCGCCGGGGCCCTGCCCGAGGTCGAACAGATCTTCGCGCAGGCCCGCGAAAACCTGCGTGCCATGGTCACCGTCGGGGGCAAGGTCTCGGCCCAGGCGCTCGAGGAAAACCAGTATGCCGCCCATGCGCTTGCATGGCTTGCCACCTATACCGAATCCCTGCGCCAGATGCAGGCCTGGGCGCTGCGCCTGCAGGCCGATGGCAAACTGTCCGAGATGGAATCGCTCCTTCTCCAGATCGCCTATGGCGAATATCTCAACCAGATCCACGGCGGCATACCGATGAGCCAGGGAGAGGTCGCGCGCTTGCAGGACCTCGGCCTTTCCCCGGCCCAGCCCGGCGCGGCGGCGGTTGCCCTCATGGCCCGGGGCAACACCGCCGCCGCCCGCACCCGCCTTGTGGAGCTGATGCGCGCCAATCACGGCCACGCCACCTTTGGCGCCACCGGTCTGGACGAAGAGCTGGAAATGATCCGCGACCAGTTCCGCCGCTTCGCCGATGAAAAGGTCACGCCCCACGCCCACGACTGGCACCTGAAGGATGAACTCATCCCGATGGAGATCATTGATTCCCTTGCAGAAATGGGCGTCTTTGGTCTGACGATCCCGGAAGAATTCGGCGGCTTCGGCCTGTCCAAGGCTTCCATGGTCGTCGTCTCCGAAGAACTCTCGCGCGGCTATATCGGCGTGGGCTCGCTCGGCACCCGCTCCGAAATCGCGGCCGAACTCATCCTCTGCGGCGGCACACCGGAACAGAAGGCCAAGTGGCTGCCGAAACTCGCCTCCGGCGAAATCCTCCCCACCGCCGTCTTCACCGAACCGAACACCGGCTCCGACCTCGGCAGCCTGCGCACCCGCGCCCGGCGGGATGGCGAGGATTGGGTGGTCAACGGCAACAAGACCTGGATCACCCACGCCGCCCGCACCCATGTGATGACGGTCCTCGCCCGCACCGTGGACGGCACGACCGATTATCGCGGCCTGTCCATGTTCCTGGCCGAAAAGACCCCCGGCACCGATGAAAAACCCTTCGTGGATCAAGGGCTTTCCGGTGGCGAGATCGAAGTCCTCGGCTATCGCGGCATGAAGGAATACACCGTCAACTTCGACGATTTCCGGGTCAAAGGCGAAAACCTCCTTGGCGGCGTCGAAGGTCAGGGCTTCAAGCAGTTGATGCAGACCTTCGAATCCGCCCGCATCCAGACCGCTGCCCGCGCCGTGGGCGTGGCGCAATCGGCGCTGGAAGTCGGCATGAAATACGCCGAGGATCGCAAGCAATTCGGCAAGTCGCTCATCGAATTCCCCCGCGTGGCAGGCAAGCTTGCCATGATGGCCGTGGAAATCATGGTCGCCCGCCAGCTCACCTATTTCTCCGCCTGGCAGAAGGACCATGACAAGCGCTGCGATCTGGAGGCGGGCATGGCCAAGCTCCTCGGCGCCCGCGTGGCATGGGCCAGCGCCGACAACGCCCTGCAGATTCACGGCGGCAACGGCTTTGCGCTGGAATACCAGATCAGCCGCATCCTCTGCGACGCGCGCATCCTGAACATCTTCGAAGGCGCTGCCGAAATCCAGGCGCAGGTCATCGCGCGGCGTCTCCTGGATTGATTAACCCCGCCCCGTCAGGGTGGCAGATGAAACGCGGACCGGGAAACCGGCCCGCGTTTTCTCACAGCCCGCACCGCCCGCCCTGTTAACCCATTCTCAAGGAAGGCGTTTTCTGCACACAGAAAACGGCCCCTGACCGTCGCTCTCCACCCGATTTCTGCGTGCAGAAATCGTCGCGAAATCTGCGTCAGATTTCGCCCCCCTCACTCCCCGGCCACAGCCCTGCCATGGGACGGCCGCGCCGTCCCCAGCCGCGGATGCAGCCGCGAGGCTACCCCGAACGCCCCCAGCATCCCCGCCCCCGTCACCGCAAAGAACGCCGCCAGCGGCGCGCCAAAAGGCACCAGCACCACCCAGGCCGCCGCGGGCGTCAGGATCCCGCTCACATCCCGGAAACTCGAATAGACCGCCGACATTTCCGTCCGCTCCGACGGCTTCACCGCCATCAGGAAGGGCAACCCTCCCACGACATCCAGCAGCACCAGAAAGATCGACGCCCCCATCATCGCCACCACCGCCACCCAGGGCAGGGGCGCGAACGCCGCGCTGGCCAGAAAGCACAGCCCGCACAGGCCAAAGGCCATCCGCACCGCCCGCCGAACCGATGTCCGCCGCGCATAGCGCAGCATGATGGGCGAGATGAACAGCAGCCCGTTGGAGACCGAAAGAGCCACACCCCCCACCTTGTTGCCCAATCCCGCCTCGATGCAGAAGATCGGCAGGTAAACCACATAGACCCACCACCCCGACGACCGCATCACCGCGAACATCCATCCCGCAATCAGCCGCGGCTGCCGGAAGAACCGCCCCAGATAGGCCAAGGGGTTCAGCGCCGGCCCCTTCGCCCGCTGGATCTGCTTGCCGTTCCCCAGCCTAAGCACCCAGAACACCGCAAGCAGCAAGACCGCGAAGGTTCCCGCCAGCAGGAAGGGCGCAGGCGCCCACCAGTCATGCAGCGTCACCCCAAGCATCGGGCCCACCGCCCAGGGCCCCGCCGCATAGACCATCTGGGTCGATTGGCTGCGGCCAAGATCCGTGCGTTCGATGTAATCCAGCACATAGGCGTTGAAGCAGACAAAGGTCGTCGCCGTCGCCGCCGCCAGGCACATCAGCGCGAAAGGCACCAGAACCGGGTTCCCGGTAATCGCCAGCCCCATGCCCGCCAGATAGAGAAGGCATCCGCTGCTGTACATCCACCGCCGCGGCACATGCCGCGTGAACCAGGGCACCATCAGCCCCCAGCCCAGCGCCACCACCCCGGCCCAGAAATAGGCCGAAGACGTGGCCTCTGCGCTGCCCAGCGCATCATAGACAACCAGCGGCATCGCCGAAATCAGCGTGCCCCGCACGCTCGCCTCGATCCCGGCCAGCAGGGCGAAATTCTGCACCTTGGGCGTGGGCGAATGGCGCAGGAAAAGGGGAATGTATCGGGTTGCCATGATCTGCCTGTCTATGGGTCGATTGCACAACCCTTGGGCAGTGCCGTCTGTGACAGCCGCGACAGATGGCGTCGCGAACGGATCGCCCTACCCCCGCAATTCCCCCGTCACATTCACCGGCCCCGCCGATCCGCGCAGGATGGCGCGATAGATCACCAGGCTTTCCGTCACCCGCATCACATAGGTCCGCGTCTCGGTGAAGGGGATCATCTCCACCCAGTCCACCACATCGACCGCCGGGTCACGCGGATCGCCAAACATCCCCATCCACCGCTTCGGCCGCCCCGGCCCCGCATTGTAGCCTGATGCGATCAACGCCACCGAAGGCCCGAATTGTTCAACCAGTTGCGCCAGATAGCCCGTCCCGATCCGCACGTTATAGGCCGGATCGTTCAGCTTGCCCGCGTCATAGGACAGCCCTACCCGCGGCGCCACCAGCTTGGCTGTAGACGGAAGAACCTGCATCAACCCCCGCGCATCCGCCGCCGACCGCGCCGCCGGGTCGAACTCCGACTCGCGCCGCGAAATGGCCAGGGCCAGCGCCCGGCTCACCCCGATCCCCTCGCCCGGCACGAAGCCCGGCACCGGGTAATAGGCGCGCGGCAGGATCACCCCCCGCTCTGCCGCCTGCTTGGCGATCACCACCGCGATATGCGGCTCATCCAGCCGCAGGGCCAGGTCCGCCAGCTGATCCAGTTCCCGCGCGTCCAGCCCCTCGGCCAGATGCAGGAAGAACCGCTTCGCCAGCGTCCGGTTCCCCGCCCGGGCCAGCAGCATCGCCGCCTCCAGCACGCTGGACGATGCGAAGGCTGCACCCTTCCAATCCGCAGGCCGCGCATCCGACAACAGCGCAGGATCGAGCGTCTGCCCCAGCGCCTCTGCCGCCAGAAGCCCGTAATAGGCCGTGTGATGCTTCGCCGCCTCCTGCAACTCCGCCGTGCCGCCCGCCCGGTCGCCCGCCGCCAGCAGCGCCCGCCCCGCCCAGTAATGCGCCCGGCTTACCGAGATCGGCGTCGCCACCCCCTCGCGCAGGTTGCGGAAATGGCGCAACGCGGTTTGCGCGTCCCCCAGCTTGCGCAGCGCGATGAAGCCCGCCAGAAACTCCAGATCGGCATAATCCCCGCCCGATGTCAGGAAATGCCCCGCCGCCACGCGATAGGCCGCCTTGGGCTTCTCCGCCCGTAGCAGCGACCGCGCCAGCGCCGCCCGCCGGTCCGCCCACATGGCCGGATCGCCCAAGGCCGCCGCGCTCTGCGAGGTGGCGATCACGATCTCTGCCGCGTCGTCATCGCGATCCCGCCGGAACCGCCAGTCGAACCGCTCATAGGCCAGCCCCGGATCGCCCTGCAACGCTGCCGGAACCCTGTCGATCAGCGCATTCACCCCATCCGCATCCGACCGCAGCGCCATCCGCGCCTGCGCCAAGGCCTGCCAACCCGCCCCCACGCGCGGCAGCATCCGCTTGGCCTCTGCCACCCGGTTCTGCCACAGCAGCCGGTCCAGCCGCACCTCATGCGCCACCTTCAGCGCATCGCCATAAAGCCCAAGAATTTCCGCCTCTTCATCCGGCCCAAACGGCAGCTCCGTCCAGGCCCGGAACGCCTCCGCCTCTGCCTCAGGCCCCCGCCCCAGCGCGCGCAGCGCCTTGATCAGCGCCAGCGACCCCTCCGCCGTCTCGGGCAGGCCACCGCCGAAATAGGCCACCACCCGGCCCGGATCGGTGGACCGCGCCACCGCCTCCTCGCCCTTCTCCTTCAGAAGCGGCATCCCCGGCCAATCGGCGCGGCGCGCGAGGAAATCCTCATACTCCCCCAGCCGCCCGTCGCCCGCGCGCAGGCGCTGCCATTCGATGATGTCGCCCGCCACGCCGCCCTGCGCCGCAGCCGCCGCCCCGGCCCAATCGCCCGCCGCCGCACGATCCAGCGCCGCCCGCAGCGCGCCCGCCGCATCTGCCAGCGCCATCCCCGGCGCGGCCATCAGAAATGCCGAAAAAAGCCACCCGAGGCGGCGCGTCCTTGCCATCATCTGCCCGATCATCTTGTTCTTGTGATCCTTGGTCATGAGTCTGCCTCACCCCGCCCCGCCCCGCAACCCACAAGCGCGTCAACGCCTCCCCCACTTGGCAAGCCTTTGCCACAAGGCTAGGAAGGGCGCGTTTGCAACGGGGCGGTCCACGCCCGAAACCAAAGGAAGCGTTCCATGATCAAAGGGTCCATCCCCGCGCTGGTGACGCCGTTCAAGAACGGCGAAGTCGATCTGGATACGCTGAAGAAACTTGTCGACTGGCAGATCGAACAGGGCTCCACCGGCCTCGTTCCCGTCGGCACCACGGGCGAAAGCCCGACACTCAGCCACGAAGAACACGAAGCCGTGGTCGAGGCGGTGGTGAAATTCGCCGCAGGCCGCGTGCCGGTCATCGCTGGCGCCGGGTCGAACAACACGGTCGAAGGCATCCGCCTGATCCAGCACGCCGAACGCGTCGGCGCCGATGCGGCCCTCGTCGTCACGCCCTATTACAACAAGCCCACGCAGGCAGGGCTTATCGCGCATTACACCGCGCTGCATGACTGCTGCACCCTGCCCATCGTCATCTACAACATCCCCGGCCGCTCGGTCGTGGACATGACGCCCGAAACCATGGGCAAACTGGCGCAACTCCCCCGCATCATCGGGGTCAAGGATGCCACCGGGAAGATCGAACGCGTCTCGATGCAGCGCGCCTCCTGCGGGCCGGACTTCATCCAGCTCTCGGGCGAAGACGCCACCGCACTGGGCTTCAACGCCCATGGCGGCACGGGCTGCATCTCGGTCACGGCGAACGTCGCCCCCAAACTCTGCGCCGAATTCCAGGCCGCGACGCTGGCAGGCGACTACCGCAAGGCGCTTGAATACCAAGACCGCCTGATGCCCCTGCACGAGGCGATCTTCCTGGAACCCGGCCTCGCGGGCGCGAAATACGGCCTCTCCCTGCTGGGTCGCTGCACGGAAGACGTGCGCCTGCCGCTGGTGGGCCTGACCGACGCCACCAAGGCCCGCATCAAGGCCGCGATGGAACATGCAGGCATCCTGTGATGCGGATAGGTCGCCGCAAAGCGGCGATCTACGCCACCATCATCGGTGCGGGGCTTGCCGCAGGCATTGTTCTCGGGGCGTCCATTGACCGCCCACCGCCGCCCCAACAGCTCAGGCTGACCTACGGCGATAGGGTCACCGCCATGGCGCAATTGTTCGAGGCATTCTGCATCGGCACCCTGCGCAATGCGCCGCATGACCCGAACCTTTGGCTCATGCCCGCCAATCTGCAGGGCAACCCGATCTGGATCGAACCCACCACCGACCTTCATGTCGAACTTGACCTTGATCCACCGCGAACCTGCTCTGTCTCCGATGCCTTTCGTCTTTTGTCCCCGTCCGAAAAGGCCCGTCTCACCGCGCTGGTTGAAGAAAGCCTGCCGAACTGGGCTCCCGAACTGTCCGAAACCGAACCTGCGCAGAACGATTTCTTCCTGCTGAAGACCTGGACAACTCAAGACGACGATCCGACAAAGCGCTGGGGCATAGTCCTGATGCAATTCGCAGAAATCGGTCCAGACTCCTCCTCCATGATATCCGTAGGCATCCCGAGTGACTGATCACGCCCAACATGGGTTGTCGCCCAACCTGCGCGGGTCGCTCTGGATGGTTGCCGCCATGGCGGGCTTCGCGGTCGAGGACATGTTCCTCAAGGCCGCCACCGCCCATATCCCCCTGGGCCAGGCCCTCCTTATCTTCGGCCTCACGGGCGCGGCCTTCTTCGCGATCCTGGCGAAACGCGCGGGCGAAACCCTCCTCCACCCCGCCCTCCTCTCCCGCCCCCTCCTCATCCGGTCGTCCTTCGAAGTTGCGGGCCGCCTCTTCTACTCCCTCGCCATCGCGCTGACTCCCCTCTCCACCGCCTCCGCCATCCTGCAGGCCACCCCCCTCGTCGTCGTCGCAGGCGCGGCGATCCTCTTCGGCGAAACCGTGGGCTGGCGGCGCTGGACGGCCATCACCGTGGGCTTCGCAGGCGTCCTCCTGATCCTGCGGCCGGGGGTCGAAGGCTTCACCCTCCTCTCCCTCGTCACGGTCGCGGGCATGGCAGGCTTCGCCGGACGCGACCTCGCCACCCGCGCGGCCCCGCCTGCCCTGTCCAACCGCCAACTCGGGCTCATCGGCATGACCATGCTCGCCGTCGCAGGCGCCGTGATCCTCTCCGTCACCGGCGGCGCGCGCCTCCCCGACGCCACCGCCACGGCCCAGATCGCCGCCATGACAGCCTGCGGAATCTTCGCCTACAACGCGCTGACCATCGCCATGCGGACCGGAGAGGTTTCCGTCGTCACCCCCTTCCGCTACACCCGCCTCGTCTTCGCGATGATCCTGGGCACCCTCGTCTTCCACGAACGCCCCGACGCGCTGACTCTCGCAGGCTCCGCCCTCATCGTCGCCTCCGGCCTCTACACCCTGACGCGATCCCGCCCCCGGGCAAAGCCCTGAACTGGACTCCGCGCCCCCCATCGCCTATCTCGGCACGATCATGGCCACGAAATCCGATCCCAACTCCAAACTCATCGCGGAAAACCGCCGCGCCCGCTTCGACTACCACATCGAAAGCGATCTGGAGGCAGGCATCATCCTGCTGGGCTCCGAGGTCAAAAGCCTGCGCCAGGGCGGGTCCAACATCGCCGAAAGCTACGCCTCGGTCGAAGGCGGGGAACTGTGGCTCATCAACGGCTACATCGCCCCCTACCGCGAGGCAAAGACCTGGGGCCACGAGGAACGCCGCCGCCGCAAGCTGCTGGTGTCCAAGAAGGAACTCTCCCGCCTCTGGAACGCCACGGCGCGCGAGGGCATGACGATCGTCCCGATCCGCATGTATTTCAACGACCGCGGCATCGTGAAGATCAAGCTGGGCATCGCCAAGGGCAAGAAACTGGCCGACAAACGCGAAACCAGCGCCAAGCGGGACTGGGACCGCGAAAAGGCGCGCCTGCTCAAGATGTCCAAGCGCGACTGAAGCATTTTCTGACGCAGAAAATGCGCCGATTTCTGACACAGAAATCGGTCCCCCCACCGCAACGCCAGCCCCCCGTTTTCTGCGTGCAGAAAACGTCGCGATTTCTGCGTCAGAAATCGCCCC
Source organism: Paragemmobacter kunshanensis (assembly GCF_011059185.1). Taxonomy (GTDB): domain Bacteria; phylum Pseudomonadota; class Alphaproteobacteria; order Rhodobacterales; family Rhodobacteraceae; genus Paragemmobacter; species Paragemmobacter kunshanensis. The sequence continues at coordinate 227,838 of NZ_JAALFE010000003.1, read as the reverse complement.
GACACCGCGCAACCCTTGCCACAAAGGCCCGATCCGGCTACTTGCCCCCTGACCGCAAGGCCGGAGGCACCCGTGACCGACGATCCCAAGACCCTCGTTTCCACCGACTGGCTCGCCGCCCATCTGCGCGACCCCGACCTGCGCATCCTCGATGCCTCCTGGTATCTCCCCGATGCAGGCCGCGACGCCAAAGCGGAATACGCCGCCGCCCACATCCCCGGCGCACGCTTCTTCGACATCGACGAAATCTCCGACCAGCGCTCCGCCCTGCCCCACATGGCCCCGCCCACGGAAAAATTCATGTCCCGCATGCGCGCCATGGGCGTCGGCGACGGGCATCAGGTCGTCATCTACGACGGCGCAGGCCTCTTCTCCGCCGCCCGCGTCTGGTGGACCTTCCGCCTCATGGGCAAGACCGACGTCGCGGTCCTCGACGGCGGCTTCCCCAAATGGCGGGCCGAAGGGCGCGAGATCGAAGACCTCCCCCCCGTCGTCAAGGACCGCCACATGACGGTTTCCCGCCAGAACCATCTGGTGAAAGACGTCACGCAGGTCGCCCATTCCTCCAAACTGCGCGAGGCTGAAATCCTCGACGCCCGCTCCGCCGCAAGGTTCACGGGCGAGGCACCGGAACCCCGCCCCGGCCTGCGCGCAGGCCATATCCCCGGATCGAAGAACGTGCCGTTCAACACGCTTCTCAACCCCGACGGAACCATGAAATCCATCCCCGACCTGCGCGCCACCTTCGCCGCCGCAGGCGTGGACCTTGCAAAACCCGCCATCACCACCTGCGGCTCGGGTGTGACGGCGGCGGTGCTGTCCTTGGCACTGGAACGGATCGGCCACAGGAACCACAGCCTTTACGATGGCTCCTGGGCGGAATGGGGCATGTATGACGACCTGCCCGTGGAAAAGGGATAACAGATGTTCGACCAGCTGAAGGCGCAGCCGCAGGACAAGATCCTGCAACTCATCGCCATGTATCGCGACGATCCGCGCAGCACCAAGATCGACCTCGGCGTCGGCGTCTACAAGGACGCGACGGGCCTGACCCCGGTGATGCGCGCGGTCAAGGCCGCCGAAAAGAAGCTGTGGGAAACCGAAACGACAAAGACCTACACGGGCCTTGCAGGCGAACCCGCCTATAACGCGGCGCTCTCCTCCATGATCCTCGGCACCGCCGTGGCGACCGACCGCATCGCCTCCATCGCCACGCCGGGCGGCACGGGCGCGATCCGTCAGGCGCTGGAACTGATCCGCCTCGCCACGCCCGAGGCCACCGTCTGGATCTCCAACCCGACATGGCCGAACCACCCGTCGATCATCAAATTCCTCGGGATGAAGATGGCCGAATACCGCTATTTCGACGCCGCCACCCGCGGCGTGGATTTCGCGGGGCTCATGGAAGACCTTGCCACCGTCAAGGCGGGCGATGTCGTCCTCCTCCATGGCTGCTGCCACAACCCCACCGGCGCGAACCTCGATGCCGCACAGTGGGATCAGGTCATCACCCTCCTCGCGACCAAAGGCGCGACCCCGCTCGTGGACCTCGCCTATCAGGGCTTCGGCGACGGGCTGGAAGACGACGCCGCCGCCACGCGGCGCATCGCGGCCGCCTTCCCCGAAACCCTCATCGCCGCCTCCTGCAGCAAGAACTTCGGCATCTACCGCGAACGCACCGGCATCCTGATCGGCATCGGTGCCGCTGCAGGCAAGGGCGTGCTGCAAGGCAACCTCAACTTCCTCAACCGCCAGAACTTCAGCTTCCCGCCCGATCACGGCGCGCGGTTGGTGACGATGATTCTCGAAGACGCCACCCTCCGCGCCGACTGGATGGCGGAACTGGAGGAGGTGCGCCTCAACATGCTCACCCTCCGCCAGTCGCTGGCCGACGAATTGCGCAAGGCCACGAATTCCGACCGCTTCGACTTCGTCGCCACCCATCGCGGCATGTTCTCGCGCCTCGGCCTGACCGAGGCGCAGGTCAACACCCTGCGCGAAGACCATGGCATCTACATGGTGGGTGATAGCCGCATCAACATCGCGGGCCTCAACGCCCGCACCGTCCCGATCCTTGCCGCCGCCATCGCACAGGTTGCGGGCTGATCTTCATCGCAAGGAATTCTTCTGCGAAGAATTCGGGGGGCGATCCTTCAACGAAGGATCGCCCCCCAGATTTTTCGCAGAAAAATCGTCCCCATAGCGATCAAGCAAAGGAAAAACGGCCCGCGGGGGGAGGATCCCGCGGGCCGTCCAGTTTCGCGCCGGGAACGGGAGGAGGTGCCCCGCCGCGCCGATGGCAGGGCCGCCCGAAGGCGGCCCCCCCGCAATCTCAGCTGTGATAGGCCTGCTCGCCATGCGACGCGAGGTCGAGCCCCTGCCGCTCCGTGTCGTTGTCCACCCGCAGCCCGATGGTCATGTCGATCGCCTTGAACAGCACGAAGGACACCACACCCGACCAGACGATGGTGATCAGCACGCCCTCGATCTGGATCCAAAGCTGCGACATCATCGCATAGTCATCGCCCTTCACCCCGCCGAAGGCCGCGGCCGAGAAGACACCCGTCAGCACCGCACCGACGATCCCGCCGACACCATGGATGCCGAACACGTCCAGGCTGTCGTCATACTGCATCTTGTGCTTCACCACGGTCACGAAGAAGTAGCAGGAAAGCGAGGCCAGAACACCCAGCAGGATCGCGCCCATCGGCCCGATCGTGCCGCAGGCCGGGGTCACGGCCACAAGGCCCGCCACCATGCCCGAGGCCGCGCCCAGCATCGAAGCCTTGCCGCGCGCCACGCTTTCCAGCAGCGCCCAGGCCACCGTCGCCGCAGCCGTCGCGATGAAGGTGTTGATCATCGCCAGCGTCGCGCCGCCATTGGCCTCAAGGTTCGAACCCACGTTGAACCCGAACCAGCCGACCCACAGCATCGAGGCACCAACCATGGTCAGCACCATCGAATGGGGCGCCATGTTGTCCTTGCCGTAACCCACGCGCTTGCCGATCACGATGCAGCCCACCAGCGCCGCGATACCGGCGTTGATATGCACCACCGTGCCGCCCGCAAAGTCGATGGCACCCTTGGCGAACAGATAGCCGTTGGCATCCCACACCATATGGGCAATCGGGAAGTAGGAGAACGTCCCCCACAGCACCGAGAAGACCAGCACCGCGCTGAACTTCACCCGTTCCGCAAAGGCTCCGATGATCAGCGCGGGCGTGATGGCCGCAAAGGTCATCTGGAAGGCGATGAACAGATATTCCGGGATCACGTAGCCGGCCGAGAAGGTGGCCGCCATGCTGTCTGCCGTCACACCGGACAGGAACAGCTTGCCCGTGCCGCCCCACCAGGGGCTTGTCGACCCGCCGAAGGCAAAGGAATAACCGTAGATCACCCAGACCAGCATCATCACGCAGGCGATCATCGTCGTCTGCATCAGGATCGACAGCATGTTCTTGGCCCGCACAAGGCCGCCATAGAACAGCGCCAGCCCCGGAATGGTCATGAACAGCACGAGGACGGTCGATACCATCATCCAGGACACGTCGCCCTTGTCCATCACGGGCACCACTTCCTCGACAACCTCGGCGGCGGCTTCCGCCGTGGCTTCGGTCGCTTCCTGCGCCCAGGCGGGCAGGGCCGCAAAGGCCGCAGCGCCCAGCGCGCCCAGACCTGAAAGTTTCGCAAAATGCTTCATTGTCACGGTATCCCCTTCCCTGCGGCTCTTAAAGCGCATCGTCATTGGTTTCGCCGGTGCGCACGCGCACGGCCTGCTCGACATCAAGAACAAAGATCTTGCCGTCGCCGATCTTGTCGGTCTTCGCGGTGCTGCGGATCGTCTCGACGACCTGATCCGCCAGGCTGTCGCTGACCACGATCTCAAGCCGGACCTTCGGCACGAAGTTCACGGCATATTCGGCACCCCGATAGATCTCGGTATGTCCGGACTGCGACCCAAAGCCCTTGATCTCGGTCACCATCATGCCCCGCACACCGATGGTGGTCAGCGCCTCGCGCACCTCCTCGAGCTTGAAAGGCTTGATTGCTGCAATGATGAGTTTCACGTCGTTCCCCTTCCATTGGCGGGGGCCCGTTCCGGACCCTTGCCCGCATGAAGGAGGACCGTGCAGGTGCAGCACAAGAAAACCGGGGGGAGGATCCGGCCCTGAATCCCGCGAATTTGCACAATTTTTGCACTTTGGAAGCATGTCGCACAAAAAACGGGCGACATGCATAAGCGAATCGTTGCCGATCCGTGAACGAGATGGCGTCTCCACATTCTTCCGCTGTCAGGCTAGATTGAACCGGAAGCAGCGCGCGAAAGACGGGCAGATCAAGGCATGGCAGTATCGGGCAAAGGGCGCGGTCCCCTCGTGGCAGACCGTCGCTACATCACGGCACGGCAGGCGACGCCGCGCGCCACCGGCGGCGGCGGCCGCTCCGGCGGCACGGGCGGCGGCGGCTCTGGCACGCCCCCCCGCAAGCCCGGCAAACCGCGCAAGCCCGCCCCGAAGCGCGGCCTGATCGGGCGCGTCGTCTTTGGCACGCTGGGCATGATCTGGCGTGTGGTCTGGGGCATCGGCTGGCGCGTGGGCTTTGTCGGGGCCACCATCCTTGCCGCCGTCATCCTCTATTTCTACGCCCAGCTTCCCCCCGTCACTGATCTGGTCGATGCCCGCTCGCGCGGGTCCGTCACCTTCCTCGACAGGGCGGACAGGGTCTATGCCTGGCGGGGCGAAACCTTCGGCGGCATGATCACCGCCGATACCGTCTCGCCCTTCCTGCACGATGCCGTGGTCGCCACCGAAGACCGCCGCTTCTACCGCCATTTCGGCATCTCGCCCCGCGGCATCGCTTCGGCCATCCGCATCAACCTTGCCGAAGGGCGCGGGCCCCTCGAAGGCAACGGCGGCTCCACCATCACCCAGCAGGTGGCCAAACTCCTCTGCCTCGGCGTGCCCTACGATCCCGCCCAGTGGAAATCCGAAGCCGATTACGAGGCCGACTGCCGCCGTGGCGGCATCTGGCGCAAGATCAAGGAAGTCCCCTACTCCATGGCGATGGAGTTCAAGTATTCCAAGGAAGAGATCCTGACGATCTACTTCAACCGCGCCTATCTCGGCGCCGGTGCGCGCGGGTTCGAAGCCGCCTCCCAGCGCTATTTCGGCAAATCCGCCAATCAGGTGAACGCGGCCGAGGCCGCGATGCTCGCAGGGCTCCTCAAGGCCCCATCCTATTTCGCACCCACCAACAACATGGATCGCGCCCGCGCCCGTGCCAATGTCATCCTCGGCCTGATGGAGGAACAGGGCTACCTCACCGCCGATCAGGCCGCCGAGGCCCGCGCCAACCCCGCCCACCTGTCCGAGGCCGCCGCCTCCCGCTCGGGCGGGTTCTTCGCCGACTGGGTCATGGAAACCGCGCCCGCCTTCCTGACATCGGAAACGACCGAGGATGTGATCATCCGCACCACGCTGGATCCCCGCATCCAGAAATCCGCCGAAGAGGCGCTGGCCTTCATCTTCGACACGAAGATCAAGCAGGGCTCCAACGCCCAGGCCGCCATCGTGATCATGTCCGCCGACGGGGCCGTGCGCGCCATGGTCGGCGGCCGCAAGATCGAGGCCGCGGGCAGCTTCAACCGCGCGACCCAGGCCCTGCGCCAGACGGGGTCGGCCTTCAAGCCCTTCGTCTATGCCGCCGCCCTCGATCTGGGATGGAGCCCGTCCGACTTCGTCGAGGACACGCCCCTCACCCTCAACATCCCCGGCTCGGGCGCCTGGACGCCGTCGAACTACGACAAGGAATTCAAGGGCCTGATCACCCTCACCCAGGCCCTCGCCGAAAGCCGCAACATCCCCGCCGTCAAGGTGTCCGAGGCGGTGGGCCGCGACAATGTCCGCAAGATCGCCGCCGATTTCGGCATTCAAAGCGATCTCGCCTCCGGTCCCGCCCTTGCCCTCGGGGCCTCGGAATCCACGCTGCTGGAAATGACGGGGGCCTATGCGGGCATCCTGAACGGCGGCTCCTCGGTCAAACCCTATGGCCTGGTCGAACTGCGCCTTCAGGGCGAAGAGGAACCGCTGATCGGCGCGGCAGGCGGCATCGGCGAACGCGTCATCAGCGAACAATCCGCCCGCTACCTCACCTACATGATGTCCCGCGTGATCGAGGCCGGCACCGGCACCCGCGCCCGGCTGGAGGGCCGCCCCGCCGCGGGCAAGACCGGCACCACCCAGGCCGCCCGCGATGCATGGTTCGTGGGCTTCACCGCCGACTATGTGGCGGGCGTCTGGATGGGCTATGACGACAACACCCCTCTGACCGGCGTCACCGGCGGCGGGCTTCCGGCGGAAATCTGGCACGAGGTGATGGTCCGCGTCCACGAAGGCGTGGCCGTCTCGCCCCTGCCGATGGACATCCCCGAACCCCGCACCCCGCCGCAGCCCGAAATGCCGCAATATCAGGAACCCGCCCCCGGCCAGCCCATCCCGCAGCCCCAGCGCGACCGCTCGCAGGAAGACCCGGTCGAATCCCTGCTCAAGGATCTGCTCGGCCTCTACTGATCCGGGCCGACCGGCTATTGTTCCTCGGGCGGCATGCCCCCGGCCTGCCGCCTGTCCGCCACCCAGCGCGACAGCCGCCCCGCCGCCCCGTCACAGGCGCGCGGCGGCGTGAAATCCGCCAGCACCTGCTGCCAGATCGCCGTCGCCCGCGCATCGGCGGTCTGCGCCCCCGCCTCCAGCCAGGTTCCGTGGTTCGACAGATCCGCCACCAGCGGCGCATAGAAGGCGGTCCGATACCGCTCCATCGTATGCGCGGCAGCAAAGAAATGCCCGCCCGGCGGCACCTCGGCAATCGCGTCGAAGGCCAGCGCCGCCTGATCCTCGGGCGCGGGCCGTGCCAGATCGGCCATCACCTGCAGGGCCTCCAGATCGCAGATGAACTTCTCGTAGCCGAAGGTCAGCCCCCCTTCCAGCCAGCCCGCGGCATGCACCGTCACCGTCGCCTGCGCCAGCACGGCCCCCCACAGCGCCATCGCCGTCTCGGTGGCCCCCTGCGCATCCGCCACGTTCGACGCGGCCCCCGTCGCCGACCGCCAGGGCAGGCCGATGAACCGCGCCAATTGCCCCGATCCCAGATTGGCCCGGATATGTTCCGGCGTGCCAAAGGCGGGCGCGCCGCTCTTCAGATCCACATTCGACGAAAACCCGCCATAGGCAACCGGCGCCCCGGGCGCCGCCATCTGCGCCAGCACGATCCCCGCCAGCGCCTCGGCATGCTGCAGGACCAGCGCCCCCGCCACCGTCACCGGCGCCATCGCCCCGGCCAGGCAGAAGGGCGTGATCAACGACAACTGCCCCGCCCGCGCGAAATCAATGATCCCCCGCGCCATCGGCACGTCGATCTGGCGCGGCGAATTGGTGTTGATCACCGTCGTGGCCCACACCCCGTCACGGAACCCCGCCGCGTCCAGCCCCCGCGCCAGCCGGATCATCTCGAACGCCTCCTCCACCTGCCCCCGCCCCCGCGCATAGACGAACAGCGGCTTCGACCCATTCGCCAGCTGGTCCTCCATCAGCGCGTAATGGCGCAGAGGCGGCGGCACGTCCTGCGGTTCCGCCGAAGGCCCGTGCATGTGGATCACGTCAAAGGATTGCTGCAGCCGCAGCGTCTCGCGATAGCTTTCCCGCGATCCGGCCCGCCGCCCGCGCTGCCGGTCGGTCACGTTGGGGCAGCCCGATCCCGCCATGAACAGCATCGCCCCCGGCTCGAAGATCCGCTCATGCGCTGGATCCGCCGCCCGCAGCCGGATCGACCGGGGCGCCACGCGCAGCGCCTCGGCCACCATGTCGCGCCCGATCCGCACCATCCGGCTGTCCTCATCCACCAGCGCCCCGCCCGCGCGCAGGATCGCCCGCGCCTCGTCCAGCAGCACCCGCATGCCAAGCTCTTCCAGCACCCGCAGCGCGGTGTCATGCATCGCGGCGATCGCGTCCTCGGAAAAGGCCCCCTGCCCCGCCAGCCCATGCCGCAGCGCGCCCCAGCCCGCAGCCCCCGCCTCCTGCCGCGCGCGCCCCCCGCGCCGCCCGCCCCGACGCTCCGTCTCTGCCATGGCCGCCTCCCGCTCGCTCAGGCCCCATCCTCGCCCGCCGCCACCGCCCGTCTGGCCCCTTTCCGACATGCGGCACGAAAAAACCCGCCGGGTTGCCCCGACGGGTTCAGCATAACCGGACCGACCGCAGGTCAGATCGTCTTCAACTGCGCCACCAGCGCGTCGATGTCGCCCCGGTTCTTGTCCAGCAGCGCGCCGATCTCCGTCCGCTCCGAGGCCAGCATGTTGACCCCCTCGATGATGATGTTGAAGAACAGGTTCCGCCCCGATTTGTCCGACACATGCCAGCGCAGGTCGAAGGGCGCCTCGCCCTGCAGATAGGCGACCGAGATCACCTCGAAATAGCTCTTGATCGGGCGCGCATCCGTCACCTCGATCCGCCCGCCGATGAATTCGCGGAAGCGGCGGCCGTATTTGCGGCTCAGATAGCCCTGATAGGCCTTGGTGAAGGCCGACAGTTGCGCATTGCTCGCCTGCCGCGCCGCCGGCCCCAGCGCCGACCGCGCGATCACCGGCACATCGGCATATTTCACGAAGACCCGTTCGAAATCGCCGAACATGGCGCTTTCGGATTTGCCCGAACCGATGATGCGGTTCACATCCGCCACCGCCTTGTCGATCAGCCCCCGCGCATCGTCCACCGTCAGCGCAAAGACGGGCAGCGGCATCCCGAAGGCCGCCGAGGCGGCCAGCGCGATAGAGGTGAATCCCCGGCGCGTCAGCCGGGACGAACTGGTGTCATTCCGCATAGGGATCCTCGAAATCGGCATAGGGGTCTTCAAATCCGCCCTCCGCATCGCCCGCAGCCCCGCCCAGGGCAAAGCGGCGGTTCTGCAGATACAGAAGGCGCGTCTGCGCGTAGCTGTCCGCGCTTTCGTATAGGATGGAATCGACCGTGTCGCCATAGCGCGCCCGATCACTCAACCGCGAGGCAAGCTTCGTGCCCGTCGCGTAATAGGATTCCGGCTCCGGCAGGGCCAGCCGCACCGGGTTCGTCACCACATCCACGATCACCCCCACCAGATCGCGGTCCGTGGTCGGCCCCATGAAGGGCACTTCGGAGTATTGCCCCTCGGGCACGCCCCAGACATGCAGCGTCTCGCCAAAATCGGTGGGATCGCCCGCCACGCCCATGGCCGTGGCCGGATCGAACAGCCCGCCGATCCCGATGGTGGAATTGATCGCAAAGCGCAGCGTGTTCTCCGCCGCGCGGCCCAGCCGCAACTGCAGGATGTTGTTCACCACATCGCCCGGCGCATCCAGGTTCGTGGCGAAATTGGAAATGCCCTGCTCCACCGGCTCGGGCAGGACGCTGCTATAGGCATTGGCCGTCGGCCGCAGCAGAGCGCGGTCCACGCCCCGGTTGAACGCATGGATCTCGCGGTTGCGCGCCTCATTCGGATCGTTGATCCCCGAAGCGATGGGCGCAGGCCCGCAGGCCACCAGCAGAAGCCCCGCAAGGCAGGCCGACAGTCCCGTCCGCATCTTCGGGCTCGTCCTGCCAGTCACCATCACCACCCTGCCGTCCCCCATGTCCGAAACCAGCGCCAGACCCAGCCATAAGCTGCCCCGCCCCCCATGACAACCGCCCGACCGTGTCGCCAGGATCACGTCTTGCGGAAACTTGCCATGCTTTGGGCCGGGCGCACCCCATCCCTTACGTGGCAAGGACAGGATCGGATGCATTCCGCGCAGTTCCCCGTGGCGGGGCTTCATGCCCCATGCTATAGCCGCGCGGCCGGGCCTGTTTCGCCCGGGGGAACGAGTGTCTGGTCAAGGAAAGGCGCAGCCCATGTCGCGGCGCAACGAATTCACGCCCGGCGCGCAGGAATTGCGCGCGGTCTTCACAGCCCAGCGTGGCCCCTTCATCGCAGCCATTGCCTTCTCCTGCGGCGTCAACCTGCTGATGCTCACCAGCCCGCTCTACATGATGCAGGTCTATGACCGCGTCCTCGGCAGCCAGTCCGAAGCCACCCTCGTCGCGCTCACCCTGCTGCTCACGCTGCTCTTCCTGATCATGGCCATCCTCGATCACTTCCGGGGGCGCGTCCTCGCCCGCATCGGCGCCGCCTACCAGACCAGCCTCGACCGCCGCGTATTCGAAGCCGCCCTCACCCGCCATTTCGCCGCCCCCGAAGACCGCAGCGCCATCGCCGCCCAGCGCGATGTCGAGGCGATCCGCGCCTTCTGGTCCTCGCCCGCCCTGACAGCCCTGATCGACATGCCCTGGACCCCGCTCTATCTGGGCGCGATCTTCATCTTCCATCCCCTGCTCGGCTGGCTGGCCATCGCAGGCGGCGCGATCATCCTCGCCCTCGCCCTGATGAACCAGCGCCAGACCCGCACCGCCCTCGCCCGCGCCTCCGAAGCCGCCCTCGTCGCCGACAACAGCGCCGACCGCCTCCGCAACGATTCCGAAACCATCCGCGCCCTCGGCATGACCGGGGCCGCCTTCGACCGCTGGCAGAAGGCCCGCAGCGTGGCGCTGGGTCAGGGCCTTCTCGCCGCCGATCAGGGCGGCGGCTGGGGCGCGGCCTCGCGCGGTTTCCGCCTTTACCTGCAATCGGCCATGCTGGGCCTCGCCGCCTGGGTCGTGCTGCGCGGCGAACTCTCGCCCGGTGCGATGATCGCCGCCTCCATCCTGCTCGGCCGCGCGCTGCAACCGCTGGAACAGGCCGTCGCGCAATGGCCCCTCGTCTCCCGCGCGCAAGAGGCGCGCACCCGCCTTTCAGAACTGCTCACCCGCATCCCCGCCCCCGCCCCGCGCACCGCCCTCCCCCGCCCCGCCGCCCGGATCGAGGTGTCGGGCCTCACCATCATCCCCCCCGGCCAGTCCGCCCCCACCCTGCGCGGCCTCTCCTTTTCGTTGCAGCCCGGCCAGGCTCTTGGCGTCATCGGCCCCTCGGGCGCGGGCAAATCCACCCTCGCCCGCGCGCTCACCGGGCTCTGGCACCCGGCCTCGGGCTCGATCCGCCTCGACGGGGCCACGCTCGACCAGTTCCCCACCGACAGGCTCGGCGCGCTGATCGGCTACCTGCCCCAGCGCGTCAGCCTCTTCGACGGCACCATTGCCGAAAACATCGCCCGCCTCGCGCCCGGCGACGATGCCGCCATCGTGGCCGCCGCCCGCACCGCCGATGCCCATGAGATGATCCTCCGCCTCACCCAGGGCTACGACACCCGCATGGATGCCGCCGGCGGCCAGCTCTCCGGCGGTCAGGTGCAGCGCATCGGCCTTGCCCGCGCCCTTTATGGCAATCCGGTCCTGCTGATCCTTGATGAGCCGAATTCCAACCTCGACAATGAAGGCTCCCTCGCCGTGAACACCGCCATCCGCGCGCACAAGGCCGCGGGCGGCGCGGCCCTGATCATGGCCCATCGCCCCGCCGCCATCCAGGAATGCGACATGCTCCTCGTGCTGGAGAACGGCCAGCGCCGCGCCTTCGGCCCGCGCGATCAGGTCCTGCGCGAAATGGTCCAGAACGCGGGCGATATCGTGGGCAAGGTCGCCCCGGGGGGCATGCGGTGATGAACGACGGCCCCGATCTCTCGCCCCGCCGCCATATCCGCGCGGGCCTCGCCACCCTGCTCGTGCTCTTCGCCGTGCTGGGCCTCTGGGGCATGGGCACCGAACTTGACGGCGCGGTGATCGCCCCCGGCCAGATCCAGGTCGACCAGAACCGCCAGATCGTCCAGCATCCCGATGGCGGCGTCGTCGCCACCATTGCGGTCCGCGAAGGCCAGCCCGTGCAGGCGGGCGATCTGCTGCTCTCGCTCGACGGCAGCCTGCTGACCTCGGAACACAGCATCACCGAAGCCCAGCTTCACGAAACCCGCGCCCGCCGCGCCCGGCTCGAAGCCGAACGCGACGATGCCCCCGCCCCCGATTTCCCCGCCGATCTGCTGGCCCTCGCCGACACCCGCCCCGATGTCGCCGAACAGATCGAAGGCCAACGCCGCCTCTTCGACGCCCGCCGCGAAACCCTCGCCCGCCAGGCCGATCAGCTCGCCCGCCGCCAATCCCAGATCGCCTCCCAGATCGAAGGCATCGACGCGCAGACCGTGGCCCTCACCGCCCAGATCGACCTGATCCGCGGCGAACTCGCCGATCAGCAATCCCTGCTCGACAAGGGCCTCGCCCAGGCCGCCCGCGTGCTGGCGCTCCGCCGCGAAGAGGCGGGGCTTCAGGGCCGTCTCGGCGAACTCACCGCCCTGCGCGCCCAATCCGAAGGCCGCATGACCGAGATCGACCTCGAAACCCTCCGCCTCGCCGCCCAGCGCCGGGAAGAGGCCACCACCGAACTGCGCGAGTTGGGCCCCGGCGAACGCGAACTCGCCGAACGGCTCGGCGCGCTTGCCGAACGCCTCGCCCGGCTCGACATCCGCGCCCCGGTCTCGGGCACCGTCCTCGGCCTTGCCGTCACCACCCCGCGCGCCGTCATCCGCCCGGCCGATCCGATCCTCTTCCTCATCCCGCAGGATCGCCCGCTGGTCATCGCCGCCCGCATCGCCCCCGTCCATATCGACGAGGTCGCCATCGGCCAGCCCGTCCGCCTCGTCTTCTCCGCCCTGCCCCAGCGCGAGGCGCCGGAACTCTTCGGCACCATCGCCCTGCTCTCGGCCGATGCCCTCACCGATCCGGCCGGCGGCCCGCCCTTCTTCCGCGCCGAAATCACCCTCCCCCCCGCCGAAATCGCCAAGCTGGGCGATCAGGCCCTCCTGCCCGGCATGCCGGTCGAGGCCTTCATCCGCACCGGCGCGCGCACGCCCATGGCCTATCTGCTGCAACCCTTCACCGACTATTTCCGCCACGCCTTCCGCGAATCCTGATCGCAAAGCGTCGCATCCCGCCTTGCCGCCCGCGCCGCCCCCGGCTAGCCTCCGCCCGATCACGACCGGAGGTTCCCATGTCCATCGAAGCCCGCCTCGCCGAACTCGGCGTCACCCTGCCCGACGCCCCCGCCCCTGCGGCGAATTACGTCCCCTTCGTCGTGGTGGGCAACCTCGTCCATGTCTCGGGCCAGATCAGCCAGACGGCGGCGGGCCTGACCAAGGGCCGCCTTGGCGATGACATGACCGTGGAACAGGGGGCCGAGGCCGCGAAATCCTGCGCCATCTCCCTGCTCGCCCAGGTCAGAAAGGCCTGTGGCGGCGATCTCTCGCGCCTTGTGCGCGCGGTGAAACTGGTGGGCTTCGTCAATTCCACCCCCGATTTCACCGATCAGCCCAAGGTGATCAACGGCGCCTCCGATTTCCTCGTCGCGGCGCTGGGGGATGCGGGCCGCCACGCCCGCTCCGCCGTCTCGGCGGCCTCGCTGCCGCTCGGCGTCGCGGTGGAAATCGAAGGCATCTTCGAAATCCGCTGACCTGCCATGCGCGTGCCCCTGCCCCCCGCCTTCCTGCGCCAGCCCATCGCCCACCGGGCGCTGCATGACGTCACGCAGGGCCGCCCCGAAAACAGCCGCGCCGCCATCCGGGCGGCCATCGCGGCGGGCTACGCGATCGAGATCGACCTGCAACTCTCGCGCGACGGCGTGCCCATGGTCTTCCATGACGAACGGCTGGAACGGCTGACAGGGCGCGACGGCTGGCTCTGCGACCTCACCGCCGCCGAACTGGCGGAAATCCCGCTCAAGGGCGGCGATGAATGCATCCCCAGCCTTGCGGAAATCCTCACCCTCGTCGCAGGCCGCGCACCGCTGCTGATCGAACTCAAGGATCAGACCCTCCGCATGGCCGAAACCGATGGCCGCCTCGAAGAGGCGACAGCCCGCGCCCTCGCGGGCTATGACGGCCCCGTCGCGCTCATGTCCTTCAACCCCGCCTGCATGGCCCGCATGGCGACCCTCGCCCCCGGCCTTCCGCGCGGCCTCACCACCTCGGCCTATGATCCCGCCGACTGGCACCCCCTGCCGCCCGAAACCTGCGACCGCCTCCGCCCCATCCCCGATTATGACCGGACGCAGTCCTCCTTCATCTCCCACGAACATACCGATCTCGCCCGCCCCCGGGTGGCCGACCTCGCCGCGCAGGGCGCCGCCATCCTCTGCTGGACGATCAAATCCCCCGAGGATGAGGCAAAGGCCCGCCGCATCGCCCAGAACATCACCTTCGAACGCTACCCCGCCGCCCATCCCGCTTGACGCCCGCCGCAGCCACCCCACCTTCGCGCTGACCGACAGGATCCAGGACCAACCTCCGGGGGGTCCGGGGGGCCGGATGGCCCCCCGGCCTCGCCAGAAAGACCGACAGCCGGGCATGACCAGAACCGATCTCCTCGACAGCCTCGACCAGATCGCCCCCGCCGATTGGGATGCGCTGGCCTGCCCCGAAGCCACGGGTGGCACCCGCCCCATCGACCCCTTCACCACCCACCGCTTCCTCTCCGCCCTCGATGCCTCCGGCTCCACCGGCACCGGCTCCGGCTGGTCGCCCCGCCCCCTCGTCCTGCGCGACGACACGCGCCTCCTTGCCGCGACGCCGCTCTATGTGAAATCCCATTCGCAGGGCGAATACATCTTCGATCATGGCTGGGCGCAGGCCTATGAACGCGCGGGCGGACGCTACTACCCCAAACTCCAGATCGCCGTCCCCTTCACCCCCGCCACCGGCCGCCGCTTCCTCGCCGCCCCCGACGCCCCCCATGCCCGCGACGCCCTGGTCGATGCCGCCATCCACCTCGCCCGCACGAACCGCCTCTCCTCGCTCCACATCACCTTCTGCACCGGGGAAGAGGCCGAAACGCTGGCCCCCCGCCACGGCCTCCTCCACCGCGTCACCCAGCAATTCCACTGGGAAAACCGCGGCTACACCAGCTTCGATGATTTCCTGGCCGATCTCTCCTCGCGCAAGCGCAAGATGATCCGCAAGGAACGCGAAACCGCCCGCGCCTCCGGCCTCACGATCCGCGCGCTTACAGGCGACGACATCCAGCCGCACCACTGGGATGCCTTCTGGCAATTCTACCAGGACACGGGGGCGCGCAAATGGGGCACCCCCTACCTCACCCGCCGCTTCTTCACCCTCGCCCATGAAACCCTGCGCCGCGACATGCTCCTCGTCCTTGCCGAACGGCCCGACGGCACCCCCGTCGCAGGTGCGCTCAACTTCATCGGGCGCGACACGCTTTATGGCCGCTACTGGGGCTGCCTCGAAGATCACCCCTGCCTGCATTTCGAACTCTGCTACTATCAGGCCATCGACTGGGCCATCGCCCATGGCCTCGCCCGGGTCGAGGCCGGCGCCCAGGGCGAACACAAGCTCGCGCGCGGCTACCTGCCCACGCCCGTCCATTCCCTGCACTACATCACCGATCCGGGCCTGCGCGACGCCGTCGCCCAGTATCTGCGCGCCGAACGCCGTGCCGTGGATGAAGAGATCGAGGTCCTCACCGCCTATGGCCCCTTCCGGCGCGTCACCGCCGAAGACTGACCGCGCGCTTGACGGGGCCGCCGATCAGGATTCTTCTGCGAAAAACCCTGATCCCAATGGCCTTGCGCCATGCGCCCCCACCGGCCACCGCTCGAACCCCAGAAATTTCGCAGAAATTTCGTCTCCCGATTTTTCGCAGAAGAATCGTCCCCCGCGAAAGGACCGCCATGCCCGACTACCACCCCGTCACCGAAGCCGACCTCGCCCCCCTCACCGCGGCAGGCTGGATCGTCATCGAAGGTGGCCGCGCCATCGCCAAGGTCTTCACCTTCGCCAATTTCATCGAAGCCTTCGGCTTCATGACCCGCGCCGCGCTCTGGGCCGAAAAGTGGAACCACCACCCCGACTGGTCCAATGTCTACAAGACCGTCACCGTCACCCTCACCACGCATGACACCCACGGCCTCACCGACATGGACGTGAAGCTTGCCCGCAAGATGGACCAGCTCGCCTACGACTAATCCTCCACCTCCACCGTGGCCCAGGTCTCGAAGCACACGCCCCCCGCCAGCGCCATCACCCCGATGGTCGCGCGGCCCCCAAGCCCCCGCTCGCGCCCGAACACCTCCACGAACAGGTCCGACAGCCCGGAGGAAACCTTGTGGACATCCTCATAATCCGGCGTGCAGACCACGAAATTCAGCGTCCGCACGATGCCGCGCACCTTGTCCAGCGACCCCACCGCCTGCCTTATGCCCCCCAGCACGTTCAACCCCGTCCGCCGCGCCGCCTGATAGCCGTCCTCGGTCGAAAGCCCATCCCCCAGCCGCCCCTTGTGCGTGATCTCCGTCCCCACCTGCGCCACATGGCCCGACAGGAACAGCAGGCTGCCTACCCTGTGCCAGGGCTTCATCGTCCCGTAATCCGCCCCGTAATACCCCATCGCGTCAAAGTCGGGGATATCCAGCCCCATCTCGATCGCCAGCCGCTCCGGTGTCATGCGCCCCTCCTGCCTTGAACACGCCCAGCCTGCCCCGCCCCCCGCAACGCTTCAAGCCGCTTCCGGCGTCAGCCATGGCCGAAGCAGCGCCATCGGATGCGCCCGCAGCGTCAGCCGCAGAGACACGTAATCCTCCACCACCTGCTCCCCCATCGTCATCTCGCGCAAGGCAACGCCCGGTTCCACGATCCCCTCCCCGTCGATATCCCCCGCGAACAAGGGCAGCGGTGACCCCTCCACCAAGGCCTTCGCCGCCCACAGCGCCTCGCGCCGCGTCACGCCCAGCGCCGCAAAGCAATCCGCCTCCGCCAGCCGCGCCAGCATCCGCGCGCCCAAGCCTGCCCGCCGCCACACATCCTCCACCGCCGCGTAACCGTTGCCCCGCGCCGCCACGATCCACTGCGCCTCTTCCTCCACCATCCCCTTCACCTGCCGGAACCCCAGCCGCAGCGCCAACCCGCCCCGCCCGTCCGGCTCCATCACATTGTCCCAATGGCTCGCATTGATGCAGGGCGGGCGCACCACCACCCCATGCTCCCGCGCATCACGCACGATCTGCGCAGGGGCATAGAACCCCATCGGCTGACTGTTCAGCAGCGCGCAGGCAAATATTCCCGGATGATGCCGCTTCAGCCACGCGCTGGCATAGACCAGCAGCGCAAAGGACGCCGCGTGGCTTTCGGGGAAGCCGTAACTCCCGAACCCCTCGATCTGCGCGAAACAGCGCGCGGCGAAGTCCTCCTCATAGCCGTTCCGACGCATCCCCTCCATGAACCGGTCGCGGAACTCGCTCACATTCCCATGCTTCTTGAACGTCGCCAGCGACCGGCGCAGCCGGTCGGCTTCCGTCGGCGAAAACCCCGCCCCGATGATCGCAATCTGCATCGCCTGTTCCTGAAACAGCGGCACGCCCAGCGTCTTGCCCAAGACCCGCCCCAACTCGTCGGACGGAAAGGTCACCACCTCCTGCCCGTTCCGCCGCCGCAGGAAGGGATGCACCATATCCCCCTGTATCGGCCCCGGCCGGATGATCGCCACCTGAATGACCAGATCGTAGAACGTCTTCGGCCGCATCCGCGGCAGGAAATTCATCTGCGCCCGGCTTTCCACCTGAAACACGCCCAGACTGTCCGCCCGGCACAGCATGTCATAGGTCGCCGCATCCTCTGCAGGCAAACTCGCCAGCGAATGCCGCACCTGATGATGCCGCTCCATCAGGTCGAACGCCTTGCGGATGCAGGTCAGCATCCCCAGCGCCAGCACATCCACCTTCAATATCCCCAGCGTGTCGATATCGTCCTTGTCCCAGCAGATGACGGTCCGGTCCTCCATCGTCGCATTCTCCACCGGAACCAGTTCATCCAGCCGCCCCTCGGTGATGATGAACCCGCCGACATGCTGGCTCAGATGGCGCGGAAACCCCTGTATCTCGTCGATCAGTTGCAGCGTCAGCGCCAGCCGCCGATCCGTCGGGTCCAGCCCGATCTCGCGCAACCGCACCTCCGTTATCTGGCCGGGTCCCCCCCAGCCCCAGATCTGGCTCGACATGGCGGCAAGCGTGTCCTCGGTCAGACCCATCGCCCGCCCCACCTCGCGCACCGCGCGCTTGCCGCGATAATGGATCACCGTGGCGCACAGCCCCGCGCGGTGCCGCCCATAGCGCGCATAGATGTGCTGGATCACCTCCTCGCGCCGCTCATGTTCGAAATCCACGTCGATATCGGGGGGTTCATTCCGCGCCTCGGAAACGAAGCGCTCGAACACCATCGTCCCGATCTCGGGGCTGACGCTCGTCACGCCCAGCGCATAACAGACCACCGAATTCGCCGCCGACCCCCGCCCTTGGCAGAGTATCCCCCGACCCCGCGCGAAATCGACGATGTCATGCACCGTCAGGAAATAGGGCTCGTATCTCAGCTTCCCGATCAGCGCCAACTCATGCGCCATCTGCGCCCGCACCCGATCCGGCGCGCCATCGGGATAGCGCCAGTCCAACCCCGCCCAGGCCAGCCGCGCCAAGCGCTCCGCCGCCGTCTCGCCCCCCGTCACCTCGGACGGGTATTCATAGCGCAACTCGTCCAGCGAAAAGGCCAACCGCCCCGCCACCTCCCCCGCCCGATGCACCGCCGCCTCGTGGCCCGCGAACAGACGCAGCATCTCGGCCTCCGACCGCAGCCGCTGCTCGGCATGGGGCAGCGCGCGGCGGCCCAGCGCATCCACCCGCACCCCAAGACGGATCGCCGTCAGCACATCCGCCATCCGCCGCCGCGACCCGTGATGCATCAGGGGCAAGGCCGAGGCGACAGGCAACACCCCCACCCCCTCCGCCACCCGCGAAAGCCGCGCGAACCGCGCCCGGTCCTGCCCGTCATAACGCGGCGCCATCAGCAGGAAACACGCCCCCGCAAAGCGCGCCACCAGCCGCGCCACCACGCCCCGCCACGCCTCCATCTGCCCCCGCGCGGGCGGATGGATCAGCAGCACCATCCCCGCCCCCCACTCCAGCAGATCGTCCAGCGAAAGGTCACACTCCCCCTTCTCCACCCGCAATCGCCCGAGGGAAATCAGACGGCACAGCCGCCCCCACCCCGCCCGATCCTCCGGCAGGCATGTGACCGAAAACCCGTCCCGCAGCACGATCCTTGCGGCAGGGATCAACCGCGTCCCCGGCCAATCCCGCCCCTCCTCCGCCGCCAGCCGCGCCAGTTCCCGCGCCCGCGCATGCGCCCGCACGATGCCCGCCACGGAATTCACATCCGCCACCGCCACGCCCGCCATCCCCATCTCGGCCGCACGCGCCATCACCTCCTCGGGATGCGACGCCCCGAGCAGGAAGGTGAAATTGGAAAGGGCAGAGAGTTCGACGAAAGCCATGGGCAGAAGGGGATTCGCAGATGTTCCGAAAAGAACATTATAGGAACATCCGGCACAAAGACGAGTCCCCGCCCACCCTCAAGCACCCCTTTCAGAACGTCCGATACGCCGCCAGCGCCAACCCCTCGCGCGCCACTTCCACGGCATATGCCTCCAACGCCGCGCGGTTCTCCTCGCGCCACAGCAGGTTGCGCTCCGCCTTCGCCCGATCCTCGACCAGCGGCACCACCACCCCAGAACGTTCCATCCCGCGCTCCCCTTCACTCATCACCCGACACCCCCAATATCGCCTCCAGCGCCTCTTCCGCCGTCTCCACGAACCGGAACAGCTCCAGATCGCCTGCGTTGATCACCCCCTCATCCGCCAGCGCCTGCCAATCCACGATCTTCTCCCAGAAGGCCCGCCCGAACAGCAGGAACGGCACCCGCTTCATCCGCCCCGTCTGGATCAGCGTCAGCGCCTCGAACATCTCGTCCAGCGTCCCGAACCCGCCGGGAAAGATGCAGACCGCCCGCGCCCGCATCAGGAAATGCATCTTGCGGATCGCGAAATAGTGGAAGTTGAAACACAGGTCCGGCGTCACATGGGCATTCGGCGCCTGCTCATGCGGCAGCACGATGTTCAACCCGATCGACTGCCCCCCCGCCTCCGCCGCGCCAAGGTTCCCGGCCTCCATGATCCCCGGCCCGCCGCCCGTGACGACCACCAGCTCCCGCCCATAGCTCTTCAGGCTTTCCACCGTCACCAGATGCGCCAGCTTCCGCGCTTCCTCATACCACCCGGCCAAGGCCCCCGCAGGCCCCGTGCCATCCGCCCGCACCCGCGCCGACCCCATCACCACCACCGTGGACCGGATCCCCCGCTCATCCAGCACCATCTGCGGCTTAAGCAATTCCAGCTGCAACCGCACCGGCCGCAACTCCTCGCGCATCAGGAAATCGGTATCGGTAAAGGCCAGCCGATAGGCCGGCGCCCGCGTCTGCGCCGTATCCGGCAACCGCTCCGCCGCCGCCGCATCCTCGGTGCTGTCGCGGAAAGGGTGCGCGCGTCCATCCTCCTTCGGGGTCATGCCGTTCCTCTTGTTGCATGGGTCTTTCCCCCTCTCTATACGGTCGCACCGGACCGGACCAATCAAAAGGGGGGAATGCCATGACCTATGCCGCGCTCGAAGCCGCCATCGAAACCGCGTGGGAGGCCCGCGACACCATCACCCCCGCCACCAAGGGCGAAGCCCGCGACGCGATCGAGGCGACGCTCACCGCGCTGGACAGCGGCACCCTCCGCGTGGCCGAACGCCAGGCCGATGGCAACTGGCACGTCAACCAATGGGCCAAGAAGGCGGTGCTGCTGTCCTTCCGCCTGACCGACATGTACGAAATCTCCGGCTCCAACGGCGGCGCGAACTGGTGGGACAAGGTGCCCTCCAAATGGCAGGGCTGGACCGCCGACGACTGGCGCAAGGCGGCTTTCCGCGCCGTCCCCGGCTCCATCGTCCGCCGCTCGGCCCATATCGCCAAGGGCGTGGTGCTGATGCCCTCCTTCGTCAACATCGGCGCCTATGTCGATGAAGGCTCCATGGTCGACGGCTGGGCCACCGTCGGCTCCTGCGCGCAGATCGGCAAGAACGTCCACCTCTCGGGTGGCGTCGGCATCGGCGGCGTGCTGGAACCCATGCAGGCCGGCCCCACGATCATCGAGGACAACTGCTTCATCGGCGCCCGGTCGGAAGTCGTCGAAGGCTGCATCATCCGCGAAGGCTCCGTCCTCGGCATGGGCGTCTTCATCGGCAAATCGACCAAGATCGTCGACCGCGAGACCGGCGAAGTCATGTATGGCGAAGTTCCCGCCGGGTCGGTGGTCGTCGCAGGCTCCATGCCCTCCAAGGGCGGCATCAACCTCTATTGCGCCGTGATCGTGAAGAAGGTCGACGCCCAGACCCGCTCGAAAACCTCGATCAACGAACTCCTGCGCGACTGATCGAAAGACCCGCATCGACAGGGGCGGAGCACCACCTCCGCCCCTTCATCTTGGCCCAAATACCCAATTCCCACGCCTGCCACCCGCGCAACGCCGGTCGGGGTTCACCCCGCCACCCGCACCCCGCCAACCCCGCCCCGGACCTGATCCGGGGCCTCCCCCGCCTCCCGGAGGCCCCGGGTCAGGCCCGGGGCAGGGTCGCCGCAGGGATCACCCGTAGGGCGGGGGTCTCCCCGCCACGCGCTCCCGCTCCGGCCATGACCTGACCACCCCGCACAACGCCGTAGGGCGGGGGTCTCCCCGCCACGCGCCGCGCCCGGTCAACGCCCCAGAAGCCGCGCCTCGCGCCCCTTCACCTCGGCCCGCGCCAGCGGGCCAAAGGCATCGCCCCCCGCCCGCAGCATCGGGAACAGCCGCAGCAACTCCTCCTGCGCCTCGCCGTCAAAGGCGGCCATCGCCTGATCGCCCGGGAAATAGCTCTCACAGGGCAGCCCGTTCGCCACCACCACCTCATGCCGGTCGAACAGCAGGTGAAGATAGGTCACCTCGCCCCCCTCCACCACCCGCACCGCGCGCCCGTCCACCAGATGCTTGGCCTTCACCAGCACCTCCGCCTCGCCGAACAGCAATTCCGCCCGCGCCCCCGTCAGCAGCACCCGATGGTTCCCCGACAGCCGCAGCGTCTCATGCGCGCCCAGCGTGCCCGCCGCGATCTCCACCGGCGCATCCGCCCCCACCGCGGCCCGCGTCACCCGCCCCACCCAGCGCAGCACCTGCGCCCCGTGGTCCCGCGTCTCCACCCGGTCGCCGGGCAGCAGCCGTTCCACCGCCACCCGCCCGCCCGGCACGTCGATCTCGGTCCCTTCCGTGAAACAGGCGATCATCGACAGCTTGACGAAGGCCACATCGGTATTGCCCGCCTCGTCCGTGACCTCATAGGTCAGCACCGTCTCGCCCAGCTGATCGATCGACTGCACCACCAGAACGCCGTTATCCGCCAGCAGGATCTTCTCGCCCGAGGGCAGCACGACCGTATCGCCGGGCTGGACATCCACCCCGTTGATCTTGGTCACCTTCATCGCCAGCCCCATGCTCGACTTGTCATTGCCCAGCACGTCCAGCCTGTCCGCATCCCCCTTGCGGATGACCAGATCGTCATCCTCGGCGATCAGCCCCACCTGCACCGAATCCGCCGCCACCATCACGGCGCTGTCAAAGGCCCCGTCGCCCGCATCCGCAATCGCCATGCGGAAGGTGTTCACCTCCCCCGGCGTCACCGGCACCTTCAGCGTCAGGGTCACGGTGAACCCGTCCATCTCGGTGTTATAGGTGTTCGACGCCGCCGGGTTGTCGATATACAGGTTCGAATTCACCCTGTTGTTGATCTCGTCGATGGTGATGTTCCCCGACCCCAGCACCAGTTCGGCCGGCGTCCCGTTCACCCAGACGGCAAAGGCATCATTGAACCCGGAATTCACATATTCCAGATATTCCTCCGACGACCAGACGATCTGCATCGTCAGCACATTCCCCGTCGGCACGAAGGCCGCCTCGAACACCGCCGCATCCCAGGTCTGCTGATTGACCATCTTGCTCAGCCAGTCATCCCCTGCCGTTCCGAACACGGTCGAGGTGCCTTCCGAGATATTGGCATCCCCCTCCGACTGGGTGAAATCCGCCACCCGCCCCGTCGACAGGATCAGCCCGCTATCCGCGGGCGCCACCCCCGGCATCGTCTCGTCGGCACCCGAATAGATGCCCGCCTGCAGCGGATCGCCCGTATAGCTGGCCGACACGATCTTCACGCCAGAGCCGAAGATGGTTTCGGCCATCTGCATCGCATCCGCCGATTGGATATCCAGTTCCATGTCCGCCACGGGCAAAACTCCACGCACTATCTCGCGTCATGGAAACGACCGGCGCAGGGAACTTGTTAACCTTAATTTAGAATTTTGATCAAAAGCTTCCGCTTTGCGCCCGCCCGCCCGCAGTGCTACACCGCCCCCGCACAGGAACGCAGGCCCGCCATGACCGAAGACGCCGAAAAGCCGAAACGCGAAAAGCGCCCCCAGCAGGTCTATACGCTGGTGGTGGAAGTGGGCCGCAAACCCGGCGACGGCCTGCCGGACAAGGCGACCGGCGCCGCCCTCATCTGCTATGCCTCGGGCGTGGACGAGGAAGAGGCCGTCCGCGAAACCGTCGCCATCCTGAAACAGGCCGATCTCGCGCCGCTCGATGTCTCGGGCTATGGCACGCTGGAGGAAAGGCTGAAATCCGGGGACGAGATCGACAGCGCCGAACGCAAGCTGATGCAGCGCGCGCTGGAAGAGAATTCGGTCATCGTCGCCCAGATGACCCCCTTCTTCGACTGATCACACCACCCGCCGCTGCATCCCCTGCATCGCATTGCGCAGCGGCAGTGCCTCATAGGCATCCAGCAGCCGCATGGCCCAGCCCGCCCCGGCAGGCCCCGCCAGGGCCAGCAGGCAGCCATCCGCCTCCACCAGCTCCGCCGCGCCCAGATCCAGCACCACGCCCAGCGCCACCGCCCTCCGGCTGTCGGCCACCGCCATCTGCCCGTCGGCCAGATGCCGCGCCAGCACCAGCACGTCCTCCTCGCCGAACAGGTATTCCGCCTCCGGCCCGGAAATCACCACCGCCTGATCGGGCGACACCAGCATGTCCATCGACCGCCCGAAATAGGGCATCCGCAGCCGGATCGGCGCCAGGCTGCCCCGGCTCGGCACCTGCAACCGCGTCACACCGACCAGCGCCACCGCCCCATTGTCGCGCGTCATCACCCGGTCGCCCGGCCGCAGGCGGCCCGCCGCCACCGGCCCGCGCGGCGTCATCACCGGCGTGGCCATGCCCAGCCAGCCCATCGGCCCCGGCATTTCCTCGCCCGGCATCACCCCGAACCACAGCACCGCCGGATGCCGCATCACGCCCTCGCCCCCGGCACAGAGCGCCCGCAGATGATCCAGCCGCATCGGCAGCGCCTGATCCCCCCGCGCCATCAGCCGCTGCCCGCCAAGCTCCAGCGCCATCCACCAGCCCCGCGCCCGGCAATCCCAGCCGAAACTCAGCCGCGCCACGCCCAGCTTCTGCGGCAAGGGCCCCGGCAGCACATGGCGCAGCATCCGCTCGCCCTGCCGGTGCAGCAGCGCGATCCCCGCGCCCAGATCGTGAAACAGCGACAGCGCCACCTCGTCCCGGCCCACGCCCATGCGCAGATCCAGCAGAACCCCGGCCCCGGCCAAGGGCAGGTCGATCTCGCAGACCAGCACCCCACGCGACAGCGTGCCCGCGCTCGGTTCCCCGGGCAGGTCGGGCTGGTCCGACAGGGCGATCCAGCGGCTCAAGTCAGGCGGCGGCGTTTACCAACATGTCGCCCATCATGACCCGGGCTTCGAAGGCTTTCAACACGCGCCGTGCAGCCGGGCCGTATCCGGCACCACTTTCCGGATCCAGTTCCGGAAACAGCGCGCAAAGCTCGGCCAGAACATCGCGCTCCAGCGCCCCCAGCGCCTGCCCTCCGGGCAGAAAGCTTTCACTGGCCAGCCCCTCGGACCAGATCACCTGATGCCGGTCGAACATCAGATGCAGATAGTCCACCTCGCCCCCGGGCCGCCGCCGGATCGTCCGGTCATTCACCAGATGCTTGGCCGCGACCAGAACCTCCGCCTCGCCGAACAGCAACTCCGCCATGCTGCTTGTCAGCAGCACCCGATGTTCCGGCGACAGCATCAGCGCGCCATGCGCGCCCAGCGCGCCCTCGGCAAAGGCGATGGGCGCAAAGGCCCCCGTCGCCGCCACCCGCCGCCGCCCGATCCAGCGCAGCGGCTGCGCGCCCTCATCCCGCGTCAGCACGAGGTCTCCGGGCTGCAGCTCTTCCACCGGCACCGCCCCCCCGGGCGTCGCGATCCGGGTTCCGGCCACGAAACAGGGCACCATCGACAGGGTGACAAGCCCCACATCGCTGCTGCCCTGCCCGTTCGACACGGTATAGGTAAAGCTCTGCGTCTCCACCGTGCCATTCGCCACGGCGGTGAAGGTTCCATCCGCATTCAGCGTGATCTGCTCGCCCGATGGCAGGGTGATCGTCTGCCCCGCCACCACCGGCTGGCCATTGACATGGGTGATCACCAGCGACCCGGTCGAGGCGCTGTCATTGTCCAGCACCCGCAGCACGCGCGTCCCGTTCGGCCCCATCGTCTCGGCATCGTCCAGCGCGATCACCGCCGTCTGGATCGAATCCCCCGCGATCAGCAGGTTGCTGTCATATTGCGCATCGCCCACATCGGCGATGCCGATGCGGATGGTGTTCTGCACCCCCGCCGTCACCGGGATCGACAGCGACAGCGTCACCGTGAAGCCGTCCATCTCGGTATTGTACTGGTCCGACTGGTTGTCGACGAACAGGTTCTGCTGCGTCGCCCCGTTGATGTTGTTCACGCTGGCCGTGCCGCCGTTCACCGTCATCGGCACCGACACGCCATTCACCCAGACGCCCACCACATCGTTGAAATTGCTGTTGATGTATTCGGGATATTCCTCGGACGCGAAGACAAAGTTCATCGTCATCATGTTGCCCGAAGGCACGAAGGTCACATCCAGAAAGGAGGCGTCATAGGTGCTGGCCCCGCCCACCAGCGCGTTGAACCATGCGTTGTTGTTCGGCCCCGATGTATCGGTCGTCGTGCTGGCACTGCGGTTGGGATCGCCGCTCGATTGCGTGAAGGATGCCGCAAGCCCGGTGGACAGGATCACGCCCGTATTCGACGGCACGACCCCCGGTGCCAGTTGCCCGTTGCTGTAGATCGCGCTCGATGTGTTCTGACCGGTGTAGGAGGCGCTCACCACCGTCACGCCCGCGCCAAAGATGGCATTGGCCATGTCCAGCGCCGAGGCACTGGTATTGTAGGTCAGTTCGGCACCCGTCGCCATCTCTCGTCACCCGTTCCGCAACCACCGGGACGGCTGGCACCCCCCGGATCAATCTCAATTAATTTTAACGCACCCCAACGCATGGGGGGCGAATGGTGCGAAAGTATGTCCCTCATGGCGCAGAAGTCTGTCCATCGGGCCCCGCCGTCAGGCCGCCGGGCCGCCGCCCGCCGGTTGCGGCGCGGCCCGCGCCGCGCTATCCCCCTGCCATCCGCCCGGAAAGGACCGCCATGCCCACCGATCCCGCCGCCCTCACCGCAGCGCTCATCCGCTGCCCCACCGTCACCCCCGCCGAAGGCGGCGCGCTGGTGCTGCTCGAAGGGCTGCTGTCGCAGGCAGGTTTCACCTGCACGCGGGTCGACAGGAACGGCACCCCCAACCTCTACGCCCGCTGGGGCGCAAGGGGGGCGAACCGCAGCTTCGGCTTCAACGGCCATACCGACGTGGTCCCCGTGGGCGACCTGTCCGCCTGGACGCAGGATCCCTTCGGCGCCGCCATCGTGGATGGCTGGCTCTATGGCCGCGGCGCCACCGACATGAAATCCGGCGTCGCCGCCTTCGCCGCCGCCGCCATCGACTTCGTCACCGACACTCCCCCCGACGGCGCGGTGATCCTTGCGATCACCGGGGACGAGGAAGGCGATGCCGAGGACGGCACCGTGGCGCTGCTCGACTGGATGACGCGGAACGGCGAACGCATGACCCACTGCCTCGTCGGCGAACCCACCTGCCCCGACCACATGGGCCAGATGATGAAGATCGGCCGCCGCGGCTCGCTCACCTCATGGTTCACGGCGACGGGGGTGCAAGGCCACTCCGCCTATCCCCACCGCGCCAGGAACCCGATGCGGGCGCTCACCACGCTCCTCTCCCGCCTGCCCGACCAGCTGGACGAAGGCACGGGCCACTTCGACCCCTCCACCCTCCAGATCACCACCATCGACTGCGGCAATCCGGCGAACAACGTGATCCCCGCGCGCGGCACCGCCACCGTCAACATCCGCTTCAACGATGCCCATACGGGCGAAAGCATCGCCGCATGGCTGCGCGCCGAGGCCGCGAAGGTCGAGGCCGAAACCGGCGTCACCATCGCCACCCGCATCCAGATCTCGGGCGAAAGCTTCCTCACGCCCCCCGGCGACCTCTCCGCCCTCATCTCCCGCGCCGTGCAGGCCGAAACCGGCATCACGCCGGAGCTTTCCACCACCGGCGGCACCTCCGACGCCCGCTTCGTGAAAGACCACTGCCCCGTGGTGGAATTCGGCCTTGTGGGCAAGACGATGCATCAGGTGGACGAACGGGTGGAAGTCGCCCAGATCCACCAGCTCAAATCCATCTACACCCGCATCCTGCGCGACTACTTCGCATGACCCTTGCCATCGCACCCACCCGCGACATCGCCACCTGCCGCCACCTCCGCCGCGTGGTCTTCATCGAGGAACAGGGCGTCCCCGAGGCGGACGAGATCGACGACAAGGACGACACCGCGCTCCACCTTCTGGCGACCGAGGACGGCACCCCCGTCGGCTCCGCCCGGCTTCTGCTGATCGGCGACACCGGCAAGATCGGCCGCGTCTGCGTGCTGAAATCCCATCGCGGCACCGGCCTCGGCGCGGCCCTGATCCGCGCCGCGCTGGAGGAGCTGCGCGCCCAGGGCATGAAAACCGCCAAACTCGGCAGCCAGACCCATGCCATCGGCTTCTACGAACGGCTGGGCTTTGTCGCCACCGGCCCCGAATACATGGATGCGGGCATTCCCCACCGCGACATGCTGCTGACCCTGCAGGACAGGGGGGGCCACAGCCCCCCCTGACCCCCCCGGTTCCCGGCCTGTCAAACGATCCGCCCGGCATCCCTGTCGCATGGGTATTTTCGCCAAGGTGAAAAGGCTGGGGCAATCTCCCCTCACCCGGAACGGGGGAGGGGTCGGGGGAGGGGGTATCCCGCAAAGCGCAATGGCCTTTCGCCACCGCCCGTGCTAACCCGATCCCATGCAGGATATCCCCACCAAAGCCCAGATCCTTCAATGGATCGCCGAAAATCCCGGCCTCTCCGCCAAGCGTGACATCGCCAAGGCGTTCAACATCAAGGGCGCCGCGCGCATCGACCTGAAACGCATCCTGCGCGAGCTGGAGGATGAGGGCGCGGTCACGAAGAAGGCCCGCACCTATCGCGACCCCGACACCCTGCCCCCCGTCACCCTGCTGACCGCCCTCCCCCCCGACGCGCAGGGTGACATCTTCCTGCGCCCCATGGAATGGCAGGGCGCGGCAGAGGATGCCCCCCGCATCCTCTTCATCCCCAAGAAGGGCGATCCCGCCCTCGGCCCCGGCGACCGCGTGCTGGCGCGTCTCGCGAAGGTCGATCTCGACGACTACCAGTATGAGGCCCGCCTGATCCGCCGTCTCGGCTCGAACCCGACCAAGGTTCTGGGCATCTTCCGCAAAAATGCCGAAGGCGGCCGCATCGTCCCCATCGACAAGGGCGCCGACAAGGACTGGCTGGTGGGCGCGGGCGACACGCTCGACGCTCGCGATGGGGAACTGGTGGAAGCCGAACAGTCAGGCCCCAAACGCATGGGCCTGCCCCGCGCCCGCATCGTGCAGCGCCTCGGCGATCCGATGGGGCCGAAGGCCGTCTCCCTGATTGCCATCCACCAGCACGGCATCCCCGACCGCTTTCCCGATCAGGTGCTGGCAGAAGCCGAATCCGCCAAGCCCGCCCCGATGGACGGCCGCGAAGACCTGCGCGACCTCCCCCTCGTGACCATCGACCCGTCCGATGCGCGCGACCATGACGACGCTGTCTTTGCCGAAGCCGATACCGACGCCGCCAACCCCGGCGGCCACATCGTCTGGGTCGCCATCGCCGATGTCGCCCATTACGTCCGCCCCGGCTCCGCCCTCGACCGCGAGGCGCGCAAGCGCGGCAATTCCACCTATTTCCCCGACCGCGTGGTCCCCATGCTGCCGGATGTCCTGTCCGGCGACCTCTGCTCGCTGCACGAAGGCGTGGACCGCCCCTGCCTTGCCGTCCGCCTGAAACTGGATGCCGAAGGCAACAAGATCTCGCACCGCTTCCTCCGCGGCATCATGCGCTCCGCCGCATCCCTCACCTACGAAGAGGTGCAGCAGGCGCAGGACGGCCACCCCTCCCCCCGCACCGCGCCGCTGATCCCGCGCATCATCGCGCCCCTCTACGCCGCCTACACCGCCGCCACCAAGGCCCGCCACCTGCGCCAACCGCTCGACCTTGACCTGCCCGAACGCAAGATCGTGCTGTCGGACGAAGGCAAGGTCCTCTCCGTCGCCTTCCGCGATCGCTTCGACGCGCACCGCCTGATCGAGGAATTCATGATCCTCGCCAATGTCGCCGCGGCCGAGGAACTGACGCGCCTCAAACGCCCCCTCCTCTTCCGCGTCCACGAAGAACCCAGCCCTGAAAAACTCGACGCGCTCCGCGAAGTGGCCGAAGCCTCGGGCTTCACGCTGGCCAAAGGTCAGGTGCTGAGAACCGCCCATCTCAACCGCCTGCTGGCCCAAGCGCAGGGGACGGAATTCGACGAGCTGATGAACATCACCACCCTGCGCTCCATGACGCAGGCCTATTACCACCCCGAAAACTTCGGCCATTTCGGCCTGTCCCTGCGCAGCTATGCCCATTTCACCTCGCCCATCCGCCGCTATGCCGACCTGATCGTCCACCGCGCCCTGATCGCGGGTCACAACTGGGGCAAGGACGGGCTGTCCCCGCAGGACATCGAAGCCTTGGACGAAACCGCCAAGCTGATCTCCGATGCCGAACGCCGGTCGATGACCGCCGAACGCGACACCAACGACCGGTACCTCGCCGCCTACCTGTCCGACCGAGTGGGCAGCGAATTCACCGGCCGCATCTCGGGCGTGCAACGCTTCGGCCTCTTCGTGAAACTCGACGAAACCGGGGCCGACGGGTTGATCCCTATCCGCGAGGTGGGGCGCGAATTCTTCCACTACGACGACCAGACGCAAACCCTGATGGGCGCCGATACCGGCCTGACGCTTGGCATCGGGCAGAAGGTCACCGTGCGCCTGTCGGAGGCGATCCCCGTCACCGGCGGCCTCACCCTCGAACTCCTGTCACTCGACGGCGCCCCCCTGCCGCGCAGCCCGCGCGCGGGGAAGAAGGGACGCTTCAGCCCCCGCAAACCCGGTGCCTCTGCCGCCCGCGATGCGAAACTGAAACGCAAGGTCATCCGCAAGCGGCGCTGACGGCAGGTCTCCGCCCGCGCCCCCCCCGGCATCTTTGTGCCGGGGCGGCCCTGCCCTATCTTTCCTGCCAACCACAAGAAGACCCGACAGGCAGGTGACGTGATGCGTGCAGCGATCCTTTCCCTCTCCCTCCTCCCGCTTCCCGCCCTTGCAGGCCCCGCCGCCTTGCCGCACCTTGCAACGCCACAGCCCACCACCCCCGGAGACGGCATCGTGATCCAGATCGGCACCCAGTCGGGCCTTGACCAATGGGCCGAAACCTTCCGCCCCCGCGCCCTTGCCGCGGGCATCGCCCCCGCCACCTTCGACGCCGCCTTCGCGGACCTGCGCTATAATCCCGACGTCATCGAAAAGGACCGCAATCAGGCCGAATTCACCCGCACCATCTGGGATTACCTCGACCGCGCCGTATCCGACCTGCGGGTGGAGAATGGCCAAGCCGCGATCCGCGACAACCGCCGCCTGCTCGACCGGCTCGAATCCACCTATGGCGTCCCGAAGGAAGTGGTGGTCGCCGTCTGGGGGCTGGAATCAAGCTATGGCGCCAACCGGGGCGACATTCCGGTGATCGAGGCGCTGGCAACGCTGGCCTATGAAGGCCGCCGCGGCCCCTTCTTCGAAGCCCAGCTGATCGACGCTCTGCGCATCCTGCAAAGCGGCGACGCGCGGCTGGACAACTTCACCGGAAGCTGGGCCGGGGCGATGGGCCATACGCAATTCATCCCCTCCAGCTTCCACAGCTTCGCCGTGGATTTCAACGGCGACGGGCGGCGCGACATCTGGTCCGACGATCCCGCCGACGCACTCGCCTCCACCGCCGCCTATCTGGCGAAATCCGGCTGGCAGCCGGGGGTGCCGTGGGGGGTGGAGGTGACGCTGCCCGACGGGATCGACTACATGCTGGCGGGCAACGGTCAGTCCAAGCCCATCGCCGACTGGTCCGCCCTCGGCCTGCGCGATGCGGAAGGCGGCCCCCTGCCCGACATCGGCCCTGCCGAACTTCTCCTGCCCGCAGGCGCGCAGGGGGCGGCCTTCCTGATCACCCCCAATTTCCGCGCGATCGAGCGTTACAACACCGCCGATGCCTATGTCATCGCCATCGGCCACCTCTCCGACCGCCTCGCCGGCGGCCCACCCATCCGCGCCGCTTGGCCCCGGCAGGACCGCGCCCTGACGGGCGACGAACGCCGCGAATTGCAGCAACGCCTCACCGCGGCGGGCTTTGATACGAAGGGCGTGGATGGCAAGATCGGCCCCAACACCCTGACCGCCCTCCGCGCCTTCCAGCGCAGCCTCGGGCTGGTGCCGGATGGCTATGCCTCGCCTGATATCCTGCAACGGTTGCGCTAAGGGAGAATGCGGGACCGGGGGCCAGCCCCCGGACCCCCGGGGTATTTGGAACCAAGATGAAGGGCATCAAAGCCTGAGGGGCAAAAGCACGCCTCAGCTTCCCCAACCCTGCGGGTAAGCCCTGAGCCACCCCTCCGCCCACTCCACCCGTTCACTCCCCACGAACCCAGCCAGCCGCCCCAGCTCCGCCTCCAGCTTTGCCTGCCGCCCCCTGCCCCAGTTCACCCCCGGCTCTGGCCAGACTGCGCGCACCGCCAGCACTTCACCCGCCCGCTTCACGTCGATCCGCCCGACCAGCCTCTCCCCTTCCAGCAGCGGGAAGACGTAATAGCCGAAGACCCGCTTCGGCTCCGGCACGAAAACCTCGATCCGGTAGCGGAAGCCGAACAGGAATTCCGCCCGCGCCCGATCCCGTAGCGCCGGGTCAAAGGGCGACAGCACCCGCAGCCGCCCCGTCACCTCCGGCACCTCCGCCCCCGCCAGCCCCGGCACCGTAAAGACCCGCCGTCGCGTGCCATCCGCGCCCTCGACCAGCGCTTCCTCCACCCAGCCATCCCGCAGCGCCCGCGCCAGCCAGTCCCGCGCCACCTCGCCCGATACCGCGTTCCAATAGGCCGCCACCTCGCGCGCCGTGCCGAACCCCAACCGCTCCAGCGCGGACCCGCAGGCCCAATCCACCACCGCCTCCGGCGCAACCTCCACCGCCCGCACCGCATCAGGGATCACCCGCTCCGTCAGGTCATAGACCTTGCGGAACCCGTCCCGCCGCGTCACCGCGATCCGCCCCGTCCGCCACAGCCATTCCAGCGCGGTCTTCGACGGATGCCAGTCCCACCAGCCCCCCTTCCCCCGCGCCTCGCCCTCCCCCACATCGGACGAGGAAACAGGTCCATCCCGTGCGATCCGGTCCAGGATCGTACCGAATTGCGCCTGATACCCATCGCGGAACCAGCGCTGCCAGTTGCCATGCAGCCGCGCCTCATCCGCCGCGAACCGCGCCCGCCACATCGGCCACAGCCCCACCGGCAGGATCGAGGCATCATGCGTCCAATGCTCCCACAGCGCGCGCTCCCCCTCCAGCGCGCGCTTCAGCGCCGACGGACGATAGCCACCCCGCCGCGCCCAGAGGATCATGTCATGCGCGCGGGCCACGGTGGTGATGCTGTCCACCTGCACGAAACCGATCCGCGCCACCAGCCCCGCCAGCGCAGGCCCCGCGCAGGCCCCCAAAGGCGGCTCGGCCAGGGCATGGCGGTCCAGGAAATGCCGCCGCGCGGCGCTGTTGGGGATCAGCTTCAGGCTCATCCCCATGGCCTAGCAGCCCGCCCCGCCCGCCAACAAGCCCCGCCCTGCGGGCCGGATCGAAACATTCTGCAAGACTGTGGCCGAAATCGTGATCACGCCCTGCATCTGCGGCAATTGCATCGGTCCCGCGCCGGGTTAGTCTGGCTCTGCATCCCGCCCCCTTCTCCGCCCGGTTCCGCCGCCCCATGGTTCACGACACCCCGCTGATCGCCACAGTTGTCGCCGGCCTTTCGCTGGCCTTCCTCTTCGGGCTGATCGCCAATCGCCTGCGCCTGCCCATGCTGGCGGGCTATCTGCTGGCAGGCATCGTGCTGGGCCCCTTCACCCCGGGCTATGTGGCCGACCAGAACCTCGCCACCCAACTGGCCGAACTGGGCGTCATCCTGCTGATGTTCGGCGTCGGCCTGCATTTCTCGCTGCGCGACCTGCTCGCCGTGCGCGCCCTCGCCATCCCCGGCGCGCTGGGCCAGATCGCCGTGGCCACCCTCGCGGGCCTTGGCCTTTCCCTTCTCATGGGCTGGGGCCTTGGCGCCGGGCTGATCTTCGGCCTCTCGCTTTCCGTCGCCTCCACCGTCGTCCTCTTGCGCGCGCTGCAGGACCGCGATCTCGTCGCCACCGAACGCGGCCGCATCGCCGTGGGCTGGCTGATCGTCGAGGATGTGGTCATGGTCCTCACCCTCGTCCTCATCCCGCCACTCGCGGGCCTGCTCGGCGGCATCGCCCAACCGGTAGAGGGCGAGGCCGAACAGGAAGTCCTCCGCCTCGGCTTTGGCCCGGTCACGGCCACGCTCTCGGTCACGCTGGCGAAGTTCGCGGCCTTCGTCGCGCTGATGCTGATCGTCGGGCGCAAGGTGATCCCCTGGATCCTGCACTACGTCGCCCATACCGGCAGCCGCGAACTCTTTCGCCTTGCCGTCCTTGCCATCGCGCTGGGCGTGGCCTTCGGCTCGTCACAGGTCTTCGGCGTTTCCTTCGCACTGGGGGCCTTCTTCGCGGGCATGGTCATGGCCTCTTCCACCCTGTCGCAACAGGCCATGCGCGAAACCCTGCCGCTGCGCGATGCCTTTGCGGTGCTCTTCTTCGTCTCGGTCGGGATGCTGTTCAACCCGGCCATCGTGGCGCAGGAACCGCTCGCGCTGATCGGCACGGTCCTTGTCATCCTGCTGGTGAAGTCGCTCGCCGCCTATGGCATCACCCGCGCCTTCGGCCATGCCCGGCCCACCTCGCTCACCATCGCGACCAGCCTCGCCCAGATCGGGGAATTCTCCTTCATCCTCATCGTGATGGGGGTGAAACTCGCCATCGTGCCCCCGGCGGCCAAGGATCTGGTTGTGGCCGGGGCGCTGATCTCGATCCTTGCCAATCCGCTGCTCTTCGCCGCGCTGGATCGCTGGATCGCCCGCCATCAGGATCCGGCCCCCCCGCCCGCCGCCGAACCCGAAGCCGAACCCCAAACCGCCCCAGCCTCGCCCCGCGATCCGGCCTGACCCCCCGCAGACCTAGCGCAGGACAGTCAGGATCCGCTCCAGCGGCTTTTTCCGCTTGGCCACGGCGGGCACCGTCGCGCCTTCGGCGGGCCACCCGACCGGCAGGATCATCACCGGCTTCTCCTCGGCCGGCCGCCCCAGCACCCCGTTCAGGAACTTCATCGGGTTCGGCGTATGCTCCAGGCAGACAAGCCCCGCCTGATGCAGCGCCGCGATCAGGAAGCCGGTCGCCAGGCCCACGCTTTCCGGCACATAGTAATTCTTGTAGCGCGCGCCATCCTCCGTCACGCCATAGCGCTGGGCAAAGACCACGATCAGCCAGGGCGCATCGGTCAGATGCGGCTTTTCCGCGCCCGTCCCGATGGGCTCCAGCGCGGCCAGCCATTCATCCCCCGCACCCCCGGAATAAAAGGCGCGCTCTTCCTCTTCCGCGCCCGCCCGGATGCGCGCCTTCAGCGCCGGATCGCCCACCGCCACGAAATGCCAGGGCTGGTGGTTCGCCCCCGACGGCGCGCTTCCCGCCACGGCGATGCAGGTCTCGATGATCTCCACCGGCACCGGGCGCGGGGAAAACTGCCGCACCGAATGGCGCTTCCTCATATAGCCAAGAAAGGCCCGCACATCCGCCAGCGCCTGATCGTCGGGCTTCTGCACCCGGTCGGGCAGGGGCAAAGCCTCATACCGCACCTCGCCCTTGCGATACATCTCAGCCCCCTCCGATCAATGCCCCCGCCGCAAAGACCAAAGCACCGCCCAGCACAACCTGCAAGGCCGCCCGCAGGAAGGGCGTCTCCATGAACCGGTTCTGGATCCAGGCAATCGCCCACAATTCCACAAAGACCACCACCATCGCGATGATCGTCGCCGTCCAGAAATCCGGAATCAGATAGGGCAGCGCATGGCCCATCCCGCCCAGCGTCGTCATCACGCCCGAGGCCAGCCCCCGCTTCCACGGGCTGCCCCGCCCCGACAGCACGCCATCATCATGCGCGGCTTCGGTGAAGCCCATCGAAATCCCCGCCCCGACCGAGGCCGCCGTCCCCACCAGAAACGTCGTCCATGTGTCCTGCGTGGCAAAGGCCGTCGCGAAAATCGGCGCGAGGGTGGAAACCGATCCATCCATCAGCCCCGCCAGCCCCGGCTGCACCCATGTCAGGATGAACTGGCGGCGCGCGGTGAAATCCTCATCCGCCCGCGTATCCTTGTCCAGATGCGCCTCGGTCAGCTCGGCCGCCCGCCGGTCATGCCCCGCCTCCGCCGCCGCCAGATCGCCCAGCAACCGCCGCGTCGCCGCATCCGATGTGGCCTGCGCCGCGCGGGTATAGAAGCCATGCGCCTCCTGCTCCATCGCCCGCGCCTCGCCCCGGATCGTCTCCAGGGGCAGGTTGGCCGACAGCCAGACCGGCTTTCGCGCATAATATCCCGCCACATGCTCGCGCCGGATCAGCGGGATCACCTCGCCAAACCGGCTGCGGTGCAACTCGATCAGCAGCTGGCGGTGCTGGTCCTCTTCCGCGGCCATGCCGTCAAAGATCGCCGCCGTGGCCGGAAACTCGGCCCGCAGCCTTTCGCCATATTGCCGATAGATGCGGGCGTCATCCTCTTCCGATGAAATCGCCAGCGCCAGGATCTCCTGCTCGGACAGATCGGCGAAACGGCGGCGGTTGCCCAGACCCGGAATCATGCATCACCCCATTAATTAGAACTATTCTAATTTAAAATCTGGCGATGGAAGCGCAAGCGAAAAAAGTGAACAGATCTGTTCACTTTCCCCTTGAAACCGCCGCGCAGCGCTGCCATCTCATAACTGAACGAAACGGTTCATTTCAGGAGTCGAAACAATGAAGCGCCTCGCCCCCCTCGCCCTTCTGCTTGCGATTGTCGCGGGTCCGTCCTTTGCCGGCGGCATCATCTTCGATCTGCCGGTCCTCACCTGGCCCGGCGACGAAGGCACGGCCACCCTCGGCACCAAGACGCCCGCGCCCCGGCCCTGAAGGGGCGCGCCGCCCTAGTCGATGGAACGGATCTGCTTCTTTTCCAGCACGCGCAGCACGGCGGGCAGGTCATGCCCCCGGCGCAGCACCTGCCCCTCCATCCCGATCACGGCATAGATCCCCTGCCGCCCCCGCAGCTTCGGGCGCTTTTCGATCCGATACAGCGGGTTCTCCGCCGTCCGCCGAAAGATGGAAAACACCGCCGCCTCGCGCAGGCAGGAAATGCCGTAATCGCGCCATTCCCCCATCGCCACCATGCGCCCGTACAGCGCGAGGATCGCCGAAAGCTCCTGCCGATCAAAGCTGACCTGTTCCTGCAGGCGGGTCGAGGCGGGGAAAGGGATCGGTGGCTGAACCGTCATCGGGCAAGCTTACGCCCTTGCACGGGCAAATCAAGCCTTGGGGATGCCGCGAAGACTCCGCAGGAATACCCTTATCTGATCCGAATTCCGCCGCGATCTGCCGCCATACACGGTTTCAGACGACAG
The DNA here is from genome assembly GCF_011059185.1 of Paragemmobacter kunshanensis. Taxonomy (GTDB): domain Bacteria; phylum Pseudomonadota; class Alphaproteobacteria; order Rhodobacterales; family Rhodobacteraceae; genus Paragemmobacter; species Paragemmobacter kunshanensis. The sequence goes on along the minus strand of NZ_JAALFE010000003.1, from coordinate 190,675 downwards.
GCCGGGGTCGGTATCACAGCCCCCACCAAGCGTCGGCCTCGGCCGGTCTGTCGCAATCGAAGGCCCCCGTCAAAGCGCGACGGGGGCCTTTCCTTTTGCCCCCTCAGGGAAAACCCGCCGCCCGCCGGATGATCCCCGTCTCCAGCCCGCGCCAGTTCTTCTGCACCGCATCTAGCCGCTTCAGCGTGGCCGGATGCGCCGGATCCAGCACCCCCAGCCGCACCAGCAGCGCCGCAATCGCCCCCTCGGCCCCCCGCGTGCCGCCATCGGTGATCTTCAGCGCGATGCCCATCCGCCGCTCCGGCACGATCGCCACGAACACCGCCTCGGCCCCGGTCTTGATCGCCACGCGCCCGTCCATCGCCCGCATCAGCTCGGTGCAGGCCCGCCCCTCGCCCGCCACCATCTCGGGATGCGCGCCCATCGCCCGCGTCAGCCGGTGCATCGCCCGGTCCCGCGCATCGCCCGCCCCCGTCGCCGCCGCAAACCGCGCCATCGCCCGCGCCAGCCCATGAACCGAGGTGGCAAAATTCGGCGCCGAACAGCCGTCGATCCCGTAGCCCGGCGATGCCTCGCCCGTCACCTCCTCGAAGGCCGCCTTCACCGCCTTCTGCACCGGATGGTCCACCTCCACATATTCCGACCCGCCCCCGATATGCCGGTTCAGCGTCAGAAACCCCGCATGCTTGCCCGAACAGTTGTTGTGGCACTGGCAGGGCTTCTCCTCCGCCCGGATCAGCCTGTTCCGCTCGGCCGTGTCATAGGGCTCATGCGCGCCGCAGCGCAGATCGGCCTCCGACAGGCCCAGATCCGCCAGCCAGCGCCCGACCGCCTCGGTATGGATCGCCGCCCCCTGATGGCTCGCACAGGCCAGCGCCACCTGCCGGTCGGTCAGGCCATGCGCCTCTGCCGCGCCGCTTTCCAGCAGGGGCAGCGCCTGCATCATCTTGCACGACGACCGCGGAAAGATCTCCGCCGCCGGATCCCCCCAGCTTTCCACGATCTGCCCGGTCTCGTCACAGATCACGGCATGGCCCGCATGGCGGCTCTCCAGCCGCCCCCCGCGCCACAGGTCGATCATCGGAACGGCTGCGCCCATTGCATCCTCCATCAGCGTCACAGATGCGCGATTTTCTGCCCAAGGGGCTTTCGCGGATTGGCCTTTTACGGTTAGAAGGGGATATCGAGTTGGCAAGCGCCGCGCCACAGGAAAAGGTCCGCGCCGCCCCCCGGGGCAGCGACAGGACAGTGGCCGGACCCAGAGGCAAAATGCGGAGGCCCCACCCAATGACCACCCCTATCAGCCGCGTTCTCGGCGCCGCCATCCTTGCGGTCAGCCTGTCGGGTGGCGCATCGCTGGCACAGGAAAGCAGCAACCGCGTCGCCGTCACCTCCGACTGGAACGTGTTCGCCGAGGAAAGCCCCAAGGAATGCTGGGGCGTCACCGTCCCCAAGGAAACCGTCAACACCCGCGATGGCCAGCCCGTCTCGGTCCGCCGCGGCGACATCCTGCTTTTCGTCACCTTCCGCCCCGGCAAGCCCGGCGAAATCTCCTTCACCGGCGGCTATCCCTTCGCCGACGGCTCCACCGTCGCGGTGAATGTCGATGGCAACAGCTTCGAGCTGTTCACCGATGGCGAATGGGCCTGGCCCGCCTCGCCCGAGGTGGACGCCCAGCTTCTCGCCGCGATGAAGGCGGGCACCTCCGCCACGCTGACCGCGCGGTCCGGCAAGGGCACCCAGACGCAGGACACCTTCAGCCTCCGCGGCTTCACCGCCGCCATGACCGAAGCCGAAACCCGCTGCAAGTAACGCCCCGCCACCCCGGCCCCGCCGGGGGCAGGCTCTGCCGCATACCAGACCGGGCTCCCTTCGGGGAGCCTTTCGTTTTTCCCCCGAATCCCTTATAGAACGGCCTTCCAGCCTTCAGGACCAGACCCATGACCGCCACCGCGCCGATCACGCAAGACGTGCTGACCCTCCCGCGCAAGCTGCCCGAAGGCGGCCGGATCAACATCGTCGGCCTGACGCGCGACCAGCTTCGCGATGCCCTGATCGCGGCAGGCACCCCGGACCGGCAGGCCAAGATGCGGCTGGGGCAGATCTGGCAATGGGTCTATCACTGGGGCATCCGCGATTTCGCCGCGATGACCAACCTCTCCAAGGACTATCGCGCCCTTCTCGACAGCCATTTCACCATCGACCTGCCCGAAGTGGTGGATCGCCAGATTTCCGCCGATGGCACCCGCAAATACCTTGTCCGCATCGCCGGCGGGCATGAGGTGGAAACCGTCTACATCCCCGAGGAAAACCGCGGCACGCTCTGCATCTCGTCGCAGGTCGGCTGCACGCTCACCTGTTCCTTCTGCCATACCGGCACCCAGAAACTCGTCCGCAACCTCACCGCGGGCGAAATCGTGGGCCAGGTCATGCTGGCGCGCGATGATCTGGGCGAATGGCCCAGACCGGGCGAACCCAAGGATGAAACCCGCCTCGTCTCCAACGTCGTGCTGATGGGCATGGGCGAACCGCTCTACAATTTCGAAAACGTCCGCGACGCCATGAAGGTGGTCATGGATCACGAAGGGCTCACCCTCTCGCGCCGCCGCATCACGCTCTCCACCTCCGGGATCGTGCCGGAAATCGCCCGCACCGCCGAAGAAATCGGCTGCCTGCTGGCGGTCTCCTTCCACGCCACAACCGACGAGGTCCGCGACAAGCTGGTCCCCGTCAACAAGAAGTGGAACATCGAAACGCTGCTGAACGCCCTGCGCGATTACCCGCGCCTGTCCAACAGCGAACGCATCACCTTCGAATATGTCATGCTCAAGGGCGTGAATGACAGCGACGCCGATGCAAGGCGGCTGGTCAAGCTGATCGCGGGCATCCCCGCCAAGATCAACCTGATCCCCTTCAACGAATGGCCCGGCGCGCCCTATCAGCGCTCTGACTGGGACCGGATCGAGGCCTTCGCCGACATCATCTACAAGGCGGGTTACGCCAGCCCCATCCGCACCCCGCGGGGCGAGGATATCATGGCCGCCTGCGGGCAGTTGAAATCCGCCACCGAACGCGCCCGCAAGAGCCGCGCCGAAATCGCGGCCGAGGCCGGCATCGCGGGCTGACTCCACGCGCAACCCCGCCCCGGGCCCGACCCGGGGCCTCCCCTTCCACGCAGACCACCGCCCCGAATGTGTGCGCCAGCGCACCCTTAACCATGGCGTCACCTGCCAACCTGCCGGGATTTGTATGCACCGCCATCTGCACCGGCCGCTGCACTGCCGCGCTGAACGGTCGTTTCGGGCTAAAGCCCCAGCAATGCAGGCACTTTAACCATGGCGTCGAACAGGATCGCGCCTTCCGCCTCCAGCCCCGGATGCGCCCCCTTCGGCGCATAGCCCAGACAGCGCATCCCCGCCAGCCGCGCCGCCCGCGCCCCCGCCGCGCTGTCCTCGATCACCACGCAGCGCCCCGGCTCCACCCCCAGCCGCGCCGCCGCATACAGGTAAAGATCCGGCGCAGGCTTTGGCCGCCCCAGCGCCTGCCCCGAATAAAGATGCCCGCGAAACCGCTCCACCAGCCCATGCTGGCCCAGCGTGATCTGCATCTTCTCTTCCGTCCCGTTCGATCCCATCGCAAAGGGAATCCCTGCCTTTTCAAGGGCTTCCAGAACGTCAAGGATCCCCGGCACCAGCGCCACATCGGCCCGCAGCAGATCATACATCCGCGCATAGAAATCGCCGACCCACCCTTCGGGCAGCCGCGCGCCCTGCGCCGCGGCCCGCTCGGCCAGCACCTCCACCGTGATGCCGATATAGTCGCGCTCGATCTCGTCCATGCGCAGCGGCAGGCCATGCGCCGCCAGATCCTCGCGCAGCATGGCCAGCATCTGATGCTCGCTGTCCACCACCACGCCATCGCAATCGAACAGCACCGCGCCCGGCCTCATTCCGGCGCCTCCAGCAGCGTGACCAGCGTATCGCCATAGCGCCGTTGATCAAGCATTTCAAAGCCTTGCGGGATCTCCGGCGCCACGCCCTCTTCCCAGACAATCATCGCGCCGGGGGCAATCCACCCGCCCTCGATGCAAGAGACAAGCGCCTTTTCCCCCAGCCCCTTGCCATAGGGCGGGTCCAGGAACACCAGCGAATACCCCGCCCCCCGGTTCGGCCCCATCCGCGTCGCATCCCGCCGCCAGACATCCGTCACGCCCATCGTCCGCGTCAACTCGATGTTCCGCCGAAGCAGCGCCCTTGCCGCCGCCCCGTCATCGACAAAAGCCACCCGCGCCGCCCCGCGCGAGATCGCCTCCAACCCCAAGGCCCCCGTCCCGGCAAACAGATCCAGCACCCTCGCCCCGCTGATCGGGTCGCCAAAACCCCCGTTTATCAACAGGTTGAAGATCGACTCCCGCACCCGGTCCGAGGTGGGGCGCAGATGCGCCTTCGCATCCCCCTCGCCCACCGGCGCCAGATGCAGCCCCCGGAACTGGCCGCCGATGATCCTCATGCGCCCGCCACCGTCATGCCTTCAGCAGGCCCTTCAACTCCACCGCCGGATCGGCCACGACCTCTGCCGCGGGGGATTTCCCCATCTCGATCAACCGCTTGCCCACCATATAGGCGCGGCTGTCATTCATCGCATCCACCGCCAGCAGCGCATCCCCGCGATAATACCAGAAGGAAACCGCCCCCCCCTCGCCCGGCCGCGTGACGATCCGGTCATAGCCCGCATTCAGCCCCGCGATCTGCAACTTGCAATCGTACTGGTCCGACCAGAACCACGGCTTGGCCTCATAAGCCTTTGCCAAACCGCAGATATTTTCCGCCACAGCCTCGGCCATGTCGATGGCGTTCCCCACCGATTCCAGCCGCAGCCGCCCGCCCTTCCAGGGGAAAGACGCGCAATCCCCCGCCGCCCAGACATGCGGCGCAGAGGTCCGCCCGTGGTCATCGCAGGCAATCCCGTTCTCCACCGCGATCCCCGCCGCTTCGGCCAGCGCGGTGGCCGGCACGATCCCCACCCCCGCGATGACGAAATCCGCAGGCAATTCCCGCCCGTCCGACAGGCGCACGCCCGTCACCCGCCCCTCACCCAGCAACCGATCAAGCCCCGTGGATTCAAGGATTTTCACCCCCCGCGCCCCATGCAGCGCGCGGAAATAATCCGATGTCTCCGGCGAAGCCACCCGCTGCAGGATGCGCGGCGCCATCTCCAGCACGGTCACATCCAGCCCCAGCTTCGCCCCCACCGCCGCCGCCTCCAGCCCGATATAGCCGCCCCCCACGATCACCAACCGCCGCCCAGCCGCGAACTCGCCCCGCATCGCATCCACATCGGCCAGCGTCCGCACGGTGAACACCCCGCCCAGATCGCCCCCGATGGCCGCAGGCAACCGGCGCGGCACCGATCCCGTGGTCAGCACCAGCTCGTCATAGCCCACCGCCTCGCCGCCCAGCGTCACCACCCGCGCGGCGGTGTCGATCGCCTCCACCCGCGCGCCCAGCCGCAGCGTAATCCCCTGTTCCGCATAGAAATCGGCAGATCGCAGCCACAGCCGCTCTTCCTCCATCTCGCCCAGAAGATAGGCTTTCGACAAAGGCGGCCGCTGATAGGGCGGCGCGGGTTCCTCGCCGATGATCGTCACCGCGCCGTCAAATCCCAGCGCCCGCAGCTTCGCCGCACAGGCGGCCCCCGCCTGCCCGGCCCCCACGATCACCACATGCGCCATCGCCATCCCCCCGTTTCCATCTGGCCGAAGCCCGGGCCGGACCCTATATCCCAGCATCACAGGAACGCAACTTGATGAGGGACGAAGAATGACGATTTCCGTAGGCCAGCCGCTGCCGGATGCCACGCTGATCCAGATGGGCCCCAACGGGGCCGAATCCGTATCGGTCCATGCCAAGGCCAAGGGCCGCAAGGTCGTGATCTTCGCCGTGCCGGGGGCCTTCACGCCCACCTGCCATTCGGCCCATGTGCCCAGCTTCATCCGCACCAAGGATGGCTTCGCCGCCAAGGGCGTGGATGAGATCATCTGCATCTCGGTCAACGATCCCTTCGTGATGAAGGCCTGGGGCGAGTCGACGGGCGCGGCAAATGCCGGCATCACCATGCTGGCCGACGCGGATTCAAGCTTCACCAAGGCCATGGGCCTGGCCTTCGACGCGCCCCCGGTCGGGCTGCTGGCCCGCTCCAAGCGCTATGCGCTTTACGCCGAGGATGGCGTGGTCAAGGCGCTGCACCTCGAGGAAAGCCCCGGCACCTGCGAAATCTCGGGCGGCGAGGCGCTGCTCAAGGCGATCTGACGGAAAGGCGGGGTGAACCCCGCCCTACCCCTGTCTCATGGCGGATGGCGGGGAGACCCCCGTCCTACCCCCGTCTCATGGCGGATGGCGGGGAGACCCCCGCCCTACCCCGTCTCATGGCGGATGGCGGGGAGACCCCCGCCCTACGGCGGCGCTTTCGGGTAGGGCGGGGTCAACCCCGCGCGCCCCGGACGTGATCCGGGGCCTCCCCCGGCTGCCCTGCTGCGCCATGAGCGGAGGAGGTCCCGGGTCAGGCCCGGGACGGGGTTGCCGGGGGAGGGGCCGCCTTGACACCGCCTTCGCCGCCCCTCCCGGCGCGCAATCGCCGCCGCAGGGGGCGGCCCGGCCTCGCCCATTGTCCGCAGCGCCTTCTCCCTGCACAATCGCCGGAACCACAAGCAACAAGGGCAGAACCGTGCAGATCGACCGTCGCGCCTTCAACCTCGGCCTCATCGGCCTCGGCCTTTCCGCCTGCAGCCAAAGCCTGCCGATGGTCGGCGGGGGCGGCAGCCTTCCGCAATCCCTGCCCGATGACCTGCGCCCCGTGCCCAATGCCGCCTATGACGCCTGGGTCGCCTCTTTCCGCGCCCGGGCCGCGGATCGCGGCATCGCGCAGCCCACCCTTTCGGCGGCCTTCCGCGACGCGGGCTTCCTGCCCGGCGTCATCACCCGCGACCGCAACCAGACCGAAACCTCCCGCAGCCTCGAGGATTACCTCTCCATCGCCGTCTCGGACGAGCGCGTCACCAAGGGCCGCGCCGCCTTTGCCCGCCATCGCGGCCTGCTGACGGATCTGCAATCCCGCAGCGGCGTGGATGCCGAAATCATCTGCGCGATCTGGGGATTGGAAAGCTTCTACGGCGAAAGGCGCGGCGATGTTCCGGTGATCTCGGCCACCTCGACCCTGGCCTTCGACGGCCGCCGCGGGGCCTTCTTCGAACAGCAACTGACCGCCGCGCTCCGCATCCTGCAGAACGGCGATATCCCCGCCAACCGGATGACGGGCAGCTGGGCAGGGGCCATGGGCCATACCCAGTTCATCCCCACCTCCTATCTCGACTTCGCCGTCGACTATACCGGCGACGGGCGGCGCGACATCTGGTCGGACGACCCCTCCGATGCGCTGGCCTCCGCCGCCGCCTATCTGCAAAGGAACGGCTGGTCCCGCGGCCTGCGCTGGGGCGGAGAGGTGGGAAACAACGCCCCCGCAGGCAGCATCATCCAGCCGCAGGCAGGCGGGCCGCAATTCGCCACCACCGCCAATTTCCGCGTGATCAAGCGCTACAACAACTCCGATGCCTATGCGATCGGCGTGGGCCATCTGGCCGACCGCATCGCGGGCGGTGGCCCCCTGCGCGGCAGCTTCCCGCCCGATGCCAACGGCCTGACCAAGGCCGACCGCATCCGCCTGCAGCAACGCCTCACCGCGCTGGGCTTTGATACGCAGGGCAGCGACGGCGTCATCGGCAAGAACACCGAAACCGCCATCCGCGCCTTCCAGGCCGCCCGCGGCCTGCCCGTCACCGGCCAACCCTCGCAGGCGCTGCTGCAAAGTCTGGGCTAGGCTGTCGTCTCATTCCCCTCCGGCCAGCCGCTGCGCGTCAGAGGATCCGCCGCTCCAACTCCCGCGGATCCGCGACATCGACATGCCAGAACGCCACCGCCCCCTCCGGCAGACGGGCCAGAACCCGCTCCAGATCGGCCCGGTCACAATGGCGGCGCAGGGCCCATGCCGTGGCCTCGATGGCATGGTCGGGTGTCAGGTTGTGATGTGGCCGGACCTGCTTCACCTCCCGCACCAGCGCGCCGCGCGCCGCAAAGGGCAGGGGCGGATCCAGAATCACCCATCCCGCGACGAACACCGCCCGTGGGATCGCGGGCAGGACCGAGGCGAAATCCAACCCCTGCTGCGCTGTCAGCCGCCGCCGGAACACCTGCAAGACGGCATCCATCGCCGTATAGGCCATGTTGTCGGACTCCAGCACCATCCGCTCCTTCAGATCGTCCAGAATGGCCCGCCATTCTCTTGAAGCATGGCGATAGGTCCACGGCATCGGCATCTTCCGTCCCCTCTCCTCCGTTCCCGCGGCCCCCAGGATCAGACGGCCCTGCGCATCAGACTGGCCGCCCGGAAGGAAGCATCTTCACCCCCCGGCAACCCGCCTGTAGGCCGCCATCATCTCCTCCAGCGGCACCCCGTCGATCGTCACGCCGGCCAGGCGGCAATTCCGCAGCACCGCGCCGGACAGGTTCAGGTTCTCGAACACCGCGCCCGACAGGTTCACGTCATTCACCCGCCAGCCGGTCATGTTGCTGTCGTTGAACCGCGCGCCCGAGAAGTTGATCTGGTTGAAACTCGCCCCCGACAGGTTCGCATCGTTGAACCGCGATCCCGACAGATCGGCATCGTTCACATCCAGCCGCGCCGTCACGCGATGCAGGTCCATGGCTTCCCCTCTCCTTGGCAGATCCCTGCCCAACGAGGCCACACCCGCCCCCGCCCGTCAACAGGGCGAAGCGCGTAGGGCGGGGTTCACCCCGCCACTCCCCGAAACCACCGCAAAGGTAGGGCGGGGTTCACCCCGCCACTCCCTACAACCACCGCAAAGGTAGGGCGGGGTTCACCCCGCCCCCCCTCACTCCCCGCCGTGACAGAACCATCCCCCCGTCACGTCGCCGCCATGGGCAAAGAACAGCCACAGCCTTTCGCCGCCCTCCGTCTCCACCCGCCAGTAATCGCGCGGCCCCGACCGCCAGTCGGGATCGTCCAGCCACCATTCCGGCGCGATCCGCTCCGGCCCCGTCGCCACCCGCGTCACCATCTCGCGCCGCCGCCAGCGGAAGCGCGCGGGGGGCGTCGGGTCATCCTGCGGCGCGCCCACCGGCTCGGGCCGGAACAGCACCAGGGGCCGCACCCCCCGCTTCGGCCATGGCCCGGCAAAGGGGGCAGACCAGGCCGCCGCCAGAACCTGCGCCCCCTTCTCGGGCAGATGGCTTTCCCCCGGATGAAACCGCGTCACCGCCTCGGCCCCCAGCCGCACGCCCAGCTTGCCCAGAAGGTCGTCCAGCCCCCCCTCCTGCGGCGCCCCGCCCCCCGCCGCCGGGCTGCGATGCTGCACCGGCGACAGCGCCTCGGTCACCACCGCCTCCAGCCGCAGCATGTCGATCCCGAAACCGGCCTCCAGATCCGGCAGCTTCATCCACAGCAGGGGCCGGATCCGATCCTCGCGGTCCGAGGCGCGGGCCAGCCCCACCTCGGCCACCTCCACCCGCCCATCGGCGCGGAACGCCTGCAACCGCACCCGCCGCGCCCCCCGGCCATGGCGGCGCAGCCGCGCGCAGAGCACCGGCAGCAACCGCTCCACCCCCGCCTCCACATCGGCCAGCAGGCCGATGGGATCGGGCAGGCTGATCCGCGCCGCGAAATGCAACGGCGCGCCTGCCGGCGTCACCGGCTCTGGCTCCAGCCCCAGCGCCTGATCCAGCCGCCTGAGGACGCCCGCCCCGAACCGCCGCGCCAGCGCGGCGCGCGGCAGCACGGCGATATCCTCTACCCGGCGCAGGCCCAGCCGCACCAACCCCTCCACCGCCTCCGCCTCCAGCCGCAGCGCCGCCACCGGCAGCGGGGCCAGCGCCTGCCGCATCTGCCCGCGCGGCGCGATCACCCCGCGCGGCCCCGCCTCCGCCCCCGCACCCATCCCGCCGACCGGCAGCGCCCCGCCCCTTTCCCAGCCCCGCCGCTTGGCCGCCCGCGACCGCGTCGCATGCGCCTCCTGCTGGATCGCATCCCCGCTGCGATGCAGCTGCACCCCGCGCCCGGCATGGCGCGACAGCGCCCAGGCCGCCCCCGGCGTATCGGCAATCGCCGCCCGCAGGGACAGGCCCAGCGCCTCGCAATCCGCCTCGACCTGCGCCAGAAGCGCGGCCTCGCCGCCGAACAGATGCGCGCAGCCCGTCAGATCCACCACCAGCCCCGCCGGCGGCTCTTCCGCCACCCAGGGGCTGAACTTGCCCGCCCAGCGCCGCAGGCCCGTCAGGAATGCCGCATCGCCCTGGGGATCGGCGGGCACCGTCTGCAATCCCGGGCAGACCGCCGTCGCATCGCGCAAGGGCTGGCCCGGCTGCAGCCCCAACGCCTCGGCCTCGGCCGAAACCGACAGGATCACCTGCGCCCCGCCGCGATCCGCCACGATGGCCAGCGGCCCCTCCGGCACCGCCAGGCGCGACCGGCGCAGCACACGTTCCGCCGCAAGCCGCGGGAACCACAGGGAAAGGATGCGGCGCTGGGCCATGAGTCGCCATTCGTTCACATTTTGTTCCCGATCTTGCGCTTCAGGGGCCAAAAGTCCAGCACCCGCAGCCAACTTTCCGTGATCAGGGGATTTTCCGGCCTCCTGCCAGTGACAAGATCACTTCCGCAGGACATGCTCGCCTCTATAGTGAAGCGTCATTTCCAGCAGGGAGCCAGAAAATGAAACATGCAACCAAAGCCCTCGCCCTCGGCCTTGCCCTCGTCGCAGGTGTCGCCATGGCGGCCGAGGCGACCGATCCCACCGTCAAGGCCCGGCAAGAGCTGATGGATGTCATCGGCATGAACACCGGCATCCTGGGCAAGATGGCGGGCGGCGAGACCCCCTTCGACGCCGCCGCCGCCGAAGGCGCCAAGGCCGCCATCGCGGGCGCGGCCGCGGAAATCGCGGCCAAGTTCGAACCCCAGGCCGCCGATCCGAAATCCACCGCGAAAGAGGATATCTGGGCGAACTGGGATGATTTCGTGAAGAAGGGCGATGCGCTGAAGGCCGCGGCCGAGGCGATGGATGCCACCACGCTCGAAGGCGTTCAGGCCGGCATGGGCGCCATCGGCGGCAGCTGCAAGGATTGCCACAGCACCTATCGCATCCCGTCCTGATCCGCCCCCTCCCGGGCCAAAGCGAAAGCCGCCGGATCCCCGGCGGCTTTTCCATGTCCCCCACGCGGGTCAGCGGTTTCTGACACAGAAACCGCGCCGGAATTTGACACAAATTCCGGATCCCGACCGTCAGCCCCCGAAGATCAGGCGCCGGACCGGCGCCTCAGCCGCAACTCACCCGGGCGATCCGCTCCGACCGGTCCACCTCGAAATTCAGCCGGTCAGGGTTGTAATCCATCGTCACCGCCATGCCCGGGCGGATCACCCGCACCGGCTTGTTGAAACGTATCGTCTCCAGATCGCGCGCGGGCGCGCCCAGCAGATATTGCAGATCCAGCGCGCCGCACTGGTTCACCCCGCCCGGCGCCGGATCGGCGACCCCCGGATAGGGATCGCTCGCCGGGACACAGGCCCCGACCGCCACCGCAAGGGCCATGCCCGCCACCCCTTTTCCCAGCCTGATCATCGCCTTGCTCCCTTGCTCCGGATGATTGCGTCCTTCCCGCCAGCCTTCCCGCAGCCCGCCGCGAAAGCAAGCCGCGCCGCCGCGAACCGGCAAGGAATGGCCGTTTCCCGCGTTGCAATTCCCCGGGCTTTCGACCAGCCTGCCACCAGATCGCAGAAATCGTGGAGGAAGTGATGCGTACCCGCGCCGCCGTTGCCCTTGCCCCGGGCAAGCCCTTGCAAGTCATGGATGTGAACCTCGAAGACCCCAGGGAAGGCGAGGTGCTGATCGAGATCAAGGCCACCGGCATCTGCCACACCGACGAATTCACCCTGTCGGGCGCCGATCCCGAAGGGCTGTTTCCCGCGATCCTCGGCCATGAAGGCGCGGGCGTCGTCGTCAAATGCGGCCCCGGGGTCAAGTCGCTGAAGCCGGGCGATCACGTCATCCCGCTCTACACGCCCGAATGCCGCGAATGCCCGTCCTGCCTGTCGCAGAAGACGAACCTCTGCACCGCCATCCGCGCGACGCAGGGCCAGGGCCTGATGCCCGACGGCACCACCCGCTTTTCCATGCTCGATGGCACGCCGATCTTTCACTACATGGGCTGCTCCACCTTCGCCAACCACACGGTGATGCCCGAAATCGCGCTGGCCAAGGTCCGCGATGACGCGCCCTTCGACAAGATCTGCTATATCGGCTGCGGCGTCACCACCGGCATCGGCGCGGTCTTGAACACCGCCAAGGTGGAAATCGGCGCCAAGGCCGTGGTCTTCGGCCTGGGCGGCATCGGGCTGAACGTGATCCAGGGTCTCAAGATGGCCGGGGCCGACATGATCATCGGCGTCGACATCAACGACGACAAGAAGGAATGGGGTGAAAAGTTCGGGATGACCCATTTCGTCAACCCGAAATCCCTGCCCGAAGGCACCTCGGTCGTCCAGGCCATCGTCGACATGACCAAGACGCCCTTCGACAAGATCGGCGGTGCGGATTACAGCTTTGACTGCACCGGCAACGTCAAGGTGATGCGCGACGCGCTGGAATGCACCCATCGCGGCTGGGGCCAGTCCATCATCATCGGCGTGGCCCCGGCAGGCGCCACCATCGAAACCCGCCCCTTCCAGCTGGTCACGGGCCGCGTCTGGAAAGGCACCGCCTTCGGCGGCGCCCGCGGCCGGACGGATGTGCCCAAGATCGTGGACTGGTACATGGACGGCAAGATCGAGATCGACAGCATGATCACCCATATCCTGCCGCTCGACCGCATCAACGAAGGCTTCGACCTGATGCATGAAGGCAAGTCGATCCGCTCGGTGGTGGTGTTCTGAAGGGGGGGGCGGGGTTCACCCCGCCCTGCGGTCGTGGCTGAAACACCCGGAACCAGGGCGCTCAAGGCCAAGGGGGTGGAGTTCACGCTCCACCCCTATGACTACGACCCGCGCGCAGAGGCGGTGGGCCTCGCCGCAGCACTGGCCCTGAACCTCGACCCCGCCCTCACCCTCAAGACGCTGATGGTCGAGGTGGACGGCAAACCCGCCTGCTGCGTCATACCCTCTGATCGCCAGTTGTCGATGAAGAAGGTCGCCGCCGCCTTCGGGGCAAAATCCGCCGCCATGATGCCCCCGGCAAAGGCGGAAAAGCTGACCGGCTACAAGGTCGGCGGCATAGGCCCCTTCGGCCAGCGCCGCCCCATCCCCACCGCGATCGAAGCGACGGCCACCACTGCGCCCAGGGTCTGGATCAATGCCGGCCAGCGCGGCCTTCTCCTCGGCATCGCGCCTACCCACGCACTGATGACAATCCCCGCCATCGCCGCCCCCCTGGTCGCCTGACCTTTCCCCTTTCGCTTCCCCGTACAAAGGCGCACCCTGCCCGAAAAGGACTGCCCATGCCCGAATCCCGCGCCCCCCGCCTCTGCGTCCTGATCGACGCCGACAATGTCCCCTCCGGCTATGCCGAGGCGATCTTCGAGGAAGTCGCCTCCCTGGGCGAAGCCTCCGTCCGCCGCATCTATGGCGACTGGTCCGCCCAGCGCCTTGCCGGATGGGCCAAGAAGGTGGCAGCCCTCGGCCTCGTTGCCGATCAGCAATTCTCCAATACCAAGGGCAAGAACGCCTCCGATATCGGCCTCGTCATCGCCGCGATGGATTTCCTGCATTCCGGCCTGTTCGACGGCTTCGTCCTCGTCTCCTCCGACAGCGATTTCACCCGCCTCGCCGCCCGCATCCGCGAGCAGGGGCTCGATGTCTATGGCATCGGCGAGAAGAAGACGCCGGAAGCCTTCCGCATGGCCTGCAAACGCTTCATCTATGTCGAAAACCTCGGCGCGGCGGATGAGGCCCCCGATCCCACCCCCGCGCGTGGCGCACCAAAAGTCGAACAGCCGGACGCGCCCAGACCCGGCACCAAGGAGGCCCCCGCAAAGGCCATTCCCTACATCATCGCCGCCATGCGCGCGATCGACCCCGATGCCGAATGGTATTCGCTGGGTCAGGTCGGCCAGTTCATCACGCAAGGGAACCCCGACTTCGACACCCGCACCTATGGCAGCGCGAAACTCTCGGACCTTGTCCGCAAGATCAGCCGCTTCGAGGTGCGCCCCGGCCCCGGCGGCCAGTTGCAGATGCGCGATGTCGCCTGACAGGTGACAACCGACGGCCCCCGCGCCAAAATTCTTCGCGAAGAATTTTGGCAGCGCCCCCCCTGAAAATCTTGCCCGCAAGATTTTCAGGACCTTCCGCCCAAAACTTTTCTGGAAAAGTTTTGGGCGTCCAACGGTGCAAGGCTGCACGCATGCCCTGCGTGGGTCTCCCCTGTGAAAACCGTGCATCTTTTCATATCCTATGCGCAGGCAGGAGATGACCCATGCAGATCGAACTCGGACTCGACACCTTTGGCGACACCACGCTTGGCGCGGACGGCAAACTCAAACCACAGGATCAGGTCCTGCGCGACGTCGTCGAACAGGCCGTCCTCGCCGATGAACTCGGCATCCATTTCATCGGCATTGGCGAACACCACCGCGCCGATTTCGCGGTCTCCGCGCCCGAGATCGTGCTGTCCGCCATTGCCGCCCGCACCGCGCGCATCCGCCTCGGCTCCGCTGTCACGGTGCTGTCCTCCGATGATCCGATCCGCGTGTTCCAGCGGTTTTCCACACTGAACGCGCTCTCGAACGGTCGCGCCGAGGTGATCCTCGGGCGTGGCTCCTTCACAGAAAGCTTCCCGCTCTTCGGCTATGCCCTCGACGATTACGAACTCCTGTTCGAGGAAAAGCTCGACCTCTTCGCCCATCTGATCCGGGATGAGGCGGTCACCTGGTCCGGCCAGACCCGCCCACCCCTGCAGAACCAGCGCGTCTACCCGACCCTCGGACCCGGAATGCAGGTCTGGGTCGGCGTCGGCGGCAGCCCGGACTCCGTGATCCGCGTTGTCCGCCACGACCTGCAGCTGATGCTCGCCATCATCGGCGGCGATCCGCGTCGCTTCAAGCCTTACGTCGATCTCTACCACCGCGCCTGCGCCCAGATGGGGCGCACCGTCAAACCCGTCGGCATCCATTCCCCCGGCCATATCGCCGCAACCGATGACCTGGCCGCCGAACAGCTCTGGCCCCATTACAAGGCCATGTTCGACCGCATCGGCGCCGAGCGCGGCTGGCCCCCCGTCACCCCTGACCGCTTCATGGGGGAAATCCAGCATGGCTCGCTCTATGTCGGCAGCCCCGAAACCGTGGCACGGAAGATCGCAGCCGCCGTCACGGCCCTCGGGGTCACCCGCTTCGACATGAAATACGCCACCGGCCCGATGCCGCATGATCAGCTTTGCGACAGCATCCGCCTCTATGGCGAAAAGGTCATCCCCATGGTCAAGGAGATGGTCGCGGGCGTCCAGAACGCGGCGTAGGGCGGGGATCTCCCCGCCAAGGCGGACCTTGTGGCCTACCGCAGACTACCCCGCCAGATGCGGCCGAAAGGCCGCGACGACCTCTTCATAGACCTTGCGCTTGAAGGGCACGATCGCCGCCACCATCTCGCCCGCCCCGATCCAGCGCCAGCGCGAGAATTCGGGATGATCGCTGTCGATCCGTACCTGATCATCCGTCCCAAGGAAGCGGAACAGGAACCACTTCTGCCGCTGCCCCCGATACTTGCCGCCCCAGACCTTGCCCAGCAATTCAGGCGGCAGGTCATAGGTCACCCAGCCCTCGGTCCTGGCGACGAATTCGACCAGATCCTCGGTCACCCCCGTCTCTTCCCAAAGCTCCCGCAGCGCCGCCTTGCGCGGCTTCTCGCCCGCGTCGATCCCGCCCTGCGGCATCTGCCAGGCCGGGCTTTCGGAATCCAGCCGCTGGCCCGCGAAGATCTCGCCCTTCGCGTTGATCAGCACCACGCCCACGCAGGGCCGATAGGGCAGCGTCTCGGGATCCACCATGGCAAACCGGGCCGCCCCGTGACGGGCGGCCCCTCCCCTCACTCGGCCGCCGGGGCGGCGACTGCGTTCAGCCCGCGCAGGATGTCCACCGCATAGGCCAGCTGGTAATCCTCGTCGCGCAGCTTCGCCGCTTCCTCGACGCGGGCCCGCTCTTCCTCCAGCAGCTTCCGCTCGTCCTCGGTCATCGAATCGTTCGAGATGATGCCCCGCAGATCCGCCTCCGAAGACGGCGCGCGGGCGGGCGTATCCGCCTCTTCCCCCTCGGCCGCCGGGTTCTGCACCGGTTGGTTCACCACGATATCCGGCATCACCCCCAGCGCCTGGATCGACCGGCCCGACGGCGTGTAATACCGCGCCGTCGTCAGCCGCATCGCGCCATCGCCGCGCAGCGGCACCACGGTCTGCACCGATCCCTTGCCGAAACTCTTGGTCCCCACCACGATCGCCCGGCGATGGTCCTGCAAGGCCCCCGTCACGATCTCCGAGGCCGAGGCCGACCCGCCATTGATCAGCACCACGATGGGCTTGCCCGCCGCCAGATCGCCCGGCGTCGCGTTGAACCTTTCGCCATCCGCCGGATCGCGCCCGCGCGTCGACACGATCTCGCCCTTCTCGAGGAAGGCATCCGACACAGAGATCGCCTCGGTCAGCAAGCCGCCCGGATTGTTGCGCAGGTCGATGACGAAGCCATCGACATTCTCCATCCCGCCCAGTTCCTCGATCGACTTGGCAAGCTGCGTCTCAAGCCCCGGCGTCGTCTGGTCGTTGAAGGTGGTGATCCGCAGCACCACCGTATTGCCCACCACGCGGCTGCGCACCGCCGTCACCTTGATCGTGTCGCGGATGATCGACACGTCGAACGGCTCGTCCACACCCTCGCGCACCACGGTGATGATGATCTCCGATCCGACCGGACCGCGCATCATCTCCACCGCCTGGTCCAGCGTCAGGCCCAGCACGCTTTCGCCGTTCACATGGGTGATGAAATCCCCCGCCTCGATCCCCGCCGCATCCGCCGGCGTGTCATCCATGGGCGAGACGACCTTCACGAAACCCTCTTCCTGCGTGACCTCGATGCCAAGTCCCCCGAACTCGCCCCGGGTCTGCACCTGCATATCGTCGAAATCTTCCGGCGCGAGATAGCTCGAATGCGGGTCAAGGCTCGTCAGCATGCCGTTGATCGCCGCTTCGATCAGCTTCTTGCTGTCCACCTCTTCCACATACTGGCCGCGGATCCGCTCGAAGATGTCGCCGAACAGGTCAAGCTGCTGATAGACATTCTCGTTGCGCTCGGCTTCCTGCGCGATCAGCGGCCCGGCCACCTGCGTCGTCAGCAGGACCCCGGCCACCGTGCCGCCCAGTGCGGCCATGACGAACTTCTTCATTTCGCTCTCATTCCCTTCCTTCGGTGAACCATGGTCCCGGATCCACCGGTTCGGCACCCTGCCGCAGTTCCAAGTAAAGCGTTTCCGACTCGCGCGTGCCACCACCTTCTTCCGACACGGCAAGAATGTCCGCAAGCTCCGGTTCGGCGCCCCCCATCAGGCCCAGCGGCGCCCCCTGCGCCACCACCTCGCCCACTTCGCCATAGACGGTTCCCAGCCCGGCCAGGATCAATAGATAGCCGCCCCCGGGTTCGAGGATCATCACATTTCCGTAGTCGAGCAAAGGCCCCCTGTAGCGGATCGTCGCAGGCCAGGGCGCTGTCACCAGCGCCCGCGCCCGCGTCGCGATGGCAAGGCCGGGCCGCCGCACGCCTGCGGCATCGGCCTCGTTCGCGCGCCGCAGCACACGCCCCAGCACCGGCAGCGCCAGCCGCCCCTGCGCCGTGGCGAAATCCTCGCCATCCGCCCCGCCCGGGGCCAGCCCGGCGGCAAAGGCCTCCAGCGTATCCGCGCTTTCCAGCAGGTCGCGCAGCGCCTCGGGCGTCTCGGTGAACCGCAGCGGCAGTTCCGTCCGGTCGCTGATCGCCTGGCTCAGCGCCGTCCGCGCCTCCTGCGCCGCGCCCAGCCCGCGCAGCAGCGTCTCTCCGGCGGCAAGCTGCAGCGCCCGCAGGTCGCGCAATTCCCGCAATTCCCCGCGCAGCCTTTCGGCCTCGGCCTGCAAGGCAGGCGTCACATCGGCCAGCACCATCCCCGAACGCACCGTCCCCACAGGCCCCGTCGGATGCAGCAGCAGCAGCGGCCCCGGCTCGGCCTCCAACTGCCCCAGAATTCCCACCAGCTTTGCGATCCGGTCCCGCTCGGCATTGAAGCGCAGCGTCAGCGCCGTCTCGCGCAGCGATGCCTGCCGCAGCGATCCGCGCAGCGCGGACAGCCCGTCCTCATAGGCGCGGATCGTCTGGGTCAGCGCATCCACCCGGTCCTTCGCCCCCTCGGCCTCTTCCAGCGCCTGCACCGCCGCCTGCAGATCCGCCGCCGCCTGGGCCGCCTGCTCCGCCACGCCTTCGGCCCCGGCCCGCCCGGCCAGGCAGATCAGCAGGCAAAGGGCGGCGCGGCGCATCATGCGATCAGGCTCTCGCCCGTCATTTCCGCAGGCTTCGCCAGCCCCATCAGCTGCAGCACCGTCGGCGCCAGATCGGCCAGCCGCCCATCGCGCAGCCGCGCCCCCTCAGGCCCGCCGAACAGCATCACCGGCACCGGATTCGTCGTATGGGCCGTATGCGGCCCGCCCGTCACCGGATCGACCATCATCTCGCAATTCCCGTGATCCGCCGTCACGATCATCGCGCCGCCGCATTCCGACAAAGCCGCGACCGCATCGCCAAGGCAGGCATCCACCGCCTCGCAGGCCTTCATCGCCGCCGCCAGATCGCCGGTATGGCCCACCATGTCGGGATTGGCGAAATTCACCACGATCAGGTCATAGCCCTTGCGGATCGCCCCCACGAGCGAGGCCCCAACCTCCGGCGCGCTCATCTCGGGTTGCAGGTCATAGGTCGCCACCTTGGGCGATTTCGGCATGAACCGATCCTCGCCCGCGAAAGGCTCCTCCCGCCCGCCATTCAGGAAAAAGGTCACATGCGGATATTTCTCCGTCTCGGCCAGCCGGAACTGCGTCCGCCCCTGCCTTGCCACCCATTCCCCCAGCGTGTTGGGGATCGACCGCTTCGGAAAGGCCGTCGCCATATACCCGTTATGCGCGTCCGAATATTCCACCATCCCCAGCAGGGCCGACCATGCCGGCCGCGCCCCTACGTCAAAGGCATCAAACCCCGGCTGCCCGATCGCCGCCAGGATCTCCCGCGCCCGGTCCGCCCGGAAGTTCAGGCAGAAGAGCCCGTCGCCATCCCGCGCGCCCCGATACCCGCCGATCACCGTGGGGGCGAGGAATTCATCCGTCTCGCCCTTGGCATAGGACGCCGCGACCGCCGCCACCGCATCCGGCGCGGTCTCGCCCTCACCCCGCACCATCGCGGCATAGGCGCGGCCCACCCGCTCCCAGCGGTTGTCGCGGTCCATCGCCCAATAGCGCCCGATCACCGTGGCAATCCGCGCCCCCACCGGCAGCTTCGCCTCCAGCGCCGCGACAAACCCTTCCGCCGACGAAGGCGCCACGTCGCGCCCGTCGGTGATCGCATGCAGCCAGACCGGCACGCCCAGCGCGGTGATCGCACGGGCCGCCGCCAGCACATGCACGACATGCCCATGCACCCCGCCATCCGACACGACGCCCATCAGATGCGCCGCCCCGCCCGCCGCCTTCACCTTCGCCGCAAAGGCCACCAGCGCCGGATTGGTCGCGAAGGATCCGTCCTCCACCGCCAGATCAATGGCGCCCAGATCCATCGCCACCACGCGCCCCGCGCCGATGTTGGTATGCCCCACCTCGGAATTGCCCATCTGCCCGCTGGGCAGGCCCACATCCGGCCCATGGGTGATCAGTGTGGCCTTCGGACAGGTCGCCCAAAGCCGGTTGAAATTCGGCACATCCGCCTGCGCAGGCGCATTGCCCTCGCGGATTTCGGAAAGCCCCCAGCCGTCAAGGATGCACAGCACGACAGGCTTCGGAACGCTCATGGCAGATGACCTCTTCTTCGTCCTGCCCGTTCCATACCGCCCACAGCCCCGGCGGGCAACGCACCGCTTGGGCTGGCCCGCAGTTTTCGCGAATCGTCAGGTTTCGTTAACCTTAACGGCTCGTGGAGGCACCGCCCGTCTGCACCGGCTGCTGCACTGCCACGCTGCACCGGGCGTTGCATGCGGACCCGGCGGAAAACCTGGTGGTAAATGCAGCGTTCCCAAGGGCTTGGCCGCCCTCAAACCCGGTGATACGGCCCGCCCGCCAGAATGGTCGCCGCCCGATACAACTGCTCGGCCAGCATCACCCGCACCAGCATATGCGGCCAGACCATCCGCCCGAAACTGATGGAAAAATCCGCCCGCGACCGAAGCGACGGCGCAATCCCGTCCGCCCCCCCGATGACAAAGGCCACATCCTGCCGCCCGGCATCCCGCCAGCGCGCCAGTTCCGCCGAAAATTCCGGCGAAGACAAGGACTTGCCGCGCTCGTCCATGGTCACCACAAGGGCCCCGCCCGGAATGGCGCGCGACAGCAGTTCCGCCTCCGCCTCCATCCCGCCGCCCTTGCGATCCTCGACCTCATGCTCGCTCAGGGGACCAAGGCCAAGCGCCCGCCCCGTCCGGTCGAACCGCGTCACATAATCATCGACAAGGTAACGCTCCGGCCCCGCCCGCATCCGCCCGACGGCGCAGAGATGCACCCGCACGGGCCTTACGCCCCGCGATGGGCGCTTCCGGGAAGCCACATCTTTTCAAGCTGATAGAACTCGCGCACCTCGGGCCGGAAGACATGGACGATCACATCGCCCGTATCGATCAGCACCCAGTCGCCGGTTTCCTTGCCTTCCATCTTGGACGACACGCGGAATTCCTGCTTCAGCCGATCCACCAGCTTTTCCGAGATGGCCGCCACCTGCCGCGACGACCGGCCCGAACAGATGACCATGTAATCGGCCACATCCGACCGCCCGCGCAGATCAATCTGCACGATATCCTCGGCCTTGTCGTCATCGACGGATTTCAGGACGGCGGCCAGAATCTCTTCGGACGTATAGGTGGGCGCGTTCGCCGTGGCAGCATCGCTCATGCGCGGCGCCCTCGGCCCGACCGGAAGCCCGGTCGCTGGGTCAGAATGAGACAGGACATCGTCCTCCGGAAGTTGCACGCCGCAAGGCCCCGGCGCAGGGATAGGACAAGGGTATCACCGCGCGCCCCGTATCTCAACGGCACGCGAAGCGCGCGCGATACAGGCTGGCCACAGAAAACACAAGGGGAACACGCGTTTTCCTGCGAAAACGCGCCCCGATCCATCGCCAAAGGGCAGCCCCCGGGAAATTCCGCAAGGAATCCCTGGCCCTGGCTCCTGCGTCCTCGAAAGGTTGCTCACCCGAAACGGGCCAGACTGCCATCGCCAGAGGCCAGCCATGAATGCTGCAGAATGAACCTCCCTCAGGGAACCCCCATCCAGCGCACAGATGCACAGGGCCCAACCGGCCCCCTCCCCGCCCCATTCCCGTCGCAAGCGCGCCGGAAATCCCCGCCAATCTGCACCCCGACCCCTTCCCTGCCGGACACCAGCCATGCCCAGTTCCGATTTCCAGGATCGTCTCGCCCGCCTGCATCAGGCGCAGCAGCAGCGCAAGATTGCCCCGGGCACCCCGCCCGGCGGTCCGGCCGACAACCATCGCGAAAGGCTCGACCGCGCCCTTGCCGCCGCCGCCGCCGCAGGCATCAGCCGCAGGGACTGCTTCCCCCCGGCCATGCAGGCCCTGTCCGCCCTCGGCCTTCCCATCCGCCCGCTTCACTTCAAGTCGCTGATCTCGCTCTTTTTTTCCGGCCTCTGCCTCGGCCTCGGCGTCTTCGGCGGCATCCTGTGGCTCTTCGCCTCCGACACCATGCCCGTCGCCCCGGCAGGCCCGATCCGCGGCCTCGTCTCGCTGGGCTGGCCCGGCGTCGCCTTCCTCTCGCTGGCCATCGGCGCAGGCTTCGCCGCCATCATCCGCGCCCAGGCCGCCCGCGCGGGCCTGCCGCGCTGGCGCGATCTCTGACCCGCGCCAAGCGCATCTTGCCTCACAGGGGATTCGCGCGTATCTAGCCCCCCATGACCCGCTTCTTCGACATGGCCGATCACGCCCGCCTTCCCTGGCGCTTCACCCGCGAAAGCCGGTCCGTCCTCGCACGACTTATCTGACGCAGCCTCCCCCGCGTCCGGCGCATTAGCGCCTCCTTCACAGCCATATCCGAAAGAGATGAGCCATGACCGCTCCGCGCACCCTCTATGACAAGATCTGGGACGATCACGTCGTCCATCAGGCCGAAGACGGCACCTGCCTTCTGTATATCGACCGCCACCTCGTGCATGAGGTGACCTCGCCGCAGGCCTTCGAAGGGCTTCGCATGACGGGCCGCAAGGTCCGCGCGCCGGAAAAGACCATCGCCGTGCCGGATCACAACGTCCCCACGACCGCCGGCCGCGACACCCACATCGACAACGAGGAATCGCGCATCCAGGTCGAGGCGCTGGACAAGAACGCCCGCGATTTCGGCATCAACTACTACCCCGTCTCCGACATCCGCCAAGGCATCGTCCACATCGTCGGCCCCGAACAGGGCTGGACGCTGCCGGGCATGACCGTGGTCTGCGGTGACTCGCACACCGCCACCCACGGCGCCTTCGGCGCGCTGGCCCACGGCATCGGCACGTCGGAAGTGGAACATGTTCTGGCCACCCAGACGCTGATCCAGAAGAAATCGAAGAACATGAAGGTGGAAATCACCGGCTCCCTCCGCCCCGGCGTCACGGCGAAGGACATCACCCTGTCGGTGATCGGCGCGACCGGCACGGCGGGCGGCACGGGCTATGTCATCGAATATTGCGGCCAGGCGATCCGCGAGTTGTCGATGGAAGGCCGCATGACCGTCTGCAACATGGCCATCGAAGGCGGCGCCCGCGCGGGCCTCATCGCCCCCGATGAAAAGACCTATCAGTATGTGCAGGGCCGCCCCCACGCGCCGAAAGGCGCGAAGTGGGAAGCCGCACTCGCCTATTGGAAAACCCTCTTCACCGATGAAGGCGCGCATTTCGACAAGGTCATCACGATCAAGGGCGAAGACATCGCCCCCGTCGTGACCTGGGGCACCTCGCCCGAAGACGTGCTGCCCATCACCGGCACCGTGCCCTCCCCCGAAGACTTCACCGGCGGCAAGGTCGACGCAGCCAAGCGCTCGCTCGATTACATGGGCCTGACCCCCGGCATGAAGCTGACCGATATCGCCATCGACACGGTCTTCATCGGCTCCTGCACCAATGGCCGGATCGAAGACCTCCGCGCCGCGGCGGCGATCCTGAAGGGCAAGAAGATCAAGGTCAAACGCGCCATGGTCGTGCCCGGCTCCGGCCTCGTCCGCGCGCAGGCGGAAGAGGAAGGTCTGGCCCAGATCTTCATCGACGCAGGGTTTGAATGGCGGCTTGCGGGCTGCTCCATGTGCCTCGCGATGAACCCTGACCAGCTCGCCCCCGGCGAACGCTGCGCGGCAACGTCGAACCGCAACTTCGAAGGCCGTCAGGGCCGCGGCGGCCGCACGCACCTCCTCTCGCCCGCGATGGCGGCGGCGGCGGCGATCACCGGTCATCTGACCGACGTGCGCGAGATGATGTCGGAACAGGTGTAAATCTAAATGTTTGCACAGTACCTGAGTGCCGAGGAGCTGAAGGGGGTTTGGATCGGGGTCGCTTCGTCCATCTTGGCAGCCGCGATTATCGGATCCTTTCTCTACGTTTTTCGAACATCCGTTGCGACATGGAGAACCAAATCCGAGCAAGAACGACGCAAAGACGAGAAGTTCGAAGCGGCACTAAGTTCCGCGAGCCACTTCGCTCCTTTCGCTTTCGGTATCGCGCAGGCACGAGCTCTGCGCTTGTTCTTCATTGCCGTCATAATCGCCTATGTCGGCGATCTCCTTGGCCTTTTCTATCCTGCTAATCTTGTTCTCTACGCTGTGGCGCTGGTCTACCTAGTGTCTGCGCTCCGCTGGATGAACAAGGTTGAGCGAAAGGCTTTGGACATCATCGACAAGGGCCAAGTCAGCTAACCAAAGGTGCACCCCGAATGGACAAATTCACCACCCTGACCGGCATCGCGGCCCCCATGCCGCTGGTCAACATCGACACCGACATGATCATCCCCAAGCAGTTCCTGAAGACGATCCAGCGTTCGGGTCTCGGCAAGAACCTGTTCGACGAGATGCGCTATACCCAGGACGGGCAGGAAATCCCCGATTTCGTCCTGAACCAGCCCGCCTATCGCAAGGCCGAGATCATCGTCGCGGGCGACAATTTCGGCTGCGGCTCCTCGCGCGAACACGCGCCTTGGGCGCTTCTGGATTTCGGCATCCGCTGCGTGATCTCCACCAGCTTTGCCGACATCTTCTTCAACAACTGCTTCAAGAACGGCATCCTGCCCATCGTCCTGCCGCAGGATCAGGTCGATATCCTGATGGCCGACGCGAAAAATGGCGCCAATGCCCGCGTCACCGTCGACCTGCCCAGCCAGACCGTCACCACCTCTGATGGCCAGTCCTTCAGCTTCGAGGTGGACCCCCACCGCAAGCACTGCCTGCTGAACGGGCTGGATGACATCGGCCTCACGCTGGAAAAGGCCGCCTCCATCGACGCGTTCGAGGCAAGGAACGCCACGCTGCGCCCCTGGGCCTGACCCTGCCGCCCGCTTGCGGTTTATTTTTCATTAACCACAATATCTTGGGCCGTCCCTCGGGGCGGCCCATTTATTACCAGAATCTTGATGCAATCGCGCGACACCTTGTTCGCGAAATGGCCGTATTGCTCTGCTTCCATCCGCATAGGTGTTGTAACGGTTCGCGAAAGTAGGCACAAATTGGGCAAGATTGAGGCAGTCCGCCACAATGTGCGGAAAATCGCCGGGAAAGGCACCACGGGCAAACCGCGGGTCGATCACTGGCGGGAAGGAAACAGGGCAGTGGTCTCACGACTGGCTGGCGCGTTCATGCGTGCGGTGTTGATAGTGGCGGTGGTGGTCGCGCCCTCCATGCTGGTCCCCGGCATGGAAGCGGATGCCCAGCAGACCGTCGCCCTTGTCGCCCTTTTCGCAGGCCTGCTCACCTTCGTGGAATACAAGGCCGAGGCGCCCGGTCTCGTGGAATTCCGCGATGCCGCCCCGTTCAACCGCATCCGCTACATTCTGCTTGCCACCACCCTGCTGACGCTTTCGCTCATCGAACGCGGCCGCACCGATCCCTCGACGCTCAGCCAGCTGCTCGATGCCATCGGGGCACTGGTCGGGCAGGCGATGGATTTCCCCTACAGCCCGGTGCGCCTTGTCACCCTGACGCTGACGGAAGGTGCCACAGATGCCGATATCGCCCTCCTGCGCGCTTCGGCAGGCATGGCCTATCTGACAGCGCTGCTGACGATGATCCTCTTCTCCTTCCACATGCGGCGCGGCTACTGGCCGCGTTCCGGCCAGGTGTTCAACGTCTGGATCAACCTGCCGACCTTCGACCCCACCAGCGGCTCCGATATCGTCGGCCGGCTGGAAAGGGATGCCCGCATTAACATTGCATTAGGGTTTCTGCTGCCATTCTTGGCCCCGGCGCTGGTGCAACTTGTCATGGGCGGGATCGACCCCGCCAGCCTCGACTCGCCGCACAGCCTGATCTGGACGGTGACAGCATGGGCCTTCCTTCCGGCAAGTCTCTTCATGCGCGGCATCGCGATGCATCGTGTGGCGCAGATGGTGCGCGACAAGCGCCGCGAAAGCACCCGCTCGCATTCCGAGGCACTCTTCGCCGCCTGATGCCGCGCGCGCGGGCCGTCCTTGCCCTGCTGGCCTGCCTGCCGCTGCTGCCAGCCATCCCCGCAACGGCGGCGGAAACCCTGCGCCTTGCGCTGTGGAATATCGGGCTGGAACGCAAGGGCCCCGGCCTTCTTCTGCGCGATCTTGACCGCGGCGATGATCCCGCGATCACCGCAGCGCTTGCCGTCATCGCCCGGCTCGATGCCGATATCCTCGTCCTTGCCGGGGTGGATCACGATCCGGGCCTGCAGGCACTCTCCGCGCTGGAAGCCCTGCTGCAAGCCGCAGGCCAGCCCTATCCCCACCTCTACGCCCCCCGCCCCAACAGCGGCCAGCCCAGCGGCCGCGATCTCGATGGCGATGGCCGCCTGAACGAGGCAGAGGATGCGCTTGGCTGGGGGCCCTTCCCCGGCGCGGGCGGTCTTGCGATCCTGTCACGCCTGCCCCTGCTGGCCGACGAGGCGCAGGATTACTCTGCCTTCCCCTGGCGCGATCTGCCCGGCGCCAATCTTCCCCCGGGGGATGCGGCCAGCCCGCTGGCCGATCTGCCCCTCTCCTCACGCAGCCACGCAGCCCTGCCGGTGCAACTGCCCGGCGGCGGCAGGCTTACGCTGCTGATCTGGCATGCAACCCCACCCGTCTTCGACGGGCCCGAGGATCGCAATGGCCGCCGCAACGCGGACGAGGCCGCCTTCTGGCTTCATCTGATCGACGGCAGGCTTCCCTACCCGGCCCCGACTCCGCCCTTCATCCTGATGGGCGATGCCAATCTCGATCCGCTTGACGGGGACGGGCGGGCCGGGGCGATCTCGGCCCTGCTCGCCCATCCCGGCCTGCAGGACCCCGCACCCAGGGGCAGCCATGGCCGCAGCGAACCGGGCCACCGCGGCGATCCCGCGCTCGACACCGTCCTTTATCCGCAATTGGGCGGGCTGCGGCTGGAATACATCCTGCCATCGAGGGACATCGACCTGCGGGCGGCGGGCGTGTTCTGGCCGGACCGGACCGATCCCCTGCACGCGTCCCTGACGACGGCGTCGCGTCACTTTCCGGTCTGGATCGACATCTCCGTCCCGCCATCGGGACCCCCGCCGACAACAGCCTCGCCTCCCCCTCCCTGACGCGCGGCCAAGACCCATTCCTGCACCGCCTTTGCCCGGGACTGGGCGACGCGCACAAGCGTTCCATCGACAAGTTCCAGCGTCACCTCTCGCCCGCTGAGCATGGTCCGCTTCGCGGCAGACCGCGCCACCCAATCGGATCTGGAAACCCGCATGCCCAATTCCTCGGGAATGGCCTCGACGACTGGTCCGAACGGCCCCGGCAGAAAGGCACGTCGCTCTGTGGTCCGCACATGCATGTAGTTCCCATCCGCCCGCAGATGGAACAGCGTTTCCGGCAGGAAACGCTCCCCCCGGATCGTGATTGCCCTGGCATCCTCTGGCTGCGGGCGCGGGCGTTGCGGCACATCGCCCCGCATGTCGCGCAGGACGCGCGGCACCACCACCAGCATCACGTAATGACAGATCGCCTCGCAAAGCAGGTAATAGAAGACGGTCATCACAATCACCGGCACAAAGCCGGCCGGCCAATTCCCCGAAATGGTGACAAGCGCGACCTGACCTGCCCCAACAGCGAGAACGGTGGCCGAAACCTGCAGCACCGAAGATCGCAATCGCAACACGCCCGACGGCATCGGCACCAGCACCATCGCCAAGGCAGGCAAGGCGACAAGGATGACCACCGCCACCGAGATCGAGATGACGACAACCTGCATCATCTCCACCCCGGTCATGTCATAATTGCCGCTGCGGACCTCCAGCAGGGCAATCCCAAGGGCGATCAGCACGTAATGGGCCAGAAGATAGCGATGCACGACAACGCGCAGGAATTCCGTGCCGCGGAATGCGATAACGTCGCCCGAGAACATCTGGATCTCAAGCCATCGATCTCGGAATGCGGGGCGCGCAGGGGCCTTCACCAGGTCCTCGCCTCCCGCGATTTGCCATGGCCGCGCCCCTCGCCGCCCTGCGACAGCCACGCCCGGACGGCGGCCACCTGTGCTGCGGAAACGGGCACGCTTTCGCCGTCCACCGTCTGCAACCGCACATCGCGGCCCACCCGCCGGTCACCCGTGACGGCGCGCCGCGCCACCCAATGAGACCGATGCACCTGCCGCCCGGCCCCGACGGGCATCCGCGCCACGACAGCGGCAAAGGGGCCCGGCACCGACATCCGGCCCCGCTCGGTCACGACGGTCACATAATTTCCATCCGCCTCCAGCCGCAGGACGGCGGCCAAGGCAGCCTGTTCCACCGATCCCTTCAGATCATCCCCTATCTCCACGGCCTGCTCTGCCGCATCCCCCGCGGGACCATCATCCGATCGGGCATCATCCCCCGCAGGATCGCCTTCCGGCGGGGCGTCCTCCCCGGCCTCTGCAATTGGCAATCCGGCCACCGGCCGCGCCTCAGCCACCGGCGCGCTTGCATGATCACCACGCAGGCGGTTCAGCGCCCGGGGAATTGGCCGACGCAAAAGATAGGCAACAGCCAGAAGCAGATAGAGAACAGGCAGCAGGATCCCCGACAGGTCGGGCTCCATCCGCCCGCTATGGCCTGCACCGATCCGCGACACCACAAAGGCCATGGCAAGACCCATGGCCAACCCGCCCAGCACAATGCCGGGCTCAAGGCGCATCCGCACAGGTTCCCTTGCCTCTGCGGGGCGCCGCAGCCGGAACGCGACCCAAAGATAGGCCGCCACCGTCCAGAAGGCCGCCGCAAAGCCGATCAAGATCGCCGGGTAAAGGACGCCGACCACGGAATCCGACAGCGAAAGCAGATAGCTCAGGACAAGCACCTTTACCGAAAAGGCAAAGTAATGCGCCAGAAGATAGCGGTGCCGGAAGGCTGCCATCACCTCTGCGGTATCGGAAAAATGGACGGCCGCCCCCAACTGCGCCAGCACGATGCCCCTGTCCGCCGTCAGGGCAGACGTCTCTTCCTGATCATCTCGGGCGGTCATCCGGGAAACGAAATCTGCAAGTGTAACCATAAGCCACCAATCGAACATACAGAAAGAAATGTTAGGGCCACTCCGCGCCTGCGGCAAGCGCACGGCCTTTTCGATCCGCGCGACTATACTTTTGGCCAGCTCTTGCCCCCGACACCGCCCCCACCGCCTCGCCCGACCTTGACCGGGAAGGGCCGACCCGCTAGGCCACCCCGCGACCCTTCCGATCAGCGCAGGAGCCCGCCTTGGCAAATCCCTCCATCCTCATCCTCGCCGGCGACGGCATCGGCCCCGAAGTCATGGCCGAGGTGAAAAAGATCATCGGCTGGTTCGGCACCCGGCGCGGCATCACCTTCGACGTGACCGAAGACCTCGTCGGCGGCTGCGCCTATGACAAGCACGGCACCCCCCTGCATGACGACACGATGGCCAAGGCGCAGGAAGTCGACGCCGTCCTTCTGGGCGCCGTGGGCGGCCCGCAATACGACAATCTCGATTTCTCGGTGAAACCCGAACGCGGCCTGCTGCGCCTGCGCAAGGAGATGGACCTCTATTCCAACCTCCGCCCCGCCCAGTGCTTCGACGCGCTGGCCGACTTCTCCTCGCTGAAGAAGGAAGTCGTTGCCGGTCTGGATATCGTCATCGTCCGCGAACTCACCTCGGGCGTCTATTTCGGCGAACCGCGCGGCATCTTCACCGAGGGCAATGAACGCGTGGGCATCAACACCCAGCGCTATACCGAAAGCGAAATCGCCCGCGTCGCCCGCTCGGCCTTCGAACTCGCCCGCCGCCGCAACAACAAGGTCTGCTCGATGGAGAAGGCCAATGTCATGGAATCGGGCATCCTGTGGCGTCAGGTCGTGCAGGAAATCCACGACAAGGAATATCCCGACGTCCAGCTTTCCCACATGTATGCCGATGCGGGCGCCATGCAGCTCTGCCGCTGGCCGAAACAGTTCGACGTGATCGTGACCGACAACCTCTTCGGCGACCTGCTGTCGGATGCCGCCGCCATGCTGACCGGCTCGCTGGGCATGCTGCCCTCGGCCTCCCTCGGCGCGCCGATGGCCAATGGCCGACCCAAGGCGCTTTACGAACCCGTCCACGGCTCTGCCCCCGACATCGCCGGTCAGGGCAAGGCCAACCCCATCGCCTGCATCCTCTCCTTCGCCATGGCGCTGCGCTACAGCTTCGATCTGGGGGATGAGGCCGCGCGCGTCGAGGCTGCGGTCGAAACCGTCCTTGCCAACGGCCTGCGCACCGCCGATCTGATGGGCCCGGATGGCGGCACGCCCGTCTCCACCTCGCAGATGGGCGATGCGGTGGTCGCCGCGCTCGACGCCTCGATCTGACGCCACGCGCACCCGGCGGGCCGGGATGATCATCAGGAAGGGGGCACCAGCGGTGCCCCCTTTTCGCTGGCTGGCACAACCCCACCTTGCGCAAAGGCGCGTCCCGGTCCATTAGGTTACCGCTATCAGCCCGCGCCCGGACCGAAGGCCGCTCTCCATGACCACATCGCATTCCAACCTCAAGGGCGCGGCGCTTTCGCTTGCCGCCTTCGGCATCTACGCCACCCATGACGTCGTGGTGAAATACCTCGGCGGTTCCTTCTCGGCGGTGCAGATCATCTTCTTTTCCGGACTGCTGTCCTTTCCGATCCTGTCGGTCATGCTGTTGGGCGACAGGCGGGACGAGAACCTCGTCCCCCGCCACCCATGGTGGAGCCTGCTGCGCGCAGGTTCTGCCGTCATCAGTGGCGTCCTCGGTTTCTACGCCTTTTCCAAACTGCCGCTGGCACAATGCTATGCAATCTTCTTCTCCATGCCGCTGCTCATCACCCTGATGGCCATTCCCATGCTGGGCGAAAAGGTGGGCCTGCGCCGCGGCGTCGCCGTGATCGTCGGGCTGCTGGGTGTCCTCGTCGTGCTGCGCCCCGGCCAGGCCGATCTGGAACTCGGCCATCTCGCGGCGCTGGCCGCCGCCGTCACGGCGGCCCTCGGCTCTGTCATCGTGCGCAAGATCGGCAAGGACGAACGCTCGGCCGTCCTCATGCTCTACCCCATGCTGGGCAACGTGCTGGCCATGGGGGCAGCGCTGCCCTTCGTCTATCAGCCCATGCAGATCACCGACCTTGGCCTGATGGGCATCATCGCGCTGTTTTCCTTCCTCGCCGGTCTTCTGGTGATCAAGGCCTATCGCACGGCCCCTGCAATCATCGTGGCCCCCATGCAGTATTCGCAGATCCTCTGGGCCGCCCTCTACGGCACGCTCCTTTTCGATGAAACGATCGACCGCTTCACCGCCATCGGCAGCGCGATCATCATCGCCTCGGGCATCTACATCGTCCTGCGCGAGGGGACGCCCTCCGTCTCGGGCAACCGCCCCGTCCTCTCCACCAAGGGCCGCCCTGAAAACGGCGGGATGCCGCGTGTCAGCGTGATGATGCAACGGATGGGGATTCCCGAACGTCAGGATTGACACAACCCCGCCCAAGCCCCCTTGCAAATGCTCCGGCGGGGCTGTAACCCACCCCCACGGTCGGAGCGTAGCGCAGCCTGGTAGCGCACCTGCTTCGGGAGCAGGGGGTCGGAGGTTCGAATCCTCTCGCTCCGACCAAATAAAGAATCCCGAAAAACCTTACCCAGGCTCAGGCGGAAACCGCCTCGCATGCCACCACGGACCCGGCCCCGCTTTCTGTGCCGCGGCCTGTCTGTCACAAAGCTTTCACCTCCCTGTCGAACGCCCGATACAGGCCACTGTCACTGGACGGGCATCGAAACAGAACGGAGTGTGCCATGTCACGCCGCCTTGCCTGCCTGTCATCCGCGCTTGCCCTTGCCTCGGCGCTTCCGGTTGCGGCGGATCCTGTCTTCAACCGGATCGCCACCTTCGCCACCCCCGCGAACATGGCCGAAGGCGAGGACACCGCGCGCGAAAGCAGCGCCGAGATCATCACCGCCACCGAAGACGGCATGACGCTGATCTATTCCGACAGCCCGCTCGGCGTTCTTGGCCTCGTTGACATCACCGATCCCCGCGCACCGAAACCGCTGGGCAACATCGCCATGGGCGGCGAACCGACGACCACGGTCGTCATCGGCAACCGCGCCTTTGCCGGGGTCAACACATCCGAAAGCTTCACCAATCCCTCGGGCAAGGTCGTGATGGTCGACCTCGCCTCGCGCAGCATCGCCGCGGAATGCGATATCGGCGGCCAGCCGGATGCCGTGGCCCGGGCCGCGGATGGCGGCTTCATCGCCATCGCGGTGGAAAACGAACGCGACGAAGATCTGAATGACGGCGCCCTGCCGCAGATGCCCGCCGGTTATGTCGTCAAGATCCCGGTCCTGGACGGCGCGATGGATTGCGCCGCGCAGCAGCGCATCGGCCTGACGGGCCTTGCCGCCATCGCCCCCGAAGATCCGGAACCCGAATTCCTCGATGTGAACGCGGCGGGCGAGATCGTCGTGACGCTGCAGGAAAACAACGAAATCGTCGTCATCGGCGCGGATGGTGCGGTTGCCACCCATTTCAGCGCCGGATCGGTTGATCTGGCCGGGATCGACACGCGCCGCGACGGCCGTCTCGATTTCACCGGCAGCCTGACATCCGTCCTCCGCGAACCCGATGCCGTGAAATGGATCGACGCCGATCACTTCGCCACCGCCAATGAAGGCGATTACAACGGCGGTGCGCGCGGCTTCACCATCTGGCGCAAGGATGGCACCCCCGTCTTCGAAGCCGGGGCCAGCCTCGAACGCGCCATCGCCGCCATCGGCCACTATCCCGAACATCGCTCCGGCTCAAAGGGGGTGGAACCCGAAGGACTAGCCTTCGCTACGTTCGACGGCGTGCCGCATCTCTTCGTGGCCTCCGAACGCGGCTCGATGATCGCCGTCTACGATGTCACCGATCCGGCCGCGCCCGCGCTGCGCCAACTCCTGCCCTCCGGGATCAGCCCCGAAGGGCTGGCAGCCATCCCTGCCCGCAACCTCCTTGCCACGGCAAACGAGGTGGACCTGCGCGCCGACGGGCTTGCCCCCGCGCATGTGATGCTTTTCGAACACGCCGAAGGCAGCCCCGCCTATCCGATGCTGACCAGCGAAGGCAGCGATCCCCTGATCGGCTGGGGGGCCCTGTCGGGCCTCGCCGCCGGGGCTGGCCCGGGCGAGCTTTTCGCCGTGTCGGACAGCGTCTATGGCAGCATGCCACGCATCTATCGCATCGACACCACCACCACCCCCGCCCGCATCACAGCCGCGATCGACATCACCCGCGGCGGCCAACCGGCCCAGCTCCTCGATCTCGAAGGCATCGCCCCCGATGGCGAAGGCGGCTTCTGGCTGGCCAGCGAGGGCCGCAGCGACCGCCTGATCCCGCATGCGATCCATCATGTCGATGCAGAGGGTGCCATCACCCAATCCATCGCCCTGCCCGAAGCCCTGCTCGACAACGAGATCCGCTTCGGCATGGAAGGCATCACCGTGATGGGCGACAGGCTCTGGCTGGCGATGCAGCGCGAATGGCAGGATGATCCGGCGGGCATGGTCAAGCTGGTTTCCTATGACATCGGCGATGAAACCTGGGGGGCCGTCCACTACCCGCTGGAAACCCCGGCCGAAGGCGCATGGATGGGCCTGTCCGAAATCACCGCCCATGGCGATTGGGTCTATGTCCTTGAACGCGACAACCAGATCGCCGACCGCGCACAGGTGAAGCGGCTCTACCGCATCCCCGCCTCGGCGCTGCAACCGGCCGAACTCGGCGGCCCCCTGCCCGTCGTCACCAAAGAGATGGTGCGCGACCTTCTGCCCGATCTTGCCATTCTGAACGGTTTCGTTCCCGACAAGGTCGAAGGCTTCGCCATCGACGCCGAAGGCCAGGGCTGGGTCGTGACCGACAATGACGGCGTGGATGACAGTTCGGGCGAAACCCTGTTCTGGACCATCGGCAAGGTGGATTGATCCTGTTGCAGGTGGCCCCCGGGGCCACCCGCGAAACCACGCAAAACTGAACAAAATTGCAGCCGGGTCGTTCTTAGCAATCTGCCCCGGCTGCGTTACGCTCCTTCCGGTGGCATCCGGTCACGAAGGAGATGGCAGATGTCGGCAAGGGCCGATCAGCCCCCGAAGATTGCGCTGGTCCTGCAAGGGGGCGGGGCGCGGGGGGCCTATCATGTGGGCGTCCTGCGCGCGATTGCCGAAATCACCGATGGCCAGCGCTCGCCCTTCCAGATCGTCTGCGGTTCCTCGGTGGGGGCGATCAACGCCGCTTCCATCGCCATGACATCGGTCGATTTCCGGCTGGGGGCCGAACGGCTCGAATCCCTCTGGCGATCCTTGCACTGCCAATCCATCTACGATTCGCGCGCCCTGCCCATGCTGGCCCGCAGTTCCCGCTGGGCCATGACGCTGGTCCTCGGCCAGCTTGGCCTGCGGGTGACGGGGGGCCTGCTCGATTACAGCCCGCTCCGCGCCCTTCTCGAACGTGAATTCAGCCAGAAACACCTGCGCCGCGCGATCCGCTCGGGTGCGCTGCACGCGCTCTGCATCACCACCTCCAGCTATTCCGACGGCACCTCGACCACCTTCTTTCAGGGCGATGACAGCCTCCGCCCCTGGTCCCGCGCCCGCCGCCTTGGCGAAAGCGCGGTGCTGCGGGCCGATCACATCCTCGCCTCGGCGGCGCTGCCCTTCGCCTTTGCGCCCGTGCATCTGGACAACCGCTATTTCGGCGATGGCGCGCTCAGGACAACCTCGCCCCTCTCGCCCGCCATCCATACCGGCGCGGACCGCATCCTTGTCGTCGGCACGCGCGACCATGCCGTAGGCCCCCGCCGCTCCACCCAGCCAAGCCTCGGCGAAATCGCGGGCCACGCGCTCGACATCCTTTTCAACGACAATCTCGAGGCCGATGTCGAACGGCTGGAACGCATCAACCACACCATTTCCCTGCTCTCGGACGAGGCCCGCGCCAAGACCCGCCTGCGCGTGATCGACGCGATGTCCATCGCCCCCTCGCGCGACATCCGCGATCTGGCCAAGGCCCATGCCGGGGAAATGCCCCGCTCCCTGCGCCTTCTGCTGCGCAGCATCGGCTATTCCGGGGGCGATGCCCGGATCGAAAGCTACCTGATGTTCGAACCGGGCTATGTCGGCGCGCTGATCGACCTTGGCCATGCCGATACGCTGTCCCGCGCCGACGAAATCCGCGCCTTCCTGACCCCCGCCTGATCCGCGCGGATCACCCTGCCGGCAGATCGGCCAGCATCGCCGCCGCCCCCGCCTCATCGGCATAGCCCAGCTTCACCACCGTCGCCGCGACCGATGCCCCCTCGGCCAGCGCGAGCTTGGCCACGCTGGCGGCCTTGGCATAGCCGATATGGGGCACCAGCATCGTCGCCAGCACCAGGCTGTTCTCCAGCGCCCCCTCGCATTGCGCGACATTCGCCTCGATCCCCGCCACGCAGCGCGTGGCCAGCGTATCCATCGCCTGCATCAGGATCCGCATGGATTGCAGCACGTTCAGCACGATCACCGGCTCAAACGCGTTCAGTTGCAACTGCCCCGCCTCGGCCGCCATCGTCACCGTCAGATCATTGCCGATCACCTGAAACGCCACCTGGTTGACCACTTCCGGGATCACCGGGTTGATCTTGCCCGGCATGATCGACGATCCCGCCTGCACCGCAGGCAGGCGGATCTCGTTGAAGCCCGACCTTGGCCCGGATGACAGCAACCGCAGATCGTTGCAGATCTTCGACAGCTTCACCGCGATCCGCTTCAGCACGCCGGAAAAGGTGACATAGGCCCCGCAATCGCTGCTCGCCTCGATCAGGTCGCCCGCCAGCTTCACCGGCAGCCCCGTCACCAGCGCCAGTTCCGCCACCGCCGCCTCGGCATAGCCGTCGGGCGTGTTCACCCGCGTCCCGATGGCCGTGCCGCCCAGGTTCACCTCCAGAAGCAGGTTCGACAGCCGCCCGATGATCTCCACATCCTCGCGGATCGTCACGGCAAAGCCCGCGAATTCCTGGCCCAGCGTCATGGGCACCGCATCCTGCAACTGCGTCCGCCCGATCTTGCGCACCTGCGCAAAGGCCACCGCCCTTTCGCCAAAGGCATCCGCCAGCCGCGACTGCGCCGCGCGGAACGCCTCGCACTGGCTGACGATCGCCAGCCGCATCGCCGTGGGATAGACGTCATTGGTGGATTGCGACCGGTTCACATCGTCATTCGGGTGCAGATGCGCGTAATCCCCCGCGCGATGGCCCATCTTCAGCAGGCCAAGATTCGCGATCACCTCATTGGCATTCATGTTGGTCGATGTGCCGGCCCCGCCCTGGATCATGTCCACGCGGAACGCCTCATGCCAGCGCCCGGCGGCGATCTCGTCGCAGACCTCCTCGATCACCCGCGCCTTTTCCGCCGACAGCACCCCAAGCGCCAGATTGGCCCGCGCCGCCGCCTTCTTCACCCAGGCCAGCGCACGGATGAATTCCGGGAAAGTCGAAAGCGGCAGGCCCGAGATCGGGAAATTCTCGATCGCACGCTGGGTATGGATCCCCCAGAGGCAGGTTCGCGGCAGGTCCATCGGACCAAGGCTGTCTTCCTCGCGGCGGATATCATGCATCATCATGGGGCGCATCCTCTGGCCAATCGCATTGGCGCAGACCTGCACCGGCACCCGCCCATCGGTCCAATGCAAATCCTGCATGGCCCATGCAGGCCCCAAAGACGTTGAACCACCTAGCCCTGCAAGGCCCCCCAAAGCGCATCCAGCTTCGGCCCCGCCGCCCGGCGCGGGCGAAAGGCGCAGATCTCCAGCGGCAATTCCCATTCCGCCCCGCCCAGCGCCACAAGACCCGCCCCCGGCTCCACCGCACTTTCGGGCAGCCAGCCCACGCCATGCCCCGCCGCGATGACCTCTTTCAGCACATCCGACATGTCGCACTGCACCGCCAGCCGATAGGACAGCACCCCCCCGCCCCGTTCGATCACATGTTCGAAAAGCCGCGCGAAATAGGCCCGCTGCGCATAGGCGATCAGGGGAAAGGGCGCCTTCGGCGTGCCGGGAAAGCCGAAATCCTGCCCCCGCGCCGCATAGGGCAGGAACCGGTCCGCCCGCAGCACCGCCCTTTCCTGCGTGGCCAATGTCTCATGGCTGGGCAGCGCCGGGCAATCATGCGCCAGAAGGATATCCGCATCCCCCGCCAGATAGCGCGCCGTCACCTCGGCCGTCGTGCCCACGATCACCGAAAAGGAACTGCGCACCTTCGGCCCGATCACCGCCAGAATCCGCCGGAAATCGCTGCGCGCCAGCACATTGGGCATGGCCAGCCGGATCTGGCTCATCACTTCGAACTGGCTGCCCCGGATCGCGGCCCGCGTCTCCAGCAGCCGCTCCACCGACGCGCCCGCCCCTTCGCGGAACTGCTCGCCTGCCTCGGTCAGCCGCACGGGCTGCGATCCCTTCACCACCAGCGCCGTGCCCACCCAATGTTCCAGCGACTGGATCCGCCGCGAAAACGCCGCCTGCGAAAGATTGCGGAACTCGGCCGCGCGGGTGAAGTTGCGCAACTCGGCCAGCGCCAGAAAATCCTGCAACCAGCGTATGTCCATCCCGATCCCTTCCCGCCCCGCCGCCTTTCGCGCCTCAGCGCGCGCGCCAGGCCCTCTGGATGTACAGCGCCGTCATCAGATCAAGATGCGCCCCGCCGCCATTCTTGGCGAGGGTGATCTCCTCCGCCGACCGGCGGGAGAACGTCGCCGGATCATCATAGTAATCGGCCACGATATCGCCTTCCGTGATCGCGCCCGATTTCAGCGGCTCGATCAACTCGCCAATGTGATGCAGCGTCGTCGCCCGCGCATCGACGAACACCCGCGCCCGCTGCATCGCGGTATCGTCCACCTCGCGCATGCCGGGCTTGTAGGCCCCGATCAGATCCAGATGCTGGCCCGGCTGCAACCACTCTCCCCTGATCAGCGGCTCTGTCGCCATCGTGGCGGTGCAGATCACATCCGCCGCCTTCACCGCAGTTTCCAGATCATCGGCCACCGGCAGGCCCATCGCCGCCGCACTCTCGCGCGACCGGCTCCAGACCGTGAATTCCGCCTCTGGAAAGATCGACCGGTAGGCATCCACCATCGACCGCGCCACATTCCCCGCCCCCACCAGCAGGAACCGCCGCGCATCCCTGCGCGCAAGGCGGCTGGCCGCGAACAGGCTGTCCCCCGCCGTCTTCCACTTCGTCACCAGATGGAAATCGACCAGCCCCGTCAGTTCCCCGGTCACATCGTCATACAGCGTCACCGCCCCATGGATCGTGGGCTTGCCCCGCGCCACATTCCCCGGCACCACCGTGGCCACCTTCACCAGCGCGCCCAGCCCGTCGATCCATGTCGCCCGGTCCAGGATCGTGTCCGCCCCGCGATAGACGAACAGATCCTTGATATCGGGCTTGGGCAGCCGATGCCCCACCTCGAAGGCCGCCAGCAGCCCCGCCCAGGTCAACAGCCGCTCTGCCTCGAAGGGCACGAAATCCACGCTCACAACCCTGCCTCCGTCCTGTCCAGCATACCCGCCGCCACCAGCCGCGCCGCCCAGCCCTGCCATCCCTCGAACAGATGCGTCTGCCAGCCCCGCGCCGCCGCGGCGGCGATATTGTCCGCCCGGTCATCGGTAAAGATCAACCGCTCCGGCGCAATCCCGCTTTCCGCCTCCAGCGCGGCAAAGATCGCCGGATCGGGCTTCATCACCCCCATCCGGCCACTGACCCATGCCCTGTCGAACTCTGCCAGAAACGGCAACCGCTCCACCGCCGCATCGAATGTCTCGCGCCCGAAATTCGTCAGCGCCAACACCGGCACCCCCCGCGCCTTCAGCGCCCGCAGCAACCGGATCGACCCGTCGATGGGCGGATGCGCGATCTCGAACCACCGATCCCGCCACATCCGGATCTCCGGCGCCCAGTCCGGATGCGTCTCGGCCAGCGTCTCCACCGATGCGGCAAAGGGCGCGCCCAGATCGACCCCGTCATTCATCCCTGCCAGATCGACCTCGGCAAACAGCCGCCGCCGCCGCGCCTCGCCGATCTCGCGGTCATAGAACCGCTCCGGCTGCCATTCCAGCAGCACATTGCCGATGTCAAAGACCACCGCCTCTGGGATCACCCGTCACATCCTTCTTCCGGCGCACCGTCTCGCGCCACAGCGTGTAAAGGCCCGCCCCGCAGATCAGGGCAATCCCCAGCGCCGCCATCAGATCGGGCCAGGTGCCAAAGATCAACACCCCCCAGAAGATCGCCAGCGGCATCGCCGCATATTCGAACGGTGCCACCAGCGCCGCCTCCAGCGTCCGATAGGCCTGGCTCACCATCAGCCCCCCGATCGCCACCGAAAGCCCGGTCGCCAGGAACCAGGGCCAATCCGCCATCGGCGGCCAGACCCATGTCCGGAACAGAAAGGCCAGCGAGGCATCGGACGACCCCGCCAGATGCCCATCCCCCACCACCAGCCCCATGGAGGTGGACACCAGAATGAACCCGCATTGCACATAGAAGGACAGCGTCATCGCGCTTTCCGTATCCTTCATCCGCCGCGTCATCATATGGCTCGACGCATAGCAGAAGGCCGAAATCAGCACGAGGATCGCCGCAGGCTGGATCACCCCCGTCCCCGGCCGCAGCATCACCACCACGCCCAGCATCCCCACCGCCACCGCCGCCCAGCGCCTCGGCCCCACCGCCTCGCCCAGAACCACCACCGAAAGCAGCGTCACCAGCAAGGGCGACACGAAGGCAATCGCTACCGCATCCGCCAGGGGCAGCGCCGCCAGCCCAAGGAAATAGCAGACATTCGACACCATCACGAATCCGACCCGGATCAGATGATCCCGCCCGCGTCGCGTCAGGATCTGCCGGAATCCGGTGCCGGAAAAATGCATCAGGCCCAGCAGGAAGATCATCCCCACTCCCGCCCGGATCAGGATCACCTGATGCAGCGCATAATCCCCCGACAGGAACTTGATCGCCACGTCATTGACCGACAGCATCGCGCTGCCGCCAATCGCCAGAAGGATGCCGGTCAATGTGGCCCGGCTGGAAATCTCGGTCATGATGGGAGCAGCAAACCCCTGCCGCCGCGCGAAATCTGTCCCCCCCGCGACACGGGCATGCCGCAGATCACCCGCCCGCCAGCGCGCCCCGCATCACCCGTTCCAGCGCCTCAAGGAACCGCGACCGGTCCGCCTTGGAAAAGGGCCGTCCGCCCCCCTGCCGGAACGGATCGGCGCTGCGCAGATCCGCCATCAGGTCGCGCGTCGCCAGCACATTGCCGATATTGCGGTCCGTCAGCACCTCGCCATTATGCTTCACCACCACCGCGCCGCCCGCAATGACACGCGCGGCCAAGGGGATATCCCCCGTCACCACCACATCCCCCGGCCCCGCCTGATCCGCGATCCACTTGTCCGCCTCATCTGGCCCTGCTGCCACGAACACGCTCTCCACCAAGGGGTTGGCACTCGGTCGGATGCCTCCATTGGAAACCACCAGCATCCGCACCCCATGCCGCGTGGCAACGCGCTCGCATTCCTCCTTCACGGGGCAGGCATCGGCATCCACGAACAGCCGCGCCATCGCCTATCCCAGCAGCGCCGCCGCGTGGAAGGCGACATGCTCTTCCATGAAGGTCGAGACGAAGAAATAGCTGTGATCATAGCCCTTCTGCATCCGGAACGCGCCCCCCTGCCGCCGCGCCGCCATCGCCTCGGCCAGCGCTTCGGGCTTCAGCAGATCAAGAAACTGGTCCGCCGTCCCCGTATCAATCAGCATCGGCCCGTCAAACCCATAGCGCCGCATCAGCAGCGTCGCGTCATACCCCGCCCAGGCCGCCTCATCCGCGCCCAGATAGGCCGTGAATTGCTTCCGCCCCCAGTCACTCGCGGTCGGATTGCAGATCGGCGCAAAGGCCGAAACCGACCGGAACCGTCCCGGAAAGCTCATCGCAATGGTCAGCGCACCATGCCCCCCCATCGAATGGCCCGTAATCGCCTGCGCGGCCTCGGCTAGGGGAAAGGCCGAAAACAGCACGGTCGGCAATTCGTCCGTGATGTAGTCCCACATCTGGAAATGCGGCGCCCAGGGCTCCTGGCTGGCATTCACATAGAACCCCGCCCCCTGTCCCAGATCATAGGCCTCGTCATTCGCCACGCCCGGCCCGCGCGGGCTGGTATCGGGAAAGACCAGCGCAATCCCCGCCTCGGCCGCCCAGCGCTGCGCGCCGGCCTTCACCATGGCATTCTCATGCGTGCAGGTCAGCCCCGACAGATACCACAGCACCGGCACCGGCCCATCCTCGGCCTGTTCGGGCAGGAACAACCCGAAGGTCATGTCGCATTCGCAGGCCGCCGAGGGGTGGGAATAAACCCCCTGCACGCCGCCAAATGCCCGGTTCTCCGAAAGGGTCTTCATGCCTCACCTCGTCTCTTTTGGCGCAAGCTTCCATGCCCCGCACAGGGATGCAAGCCACCGCCCCTTCGTCCTGGCCCAAATACCCGATCCGACCTGACAACAGGGCGCCACATCGGGGGGTGGGAACGGGGGGGGTCCGGGGGGGCGCATGCCCCCCCGGCCCGCGCCCGAAACGTCACTGCGTGGGATGGAATTTCCCGGCGGGCGACAGGGTGAATATCTCGCAGCCCGTCGCCGTCACCCCAACCGAATGCTCGAACTGCGCCGACAGCGACTTGTCCCGCGTGATCGCTGTCCAGTCATCGGCCAGAACCTTGGTCTCCGGCCGCCCCAGATTCACCATCGGCTCGATGGTGAAGAACATGCCTTCCTCCAGCACCGGCCCGCTGCCGGGCCGCCCGTAATGCAGCACATTGGGCGGCGAATGGAACACCCGTCCCAGCCCATGGCCGCAGAAATCGCGCACCACGCTCATCCGCTGGCTTTCCACGTAAGACTGGATCGCATGACCGATATCGCCAAAGGTATTTCCCGGCTTCACCGCCGCGATCCCCCGCATCAGCGCCTCATGCGTCACATTGATCAGGCGCTGCGCAAAGGGCTTGGCCGTGCCCGCGACATACATCCGGCTCGTATCGCCATACCAACCGTCCACGATCACCGTCACATCCACGTTCAGGATGTCCTGCGCCTGCAGCACATCGCTGCTGCGCCCCGGGATCTTCGCCCCCGGGATCCCGTGGCAGACCACATGGTTCACGCTGATGCAGGACGCATGGCGATAGCCCTTGTAACCGATCGTGGCCGAGGTCACCCCCCTCCGCTCCACCTCGGCGGTGATGAAGGCGTCGATCTCGCCCGTCGTGGCCCCCGGCACCACCAGCGGCCCGATGGCATCAAGGATCTCCGCCGCCACGCGGCCCGCCCTGGCCATGCCCGCGAAATCCGCATCCTCATGGACCCGGATTCCGTCCTTGGTGATGCGCCCGCGCGTCTCGTCCACCGCCTGTCACCCCTTCTGCTTCCCGGCCTAGATAAGCAAAGCCGCCCGCAAAGGCCAGACCTGCGCCACCGCATCCCCTTTGAAAGCCGCCCGTCGCGGCCTATACCCCTCTCTGCCGCCTCAGAAGGAATCGCCATGCCCAATCCCACCGCAGCCATGCTTGTGATCGGCGACGAAATCCTCTCGGGCCGGACGCGCGATTCGAACATGCACCATCTCGCCCGCCGCCTGACGGATCACGGCATCCGCCTGACCGAGGCCCGCGTCGTGGCCGACGATCACGGCGCCATCATCGCCGCCGTCAACGACCTGCGCGCCCGGCATGACCATGTCTTCACCTCTGGCGGCATCGGCCCCACCCATGACGACATCACGGCCGAGGCCATCGCCGCCGCCTTCGCCACCCCGATCACCCAGCGCGCCGATGCCATGGCCCTCCTGCAGGCGCATTACGACCGCGCGGGCCTCCCCTTCAACGAGGCGCGCCAGCGCATGGCCCGCATCCCCGATGGCGCAACCCTGATCGAAAACCCGATCTCCACCGCGCCGGGCTTCACGCTGGGCAATGTCCATGTCATGGCAGGCGTCCCCAACATCTTCGAAGCGATGTTCGAAGGCATCCTCCCCACCCTCACCGGCGGCGCGCCGCTCCTGTCGCAATCGCTGCGCGTGAACCGGGGCGAGGGCGAGATCGCGGCCGAATTCGGCGCCTTGGCCGCCGAATTCCCCGATCTCTCCATGGGCAGCTATCCCTTCAACACCAATGGCGTCTATGGCACCAACCTTGTCATCCGCGGCACCGATCCGGGCCGGATCGACGCCGCCATGACCCGCCTCGCCGCCCTCTTCCCATGACCGAAGACGATCTCGCCCAACTGGCCGAGGCGACATGGCCCCCCGCCGCCACCCATCGGCAGGGGCCTTGGCTCATCCGCGAAGGCAAGGGCGGCGGACAGCGCGTCTCGGCCGCCTCCGCCATCGGCGACTGGCAGCCCGATGACATTCCCCTGGCCGAATCCGCGATGCGCGCCCTTGGCCAATCGCCCCTTTTCGTCCTGCGCCCCTCCGAAACCGCGCTGGACCAGGCCCTCGCCGCGCGCGGCTACGCCCATCACGATCCCGTCGTCGCCTATGCCGGCTCCACCGCCGATCTCGCCGCCACGGAACCGCCCTTTCTCACCGCCTTTCCGCATTGGCCCCCTCTCGCCGTCGGCGCCCAGATCTGGGCCGAAGGCGGAATCGGCCCCGCCCGCCTTGCCGTCATGCACCGCGTCCAGGGGCCGAAGACCGCCATTCTCGGGCGCAGCGGCGACCGCGCGGCGGGCATCGCCTTCACGGCGATCCATGGAAATATTGCAATGCTTCACGCGCTCGAGGTCGCCCCCGCCCTGCGCAGAAATGGCTGCGGCCACAACATCTTGCGGGCAGCCGCGCTTTGGGCACGCGATCACGGGGCCGAAGCCATCGCGCTTCTGGTGACTGAGCGGAACACCGCCGCCCGCGCGCTCTATGCTTCCCTGAACATGCAGATTGTGGGACACTATCACTACCGCAAGTTGTAGGCCCCGCAGAAGGCTGAGCAGTGAACCAAACGCGCCCGCACGTCCTCAAACGGCTTGGCCGCCTCATGGCCATGCCTGCCCTGATCCTCTCGGCCGCGCTTCCCGCGCAGGCGATGGAGCTGGATTTCGGCACGCCCGCCATCCCCTCGGGCAAGCGGCATGAGGTGCTGGCCTCCTACACCGTTGCCACCGGCCCCTGGCGCGCTGGCACGATCCCCGCCGAAACTGCCGAAGGCCGCCTTGACCAGACCGCCTGGCAGATCCCGGCCGCGAAGCAGACAACCCTGCAGATCCTGCAACCCCTGCGCGAACAGATCCGCGCGGCGGGCTTCGAAACCCTGTTCGAATGCGAAACCGTCGCCTGCGGCGGCTTCGACTTCCGCTATGGAACCGACATCCTGCCGGAACCGGAAATGCATGTGGATCTGGGCGACTTCCGCTTTCTCGCCGCCCGCCGCGACGGTGGCACCGGCAAGACCCCGGAATGGCTGACGCTGATCGTCAGCCGCAGCGCTGATACCGGCTTCGTCCAGCTCACCCGCATCAGCGCGCCCAGCATCGGCACCCCGGATCTGACCATCTCGACCAAGTCACCCTTCTCTCCGGCCCCGGATCTGACCACAGGCACCCTGCCCGCGGCGCCAGACGCCCCAACCCTTTCCTTGCTTCCGGCCGATGATCCGCTCGCCGCGGCCCTGGCCGAAGGGCGGCCCCATGCCCTTGCCGACCTGGCCTTCGCTTCGGGCCGCGCCAGCCTCGAACCCGGCACCTATCCCTCGCTCGCGGCCCTGGCCGACTGGCTCT
Organism: Paragemmobacter kunshanensis; assembly: GCF_011059185.1. GTDB lineage: Bacteria > Pseudomonadota > Alphaproteobacteria > Rhodobacterales > Rhodobacteraceae > Paragemmobacter > Paragemmobacter kunshanensis. The sequence goes on along the minus strand of NZ_JAALFE010000003.1, from coordinate 145,861 downwards.
CTGCAAATCCCGCAGCGCGGATCGAACTTGTCGGCCATACCGATGCTTCGGGCAACGCGCAGACCAACACCGCCCTCTCCCTCGCCCGGGCGGACGCCACGCGCGACGCGCTCGTCACGCTTTATGGTGCGGATCCCGCCCGCATTTCCACGCGCGGCGCAGGCCCGGCAGAGCCCGTCGCCAGCAACGACACGGCCGAAGGCCGCGCCCAGAACAGAAGGGTCGAGGTCTTGGCGACCCCGACCCTGTGAACTCCCCCAGGAGTTGACGGTCCCCCTTTCGGGAAACCGGCGAATTTCACCAGCTGTCCGGCCCCTTGTCGATCAGTTGCCGCGCCAGAAAATCAATGAAGGCCCGCACCTTGGGCTGCGTGAACCGCCCCGGCGGATAGACGGCATAGATCCCCAGAACTTCCGTCGGCAGTCCCGGGATCGCCTCTTCCACCAACCCCTGCCGCATCGCATCGGCGTAAAGGAAGGACGGCAGATAGGCGATGCCCAGCCCGGAAATCGCGGCATTCAGCAGGGATTGCCCGTCATTCACTGTCAGCCAGCCGACAGATCGCACCTGCCGCTTTTCCCCCGATGGCGCGGTGATCTTCCACACATTGCCATTGGCCTGATTCGAATAGTGCAGCAGCTTGTGCTCGTTCAGATCGTCGATCTTCATCGGGCGGCCATAGCGCTGGAAATAGGAGGGCGAGGCGATCATCCGCTTCGTCGTCTCCGTCAGTTTGCGCGCGCGCAAGGACGAATCCTCCAGCTCCCCCACCCGGATCGCCATGTCGAACCCTTCGCTGATCAACTCGACATAGCGGTTGTTCAGCACCATGTTCACCGTGATATCCGGGTATTCCAGCAGGAAATCCCCCAGGATCGGCGACAAGAGGTTCACCCCGAAATCGGTGGCGACACTGATGCGCAACAGGCCCGAAGGGGCCGACTGCATGGATGTGACCAGCGCATCCGCCTCTCCTGCATCATTCAGGACGCGGCGCGCGCGGTCGTAATAGGCAAGGCCAATCTCGGTGGGCGAAACGCGGCGCGTGGTCCGGTTCAGAAGGCGGGCCCCCAGCCGCGCCTCCAGTGCCGATACATGCTTTGACACCGCAGATTTCGAAATTCCCATCTTCTTGGCCGCATCGGTGAAGCCGCCCTGGTCCACGACCATGGCAAAGGCTTCCATTTCCGTCAGTCGGTCCATTGTTACCCTCTGGCAAGCTATGAGGTCGTGTGGACGAGGATTGACCGCGAATTCAGGCAGGATCGGGGCGCAGGCGGGGCCGATCCGGGGTTTTCCTTGGGATCGTTGAAGGCGGGGAAACACAGGCCCCGGCCCGCAAGTCCCGGAAATTCCCTGTCAAAGCTGCGCAGCCAGCCTTGCGCCCTGATCAATCGCCCGTTTCGCATCCAGTTCGGCGGCCACATCCGCCCCCCCGATGACATGGGCCGCGATCCCCGCCGCCGCCAGATCCTCGGCCAGACCCCGCGCTGGTTCCTGCCCCGCGCACAGCACGACCGAATCGACCTCGATCACCTCTTCCACCCCGTCGCGCTGCACCACCAGCCCTTCTTCCGTGATCCGGCGATAGCTGACGCCCCCGATCATCTTCACGCCCTTCGCCGCCAGCGCCGCACGGTGGATCCATCCCGTCGTCTTGCCCAGGCCCCGCCCCGGCTTTTCGGCCTTGCGCTGCAACAGCCAGACTTCGCGCGCCGCAGGCTCCGGCTCCGGCGCCACCAGCCCGCCCCGCACCTCGGCCGGATCGCCCACACCCCATTCCCGCCGCCACAGCGCCGGGTCCAGGCTCGGGGATACCCCGCGATGCACCAGATATTCCGCCACATCGAAGCCGATGCCGCCCGCGCCCACCACGGCCACCCGCCGCCCCACCGGCGCACCGTTCAGAACGTCGACATAGCCCAGCGCCCGCTCCTCGCCCTCGATCCCCGGCGATCGCGGGGTAACCCCTGTCGCCACCACCACCTCGTCAAACCCGCGCAGATCCTGCACCGAAACCTCTGCGCCCAGCCGCAACTCCACCCCCGCCCGCGCGATCCGCGCCGCGAACCAGCGCACCAGACCGTGGAATTCCTCCTTCCCCGGCACCTGCTTGGCCAGGTTCAACTGCCCCCCGATCCGGTCCGCCCGGTCGAACAGCGTGACGCGATGCCCCCGCTCCGCCGCCACCGCCGCCGCCATCAGGCCCGCAGGCCCCGCCCCCACCACCGCCACGGATTTCGCCACCGCCACCGGCTCATAGGTCAACTCCACCTCATGGCAGGCGCGCGGGTTCACAAGACAGCTTGTCAGCTTGCCGCTGAACGTATGGTCCAGACAGGCCTGATTGCAGGCGATGCAGGGCGCGATCTCCTCCGCCCGCCCCGCCGCCGCCTTGGCCACGAAATCCGCATCCGCCAGAAAGGGCCGCGCCATGGAAACCATGTCGGCCATCCCATCGGCCAGCAGCCCCTCTGCCACCTCCGGCGTATTGATCCGGTTCGAGGTGATCACCGGGATCGACACCTCCCCCCGCAGCCGCCCCGTCAGATGCGCGAAAGCCGCGCGCGGCACGCTGGTGGCAATGGTCGGCACCCGCGCCTCATGCCAGCCGATGCCTGTGTTCAGGATCGTGGCCCCCGCCGCCTCCACCGCCCGCGCAAGAAGTGCGACTTCGTCCCAAGTGCTGCCATCCGGAACCAGATCGATCAGGCTGATACGATAGATCAGGATGAAATCCGCCCCCACCGCCGCCCGCACCCGCCGCACCACCTCGACAGGCAGCCGCATCCGGTTCTCATAACTCCCGCCCCAGTCGTCTTCACGACGGTTGGTATGGGCGACAAGGAACTGGTTCAGGAAATAGCCCTCGCTCCCCATCACCTCCACGCCGTCATAACCCGCCTCGCGCGCCCGCAAGGCCGCCGTGACGATATCGGCAATCTGCTTCTCGATCCCCGCCGCGTCCAGTTCGCGCGGCACGAAAGGCGAAATCGGCGACCGGATCGCACTCGGCGCCACACATTCCTTGCCATAGGCATAGCGCCCCGCATGCAGGATCTGCATCGCGATCCGCCCGCCCGCCGCATGGACCCTCTCCGTCACCACCCGGTGATTGGCAATGTCCAGCGCCGAATACAGCCCCGCCGCGCCGGGAAAGACGCCCCCTTCCGGGTTCGGCGCCATCCCCCCTGTCACCATCAGCCCGACGCCCCCCCGCGCCCGCGCGGCATAGAACTCCGCCACCCGGTTCCAGTCGCCGCGCTCTTCCAGCCCGGTATGCATCGACCCCATCAGCACACGGTTCGGCAGAACCACATGGCCAAGGTCCAGGGGCGACAACAGGTTCGGATATTCAGTCATGGCTCAGATCCTCCGGCCTGCGACAGTGCCGCAGCCGCAGCGCCCTGTCACGGGCAACGCGACGTCATGCGCGCAAACCCCGCAAGCGGCGCAAAAGGCCCTGCCCCTTCATCTTGGGAAAAATACCCTCGGGGGGTCCGGGGGGCGAAGCGCCCCCGGTCCGCCGCCCCCAAAAGGCGCTACCCCAGCGTTTCCACGCAATGCCGCCGGAAGGCCCGCTTCAGCATGTCCAGTTCCGCCCGCAACAGATCGACCTCAGCCCGCAGGTCATCTTCCATCGCCACGCCGGTGATGATGGTGAAATGCGCCAGCGTCTCGCCCAGCGCCTTGTCGCGGATCAGGAAGGTCTGAACCCCCTCGGTCAGCGACGCCACCGGCACCGGCACCCGCACGGCCCATTCCCCGGGCCGTTCTGGAATCGCCGTCACCGTCACGCCCGGCACCTCGGCCTCGAGATGCCGCACCTCCAGCGCCGGGCTGGCACTGCCCGACAGCACACCCTCCCAGACGCCGGCCCGAATGCGCGTCTTGGTCAGTTTCACGCCGTCCATCGCCACCCCCTCACAATTCCGCCCGCGGCCGACGACTGACCGTCACATCCCGCAGGATGATCTGGTTCATCTCCGGCCCCTCGAAGATCAGGTCGATCCACAGCCTCTCGATCCGCTTCTCGTTGATCTTGGTATAGGTCAGGTCGAACTCCACCATCACCTCTTCCGCGCCCAGCGGCAGTTCCAGCACGATCTGCTCGGTATTCGGCCCATGCTTCACGTTCAGCCGGGCAAAGATCTCCAGCGGCTTCTCCAGTTCCACGATCACATCCAGCCGGATCAGATGGCGCAGCTTCAACCCCTGCGCCGCCTGGTCCGGCAGGTCGATCACCAGCGACAGGAAGGATCCGTCAAAGCGGAACACATCCATGCGAAAGCCGAAGGGGGCGACATCGCTCTCGCGTTCGTTGCGGATCTGGCGGACGGTCAGCTCGCTCTGCCGGCAGTCGTGAAAGACCGTCGCCCCCTCGCAAAAGGCCATGCGGTTCGGCACCGAGGCCTGCCCCGGCACCGGCATCGGCCCCCGCCACAGATCAGGCCGCCACGCCCAATCCGTGCCCAGGGGCTTCTTCATCGCATTCGATCCGATCACCGGCAGGGCCAGCCGATGCTCTGCCTCATGGATCACCCGGTCCAGCTGCCGCCGCAGCGATCGCGCCCGCGACCGCCATCCCCGCAGCAAATCCGCCTCCGCCAAGGGCGCGGCCTCGGCCATTTCTTCCCAGCGCCGGACAAACCGCCTGTGCAGCAGCCGATCCAGCACGCCTTGCACTTTCCCCACCATACCCTGTCCCGAAACAGCACCGACAGATCATGTCCTTGCACGACCCCGACCCTATCTATCGCCGGAAAGGCCGCACCGCGCCACCGCCTTTTCGCCTCGAATGCGAAGTTCTCAGCCGCCCGTCGCCACCCCGTTGGTCGGCCCCTTGCCGGCATTGGCCCGCGCCATCGCCGCCATCGCCGCCAGCACAAGCGTCTTGCCCGCCGCCGGATCCAGCGTCTCCCCCCCGGGTCCATCCGCCGTGACGCTGACAAGTCGCCCGCGCAACCCGGAAATGGCCCGCCAGTAATCGCCTGCGATCCTGTCACGCAACCGCAAGAGGAACACATCCCCCTGCGCCTTGGCCTCCAGCACCACGACATCGCGCCCCCGGCCCGACCGGCTTAGCGTCGCACGCCCCGCCTCCGATGCAAAGAAAGCGGCCAGCGCCTCGCCGCCCCCGGCCATCGCCCCGGCCGAGGCCCCCGGTCCCACGGTCACCGTCACCAGCGAGGGCACCGTCGCGCCCCCGGCGCGGCAAGGCCCCATCAGGATCACCGCACTGTCCGCATCGCGGCGTCCTGCCCCCGGCGCGATGCAATAGCCCGCCGGCGCCGTGGCCGTGATCTGACCGTCCAGCAGCGCGACCGACCGGATCCCACCACCTTCCTCCGCCACGCATCCCGCCAGCCCGACCGCCAGCACCAGCGCAGCCACACCCCTTACCACCATGATCCCGCCTGTCCTCCTGTCCGGTCTGCAAGCGGCACGCATCCGCGCGCCCCACCCCGGCACCGCCTCCATAGCGCCCGGCCCGCGCCCCGTCCATTGCCGCTCCCTGCCCCCGGCAAGCCCTCGCCTGCACCTGCCAACCCTTCCCGCCAGGGCGCCCTCTCGCCATGGCCCCGCCCCACGTCTCCCCACGCCGCCCCGTCTCCCCTGCAATCGCCCGCCAGCCCGCCCGCCAAAGCGCCCTCTCGCCACGATCCTGCAACCGCTGTGCAGCGAACCCTTCCCCCCACGCTGCCATCCGCGACCCGAACCCCCTTTCCTTCCCTGCGCCCTCTCCTTCCCTGCCCCCTCTCCGTCCCTGCCCCCTCTCCCCCAACCCCCTCTCCCCCGTCCCCGGTTGCATCCCCGCGCGGAAAGGTCTTCACTCACAGCCGAACCGCGCCCGCCGAACCGCTACCCATGCACCGCCATCCCCAGGACGACATGCCCGCACAGACCGCCCCGCCCCAGGATCCCGTCCAGCGCCTGGCCCGCAGCCTTGCCGGGCAGGCGGATCTCTATGCCGCCCTGCGCCATGGCCTCGCCCCGGGCGAGGCGATGCCCGACATTCCCGCCCTGATCGCCGCCTGCGACCCCGCCACCGCCGCCCGCCTTGCCGCCGTCGATGCGGGCCTGCTTGCCGCCATTGCCCGCAAGGCCACCACCGGCTCTGCCGTGCCCGGTGCAGACCGCCTGCGCGCCGATCTCGCACAGGTCCCGACCCATCCCCTCTTCCTGCCCGATCCGGCCGCAAGCCTGACGATGGCCCTGCCCACGACCGGCCCCCGCCCCGACATGCCCGCCTTCTCGGACCCGGCCTTCGATCCATGGTTCGCCGCACATCAGGCAGGCGGCATCCGCTACGGCCTCGGCCTCTACGGCGAAAACCGCACCGTCTATGCCACACCGCAATTCGCCGACGCCGCCAGCCCCGAACGCCGCACCATCCATCTCGGCATCGACGTCTTCGCCCCGGCCGGAACCCCCGTATACGCCCCACTTCCGGGCCGCGTCAGGCATCTCACCTACAATGCCGACCCGCTCGATTACGGCCATACGCTGATCCTCGAACATGCCCTGAACGGAACGCGCTTCTTCACCCTCTACGGCCACCTCGCCGCCACCCTGCCGGGCCTCCACCCGACAGGCCGCGTGGAACCCGGCCAGATCATCGCCCATCTCGGCGACTGGCCCGAAAACGGCGGCTGGGCGCCGCATATCCACTTCCAGATCATCACCGACCTCCTCGCCACCGATGGCAACTTCTTCGGTGTCGGCCATGGCGGCCTCATGGATGTCTGGTCCGACATCAGCCCCGATCCGAACCTCCTCCTCCGCCTTCCCGCCGCGTCCTTCAAGGTCTGACCCATGCCCCTGATCCGCCTCGCCACCCCGTCCGACCGCGCCCTCTGGACCCCGCTCTTCGACGCCTATGCCGCCTTCTACCAAACCCCGCTCACCGATCAGACGCGCGACACGGTCTGGGGCTGGATCCACGATCCCGCCAACCCCTTCTGGTGCGCCCTCGCACTCTCCGACGACGGCCACCCTCTCGGCCTCGTCCAGTACCAGCTCATGCACCGCTCCCTGGGCGGTTCCATGGTCTGCTACCTCTCCGACCTCTTCACCACGCCCGAGGCCCGCGGTCAGGGCATAGGCCGCGCCCTGATCGACCATGTCCTCGCCTTCGCCCGCGACCGCGGCCTGCCCAATGTCCGCTGGCTCACCGCCGAGGACAACAGGACCGCACGGCACCTCTACGACAGCTACCGCCCCCGAACCCCCTTCATCCTCTATTCCGTCCCCACCACCTGACCGCCGCCCGCCCCTTCATCTTGGCCCAAATACCCGTTTCCCTATCACCAAAGGCGCAACGCCGCGATTTGGCCGCCCCGGGCGCCCCGGGCCATCCTCCGCGCGCCTTCCTGCCCCGCCCGGCAAGCCCCGATTGCAATTCCCACCCCCTCGGCTTATCTCTGCCAGCCAACCGACGGACCCGCGCATAAAGGCCAAGCCCGCATGAACTGGATCTCCAACTACGTCCGCCCCAAGATCAACTCGCTCTTCTCCCGCCGGGAAGTGCCCGAGAACCTGTGGACGAAGTGCCCCGAATGCGGGACGATGCTCTTCCACCGCGAACTCGCCGCCAATCTGAACGTCTGCACCTCCTGCGACCATCACATGGCGATCAGCCCGCGCGACCGCTTCTCCGCCCTCTTCGACGGCGGCATCTTCACCGAGGTGAAGGTCCCCGAACCCGTCACCGATCCCCTGCATTTCCGCGATCAGAAGAAATACCCCGAACGCCTCAAGGCCGCGCAGAAAGCAACGGGCGAAAAAGAGGCGATGCTCGTCGCCGAAGGCGAAATCGCCAAGACAGCCATCGTCGCCGTGGCGCAGGATTTCTCCTTCATGGCAGGCTCCATGGGGATGTATGTCGGCAACGCCATCCTCGCCGCCGCCGAACGCGCGGTGAAGATGAAACGTCCCCTCGTCCTCTTTTCCGCCGCAGGCGGCGCGCGCATGCAGGAAGGCATCCTCTCGCTGATGCAGATGCCCCGCACCACCGTTGCCGTGCAGATGCTGAAGGAAGCGAACCTTCCCTATATCGTCGTCCTCACCCATCCCACCACGGGCGGGGTGACGGCCTCCTATGCCATGCTGGGCGATGTCCAGATCGCGGAACCCAATGCGCTGATCTGCTTCGCCGGCCCCCGCGTCATCGAACAGACCATCCGCGAGAAACTCCCCGAAGGCTTCCAGCGCGCAGAATACCTGCTCGACCACGGCATGCTTGACCGCGTCACCCACAGAAAGGCCCTGCGCGAGGAACTGGTCACCATCCTCCGGATGCTCACCAACCAGCCCCCGGCGATCAAGGGCGAACTGACCGCGCAACCCGCCGAAGCCTGATCCGCAGAGACCGGAACCCGTGACCTCACTCCCCTCCGACGCCATCCTCGAACGGATGATGACCCTGCACCCCAAGGTCATCGACCTGACGCTTGACCGCGTCCACCGCCTCCTCGCCCTTCTCGGCAACCCCGAACGCGCCATCCCCCCCGCGATCCATATCGCGGGCACCAATGGCAAGGGCAGCACCCAGGCCATGATCCGCGCCGGGCTCGAGGCGGCGGGCCAAAAGGTCCACGCCTATACCTCGCCCCATCTCGCCCGCTTCCAAGAACGCATCCGCCTCGCCGGGGCGCTTATCGAGGAACCCGCCCTCGCCGCCCTGCTCGACGAATGCGTGGCGAAGAACGGCCCGGACGAGATCACCTTCTTCGAAATCACCACCTGCGCGGCCTTCCTCGCCTTCGCCCGTACCCAAGCCGACTGGACGCTGCTCGAAGTCGGCCTCGGCGGCCGGCTCGACGCCACCAATGTCATCACGCCCCGCCTGTCGATCATCACCCCCGTCTCGATGGATCACGAAGCCTTCCTCGGCGACACGCTGGCGAAGATCGCCGCCGAAAAGGCGGGCATCATCAAGCGCGGCATCCCGGTCATCCTCGGCCCACAGCACCCCGACGGGCTGCAGGTCATGGAAACCACCGCCGCCCGCCTCGGCGCCCCCGTCCTCGCCCATGGCCAGCACTGGCAGGTGTGGGAAGAACGCGGTCGCCTGATCTATCAGGATGAGACGGGCCTCCTCGACCTCCCCCTCCCCAACCTCCCCGGCCCCCACCAGATCCAGAACGCCGGCGCCGCAATCACCGCCCTGCGCTTCCTCGGCCATGACGAGGCCGCCTGCGAAGCCGCCGTCACCCGCGCCGAATGGCCCGCTAGGATGCAGCGCCTGCGCCGCGGCCCGCTGATCGACCTCGCGCCGGATGCCGAACTCTGGCTCGACGGCGGCCACAATCCGGCAGGCGGCGAGGCCGTCGCCGCCACCCTCGCCCGGATGCCCGACCGCGACACGCATCTGATCTGCGGCATGCTGAACACCAAGGACGTGACGGGCTACATGCGCCCCCTCGCGCCCCATGTCGCCCGCCTGCACGCCGTCTCCATCCCCGGCGAAAAGAACACCCTTCCGGCCGAGGCCACGCGCGACGCCGCCCGCAGCGCCGGGATCGACGCCACCACAGCCCCCTCCGTGGCCGAGGCAGTATCCGCCATCACGGACGAAAACCCCGAAGCCCGCATCCTCATCTGCGGCTCGCTCTACCTCGCAGGCGCGATCCTCCGCGAGAACGGCTGACCCGAAGATTGTTCTGCGAACAATCCCGATTTTTCGCAGAAAAATCGTCCTCCCCACGCCAAGGCCAAACTTGCGCCCGAATCCCCGTCATGCTGGGCGCATTGTCCATGACGGTTCCATTCCATGACAGCCTTTTCCCCCCTTCCCTCCCAGACCAAAGCCCGCGTCGCCGTCTTCATCGACGGTGACCACATTCCCCCCTCCTCTCGCCCAAGCATCGCCCTCGAAGCCGCCAGACTGGGCTCCGTCGCCTCCACGCAACTCTTCTGCGACCTCTCACTCAGGTCCGACTGGGCCGCCGAAACCGGCATCGACACGACCCATTGCAAAGGTCGCCCCGGCAAGAACAGCGCCGATATCTCGCTCTGCATTGCCGCCCTCGACCTCGCCTATCGCGGGCTGGCGACGGCCTTTCTCATCGCCTCGAACGATCGCGATTTCGAACCCCTGATCCGGCACCTGCACAGGATCGGCTGCACCGCCATACAGATCAGGTCACAGCCCGCCACCAGCACCGAAGCCGCCAAGACAATGCCCGCACCACAAAGCGCCAGCCCCCCTGCCCCCGCCCTCGCGGCGGACAGCGGATCCTTGCTGGAAAAGGTCCGCGCCGCGATCAAGGCACATGGCGGCCCGGACGGCATCACCATCGCGGCACTCAACCCGCTGCTGCACCGCCAAGGTGTCCGCATCTCGCTTCAGCCGGAAAAGTCATGGCGTAAATGGCTTCAGGCCCGCCCGCAGCACTTCACCTGCGATCCGAAAGGCCCGCAGTCCAGGGTTCGGCTGGTCCGCTAACCAGCCCCTCTCACCCCATAGCGCGCCATGAACATGGCCACCGCCCCTTCCACCACGCGCTTCACCTCGCGCGGGGCGGCCGCGCCAAGGCCAAAGATCGCGCGGTCATGCAGATCGGCCTTGCACAGTTGCGCGAACTGATCCGCCGCAAGGTCCAGATCGTCGATCCGCACCTCTCCCCGCGCGACCGCCTTGGTCAGGAACCGCACCAGCCGCCCGCGCACCAGTTCCGGCCCGCTCTCATAGAACGCGGTTCCCAAGGCCGGGAACCTGTCGCTCTCCGCCACGCACATCCGGAACATGCGCTGCCCGAATTCCGACTGCGCAAAGCCCACGATCCGCTCCCCCGCCAGACGCAGCACCTCGGCCACCGGGGCATCGTCACCGATCAGCGCCTCCGCCTCATCCGCCGCGCGGCGGCACTCGGCCTTGGCCACCTCAAGGAACAGCAGCCGCTTGTCGGGGAAATAGCTGTAAAGCGTGGCCTTGCTCACCCCCGCCTCGCGGGCGATGTCATCGACCGACGCGCCTTCGAAACCGTCGCGCAGGAATATCTCGCGCGCGCCCGCCAGCACCTGATCGAACTTGCGCCCCCGCCGGATCACCTGGCTCTCGTCACCCATGCCACCCACCCCCTAGAAACGCGCGACCATAGACCGCCCCGCCCGCACCCGTCAAACCCGCCGCAGCGCCGTCACCGGCCCGCCCCCCTGCGCCGCGATGCGCGCGATGGCCGCCTCGATACCCTCATGGCACACATCCATGCTGTGCCCATTGGCATGGATCAGTCGCGCCCCATCCACGACCATCGCCACATGCCCCTTCCAGAACATCAGGTCCCCCCGCCGCAGATCCCCTGCCGCCACCGGCGCACCCATCCGCGCCTGCATGTCGCTGTCGCCCGGACAGTCCCGCCCGCAGGCCAGCAGCGCCGCCTGCACCAATCCCGAACAGTCGATCCCCGCCGCGCTGTTGCCGCCCCACAGATAGGGCACGCCCAGAAACCCCTCGGCCACCGCAACAGGATCGTCGCACCAGTCCCCCAGCCGCCGCAGATGCATCGCGGGCAAGAACCCGCCCGCCACCCGCGCCCATCTGCCATCCTCCTCCAGCACCACCACCCGTGCGCCGAAGGGCAGCGCCGCCATCTCCCGTGCCTGCACCCGCGCCTCGGGGTAAAGATGCGTGCCCCGCGCGGCCACCCAATGCGTCGCCGCCAGCGCAGGCCCGACCGCCCCCGCCTCCAGCCAGCCGCAATAGCCATCCTTGCCCATCTGCACGAAGGCATGGCCCCCGCGCCGCTCCACCACCACCAGCGGTTCGCCCAGCACCACCTGCCGATCCCGCGCCCCGCCGGGGCTTGCACACAGATCAACCAACGGCACCGCCACCGCCCCCGCCTCTCCGGCAACGAAAGCCTCGGCCTCCACCCGCCCGCGCAGCGCCTCCAGCGCCACGCGGCCGGAATGCGGCGTCACCCTCCGGTCCATCACAGCCCCAGCATCGCGGGCAACCCGCACAGCAGGGCCCGCGCCCCCTGCCCGACCCCGCCCTTGGGCCGCCCCGGCGCCTCGGTCGGCGTATGGCCATAGATGTCGAAATGCACATAGCGCGGATGATCCGCGAACCGCCGCAGGAAAAGCGCCGCCGTGATCGACCCCGCAAAGCCAAAGCCCGGCGCATTGTCCAGATCGGCAATCCCTGGCTCGATCACGCTTTCATAGGCGTCATGGAAGGGCAGCCGCCAGACCGGATCGCAGCCCGCCACCGCCCCCGCCTCCAGCGCCGCCACGATCCCCGCATCGTCGCAGTAATAGGGCGCCAGATCCGGCCCCACCGCCACCCGCGCCGCCCCCGTCAGCGTGGCCATCGACACCAGCAGGTCGCAAGGCTCCTCCCCCGCCCAGGCCAGCGCATCGCCAAGGACCAGACGCCCCTCGGCATCGGTGTCGTTCACCTCCACCGTCAATCCCTTCCGGCTGGTCAGAATATCCTTCGGCTTCAATGCATTGCCCGAAACCACATTCTCCACCGCAGGCACGATCACCCGCAGCCGGACGGGCAGGCCCAGTTCCATGATCATCTGCGCCAGCCCCATCACCGTGGCGGCACCCCCCATGTCCTTCTTCATCAGGTTCATGCCGTTCGACGGCTTCAGGTTCAGGCCTCCGGTGTCGAAACACACCCCCTTGCCCACCAGCGTGAGAAGAGGCCCCGCCGCACCCCAGCGCATCTCCATGATCCGCGGCGCGCGCGGACTGGCCCGCCCCACCGCATGCACCATGGGAAAGCCCTGCTCCAGCAGGTCTTCCCCCCGCACCACCGTCACGGCCGCCCCATGCCGCCCCGCCAGCGCCACGAACTCTGCCTCCAGTTCCGCAGGCCCCATATCCTGCGCCGGCGTGTTGATCAGGTCGCGCGTCAGGAACTCCCCCCGCGCCATCGCGACAAGACGCCCCGCATCCACCCCCTCCGGGCAGATCAGCCGCGCCCCCGCCGCATCCTTCGCCGCGCGATAGCGGCCGAACCGATACACTGCCAGCAAGGCCCCCAGCGCCGCCTCCGCCCGATCCGCCACCGCCTCCAGCCCCGCCAGACGCCACGCCCCCGCAGGCAATCCCGCCACCGCGCGGGCCAGCCCGAACCGCTGCCGCCGCCGCGCCTTCGCCGTGCCGAACCCGGCCACCGCCGCCAAGACAGACCCATCCGCCCCCGGCAACAGCCGCACCTCCCCCATATCGCCCTTGAAACCCGTCGCCGCCAGCCATGCCGCCGCCTCCGGCCCCAGGGCCGCGCCCAGCCCCTCCACCCCCTCGGGCGAAACGACATGCAGCACCCGCGCCTCGGCAGAGGCATCGGCGAATTCAGGCGTCAGGAAAGGCAGCGCATCCAGGGTCATCTAAAGGCATCCGGCATCAGGCCCGGAACCACCTCCGGGCAGGTGCCGCAGCCTAGAAACACCCCGCCCCGCCCGCAAGGGCACTGCAAAGGGCATGGCGCTGCATTGAAAGGGACGGCCACCGCAAACGCCACCCGGCGCGACTTAAGGAGCAAACCCACGCCCGGGCGCAGGCGCCTAATCGCGCACCAGCGACCGCTCCGCCACCCGCACCAGCCGCGCCCAGACGGCGGAAAAGGCCGTGGGATCATCGCGCATCAGCACCGACCGCGCATCCCCGGCCACCTGCGACAGGCTCACCATGCCGACGCCTGCCGCCATCACCTGGATCCGCTTCAACCCGCGCGGCAACCCGTCCAGTTCATGTCGGTCCACCTGCGCCGCCATCACCGTGACTGCCAGCGCCAGTTCCCCGACAGCCCGCGAGACCAGCTTCGCCGCCGGATCCGGCCCCAGCCTGTCAAAGATCGCCAGGATCGCCCCCTCATCCTCATCCACCCGCTCCTGCGGGTGCAGCATCACCACACTGCCCGCCATTCCGTCCCCCGAAAGCGCATCACACCCGCTGACAGCATGTTTCATGCCACTGAACGAAAGGTTGCCGCGCGGAAAAATAGACTCTCGAATTTTCTGATACTTCATCCTAGGAAGGCCCCATCGCAGCCGCCCAAGAAGGATGCCCCATGCAACAGGCCCGGCCCCTTCCCGCCTATCTGATCAGCCGCTTCCACGGCTGGCGGGCGACCACCTATCAGGACAACAAGGCCTGGTTCCGCCGCCTCGCCGAAAGCGGCCAGCATCCCCGCGCCATGGTGATCTCCTGCTGCGACAGCCGCGTCCATGTCACCTCGATCTTCGGCGCGGATGAAGGCGAATTCTTCATCCATCGCAACGTGGCGAACCTCGTGCCGCCCTACAATCCCGACGGCGAATACCATGGCACCTCGGCGGCGGTGGAATATGCCGTCACCTCGCTCGGCGTCGCCCATATCGTCGTGCTGGGCCATTCCAACTGCGGCGGCGTCAAGGGCTGCCATGACATGTGCTCCGGCCACGCCCCGGCCCTGGAGGAGAAATCCTCCTTCGTCGGCCGCTGGATGGATATCCTCCGCCCCGGCTTCGACCGCGTCCGCCAGGCCGCGCCGGAAGATCCGCTCCGCGCCCTGGAAAAGGAAGCCGTCCTCGTCAGCCTCGAAAACCTGATGACCTTCCCCTTCGTCCGCGCCGCCGTCGAGGATGACCGCCTCACCCTGCACGGGCTCTGGAACGATACCGGCGCCGGCGCGCTGGAACAGTTCGATCCCTCACGCGCCGCCTTCATCCCGGTCTGATCCGCCCCCGTCTCCTTCATCTTGGCGAAAAATACCCTCAGGGGGTGAATGGCCGCGCGGCACGCGCGGACAGAGGGGGCGGAACGCCCCCTGACACCGGAGGAGGCGCGCAGGCGCCGACGACAGGAAAGGCTCGCGGCGGCACGCCGCTCCGCAAGATCACTGCGCGGAATGAAAAAGGGCCGCCCCGCCGGGACGGCCCCCTGTCTCGCTCGATCCGCGATCAGCCCTTCTTCAGGCAGCGGCTTCCCAGCACTTCGGCGATCTGCACCGCGTTCAGCGCGGCCCCCTTGCGCAGGTTGTCGCTCACGCACCAGATGTTCAGCCCGTTCTCGATCGTGCTGTCCTGCCGGATGCGGCTGATATAGGTCGCATATTCGCCCACGCATTCGATGGGGGTGATGTAGCCACCGGCCTCGCGCTTGTCGACGACCAGCACACCGGGCGCCTCGCGCAGGATGTCCGTCGCCTCTTCCCAGTCGAGGTAATCCTCGAACTCGATGTTGATGGCTTCCGAATGGCCCACGAAGACCGGCACCCGCACGCAGGTCGCCGTCACCTTGATCTTGGGATCAAGGATCTTCTTCGTCTCGGCCACCATCTTCCATTCTTCCTTGGTCTCGCCCGAGTCCAGGAACACATCGATATGCGGGATCACGTTGAAAGCGATCTGTTTGGGGTAAACCTTCGGCTCCACTTCCTGACCCGGCACGAAAATGCCCTTGGTCTGGTTCCACAGCTCGTCCATCGCCTCCTTGCCGGTCCCCGACACGGATTGATAGGTCGCCACCACCACCCGCTTGATCCGCGCGCGGTCATGCAGCGGCTTCAGCGCCACCACCATCTGCGCGGTGGAACAGTTCGGGTTCGCGATGATCATCTTGTTCTTGTAGCGGACCACGTCATCGGCGTTCACTTCCGGCACGATCAGCGGGATCTCCGGGTCGTAGCGATACAGCGACGAGTTGTCGATCACCACGCAACCCTGGCTTGCCGCCTTGGGCGCATAGACCTTCGTCGCGTCCGACCCGATGGCGAACAGCGCAATATCCCAGCCCGTGAAATCGAACGTGTCCAGATCCTGCGTCTTCAAAGTTCGGTCGCCAAAGCTGACTTCCGTCCCCAGCGATTTTCGCGACGCCAGCGCCGCGATCTCATCGACCGGAAACTCGCGTTCCGCGAGGATGTTCAGCATTTCCTTGCCAACGTTGCCCGTGGCACCGACGACTACGACCTTGTAGCCCATCATGGATCTCCTTCTTGCGCCCCAACATCGGGGACGGGGCCGCATACCCCAAGCGTGTCAGGGGGAAAAGCGGATTCGCAGGCCGCGCGGCAATCCGTCAGTCAGTGCGATCCTGCGAGAACAGATAGACCACCATCCCCCCCGCCAGCAGCAGCGCGAAAAAGGCAAACAGTCCCTGATAGGGCAGGGTCGCCGCGCCTCCGGCCCCGGCCTGCAGCACGGCATGCAGCCGCCCCGTCGCCACCTGCGCCAGCCCCACCGCCCCGATCCCGAACAGATTGAGCAGCGTCACCCCCCGCCCCATCAGATGCGGCGGCACGAATGCCCGTCCATGCGCCATCACCATCGGGAAGGACGCGCCAAAGAATCCCAGCGCCGCCAGCAGGCCCAGCGTCCACCACCCCCCGGCAGCGGGCATCGCCCACAGGCCGATCAGGCAGACCAGCACCCCCAGATTGCCCCCGAAGATCAGCCATTTCCGCGTGCCCAGCAGCCGGTCCAGCGGCCCATAGGCGAAATTGCCCGCCACCATGGCCACCCCCATCACCAGTGTGGTCACCCCGATCGCCGCCGCATCCGCGCCGAAGACGTCGCGATAGTAAGGCCCCACCCACAGCCCCCGCAGCCCCGCCGCAGGCACGTAGCACACCGCCATCATGATCAGCACCGGCCACAGCGCAGGCATCCGCAAAAGGTCCATCAGCGACCCGCGTCCCGCCCCCTCGACCTTGGGCGGATCGCGCACCAGAAGGCCCAGCGCCAGCGCCACCAGCAGCGTCACCCCCGCCAGCCCCCACAGCGTCTCGCGCCAGCCGAAGGCCTCCACCGCCGCAGCCAGGGGCAGGCTCGACGCGATGTTCCCCATTGAGCCCACCCCGATCACCACCCCCGCCAGCGTGCCGAAGACCGCCGCCGAATAGGTCCGCGCAAAGATGTAATAGGCCGCCATCAGCACCGGCGCGCAGCCCACCCCGATCAGCGCCATGGCCAGCGTCACCGCCCCCGGCCCCTCGGCCATGGCAAAGACCGCAGCGCCCCCCGCACCGCCCAGACCCAGCAGCACCGCCGCCGTCAGGCGCGGCCCCACCCTGTCCAGCGCCGATCCCACAGGGATCTGCATCACCGCAAAGACCAGGAACCACACCCCCGAGGCCGCCGCCAGATCCTCGGGGCTTGCCCCGATCTCGCTGCCCAGCACCGGCGCCAGCACCGCCAGAAAGGCCCGATAGAACTGTGACAGCACATAGGCCGCCACCAGCGCCGCTATCCCCGCAATCATTGTGAAAATTCCTCCATCCCGGCGCGCACACTGCCAACCCCGCGCCGCCACCGCAACCCCGCAAAGCCCCGGCATAGCCCCCGGCATCGCCCCAGCATCACCCTTGCCAGCCCCGGACAAGGCGCGCATCCTTGCCCGGTCAGCCAGCAAGGGATCGCGCCGCATGCTCCGCCCCCCGTTCCGCCTGCCCGCCCCTGCCCGCGCCCTGATCCTGGGCCTGATCCTCGGCCCTGCCGCCCTGCTGCCCGCCCCCGCCGCCCGCGCAAATGACGGCTTCGGCGGCCTGTCCGCCACCGGCCTCCACTTCGCCCGCACCGATGCCATCGCGATGGAATCGGAAGACCTCTACATCTCCCCCGACCGCATCCGCGTGACCTACACCTTCCACAACCTCACCGATGCCGATGTGACGGGCGAGGTGATCTTCCCCCTCCCCCCCATCTCGCTTCAGGCGCTGATGACCTCGGATTTCAACATCCACCAGGGCGACCGCGACAACCTCGTGAACTTCACCGCCACGGTGAACGGCCAGCCCGTCCCCGTCACCATCGACCGCATCGCCGTGATCGAACCGCCATGGGATGAAACCCGCCCCCTCTCCGCCCAATACGACACGCCCGGAACCGATGTCACCGCCGCCCTCCGCGCGGCCAATCTCCCCCTGACCATCGACATCAAAAGCCTGACCGACGCCCTCTTCGTCAAAACCCCCGCCGAACGCGCGGCGCTTACCGCAGCCGGCTTTGCCGAATTCCACGACGGCGATCCCGCAACCGGCATGCCCGCCGAAGTCTGGCCCCTCTGGTCCATCGTCCTGCGCCACCACTGGACGCAGACCTTCCCCGCAGGCCAGACCCTGACCATCTCGCATGAATACGAAAACCGCCCGCCCGGCGGCCTCTTCGGCTGGACGCACCCGCCCCGCAATGATTGGGAACTGGAATTCCAGTCCCGCTACTGCATTGATGACGGAACCTCGCGCGCCATCGCAAAGCGGCTTGGCCCCGATGGCTATGGCATTGCCCTCAACCTCGCCTATGTCCTGCGCACCGCGAATTCATGGGCAGGCCCGATCCGCGATTTCCGCCTCACGCTCGACAAGGGCGCGGCAGAGAACGTCATCTCCCTCTGCGCCTCCGGGGTGGAAAAGACAGGCCCCACCACATTCGAGGTTCGCAAACGCGACTTCACCCCCGACCGCGATCTCGAAATCCTGATCGTCACCCCGCCGCCCGGCTAGGCGGCGCGCTCCCTATCCGCGATCCAGCGCCGCGCGCATCGCGGCCACGGCCTCGTCGATCCGCGCCGGATCCCGCAACAGGCTTCCGCCCAGCAGATAGACCACATCCTCGCCATACATCGCCTGCATCTCGGCGGCGCGCGCCACGCTCATGCCGCCGCCCGGGCTGGGCAGCATCGGCTTGCCCGGCCCCCCGGGCGCGCGGCAGGCCGCCGCGATCTGCCCGCAGTCCGCTGCGGTGAATCCGAAACGCCCCCCCACATTCGGAAAGACCGAGATATCCGAACCCGCCAGCCGCTGGATCGTGCCGAACAGGACGCCATGGTCGATCCCGTTGTCGGGGGCTAGCACATAGGGCCCCAGAAATGACGGATGCGTCATCACCGGCAGGCCCAGCGCCGCATCCCCCGCGATCCGGTGAACAAGGCCAAAGCCGAACAGCCCCGGCATCACCAGAACCCCGTCCGCCCCCGCCTCCTTCAGAAAGCGCAGATTGTCCTCGATCTCTTCGGGCCGCCCCGACAGGTTGGGAAAATACAGCGCCCGCCGCCCCGTCTCGGCCCGCACCGCCTCCATCGCCCGGCACACCGCCTCGACCCGCGCGCGAAACGGCGCCGCGGGTTGCCCGGCCAGACCGTGATCCTCCTTCACGATATCCGCGCCACCCCGCACACAGCCCGCGGCCAGCCGCGCGAAATCCTCGGGCGTCAGGCCCATGGGTTTCAGCACCGGCGCGATCATCCCGCCCGTCGCCCGCCCGCACAGCGCGCGGATCCCCGCAATCCCGAAACGCGGCCCGGGCATCCGTGCCGCCATCTCGGCCCCCGGCGTGATCCCCGTCACCCGGATCCCCGTCTGGATCGAGGAATTGCCGAAAACCACATTCAGGAACTGCGTGAACTCCGCCCCCGCGCTGTCAGGCGAATAGCTGATCACCGCCTGCCAGACCCCGTCCGCCAGCGCGCCGATCTCCTCCACCCGCCCGAGGATTTCGTCCTCCACCGGGCCTGGCGGCACCACGTCGCGCGGGATCTCCACCGTCTGTTCCAGCGCGATCCCCTCGGCCCGCGCCACCGCCTCGGCCCGCGTCGCCGCACGCAGGCGATAGGTCACCGTGAAGCGGGTCATCACAGGGCCTCGGCCTTCACGATGGAATGCACCGCGTCGATCCGCACCGCGCCCAGCGCATCCTCGTCGATCCCGGTCGCCTGCCCGGTCAGCCGTTCCACCGCCCGCACCAGCGACAGCGCATCCATCCCGTAATGCTTCATCAGATAGGGCCGCGACCCGCCATGCGCATAGGTATCCTGCAAGCCCAGCCGGATCAGCCGCCGCGCCAGCCCCGCCTCGGCCAGCGCCTCGGCCACCATCGACCCGATCCCCCCGGTCACCAGATGGTTCTCCAGCGTGATCACCCCATGGCGCACGCTGGCGGCATGGTCCACGATCTGCGCCGCGTCAAAGGGCTTCAACGTGTTCAGATGCAGATGCCGCACCGAAACCCCCGCTCGCGCCAGCGCCCCCCGCGCGCGGATCGCCTCTTCCGTGGTGATCCCGGCGGTCACCACCAGCACATCCTCGCCCTCGGCCAGCACCCGCATCTGCCCGATGCGGATCGGCGTATCGAACAGCCGCGGCACCGCCCCGCGCAGGATGCGGCAATAGACCGGGCCATCCACCCGGTCGGCCTCGGCCACGATGCTTTCCACCTCGGTCGCATCCCCCGCCTCAAGCACCGTCATGTTCGGGATCGTCCGCATGACCGAGATATCCTCGATCGCCTGATGCGTCATGCCCCCCGGCGTCGTGACCCCGGGCAGGAACCCCATCAGCCGCACCTTCCGCCGCGGATAGGCGACCGAGGCCATCAGCTGGTCATAGGGCCGCCGATAGAGGAATACCCCGAAGGAATGCAGAAAGGGCCGGAACCCGGCAAGGCCAAGGCCGCCCGCGAAAGACAGCATGTTCTGCTCGGCCATCCCCAGCGACAGGAACTGATCCGGATGCCGGTCGCGGAACCCGTCGATCTCGCAGCTCGACGTCAGGTCCGCCGACAGGCACAGAACCTCGGGATGCTGCACGGCATAGGCTTCAAAGGCGGCCGCATAGGGCCGGTTGACCATCTCCATCAATGGGCCTCCAGGGCAACGGGCGCCACGCCAAGCTCGGCGGCGATCTCGATATTCATCCGCGCGCGCTCCTCCTCGGATTTGAAACGCACGTAATGCAGGCGCGGGAAGCGGCTCATCAGGCTTTCCATCCCCTGCGTCGGGCGCGAATGGGCCAGCACGATCAGCGGCCGCCCCGGATGCGGCGTCGCCCGCGCCGCGCGCATCGCCTTCAGGTCATGCGCATCGCATTCGGCCACCACCGCGCCGAAATCGCGGAACTTCGTGGCGATGTCGCCCACCGTCATCACCTCGTCCATCGCGCCGTCGCATTGCTGGCGGTTCACGTCCATGATCGCCCACAGATTGTCGATCCCGTGATGCGCGGCGGCCTGCACGGCCTCCCATGTCTGGCCCTCCTGCACCTCGCCATCCGACATGAACACGCAGACCTGCCCGCTATGGCCCATCCGCTTGCGCCCCCAGGCCAGCCCCGCCGCCGTCGAAAGCCCGATCCCCAGCGTGCCGTTATGCACCTCCATCCCCGGAGAATGCTCGGCCCCGATCATCTCGACCGACGATCCGTCGCGGTTGAACATCCCAAGCCCCTCGGGCGCCATGCGCCCCACCTCGATCAGGCAGGCATAGGCGACCAGCGCGTAATGCGCGGGCGCGATGAACAGCCGGTCATGCACGGCATCGAAGGGCCCGTTATAGCCCGCGCCCGTCACATAATCCGGATTGTCCGCCGAGGGCACGCCGCCAAAGGGCGGCGGCACCATCGGCATGGTCGACGGGCCAAGGTTCAGCCCCTCGTTATACAGAAAGGCCAACTGCTCCGCCGCCGAACAGGCCTGGCTCAGATATCCACCATTGTTGCGGATCGTATGTTCGAAGACGCGGGCACGGATGCCGCGCGCGATCTCTTCGGTGGTCTTCTCGTTGCGCAAGGGCTCTCTCTCCTGTGCGGGCAGGGGGCGGGCCTGCGACGGCCCGCCCGGTTGGTGCATCCTCAGCGGGGCGGCAGCGTCATCCACGGCGCCATCGCCACATCGGCATGGGCAAAGGCGGGCAGCTTCGCGCCCAGCTCTTCCATGTTCTTGATGTCCAGCTCGTTCAGCATCGCCTGGGTGATCAGCGTCGGCGGCACGATCACGCTCGCCCCCGGATTCTCGCCCGCCAGCAGCAGCGCCAGCGACCGCACCGAAACCTCGCCCACCACGGCCGGGTTGGTGGCCGCCGTGGCCTTCCAGGCCGATCCTTCCTCGCGCATCAGCTGGATATCGGCGGTCGAGATATCGGCCGAATAGATCGACACCTGCCCCGACATGCCCGCCTCGTCCACGGCGATCTTCACGCCCTTGGCGAATTCGTCATAGGGCGCGAACATC
Organism: Paragemmobacter kunshanensis; assembly: GCF_011059185.1. GTDB lineage: Bacteria > Pseudomonadota > Alphaproteobacteria > Rhodobacterales > Rhodobacteraceae > Paragemmobacter > Paragemmobacter kunshanensis. The sequence goes on along the minus strand of NZ_JAALFE010000003.1, from coordinate 123,917 downwards.
ACCTGGATGTTCGGATTGGCCGACAGCACCGAACGCGCCTGATTGGCGACCGAATTCGCGATGGGGTTGTCCAGCGTGCCGAACATCGCCACTTCGTTGATCCCGGGATTGGCGGCCTTCACCTCTTCCCAGACGGCGGCGCGGCGATCCAGCGGCGCGATCCCCGCAACATGCACGAAGCCCGCCACCCATTCCGCACCATTGTCGGCAATCGCCTGATCCAGCGCCAGTTGCGCCAGCGCGGCGTCGGACTGTTCCACCTGCGGAATGGCGGCATTCTCCACGTTCACGTCAAAGGCCACGACCTTGATCCCCGCATCCACGGCCCGCTGCGCGGCCTCCTTCATGGATTCGGTCAGCCCGTGCTGGATGATGATCCCGTCCACGCCCAGCGCGATGGCCTGATCCACCATATCCGCCTGCAGCGCCGCATCCTGACGGCTGTCAAAGACCTGCAGGTTCACGCCCAGCGCCGCCGCCTGCTTCTCCACGCCCGAAAGATAGGCCTGGAAGAAGTCGCCGGTCGAAAGATAGCGCACCAGCGCGATGTTCACATCGCCGGGATTGTCAAAGGGCGCGGGCGCATCCTGCGCCAGCGCAAGGCCAGGCACCAGCGCGACGCCGGAAACGAGTGCTGCGAAAATCCGTCTGGAGATCATTGGTTCCTCCCATTCTCCGTGAATGTCAGTGACCGGCGGGCCGCTTCTTCCGGCAGCCTTTCCGGCAGGCTCAGCGCCGCGCCCGGCCGACACGGCCGGACAGGGCAAAGGTGAAGACAAGCGCCACGACCAGCACGGCACCCTTGATGAAATCCTGCGTGTAGTAAGGCGCGTTCAGCATGGTCAGACCCTGCAGCAGGATCCCCACGAACAGCGCCCCGATGGCCGTGCCAAAGGCATTGGGCTTGGCCGCGCCCAGCACGGCAAAGCCGATCAGCGCCGCCGCCACCGAATCCAGCAGCAGGTTGTTCCCCGAGGCGACATCCCCCCGCCCCAGCCGCGCCGCCAGCAGGATCCCCCCGATCGAGGCCATGACCCCCGAAATCACATAGGCGAGTATCCGGTATCCCGCGACATTGATCCCCGCCAGCCCCGCCGCCTGCGCATTCGATCCGATCGCATACATCACCCGGCCATGCCGCGTCAGTTCCAGGAAGGCCCATGTCAGAAGCGCGATCACGATCAGCACCACCACCGAAAGCGGCACCAGATCCGGCAGGATGAAGTCGATCCGATGCCGCCCCAGCATCAGGAATTCCGGCGCGAAACTGCCCTCGGCGGCCTGCCCGCCCGGCAGCATCATCCCGGTCGAGATGGAATTGCCCTGCGTCGGAATGCGCTGCAACCCCACCAGCAGGAACATCATCCCCAGCGTGGCCAGCAGGTCCGGCACCCGCATCTTCACGATCAGCAACCCGTTCACCAGCCCCACCAGCGCGCCCATCCCCAGGCACAGCAGCACGGCGGGCACCGCGCCCATCTCCCAGATCACCATCACATAGGCCGACAGCATCATCGCCGATGTCGCCACCGCCCCGATCGACAGGTCGAACCCGTCCACCACCAGCGTGGCCGTCACCCCCAGCGCCAGAATCCCCGTGATCGCCACCGATTGCAGGATGAACACCCCGCTCTGCGGCGAAAGGAAGGCCGGGCGCAGGACCGAAAACACCACGATCAGCCCAGCCATCAGCAGAAGAAAGCCGTAGCGGATCGCCAGTTCGGTCAGGGAAAGGGATTTCATGCGGGTTCCTTCGTCCGGTCGGCCGCGCCCGAGACTTCCGTCATCAGGCGGGCAAGGTCGATATTCTCGTTCCGGTGGTCCCCCACCAGCGTATGCTCGCTCATCACAAGGATGCGGTCCGCCACTTCCAGCGCCTCGTCGATCTCGGCACACAGGACCAGCGTGGCGCGCTCGGCCGCGCTGTCGCGGATGCGCCGCCCGATATCGCGCCGGGCCTGGATGTCCACGCCCTGAAACGGCTCGTCCAGGATCAGCAACCGGCTCGCCTCGGCCATCCAGCGCCCGACGACCACCTTCTGCTGATTGCCCCCCGACAGCGTCAGGATCCCGTCCCGCGGCCCCTGACAGACCACTCCCATCGCCGCGATGGCCCGCTCTGCCGCCGCCCGCTCTGCCGCCCGCCGGATCAGGCCCAGAGGCCCGGCATGGCGCGGCGTGAAGGGCAGCGTCAGGTTCTGCTGGATGTCAAAGCCGGGCACCACCGCATTGATCAGCCGGTCCTTCGCCGCCAGGAACACCCCTTCCGCCACCGCCTCGGCCGGGCGGCGCGGGCGATAGTCCCGCCCGTCCAGCCGCATCTCCCCCGCCACCGGCGCCTCCAGCCCGAACAGCGCCGCCGCCAGCGCCGACTTGCCCGATCCCACCAGCCCGGTGATCGCCACCACCTCATTCCGCCGGAGGGTCAGGTCAAAGGCCCGCGCCTCGGGCTTCAACCGCAGCCCCCGCGCCTCCAGCATCACCGCCCCCGGCACCGGGATCGCGATATCCACCTCGGTGATCTCATGCCCCAGCATGGCCCGCACCGCGCCCGAATAATCCAGCGGCACCGTCTCGAACAGGCCCGAAACCTGCCCGTCGCGCATGGAAACGATCCGGTCCGCCAGCCGCCGGATATCCGACATGCGGTGCGAGATATAAAGAATCGCCACCCCCTCGCCCCGCAGCCTGTCGATCAGCGCAAACAACCGCTGCGCCTCGGTCAGCGAAAGCGATGACGTCGGTTCATCCAGGATCAGAAGCCGCGGCCGATGCGCCATCGCCCGGGCAATCGCCACAAGCTGCCGGTCGGCCAGCGACAGCCCCGCCACCGGGCGCGCCATGTCCAGCTCCAGCCCGATCGCCGCGGCGATCTTCCCCGCCTCGGCCCGCATCCGCCGCCGGTTCAGGAACAGCCCGCCCCCTTCGGCCAGCGAATCCAGCAGCAGGTTCGAGGCCACATCCAGATCCGGCACCACGCCATCATTGATGTTCTGATGCACCGTCACCACGCCCGACCGCAGCGCCGCCGCAGGCCCCGCCGGGGCAAAGGCCCGCCCATCCAGCCGGATCTCGCCCGCATCCGCCGCATGCACCCCGCACAGCACCTTGACCAGCGTGGATTTCCCCGCCCCGTTGGCCCCCATCAGCACCGTCACCTGCCCCGCGGGCAGATCCAGATCCACGCCACGCAACACCGCGTTGCGGCCAAAGGCCTTGGTCAGCCCACGTATGGTGATGGCCTGCGATGTCATGCGGTCTCTCTCCCTGACGCCAACGCTACCTTCACTTCATCAATTGTCAATAGCGTTTGACATATGCTGGAATTTTGGAAATGCTGCACCTGAGGAAGGCGGAAACGGGAGGAATGCCGCATGTCCGCAGAGGGCTATCTTGCATTGTCACCCGAAAGCCTGCCCAGGCGCCTGGGCGGGCTCGCGATCCTGCGCGAAAGGGTCGGCCCCCCAGAAACCTGGCAGGTGAAAGAGGTTGGCGATGGCAACCTCAACCTCGTCTTCATCGTCACGGGCAGCGCCGGGCAGGCGGTGGTCAAGCAGGCCCTGCCCTATGTCCGGCTGGTGGGCGAAAGCTGGCCCCTGCCGCTGCGCCGCGCCTTCTTCGAATACAACGCCCTGATCCGGCAAGAGGCGCGCGATCCCGGCTCCGTCCCCGCCGTCTGGCATTTCGACGAGGGTCAGGCCATCGTCGTGATGGAATTCCTGACCCCCCATGTGATCCTGCGTCAGGCCCTGATCGCCGGGCGGCGCGTCGCGGGGCTTGGCGAAAGGCTGGGCGAATTCTGCGCCCGCACCCTGTTCCGCGGCTCCGATCTTTCCATGCCAGCCCCCGCCCGCAAGGCCGATCTGGCGCTCTTTGCAGCCAATGTCGAACTCTGCGACATCACCGAAAACCTCGTCTTCTCCGATCCCTATTTCGCCGCCCCCCTGAACCGGCACACGCCGGGGCTTGATGGCATCGTGGCCCGCCTGCGCGGCGATCTCTCGCTCAAGGTCGCGGCCCAGCATCTGAAACTGGCCTTCACCAGCCGGGCCGAAACCCTGCTGCACGGCGATCTGCACACCGGCTCCATCATGGTGACCGATACCGAAACCCGGGTGATCGACCCGGAATTCGCCACCTACGGCCCCTTCGGCTTTGATATCGGGATGCTGATTGCCAACTTCCTCATGGCCCATTTCAGCCAGCCGGGCCACGAATCCGCCCCCGGCCAGCGCGCCGATCACCAGGACTGGCTCCTCGGCATCGTCGAAACCCTCTGGCAAAGCTTCACCACCGAATTCAGCCACCTCTGGCGCACGGAACGCCGCGGCATCCTCTATCAGGCCAGCCTCTACGAAGATCAGGGCCACGCCCTCGCCGCCGAACAGGCGCTTGACGATCTGCTCGGCCGGATCTGGCAGGACATGCTCGGCTTCTGCGGGATCGAGATGCACCGCCGCATCCTCGGCCTCGCCCACAATGCCGATTTCGAACGGATTGCGGATGAAGGCCGCCGCGCCGCCTGCGAGGCGCGCGCGCTGGCCATGGGCCGCCAACTCATGCTGGGCGCGGGCTCGATCCGCGGGATCGGCACCGTCACCGCCATGGCCCGCCGCATGGACAAGGAGACCCACCTGTGAAGATCAACGGAACCCCCTACCGCACCATCTGGCAGGATGCCGATGGCGTGGTCCAGGTGATCGACCAGCGCTGGCTGCCGCATGACCTGCGCATCGTCCCCCTGCGCAACCGCGCCGAATTCGCCACCGCCATCCGCGACATGTGGGTGCGCGGCGCGCCCTTGATCGGGGCCACCGCCGCCTGGGGCATGGCCGTGCAGATGGCCGCGGATCCCTCCGATGCCTCGCTGGCCGAAACCTGGGACATCCTGCACGAAACCCGCCCCACGGCGATCAACCTGCGCTGGGCGCTCGATGCCATGCGCAGCCACCTCGCCCCACTGCCCCCCGCCGCCCGCGCCGCCGCCGCCGCCGCCCGCGCCGCCGAAATCTGCGACGAGGATGTGGAAATCAACCGCCAGATCGGCCTGCATGGCCTCGCCATCATCCGCGACATCGCCGCGCGCAAGCCGGGCAAGCCGGTCAATATCCTTACCCATTGCAATGCGGGCTGGCTTGCCACCGTCGATTGGGGCACCGCCACCAGCCCGATCTATCATGCCGATGCCGCAGGCATTCCCGTCCATGTCTTCGTCGATGAAACCCGCCCCCGCAACCAGGGCGCGCAACTCACCGCATGGGAACTGAACAGCCACGGCATCCCGCATGACCTGATCGTCGACAATGCCGGCGGCCATCTGATGCAGCACGGCGAGGTGGACATGGTCATCGTCGGCACCGACCGCACCACCGCGCGCGGCGATGTCTGCAACAAGATCGGCACCTATCTCAAGGCGCTGGCCGCGCATGCGAATGGCGTGCCCTTCTACGTCGCCCTCCCCTCGCCCACGATCGACTGGCGCGTCCACGATGGCCTGCGCGAAATCCCGATCGAGGAACGCAGCCCCGCCGAAGTGACGATGGTGCAGGGTCGCGGCCCGGATGGGGCTATCACCTCGGTCCAGATCTCGCCCGATGGAACCGGCGCGCGCAACCCGGCCTTCGACGTGACCCCGGCCGAACTTGTCACCGGCCTGCTCACCGAACGCGGCCTCTGCCCGGCCACCGCCGAAGGCATGGCCGCCATGTTCGCCGATCTCAAGGCCGCGGTCGCGCCCTAGGGCGCGGCCAGCAGCGCCTCGGCCACGGTCGTGCCGGTCACCAGATGCGTGACATAACCACCCCGGATCGCCGCCCGCGTGGCGGCGACCTTGTCCATCCCCGGCGTGATCAGGATGCCCATCTCCAGCCCCACCAGCCGGGGCAGGGGCACGCCGATCATCCGGTCCTCCATCGGGCCGGGCAGTTGCCGCCCCTCGGCATCAATGAACCGCCCGCAGATCACCCCCACCGCGCCCTGCGCCACATACCAATCCAGATCCGCGCGCGTGGCCAGACCGCTCAGCACGATATGGCTGTCCGATGTCGCCGTCCCGACCGAGAACAGCAGCTTGTTCACCGTCTCCAGCTGATCAAGCTGCGCCTTCAGGATGGGCTCCTCGCGCAACTCCTCGGCCAGCGCGGCCCGGCTCACGATGGCGGGGGCATGCAGGTTCAGACAGCGCGCCCGCAGCCGCTGCGCCAGCCGCGTCGAACAGGCTTCGGCGGTAAAGCCATAGGGCGTCGCCATCGACCCCACCAGTTGCAGGATCGTCAGATCCTCCACCGGCATCGGCTCCACCATCTCGGCCAGTTCATAGACCGTCCGCCCCCAGGCCACGCCCAGCCGGTCGCCCGGGGCGATCAGGTCAGGCAGCCAGTTCGCCGCCCCCCGCACCACGCGCAGGAACCCCTCTTCCGCCTCCGTGCCCTCATCGGGGATGACATAGGCCCCCCGCAGCCCGAACCTTTCCGTCAGTTCCAGCGCCAGCCGATGCGTCGTGAAGGCCGGCGCGGCCAGGGTGATGCGGATCAACCCCTTCTCCCGCGCCTCCTGCAGGTAATTCACCACCGTCGCCCGCGAAATCCCCAGCGTCTCGGCGATCTCCTGCTGGTTCCGGCCATCCTGGTAATACATCCACGCCACCTGGATCACGGCATTCTCGCCGCTGACCTGCGCCAGATTGCGCCGCCGTGTCGTCACCGCCATCCCCACCCCACTTTTTGACCTTTGACAATAGTATCTGACAAAAGTAGAAATTCCAAGTGCGCAGCGCGCCCGTCACCGCCCGCCGCCCAGCCTTAGCAGGAGATGCCCATGATCACCAATCTCTGGAACGATGCCGAAGCCGAGGCCCTCCTCGCCGCCGCCGGGCCAGAGACTCGGGCCCGCGATCTGGCGCTGCGGGTCTATACCTCGCGCCTCATCGGGCGCGATCCCGATCTGGTCATGCATGGCGGCGGCAACACCTCGCTCAAATCCACCGCCACGGATGTCTTCGGCGCGGTGGTCGATGTGCTGCACATCAAGGGCTCCGGCTGGGATCTCGAAACGATCGAGGCCCGCGGCCTGCCCGCCGTCCGGATGGAACCCCTGATGCGCCTGCGCGACCTGCCCGCCCTCTCGGACGAGGCGATGGTCAATGTCCAGCGCCTGAACCTCCTCGATCCCCAGGCCCCCAACCCATCCGTGGAAACCCTGCTGCATGCCTGGATCCCGCACAAGGTCGTGGATCACACCCATGCCACGGCCTTCCTCACCCTCGCCAACCTGCCCGAAGTCGCCGCCGTCACCCGCGAACTCTTTGGCGACCGGCTCACTCTCGTTCCCTATGTCATGCCGGGCTTTGCCCTGGCCAAGGCCGCCGCCCGCGCCTATGACGAAAATCCCGAAGCCGAAGGTCTGCTTCTGGTCAATCACGGCCATTTCGCCTGGGGCCCCGATGCCCGCGCCAGCTATGACCGCATCCTCGCCCATACCGGCCTTGTCGCCGCCTGGCTGGCCGACCGCCGCCCCGCCCCGCTCGTCCCCGCCGCCGCCCTGCCCGCCTCAGCCAGCGCCCCCCTCCTCTCCGCCCTGCGCGGCGCGCTCGCCTCGGCCCTGCCCGACAACGCCCCCCTTCCCCTGATCGACCTCCGCACGGCCGAGGCCGACCGCGCCTTCTGCGCCCGCCCCGATCTGGAAACCCTCGCCACCCGCGGCGTCGCCACCCCCGATCACGTGATCCGCACCAAGGCCGAACCGCTGCTCCTGCGCCGCGCCGCCCAATCGGCCGAAGCGATGCGCGCCGCCGTGCAGGACTACGCCACCCGCTACCGCGCCTATTTCGAACGCCACGCCCCCCGCGCGGCTGAGCCGAAAACCATGCTCGCCCCCATGCCCGGCCTTGTCTGGCTCGAAGGCGCGGGCATCGCCGGCATCGGCGCCACCGCCGCCGCCGCCCGCATCGCCGCCGATATCGGCTGCCAATCCGCCCGCGTCCGCGCCGATGGCGAAGCGGTGGGCGGCTTCTTCCCCATCGGCGCGCAAGACCTGTTCGACATGGAATACTGGTCGCTCGAACAGGCCAAGCTCGGCAGCGGCAAACCCGCCCCCCTGCAAGGCCGCATCGTTCTGGTGACAGGTGGCGCCGGGGCTATCGGCCTTGCCTCCGCCCGCGCCTTCGCCGCCCAGGGGGCCAGCCTCTTCCTCGTGGATCGCCCGGGCGAGGCGCTGGATCACGCCACAGCCTCGCTTGGCCGCGATCACGCGGGCCATGGTTGCGACATCACCGCCCCCGGCGCGGCCGAGGCCGCCGTCGCCGCCTGCGTCGCCCGCTTCGGCGGCATCGACATCCTGCTTTCCAACGCAGGCGCCGCCGTGACCGGCGACATCGCCACCCTGCCCGACGACACGCTCCGCTCCAGCTTCGAGCTGAACTTCTTCGCCCATCTGGCCTTCTCCCAGGCCGCCATCGCCCATTTCCGCGCCCAGCAGGCCGCGCGCGGCACCAGGGGGGCCGAACCCGGCCAGATCCTCTTCAACGTCTCGAAACAGGCCGTGAACCCGGGCCGCGGCTTTGCCGCCTACGGCCTGCCCAAGGCCACGACCTTCTTCCTTTTGCGCCAGCTTGCGCTGGAACTCGGGGCCGAAGGCATCCGCGTCAACGGCATCAACGCGGATCGCATCCGTTCAGGCCTGCTCTCCTCAGACATGATCAAGGCCCGCTCCACCGCCCGCGGCCTGGACGAGGCCACCTATATGGCGGGCAATCTGCTCAGGGCCGAGGTAGAGGCCCGCCACGTCGCCGAGGCTTTCGTCATGCTCGCCCGCGCCGAACGCACGACCGGCCATGTCATGACAGTGGATGGCGGCAATATCGAGGCCGCTTTGCGCTGATCCCGCCCTCCCCTCCCGGGGGGGGGCTCAGGCCGCCGCCGCCACCGGCCCCTGCTTCTCGCGCACCGGCAGATGGACGATGGCCGAAAACGCCCCGACCCCCACCCCGATCCACCAGACCAGCGTATAGCCCCCGGTCATGTCATACATCATGCCCCCCAGCCACACGCCCAGGAACCCGCCGATCTGGTGGCTCAGGAACACCACGCCATAAAGCGTGCCCATATAGCGCAAGCCGTAAAGATGCGCGACCAGCCCGCTCGTCAGCGGCACCGTGGCCAGCCACAAGGCCCCCATCACCGCCGAAAAGACCAGCACCGATTCCGGCGTGACGGGCAGCAGGATGAAGACCGCCGCCGCGATGGTCCGCCCGGTATAGATCCCCGCCAGCAGGTATTTCTTGGTGTATTTCTTGCCCAGCCACCCGGCAAGGATCGTGCCCACGATATTGAACAGCCCGATCACCGCAATCGACACCGCCCCCAGCGCCGATGTCGTCCCGATCCCCATCCCCGCAATCATGCTGCCGGGATCAATCGGCCCGCAAAGCTCGGTCACAAAGGCCGGGAAATGCGCGGTGATGAAGGCCAGCTGATAGCCGCAGGAAAAGAACCCCAGAAAGATCAGCGTATAGGACGGGTCCCTGAAGGCGCGCTTCAGCACCACCCCCATGCTTTCCTCCAATTCCGCCTTCGTCGCCACCTTGGGCGACCGGATGAAAGGCAGCGCAAACAGCGAGGACAGGATCACCACGGCAAAGATCACGAACACTTCCTGCCAACTGAAGGATTGCAGCAGGAACTCGGCCATCGGCGCCCCGATCACCTGCCCCGCCGATCCCGCCGCCGTGGCAATGCCCAGCGCCATCGACCGGTTCTCCGCACTCGCCGCCCGGCCCACGATGGCCAGCACCACCCCGAACCCCGTTCCCGCGATGCCGAACCCCACCAGGATCTCCAGCATCTGCATCTGCCCCGGCGTCACGGCCCAGCCCGAAAGCACCAGCCCCGCCGCATACATCAGCGCGCCTGCGACAATGGCCTTCCTGTCCCCGAACCGTTCCGCCACCGCCCCGAACAGCGGCTGCCCGATCCCCCAGGCCAGGTTCTGGATCGCGATGGCCAGCGAAAACTCCGCCCGCGCCCAGCCGAATTCCTCGGCAATCGGGATCTGGAACACCCCGAAACTGGCCCGGATGGCAAAGCCCAGCATCAGCACGACGCATCCTGCGATCAGGACAGGGGTCATCAGGGGGGCAGCGCTGCGCGTCATGGAAAACCTCGATCTTTCCCGAACCTTCTCTTCCCCTCCCCCGGCAAGGTCAAATGCAGATTTGTGATGCAGACAATCGCGCCACCCGACACCCCGCGCCGCCCCCGCCCCTTCACCTTGGCCCAAATACCCCCTGCACGGCCCGCCACCCCGCGCGCCCCCCGGACCGAAGCGCCTCCCTCTCCCTCCCCCAATCGCGCCACCCGACACCCCGCCCCACCCCCACCCCTTCACCTTGGCCCAAATACCCCCTGCACAGCCCGCCACCCCGCGCCCCCCCCCAGGACCGAAGCGCTTCCCTCTCCCTCCCCAATCGCGCCACCCGACACCCCGCGCCGCCCCCCACCCCTTCACCTTGGCCCAAATACCCCCTGCAAGGCCCACCACCCCGCGCGCCCCCTCGGGAACGAAGCGCTTCCCTCTCCCTCCCGGAACGGGGGGAGAGGGTCAGGGAGAGGGGGGCATCCCCACCCGCCCTCACCAAAACCTTAACGCCAACCTGCCCAATTCCTCATCAGGCGCGCGCTGCGTATGCACGGCCTGCTGCACTGACGCACTGCACCGCATGCTGAACAGCTTGTTTCCGGCAAACGAACCCCGCTAGGCTGCCCGAAGCAGGCAGGAAAGGGTGCAGATGTCATCGCAGGAATGGTGGAAAGGGGCGGTTACCTACCAGGTCTATCCCCGCAGTTTTCAGGATACAAACGGCGACGGAATAGGCGATATTCCGGGCATCACCGCCCGCCTTCCCCATATCGCAGACCTCGGCGTCGATGCCGTCTGGCTCTCTCCGATCTTCACCTCGCCCATGCGCGACATGGGCTATGATGTCAGCGATTACACCGATATCGACCCTACCTTCGGCACCCTGCAGGACTTCGACGCCCTCATCGAACGCGCCCATTCACTCGGCCTGAAAATCATTATCGACCAAGTGCTTAGCCATTGCTCCGACCGGCACCCCTTCTTCGCCGAAAGCCGCGCCAGCCGCCACAATCCGCGGGCCGACTGGTTCGTCTGGGCCGACCCGAAGAAGGACGGCACGCCCCCCACCAACTGGCTCTCCGTCTTCGGCGGCAGCGCATGGACATGGGACGCACGGCGCAAGCAGTACTATCTTCACAACTTCCTGTCAGAACAGCCCGACTTCAACTTCCACAACCCCGCCGTGCAGGACTGGCACCTCGCCAACATGCGCTTCTGGCTCGACCGCGGCGTGGACGGCTTCCGCTTCGACACCGCCAACTATTTCTTCCACGACCCCCAACTCCGCGACAATCCTGCCGACTTCCGCGAAAAATCACGCCCCGACGGCAACCCGTACGAGATGCAGTATCACCTGTTCGACAAGAACCGCCCCGAAACGACAGGCTGGATGGAACGCATCCGCAGCCTGCTCGACAGCTATGACGCCCGCGCCTCGGTGGGCGAAGTGGGCGACAGCCACCACGCCATCCGCCTGATGGGCGAATACACAGGCCCGAAACGCCTGCACCAGTGCTACAGCTTCGAGATGATGGGGAATGACTACACCCCCGCCACCTTCCGCCAGAAGATCGAGGATTTCTTCACAGGCGCCCCCAACGGCTGGCCGATGTGGGCCTTCTCCAACCACGACGTCCCGCGCCACGTCACCCGCTGGGCGGCGCATGGCACCACGGCCGACGCGCTGGCCAAACAGGCCGCCGCGCTGATCCTGTCCTTCGAAGGCTCCATCTGCCTGTGGCAAGGCGAAGAACTCGGCCAGACCAACACCGACCTCAGCTTTGACGAACTGACCGATCCCCAAGGCATCGCCTTCTGGCCCGAACCCGTGGGGCGCGACAACACCCGCACCCCGATGGTATGGGACGGGACCGAAAACGGCGGCTTTTCGACGGGTAAGCCGTGGCTTCCCGTCAAGGCACCGCAACGCGCCCGCAACGTGGCGGCACAGGCGGCGGACCCGGACTCGGTCCTGAACCACTACAAGCGAATGCTTCGATTCCGCAGCGAACGCCCCGAACTCCGCACCGGCCGCACCCGCTTCCTCGACTTGGCCCATCCCGTCCTCGGCTTCACCCGTGGCGACAGCCTGGCCTGCATCTTTAACCTCTCACCTTCGGAAAACAGCATAAGGATCAAGGGCCTGTCATCCCTGACAGGCCCTTCGATCGGTGCGGCGCTCGACGGTGAAACCCTGACCCTCGGCCCCAACGGCGTGGCCTTCGCCACCACCTCCGGCGCGGTCGGGACGCCCTAAAGCGCCTCCCACCACACCCCGGCGGGGGGGATCACCACCCCGCCCCATTCCACCGGAACGGGGTTGTAGTTGAACCAGAATCGGTGCGTGTCGGTATCCCGCCGCCGCAACCCTTCGGGCAGCACCTCGACCGAAATCCCCTGCGCGGCACACAGTGCGGAAAGCATCCGGTCCAGCGCCACCTCATCCGGCCAGCCCGCCAGATAATGCACGCCCCCCGCCCGCAGCAGCGCAGGCCAACCATCCGTCGCCCGCTCCACCACCTCGGCGGTGCCGTCCATTTTCTCGCGCCAATGCAACAGGTTACCCCCCGCCTCCAGCGGCACGGGAACATCCGGCGGCAGGCTTTCGACCCGCGCCACCACGGCCTCCAGCCCCGGCAGATTGGGCGGCAGCGGGACGGGCGTCGCAAACTCCACCGTCTTTGCGTTGCTGCGCGGCCCGATCAGCGCCGCCCCCTGATGCGCCTTCAACGCCCCAAGGAAAGCCTCCGACAACGTCGCCACCCCCGGCGCCAGCACCAGCTTGTAAGCCGACAGGTCCGCCACATCCGGCGGCAGAATATCCACGTTCAGACCCAGCCGCCGCAGCCCTCGGTAGAAGGCAAAGACCAGCCGGAAATAGTCGAAATCCCGCCCCTGCGGCTGCGTCTGCCACGCCCATGCGCTTGCATAGTCAAAGACCACCGCCACATCCGCCCGCGCCGTCCCGACCTCGGGCATCGCGGCCAGTTCCTGCGCGACTTTCCCCGCCTCTTCAAAGGCTTGCGCGGGCGCCGAATCCGGCCGCAACAACCCCGCATGCATCTGCTCCTGCGCGAACGGCGCCTGCCGCCAGCGGAAATAGCACACCGCCTCCGCCCCATGCGCGAACGCTTCCCACGCCCAAAGCCGCGCCATTCCCGGCAGCGGATCGGCATTCCACGGCGCCCAGTTCACCGGCCCCGGCTGCTGCTCCATGATCCACCACCGCCCCCGCCCCACGGCGCGGTAAAGGTCATGGTGGAACGCCTGAAAATCCGGGTCCCCCTGCCGCACGAAGCGCCGCTTGTGTTCCGCCGTCACCTCCAGCCGGTCCGACAGGAACCCCAAGGGGTAGGCATCCCACGACGCGATGTCCAAGTCCGCCCCCACCGCGAAATGGTCGAATTCCGTGATGCGTCCCATATAGTTATGGGCAATCGGCGCGTCCGAATGCTTGCGGATGATCTCGGTCTGGATGCGGTTATAGGCCGCCACCTCGTCACTCGCGAAGCGCCGGAACGCCATGACATGCGACGGGTTCGCCTCTGTCACGGTCAGGTTCGGCAGGCCGATCTCGTCGAAGGATGAATACTCCATCGACCAGAACACATTGCCCCACGCCCGGTTCAGCGCCTGCGGGCTCTGATACCGCTGCGCCAGCCATTCGCGGAAGGCATCGCGCGCGGCGTCCGAATAGCTCAACACCGTGTCATGGCAGCCATATTCATTATCCGTCTGCCACGCCGCCACATGCGGGTTCCGCCCATAGCGCCGCGCCAGTTCCGTGACGATCCGGGCCGATTCCTGCCGGTATCCCCGATGCGAAAAACAGTAATGCCGCCGCGACCCGAACCCCCGCGGCCTGCCTTGCGCATCCACCGCCAGCATGTCGGGATGCTTCTCCAGCATCCAACGCGGCGGCGTCGCCGTCGGCGTCCCCAGCACCACCTTCAGCCCCGCCCCACCCAGCACGGCAATGGCCCGGTCCAGCCAATCCCAGTCGAACCGCCCCGGTTCCGGCTCCATCCGGCTCCATGCGAATTCGCCGATGCGAACCCATGTCAGACCAAGCGCCGCCATGCGCGCGGCATCTTCGGCCCATTTCGCCTCGGGCCAGTGTTCGGGATAGTAGCAGACGCCAAGCGTGCGTTTCACAAGATCACCTGTGGTTCGGGCAGTCCCCGGCCAACGCCTTGAACTGCAAAGGTCTTTCCGGCTTCGGGATCGGCTGCGCGGGCGGTGGCATCCATGCCCTCATGGGCGGTCGTGCAGAACAGCGTGGCCAGCCCCTCCCCCCCGAAGGCGGGACAGGACGTCTGCGATGCACCCATCGCCACCGCCTTCAGGAACCGCCCATCCGGGGCGTAACAGGCCACCCGCCCAGCGCCCCATTGCGCGTTCCAGACATTGCCTTCGGCATCCACCACCGCGCCATCGGGATACAGCCCGTCAGCCGACAGATCGACGAACACTTCCGGCTCACCCACAGGCCAGCCTTCGCCATCCAAGGCAACCCTCTGAATCCGCTGCGTCACCGTGTCCGAAAAATAGGCCCGCGTCCCATCCGGCGCGAAGCAGATCGAATTCGGGATGGTCAGGCCGGTGAACATCCGCCGCATCTCGCCCCGGTACCAGCGCCAGATCGACCCGCGCCCGGGATCGTTGCCCCCGCGCTTGCCCATCGTCCCGATCCAGAACCCGCCCTGCCTGTCCGCCCGCCCATCATTCGACCGCGTGCCGGGATCATCGGCCTCCAACTCTGCTACCGTCTCGATTTCCTCGGTTTCCAGATCGAACAGGAACAGATCCCGCTCCCCTGCGATCAGCAGCACATCCCGGCTCACCCATCCGGCGGCCGAAACAAGCTCCACGAAGGACCACGTCCGCGCCTCGCCATCCTCCACCGAGTGCAGCTTTTTCCCAAGGATATCAAACCAGAAGAACTGCCGCCGCAATGGGTGCCAAAAGGCGCCCTCGCCCAGTTCGCAAACCCGATTGTCGAAGATCATCCCCGCGCCCCGTCATAGGCCGCCACGATCCGCGCTGCCCGCTCGGCCACCCCGGCCACCGAAAGCCCCGGCGTGTAAAGCGCCGTGCCGATCCCGAACCCATCCGCCCCGGCCTTGATCCACTGACCGAAATTCTCCGGCCCCGCACCGCCCACGGCATAGACCTGACAGCCCTTGGGCAACACCGCCCGCATGGCCTTCACCCCGTCCGGCCCGATCAGGCTGGCCGGGAAAATCTTCAACCCATCCGCCCCGGCCTTCAGCGCGGCAAAGCATTCCGTGGGCGTCATCACCCCCGGCCAGCTCTGCAACCCACGCGCCTTGGTCGCGGCAATCACCTCCGGGTCGCAATTGGGTGACACGATCAGCCGCCCGCCGGCATCCGCCACCTCGGCCACATCCTGCACGGTCAGCACCGTCCCCGCCCCGATCAGCGCATGTTCCCCCAGCGCCTTGACCATCGCGGCAATCGACGTCACCGGATGCGGGCTGTTCAGCGGCACCTCGATCGACGTGATCCCCGCCTTCACCAGCGCTTCGGCCACCGGCACCGCCTCATCCGGCGTGATGCCCCGCAGGATCGCGATGATCTTCCGCCCCGTCATGCCACCACCTTCGCCCGCGTCGCCGCCAGCCCCGCCAGCACGGCATCGCCGCCCCGGACCAGCCGCGCCTCGACGCCCAATCCCTTCAGCGCCCGCGCATAGGACGCTGAAATCCCGTCCGAACCCACGATCACCACCGCCTGACCCAGCCAATAGGGCCGCGCCGCCGCCAGTTCCATCCCGATCAGCAGCCCCGACAGCCGCGCCCGCGCCGCCGCCGCCGACAGCCCTGCAATCAACCCCTCGGCCCTTATGCCGAACAGCCGCGCGCCAATCCGCTCTGGCCGCGCCAAGGCATCCGAAACACCGGCATCGAAGGCCGCGTCGTCCCAGCCATCCCCCTGCATCCCGTGCCGCAACACCGACGCCTGCGACAAAAGCGCGAACATCTCGCCCGTCATGAAGGTCTGGAAACTGACCACTTCCCCCGCGCTCAGATGCGCCCATTTGCTGTGGGTTCCGGGCAGGCAGATCACCCCGTCGAACCCCGGCAGCAGGGCCAGCGCGCCTGCAATCTGCGTTTCTTCCCCGCGCATCACATCGGCGGGCGAGGTCTGCTTCAACCCCGGCACCAGCCGCACCCGGATGCGCGGATCGCGCGTCGGCGCGGTCACGAGCGACTCCGCATCCAGCGGCGTGCAAGGCACCGCGCGATAGGGCGCCTCGTGCCAACCCTGACGGCTGCCCACCATCCCGCAGGCCACCACATCGGTCACCGTTCCCTCGGCCAGCCATGGCGAGATCAGGCGCAACAGCGCAGGCTCGAACCCGTCGCGGTCCAGACGTCCCATCCCGTCTTCGGAAACCGCCTGCGTCAAGATCCCCTCACGCCCGATGGCGAAGGCGCGCAGGTTCGTGGTGCCCCAGTCCACCGCTATCCATTCCGCTTTCATCGGCCAGCCCTTCCCGTGGCGCCCCAACCCGCTTCGTCAGACACGCTCTCCCTCCACGACCCAGATCGTTTCAGGCCAAGCCACCGGCAACAACACCCCCCGCTGCATGAGCGCGCCCCCCGTCAAGGTCAACTCCCCTGATTTCAGGGCGTTCGGCCCACGGGATTGGCGCGGCGCATCCTCGGGGTTGATCAAACGCAAGCGATAGCGGGCCTCAGGCTGAAGCCCGGCAAGGCGCAGGGGGCGCGGCAGGATCTGCACGCTCGTCTCTGTCTGCCCCGCGAAAAGGACAAAGCGCCCGCCATCGGCGGCGACCTGAACCTCGGCCACTACGGCGGTGTCGTCGCTGTCGATGCGGTGGATCGTGCCACCCATCATCCAGATGCGATTGGCCTTCCACCAGGCGGTGACCGATTTCAGCACCGCCGCCTCTTCCTGCGTCAGTTCCCGCAAATCCATCTCGAACCCGAAATGCCGCTGGGCCGCAACCCAGGCACGGAAGGACATCGCCAAGACCCGCCCCGACGTATGCGACTTCCGCGGTCCGACATGGCTGCCCGTGATCGCTGCAGGCAGGAAAAGCGCTGCGTCATGCTGCATCCGCAACCGTTCCAGCGCATCGTTGGAATCCGACAGCCAGACACGATGCGTATGGGCAAGGATACCCGCATCAATCCGTCCACCACCACTTGCACAGCTTTCGATTTCCACCCCCGGATGTGCCTTTCGCAGCGCACCGAGCAATTCATGAATGCCCCGCGTCTGTGCCGCATCGACCACGGGCAAAAGACGGTTGTGATCCCACTTGATGTAGTCGATCGGATATTCCGCAAGGATCTCCGACACGGCATGGAAAAGGTATTCGCGCACCTCTGGCCGGGCGAGATCCAGCACCATCTGGTTGCGCCCGGCAACCTGATCCGCGGGGCCCAGCATCCAGTCGGGATGGGCGCGCATGAGATCGCTGTCGGGGTTCACCATCTCGGGCTCGAACCACAGGCCGAAACGCATGCCCAAATCATGGACATGCGCAATCAACGGATGCAGGCCATCAGGCCACTTCCGCCTGTCGACCGTCCAGTCACCCAGGCTGCTGGTGTCATCATCCCGCCGTCCGAACCAGCCATCGTCCAGAACGAACCGTTCAGCCCCCAGATCCGCTGCCCGGTCGGCGATTTCGCACAGATCCGCAAGATCGTGATCGAAATAGACAGCCTCCCAGCAGTTGTAATGCACCGGGCGGGGGCGCGCAGGATCAGGCCATGTCACCACCCGGTCGCGGATGTCATGCTGAAAGGCCGCGCCGATGCCGTTCAATCCCACCCCCGACCAGACCGCCAGCAACTCTGCCGTGCGGAAATGCCGTGCCGGTAACGTCTCGGCCCCCCAGGCATGGCCGAACTGCACCTGCCGCCTGCCATCGGGCAGTTCCTCTGCCACCATCCTGTGCCCGCCGGACCAGCCATAGTGCAACGCCCAGGCTTGGCCCTGCCTGTTGGTCGTGCCATCTGCGGGAAAGATCGCGAAGGGCGGATGTTCATGCCCGGACCGCCCGGTCCGCGCCTCGCGCAAGCGGATCCCGGGCGACCAGGGAACGCGGTTCAGATGGAACTCGCGCGTCCACTTGCCGTGGACATCCACGATTTCCCCACTTTGCGGGGCAGGAAGCACAGGTGCCGCCATCCAGTGCAACCGCACCGGCTGGCGCGCATCGAGAAGCGTCGTCAACCCGATGACCCCGGTCGGGTAGGCGCGCAGTTCATGGGTCAGACGCAACCCATCCGCCACGCTGATCAGGCGCAGAAGGCCATCCCCTTCCTCGACACGTTCAAACGAGAACCGGGGCAGCAATGGCGTGCCATCCGCAGCGGCAAGCACCAACCCGGGCTGCCCCTGGAAGGCCCGCCCCGGCTCTGGGCACAGCGACAAGGCCGGCAAGGCATCCAGCATGCCCCCCGTCAGATCCTGCCGCGAAGCGGCGGCAAGTTGTGCCAGGTCTTCGTCTTCGGCCAGCGCGCCGCCCCACCAGATCACCTCGGGGATACCGCCCGACGTCGTCAGCGCGATAGTCTGCGCGCGATCCCCCATTCCGGCATCCAGCCTGAATTCCGTCACTTGACCGCCCCCAGCGTCAGGCCCGCGATGAAATGCTTCTGCATCAGGAAGAACATCAGCACCGGCGGCAAGGCGGCGAGTATGGACCCGGCGGATACCAGATGCCATGCCGAAACCCACTGCCCGTTCAGCGAAGACAGCCCCGCCGTGATCGGTTGCGCCTCCGGGCTCGACGTCAGCACCGTCGCCCAGAAGAAATCATTCCAGATGAAGGTGAAGACAAGCACCGACAGCGCCGCGATCGCAGGCCGCATCAGCGGAAGCACAATGAACCAGAATATACGCCACTCTGCCACGCCCTCGACGCGCGCCGCCTCAATAAGTTCGTAAGGAAGCGCCTTGATAAAGTTCCGCATGAACAACGTGCAGAACCCTGTCTGGAATGCGATGTGGAAAAGGGCCAACCCGTGATAGCTGTTGTACATGCCCAGGTTCAGCGTCAGGTCGCGCACCGGAACCATCAGGATCTGGAAAGGCACGAAGTTCCCGGCCACGAACATGAAGAACAGGATCAGGTTGCCGCGGAAATTGTAGACCGCCAGCGCGAAGCCCGTCATCAGCGACAGCGCCACCGCACCGATCACTGTGGGAATGGTCACGATGAAGCTGTTCAGTATGTAACGCCCCATGGGCGTATTGCGGAACACGTCGGCGTAATTCTCGAAGGCGAGGTAGGATGGGATCCCGAAATAGTTGCCCTGCGCCAGATCCGAGGCTGGACGAACCGAGGTTACGGCCACCCCGATCAACGGCAGCAGCCACAGGATCAGCGCGGCGGGCAGTGCGATCTTGTACATCCACTGGATGGCGGGCGCGGTCTGTTCGATGGGTCTGGGAAACATCCTACCGCTCCGTCTCGTCGCGCCACATCTTCCAGATGAAGCCCGAAATGAAGATCATCATGATGCCGAACAGGACCACTGCGATGGCCGCGCCATAGCCCATGCGATAGCCGTATTCCGACAGGGCCTGCTCATACATGTAGAAGGAAAGCACCCGCGACGATCCGAACGGCCCGCCCGTCGTCATGATCGACACAAGATCGAAGGAACGCAGTGCACCGATCACCGTGACGACCACGGCGATAAAGGTTGCCGGGCGCAGTTGCGGCAGGATCACATACCACAGCATCCGCCAGCCTTTCGCACCATCCAGCCGCGCCGCCTCTACCTGGTCGGGGGCCACGTTGTTCAGGCCGGTCAGGTACAGGATCATCACATAGGCGATCTGCGGCCAGAGCCCCGCCGCGATGATGCCGTAGGTGACGTATTTCTCTTCGGCCAGAATGGCGACACCCTGCCCTGTCACCCATTCGATGATCATGTAGAACAGCCCGAAATTCGGCGCGTAGAACCAGGAAAAGATCAGGCCGACCACCACCTGGGAAATCACAAAAGGAAAGAAAAACAAGGACTTGTAAAGCCTGATGCCGCGCACACTCTGGTTCAGGAACACCGCGATCAAAAGCCCGGCAGGCACCGCCAGCAGATAGAGCGCCAGCCAGATCACGTTGTTGACCAGAGAGGTCACGAAGGCCGGATCGCTCCAGAGTTCCTCGAAGTTCGCAAGACCGACGAACCTCCCGGTAAACTCGCCCTCGCGATTGTACAGCCCGTCCCAGTCATAAAGCGACAGAAGCAGGCTCTCGCCAATTGGCCAGATCACATAGACGATGAACATCGCCAGACCGGGCGCAAGAAAAAGCCAGGGCGCAAGACTGCGCTGATTGAGGGACCGCGATGCCATGGCTACCTCGAAGCAGGGGCGAAAGGCCCCGAGGTGCAGAAAAGCGACCCCGGGGTTGAAGTTAACGGGCGCGCATCACCGTGACACGCGCCCGCTGGGAGCCTTACTGATAGACCCGCTGACGAACGGACTCGAGCCGCTCCAGGATCGCATCCAGGTTCTCGGGCTTCACCATGAATTCCTGGAACCCTTCCATGCCCGCCTTGGCCATTTCCGCCGGCGCGTCGCGATCGAAGAACTGCGCCAGGGCATAGGCCGAAGACAACGATTCGAACCCGGCCGAGATGAAGGGATCATCGGCAGCCACGGTCGAATTCTTGTTCGTCGGCAACTGGCCAAGCGCGGCGTTCAGCTTGGTCTGGGCGTCTGCCGAAGCGACGAAGGCAAGGAACTTCTTCGCATCATCCACATTCTGAGCCCCGGCGGGGATATGGATGGTATCGGTCGGCGCCTCTTCTGCACGCGGGATACCCGGGGTGATTTCCGGGAATACCATGAAGCCGAGGTTGTCATTCGTCATGCCGCCTTCCTTGAAGGTCCCCACGGCGAAATTGCCCATGACGTAGTTCGCAGCCTTGCCCTGCACCAGAAGGGCCGCCGCATCCTGCCAATCAATGGCCGCATGGTTCGCGGTGACATAGGGCTGAAGCTTGGCGAATTCGGCAAAGACCTTCTTCACCGAGTCATCCGTCCAGGCAACCTTCCCTGCTGTCAGGTCCATGTGCCACTCATAGCCATTGGTCCGCAGCGACAGATAATCGAAGATGCCCGCAACCGGCCACAGCGCCTTGGAGCCGGTGGTCAGACAGTCGATCCCGGCGGCCTTGAACGCCTCGCAGTTTGCAAGGAACTGCTCCCAGGTCACGCCCCCATCCGGCGCCTCGAGCCCGGCGGCCTTGTAGGCGTCGCGGTTGAAGTAGATGCCCCACTGATAGTAGGTGTAGGGAACGCCCCACTGCTTTCCATCGATCGTCATCGACGCCTTGGCCGAAGCCAGCGCCTCGTTCAGCCCGTTGGCTTCCCAGACATCCGTCACATCCATGAACTGGCCCGCATTGACAAAGGGCGCCATGCGGTTCCCGGCATACCAGTTGGCCAGATCCGGCGCGTCGGCAGTCAGGAAGTTCCGGATCGCGGTCTTGTAGCCTTCGTGATCGAAGTTGTTCAGCTGAACATCGACATCCGGATTCGCAGCTTCGAAGTCAGCGATCAGCGCCTCCATCGCGGCCAGCGGAATCGGATCGTAGTCGGCATTGTATTTCAGGATGCGCTTGTCTTGCGCCACAGCCGCCGTCGACAACAGCAAAGCCGCCGTAAGCGCCATCGCGCCCCTTGCGTAACGGACCATCGGTTTCCTCCCTTTAGGTTCCATTATGTGAAACTAAGTCTTGAATATTGAAAACTATGCGACCTATCCTTTATGCTGTCAACAGAAACGCAAGGTGGCTTCATGTCGGCGGAACAAGGTGACGGGACGGTGGGCAAGGCACTTGATGTGCTGGACATGGTGGCAGCCGTCGGCAAGCCCGTCCGCTTTACCGATCTCCTGGCAACCGCCGATTATCCCAAGGCAACGCTGTACCGTCTGATCCAGACCCTGACCCATCAGGGGATGCTGTCTTATGATCCGGACCGGCAAACCTACGCACTTGGCGTGCGCCTTGTCCGGCTGGCGCATGCGGCATGGGCGACATCTTCCCTTGCCCCCATTGCACGGCCCTACCTTGATGATCTTGCACGGGAAACCGGCGAAACCATCCACCTCGCGCAGATGGATAACGGGCAGGTCCTGTATGTCGACAAGCGCAACGCATCAAGGCCCGTCGAAATGTTCTCGCAGGCGGGAAAGGTTGGCCCCGCCTATTGCACGGGCGTCGGCAAGGCGATGCTGGCCTACCTGCCGGATGACGCCCTGGAACGGGCTATACAGAGGCAGAGCTTTCACCGCTTCACAGGCCACACTCTCGATACACCGGAAAAGCTGAAGGCAGAGCTTCTGGCGATTCGCGACCGTGGCCACGCCTTTGACAGGGAAGAGCATGAACCGGGAATCATCTGTTGTGCGGTTCCGATTCTCACCCGCACCGACCGGGTGATCGGGGCGCTTTCGGTCACCTCGACCACGGCGCGTACGTCGCTTGCCGAACTCGAATCACGGGCCGGTCGCATCAAGGACACGGCGGCGCGCATCGCCGCCGAGGCGGAAAGCTGGCGCTTTCCGGAACAGGCATAGGACAGGGAGGGGATCACATGTCAGGGGTGACGCTGCAAAAGGTGGTGAAGCGGTTTGGGGAGGCGCAGGTCATTCATGGCGTGGACCTGACCATCGAGGATGGCGAGTTCTGCGTGTTTGTAGGACCGTCCGGCTGTGGAAAATCCACGCTTCTGCGAATGGTTGCAGGCCTGGAGGAAACCTCGGGCGGCGCGATCCGGATTGGCAGCCGCGATGTGACAAACGCCGATCCATCCGAACGCGGGGTGGCGATGGTCTTTCAGACCTATGCCCTTTATCCGCATATGACGGTGGCCGAGAACATGGGCTTTGGCCTGAAGATGACAGGCCATCCCAAGGCGCAGATCGACGCAAAGGTAAAGGAGGCTGCGCGCATCCTGAAGCTTGATGAACTTCTGTCGCGCAAACCCAAGGCGCTTTCCGGTGGACAGCGCCAGCGGGTCGCCATTGGCCGCGCCATCGTGCGCGGGCCGGAGGTGTTTCTCTTTGATGAACCACTGTCCAATCTCGATGCCGAGTTGCGCGTCGAAATGCGAGTGGAGATCGCGCGACTGCACCGCGAGATCGGAGCGACGATGATCTATGTGACCCATGATCAGGTCGAAGCGATGACACTGGCCGACAAGATCGTAGTTCTGCGCAAGGGGCGGGTAGAACAGGTCGGCAAGCCGCTTGAGCTTTACCACGATCCCGACAATCGCTTTGTTGCCGGTTTCATTGGCAGCCCCGCGATGAACTTTCTTGCGGGGAGGGTGGATGCGGCCGGTCAGGTTTCCGTTCCGGGCCTGTCCGCCAGCTTGCAGACGCAGATCGCCTTGCCGGGCACCGGAGCAACGGTGGAGACCGGACTTCGTCCGCAACATTTGCGGATCACCGATGGCTATACGCATCGCGTGGAAATGACCGAAGCGCTTGGAGGTGTCAGCTTCATTCACGTCACAGCGCCCAGCGGCGAGAAACTTGTGATCGAAGCGAAGGGCGATGTCATTCCATCCATGGGCGCGCAGGTCGGCGTCGCCTTCGATGCGGAGAACGCGCTTTTCTTCGATGAATCGGGAAAACGCCTGCGCTGACTTCACGCGCCGAGGTGCGGCTCACCCCGCGCCTCGGCCAGTTTCATCTGGCGCTGGCGTTCGCGGAAGCGGGCGCGATCTTCGGGCGCATATTCATCCTTGCAGGCCGGGCAGCAGACACCTTCCTCATAGGTGGGGTCGGCGCGGCCTTCGGGGGTGACCGGGCGGCGGCAGGCCCCGCAAGACGATAGGTTGCCGGGCACGAGGCCGTGCCCGACCGACACACGCTGGTCGAACACAAAGCATTCGCCCTGCCAGAGCGACCGGTCCTGCGGCACCTCTTCAAGGTATTTCAGGATACCACCCTTCAGGTGGAAGACCTCGGTCACGCCCTGCTGCAAAAGCCAGTTCGTCGACTTCTCGCAACGGATTCCGCCAGTGCAGAACATGGCTATCCGCTTGTTGTGAAAGCGTTCCTTGTTCGCATCCCACCAAGCCGGGAATTGGCTGAAGCTGCGGGTGCCGGGGTCCACCGCCCCGGCGAACGTGCCGATCGAAACTTCGTAATCATTGCGCGTGTCGATCACCGCAACATCGGGGGAAGAGATGAGCGCATTCCAATCCGAAGGCGTGACGTAATGGCCCACGCGGGCCTTCGGGTCCACGTCGGGCTGGCCCATGGTGACGATCTCGCGCTTCAGTTTCACCTTCATCTTGCCGAAGGGCATCGTCGCGGCGGGGCTTTCCTTCCAGTCCAGGTCCGCACAGCCCGGCAGCGCGCGGATATGGGCGAGGACGGCGTCGATCCCGGGGCGGGGGCCTGCGATTGTGCCGTTGATCCCTTCCCTGGCCAAGAGGAGCGAGCCCTTCACCCCCTGCGATGCGCAAAGATCGACAAGCGGTCCGCGCAGGGCGGCGGGGTCGGGAAAACGGGTGAAGTGATAGAGCGCGGCAACTGTCAGCATTCGCCGGGGATGCACCCCTTTCCCTGCGATTTCAAGCCGTTCCCATTGACGCAGGGGCGGGGGTTTCCTAGGCAGGGACATTCACCCTTCCGTGAGGCCCGCGATGCGCCCTGTCAACGAAGCCCTGATCGTCATCGACATCCAGAATGATTTCTGCCCCGGCGGTGCGCTGGCGGTGGCTGGTGGAGACGAAATCATAAAAAGAGTCAATGGGTTGATGGATGAGTTTGCGACCGTCATCCTGACGCAGGACTGGCATCCGGCGGACCATTCCTCTTTCGCGTCAAACCATCCCGGCAAGGCGCCCTTCGAGGCGCTAACGATGTCTTACGGCCCTCAGACACTTTGGCCTGATCATTGCATCCAAGGGACAGCGGGCGCTGAATTTCACCCCGATCTTCGCACCGATCCGGCGCAGCTGATCATCCGCAAGGGATTCCGTGCCGGCATCGACAGCTATTCCGCCTTTTTCGAGAATGACCGCAGCACGACGACCGGGCTTATTGGTTATCTGGGCGCGCGCGGGGTGACGGCAGTCACTTTCGTGGGCCTCGCCACCGATTATTGCGTCGCCTATTCGGCGCTGGATGCGGCAAGGCTCGGCCTCAGGGCACGGGTCTTGCTGGGGGCCTGCAGGGGCATCGATCTTGGCGGATCAATGGCGCGGATGATGGACGAGATGCGCGCAGCTGGCGTCGCGCTGGAGGAATGACGTGGTCGATATCGCCACCCGGGTGCACAACCACAACTGGAAGATCGATCCGATCGTCCGGTCACTGATCGATACGGACTTCTACAAGCTGCTGATGTGCCAGTCGATTTTCCGCAACAAGCCGGAGACGACAGTCGTCTTCTCACTGATCAATCGAAGCAGTTCGGTGCGTTTGGCCGATCTGATAGATGAAGGCGAATTGCGCGAACAGCTTGATCATGTGCGATCCCTGTCACTGTCGCGCGGCGAAAGCACCTGGCTGCGCGGAAACATGTTCTATGGCAAACGCCAGATGTTCCGTTCTGATTTCATGGAATGGTTCGAAGCCATGCGCCTGCCGCCCTATCATCTGGAGCGGCGCGATGGGCAATATGAACTGACCTTCGAAGGCAAATGGCCCGAAGTCATGATGTGGGAAATTCCGGCCCTTGCCGTGCTGATGGAACTGCGATCGCGCGCGGTTCTGAAGGGCATGGGGAAGTTCGAGCTTCAAGTCCTGTATGCACGGGCGATGACCCGTCTGTGGGAGAAGATCGAGCGACTGAAGGCGTTGGAAACGCTCAAGATTGCAGACTTTGGCACGCGACGCCGGCATTCCTTCCTGTGGCAAGACTGGTGTGTTCAGGCCATGCAGGAAGGGCTGGGTTCGAAATTCATCGGAACGTCGAATTGCCGGATCGCGATGCGTCGCGACATCGAGGCGATCGGGACAAATGCGCACGAATTGCCGATGGTCTATTCGGCGCTGGCCACAAGCGATGACGAGCTTGCTCAGGCACCCTATCAGGTTCTGGCAGATTGGCATGAGGAGCATGACGGCAATCTGAGGATCATCCTGCCCGATACCTATGGCACCGAGGGTTTTCTGCGAAATGCGCCGGACTGGCTGACGACATGGACGGGAATCAGGATCGATTCCGGCGATCCCGCCAAGGGGGCGGAAACCGCGATCCGCTGGTGGAGGGCGCGGGGCGAGGATCCGACTCAGAAGCTTGTGATCTTCTCAGATGGGCTGGACGTGGAGAAGATCGAGGAACTGCATCGGCAGTTTCATGGAAGGGTCAAGGTATCCTTCGGCTGGGGCACGATGTTGACCAATGATTTCCGAGGCTTGGAGGATGACCGCCTCGCACCGTTCAGCCTTGTCTGCAAGGCGGTGTCGGCGAATGGGCGGCCGACGGTGAAATTGTCGGACAACCCCAACAAGGCGATGGGGCCGGCGGAGGAGATCGAGCGTTACAAGCGGGTGTTCGGCGTGGGCGATCAGGCCGCGCTGGAAGTGACGGTCTAGCCAAGCACGCGACGGATCACCAGATCAGCGCGGGCAAGATGGCGGGCGTGGATCGGATCGTCGGGCGCCAGGCGCGGGATCGTCCAGCCGACCGAGGCCAGAACGCGCGAGAGGGTGAATATCTCTATCGTTTCAATATCTTGCACCCCGTATCCCGCCATCAGTGCGTCACGCAGATCATCGCGGGCGGGTTCGTACTGGTTCTGCGACAGCACGGTTCCAAGGTCGTAAAGGCGGAAGCCGAAACCACTGTCATCAAAGTCGATGAGCGCGAGACCTTGATCCGAAAGAAGGATATTCTCGCGCAGGACATCGGCATGGATCAGTCCAAAGTCACCGCCGCTTTCGGCATGGCGGGTCAGGAACCCGCGGACAGCAGCCCGTGCAGCGGCCAGTGCAGACAATTGTGCATACGACGCGGCGGGATGTTCCCAGAAACGGCCCCAGAGCGGGGCCTCGCCGACCAGCCCGTCGATATCCCATCGGGGCCGGGTGAAGCCGCCCGGACGCGTCGGCAGGGCATCGCTGGCGTCATGGAGTTTCCGCAAGAGGCCGCCAAGGCTGTGGTGCAGTTCGATCTGTCGCGCGACGGGATGAGGAAAGGGTTGACCGGCCGCACCGATGGGGATGCCATCCAGCCAGCGCAGCGCCGAGGCGTGGCGCCCGTCCGGCAGGGTGGCAAGCAGGGCGCCATCGGGCAGCGGCAGGGGTGGGGGAACGGGCAGGCCCATGGCCGCCAGTTCGCCGCACCACCAAAGTTCGGAGCGGATTGCAGCCGCATCCTGATAGCCCGCCCGATGCAGGCGCAGCGCGGCACGGCTGCCATCGGGCAGGATCATTTCATGGACGGCATTTTCGCGCGCGACGATCAGGCGGCGGACCGAACCCTGCCAAAGGGAGGCTGCCTCGGCGGCGCGGGGATCAGTCATCCGCATCCTCGACCCTGCCGCGAAGGGATTTGACCGTGCCCCTGACGGCCTTGGCGGCAAGGCGGCGGCGCTGGCTGCCCAGTGTGGGTTTCGTGGCGATGCGCCGCTTGGGCACCACGAGGGCCTGACGGATGAGGTCGGCCATTCGTTCGCGGGCAATCTCGCGGTTGCGGGCCTGGCTGCGGGTTTCGTCCACCTGCAGGACGATGGCGCCTTCCAGCGTCCAGCGGCGGCCGGCAAGCCGCTTGAGCCGCGCCTTGACGGGGGCGGGTAGATGGGGCGAACGCTCGGCCTCGAACCGCAATTCGACGGCGGTAGAGACCTTGTTCACATTCTGCCCGCCCGGCCCCGAGGCGCGGATGAACTGTTCGGACAGTTCCCAATCGGCGATGGTCAGATGATCGTTGATGCGCAGCATGGCCTGGCGGGGGAAGGGTCTTTGACAAGAGAAAGGGTCGCCCATCAGGCGACCCTTTCCGAGATCCAAGGAGATGGGCCAGTTAGGTTTCAAGCCCAATCAGGTGGTCTGTCTGGCTGAGGGGCTGCCCTCAGAAAACACGCCTCCTGACTGTCCCGACACCTATCTCCAATGTAGCTCTAGACACTGGATCACCTCCTTTCAATGGGTTGCAGATAAGGGGAGGGTGACACAGATTTTGTGTTCGTCAACAGTTTTCACGCAACCTTTGCTGCAAAGCGATGGATCGCAAGACGGAAAGGCAACAAAGCGATCACATCGACGGCGATCTTCACAAGAAGGTCGGCGAAACCAAGGGAAACCCAGAATGGCACCATGGGACCGAACCCGAGAAGTGCCATGGGTTCTGCCGCCCAAGAGACATCGTTTCCGGGTTCAAGGAAGGCAAGACCGGCCGAGAAGGCGATGGTGAAGAAGATCAGCGTGTCGATGGTGGAGCCGATCAGCGTGGAGAGGAAGGGCGCCTTCCACCAGGCCTGCTGGCGCAGGCGATCGAAGATCTGCACATCCGTCAACTGGGCGACAAGGAAGGCGATGCCCGAGCCGATGGCGACGCGCAGGGTGACCAACGGGCCGAATTCGCCCATGATCTGCGTGCCGATGACCGAGCAGATCAGGCCGGTCGCAAAGCCCGCATAGACCACGCGGCGCGCGGCAGCGGGGCCTTCGAGACGGTTCACCACATCGGAAACCAGAAAGGCGAGCGGATAGGTGAAGGCACCCCATGTCAGCCATGTGCCGATCGGGTGCTGGACAAGGATGTTGGAGGCCACAACGACGATGGCCATAGCGAAGACGCCATATAGCGAGATGCGGGTCATGTCTGAACTTTCCGTTTTGACAAGGTCGCGGAGACTTGGCCCCCCGTTCTTCGGGGAACGCGGCGGACCTACGCGCAGGGCGGTGGGATGTCAATCTTTCGCTGGGTCAGCGGGCGGCCCGGATCAGGGGGACAGGCGGTACTCGACGATTTCCGTGGTCTGGAAGAAATTGAAGTTGTCGTCCGAGATCATCGTCGCCCGCAGACTGCCGCCCGCATCGCGCCAGATCGAGACGCCTTCCAGATTGTCATGCTGCCCGGTTCCGGATTCCAGTTCCGTGCGTTCGTCGGTCAGGCTGTCTTCGCCGACGGCAAAGCTGCGCAGGCGACTGGAGAAGCCGGCGATGCCGTGGAATTCGCGTTCGAGGACATAAAGCCGCCCGTCGGGGCCGAAATCGGCACCAACAACCAGATAGCCGCCATCCCGACGCAGCCCGAAGGGTTGATCCCACTTGCCATCCCGATAGCGCCAGACCGGGAAGGGGCGGGTCAACTGGCCGGATCGTTCCGGTATGGTATAGAGCGTGCCATCGGCCGAGACGGCCAGCGCCTCGAGCGCGGAATTCCTTTGCAGGCTGGCGAACTCGCGTGGCGTGATCAGGTTCTGCGCCGGGCCGTCGATGGTGGGATAGCGCAGCACGCGGGCGACATTCTCGAACGAGATATAGACCGAACCATCGGGTGCCACGGCCAGACCTTCGGAATCGTTGCGGCCCGCTTCGAGCGGGGCCTCGAAGCGGCCGCGCAGCAGGCGGGGTTCGGTCAGCGTGGCATCGGTGATCTGATCCTGCGGGCCGCGGGTGAGGGTGCCGCGCAGCCAGGCGCCGCGGTCGGTGATGGCCAGGAAGGAGAGACCGTCCTCCGACATCTCGATCGAGGAAAGGCCGCCGAAGAGTTCGTGGTCAGATTGCAGCGCAAAGGCCCCGACGAAGCCTTCGGAATAAGGCTGGCTGGCGCTGCCTTCAAGGCCAAGAACCAGAAATGCCCCCGCCATCAGCGCGAGGAGAGGACGTTTCGGCATTGCTTGGGCAGATCTGCAAGGGTGTAGTCGCGCGCGCCGCGCTGGCGGGGGGCGGGCTGGGCGTTCGGATCGGGCTTCGGGTTGAGATATTCGTCAGAGACCCACCACATCAGGGTTTCATCGCAGCCATCGCCGCCATTGGACAGGTCGGCGACCGTGGGTTTCTGGGTTTCGCAGTGACGCGCGCCGCGTGGGCATTTCAGGCGGACATGGAAATGGGTGTCATGGCCCTGGATGGGGCGGATCTTCTGCAACCATTTGCGATCGGCGCGGGTGGCGGTTCTGCACATCTCGATCTTGACGGCGGCGGCAACGAAGATGCGGTCGATCCGCGGATCGGAGGCGGCGGCCTTCAGCAGGGCGTGATGCGCCGGGGTCCAGTTCGCGGTGACGCTGCGCTGATCGGCAGAGCGGACGGGGATCGAGGAGATCTCTTCCCTCTCCTGCCGCGAAAGATCGAGACGGCGGGGCGGCAGCATCCAGATATCGGCATCCAGCCCGATCTGGTGGCTGGCATGTCCGCTGGTCATCGGGCCGCCGCGCGGCTGGCTGATATCGCCGATGTAAAGACCGGCCCAGCCGATCTGGCGGGCGGTCTGGCTGAGGTCGACCAGGAAGGCGATGGTTTCGGGATGGCCCCAGTTGCGGTTGCGCGACAGGCGCATGGCCTGCCATGTGGGGCCGGATTCGGGCAGGGCGACAAGGCCATCGGCGCAGCCCTTGGCATAGCTGCCATAGGGCATGGGGCGGGCATCCGTCGGGGTTTCGGCGGCACCGAAAAGCCGGTTCGCCTTGGTTTCCGCAGCCGCAGGCAGGCAGAGCAGCAGCGAGAGGGCCAGACCGGACAGGAATTTCAACATCATGCTTGTTCGCCCCTTGCGCGGACGAAGAATAGCAGAACAAGACCGATGAGGAACATCCCGATCAGCGGCGAAATGCCGATGCGCTGCGATCCGCTTGCCGCGGTGACCAGGGCGATCAGGGCGGGCGAGATGAAGCTGGCCACCTTGCCGGACAGGGCATAAAGGCCGAAGGCCTCGGTCGCGCGGTCGGGGGTGGTGTGGCGCACCATCAGCGTGCGGCTGGCGGCCTGAAGCGCGCCGCCGGCGGCGCCGATGAAGGCCCCGCAGATGAAGAAGATGGTATCGGAGGTGGACCCCGCCGGATCGAAGGGCAGGCCCCACAGGCTTTCGCGGGTCATGCCGACGATGATGATGCAGACGACGATCAGGACAAGGATGCAGAAGGCGATCACCGGCTTCGGGCCGAAGCGGCGGTCGGCCTTTCCGCCGATCCAGCTTGCCACCATGGCCGTGACCGCCCCCACCACGCCGAAGACGCCGATCTGGGTGATTTCCCATCCCAGGACGCCTGAGGCATAGACCCCGCCGAAGCCGTAAAGCGCGTTCAGAGCATCGCGGTAGAAGAGCGAGGAGGCGAGATAGGCCGACAGGCTGCCGCGATAGCGCAGCGAGGCGATCAGATCGCGCAGGCTGGCAAAGGCGTTCCCCAGATGCAGCGGCCGCCTTTCGGTGCGCGGTTCGGTGACCCAGAGGAAGAAGGGCAGCATGAAGACCACATACCAGAGCGCCGTGAAGGGCCCCACGGCGCGCGTGCCTTCGCGCGCCTCGGGATCAAGGCCGAAGATGGGATCAAGGCCGATCAGGGTTTTCCCGGTGGCGCTGTTTTCGGCAAAGAACGCCAGCATCAGCGCCAGCGCCAGAACGCCGCCCAGGTAACCGAAGGCAAAGCCCGTGCCGCTGACCGCGCCGAGTTCGTCATGGTCGGTCAGGCTGGGCATGAGCGCGTTGGTGAAGATGGTGGCGAATTCCATCCCGATGAAACCCAGGCCGAACAGCAGAACCGCCCAGAACAGGTTGTCGCCCCCCGGCGCGATATACCACAGCCCGTAGGAGCCGATGATGTAGAACAGCGAGAAGAACCAGACCCAGATCAGCCGCCGACCGGTGCTGTCGGCAATGGCGCCGAGGAGGGGGGCCAGAAAGGCGATGATGACCGAGGATATGGCAAGACCCGCGCCCCAATAGGCCTGCGCGGCAGCCCCTGCCGCATCGGCATCCAGCCCTTCGGACATATAGTAGCCCCGGGCGATCTCGGCGAAGTAGGGGCCGAAGATGAAGGTGAGCAACAGGGTGTTGTAGGGCTGGCTGGCCCAGTCGAAGAAGAACCAGCCCCAGATGCGCTTTTTCGCGCTGACTTCGGTCGCCATCCCTGCCCCCTGCCCCATCGGCCTTTGGCGCTGAGTGAATCGCGAAACCGGCCCCGGCGCAAGCGGCGCGATTCAGATCTGAGGCGGCCAGGGGCGGGTGTCTTCGGCGGCAATCCAGTTCCGGACGAATTCAGGGAGAGGCGGGCTCTCATCCGGTTGGCCCAGCGCGGCCAGCACCTGGGCCGGGGGCACGATTCCCGCGCGCGAGGTGACGGCCGAGCGGAGGATCATGTGGCTGGTGCATTCATCGCCCTTCCACATGGATTGTTCGATGTAGAGGAACCGGTGATCCCATCCGATGCAGCGGCTGTGCATCGTGACCCGTTCAAAGGCGCGGACGCGGCGGCGATAGCGGACCGTATTGCCAGCCACCGTCAGGCCCCAGCCCCGCGCCAGCAGCACAGACTTGAGCCCGGTGCGGACGCCAAGCGGGATGCGACCCAGATCATAGAGCGTCAGCGTACGGCCATTGTTCAATTCGACCCAAGGGTCGAGATCCCAGGGCCAGCAGAGATGCGTGCTGACATGGCTGCCCAACAGGGAAAGCGGAGGAGCCTTGCGGAACTTCCACAACTCTTTGGCCATGCGAAGGAAGGGATACATCGGCGACTCCTGTCAGGGCCGGGCCGGGTTGCCCCTTCCCGGACCCGAGGTCAAGGCGCGACGCTGCGGAAGGGCGTTGCCCTTTTGGTGTTCAACCGCTACCTCTGCACACAATCCCTAGTATGCGGAGGCCCAAGAATGACCTCGATCCTGCAAATCCTGCTTTTGATCCTGGATATCGCCCAATGGATCATCCTGGCCCATATCATCATGAGCTGGCTGATCAATTTTCAGGTTCTGAACCTGCGCCAGCCCCTTGTGGCCCAGATCTGGGACGGGTTGAGCCGCCTGCTGGAACCGATCTATTCGCGGGTGCGGTCCGTCCTGCCCAATCTGGGCGGCATCGACCTTGCGCCCCTGGTGGTGCTGCTGGGCGTCTATGCGATCAGGATCGTGCTGATCAACAACGCCGCCGCCTTCTACTGAGCCTTGCGAAACCTTAACCTTTGACCGGGCAGACTGATCCCGGTCGATTTCCTGTCCGGTCCCCTGATCCGCCTGTGATGTCTGATCCCGAAACGCTGCTTCGTTCCGTCTTTGGCTTTCCCGGCTTTCGCCCGGGTCAGGCCGAGATCGTGGATGCGGTGCTGGCGGGGCGGAACACGCTGGCCATCATGCCGACGGGCGGGGGAAAATCGCTGTGCTTCCAGTTGCCCGCGCTGTGCCGTGAGGGTGTGACCGTTGTGATTTCGCCCCTGATCGCCCTGATGCGGGATCAGGTGCGCGGCCTGCGCGCCGCCGGGGTGGAGGCGGGGGCGCTGACCTCTGGCAATACCGAAGCCGAGACGGAAGAGGTCTTTGCCGCGCTGGACGCGGGACGGCTGAAGCTGCTTTACATGGCGCCCGAGCGGCTTGCCTCTGGCGCGACATTGCCGATGCTGCGGCGGATCGGCACCAGGCTGATCGCCGTGGACGAGGCGCATTGTGTCAGCCAGTGGGGGCATGATTTCCGGCCCGATTACCTGAAGATCGGCGAATTGCGGCGCGCGCTGGATGTGCCGCTGGCCGCCTTTACCGCGACGGCGGATGAAGAGACGCGGGGCGAGATCGTCAATCGCCTGTTCGACGGGGCAAAGCCGGCCACCTTTCTGCGGGGGTTCGACAGGCCCAACATCCATCTGGCCTTTGCCGTGAAGGACAATCCGAGGACGCAGATCCTGCGCTTTGCCGCCGCGCGGCAGGGGCAATCGGGGATTGTCTATTGCGCGACGCGGGCCAAGACCGAAACGCTGGCACAGGCGCTGCGCGAGGCGGGACATTCGGCCTGCCACTATCACGGCGGTATGGAGGCCGAGGAGCGGCGGCAGGTAGAGATCCGCTTTCAGCGCGAGGATGGGCTGATCGTGGTGGCGACCATCGCCTTCGGCATGGGGATCGACAAGCCGGATATCCGCTGGGTAGCCCATGCCGATCTGCCGAAGTCGATCGAGGGGTATTATCAGGAGATCGGCCGCGCGGGCCGTGACGGGGCGGCGGCGGAAACCATGACGCTCTATGGGCCCGACGATATCCGCCTGCGGCGCACACAGATCGACGAGGGCCTTGCCCCGCCGGATCGGAAGGCCGCGGATCATGCGCGGCTGAACGCGCTTCTGGGGCTGGCCGAGGCTGCGGCCTGCCGAAGGCAGGTGCTGCTGGGCTATTTCGGCGAGCGCGCCGAACCTTGCGGGAATTGCGATCTGTGCGACCGGCCCGCAGAATTGTTTGATGCGACAGAAGCCGTGCGCAAGGCGCTGTCGGCGATACTGCGGACGGGGGAATGGTTCGGCGCCGGGCATCTGATCGACATCCTGACCGGATCCGCCACGCCCAAGGTGCGCGAGAAGGGGCATGACGCGCTGCCCACATTCGCGGTGGGGCGCGACCTGACCAAGGCTGCCTGGGGGGCGGTGTTCCGGCAGATGATGGGGCGCGATCTGGTGCGCCCCGATCCCGAGCGGCATGGCGCGCTGCGGATGACCGAAGAGGCGCGGCCCATCCTGCGGGGCGAGGCGTCGATCACCCTGCGCAAGGATACGATTGATGCGGCCCGGCCCAGTGTTGCGGTGAAGGCGCTGGTATCGGATGAGGACGCGCCGCTGCTTTCGGCGCTGAAGGCCAAGCGGCGGGCGCTGGCCGAGGCACAGGGTGTGCCGGCCTATGTGGTATTCCCGGACCGGACCCTGATCGAGATGGCCGAGAAGCGGCCTGCGACGATGGACGCGATGGCCGGGATTACCGGGGTGGGGGCGAAGAAGCTGGAAAGCTATGGGGCCGAGTTCCTTTCGGTGATCTGCGGCGCGGCAGAGGTGCTGCACCCGCAGCGGATGCGGCTGGCCGGGCGCGCGGCGGGGCCGGTCTTCGACCGGCTGGCCGATGTGCAACTGGCGCTGTCGCGGGGCGAGGACGGGACGGGAAAATACCTGTCGGTGACGCATTCGACCCTGCGGCTGATCGCGGAGCGGCGGCCCGGTTCGCTGGCCGAACTGGAGCGGATCCAGGGCATGGGAGAGCAGAAGGTGGAGCGGTTCGGCCAGGCCTTCCTTGAGGTCTTGCGCGAGGCGTGAGTCGGGCTAGGTCCGGCTTGCGGGCGGGCGGCGAGAGGAGACAAAGATGCTGTGTGTGATTTCCCCTGCCAAGCGACTGGATGAGGCGGCGGCGGCGCTGCCTGCCGGGCTGGAACCAAGCCAGCCCCTCTTTGCCGCCGATGCGGCACGGCTGGCGCGCATCGCGCGCGGGCTGGGGGTCGAGGATCTGCAAAGGCTGATGGGGATTTCGGAACCGCTGGCGCGGCTGAACGTGGAACGCTTCCGCGCCTTTTCCGCACGGCCCGATGCGGCGCGGCTGAAGGCGGCGGCCTTCTGCTTTGACGGCGATACCTATGCCGGGCTGGAGGCGAAGACGCTGGATGCGGATGCGCTGCGTTGGGCGCAGGGGCATCTGCGGATCCTGTCCGGGCTGTACGGGCTGTTGCGACCGCTGGACCTGATCCAGCCCTACCGGCTTGAGATGGGCAGCAGGCTGGCCAATCCGCGGGGTGCGGATCTCTACGCCTGGTGGGGCAACCGGCTGGCGCGGGCGCTGAATGGCGACGCAAAGGCGGTAGGGGCGACGGCGCTGGTGAATTGCGCGTCGCAGGAATATTTCGGCGCGGTCGATCAGAAGGCGCTGAAGCTGCCGGTGATCACCCCCGTCTTTCTGGAGGGGCGGGGGGGCGATGCGAAGATCGTCTCCTTCTTCGCGAAGAAGGCACGCGGGGCGATGGCGCGGTTCATCGCAGAACACCGCCTGACCGATCCGGCCGATCTGCGTGGCTTCGATCTGGGCGGCTACGGCTTTTGCCCGGATCTTTCGGATGCGCGCCGGCTGGTCTTCCAGCGCGACAGGGTGGCGGAAGACGCGGCCTGACGGCAGGTCTCAGGCCGCGCTGCTTTGCGCGGGGGCCTGGTCGGATGCGGCTCCGAGCAGGGCATCAGGCGGGCAGAATTCCAGCAGGACGCCCAGAATCTCTGTCTTGCGGAGGGGTTTTGTCAGATGCCGGTCGATCCCGGCGGCGAGGATGCCCTGACTGTCTTCCTCCATCGCATGGGCCGTCAGGGCGATGATGGGGACATGGGCACGGCCTGCCTCGGCCGTGCGGATTTCGCGCGCGGCGGAACAGCCGTCAAGTTCCGGCATGGAGATATCCATGAAGACAAGGTCCGGGCGGAAATCCTGCCAAAGCTGGACGGCCTGCCGCCCGTTATCGGCAAAGCGCAGGTCAAGATCGAGTTCGCGCACCATCTTTGCCAGGACAAGCTGGTTGGTCTTGTTGTCTTCGGCGGCCAGCACGCGCATGGGCCGCATTTCGGGCGTCGCGGCGGCGACAAGGGGCAGGCTGCCGCCGGTCTGCCGCGTCAACGCCCGGTAAAGATCGGCGCGAAGGACGGGCTTGACGAGAACTTCCTGAACAGTTCCCTCGGCGCGGGCGGCTTCGGCGGCGGGCAGGCTGTCAGGCGCGACCATGAGGATGACCGGCAGGGACGCCCCCTGAGCAGCGATCTGGCGGCACAGGGCCAGACCGTCGATCCCGTCGGGGCCATGATCGGCGAGGACCGCGTCATGCTGGCCCGCCCGGGCCTGATGAACCGCTTCTTCGACGCTGCGGCAGGCCGTAAGCTCAACCCCGAAGGGGGCAAGCTGGCGTTCAAGGATCGTGCGGTTCGTGGGGTTACCCGCGCAGATCAGCAGGCGGTGCAGGCTGGTGGGCATGCGGGCGGGCGGCACCTCTTCGGCGACAGGCAGCGTGACCGCGAAACCGAAGCAGGAGCCCTGCCCGAGGGTACTGTCGACCCAGATTTCCCCTTCCATCCGTTCGATCAGGCGGCGGGTGATGGCCAGGCCAAGGCCGGTGCCTTCGTAGCGCCGGTTGCTGGCATCATCGACCTGGGTGAATTCGCCGAATATGCGGTCAAGCTGATCGGCGGCGATGCCGATGCCGGTATCTTCGACGGTGATGTGCAGGCGGGCGGTTTCCGGCCCGAGATCGGCCCCCACGACGCGGACAAGAACCTGACCCGCCTTCGTGAACTTTACCGCATTTCCCATGAGATTGGTCAGCACCTGCCGCAGGCGGCCAGGATCGCCGACAAAGCGGGTGGGAAGGAACATGTCGTAATCCGTGAGCAGTTCGATCCCGCCGGCCCGGGCCTGAGGCTGCAGCAGGATCGCGGTTTCATGGATCAGGCGTTCCAGATCGAAGGGTTCGGGATGCAGGACAAGATGCCCCGCCTCGATCTTTGAATAGTCGAGGACATCATTGATGATGGTCAAGAGCGCCTCGCCGGAAGAGCGGATGGTTTCGGCAAACAGGCGCTGTTCTTCGGTCAGGTCGGTTCCGCACAGCAGTTCGGCCATGCCGACGACGCCGTTCATGGGGGTGCGGATCTCATGGCTCATGTTGGCGAGGAAGGCCGATTTGGCGCGATTGGCCGCCTCAGCCGCGATGCTGGCCGCGCGCAGGGTTTCCTGCGCCCGTCGTTCCGCCGTGATGTCCGAGCGCAGGCCGACGCGCCCGCCATCGGGCGTGGCCTGATCCTGCGCAAGGATCCAGCGCCCATCGGCAAAGCGCTGTTCGACCGCGCCCGAAGCGGCCCGGTAATCGGCAAGGCGTTCGGCAAGCCATGCCTCTTCGCGGCCTGCGGCATCGGCGTGAAGGCCAAGGGCAAGGCTGTGGCGCAGCAGATCCTCGAACCGGGTGTCGCGGCGGATCATGTCGGGTGGCAGGGCATAGAGATCGCGGTAGCGCTGGTTGCACATCATCAGCCTGTCATGGCTGTCGAAAATGACAAAACCATCGGGGATCGCCTCGATCGCGGCGCGCAGGCGCATCTCGGCGGTGATGTCGATGGCGAGGCAGACCCTGTCACCGTCGCGGGCGCGGCTGTCTTCCAGGCGGATCCATCGGCCAGTTCGCAGCGCAATCTCGACCGGGGGGATCTGGTCCTGCGCGATACGGGCACACATGGCGGTGATCCAGTCCTCGGGTTCCTGATCCAGGATCAGAAGGGGGGAAATGGCCTGAAGCAGGTCGCGGTAGGGCATGCCGGGGGTAACGCTGCCGGCCGGAAAGGGATGCTGGAACGAGTGGTTGGCAAGAAGCAGGCGGTCATCGCCATCGAAAACGGCAAAACCGTCGCGGATCACGTCGATCGAGGTGCGCAACCGCCGTTCGGCCATGACGGCCGCCGTATGCGCCCGATCCAGATCGCCGAGATAGCGTTCGTTCTGGCCTTTCAGGCGATCCGCTTCGGATCGGGCGGCGCGGGCGGACTGACGCTCCTCCACCACGCGTTCGGAAAGGGCTCGCGCCTGAAGCGCCAGCTTTTCGTTGGCGGCGGCAAGTTCCCGGCTTTTCCATTCCAGATGCCGTTCCGCCGCAAGCCGCGCGCGCCGTTCCTGTGCCAGACGTTCTGCCGAAAGTGTCATGCGAAAACCGATTCCCCGCTGATGCGCTTCCCAGCATCGGAGAGGTCGGTGAATCGGGGGTAAACGCGGATCGGAATTGACGACTCATTGCAAGACGGGGCGGGCGCATGTCAGACTCGGGCAGATAGCTTCAGTCATGGTATCCACATGCGCCTTTTCGCCCTTCTGATTTCCCTTCTGGTC
Source organism: Paragemmobacter kunshanensis (assembly GCF_011059185.1). Taxonomy (GTDB): domain Bacteria; phylum Pseudomonadota; class Alphaproteobacteria; order Rhodobacterales; family Rhodobacteraceae; genus Paragemmobacter; species Paragemmobacter kunshanensis. The sequence continues at coordinate 84,991 of NZ_JAALFE010000003.1, read as the reverse complement.
GCGGGGCATGCGCTGCCGCTTGCGGCGCAGGAACTGGTTCCCGCCAAGCGTCTGGTGATGATGCAGGACATGGATCTTCCAGGCGGGGATTTCGCATCAGCCTTCGACACCACGCTGGAAGCCTGCGAGCGCGCCTGTCTGGCCAATGACGGCTGCGAGGCGCTGACCTTCAACAGCCGGAACGGATCGTGCTTCATGAAGGCGGGGCCGGGCGAGGGGACGCCCTATGCGGGGGCTGTTTCGGCCCTGGTACGGACGGCGGCGGCAGATGCGGGCGCGCGGGCTGCCATCCGCCGGGGCGAGCTGACCTTCGTGCAGGACTGGGAGTTTTCGGCGGTGACGGCACAGGCGCAGGGCCTGGCCAAGGAGCATATGGCGGGCGGCTGGACGCTGGCGGAATTGCAGGCCGCCGCGCGGGATGCCGAGATGCAGGGGGATGCCGTTTCGGCCGCCTGGTATGCGGGGGGGGCGGTCACGCTTTCGGATGCGGCGGGAGACTGGGCGGATTATGCAAGGCTGCTTTTCGCTGCGGGCGAAATGCAGGGGCCGGATCAGCAGGCGCAGCGCGAACGTGCCCTTCAGGCGGCGGTGAACGGCTATCTGAGGGCCGACGGCGCGGCAGAGCGGCATACGGTTCTGGTGACGATGGGCCTTGTGCTGGAGCGGCTGGGACGCGGAGGCGATACGGTCAAGGCGCTGCGTCTGGCGCAAGCGCTGCAGACGCGGGATGACACGGCGGCGCTTCTGGCCGACATGGCGGGGAAATACGGCTTTCGCATCGTGGAAAACAGGGTGGAAAGCGACAGCGCGCGGCCGCGCATCTGTGCGACCTTCTCCGAAGATCTGGTGGCGAAGGGGGTGGATTATGCCAGCTTTGTGCAACTGGATGAGCCGGGCCTGACGGTCAGCGCGCAGTATCGCGATATCTGCGTGGAAGGGCTGACCCATGGGCAACGCGCCACGGTGACCTTCCGCGAGGGGTTGCCTGCGGCGGATGGGCAGGAACTGGCGGCCTCGGTCGACATCACGCAATACATCCGCGACCGGTCTGCCGGGGTGCGGTTCCCCGGGCGGGCCTATGTGCTGCCGAGAACGGGCGATCCGGCGCTGCCGGTGGAGACGGTGAATACCGAGGCGCTGGATCTTGTGCTGTATCGGGTGACGGACAGGAACCTGATCCGGGCCTTCCAGAACGGCTATCTGTCGGCCCCGATGGCGGAATGGCAGGAGTATGATTTCAGCGCCCAGACCGGCACGGAAGTCTGGCGCGGGACGGCCGATGTGGGGATGGAGGTGAACCGCGACATCACCACGCGGCTGCCCATGGCAGAGGCGCTGGCGGGGCAAGGGGCAGGGGTCTATGCGCTGCGCGCCGCGATCCCGGGCAAGGAGGCCTGGCAGGTTCCAGCAGGGTGGCAGTGGTTCACGGTATCGGACCTTGCGCTGACGACGCTGAGCGGGGTGGACGGGCTGCATGTCTTTGTCCGGTCGCTGGGAACGGCCGAGGCCAAGGCAGGGGTTTCGGTCGAGCTTCTGTCGAACGGGAACGAGGTGCTGGGCAAGGCCGCCACGGATGATCAGGGCTACGCGCGGTTCGACGCGGGGCTGACCAAGGGCGTGGGGGCGGCGGCGCCCGCGCTGATCGTGGCGCGCGAGGGCGAGGCGGATGTGGCCTTCCTGTCGCTGAACGATCCCGAATTCGACCTGTCGGATCGCGGGGTAGAGGGGCGTGAGGCCGCGCCGCCGGTCGATGTGTTCCTGTCCACGGATCGCGGCGCCTATCGGGCGGGGGAGACGGTCCATGCCACGGCACTCGCACGGGATTCCGGGGCAGCGGCGATTGACGGGCTGCCCTTGACGGTGGTGGTGAAGCGCCCCGATGGCGTGGAACATGCGCGGCAGGTGGTGAACGATTGGGGCGGCGGCTATGCGATCTCGCAGCCCATCCTTGCCGGTGCGCCGCGGGGCGTCTGGCGGATGGAGGTGCTGGCCGATGCCGATGCGCCCCCGCTGACATCCACCACCTTTCTTGTCGAGGATTTCCTGCCGGAGCGGATCGATTTCGACGTCGCCCTGCCCGAAGGGCTGCGGCCCGGCGAGGTGGCAGAGATCGGGGTGACGGCGCGCTATCTGTTCGGCGCGCCGGGGGCAGATCTGGCGGTGGAAGGCGAAGTGCTGCTGCGCGCAGCGGCTGGCCTGCCGGGATGGGACGGTTACCGCTTTGGTCCGCATGACGCGCCATTCAGCGCCGTGATGCAGGGTTTCGATCCGGCGCGGACGGATGCGGCGGGTCTGGCGACGGTGCCGGTCGTTCTGCCCGACGTCGGCGATCCCGGCATGCCACTGGAGGCGCGGGTTGCCGTCCGGGTGGCCGAAGGATCGGGACGGCCCGTGGAGCGGGTATCGACGGTGCCTTTGGCTGCAAGCGGGCCGATGATCGGCGTGCGGCCCATGTTCGACGGCGTGGTGGCCGAGAATGCCGAGGCGCGGTTCTCGCTGGCGGGGGTCGGGGTGGATGGCACGGCCATCGCTATGGCGGCGCGCTGGGAACTGGTGCGGATCGAGACGACCTATCAGTGGTATCAGTCCTACGGCAACTGGATGTGGGAACCCGTCACGCGGCGCGAGAGGGTGGCCGAGGGCGAGGTTGCGCTTGATGGCGCGACCGAGATCGCGGTGCCGGTGAAGTGGGGCGAATATGTGCTGACCGTCTCGCAGGCGGACGGGGTGGCGGTGACCTCTGTTCCGTTCAGCGCGGGCTGGTTTGCCGCGGCGGATGCGGCGGCGACGCCGGACATGCTGGAGCTTTCGCTGGACAAGGCGGCCTATGTGGCGGGGGATGTGGCCAGGCTGCGGCTGGTGCCGCGTTTCGCGGGCAAGGCGGTGGTGATGGTGCTGTCGAACCGTCTGATCGCGATGCAGGCGGTGGATGTTGCGGAAGGCGAGAACAGCATCGAACTGCCCGTGACGGATGACTGGGGCGCGGGCGTCTATGTGACCGCGCAGGTGCTGCGGCCGATGGATGTGGCGGCGGGGCGCAATCCGGCGCGGGCGCTGGGATTGGCCCATGCAGGCGTGGACCCCGGCGCGCGGGCCTTGACCGCGACAGTGGACGTTCCGGCAGAAGTCGATCCGCGCGGGGTATTGCCGGTGGCGGTGAAGGTGGATGGCCTGACCGAGGGTGAGGCGGCCTATGTGACGATTGCCGCCGTGGATCAGGGGATATTGAACCTGACGGGCTTCACCGCGCCTGATCCGCAGGCCCATTACTTCGGGCAGCGCAAGCTGGGCGTCGGCATCCGCGATATCTACGGCCGACTGATCGACGGGATGAACGGCGCCGAAGGCGTGGTGCGATCCGGTGGCGATGCAGGCGCGCAGGCGCGGTTGCAGGCCCCCCCGCCCACGGAGGAGTTGGTGGCCTATTTTACCGGACCGGTCGAGGTGGGCACCGATGGCCTTGCGCGGACAGAGTTCACGCTGCCTGCCTTCAACGGAACGGTGAAGGTGATGGCAGTGGCCTGGTCGAAGACCGGCGTCGGACAGGCGAGCGCGGATGTGCTGGTGCGCGATCCGGTGGTCGTCACGGCATCGCTGCCGCGCTTCATGGCGCCGGGGGATGAAAGCCGGGTGCTGCTGGAGATTGTCCATGCAACCGGGCCCTTCGGGACCATGCAATTGGCCGTCGAGGGGCGCGGGGTGACAGTGGGCGATGCTCCGGCGACGGTCGATCTGGCCGAGAAGGGCAAGCAGGTGATCGCGGTTCCGGTGACGGCGGGTGACGAGGGCGTGCAGGAGATCGCGGTGTCGCTGACCACGCCGGACGGGAAGGTGCTGGAGAAGGTGCTGTCGCTGCCGGTGCAGCGCAACGATCCCGAAGTCGTGCGGGTATCGCGTTTCGATCTGGCAGCGGGGCAAAGCTTCGCCTTCGACGATGCGGTGCTGGCGGGGTATCTGCCGGGTGCGCGGGCGACCTTGGCAATCGGGCCGCTTGCGCGGCTGAATGCGCCGGGGCTTCTGGCGTCGCTGGACCGCTATCCCTATGGCTGCACGGAACAGATGACATCGAAGGCCATGCCGCTGCTTTACTTCGACGAGGTGGCGCGGGCGATGTCGCTTCCCTGGGCCGAGAATGTGCAAGGCCGGGTGCAGGAGGCGATTGCAGAGATCCTGACCAATCAGGGCGCTGAGGGGGGATTTGGTCTCTGGTCGCCGGGGTCGGGGGATCTGTGGCTGGATGCCTATGTGACCGACTTCCTGTCGCGTGCGAAGGCGCGCGGCTTCGTCGTGCCGGATGCGGGCTTTCGCATGGCGCTGGACAATCTGCGCAACCAGGTGAACTTTGCCCCCGATTTCGACTTTGGCGGCGAGGCGCTGGCCTATGCGCTGATGGTGCTGGCGCGGGAGGGCGCGGCGGCAATCGGCGATCTGCGCTACTATGCCGATGTGAAGGGCGATGCCTTTGCGACGCCAACCGCGATGGCGCAGCTTGGCGCGGCCCTGGCGGCCTATGGCGAGCAGACGCGGGCCGATGCGATGTTCGCGCGGGCCGGGGCGGCGCTGGATGCAGGCGCGCAGGAGACGGAGCAACTGTTCCGCGCGGATTACGGAACGGGCTATCGCGACGCGGCGGCCGTGCTGACGCTGGCAGTCGAGGCGGGGTCGAACGCGGTGGACCGTGAGGCGCTGACCAACCGGATCGCCACGTCGGGGCTGCTTTCGACGCAGGAAAGCACCTGGGCGCTGCTGGCGGCGAATGCGCTGATCGACCGGCCGGAGGTTTCTGGGGTATCGATCGACGGGCAACCCGCCGAAGGGCCGCTGGTGGAGATGCGTTCGCTGGGGGCCGCCCCTGTGACCGTGGCAAATGGCGGGGCGGATACGATACTGACTGTCACCACCTTTGGCGTGCCGGAAGGGGATGAGGCGGCATCGGGCAATGGCTATGCGATCAACCGCAGCTATTTCGCCCTGGACGGAACGCCGATGGACCCCGCAACCGTGAAGGTCGGGACGCGGATGATCGCCGTGCTGGAGGTGATCCCGTTCGGCAGGGGCGAGGCGCGGCTGATGGTGGCCGACCCGCTGCCTGCCGGGTTCGAGATCGACAATCCGAACCTGATGACAGGGGGCGCGGTGCCCGCTTTGGCGGGGCTTGGGCTGATGGATTTCGTGACCCATGCCGAATATAGGCAGGACCGCTTCCTCGCCGCTGTTGACCGGATGGACAATGCGCCCTTCCGGTTGGGCTATGTGGTGAGGGCGGTATCGCCGGGGGTGTTCCGGCATCCGGCGGCCTCGGTCGAAGACATGTACCGCCCCGATTTCCGCGCGGTGGGGGCAGCAGGCCAGGTGAGTGTGACGGAGTGATCCGGGCTCGGGGCGTCCTTGCGCTGGCGGCGGGCCTGTGGCTTGCCGCCCTTGCGCGTGACGGGTTCGACGATTGGGTGGCGCGGACGGTGCTGCCCCCGCTGGTGCCGGACACCTCGGTTCTGGTCGAGGATCGCGCGGGAAGCCTGCTGCGTGCCTATACGGTGGCGGATGGACGCTGGCGGCTGGCCGTCGCGCCGGATGAGGTGGACCCTGTCTTTCTCGAGATGCTGATCGCCTATGAGGACGGACGTTTCCGCGATCATGGGGGGGTGGATCCGCGGGCGCTGGCGCGGGCAGTGGCGCAGGCGGTGTGGAATGGCGGGGTGGTATCGGGCGGATCGACCCTGACCATGCAGGTGGCGCGGCTGCTGGAGGAAAGCGGAACGGGCCGGATCGAAGGCAAGCTCAGGCAGATGCGGGTGGCGCTGGCGCTGGAACGACGGCTGACCAAGGATCAGATACTGGGGCTTTACCTGCTGCTTGCGCCCTATGGCGGGAATATCGAAGGGGTGCGGGCCGCGACGCTGGCCTATTTCGGGAAGGAGCCATGGCGGTTGACGCCCGCCGAGGCGGCGCTGCTGGTGGCCATTCCGCAAAGCCCGGAAAGCCGCAGGCCGGATCGGCATGCCGGGCGAGCGGCGGATGCGCGGGCGCGGGTGCTGGCGCGGGCGGTGGGCAAGGGGATCATTGCGGCGGATCAGGCCGAGGCGGCAGAGCGCGAGGTGGTGCCCGTGGCGCGGCGTGCCGTGCCCGCCATCGCGCCGCATCTGGCAGACAGGGCGCGGGTGGCAGAGCCGATGGCGCGCGTGCATCGGCTGACCATCGACCTGCGGGTTCAGGTCGCGCTGGAGCAACTGGCCGCCGAAACGGTGCAGCATCAGGGCGAGCGGCTGCAGGTTGCCATGGTCGTGGCGGATCATGCGACGGGGGAGATACTGGCCTCGGTCGGGTCGGCGGCGTTCCGGGCGGATGCGCGGCAGGGGTTTGTCGACATGACGCAGGCGCTGCGGTCGCCGGGATCGGTGCTGAAACCGCTGGTCTATGCGCTGGCCTTCGACGAAGGGCTGGCCCATCCCGAAACGATGATCGAGGACCGCCCGACGCGGTTCGGAAGCTATGCGCCGCAGAATTTCGACAGGGTCTATCGCGGCACGGTTCGGGTGCGGGATGCGTTGCAGATGTCGCTGAACATTCCGGTGGTGGAACTGACCGAGGCGATGGGGCCTGCCCGCCTGCTGGTGGCGCTGGACAAGGCGGGCGTGGGATATCGCCTGCCGCCGGGGGAGGCGGGGCTTGCGATCTCGCTTGGCGGGATCGGGGTCACGTTGCAGGACATGGTGCAGCTTTACGCGGGGCTGGCGCGGGGTGGCGTGGCCTTGCCCTTGCGGTGGCGTGAGGACGGTGTGTCGGAGGAAGGCGCGCGGGTCGTGTCACGGGCGGCCGCGTGGCAGGTGGGGGATATTCTGGCGGGGCTGGCCCCGCCGCCGGGCGCGCCGGAGAACCGGTTGGCCTACAAGACCGGCACCAGCTATGGCCATCGCGACGCCTGGGCGATCGGGTTTGACGGGCGGCATGTGGTGGGCGTCTGGCTGGGACGGGCGGATGGGACGCCCGTGCCGGGCGTCTTTGGCGCTGACCTTGCCGCGCCGGTGCTGTTTCAGGCCTTTGCGCGGCTGAAACCCGCGCTTGACCCGCAGCCCCCTGCCCCGCCGGAAACCCTGCTGGTGGCCAATGCGCAATTGCCCGCGCCGCTGCAACGGTTCAGGGCGCGCGGCGCGGTGTTCGAGGTGGGGCGCGATGCGCCCGCCGTGGCCTTTCCGCCCGACGGGGCCGAGGTGGAGCGCCTGCCGGACGGCGTGATGGTGCGGGTGGAGGGGGGGCGTGCGCCCTTCACATGGCTGGCCGATGGCGCGCCGATGGTGACGGGAGAGCGCGCGCGCGAGGTGGTGTTGCCGCTGATGGGGGCAGGGTTCACGACGCTGTCGGTGATCGACGCCGAGGGGCGCAGCGCCCGGGCGCGGGTAAGGTTGAGATGAGGGACCCCGCCCCGGGCCTGACCCGGGGCCTCATGCCATGCAGGGGAGCGCGGGGCGAGGTGGAGGTCCCGGGTCAGGCCCGGGACGGGGTTTCGATATTCATTCGCCGCGGCGAAAGACGCGGCAACGGCAGGGGCTAGACCCGTTCGATGGCGACCGAGATGCCCTGACCGCCGCCAATGCACATGGTCAGAAGCGCGGTCCCCTGCCCGGTGCGTTCCAGCGCGTGCAGCGCCTTCACGGCAAGGATCGCCCCTGTCGCCCCGACGGGATGACCCAGCGCGATGGCCCCGCCTGCCGGGTTCACCTTGGCGGGATCGAGGTTCAGGGCGCGGGAGACGGCGATGGCCTGCGCGGCGAAAGCCTCGTTGCTTTCGACAAGGTCGAAATCCTGCGGGGTCATGCCGAGTTTGGCGCAGAGGGCCTGCGTGGCGGGGATGGGGCCAAGGCCCATCACCGATGGGTCCACACCCGCCACGGCATAGCCCATGATCCGGGCGCGGACGCCGTCGCGGCGGCCTTTCGACAGGATCAGCGCGGCGGCACCGTCATTGATGCCGGAGGCATTGCCTGCGGTCACGGTGCCATCCTTCTGGAAGACGGGTTTCAGGCCGGAAAGCGCGTCGAGCGAGCTGGCCTTGGGGTGTTCGTCGCGGTCGAAGGTGACGGGGCCCTTGCGCGAGGGAACCTCGACCGGCGTGATCTCGGCGGTGAACCAGCCTTCGGCCAATGCGCGGGCGGCGCGGGTCTGGCTTTCAAGCGCGAAGGCGTCCTGATCGGCGCGGCTGATGCCATGCCGGGCTGCGACGTTCTCCGCCGTGACGCCCATATGGCCGGTGCCGAAGGGGCAGGTCAGCGCGCCGGTCATCATGTCGACCGCGCGGGTGTCGCCCATCTTCATCCCAAAGCGAGCGGCGGGCAGGATATGGGGGGAGCGGGACATGCATTCCGCCCCGCCCACAAGCGCGAGTTCGGCATCGCCGAGCATCAGCGCCTGCGCGCCCGAGACGATGGCCTGAAGCCCGGAACCGCAGAGGCGGTTGACGTTCATCGCGGGCGTTCCCTGCGGCACGCCCGCCTGCATGGCGGCGACGCGCGAGAGATACATGTCGCGCGGTTCGGTGTTGATCACATGGCCGAAGACGGTTGTGCCGATGGTGGCGGGGTCGATCCCTGCGCGGGCGATGGCGGCGCGGCCGGCGGTGGTGGCAAGGTCGATGGGCGCGATGCCCGCCAGCGATCCGCCGAAGGTGCCAATGGCGGTGCGCGCGCCGGAAAGGATGTAGATGTCGGTCATGTCTGCCCCCTGCCCTGTGATATGGCGCAGGATGGCACGGCTTGCGCAGGGATGCAGCGATGACGTGGCGTTGCGCCAGGCTGTCGCGGTTGCGATTGACAGTTCCGGGCCGGCGGGGGACATCTGCGCCGAATTCCTTTGCATGAGATTCCCCTTTGTCTTCGCTCATCCGCACCCATGCCGCGCTGTTGATCGCCGGTATCCTGACCTTTGCGATCATGGGGGCGGGGCAATCGCTCTATGGCCCTGCCCTTCCCGCCTTTGCGCGGGAATTCGGGCTGACGGTGGGTCAGGCCGGGTGGCTGGTATCGGCGCTGTGGATCGGGTCGGCGACCGGGGTTGCGCTGATGTTCTTCCGGGGGCGGCAGGTGACGCCGCGCCATGCGCTGGGGGTGATGGTCGCGGGATCGGGGATCATCGCGGCAGGCATCGGCTGGTGGCCGACGCTGGCGGGATCGGTGATCTTCGGGATGGGCTATGGCATTTCGACGGTGGTGTTCAATCCACGTGTGCTGCGGGCCTTCGGTGCCAAGGGGCCGTCGATGGTGAGCCTTCTGAACGCCATGTTCGCCGTTGGGGCGATTGCCGCGCCGCTGGGTTTCGTGGCGATCGGATCCAACCCGCAGCTGGCCTTTGCCGTTGTGGCGGGCCTGTGCGCGCTGATCTGGCTGGTGGCGGGCACGGGAGACCGGGTCGAGGAGGCGGCAGCGGGCGTGGCCACGAAACCCTATCGCTTCCGGGGGAGGCTGTTGTGCTTTGGCGTGGTCTGCATCGGGGTGGAGGCCTGCCTGATCGGGCTTGGCCCCACCGCGCTGATCACGGCGGGGGCAAGCGAGGAGACGGCGGCGCGGGCGCTTTCGGGGTTCTTCGTGGCCTTCCTGATCGCGCGGACGGCGCTGGTCTTTGTCGCGCATCTGGTGCCGCCCTTTACCATCTATGCGGGCGCGATGACGGGGGCGGCGGTTTGCGCCCTTGGGGCGGTGATCCTGCCGGCGGTGCCCTTCTTCATGGCGATGGGGGCCTTTGCGGGGCTGTTCTTCCCCGGCTTTTTCGTGACCGCCTCGCGGGTGATGGGGGATGACCCGCGCGTGACGCCCACGATCATCGCGGCGGGGCTGGTGGGGGGGATATCCTCGCCCGTGATCCTTGGCTGGCTGGTCGAGGGGATGGGGGAACGGGGGTTCTTCCAGATCATGGCCGGGCTGACGCTGGCCACCTGTGGCGCGGCGCTTTTCCTGCTGCGGCGGATCAATGCCGAGGTGGCGCGCGGCTGAGGCGATCAGCCCCCAGCCTGCCAGACCTTCACCGCATCCAGCGGCCAGAGCAGCATCAGGATATTGAGGGCAAGCCCGTCACGTATGAGCCATGTCGTCAGCGCCTCGAAGAAGACGATGATCGCGACCGAGGCCCAGACGGGCAGGATGCGGGCAAGGAAGAAACCCGCGATCATCGCCACGATATCGGCGACCGAGTTGATGACGCTGTCGCCGTAGTAATCAAGCGAGATGGTGACGGAGCGGTAGCGTTCGATGACGGCTTCGGAATTCTCCACGATCTCCCACGCGCTTTCGATGAGGGTGGCGATGGTGAGGCGCCATGCGAAGGAGAGGCGGCGGGCGGTGAGGTGGAGAAGGCCGTAGAACAGAAGGCCGTGGATGAGGTGCGAGGGGGTATACCAATCGGTCAGGTGCTGCGAATTCTCGGAACTGACGGTCTGGCCGTGCCAGAGCTTCACATAGCCGCATTCGCAGATCGGCACGCGCCCGACATGCCAGAGCCAGTAGGCCGTGAGAAGAAGGATCAGAAGGGTAAGGGCATGGGCAAGGCGATTGTCACGGATCATTCTGGGGCACCTTCTGATGGCGGCATCAAAGCGGAACGGGGCGGGTTTGTCACCCCTTCCCGAAAGGGCGGGGCGCGCTATGTGCCGGGGCATGAACAAATATGGCCCGACCCGCGGAGAGCATCTGTTTCGCCTGATCTTCTCGATCTTCGGGCTGGCCATGATCGGCCTTCTGTTCGCGCTGCGCGGGGTGCCAAACGGGCCGGGCCTGGTTGAGGTGGTGGGGATTGCGGCGCTGTTCTTCGGGGTGACGCTGGTCCTGTCGGCTAGGGCCTTGCTGCGCCGGGATCAGGGCTGAAGCGGGATGCGGCCTGCATCCGTCAGGTGATGCACGCTGCGCCCTTCGATGACGACGGCGGTCAGCGGGCCGCCATAGGCCGCCGAACTGTCGATGTTCACGCGATTGCCGTAATGGGTGGCGCGATCCAGCGCGGTATGGCCATGCACGACGAGGAAGCCGTGATCGCGGTTGTCTTCCAGAAAGCCCGCGCGGATCCAGACCAGATCGGTTTCCGCCTGTTCGGCCATCGGGATGCCCGGCCGGATGCCCGCATGGACAAAGACGCAGTCGCCGCGGACATGCCATGTCGGGCGGCTTTCCAGGAAGATGCGGTGGCTGTCGGGAACGGCCTCCACGGCCTCGGCATGGACCGGGGCGATGGGGCGATCCATCGCATTGGGCACGCCATAGGAGGCCAGCGTCGCCGCCCCGCCCAGACGCGGATGCAGCCATGACAGATCCGCGCGCAGGCCGGGCTCGGCCTCGGCCGGATCCCGCAGGAAGCGGGTGAACATGCGGTCGTGATTGCCCTTGAGGGTGATCCAGTTCTCGCCCCGCGCGGTGCCCTGGGCAAGGTGTTCGACCACACCGCGGCAGTCGGGGCCGCGATCCACGTAATCGCCCAGATGGATGACCGGGGCATCGTGATCGCCGGTCTGGCGGCGGTCCTGGGCGATGAGGTCATGGGCGTGCAGGAGCAGATCGAGATGGCCGTGAATGTCACCTATGGCGTAGCTGCGCATCGTGCCTGTCCGTTTTCCCGGTGGAAAGCGCCGGGGGGTTCACATCCCCGGCGCCAGTGGTTCTTGAACCAGTGGCGAACCTCTGGCGCCCCCGTGGGATATTTGGGAACAGATGAAGGGGCAAGGCGGATCGCCCCTTCATCGCTGTTTTGTCAGGCCACCTCGAATTCCAGCGGCTTGACCTGTTGGAACATGCCGGTGGATTCGAGCGTTTCCACCACCTTCGGGTCGATTGCCTGATCGAGGTAGAGGATGGCGATGGCATCCTGACCCACGCCGGAGCGGCCCAAGGTGAAGTTCGCGATGTTGACGTTGTTCTTGCCCATCGTCATGCCCAGAAGGCCGATGATGCCCGGCACGTCCTCGTTCGTGGTATAGAGCATGTGGCGGCCGATTTCGGCGTCGATGTTGATGCCCTTGATCTGGATGAAGCGCGGCTTGCCATCGCTGAAGCAGGTGCCGGCAACCGACCGTTCGCGCTTGTCGGTGACCATCGTGACCTTGATATAGGCATCGAAGACGCCCGTCTTTTCCTGACGGGTGGTGGAGATCTGGATGCCGCGTTCCTTGGCCACCACGGGGGCGGAGACGAGGTTGACGTCGGGGTTATGCGCCTTGAGGACACCCGCGATCACCGACTGGTTCAGCGCGGCGAGGTTCATGTCGGCCACGGCACCGTCGTAGAGGATGTTGATGGCCTTGATCGGTTCATCGGTCATCTGGCCGATGAAGGCACCCAGATGCAGGGCAAGCTTGACCCACGGCCCCATCACTGCCGCCTCTTCCGCCGTGACGTTGGGCATGTTCAGCGCGTTCTGAACGGCGCCGGTGAGCAGGTAGTCGGACATCTGTTCGGCCACTTGCAGCGCCACGTTTTCCTGCGCCTCGGTCGTGGAGGCGCCGAGATGGGGGGTGCAGACGACGTTGGGGTGGTTGAAGAGGACGTTTTCGGTGGCGGGTTCCACTTCGAACACGTCCAGCGCGGCGGCGGCGACATGGCCTGCATCCAGCGCGTCCTTCAGCGCGGCCTCGTCGATCAGGCCGCCACGGGCGCAGTTGATGATGCGGACGCCTTTCTTCGTCTTGGCGAGGTTCTCGCGCGACAGGATGTTGCGGGTCTTGTCGGTGAGCGGCACGTGGAGGGTGATGAAATCGGCGCGGGCGAGGAGGTCGTCGAGGTCTACCTTGGTGACGCCCAGTTGTTTCGCGCGTTCTTCCGACAGGAAGGGATCATAGGCCACGACCTTCATCTTCAGCCCCACGGCGCGGTCGCAGACGATGCCGCCGATATTGCCCGCGCCGATGACGCCAAGGGTCTTGTTGAAAAGTTCGACCCCCATGAATTTCGACTTTTCCCACTTGCCCGCATGGGTGGAGGCGTTGGCTTCGGGGATCTGCCGCGCGATGGAGAACATCATGGCGATGGCATGTTCGGCAGTGGTGATGGAGTTGCCGAAGGGCGTGTTCATCACGATGACGCCCTTCTTGGACGCGGCAGGGATATCGACATTGTCCACACCGATGCCGGCGCGGCCCACGACTTTCAGGTTCGTCGCAGCTTCGAGCAGCTTTTCGGTGACCTTGGTGGCGGAACGGATGGCGAGGCCGTCATAAAGGCCTATCAGTTCGGCCAGCTTTTCCTTGTCCTTGCCGAGTTTCGGCATGTAGTCCACCTCGACCCCGCGGTCGCGGAAGATCTGGACGGCGGTTTCGGAGAGTTCGTCGGAAACGAGAACGCGGGGGGCCATTGGGGGCTCCATTTCTTGAGGGTTCGGGGGGGTGGCGGGGTGAACCCCGCCCTAAGGGGTGGGTAGGGCGGGGTTCACCCCGCCGTCCCGGTCAGGCAGCCTGCGCCAGTGCGGCGATTTCGGCCTGGAACGCGTGGGCGATCCACGGCATCAGGGCAGCGACATCGGCGGTTTCCACGGTCGATCCGCACCAGATGCGCAGGCCGGGGGGGGCGTCGCGATAGGCGCCAACGTCATAGGCCACGCCTGCCTTTTCCAGCCGCTTCGCGACATTCTTCGCGAAGGTTGCGCCGTCGGTGATGCGGGGATCGGTGAATTTCAGGCAGACGCTGGTGGTGGAGGCGGTTGCCGGATCTTCGGCAAGGTTCGCGACCCACGGATTGGCGGCGCAGAAATCCCAGACGGTGCGGGCGTTGGCTTCGGCCCGCGCGATCAGGCCTTTCAGCCCGCCCACGGATTTCGCCCATTTCAGCGCGACGAGGTAATCTTCCACCGCCAGCATCGAGGGGGTGTTGATCGTTTCGCCCACGAAGATGCCGTCGATCAGCTTGCCCTTCGACGTCAGGCGGAAGATCTTTGGCAGGGGCCATGTGGGGGTGTAGGTTTCCAGCCGTTCCACCGCGCGCGGCGACAGGATCAGCATGCCATGCGCGCCTTCGCCGCCCAGCACCTTTTGCCAGGAGAAGGTGGTGACGTCGAGCTTGTCCCAGGGCAGGTCCATCGCGAAGGCGGCCGAGGTGGCGTCGCAGATGGTAAGCCCTTGGCGCGTCGCGGGAATTGCGTCGGCATTGGGAAGGCGGACGCCGGAGGTGGTGCCGTTCCAGGTGAAGACCACGTCAGCGTCGAAGTTTACGGTCGCAAGGTCGACGATCTGGCCGTAGGGGGCCTTTTTCACGACTGCATCCAGCTTGAGCTGTTTCACAACATCGGTGACCCAGCCTTCGCCGAAGCTTTCCCATGCCAGCATTTCGACGGGGCGCGCGCCGAGCATCGTCCACATCGCCATTTCGACGGCGCCGGTGTCGGAGCCGGGGACGATGCCGATGCGGTAATCGGCGGGGACGCCGAGGATTTCGCGGGTGAGGTCGATGGCTTCGGCCAGTTTCGCCTTGCCCACCGCGGCGCGGTGCGAGCGGCCCAGGGGCGCGTCGGCGAGGTGATCAAGGGTAAAGCCGGGGATCTTGGCGCAGGGGCCAGAGGAGAAGCGCGGATTGGCCGGGCGCTTGGCCGGCGGTGTCAGGTCTGTCATGGTAGCCTTCCAGCTAAAAGCCCCTCGTTGGGGAGGGGTGTCCCACGGACGGGGATAGCGGGGCGGTCGGGGTGGCACAAGCGGGAAAATTGCCCTAAAGCGGCGGAACGTCCGGCGAAAACGACGCCTTTGTTCACTATCGGAAACCTCATGTTCATCGCGACCCTGCTGACCGACCCCAAGACCCCCATCCTTGAACGCGCCACGGTAGAGGCGGTGCGGAATGCCTGGGGCGGGGGGGATGCGGTCTGGCTGGAGCCGGGGGTGGCGGCGGAATTTCCCTTGGAAACCATGCCGTTGAACCGCTGGGAGGTGTGGGAAGGGTTGCAGGGGCTGCGCGTCGATCTGGTGGTGCAGGCGGCGGAGGGGCGGCGGAAGCGGGTGCTGCTGGCCGATATGGATTCGACCATGATCGAGCAGGAATGCATCGACGAATTGGCGGATGAGGCGGGCGTGGGCGCGCGGGTGGCGGAAATCACCAGGGCCGCGATGAATGGCGAGCTGGATTTCGAGGGCGCGCTGCGTGAGCGGGTGGGGCTGTTGAAGGGGCTGCCGGTGGCGGTGATCGACAGGGTGATCCGCGACCGGATCACGCTGATGCCGGGGGGGCCTGCGCTGGTGGCGACGATGAAGGCGAACGGGGCCTATGCGGCGCTGGTGTCGGGGGGGTTCACTGCGTTCACCGCGCGGATTGCGGGGGTGTTGGGGTTTGATGAGAACCGGGCCAACACGTTGAATTCAAACGGTGATCTTCTGGATGGCACCGTGGCGGAGCCGATCCTTGGGCGTCAGGCCAAGGTGGATGCGCTGGTGGATATTACCAAACGGTTAAGCATCCCCGAAGCGGCGGTCATGGCCGTAGGGGATGGCGCCAATGATCTGGGGATGCTGAAGCGGGCGGGGGCGGGCGTGGCGCTGCATGCCAAGCCCGTGGTGGCGGCGGAATGTGATATCCGCATCAACCATGGCGATCTGACCGCGCTGCTGTTTGTCCAGGGATATCGGCGCGAGGAGTTTGTCGCGTGATCATCCGGCCCGCCCTTTTGCCGGATGTCGCGGCCATGGCCGCGATCCAGAACGAGATCATCCGCATCGGCGGCACCACCGCCTATGAGACCGAGCGCAGCGAAGACGCCCTGCGCGCCTATATCGACGGGCGGGGCGCGATCTGCTGTTTCGTGGCCGAGGTCGGGGGCGAGGTGATCGGCTTTCAGGCGCTGGGCATCTGGCCCGGCCTGCCCGAGGGATGGGCCGATGTGGGCACCTTCGTGAGGCCCGGATTGCAGGCGAAGGGCACGGGATCGGCGCTGTTCGCGGCGACCTGCGCGGCGGCGCGGGCGGCGGGGGTGCGGGTCATCAATGCCACGATCCGCGCCGACAACCGGCCCGGTCTGGCCTTTTATGCGCGGCAGGGTTTCCGCGATCATGGCGCGGACCCGGATTATCGGCTGGCGAGCGGCCAGCGCGTGGGCCGGGTGCATCGGCGGCTGGATCTTTAGCGGCGGCTGCATGGTGGCGAGGATTTCCGTTCCTGTCGCGAAGGTGCGGGCAGGATTGCGGCGGCGACCTGAAGAAAGCGTGAAGGGGGTGGACGCTCAATCCGCGGGGGCGGCGGGGGTGGCGGTGATGAGGCCAGAGGCTTCCATTTCGGCGCGGGTGGGATACCACATGGTTCCCATGCCGACCGAGACGACCTTGACCGCGAAATCCGGGCTGACGCCGTGGCGCAGCAGGTGGGAGATCAGCTTGTTCGCGTCGCGCTGGCCTTCGTCATAGACCCATTCGGCAAAGGCGAATTCGTCGCGCCAGCCTGCCTCGTCCTTCGTGTCTTCGTAATAGGCGCGCATGCTTTCCACGCCCCAGCTTGACGGGTGAAGGCCGATGCGGCCGCCCCGGTTCATGCGGCGTTCGGTTCCGGCGGCGAAGAGGATGGCGCAGGCGCTGGCGCATTCGCCGTGAACTTCGGTCCTGAGACCGTAATCTTCAATGATTGCAGCCATTTCATAGGCGGCCTCGATATAGCCACCATCCGAGGTGAGGCGCATCGTATCGAGCCGGCCTTCGTGCCGTTCGAGGATGGAACGCAGGGCGCCGATGTCTTCATAGGCGATGTCGCCGACGGTGTCGTCGGCTGTCATGCCGGAGGCCGGGTCGATCAGGCTGGCATCGACGGGATGGGCGGTGTCGTAGATCAGCCGGTTGCCATCAAGCGTGAAGCGCGTTTCGGCATGGGCCAGCGCGGGCAGGGCAAGAAGGCCGAGTAGGAGAAGGGTTCTGGACACGGGTCTGCCTCTTGTTCCTGCGCGGCGACAGATTAGCGACCGGGGGAAAAGGCGCAAGCCGGGGGCGGGGGTTTACAATGGGCGGGCGGCGGCGGAAGAAGGCGGCATGGTTTTCGAGGTTGCAACCCATCTTGCCCTGCTGCTGATCCTGGCTGCCTTTCTGGCGGGGTTCGTGGATTCCATCGCGGGGGGCGGGGGGCTGATCTCGGTTCCGGCGCTGCTGCTGGCGGGGGCTTCACCGATAGAAGCCTTGGCAACCAACAAGTTGCAGGGCACTTTCGGGGCGGCGACGGCGACGGCGACCTATGCGCGGGCGGGGCATGTGCGGCTGCGCGATCAGGTGGGAATGGCCGTGATTTCGGCGATCGGCGGGGCGGCGGGGGCGCTGGTCGCGCATCTGATGCCGGTGGGGTTTCTGCGGATCGTGATGCCGGTGATCCTTGTGGCGGTGGCGCTTTTCTTCGCGTTCAAACCGGGGCTGAGCGACGATGACCGGGTGGAGCGGATCCGGCCGGGGATCTTTGCCGTGACGGCGGTGCCGTTGATTGCGGCCTATGACGGGTTCTTTGGCCCGGGGACGGGGTCGTTCTTCATGCTGGCCTTCGTGATGCTGGCGGGGTTCGGCGTGCTGAAGGCCACGGCGCATACGAAGCTTTTGAATTTCGCCAGCAATATCGGGTCTTTGGCGGTGTTCATCCCATCGGGGGCGATGTGGTGGGCGGTAGGGCTGGCGATGGCGGCGGCGCAGGTGGCCGGGGCTTCGCTGGGGGCGCGGCTGGCGATGCGGGTGGGCGCGCGGCTGATCAAGCCGCTGCTGGTGGTGACGTCGACGGGGATGGCGGGGCGGCTTTTGTGGCAGGTTCTGGCCTAGTTTTGCCATTAACTTCCGTAGCTTGGCCGGAAAATGGCGTGCAGCGCCCGGTGCAGACGTGCAGTGCAGACAGGCGTATGCACGCAGCGCACGGTGAAAGCGTTAACCTTAAAGGAAGATGACGATCCTGAGTCCAGATTGTCAGGCGGTGGTGCCACCCCAATCGGCATCCTGCATCTCGCGCAGGCGGGAGGCGGTGCGTTCGAATTCGAAGGCGCCGGTCCCTTCGATATAGAGCCGTTCGGGTTCATCGGCGGCGGAGCAGATCAGGCGGACGCGCGCCTCGTAGAGGGCGTCGATCAGGGTGACGAAGCGCTTTGCCTCGTTGTAGTTCGAGGCCGAAAGCTGGGGGATGTCTTCGAGGATCAGCACGCGGACGGCCTGCGCGATGGCGAGGAAATCGGCCGGGCCAAGCGGGCGGGCGCAGAGATCCCAGAAGGTGGCCCGCGCGACGCCGCTGGAGAATTGCGGCAGTTCCACCACGCGGCCATTGACCGAAAGGCGGAGCGGTTCGGAAGGCAGGCCGCCGGTGAGCGCATCCCAGATCGCGGCAATCTCGCCCTTCACCTTGCCCGCGGGGTGGAAATAGACCTGCGCGCCCTGCAGGCGGTGCTGGCGGTAATCGGTCGGGCTTTCGAGTTCGGCCACGGTGAGGCGGGCGCGGATCAGGTCGATGAAGGGCAGGAAGAGCGCGCGATTCAGCCCGTTCTTGTACAGATCCTCGGGCGGGCGGTTCGAGGTGGTGACGATCACCACCCCGCCTGCGAGGAGTTTCTCGAACAGGCGGCCCACCACCATGGCATCGGTGATGTCTGTGATCTGCATTTCGTCGAAGGCGAGGAGGCGGGTGGTTTGCAGGATGGCATCGGCCACGGGGGCGAGGGGATCCTCGACCCCTTTCTTGCGGGCCTCGTGCATGCCGTGGTGGATTTCCTGCATGAAGGCGTGGAAATGCACGCGCCGCTTGGCGGTGATCGCGGTGGATTCGGTAAAAAGGTCCATCAGCATGGACTTGCCGCGCCCGACACCGCCCCAGATGTAGAAGCCTTTCGGCGGCGTGACGGGCTTTGCGAAGAGGCCCGCGAAAAGGCCGATGCGGCGGGTGGCGTTCTCTTCCAGCCAGAGGCGGAGCGATTCGAGGCCGGGCAGCAGGGCGTGCTGCGCCGGATCGGCGCGGAGCGTGCCGGAGGCGACGCGCTGGTCATAGATCTCGGTCAATGTTTGCCGCATACCGTTGTATACCGCCCCCAACCTGCCGTGGGAAGCATCCCCTTGCCCATCCCGGGACCATACCTTCGTATGGCCTCCTGCCGAAAGGCAATCGCAACGATCCAGACGACAGATCCACCCATCGAAAGCACCGGGCTATGGTGATCGGGACGTGGATGGCGAGTCGTCGTCATCCGGAAGCGAAGGCGGTGTGACATGAACCATGCGATCAACGAGCTGAATGCGAATGCGATCGACCCGATGTTCGGGCGTTCCTATGCGGCGCGCGGTGATGTCATGCCGGAATTCCGCATGCCGCAGGGCTGGTGGCTGGTGCCTGCCGTCCTGGGCGGGGCTGCCGGTTGGGCCGCCCTGATTTCGGCGGCTTTCTTCTGAGGCGTGGCCCTAAACCCTGCGCGCGGAACGTCGTTCAAGATAACGGATCATCGCGCAGGAGGCAGGAATGGCCGTCGCCCATCTTTACGGATTGAACCCCATCCAGAGCGAAGCGCCCCGTGCGCCACGCATGTTTGTGGAACCGGGCGACTTTGCCAGTGTGGCCGAGTTGGCCCTGTCCATCTCGGGCTGTGCAAGGGCCTGCATCCGGCTGGAAGACCCCGAGAGCGGGCAGATCCGCCTGGCCTTCTTTCCCGAACTGAAGGGTGTGAGCGACCTGCCCGAGGCGCTGTTGCCGGTGGATCAGGCCGTGGCCCGGCTGGGCGGGCCATCGCTGCAGCAGCAGATGCGCGCGGCGGGGTTGCCGGAACTGGCCTTCTGGGCCGGGTTTTCGCTGAAATCGCAGGACGGGCGATTGCTGGGCGTGCTGGGCCTGATGGACCCGCAGCATCGCGAACTATCGGATCAGGTGCTGGCCCAGCTTGCGCATCTGGCGGATATCCTGTCGCGCGGGATCGGGATGGCGGCATCGACGATCCGGGCGCTGGCGCGGCAATCGCTGGGGCTGATCGAGGATGTGTCGGAGCTGGACAATGGCGCGGCTTCGGCGGCGCTGACGGGGCTTTTGCGCTATGCCGCCGGGCGGGTGCCAAGCTCGGCCGAGGCGATGGCGATGCGGATCGCGGGGCTGGCGGATCTTTCGGGCGGGTTGCTGCTGCTGACACCGCCGGCGCGGGACATCCTTTACACGCACGGGTTCCGCAACCTGCCGAAGGAGGGGATGGAGGTTCCGGCCCCGGCGGGCAGCCCTGCCCCGGCATCGGCGGCCCCGGCCAAGGCGGTGGAGTTTTCCACCATGGCGCGGCTGCGCATCGGCGAGGTGCATCACGACATCGCCCGCGATGACGAGACGGAGAAATTCGCCTTCCGCATCAGCGGCACGGATGCGCCCTGGGTTCTGCTGGACAATGGTCTGGAACAGGGCTGGCCGGAAATGGCGGCCGAGATCATCAAGCGGACGCGCAACGCGACCTTCGATTATGTGCGGATGCACATGATCCATGACCGCGAGGCGGCCTCGGCGCCCGGGGAATTCGTCTACAATCTTTACGGCATCGAATGGGCGGTGCGCGGGACGCCGGATCAGGCCGAGGCGCGGGGCGAGGATGGTGTCTGGACGGGCTTTGATGCGGCCCATGTCAGCCATGACGCGCCGCGCGATTTTTCCGCGCTGGCGGCCTTTGCCGCCATCCCCGACCTGGCAGAGCGGATCGGGCAGGATGTGCATGAATGGTCGAAGCGGATCGCGGCAGGATCGGAGGTGACACCCGTTTTCGGGTGATCACTCTCCCTCCATCGCGACGATGCTTTCCCGAAGGCGGCCGACGGCCGCCTTCTTGATCTGGCTGACACGGCCCGTCGTGACGCCGAGGATTTCGGCGATTTCATAGACGTTCAGTTCTTCCACGAAATAGAGTTGCAGGACCAGCGCCTCGCGCTCGGGCAGGTCGCCCAGGGCGCGGCGGAGCATCTTGCGCATCTGATCCTGCTGCATCTTGTCCTCGACCGAGCGGCCGGCATCGGAAAAGAGCATGGAGTGATCGGAATAGACCTCGTCCAGCGACTTGATCTGGCTGGCGCCGAACTGGGTTTGCCAGTCTTCAAGCTCGGCCACGGTGATGCCCATGTCGGCGGCGATCTCGGCCTTTTCGGGGGCGCGGAGAAGCTGCTGTTCCAGTTTCAGCACCGAGGCGCGCATCTTCTGCTGCATCACGATGGTGGCGCGGCAGAGCGAGGAGGAGGCGCGGAGATAGTCGATGATGGAGCCGCGGATGCGGATGGCGGCATAGGCGGCGAAGGTTGCGCCCTGACGCGGGGTATAGCGCTGGGCGGCATCGACAAGGCCCATATAGCCCACCTGGAGCATATCCTCGATCTCGGCCATGCGGCCGACGCGGCCATGCAGGTGCCAGGCGATCTTGCGGACAAGGTCCATGTGGGAGCGGACCAGTTTCTCGGGCGAGGGGCCGTCCTGTTCGGCATAGCGTTTGGCGAGCATCATTCGCGCCCTTTCTGTGAAAGTTCGGGAAAGCGGATCATTCGGCGGCCTCGCGACAGGCGGGGGACCAGCCGTTGGCCCAGTTGCGGAGATCCTCTGCGCCGGGGCGGGAGAGGCTGTTGATCAGTCCGGTGCCCGCCGCGATGCGCGTGAGCCTGAGCCCGGCCTGGGCAATGGCGGAAAGTTCGGCCTGTTCGGGCCACCACTGATCGAGCCCGGTGAGGGTGACGGTGGGCGAGAAGGCCTGCCAGTCATGGCAGAGGCGCGCGATGCGCGCGGGGTGAAGGCCCGCGGGCAGGCAGAGGATCAGTTCCGCGCCGTCGGTTTCGATCAGCCGGGCGGCGAGATCGGGGGCGGCGTCGGGGATATCGGACAGGTCCACGATCTGCGGCGCGTCGGGGCGCGGTTCGGGCAGGTGCATGGCGGCGGCCAGCGTGGGCCGGTCGGGCATGAGGCCCATCAGGCGGCACCAGCCGCGCAGGCGATCCTCGACCAGCAGGGCCGCGGGGACCGGGGCGATGATCTGCGGGCGGATGCCTGCCTCGGCCAGCATCAGCCGGGCGGCCAGGCGGGCGGCGAGCATGGATTTGCCCGCGCCGGGGGGGCCTGCGATCAGGATGCGGGTGGGCCAATCCTCGGCCAGGCTTTCGGGAAGGAAGAGGCGGCGGGAGAGATCCTCCAGCGGGTCGGGCGTGCGCAGGGGGGGCTTGGCGCGGAAGGGGCCGGGGGCAGCGGCCGCGCCAGCGGCCCGGCGGGCGGCGGCGCGGGCGGCCTCGGCGCGCAGAGCCTCGGCGAAGCTGGCCATGGAGGCGTGGGGATCTTCGGGTTCGGGTTCGGCTTCGGGTTCGGGATCGGCGTCGATGCCGTCATCGAAGGGATCCTGCGGCGCGGCGGCGGGTGCTGCGCTGGCGCGCGGGTCCGCGTCGGGCGGCAGGGCGGTGACTTCGACCATGCCGCCGGAATGACGGGTGGAGAGGATCAGCGCATCGGGGCCCAGGCGGCGGCGGAGTTCCTCCATCGCCTTGTGGCTGTCGGGCGCGCGGACGGTGATGGCAGTCATCTGTCAGCCCCCATGGGTTGCGGTTGCGGTTGGGGTTGCGGGCTGGCCATGCGGGGCAGCTGCTGCTGGCCACCGATGGAAGCCACGACTTCGACGCGGCGGTTTTCGGGCAGTTCGTTGATGCCCATGACGATGGCATCGGGCAGATGCGGGCGCAGGAATTGCGCGAAGCTGCGGCGCAACTGGCCTGCGACGATGATCACCGCCTGCTTGCCCTGGCCCGTGGCGTTTTCCAGCGCATCGGACAGCGACTGGATCAGCGTGCCGGCAAGGCCGGTGTCGAGCATCAGCCCCTCTTCGCCCTGACGGCGGGCGCGGATCAGGAGCTGTTCCAGTTCGGGATCGAGCGTGATCAGCGGCAGGGGCGTGTTGATCGGCACCATCTGCTGCAGCAGGAGCGGGATCAGGATCGGGCGCAGGCTTTCGGCCATGTCGGCGGCGGACAGGTTGCGCGGGGCCAGTTCGGCCACGCCTTCGAGGATGCGGCGCAGGTCGCCCACCGGGATGCGTTCCGAAAGCAGCACGCGAAGGACGGCGGTGACGGTGTGCAGCGGCACGAGTTTCGGGACCACCGCATTGACGAGCGTGGGCGAGACGCGGGAGAGCGTGTCGAGCAGCGTCTGCACGTCATCGGGACCGATGAGGTCGGCGGCGTGCTTGTAGAGCAGTTGCGACAGGTGGGTGGCGATGACGGATTCGGGTTCGACGACGACGTGATCATCGGCCTCGGCCTCGGGCAGCTGGTGCGGCAGGATCCAGACGGCATCCAGGCCGAAGGAGGGATCCTTGACGTCGATGCCCTTCAGCTTGCGCGTGGAATTGGCGCCGGGGATGGCAAGCTTGCGGTCAGGATAGACCACATCCTCGCCCCGGATCACCTGGCCGATGCGGATGCGATACTGGTTGGGCGTCAGCGTCAGGTCATCGCGGATGCGCACGCCGGGCACGACGAAGCCCATGGCCTTTGACACTTCGCGGCGGATCGCGGTGATGCGCTGCACCAGCGCGCCGCCGCCTTCGCCCGCCAGCGGGATCAGCGCATAGCCGATCTGGAGCGAGACGGGGGCATGGTCGGTGACATCGTCGGGGGTGATCGCCTCGGTTCCCGGGCGGGCGGCATCGCCTGCGGCGGCGGCGGCGGCGGCGGCCTGGCCCTGGGGCGCGGCGGTGCCTTCGGCATCGGGGCGGATGTCGACGCGGCCGAACCAGGCCAGCGCGGCGGCCACGGCGGCGAAGAAGAGGAACATCATGTTCGGCATGCCGGGGACAAGGCCCACGATGGCCATGACGCCCGCCACCGGCAGCCAGGCCTGGCGCAGGTGGATCTGCTTGGCGATCAGGCCCGACATGTCATGCGCCGAGGAGACGCGGGTGACGATGATGGCGGTGGCGATGGACAGCAGAAGCGCCGGGATCTGGGCGACGAGACCGTCGCCGATGGAAAGCAGCACATAGGTTTCCGCCGCAGCGCCGATACCCAGACCGTGCTGCAGGGTGCCGATGAGGATGCCGCCGATGATGTTGATGACGAGGATCAGGATCCCGGCCATGGCATCGCCCTTGACGAATTTCCCCGCGCCATCCATCGCGCCGTAGAAATCCGCCTCGGCCGCGACTTCGGCGCGGCGGGTGCGGGCCTCGTCGGGTGTCAGAAGTCCGGCGTTCAGGTCGGCGTCGATGGCCATCTGCTTGCCCGGCATGGCATCGAGGGTGAAGCGGGCCGACACTTCCGACACGCGACCCGCGCCCTTGGTGATCACCACCAGGTTGATGATCACGAGGATGATGAAGACCAGCAGGCCGACGATGAAATTGCCCGCGATGACGAATTTCCCGAAGGCCTCGATCACCTTGCCGGCGGCATCGTGGCCGGTATGGCCTTCGGAGAGGACGATGCGGGTAGAGGCCACGTTCAGCGCCAGGCGGAAGATGGTGGCGATCAGCAAGAGGCTGGGAAAGCTGGAGAAATCCAGCGGGCGATAGCTGTAGAGCGCGACCATCAGGATCACGAGCGAGAGCAGGATATTGCCCACGAAGAAGACGTCGAGAAGGAGGACGGGCAGCGGCAGCACCATCATCGCGATGATCGCGAGGATGCCCAGCGGCAGGGCAAGGCCCCCCATGGCGGCGGCGGCGCCCGATCTGGCGGGGACGGCGGTCATGGGCGGGATCCCGTGGAACTGGCAAGGTGTGCGATGGTCATGTTTCCGTCATCCGGACTGGCGTCTTGGGCATTCGGCGGGGTTCGTGCAAAGGCCGTGCCAGACGGGGTGGAGGGGGCAGGAAAAGCGGCGGCGGGGGCGGCAGTCGCGCGGGATGCGAAAGGGGCGGGCGGGTGGCATGGGGATTGCACGGAAGGGCGCGACCGATGTCTTCCGTGAAGGAGCCCCGAATGCCCCGCGCCGCCGCCCTGACCCCCGCGATCCTGCTGGCCCTGCCCCTGCTGGCGGGCTGTGTATCGACGCCGCAGACGGCCAGCGATGCGTTGCCGCTGAGTGCGACGGAGCAGACGCGGCAGCTGGCCGAGGTGAAGGACAATCTGGATGCCGCCGACCGGATGGGCGCGCCGCCCCCGGCCGCCGTGGCGGGCAGCGAGGCGCGGCCTCTGAAGGGGCTGGGCTTTGCCCAGATCTCGGGCCAGCCGGGCAAGACGGTGAATGAAAAGCGCCTGATGGCGATCCGCGCGGCGCGGATGGATGCGCTGCGCGACCTGACCGAGCAGGTGCATGGGATCCGGATTTCGGCTTCGACCACGGTGCGCGATGCGGTGGTGAAGGAGGACAGCCTGTCGGCGGTGGTGCAGGGCACCCTGCGGGGGGCGCGGACGACGCGGGTAAGCGCCTCGGGCAGCGACAGCTATGAGGTGGAGATGGTGCTGGACCGCGAGACAGTGGCCTATATCGTGCGCGCGCTGAAGGGGCGGGTGTGATGCGGCGCGCGCTGACGCTGCGGGCGCTGCTGGTTCTGGCGGCGCTGGTCGTGGCGCTGCCGCTGCGGGCGGCGGAGGGGCTTGTGGTGCAGGCCACGGGCTTTGCCATCCAGTCGGGGGCGGAAGATGCCGCCAGCGCGAAGCGGCGGGCGGTGGCGGATGCGCTGCTGCAGGCGGCGCTGTCGGGGGGGGCCTCGGTCCAGGGGCATACGGTGGTGGACAAGAGCGTTGTGACCGCCGACCTGCTGATCGTGCGGCCCGTCGGGCGGGTGCTGCGCCATCAGGTGCTGAGCCTGACGCAGGCGGGCGGCACCTGGACGGCGGTGATCGAGGCGGTGGTGGGCGCGGGCGTTTCGGGCCAGTGCGAAAGGCGGCGGAACCTGAAAGTGACGGTCTATGCGCCGCTGATCCGGGTGCGGCCCGATGCGCCGGCCTGGAGCGAGCCGCTGGCGATGGAAGTGGCCAAGATGCTGGTGCGGCGGCTGGAGGCGCATCCGGCGATCCGGATGGTGCGCGTGACGGATCGCGAGATGCCGCGGATTTCGAAGGCACGCGAGGCCTTCGATTACGAGACGCTGACGCGCGGTTCCACCCGGATGGGGGAAGGCGAGCATGGCTTCATCCCGGTGGTGGTGATGGATGTGGGCGGCGCGGGGGCGCGGCCGGAACTGCGGATGGATCTGGAGATGGTCCTGATCGCGGCGGACAGCACGGAATCGCGGCAGGCGATCCGGCGCAGCGTGCCCTTGCCGGCGGTTTCGCCGCTGGGCCGGCTGGCGGTGGCGATCGAGCCGGATCGCCGCCAGCTTGCCGCCCGGCTGACCGAGGGGATCGAGGCCGAGATGGACGCGCTGCTGGATATCGAGACCTGCCGCCCGGTGACGGCCAATCTGGCCGTGGCGGGCGGGCGGATCGAGGCACCGGTGGGGCGCGATCACGGGCTGACGCGGGGCAGCATCGCCTTTACCGCCGATGCGGACCATTCGACCGAGATGCTGGAAGTGGTGGAGATCGGCGCCAAGCGCGTGGTGCTGCGCCCGCTGGACCCTGGGCGCGGCGCAAAAAGCTTTGCCGGGCGGCCCGTCAGATTTGTGGAGACGGGGCTGTGAGGGGGATCCTGCTGGGGATGGGGCTGATGCTGGCCGCGCCGGTGGCGGTGCCGGTGGCGGCGATGGATTACGCGGCAGGCGTGCCAGGCGATGAGGTGGGCCGCCTCGTGCGCGCCGCCATGGCCGAGGCGGGCGAGGCCGTGCCGGATTTCGCCGATCCACCGCGCGCCTATCCGCCCTGCGGGGGCAATGTACACGTGCAGCCACGCCAGGGCAGCTGGTCCACGGCCGAGATTTCCTGCGATGCCCCGGTCTGGAGCCGGGCGCTGCGCACGGGGGCCATGGCCGCGGGATCGGCGGCCCGACTTCCGGCACAGGATGTGCAAGGGACGGGTCGAATGGTGGTGACGCTGGCGCGCAGCCTGCCGCGCGGCACGGTGCTGACGGCGGGGGATATCGTGCTGGCCCCGGCGGATGCCCGCCAGCCCGACGAGATATTCACCGATCCCGCCCAGGTGATCGGGCGGCGCACGAAGGCCGCGCTGGGCGAGGGCAAGCCACTGCTTCTGCGCCAGCTGGAGCCGGTCTGGCTGGTGGCGAAGGGCAGCCATGTGCTGCTGGCGGCCAGGGCGGGGGGCCTGTCGGTTTCCGCCCCGGCAGAGGCGCTGGAGGATGGGGGAATGGGCGACGTGATCCGCGTCCTGAACCTGTCCAGCCAGCGCGAGGTGAAGGTAATGGTGACCGGACAGAATTCTGTGACCGCGCAGACTAACATGCGCTGAAATCTGTCCGTAATGACAGCTAAACGGAGGCTCTCATGGTAGACCCAATCTCGACATCAGGCATTCGCCCGCGCGTGACGCGCCCCGGGGAAGATGCAGGCGTGACGGTGCAGGGTTCCGCTGTTGGCGCTGCTGCTTCGGCTGTTCCCACTGCTGCGGGCGACAGCGTGAAGCTGAGCCCGGCGGCGCAAGCCCTGCCCGAGGAACTCAAGTCCGGTCCTCCCGTCGATCTTCAGATCGTCGCGAAGATCAAGGAGGCGATTGCCGAAGGCAAGTATCCCATCGATCTGGAGGCGATCACGGAAAGCCTGTTCGAGAACTATCTCGAACTGGTGTCGTGACCTGCCGCGAAACCCGAAGCTGCTGACGATCCGGAGCCTATGCCATGACAATCGGCACCATTGCCGCCCTGCTTGCCACCCTGATGGCGGGCGTGATCCTTCTGACCCTTGGCCTGTGGCGGCTGCGCCATCGGGCCGAAGGCCCCGGTGCCGAGATGGCGGCCGAGATGGCGGATGGCCTGCCGCAGGGCGCGGCGGGAACGGAGCTGGCCGCCACCCTGGCGGCACGGCTGGAGGGCGTGATGGCCGAGCAGGCACGGCGGCAGTCGGACGTTCTGACGGTGGCGCTGGCGGGGCTGAAGGCCGATCTGCAGCATCTGAAATCGGATGTGGAATGGCTGGCGGGCGAGCGCATGATCGAACAGGCGATCCAGATGGCGCAGACCGGGCTGGACCCCGATGACATCGGGCGCGAGCTTGGCCTGACGCGGGACACGGCGGAAACCATCGCAACCTTCCGCAAGCACTGAGACCAGGCAAGAGCAGTAAGGGAAAGGCCGGGCCGGGCAACGCGCCCGGCCTTTTCCTTTGGGGTGCGGTTGGCTGGCGCGGTCGGGTGGTCAGGGCAGGGTGGCGCAGAGCGCCTGGCCCTGCATCCCCCCGGCGCAGAGATCGCGCAGCATGGCCAGCGCGGCATCCTGCGCGGCCAGCCGGTTCCTGGGTTCGATCCGGGCAAGGGTGGCATCGCGGAGGACCGCGGCGCCGGGCGTGCCCAGCGCGGCAGAGAGCGCCTGCCAGGCATAGCCTGTTTGCAGATCGGGCTTGGCCAGCAGATCGACCAGCAGGAGCGAGCGTTCCAGCATCGCCCGGCCTTCACCCGCGGCGATGCGCGGTTCCAGATCGGCGGCGATGCGGGTGGCCAGTTCGTCGCGCAGGGCGGGGGTGGCGGCTTCGGCCAGACGGTCGATCAGGGCCGGGGCGGCGGGAATGCCCCCCAGCCGCGCGCGCCAGCCCCAGTAGAGCGACTCGCGGTCGTTCTGCGGCACGCCGAAGCCCTGCGCATAGAGAAGGGCAAGGTTGAACTGCGCCTCGGGGCGGCCGGCGCGGGCGAGGGCAAGCAGCATCTGCGCGCCTTCGGGGGCGCGGCCATCGGAGAGCGCCGCCATGGCGGTGGCAAGGTCAGGCAGGGCCGGCTGGCCTGCGGCGGCGGGGGTGGCCTGATCGGGCGCGGCAAGGGCCGGGCCGGGCAGCGGGGCCGCGGCGATCAGGGGCAGCAGCAGAAGGAGGCCGGGCGCGCGCATCAGCGGGCCGCCGTGAGGATCAGTTGCAGATAGAGCAGGCGCTTGCGCGGCATGGCGCGGACGGGCCGTTCATAGACCACGACCTGCGGGCGGGTGGTGCCTTCGGTGACGAAGTCGATCTCGATCGTGTCGGGAAGGAAGACATCGTATTGCGCCAGCGTGCCGACGGGATCGGCGGCGAAGCGGTCACGGAAGGACGGATCGATCCAGATCCGCGCCAGGGCGCGGCCGAGGATATCGGGCAGATAGCGTTCGACCTGGGCGCGGTTGCGCAGATGGGTTTCGTGACGGACGAGATCGTAATCCCGCGCCCGCGGCGGGCGCGGCGTCAGCGGGCGGCCCTGATCATGGGCGGTGTAATGCAGCACCACATCCCGCAGGCGCGACAGGCTGGGCAGCCGGGAGACGACGGGAACGAGCGCCCGGGACATCCTCTCCTTCATCTGCGCGGCCCTTCCCTGCTGACATAATTCCACCTGAGGGAGAACGGCAGCGGTTGCGGAATGTTTAGCCCCCGATGCGCAGGCAGGCGGCAGGGGTGAACGATCGGGCGGCGGGGGGTCAATCTTCGGGCCGGGCTGCCGTTATGGCATGAGAGGATGCAGGGATGGCAGGAGGCGCGGACCATGTCCGACAGCGTGTTCCGGATGGCACCGGTGGTGCTTGGCTTTGGACTTGTCGGGGGATCCATGATCTTTGGCCTGGGGGATCTGCTGTTGCGCGATCCCCCTGCCCTGCCCTGGGCCGAGGCAGAGGCCGTGGCCCCGCCGCCCGAGGATCGGGGCGAGTTGTATTACGTGCCGCTGACGCGGATGCTGCTGGTCTCACTCGGGCGGGGGAAGCCGACGATGGAGGCGGATCTGACCGTGGCGGTGCGGGGATCGACCGAGGAGTTGCTGGCGCTGAACAGCCGGATCGGGACGGAAATCGCGCGGATCGAGGCCGAGATGGTGCAGGAGGCGCAGGTGGTGGTGGCCGGAACCCGGGATGCGCAGGAGATCCATGAAGCGCTGCCCGGGCGGCTGAAGGCGGCGATCAACCGCGTGATCGGGACGGAGGCCTGGCCCGAGCCGGTGGAAGAGGTGCTGATCACCGCGCTGAGTTTCGGCTGAGGCCGGGCGCGGGGGCCCCTCGGGCGGCACACTTCTTGCAGCCGGTTGGCAGGATGTGCAACCGGCAGGAGGTGGCGATGGCCCCGGAGATGGAACACAAAGAGATGCAGGCGGCGCTGAAGGCCGTGCAGGGGATGGCGGTGGAATGCGTCGTCTTCGATCAGGCAGACCGGCCCAAGCGGCGGCATCTGTTGCCGCTCGCGGGGCTGCTGAAGCCCGTGCAGGGCGGTGTCAGCGGTCTGATTGCCGACGCCAGCTGACGAAGCGGTAGAGGAAGGTTCCCGCGATCACCGCGGGAAACCACAGCACGAGCTGGCGCAGGTCCGGCAGGCGGGACAGAAGCCTGTCGGCCGTGACAGGATCGAGCAGGCCGAGGCCCAGAAGCGGCAGCGCGGCCATCAGGAACCAGCGGATATTCATGCAGCGGTGGCAGGGCGCGTCGGGCGCCGGCCGCCGCTTCTTGCGTCTGGGGGGCTGGAGGTCCGGCTGGGGATCAGTCATGTGGCAGGCCCGTCAGCGCGCGGCAGCGGCGGTGGCATAGGCCGCGCCGACCTGCGAGGCGCGGCTGGCGCGGCTTTGCAGTTCGGCCTGGCGGCCGCGATGGACGGCTTCCTGCAGGGTTTCGATGGCCTGAAGGACGATGCCGCGGGCATGGTCGGCGGCGGCCTGCTGATGGGGGCCGAGGCAGCGGATCATGCGATCCAGCGCGGCGGTGGTGACAAGCGTCTGGACGATGTCATCCTGCTGCACGGCGGTCTGCAGGCGGCCTGACAGGACCGACAGTTCGATCGTGGCGGCATCGCCTGCGGGAAGGGCCAGGGGCGCGGTCATGCGGCATTCCCCCGGGACTGGACGCCGATCTGTTCCCAGGCCTGGAGCAGGCTGGCGATATGGGCTGCGCATTCCTCCATCCTGGGCGAGGCCTCGCGGCGGAACGCCTCGGCCACGCGGAGGCGGCAGTATTCGTAGACGCTGAAGAGGTTGTCCGAAATCTCGCCGCCCTTTTCGAAATCGAGGCTGGATTGCAGGATGTAGATCGCGGTGAAGGCGCGGTTGACATGCTGGACGGGATAGGTGCGGTCGGCCTCGGCCGCGGCCAGCACGCGCAGCGAGCGTTCCAGTTCGCGCAGGGTGACAAGGATGATCCCATGCGGGCTTTCGACGGCGAGCGCCTCGCCCGTATCGGTACGGCGGTACTGGGCGCGGGCATCGAGGAAGGTCATCGCTGGGATCCTTTCAGTAAAGCGGGAACCGCCGGTTGTGATAGGAGTAACGACGCAACAGTGCCGGTCTTTAGGCGGATGGGGCGCTATCAGGCCGGGTTCAGGCCATTTGTGAACGATCATGCGGTAATGCGAAGGGGCGGGTCGCCGGTGATGGCGACCCGCCCCTTCTGGCCTTTCGCTGTGTGGGGTCAGCGGAAGAGGGAGACCCGGCGCGCGCTGCGCTGGAACAGCACCGGCGCGGCGGGTGCGGCCGCTTCGACCGGGCGCAGGCGGGAATGCTGCAACAGGCGCGAGGCTTCGCCCAGGCGGGTGGCGAGGGTTTCGGCATCGGCATCGCCGTCGAAGATCACGTCGATGGCGAAGCCGCGCACATGGGGCGCGCAGCGGCGCGAGACGGCGATCACCAGATCGCGGCGCAGCCAGCCGAGCTGGGCCACCAGAAGGGCGATGCGGCGGCTGGGCATGGTGGCGCCGTCAAGGTCGATCACCACCATGTCGGGCGCGTCGCGCACCAGCAGGGCCAGATCCATCGGGGTGGCGTCGATGGCGGTGATGTCATGTTCGGCGAGGGCGGCCACAAGCCCGGCGGGCCGGTCCGACAGGACGGCGGCATGCAGCGGGGCGCGGTTGAAGGAACGGGCCGGGGTTGCGGTTTCGGCGGTTTCCGTCAGGGCGATACGAAGCGCTTGCATCTGTGACCTTCACTCAAATCTGGGCGGTCGGGGCGGTGGACTGCTGTCTGCCTGGCGACACGCGGGGTTGCTTACAGATGAATTTACGCCCTTCCGGGCCGCAGATTAAGGGGGAAGAGCGTCACCGATACCGATGCCACGGGCGGCCATATCCGGGTCTGCCAGCGATACATCCGCAAGGATGGGAAGGGATGGATCCGGCGCGGGATTTCCCGTTGGAAAGGCACGGAAACACCAATGAACCAAGGGGCGGGAAGCGGAAAACCGCCCCGAAAAGGGGCGGTTCCTGCGGGCCAGGGGCGGCCGGAACGGCGGGTTTTCAGGCGCCCCGCGAATCGCCCGCGGGGCCGCGATCAGATGGGGCGATCACATGGGGCGATCACATGGGGCGCGAGGTCGTCACCGCATGGGTGGGGGCCTGCGAGGCGCAGAGCATGTTGGCCGAGACGACCATGCCCACATCCCCGCCCGCCAGAAGCGCGATGCCCGTCATGTTCTGCATGCCCGACAGCACGCCCTTGAGCGGACGGAGCAGCACGAGCTGCTGGCCCACCAGTTCGTCGACCGGCACGGCGACAGAGCGGCCCTGCGCGCCCAGGACGACAAAGACATTGCGCCTTGTGCCGGTGGCGGCGGGCGGGCCCTTGGGGCCGGGCAGCGGCTGGATGGCCACGATCTCATCCGTGCCGATGCGCAGCATCTCGCGCCCTTCGGCGGCCGAGACGCGGAAGCGCTTTTCGGCATCGGGTTGCAGGATCATCCGGATGGCATCGACCGGCACGACATAGCGCACACCTTCGACACCCACGACCATGCCTTCCAGCACGACCATGGCCAGCGGTAGGGAGAGATGGAAGCGCATCCCCGTTCCCGGCAGCGCGACCTGGCGAAGTTCGCCGCCGAAGCGGGCGACGGTGGCGCGCACCTCATCGAGGGCGGCAGAGGTTTCCGATGCGGCGCCGTCATCTTCGATGATGGCGAGGACGCGCTCTTCGTCGCGGTGGAAGGAGATGTGCAGGCTGCGCGGTGCCCCTGCCCCGATTTCCAGCCGCGCGACGGCAAGGTTGCGCAGCACGCGGCGCAGGTTTTCGAGGATCGTCAGATCGAGCGAGAGTTCCCCGCCGGCGAAGGAGGTGGTCGCCTCGCGCCGGTTGCGACGGGAATAGGTCTGCACGAACGCCTCGAGCGGGCGGAAGATGGTTTCGATCCTGCGCGAGCGGATTTCGACGGTTTCCTCCTGCAACTGGGTGATCTGGCCGACAAGCTGGTTTTCCAGCTGGGCGAGTTCCTGCAGGCGGGTGGAATAGGTGGTGAGCGTGGCCCGGATCTGGGGGCGCGCGCGTTTCCAGTCATTCCCGGCGGCGCGCATCATCGCGTCGATCGAATCGAAGAGATCGCCTTCGGAAAGTTCGGTCAGCATGTGGCTGATCATCGACTGGCTGGCCGCGATTTCGCCGATCTGTTCCACCATTTCCGCGCTGATGCCGGCCTGCGGGATCTGGGCGAGGGCGGCTTCGGGATCGGCGGGGGCGGTTTCGGGGGTTTCCGCCGTGGGCACGAGCATCCGCGTCATGCGCAGGTTGCGGCCGCCAGGATCGAGGGCGGCCATCGCCTCGACCATGCCGGCCTCGTCCTGGGCGGAGGCGAGGAGGAAATCGAAGAGCGTGTTGGTGCCGTCAAAGACGGTGACGTTGGTGATGGAACGCGCGGAATCGGAGGAGAGCCAGCCGATGAAGGCCTCGGCCATCTTTTCATCGTTGTTGATGTCGGCGCGCACGATGAAGAAGCGCAGGCCCTGTTCGATTGCCTCGGAGGCGGCGCGGACGCTTTCGGGGGACAGGACGCGGTGGAATTCCTTGGGCAGGCCAAGGCGGCGTTCGATGGCGGAGGCCGTCATCAGCCCATCCTGCACGAAGCAGATGTTGGACGCCTCTTCGAAGAGTTTCTCGAGCGAGGCGGTGTCCGGGGTCTGGCCCTGGGTGATGGCGTCGAAGACGATCTCGACCGTGTCGATGAAGCCGCGGGCGACATGGGACAGGATCGGATCGGGGGTCTGCCCGCGCGAATGGAGGCGCGAGAAGAGGTCGATCAGCGACATGGCCAATTGGCCCGCCGTTTCGATGCGGTGATGGCCGCAGGCGTGGTGGACAAGGCGCATCAGGCGATCGAGGCGCTGGTATTCGGTATCCAGATCCTCGGCCGCGCGGAGGCGTTCGAGGGTGGCATCCAGTTCCGAGAGCGTGGAGAAGACGTGTTCGGCGCACCAGCTTTGCAGCATTTCGCGCGGGCTGACGCCCGAGGCGCGGGCGGCATCTGGCATCACCGCCTCGACCCCGGCGAGTTCCTCGTAGAGGCGCAGTTCGGCGGCGTGGAAATCCTGCGCCGTCTGGGCGGCGGGGATGCGGGCGGCGGCCTCTTCGGCGCGGATGTAGCCCGCGCTGCGGGCGGCCTCGCGGATGGTGGCGACGCGGTCGGCGACGGCGCGGGGTTCGGGGGTTTCGCCGCAGAAGAAGCCGGTGCCGTAGCTGGCGATATCGGCCAGCGCATCGCGGATGGTGTCGAAGAAGCCGGGCGCATCGGGCGCGGCGGCGGGGCCTGCGGCGGGGGCGATGCCGAAGGTCTGTTCGGCAAGGTCGCCCAGCGACAGGAGCAGGCGGGCGAGGGTTTCCGAGGCCGGGTCGGGCGTGGCCAGATAGGCCGAAAGGGTGGCGGTCCAGTCATCCAGCCCCATCTGGCGCGCGGCATGGGCGAGGTTGTCGGCTTCGCGCCGGGCGCGGGCGGCGGCATCGGCGGGATCGGCATCCCAGGTTTCGAGAAAGGCGGAAAGCTTGCGCGTGGCATCCGTGGCCATGCCGCGGAAGATCTCGCGGTAGGTTGGGTCATCCGCCAGCCGCTTTTCGCTGCGCGGGGCGGCGGCGGGTTCGGCGGGGGCGGGTTCGGCCTTTGCCGGGGCCTCTGCGGGGGGGGCTTCGACGACGGGGGCTTCGGCGGCGGCGGCGGACTTCTTGCCACGCTTGCGGGCGGGTTCGGGTTCCGCTGCGGGCTGTGCGGCGACGGGGGCGACGACGGGGGCCGGTTCGGCCGTGACGTCGGGTTCGACGGGGGCCGCTTCGACGGGATCAGCCTCGACGGGGGCCGGTTCGTCCAGCGCGGCGAGAAGGCCCGCCACATCCACGGCGGGGGCCGTGGGGGCGGCATCGGCGGGGGCCGGGGCTTCGCCCGAGGCGCGGGCGATCTTGTCCTTCAGGCGGACCATCAGATCCTCGGACGAGTCGGGCGCGACATCGGCGCGGGTGGCGGCGGTTTCTTCCAGCATCGCGCGCAGCGTGTCGGAGGCGAGGAGGAGGATATCCTTGATCTCGGCATCCCACGGCACGCCCTGATCGCGGACCAGACCGATCAGGTCTTCGCTGTAATGCGCCCGGCTTTCCACCACCGCAAGGCCCAGCACGCGCGAGTTGCCCTTGAAGGTATGGACGGCACGGAACAGCGCGCTGACATGGGCGCCGGCATCTTCGCTGCCGCCATCGCCCAGCGCCAGAAGCGCGGTTTCCATCGCGTCGAGGGCCTGTGCGCCGTCATCGGCGTAAAGGGCCCAGATTTCGTCCATTTCGTCAGACATGGCAGCCTCGTGCAAAGGCGGTCAGGGGCGTGGCCCCGGACAGGGAGGGGAAGGGAAAGTCAGGATCAGGCAGCGCAGAGCGAACGCATGGTGCGCGCCAGTTCGTCGCCGGTCTTTTCCTCGAGATCGTGGGAGACGGTGCCGGAAGGTTTGGCCACCACCCCATCCGCGCCCAGTTCGCGCGCCTTGGCCGCATGCGCCGAGCCGGAGACGGCCACGGAGGAGAGCATGCAGATCTTGGCCCGCGTCTTGAGCTTGGCATGGCGCAGGAATTCCAGGCCATCCATGACCGGCATCTCGATATCGAGAAGGATCAGGTCCACCTCGGGGACGGCGGTCAGCTTGTCGAGCGCCTCTTGCCCGTTGGCGGCCTGGGCGACCACCTTGAAATCGGGGAGGGTCTTGATGAAGGAGGCGATATAGAGCCGCATCATCGCGGCGTCATCGACGATCATTACGTTGAAAGGCATCTGGTCTTCTCCGGGGAATGGGGCGCGCGGGGCGCGCGCCGGTCGTTTCAGAAATTTGCGAAGCCGCGCTGGTCGCGGTTGCTGGACAGGCGGACAACCGAGCCTGCCGCCGCCGCGCGGGGCGGTTCGGTGCGGGCGGGGCTGGCGGCGGCTGCGGCGGCGCGCGGCGCGGGGGCCGTGCCGTGCTGGGCCACCATCGACTGGATCTGCGCCATCAGATCGGCCGGGATGCCGGACAGATCGCCAAGCCCGCCGACAGCCTGCTGCGCACGGCGCAGACGGAAGCGGTCGATCTCGGCCTGCATGCTGCCGGTGGCGCATTCCACCTCGGCCACGGAACCGGCGAGTTCGTCGGCCTGCTGGCTGGTGGAGAGGGCGGATTTCGCGATTTCACCGATGGCGGTGTTGATCTGGGCCACGCCGCGCGACTGTTCGTCGGAGGCGGTGGCGATGTCGCGGACGAGGACATTCACCTTCTGGATGTCATCGGCGATGGAGGTGAAGGCGCGGCTGGTTTCATCCGCGATGCGCACCCCGGCCTGAACGCGGGTGGCGGCATCCTCGATCAGGTCCGAGGTTTCGCGCGCGGCGCGGGCGGAGCGTCCGGCAAGGTTGCGGACTTCCTGCGCGACGACGGCGAAGCCGCGGCCATGCTGGCCTGCGCGCGCCGCCTCGACCGCGGCGTTGAGGGCGAGGAGGTTGGTCTGGAAGGCGATTTCGTCGATCACCTTGATGATCTTGGCGATGTCCTGGCTGGAGGCGCGGATGCCTTCCATGGAGGCGACCATTTCAGAGATCTTGGCCTTGCCGTTTTCCGCGACTTCGGACGCGCCGGTGACAAGCTGGCGGGCCGAGACGGCGGCGGCGGCGTTTGATTTCACCTGGATGTCGGTTTCCTCGGCCGTGGCGGAGACTTCGTCGACGGAAGAGGATTGCACCTGCGAATTGGTCGCCAGCGATTGCGAGGACTGGCTCATCTGGCGGACGGACTGCGCCACCTGGCCGACCTGGTGGCCGATGCTGTGGAAGGCCCCGTTGAGCGAGGTGAAGGCGGCATCGAAAGCCTCGATGATGCGGCGATAGGCACCCAGATAGCCATCGGCCTGAACCGGGGTGTCCAGCTCGCCCGAGACGATGGCATTGGACAGGCGTTCGATTTCGGCGGCGACATCGCGGAAACTGATGCGCACCCTGTCGAAGGTCTTCATCAGGAGGTGGAACTGGCCGTCATAGCGGGCGGAATCGACGCTGAAGTCGAGATTGCCTTCGACCAGCGCGGCGGCGAGGGTTTCGATATCGCTGAACACCGCCTTGAACGAGGCGCGCACGCCTTCCATGGCGTCATTGATGAAGGCGGATTTGCCCGGGAACTGCTGCAGCGGCGCGTCGAAGTTGCCGTTTGCGAATTCGGTGATGCAGGCGATGACCTTGCGCTTGGTGTCGATATGGCCCTGCACCATGTCGTTGACGTTCTTCAGCACTTCGGCATTGCCCGCGGAATAGCCCGCGGTCGCGGCGAAGTGGTCGATCTCGCCCTTGTTATGGGCCTCGGCCATGTCGCTGATGGCGGCGATGACGCGGCGGGCCTCATGGCTGGCCTGATGATCGCGGGTTTCGTCGCGCCATTCCACGATGGCACCGGAAAGCTGGCCCTGCCCGTCGAACAGGGGCGAGGCGTCAAAGGCATAGTGGCGGCCACCGGCGGAAAGCTTGCCCGCCATGCGTTCGGTCATGCCCGAGACGATGGCGCGCTGATGCGCGGGGTGGCGGTGGAAGACATCCACCGATTGCCCGACCAGACCGGCCAGCGAGAAGGCGGGAAGTTCCTTGCGGATGTCGGCCTCATGCGGGCGGAACATGTCGAAGGCGGCGGGGTTGGCGTAGCGGATGACCATATCCGCATCGGCGATGAGAAGGGGGGTTGCGATGCGGTCGAGCGCGGCCGTTCCGGCGGCATCCTCCCACAGGGGAAGGGCAGCGGGGATTTGCGGGGCGGACATGGTATCGGTCCTTTCGGTTTCGGCAGAGGGGGCCGGGGGGGCGGCATCCTCGATCAGATCCAGCGGATCGGGACGGGGGGCCTGGCGGTTGATCGGGGGACGGGCGCGTTCGGTCATGGCGGGATCTGTCAGGCGGCGGCCATCTCGGCCGGGAGGCTGACATCGCTTTCCGAGACGAGAACAGCCGTATCCAGCAGGACGGCGACACGGTCGCCGATGCGGCCGATGCCCGCGATCACGGGGCGACTGGCGGCGCGGCCGAACTGGGTGTGGCGGTCCACCTGCGAGGGCGGGATTTCCAGCACTTCGGAGACGCCATCGACGATCAGGCCGATGGGGGCCTCGCCCACATCCATGACGATGACGACGGTGCGTTCGTCATAGGCGCGTTCGGGCATGCCGAAGCGCAGGCGCACGTCCATCAGCGGGATGACCTTGCCGCGCAGGTTGATCACGCCCTTGATGTAGTTGGGCACATCCGGCACGGACATGATGCGCTGCATGCCCACGATTTCGGTGACGCCGACGATGTTGACGCCATATTCCTCGGATCCGAGGGCGAAGGTCAGATACATCTCGTCGATGTTGTCGGCTTCGCGCAGGGGAAGCCCGTCCGGGCGGGACCGGTTCGCTTCGGCAGTGTCTTGGGCCATTTCGGTCTCCTCTCAACTTTCTTACTGGTCCGGTCAGGCGCGGGCGGCCTGGCGGGTGGTAACGGCCTGCATCATCCGGGCCGGGATTGCGGTGAGCGGCAGCACATGCTGTGCGGCCCCGATGTCGCGCGCGGCCATCGGCATTCCATAAACGACCGAAGTCGCCTCATCTTGAGCGATGGTCGTGCCGCCGATGCTGCGGATGGTCAAAAGGCCGCGGGCGCCGTCGCGGCCCATGCCGGTGAGGACGGCGCCGATGGCGTTCTGGCCTGCGGCGCGGGCGACGGATTCGAACAGCACATCGACCGAGGGGCGCGAGAAGCAGACCGGATCGCCCTGGACGAGGTGGATGCGATAGCTGTCGCGTCCGTGCGGTTCCACGGTCATGTGGCGGGTGCCGCCGGGGGCGACCAAGGCCGCGCCGGGATGGAGGATGTCGCCTTCCTGCGCCTCGCGGACGTCGAGGCAGCACAGGCTGTTCAGGCGCGTGGCGAAGGGGCCGGTGAAGCCTTCGGGCATGTGCTGGACGATGACGATGCCGGGGCTGTTGGCCGGGAAGGCGGGGAGGATGGCGGAAAGCGCCTGGACGCCCCCGGTGGAAGAGCCGATGGCCATGAGCGTGGGCGCGTTGCGCGGCGCGGTGAAGCCGGGCGGCGGCACCGGGTCGGCGCTGCGCGGCGTGGCGGGCACGGGGCGGACGGGGATCGGGGCCGGGGACAGGCCCGGTGCTGCGGTGGCGGCGGGGGCCTGGCCGCGGCCGATGCGGGCGGTGGCGGCGGCCCGGACGCGGGTGCAGATGTCGGACATGATGGCCGGAAGGCCGGAGGCAAGGCCAAGGCTGGGCTTGGAGATGACATCCACCGCCCCGGCCTGCATCGCCTGGACCGACACCGCGGCCCCGGCGCTGGTGAGGGTGGAGATCATCACCGTGGGGATGGGCATCAGCGGCAGGTAGTGGCGCAGGAAGGTAAGCCCGTCGATGCGCGGCATTTCCACATCGAGGGTGATCACGTCGGGCCGGTCCTTGCGCATGATGTCCCAGGCGGCCTCGGCGCTGGAGGCGGCGGCGATCACCTCGATCCCCGGATCGGCGGAAAGGCCCATGGAGAGGACCTTGCGCACCATGGCGCTGTCATCGACGATCAGGACGCGGACCGGGCGGGCCATGATCATTCGCCCCCCTTGCGGAAGACGCCGTTGACGACGGGGCGCCAGGGCGCGCAGACCTCGCGCACGTTTTCGGTGACGCTGGTCAGAAGCCAGCCGCCCTGTTCGGTGACATCGTGCAGGGCGCGCAGGGTGGCGATCTGGTCATCGCGTTCGAAGTAGTAAAGCACGTTGCGGCAGAAGACCGTCTGGAAGGACTTCTTGAACGGATAGGGCATGGTCTTGAGGTTCATCTGCCGGAAGGTGCAGACATCACGGAGTTCCTTGCGGACGCGCATCCGGCCGGGGCCTGCAGGTTCGAACCAGCGATCGAGATAGTCGGGCGGGACGCGATCCAGCCGGTTTTCCGAATAGATACCCGCCTCGGCATCGGCGATGGTGGGGCTGGAGATATCGGTACCCAGGATCACGGTGCGGCGCAGGGCGGCGGGGCCCAGGGTTTCGGCGATCAGGATGGCGATCGTATAGGCCTCGTCCCCGGCGGCGCAGGCGGCGGACCAGATGCGGATTTCGTCGCGCTGGGCGAGAAGGGGCAGGATCCGGGTGCGGAAGTGGTCGAGGACGTCCACTTCGCGGAAGAAATAGGTGTGGTTGGTGGAGGCCGCATGCATCACGGCGAGTTGCAGCGCGGTGGCATCGGCCAGATCCAGGCGACCGGCCATGTCGGACAGATCGGGGACGCCGAATTCGCGCTGCACCTTCACGAGGCGCTGGCGCAGCTGATCGAGCTTGTGTTCGGGGAAATGGATGCCGCAGCGCTGGGCCAGCCAGCCGCGGATCACCTCGGTTCCCTGACGGTCTGTGCGGGTCATTGCGGGGCTCCGTTCGCGGCACCGGCGGCGAGGCGTTCGCAATCCAGCACGAGGGCAACTTCGCCCGTTCCCAGCAGCGCGCAGCCCCAGGAGGCGCGGACATGGGCAAGGCGGCCGACCAGCGGCTTCATCACCACCTGCTGGCGGTCGAGGATTTCATCGACGGGCACGGCAATGGGGCCGGAGGTGGTGTTGAAGACCACGAGGACGGGCTCGGGCGCGGTTTCGGCGGCGCGCATGGGCGTGTCGTAGAAATCGTCGAGCCGGCAGACGGGAATGAAGGTGCCGCGCAGGCGGAACATTTCCGATCCGCTGTCGGCCGAGATGCCGACGCGTTCCTCGGGGCGGGGTTTGGCGATTTCCGAGATGACGTCGATCGGCACGGCGAAAAGCTGGTGGCCAAGGCGCAGGATGATGCAATCGAGAAAGGCGAGGGACACGGGGATATGCAGCGCCACGCGGGTGCCCTGCCCTGCGGTGCTGTCCACGCCGATGCGGCCGCGCAGGGCCTGCATCGTGGCATTCAGAACATCCATCCCCACGCCGCGGCCCGAGAGGTTGGACACGGTTTCGGCGGTGGAGAAGCCGGGTTCGAAGATCATCTTCCAGAGCGCGGCGGGTTCGGGTTCCTCGTCCATGCCGAAGAAGCCCTTTTCGCGGGCCTTCTTCAGGATCTTGTCGCGCGACAGGCCGCGCCCGTCATCGGCGACGGTGATGCGGACCTCGGACCCGACCTGGGCCGCGGACAGGGTGATGCGGCCCTGGGCCGGCTTGCCCGCGGCGGTGCGTTCCTCGGGGCCTTCCAGCCCGTGATCGGCAGAGTTGCGCACGACATGCAGGAGCGGATCATAGAGGCGGTCGGCGACCAGCTTGTCGATGGCGGTGTCGCCGCCTTCGATTTCCATCTCGATCTGCTTGCCGGTCTGGCGTTCCAGTTCGCGGATCATCCGGCGCAGGCGGCGGAAGACATCATCCACGGGGACAAGGCGCAGTTCGGTGGCGGCGTCCTGCACTTCACGCACGATCATGTTGAGCCGATGCACGGCGGCATCGAAATTGGTGAGTTGCAGCCCGGCCAGATCCGAGGATTGCACGGTTTCGGACACCGAGAGGGAGAGTTCGCCGACAAGATCCATCAGACGGCTGATCTTGTCCGAGGAGACGCGCATCAGGCCGCCATCGGCGGGCGAGGTTTCGGTGGCGGCGCTCATTGCCTGCCCCTCCCGCTTGCGGGCCGTTTCACGGCGATGCAGCGATGACGGAACGTCATTCGGTCGGTCCTTCCTTCACGATCCTGCCTTGCGCCCGGCCCTGCGGGCCCGGGTCTCTGGGTCGGTATCTGCGGGTTCAACTTGCAAGAGGCGGGCCAGAGGCATCATGGGCAGCCGCCGGCATGCGATCAGGCGGCCTCGTCGCTGCGATCGAAGTTGAAGATGCAGACCCCGTCGAAACCCGTGGACTTGAACAGGAAGGTCTTCTTCATCGTGTCGAGGAAGCCGCCATGGTTCTTTTCGAAGTTCTTGAGTTCGGCGACAGAGGGGAAGAAGACATTGATCGAAACGTCACCTTCCTTTGAAATCAGCACGTTGAGCCCGGTCAGGTTGCAACTGGGGATGGCGTTTCCCAGGGCCTCGATGACGAAGGGCGCGGCGATCTGAGCGGCGTCGAGACTGGGAAATTTGAGATGATATGTCTTTGATAGCATGGACTGTGCCCCGGGATTTGTCGGACTTGCTGCAACTTCAACGACGCGTGACCCGAGAATGTGATACCGACTTTCGGATGGGTTTTGCGCCTGCCGCAGGGGGGATCGGACAGGACGCAGCAGTGGCCGGAACCCGTCTGTATGGCAGGGTGCCAA
Source organism: Paragemmobacter kunshanensis (assembly GCF_011059185.1). GTDB lineage: Bacteria > Pseudomonadota > Alphaproteobacteria > Rhodobacterales > Rhodobacteraceae > Paragemmobacter > Paragemmobacter kunshanensis. The sequence goes on along the minus strand of NZ_JAALFE010000003.1, from coordinate 42,588 downwards.
AGGTATGGGTCGGGCCGCTGCGAAAGTCGTGTCGGGATTCCGCGCGGCACCGGCGAGAGGGAGGTGACGCTGTCGGAAACCTTGTGTCCTTCCTGTGGCAATAGGGGTGAACGACCCGGTCTGAGGCCGTTTTAGGGGCGGCGCAAAAATTTTTTCCGCCCTTTTCGTCGCGTGGCACGCATCCTGCTTCTTCCCCCTCCGAGTGACTGTTCAACACCGGAGCGAGACCATGGCCGTGATCCACATCCTCGACGAAGCCTTTGATGCCGCTGCGGCCGTGGCCCAGCTTCTGGCCCGCCGCCGTGTCGCGGTGAGCCGGGGCGGGAAGGCCAAGGCGGGGGTGCAGGTTCTGGTCGCCTCGGCGGCGGGCGAGGCCCGGCTGGGTGGCGCGCGCGGGCTGGCCGAGATGGCGCGGCAGGCGGGGGCCAAGGCGATGGTGGTGGTGAGCGAGGGCGCCGCCGTCTTTGGCGTGACAGAGGAACTGGGCGGGCGCGTGCTGCGGGTGGCGCTGCCCGTGACGGGGCTGACGGCCCTGCGCGATGCCGGGCTGATGATGCTGGCGGATCTGATCGGCGGGCAGGTGCAGGCCATGGTGGCCGCCGATGCCGAGACCGGGCAGTTGATTGATCTGGCGGGCCGCGTGGCGCGGACGGATGTGACGGTGTTCATCAACGGGCCGACGGGTTCGGGCAAGGAAGTGCTGGCGCGGCAGGTGCATGCTGCAAGCCGCCGGGCAAATGCGCCCTTCGTCGCCATCAACTGCGCGGCGATCCCGGAGAACATGCTTGAAGCCATCCTGTTCGGCCATGAGAAGGGCGCCTTCACCGGCGCGTCGAACGCGAACAAGGGCATCATCCGTGCGGCGGAGGGCGGCACGCTGATGCTGGACGAAATCTCGGAAATGCCGATGGGGCTGCAATCGAAGCTGCTGCGCGTGCTGCAGGAACGGTCGCTGACGCCCATCGGGGCGCAGAAGGAAGTGCCGGTGGATATCCGCGTGATCGCCACGTCGAACCGCGACATGCCCGAAGAGGTGCGCGCGCGGCGGTTCCGCGAGGATCTGTTCTATCGGCTGAACGTCTTCCCGCTGACGACGCAGGCGCTGTGCGAGCGGCCGGATGACATTCCGGTTCTGGCGGTGGCGATGGTGCGGCGGCATACGCCGGCGGGCCAGGCCCTGCCGATGCTGACGGCGGAGGCAATCTCGGCGCTGGTGGCGCATGACTGGCCGGGCAATGTGCGCGAGCTGGAAAACGTGATCCAGCGCGCGCTGGTGATGCAGGAGGGTGGCAAGATCACCCCGGCAGACCTGCTGATCCATGCAACGACCCCCACCGTGACGCGTCTGATGGCGCGGGCCGTCTGATCCGGGGGATAGGCGATGACCGCAGGACCGATCAACGGCATGGGGGCATTCGGCGCCGGGGTGATCCGCCCCGAGACGCCGCTGCAGAGCGGGCAATCCTCGGGCCCGCTTGGCCCGCAGGAGGCGCGCGGCGGCGGCTTTGGCGCGCGGATCGCCGAGGCGGTGGACGATCTGGCATCGGCCCAGAGCAAGGCGGCGGAATCGGCCAAGGCCTTTGAACTGGGGCGCGAGACGGATCTGGCCTCGGTGATGATCGACCAGCAGATTTCGTCGCTGGGGTTCCAGTTCGCGCTGAACGTGCGGAACAAGGCGCTGGGCGCCTACCGCGACATCATGAACATGCCGGTCTGAGACCGGATGAAGGACTGACGCAAGATGGCCATGACCCCGGTTCCGACAAGCAACGGCAATCCGATCGTCGCCCAGATGCGCGGCGCGGTCAGCCAGGTGATGCGCATGGGCAACCAGCCCGCGCTGCGCCGCGCGATGCCCGCGATCCTGATCCTTTCGGTGGCGGTGCTGGCGGTGGGCGGCTGGCTGATCCTGCGGGAACCCGCGCGGATGGTGCTGTTCCCCGGGCTGGCCGAGGCCGACAAGGCGCGCGTCATGGATGCGCTGGGATCGGCCGGGATCGACGCCACGGTGGACAGCGCGACCGGGCAGGTTGAGGTGCCCTCGGCCGATTATCACAGGGCGCGGATGCAGCTTGCCGCGCAGGGCTTGCCGCAATCGCTGCCCGATGGGGATGCGGTGCTGACGGAACTGCCAATGGGGGCGAGCCGGTCTGTGGAAGGGGCGCGGCTGAAACAGGCGCAGGAGCTGGATCTGGCGCGGTCGATCACCGAGATTTCGGCGGTGGCGCAGGCGCGGGTGCATCTGGCGCTGCCCGAGAAATCGGCCTTCCTGCGCGACATGCAGCCCCCCAAGGCATCGGTCTTTCTGCAGCTGGCGCCCGGGCGGGCGCTGGAGGCATCGCAGGTGGAGGCCATCGTGAACCTGGTGTCCACCTCGGTGCCCGGCATGGCGCGGGGCGATGTGACGGTGGTGGATCAGATGGGGCGGCTTCTGTCGCGCGGATCGGACGATCCGGCGGCGCAGGTTTCGGACCGGCAGTTGCAGCACCGTCTTGAGGTGGAGAAGCTCTATCGCGAACGGATCGAGGCGCTGCTGACGCCGATTGCCGGGCCGGGGAACCTGTCGGTGCAGGTGACGGTGGACATGGATTTCACGCAAAGCCAGATCACCGAGGAGCGGGTCGATCCGGCGGCAACGGCGCTGCGGTCCGAACAATCGGAACTGGTGGAAAGCAGCGAGCCGCAGGCGCGGGGGATCCCGGGCGCGGTGGCCAATGCGCCGCCGAACCAGGCCGATCTGGTGCCTGCGGGCGAGGCGACGGGGGCCAAGCCCCTGGCCGGGCAGATCACCAACCGGTCGAGCGGATCGACGAAGAACTATGAGGTGAGCCGCACGGTCGAGACGACACAGCCCGCGACGGCGCAGATCACCCGGATCAGCGCGGCCATCCTGATGCGCGCCATGCCGCCCGCGACGCCCGCGGAAGAGGGCGCGCCGCCCGCGCCGCTGCTGCCCGATGACCTGCGCGCCGATATCGAGAAGCTGGCGCAGGGCGCCATCGGCTTTGACGCGGAACGCGGCGACACGATCACCATCACGGCGCAACCCTTCATGGACATGGTGGTGGTCGATACGCCGACCGACTGGTCGTGGTTGCCCGAAGCCTCGCGCCAACTCGCGCTGATCGCGCTGATCGGGATCATCGCGCTGGGCGTGATCCGCCCGCTTCTGAGCCGGGTGAGCCTGGCCGGGGATGCGGCGGGCGGCAACGGGCCGGTGCAGCTTGGCGGGGTGGCGGGTGTCGAGGTGACGGCGGGCGACAGTCTGGATGACGTGACGGCCCGGCTGGAGGCGCGGCGATCCAAGCTGACCAGCGCCGCGCTGGGCGCCAATGTGACGCGCGAGGAAAAGTTCGCCGTGCTGCGCCAGATCGTGGCCGAGGATCCGGGGCGGATCGCCTCGGTCCTGCAGAAGATGATGAAGGACGAAGTGGACGCCGCGCCGCGCGGCTGAGGCGGCGGCATCGCCCGCGCCCGAGGACCAAACGACAGACCGACGTGAAAGGAGCATCGCCATGCCCGCCCCCCGCCCTGCCCCGACCCCCGCCCCTGCCCCGCCTGCCGCGCTGTCGCGGCTGACGCCGGTGCAGCGCGCGGCGGTGCTGATGATGCTGTTCGGGGAACGCGGCGCGGCATCGGTGCTGCGCAACCTGACCCCGGCCGAGGTGCAGCATCTGGGCGCGGCGATGTATTCGGTGGGGGATGTGGACCAGCTGACGCTGGAGCATGTGGTGGAGGAATTCCTGATCGGGCTGAACCAGGAAACCGGGCTGAACCATGGCGCGCCGGTCTATATCCGGTCGGTGATGACCGAGGCGCTGGGCGAGGACAAGGCGCAGTCGATCATCAGCCGGATCAACCCGTCTTCGGCCGAGCGGCCTATCGAAATCCTCGACTGGATGGACGCGCGGTCGATTTCCGAGCTGATCGTGGACGAGCATCCGCAGATCATCGCGCTGGTGGTGGCCTGCCTTGATTATGCGCTGGCGGCGGATGTGCTGTCGCTGCTGCCCGAAGAGCATCAGCCCGACATCATCCGCCGCATCGCGGACCTGACCTCGATCCAGCCCGAGGCGCTGCGCGATCTGGAACAGGTGATGCAGCGCAAGTTCAAGGCATCGGCCACGACCCGCGCCAGCCAGATCGGCGGCGTTAAGGCGGCGGCGCGGATCATGAACTTTACCCGCACCGCGATGGAACAGCGGATCATGCGCGAGGTGCGGAAAGAGGACAAGGATCTGATGCAGTCGATCATGGACAACATGTTCGTCTTCGACAATCTGGAACAGTCGGACGAACGGTCGCTGCAGACACTGTTGCGCAATGTGGACAACGAGCAGTTGGTGCTGGCGCTGAAGGGCACGAGCGAGGGGCTGCGCGACAAGCTTCTGGGCTGCATGTCAAGCCGGGCGGCGGCGAACCTGCGCGACGAGATGGAAGCGCTTGGGCCGGTGCGGCTGACGGATGTGCAGGAGGCGCAGAAGGCCATCGTGGCCACGGCGCGGCGGCTGTCGGACGAAGGCACGATCGTGCTGGCGGGCCGCGGCGGCGAGCAGATGGTGTAAGCCATGGCTGGCGCAGAGGATGCCCCCCGCATGGGGCCTGCCGAGGTGATGGCGCTGATCCGGGCTTCGGCGCAGAAGGGGTTCACCGGCGCGGCCCCGCGCACGCCCGCCGATGCCGTCTTTCGCCGCGCCCGGCTGGACGAGGTGCGCCGCGTCGATCCCGAGGCGGGGGTGCTGCTGGAGGACGGGGTGACGGAGGTGCTGCCCGCGGCAGGGATGGCCGCGGCGGAGATCGAGGTGCTGGCACCCGATCCGGCCGAGACCGCGCCCGCCGCGCAGGTGGAGGATCCGGCGCGACGCCTGGCCGAGGCGCGCAGCGAGGGCTATGCCGCAGGTCGGGCGGATGGGCTGGAGGAAGGGCTGGAAGCGGGCCGCGCCGAGGCGCGGGCCGAGGCCGAGGCGGCGCTGGGACCGGCGCGGGCGGCCTTTCTGGCCGCCGCCGCCGCGCTTTCGGGCGGGGCGGATCTGGCCGAGGATCTGGCCGAGGTGATCGCGGGCGCGGTGCGCCGCCTTGCGGCAGAGCGGGCCGGGCAGATGATCGACGCGCTGCCCGCGGCCTTTGCCGCGCGGATCGAGGCGATGGCGGACCGCGTGGCGCAGGGGGTGAGGGCGGTGTCGATCCGGCTGAACCCCGATGATCTGGCCGCGATCCTGCCGCATCTGGAGGGCTGCGAGGTGATCGCGGCCGCCAGCCTGCAGGGCGATCCGCGCCTGGCGCGAGGCGATGTCGATATCCGGTCGGATGGCATCCGGCTGGCCGATCTGCTGGAGGTGGGGGCATGAGCCTGATCGAACGCATCGGCACGGGCATCGCCCGGCGGACCGAGGCGCGGGGCGCGCTGATCGAGGGGCGGGTGCTGCGCTATGACGGGCTGATCCTTGAGGCGACGGGGTTTCCCGCCAGCCCCGGCACGCTGTGCGAGATCGCCACGGAAAGCGGCGATGCCGTGCAGGGCGAAGTGATCGGTTTCGCGCGCGGCCATGTGCTGATGTTCCTGAACCAGCCCGGGGCGGGGATCATCGCGGGGGCAAGGGTGCGGGTGATGGATGGCGGGCAGATGGCCGAGGTGGGCGAGGCGCTGCTGGGCCGGGTGGTGGATGCCGAAGGGCATCCGCTGGACGGGGGGGCGGTGCCGCTCTGCTCTGAACGCTGGCCGCTGGCGGGGCGGTTGATGAACCCGCTGGCGCGGACGCCGGTGGACCGGCCGCTGGATGTGGGCGTGCGGATCATCAACGCCGCCCTGACCGTGGGGCGCGGGCAGCGCGTGGGGATCATCGCGGGGTCGGGCGTCGGGAAATCGGTGCTGATGGAGATGATGGCCCGCTATACCGAGGCCGATGTCATCGTGGTGGGCCTGATCGGCGAGCGCGCGCGCGAGGTGGGGGCCTTTGTGCGATCGGTGATGCAGGGCGAGGCGGCAAAGCGCATCTGCATGGTGGCCGTGCCTGCCGACCGCTCCCCCCTGCTGCGCCTGCGCGCGGCGCGGCGGGCAACCGCGATTGCCGAACATTTCCGCGCCAAGGGCAAGCAGGTGCTGCTGATCATGGACAGCCTGACGCGCGTCGCCCATGCCCAGCGCGAGATCGGGCTGGCACTGGGCGAACAGCCGACGGCGAAGGGTTATCCGCCATCGGTTGTCTCGCTGATCCCGGGGCTGATCGAGCGGACGGGGGCGGGGCTGCCGGGCGAAGGCGCGATCACGGCGATCTATACGGTGCTGGCGGATGGCGACGACACCACGAACGACCCGGTGGTGGATACGGCGCGGGCCATTCTGGACGGGCATTTCGTGCTGAGCCGCCGTCAGACGCAGATGGGCGTCTATCCGGCGATCGACCTGCCGCAATCGGCCAGCCGGGTGATGGGTGACATCACCGATGGCCCGCACCGCGCCGCGGCGCAGAAGCTGCGGCGGATGATCACGCTTTACATGGACAATCGCGACCTGATGCTGATGGGGGGTTACATGCCGGGACAGGATCCCGATCTGGACGAGGCGATCCGGCTGTGGCCGCAGGTGACGGCGCTGATCCGGCAGGGCGCGCATGAACCTTCGGATTTCGCCGCAAGCCGTGAGGCGCTGCTGGCGCTTGCCGGAGGTGCGGCATGAGCGGGGCATCGCGGACCCTGGGCCTGATGGCCCTGCGCGAAAAGGCGCGGATCGCGGTCACCCTGGCCGATCTGCGGACGGTGGCCCAGCAGAAGGCCGAGGCGGAGCGCATGGTGGAGCGGCTGAACGAGGCGCTGTCGCGGCAGGGCAAGCCGGGGGGCGTGCGGCTGGCGACGGAGATCGCGGCAGAGCGCCACATGGCGGCGCAGATCCTGTCGGAGGTGGAGCGGCACCGCGCCCGGCAAGAGGCGCTGGAAACCCGGCTGACCGAGGAACAGGCGCGGCTGTCGCAGCAGGAACACCGCCACCAGACGCTGATGGAAAAGGCCGGTTCCGCCCGGAAAACCGAGGCAGAGGAAAAGCTTGCCCTGCGTGAGGCGGCAATGCCGCCACGCCGCCGCTAGTTGGCACCGGATTTGCAAGCAAGCCCGCGAGTAACCCAATTCGAGCCGAGGACCGATCCCAGATGACCCTGCCCGAACCCATCCAGAGCCCCCGCGCGGCCCGTGGCGACGTGATCGCCGCGATGATCGGTGCCGCAGGCGGTGCCCCGGGTGCCACCAAGGCCGAAGGCGGGCCGGTGGGCGATTTCGCCCTGACGCTGGCCGATGCCATGGGGGCCGAGGGGGCCGGGGAGGCGGGGAACGAGGCGCTGATCGCCGGGGCTGTTGCGCTGGACGAGGCGATGCCCGGCGCGGCCGAGGTAAGCGGCGTGGTGCTGGAGGATCTGGGCCAGCTGGCGGCGCTGATGCCTGCGACGACCGCGGCGATGAGCGGCGCGGTGACCGAGGCGGACCTGGCCGGAACGGCGGCCCCCGAACAGGCCGCCCCGCCCCCCGGTGCCGCGCTGCAGGCAGCGCTGGCGGGAATGGGCGATGCCGCCACCCCGGCCGAGGCAGAGGGCGAGAGCGCCGATGCCGCAGGCCCCGAAGCCGAAACGGAAGATACGGACGAAGCCGAGGTAGACCTGCAGCTTGTGTTGGCGGCCCCTCTGACGGAAGCGCCCGCCCCGGTGGCCGCCCTGCCGCAGGGCGAAGGGGAAAAGGCCATTGCTGCCGCGGTTTCCGTGGCCGTGGCAGGCGGCCTCGCGCAGCCCATGATGCAGCAGCAGGCCACGCGCCCCGCAGCGCCCCTGCCCGGCGGGCCGCTGGCCGCCTTGCAGGGCGAGGAGACAGGGGAATGGGCCGAGGGACTGCCCGTCGAGGCGACGGAGGGGCCCGTCACCGCCGAGGAGACGGCACGCCGCCGCGAGGCGCTGGGGCTGACGCCCGCGGCAGGGGCGGTGGCGGAGCCTGCCGCGCGGCAGGCGGGTGGTGAGCGTCCGACCCCTGCCCCCGCGGAAGCCATCACTCCCGCCGCGGGCCAGACCGCACCCTTGCCACAGCAGGCCCCGGCCATGGCCGGTCCGGCCCAGCCGACCCAAGCCGCGGCCTTTGCCGCGCAGGCCCCGATCGCCACCGACAGGCCGGGCTGGGAGGGCGCGATTGCCGACCGGATCGCCGCCGAGCTTTCGGGGGACGGTCAGCAGATCGACCTCGACCTTGCGCCCGAGCATCTGGGGCGGCTGAAGATCCGGCTGGACATGACCGACGGTCAGGCGCAGGTGCGCTTTGTCACCGAGACGCCGGAAGCGGCGCGGTTGTTGCAGCAGAACGAACACCGCCTGTCGGAATCGCTGTCCCGTGCGGGGCTGTCGCTGGGCGGGCAGGAAACAACGAGCCGCGATCCGCAGGGCGATCCTTCGGCGCGGGGGGGCAAGGCCGGGGGTCTTGTCGTTGAGCGGCCCGCAGAGGCCCGGACCGGCACCCTGGCGGGCGGCCTGAGCGGCGGCCCGGCCGGCGCGGCGGCGCGCGGGCTGGTGAACCTGATTGCCTGAGGACATGATCCATGAGCGTTGAAACCGTCGATCCCATCGAAAAGCCCGGAAAGATGAAGAAGATCATCGGCCTGCTGGGCAAGCTGATCCTGGCCGTGCTGCTGGTCGGTGGCGGCTTTGCGGGGGGCTATGTCTATTTCGCGAACCCGCTGTCGCCGACGCAGGGCATGCTGCAGATGATCCAGCCGGAAGCGGCCGGTGCAGGCGGCGGCGCCCTTCCCGAGGGCGGGCTGGAAAGGGTGGCCAAGGAAGTGCCGGAGGAAGAGCTTTTCGTCACCTCCTACTTTACCTTTCCGGATGCGCTGACGTCCAACCTGAAGGATTCAAAGGCTTTTCTTCAGGTGCAGGTCGGCGTTTCGACGCAATATGACGCGCAGGTGATCACCAATGTGGAGACCCACAAGCTGGCGCTGCAATCCGACATGCTGGCGGTGATCGCGACCTTTACCGAAGAGGACCTGGCGGGGATGCCGGGGCGGGCGCGGCTGGCGGATGCGCTGAAGGACACGATCAACCAGAGACTGGTGAAGCTTGAGGGCTTTGGCGGGATCGAGGACGTGTTCTTTCCGTCCTTCATGATGCAGTAAGGGCCGGGATCATGGCCAGCACGCCACGCAAGCTTTCTGCCAATGAGGTGGCCGCCCTGGTGGGCGGGCTGATGGATACCACGGGCTTCGGCACTTCGGCCGACGGGGCGGAAGTTCGGCCCTATGTCTTTGGTTCCAATGACATTTCCATGATGGGCGATTATCACGCCCTGCGCATGATCAACGAACGCTTCTGCCGGATCGCGCGGTCTGTCTTTCTGCCCTTGCTGCGCATCCAGCCGCGGATTTCGGCCTTTCCGGCGGAAACGCGCAGCTTTGACGACTATCGCAACAGCCAGGACAATTTCGTTTCGCTGACCAATACCCGGATCGAGGAGTTGCGCGGGAACCACCTGATCGTGATCCCGCCGCCCTTCATCAGCCTGCTGACGGATGCCTATTACGGCGGGTCGATCCGCTATGTGAAAAGCGGGCGGAACGAGTTCACCTCGACCGAGCAGAGGGTGATCGAGATCGTCACCGACCGGCTGAACAACGCGCTGCAACTGGCCTGGCGCGACCTGATGCATCTGACATTCAGCGTCCAGAGCCGCGAGGAAAACATGCAGTTCGCGGCATTCGTGGATGGCGATGACATGATCGTCAACTGTTCCTTCATGGTTCAACTGCCCGACGCGGAGCCTGCGAGTTTCGATATTCTGTATCCGTTTCAGACACTTAAGCCGATTTCAAGCCAGCTCCGTTCGCGCACGCAATCGGATACGGTGGAAGATGACGCAAGCTGGCGCGAACGGTTGGAGCGGGCGGTTCTTTCGGTGCCGCTGGAGGTGCGCACGCGGCTGTGCGAGCCGGACATCGCGCTGCGGCATCTGGCCAATCTGAAGGAAGGGGATGTGATCCCCGCCAAGGTTTCGGACAAGGTGGAAGTGCTGATCGACGGCAAGCCTTTCTTCGAAGCGGTTCCGGGCGAGATCGCGGGCAAGGCCGCGCTGAGCGTCACCAGACAGATAAGGGGTTGAGAAACGATGAGCGAAGCGGTCAAGACCGGCCCCGAGGGGCTGCGCCTGTTGGAAAACATCGGGGTCAGGCTGACGGTGGAAGTTGGCCGGGCGGAACTGACGATCCGGGATTTGCTAAGGCTTTCAGAGGGTTCGGTGATCGAACTGGACCGGCTGGCGGGGGATCCGCTGGATGTTCTGGTGAATGGAACACTGATCGCCAAGGGCGAGGTGGTGATGGTGGGAGAGCGGTTCGGCATCCGCTTTGGCCAGATCATCGACCCGGAAAAGCGGGCGGAATCCGTCTGATCGGGCCAAAAGGGCGTGCCATGCCCGGTGCAGACAGCCGGTGCAGACGGCTGTGCATACGCTGTATGCACGCGGCCGGGAAAGCGGGGCGGGGCGGGGCGATCAGAGATCGCCCAGCGCATCCAGGATGATCTGATAGGATTTCTCGCCGACCTTGGGCACGAGACGCAGGTCGCGCACAAGCTGGCGGCGCGGCATGATGCGGACCTCTTCGAGATGGGTGTCGAAGAACGGATGTTGCAGCGCGCGTTCCGTGGGCAGGCCGTCGATGCGGCGGCGGTGGACCCAGTCTCGCAGGTTTCCGGACATGTTGCCCCCCCTTGGGCTTTGTTTCCTGTCCGGCAAAAGTGAAGCCATCCGCCGCCGAATGTTAGATCGCCAGAAGCATGGGCCTTGGTCGAAAGTCTGATCCGGGGGCGGGAGGGGGATGGGAAAAGTGCGATTTCGTTCCATCCGGCGGGCCGGGCGGCACGGGGCTTGCAGGGAAGGGGTGACGAAGCCCCTTGCCGGAGTGCCGATCCGTGGACGTGATCCGACCTGACCAGATCCTGACGCTTGCGCTGTTCATGGCCGTATTGGGCCTGGGCTGGCTGGTGGTGAAGCTGAACCGGGGCGGGCTGGCGCGCCGGATCGCGGGAAACCGGCGGATGGCGCTGGTGGAGGTGGCGGCGCTGTCGCCCACGGACCGGGCGATGATCCTGCGGGTGGATGGGCGCGAATTCCTGATCCTGCGCTGCCGGGGCGAGGCGCCGGTGCTGACCGCGCTGCCCGAGGGCGGGGCCCCTGCCCTGCCTGCGCAAGCGGCGGAGGGCGCGGCATGATGCGGCTGATCCTGACGCTTTTGCTCTTGTCGATGCCGGGGGTGGCCGTGGCGCAGGGCCTGCCTGCGCTGACGCTGACGGAAGGCGCGGATGGCGGGACGACCTATTCGCTGTCCTTGCAGATCGTCGCGCTGATGACGGCGCTGACGGTGCTGCCTTCGATCGTGCTGGGGATGACGGCCTTTACCCGGATCATCATCGTGCTGTCGATCCTGCGGCAGGCCCTTGGCACGCAGCAGACGCCGCCCAATCAGGTGCTGGTGGCGCTGGCGCTGTTCATGACGTTCTTCGTGATGCAACCCACGATGACGCGGTTTTATGACGAGGCGATGGGCCCCTATCTGGACGGGCAGTTGCCCGCCGATCAGGCGATCACCATCGGGACCGGGATCATCAAGGGGTTCATGATCGAGAATACCCGGGCGAACGACCTGATGATGTTCCAGCAGCTTGCCGGGGACGAGGCCTATGCGGAACAGGCGGATGTACCGCTTTCGGTGCTGCTGCCCGCCTTCATGACATCGGAGCTGAAGACGGCGTTCCAGATCGGGTTCCTGATCTTTCTGCCCTTTCTGGTGATCGACATGGTTGTCGCCTCGATCCTGATGGCGCTGGGGATGATGATGCTGTCGCCGATGCTGGTGTCATTGCCCATCAAGCTTTTGCTCTTCGTGCTGGTGGATGGCTGGGCGCTGACCGTGGGGTCGCTGGCGGCCACCTATGGCGTGGGGGGCTGAGATGGAATTCGACGCGAATATCAGCCATTTGCAGATGGCCTATTGGCATATCCTGATGGTGGCGGGGCCGGTTCTGGTGGTGGCGCTGGTGACGGGCCTGGTGATCGGGATCGTGCAGGCGGCGACCTCGATCAACGAGCAGACGCTGTCTTTTGTGCCGAAGCTGGCGATTTCCATGCTGACCATGGCGCTGGCATCGGGATTCATGCTGACGGTGATGACGGATTACTTCCAGACCATCTTCGAAGCGATCCGGGCGATACGCTGATGGGGGGAGAGGGCTTTCCGCTGCCGGGCATGGGGCTGACGGCCATTGTGGAATGGCTGGCTGTCTATCTGTTCGCCATGCTGCGGATCGGGGCGTTCCTTCTGGCCTCGCCGGCCTTTGGCGGGCGGTTCGTGCCGTTGCAGGTGCGGATCGTGGCGACGGGGGTGCTGGCGCTGCCGGTGATGGCGGGCGGGGTGGCGCTGCCGGGGCCGGCGGATCTGGCCGGGCTGCAGGCGGTGCCGCTGGTGCTGACGGAACTGGCGGTGGGGCTGGTGGGGGGGCTGGTGCTGACCATCCTCTTCGGGGCGGCCACGCTGGCGGGCGACCGGATCGCGGCGACGGCGGGCCTGGGTTTCGCCGCGCAATATGACCCGTCGGCGGGCGGGCAGACGCCGGTGGTGGCGCAACTGTTCGGGCTGTTCCTGACCATGGTGTTCTTTTCGGTGGACGGGCATCTGGCGGTGATCCGGATCGTGCTGGAAAGCTATGTGGTGCTGCCCCCGGGCGGCGGGATCGACCTGCCGCGCCTAGTGCAGGCGGGGCTGATCGCGGGCGGGCGGATGTTCGTGCTGGGGGCGGCGATGATGCTGCCGGTGGTGGCGGCGCTGCTTCTGCTGAACATGGCGGTGGGCGTGCTGACGCGATCCGCGCCGACGCTGAACATCTTTTCCTTTGGCTTTCCCGTGACGATGACGGTGACGCTGGTCCTGCTTTACCTGACGGCGCCGGGCCTGGCGACGGCGCTGGAGGACGTGGTCTTCGAAGGCGTGGGGATGCTGGAGGCGCTGTTGCTGGGGGGTGGCAATGGCTGAGGATGACGGCGCGGAAAAGTCACAGGAGCCGACGCAGAAGCGCAAGGATGACGCGCGCGAGGACGGGTCTGTCCTGACATCCAAGGAAGCGATGATCTTTGCCGGTTTCGCCGTGGGGACCGGGATGATGGCGCTGGCCCCGGCGGTGATGCCCGCGATGCTGCCGCGGTTCAGCGGCTACTTCGCGATGGGGCGGGTGGCGGATCTGGATGGCATCGTGGCGGCGCGGATCGGGACGGCCTTCTGGCAGGTGCTGGGCGTGGCGGTGGCGGTGGCGGTGCCGATGGTGATTGCCACCATCGCGGTGCAGATCGTGATGGGGGGGCTGCACTGGTCGCCCAAGGCGATGGGGTTCAAGGCCAGCCGGATCGACCCGCTGGCCGGGCTGAAGCGGATGTTTTCAGGCAATGCGCTGGTGGAACTGGGCAAGGCGGTGGCCAAGGTCGTGGTGCTGGGCGCGATTGCCTGGGGGATGGTGGGCGGGATGCTGCCCGTGCTGGACCGGCTATGGCAGTTGACCCCGGGCGCTGCGGCGGGGGTGATGGGATCGGCGGTGATGCGGCTGATGGCGGGGCTGGTGCTGGGGCTGGCGGCCATCGCGGCGATCGACGTGGCCTGGCAGGTGATCAAGCTGCGCAAGCAGTTGATGATGACGCTGCAGGAGGTGAAGGAAGAGAACAAGGAACAGAACGGATCGCCCGAGGTGAAGGGGCGGATGCGGCAGTTGCAGATGCAGGCGAGCCGCGAATCCTCGAAACGGCGGCGCGCGCTGGACGATGTGCCGCGCGCGACGGCGATCGTCACCAACCCCACGCATTTCGCGGTGGCGCTGCGCTATGTGCCGGGCGAGACGCGGGCGCCGGTGATCCTGGCGATGGGCAAGGGGCCGATGGCGCAGGAGATCATCGCGCGGGGCCGCAAGGTGGGGCTGGCGCCGGTGCAGATCCCGCTGCTGGCACGGGCGCTTTATTTCACCGGCGATATCGGGGCCGAGATCAACGAACAGCTTTACGCGGCTGTCGCGGCGGTGCTGGCGCATGTCTACCGGCTGGACCGGGGCGAGGGATCTTCGGTGCCGGATATCGAGGTGCCGCCCGAATTGCGGTTCGGCGAATTCGGGCAGCGTGAAGGATGAGGAATGGCATGACGAAACGGACGCAGAAAAGCACGGGCGAGATGATTTCGACCCTGGTCTTCGCCCTGGGCGGGCTGGTGCTGCTGGGGGCGGCGCTGGATCCCGGGTTCGGGATGATGGAGCGGCTAGCGATGGGGATCGGCGCGCTGGGCGGCTTTGCCGCGGCGGGGCGGTTCGGGATCGCGGCCATTCTGGCGCGGCGGCGGTGATGGCACGGGTCTTGCTGTGAAGAGGGGCAAACGCAAGGAGAGGGCCATGACGGGCGAGGCCGACGAAACCGATGAGGGCATCCGCCGCGCGCTGGATGCGGCGCAGGCGGCCAATGATGCCGCGCAGGACATGGCCGAGCTTTCGGCGGCGCATCGGGCCTTTGCCGAGGCGGTGATGCAGGGCCAGCGGCGCAACACGATGCTGGCCGCCGGGGCCGCCGTCGGGGCGGCGGTGGCGCTGGTGCTGGGCGGGCTGGTCTATTTCCGGTCGGTCGCGGATCTGCGGGATGCCGCGGCGGTGCAGGCCGATGCGGCGAAGCTGCTGGTCGAGGAGCTGAAGCTGATCGACGGGATCGGCGATACGGTGGCCGAGCAGCAGGCGGTGATGAAGACGGATCTGCTGGCGACGCTGGAGATGGTGAAGGACGAGGTGCGCCGCGCGGCCATGTCGGCCGCGGCGCCGGAACCCGCCCTGCCCGCCGCCGAGATGGAGGCGCAGATCGCGACGGCGATCCGCGACGGCGTGAAGGCCGATATGGAAACCATGCGCGACGAGATCCTGACGGCGCTGGCCGAGATGGAGATGGAGATGGTCGGCGGCGCGCCGGGAGAAATGGCCGAACTCCTTGCCGGGGTGAAGGCCCTGGTGGCGGCGGGGGGTGGCGGCGGCGGTGCGGCGGCGGCCGGAACGGCGCGGCCCGCGAAACCGAAGCCGAAACCCAAGCCCGCGGCGGCGGCCTCTTCGGAACCCGATCCCTTTACCTATCCTTGAATGGTGAGACATGGCACAGGACATCCCCCCGACCGAGACGATGGAGACCGCCCTTCGCCTGCGCGGCGATGGCCTGACGCCTGCCGGGCTGCGCCTTGGCCTGCGCGGGGGCGATGTGCTGGAGCGGATCAACGGCCTGCCCTTCCGGGGCAATGAGGCCGCGCTGCAGCAGCGTTTCGCGGCAGCGGCGGGGAAGCCGCAGGCGCTGGGCTTTCGGCGCGGGGCGGAAGAGATCCTGGTGCTGGCCGACCGGGCCGCGCTGGGGCGGTGGGAGAGCATCCCCTGCCCGCCCGCGGATGCGGCGGCAGAGGTGCATCGCATCGACCCGGCGGGATTGCAGAACTTTGAGGTGATGCGGTCGGGCGACGGGGTCTATGACATCTATCCGATGAAGCCTTCGGTGATGGCAATGATAGCACCGCCGCTCTGGCTGTTGCAGATGCGCCTTTGGGTGCAGGGGGCGACGCTGGTGGCGGGGCTGGTGGCCGCGGCGGTGGTGACGCCCTGGCTGGCGGCGGCGGTCTGGCTGGCGGCGGGGGTCTGGGTGCGGGATTCGGCCAATGCCTTTCTGCGGATGGACAGGCTGGGGCGGGGGCTGGGCTTTGCCGCGGTGATCGCCGCGCGGAACGAGGCGGAGGCGCATCGCAAGCATCTTGTCGCGCAGCCCGGCGACCGCAACCTGTTTGCCACCGAACCGCGCCGCGCCGAGCAGGCGGCCTGAGAGGCCGCCCCCCCTGACCGGACAAGAGAAAAGGCCCGCAGGATGCGGGCCTTTTCGGTGCCGTGAGCGGGAGACCTGACGTCCCGTTCCGGAAAGCTAGATCTGCGAGACGATGGCGCGGCGGCGGCGATCGACGGAGGAGGGGATGCGCAGCTGGTCGCGGTATTTGGCGACGGTGCGGCGGGCGAGTTGCACCCCGTCCTCGGCCCCGATGACGCGGGCGATGTGATCGTCGGACAGGGGCTCTTCGGGGTTTTCGGCGGCGATCATCTTCTGGATGCGGTGGCGCACGGCGGCGGCGGAGCCGGCCTCGCCCGCATCGCCATCGCGGCTGGCCAGGGCGGCACTGAAAAAGGCTTTCAGCGGGAAGGTGCCCTGCGGCGTGGCCATCAGGATGCCCGAGCAGACGCGGGAGACGGTGCTTTCATGCACGCCGATCGCCTCGGCCACTTCGCGCAGGACCATGGGGCGCATGCGCGAGGCGCCCTGTTCCAGGAATTCGGTCTGGCGGCGGACGACTTCGGCCCCGACCTTGAGGGTGGTCTGGTTGCGGTGTTCCACGGCGCGCGACAGCCAGCGGGCCACGGAAAGGCGTTCGGAGACATAGGCATTCGCCTCGACCCGGCGGGTGGAGAGGCGGCGCGCCTCGCCTTCGCGGACGACGACGGTGGGCAGGGTGGAGCGGTTGAGATCGACGCGCCAGCCATCGGCGCCGCGCGTCACGATCAGATCGGGGGCGCGCTGCGGCAGGGGAGAGGCGTCGAAGGTGGCGCCCGGCTTGGGGTTGAAGCTGCGGATCTGGCGCAGCATCGCCTTCAGATCCTCCATCCCGACATTGCAGGCGCGGCAGAGGCCGCGCAGATCGGCCTGGGCCAGCATCGGCAGATTGTCGAGCAGCGCGGCAAAGGCGGGCGTGAGCAGGCCCTGATCGGCGGCCTGCAGGCGCAGGCATTCGGAAAGGTTGCGGGCGAAGAGCCCGGCAGGTTCCACGCCTTGCAGCTTTTTCAGCAGCGCCTCTGCTTCGTCTTCGGAAACGAACAGGCGTTCGGCAATGGCGGAAAGCGGCTGGCCAAGCCAGCCCGAGGGTTCCAGCGCATCGAGGAAGGCCTCGGCCATCAGGGATTCCTGCGGGGAAAGGGAGAGGCGCGCGACTTCGGCGGCGGCATGGGCATAGAGCGAGGGGCCGGGATCGGCGGCAAGCTGGCCCAGCCGATCCCAATCGCCTTCGCCCGAGCGCAGCTGCGAGGGAAGGGTCAGGTCGCGGGTGCTGCGCGGCTGGGCGGCGCGGGAGCCGAGATCGAGGAAGGGGTTCTCTTCCGCCTGGGATTCGATGAAGGATTGCAGGTCGGTATTGCCCATTTGCAGAAGCTGGATCGCCTGCTGAAGCTGGGCGGTGACAACAACGGATTGGCGTTGGCCGATGGATTGTGCGGTGAAAAGCTGCATGGTCAATAACTCCTTGCAGGGACATTGACCGATGCCCGCGGGGCCTTGCAAAATTTCCGTTTGACACCCCTAAAACGGCCGAAAGCCGACTTTCCGGCTTTTTTGACACCTTGTAAGCCATTGAAAATAAAAGATACCCCCGGTTCGGATGGACCGGGGGTATCCTTTTGTCTGTCAGGAAATCGTCAGCCGCGGAGCAGACTCAGGACGTTCTGCTTGGACGAGTTGGCCTGGGCGAGCATCGCGGTCGCGGCCTGGCTGAGGATCTGGCCGCGGGCGAGGTTCGTCGATTCCTTGGCGAAGTCGGCATCCACGACCTGCGAGCGGGCGGTCTGAACCGAAACCGAGATGTTGGTCAGGTTCGAGATCGTCGAGTCGAGGCGGTTGGACTGGGCACCGAGGTTACCGCGCGCCTGGCTGATCTTCTGCAGGGCGACGTCGATCACGCCGATGGCCTTGGCCGCGTTTTCGGCGGTGGACAGGTCGATATTGGCGACCGAGGACAGTTCGGCATCCTTGGCACGATCCGAGAAGAAGCCAACCTCGGTGACCGTCGCGGTGGCGGCAACGTCGGCGTTCGACGTGTTGACCGAGAAGGTCTGGGTCGAGGTGAAGGTGACTTCGCCAGTGACGGTGGCCGAGGTGCGGACATCCGCCGCGGTTGCGGTATCGTGGTCGAGGACGACCGCGGCACCGACCGCCGTGCCTTCGCTGTCAAGCGCCGTCACGGAGAGGTTCGGTTCCGAACCGACAGCCGCGCCGGAGTTGGTGGCGGTGAAGCCGGTGATGGCGATGTTGGCGCCGGTCGAGTTCGTCAGGATGATCTCGCCGTTGTCGTCGCCCATCGAGGCGGTGACGCCGGTTTTCGTCGTCTGGCTGTTGATGGCGTCGCGCAGCGAGCGCAGGTCATCCACATCGCCGATGGCGACGGTGCCGATGGAGGTGCCGTTGACCGAGAAGCTGACCATGCCCTCATCCGTCAGGCCCGAGAGGCGCGCCTTGGTGGTGGCGGTGGCCTCGACCCCGGTCTGGGCGGATTTGGAGTTCACTTCGGCCGCGAGTTCCGAGGCCGACATGGTGGCCGTCGCCGAGATGGTGGTGGAGCCGGCGAAGCCCGAGATGGCGAGCGTCTGCGCGCCGCGGGTGCCTGCCGGGGTGGTGGCGTTGTCGGCGATGGAGACGTTCGACTTCACCTTGTAGGCGCCGATATCGGTGGCGGCGGTGGAGTCGATCGAGATCGAAAGGGTCTGGCCCGCATCGGCACCGATCTGGAACTGCTTGCCGTTGAAGGAGCCGTCCATGACCTTCATGCCGTTGAAGGTGGTGTTTTCGGCAACGCGGTTGATTTCCGCGACCAGCTGGCGGGCTTCTGCCGTGATGTTGCCGCGGTCAGAGCCGGTGTTCGTGTCGTTGGCCGACTGCACGGCCAGTTCGCGGACGCGCTGCAGCATGTTCGAGA
Organism: Paragemmobacter kunshanensis; assembly: GCF_011059185.1. Taxonomy (GTDB): domain Bacteria; phylum Pseudomonadota; class Alphaproteobacteria; order Rhodobacterales; family Rhodobacteraceae; genus Paragemmobacter; species Paragemmobacter kunshanensis. Next base: position 23,801 of record NZ_JAALFE010000003.1, on the reverse strand, counting down.
CTTCGACATGCGCGCTTTCCGTCGTGTCGAGCAGGTTCTTGCCGTCCGAGGCGTTGCGGATGGCCTGGTTGATGCCCATCACCTGCGAGGTCATCTTTTCGGCGATGGCCATGCCGGCCGCATCGTCCTTGGCTGCGTTGATCCGCAGGCCCGAGGACAGGCGGGTCATCGCGGTGTTGAAGTCGTCGTTCACCTTGGTCATGTTCGCCTGGGCGGCGATGGCACCGATATTCGTATTGATCGTCGTCATGGTTTCAGCCTCCTGAATTTCCCATCGCGCCGTTGTTGCGCTCGGGAATGACAACGGCGCTATCCGGAGATGTTTAGCGAGAGGGGCGAGAATCCCGAAAATCGCCAGGTCCGGGGGGATCGCGAAGCCCTGTCGTAAAAGAATCCGTGCGTATATGCGCGAAGGGGTATCAGTGGCGGCTTTCGATCCGTTCTAGGGGCCAGACGTGGAATTTCCGGAGCTGCCCCCATGGATATCGCAACGCTTGTCGGTCTGATCGGTGCGATCGTGATGATCATCGGTTCGATGATCTTTGCAGGTGGCGTGATGCCCTTTGTCGACATTCCGTCTGTGGTCATCGTGTTCGGGGGGACCTTCTTCATCGTGATGATGAAGATGCCGATGGGGGTGTTCGTCGGCCATTTCAAGGCGCTGGGGAAGGCGTTCAAGCCTTCGGTATTCGACATGTCCAAGGTCGTGGAGCGGATGGTGGAACTTTCCACCGTGGCGCGGAAGGACGGGATGATGGCGCTGGAGGGGCAGCAGGTGCCGGACCGGTTCTTCGAGCGCGGGTTGCAGATGCTGATCGACGGGTCGGACGAGGCCAAGCTGGTGAAGGCCATGAAGCAGGAGATCAAGGCGATGAAGTCGCGCCATGAAGGCGTGCATAGCGCCATCAAGGCCTGGATCGACTTTGGCCCCGCCATGGGGATGGTGGGCACGCTGATCGGGCTGGTGCTGATGCTGGGCAACATGAGCGACCCGAAATCCATCGGCCCGGCCATGGCGGTGGCGCTGCTGACCACGCTTTACGGCGCGCTGATCGCCAATGTGCTGTTCGGGCCGATCCTGGCCAAGCTGGAGGGATACAGCGCGGACGAGGTGGCCTATCGCGAGTTGGTGATCGAGGGTCTGCGCGGGATCGCGCGGGGCGACAGCCCGCGCAATGTGCAGGAGCAGATGGTGACCGTGCTGCCGCCCAAGGAGCAGGCGCGGCTGATGGCCGCGTAAGGGGGGTGGGGGATGGCCAGTTCCGCCAAGGTCACGCTGCTGCGGCCGCCGCCGCCCGTTGTCGAGGATGACGATGACGACGACGCCCCGCCCTGCCCACCGGTGGGCGCGCCGGCCTGGCTTGCGACATTTGCCGATATCGCCACCAATCTGATGGCCTTCTTCGTGCTGATCCTGGGTTTCGCGAAGTTCGACGAGGTGAGCTTCAAGAAGATGGCCGGTTCCATGCGCGAGACATTCGGCACGCAGATGGTGGCGCCGTTGCTGCAACACCCCGAGGCTGGCACGATCCTTGAAATGAACTTCAAGCCGCAGGGGATGCCCCCTGACACGGTAAACGGCGAAGAGCCGCCGACCGGGGATGAAGGCAAGTGGGACGGCAAGGACGGCGCGGACGAGGCGCGGTCACCGGAAGAGAAGGCGGCGGCAGCGGCGGCGGATGCCGCGGCCGAGGCATTGATGGAGGCGCTGGCCTCGGGGCAGTTGACGGTGGAACAGGGCGATCAGAGCGTGACGGTGAAGCTGCCCGAAGGGGCGGGCCAGCCGAGTGCTGCGGAAGTCGCCGAGATGCTGGCCTCGCTTGCCGGGCCGGGGGCAGAGGCGCCGAAGGGCGCGGAGCAGGGCCAGAAGACGGGTGCAGAGACGGGCGATGCCACGGGCAACGATCCCAAGCAGCAGGTCGCGGCCCCCGACGAGCCTGCCGAGGATGGCAGCGGCGAGGCCGCGCCGGGCCAGGGCGGTGAGGGCGGCACCTCGCAGGGCCGCGCGACAAGCCCGGGCTTTGCCGAGGCGAAGCTGAGCGTGGCGCTGCGCGACCAGGCGGCGCAGGGCCTTGTCGAGGTGGAGCGGCGCGACGGGGCGGTCTTCGTGACCGTGGGGGCGGGCGGCGCCTTTGGTTCGGGCTCGGCTGACCTGACGGCCGAGGCGGAAGAGATCCTGCGCCAGATCGCGGGAACGGCCCTGAGCCCGGATGCGAAGATCACCGTGACGGGCCATACCGATGACGTGCCGCTGTCGGCATCGCCTTTCGTGGACAATTTCGGGCTGGGGGCGGCGCGGGCCTCGTCCGTGGTGCGGGAACTGGTGGAGAGCGGCGCGGTGAACCCGGCGCAGATCACCGCCGTGTCGAAGGGGGAAACCGCGCCGGTGGCGGACAATGCGACCGAGGAAGGCCGCGAGAAGAACCGCCGGATCGAGATCGAGATCGACTATGGCACGCCGGGCGGCGCGCCGGGGACGGGACAGGATTAAACTTTGGCGGGATGACTGCCGTTAAGGTTGTGTAGGGAAAAAGGGCTGAGCGCATGGCCGTCGATGTCTTGACTTCGCTGAACAAGAACGGCTCGGGGTTGAACCTGCGGGAGCTGTCGACGACGCTTGCCACGGCGGAGACGGCCTCGCGGATCAAGGCGCAGAACAGCAAGGTGGAGACGGCGCAGCTTTCGATTTCGGCGCTGGGGCAGGTGCGATCGCAGCTGAACGAATTGTCGGCGGCGGTGACGGTGCTGCGGGAAAACCCGGTGCTGGCGGCGAAATCGGGCAATGCGGGCGTGGGCGTGACGATCACGGATCCGTCGAAGATCAGCAATACGACCATGTCGGTGGGGGTGGAGCAGCTGGCCACGCGGCAGGTTCTGGAATTCGCCGGGTTCACCACGCGCGATGCGCTGGTGGGGGCGGGGACGATGCAGATCGAGATCGGCGCCTGGTATGAGGATGCAGGCGGCAATCCGGCCTTTGCGGTGAACCCCGAAAGCACGGTGCGGACGCTGGACATTCCCTCGGGCGTGACGCTGGAGATGCTGGCCGAGACGCTGGACGGGCTGCCGGGCCTTTCGGCGCGGGTGCTGGACAAGGGGGACGGGACATTCTCGCTGGGTGTGGTGAGCGAGCCGGGCGCGGGATCGGCGCTGCGCTTTACCGTGAACGAGACGGTGGCAGGGCTGGGGGCCTTTGACACGACCGCGACGAACGAGACGGTGCAGATCCAGGGGGCGCAGGATGCGGTTCTGTCGGTGGACGGGATCGTGGTGTCGCGCCCGACGAACACGATCGACGACCTGATCCCCGGCGCGGTGCTGGACATCACCGCCCCCGCCGGGACGGAGACGACGATTTCCTTCAGCCGGGATGTTGAGACGGCGCGGGTGAACATGCAGGCGCTGGTGGAGCAGTTGAACCTGGCGCGGAAGGTGCTGACGGATCTGTCGGCGCGCGGCACGGCGGATACGACGGCGGGCGCGCTGGCGGGGGACCGGCTGATCGAGAAGCTGAAGACGGATCTGGCATCCCTGCTGTCGGGGCCGATCAGCGGCTTTGGCGCGGGATCGAAGCGGCTGTCGGATTTCGGGGTGGCCACCAATCGCGACGGATCGCTGCGGCTGGATGCGGTGCGGTTCGAGGCGGCCTTCACCGCCGATCCGGCGGCCTTCGACATGGTGTTTTCGAATAGGCTTTCGGCCTCGACCCCGGGGGTGGAGGTGAGCGGGACGCCCGGGCTGAACGCGAAGGGCGGCGGATACACTTTCATCCGCGATGCGGTGACGGGCGAGGCCACGCTGAACGGCGAGTCGATGCTGGGCCTGTCGGCGGGGGATGCGCGGACGCAATACATCCTGTTCAGCGGCGAGATGGCCGGGCTGCGGGTGACGGTGCCCGATGACCTGACATCGACCGAGGTGCGCTATGGCAAGAGTTTCCTGAGTTCGCTGGAGACGATGCTGAACACCGCGCTGTCGGGCGGGGCGAACAGCCTGAACGAGCGGGAAAGCCAGTTGAACGGCCGCGTCACCGAGGCGACGGACCAGATCACCGCGCTGGAGGCGCGCACGGCGCTGATCGAGAAGCGCTATCTGTCGCGCTTTACCGCGATGGAGACGGCGATTGCCGGGCTGAAAAGCACGGGCGCCTATCTGGATAACCTTGTGGCGCAGTGGAACAAGTCCAGCTGAGCCAGAGGCCGCGCGGGCGCGCGGCCTGGCCCGATCAGGCGACGAGACCGCGGCGGATGCCGAATTTCTTCATCTTTTCGATCAGCGTGGTGCGCCGCAGCCGCAGCGCATCGGCGGCCTGGGCGACATTGCCCTGACGCTTGTCCAGCGCGGCCTCGATCAGGGCCACTTCGATATCGCGGATATAGCCGCGCAGGTCGATGTCGTTCAGGCGGGACAGCGCATCGTGGAATTGCGAGGGATCGGGAAGATCGCCCTTTTCGGCCGGGGCGGGCGGTTCGGGGAGGGAGAAATCCTCATCCTCGGGCGCGGGCATTTCCATGCCGAGGAGGTTGTCGCGCACATGGCGCGCGGTGACCATGCGGCCCGGCAGCATGACGAAGGCGCGCATCAGGACGTTCTTCAATTCGCGGATATTGCCCGGCCAGGGATGGGCCGACAGGGCGCGCAGCGCGCCGAGATCGAAATGCGGGATTTCGGCGGCGGGATTGGCGGCGCTGTAGTCCTCGATCAGGCGGGCGAGGATGAGGGGGATATCGGCAGTGCGTTCGGCGAGGCTGGGCACCGAAAGCGGGAAGACCGAGATCCGGTAGAAGAGATCGGCGCGGAAGTCGCCCGCGGCGACAGCGGCATTCAGATCGCGGTGGGTGGCGGTGACGAGGCGGAAATCCACCATCTGTTCGGAGGTGCCGCCAAGGCGCTGGATCCGGCGGGTTTCGAGGACGCGCAGCAGCTTTGCCTGCAGGGCGAGGGGCATGTCGCCGATTTCGTCAAGAAAGAGCGTGCCGCCCGCCGCCTGTTCGATGCGGCCCGGGCGGGCCTTTTCGGCGCCGGTGAAGGCGCCCTTTTCATGGCCGAAGAGTTCGCTTTCCAGAAGCTCGGCCGGAATGGCGGCGCAGTTGACCGCGACCAGCGCCCCCGACCGGCCCGAGGCGCGGTGCAGCGCTTCGGCGACCAGTTCCTTGCCGGCCCCGGTGGGACCACGGACAAGCACGGCGGCATCGGAGACGGCAACGGCAGAGATCATCCGCTTGAGTTGGCGCATCGGGGCGGTTTCCCCGACGATCACGCGATCAATCAAATTCACCGGAACAGGAATGGCATGAGCAGAAATGTCACGAGCAATCCACTGAGTCGTCATAACTTATCTCCAACGGCACCTTGGGTTCACATGATAGGGAGTCGGGCTGCGATTCAACGCGATCACAGTCGGGTGAACGGGGGAGATTGGGATGGCGGACGCCCGTAGCGGTGGGAAGGCCCCATACTTTCGTATGTAGGGTTTCGCTTTACTTAACAATCACTTAAAAGCGCATAGATCGTTGGTTTATGGCATTTCCAGCAGGATCTGGCGCATCGCCTCGACCTCGGGCCAGCGGTGGCGCAGGCGGGGGGGCAGGTTTTCGGGCAAGGCGAGGCTGGTGCTGGCGGCGGCGATGACCATGGGCAGGTCGGGCGGCGCGGCGCGCTCAGTTCCGCGCCGGACAGGGCGGGCGGGAGGCGCGGTATCGGCAGAGGCCGTGACGGGGGTGTCTTCGGCGGCCATGTCTTCGGCTGCAGGATCGGTGGTGGCGGGGTCTTCCTCGCCGATGGCATCGAAGGGGGTTTCGCCTTCGAAGCCGTCGGCAGGCGGGGCGGAGGCCAGCGCCACGAGGGGCGAGCCGGAGCGGGCAAGGATGCCGTCAAGCTGCGCGGGGATGGCGACAAGAAGGACGCGCGCCTCGCCTTCGGGGGCGTCCTGGCCGGGTTCGACGGGGGAAAGTTCAAAGCTGTCGCGGGCGGCCATGACCTTGCGCAGATAGCGCTTGCCGCGTTCGGGATCGGTGGAGTGATAGGCGGAGGCTGCCACCTCCCACGATCCCAGACGGTTGTAGAGTTCCACCATGAAGCGGGCTGCGTAGCGGGTGTTGCGGGCGGGATCCATCATGTCTTCGGGGCTGGCGAAGCCCGCGGAATGCCATTTCCAGTTCAGCTGCATGCAGCCCACGTCGATATTGGTGACGCCATCGGCCACGGCCTGTTTCAGATAGGCGAGCGCCTCTTCGCGGGTATCGAAATACATCCCCTTGCCGCCCTGGTTCAGCGTCCAGGGCCAGGGGGCGATGCCGCCCTGGCCATCGCCGCGCCCGGCCTCGACCAGGGAAATGGCGGGAAGCAGGCCGTCGGGAAGCCCGGCCTCGGCCCCGGCTTCGGCCGCGAGGCGGGCGCAATCCTGCGCCACGGCAAGGCCGGGCAGGAGAAGGGCAAGCGAGAGGAGAAGCGCGCGCAGCATGCGGTGCTGTTGCAAGCCCCGGGCCAGTTGGGCGCGGATTCAGCGCATATAGTCGAAAAGGCTGGAGCCGTTGATCTTGACGAAGGTCTGCTGCGACGCCTGTTCGGTGAGGAGAAGCTGCTGCAGCTTCGTGATGGCGGCGGCGACGTCGAGATCCTGAAGATTGGCGATGGACTGATCCATGCGCAGCTTGCGATCGGCCAGCACGCCCGCGTGATCTTCGGCGAGGCGCCCAAGGGCGCCCACCTCGGCCCGCTGGGCGGCGGCGTGGGAGACGGCATCGCCGAAGAGGCCGACCATGTGGCTGGAGGACATGCGTTCGGTGCGCAGGACCACGCCCACGGCATTGGGAACGAAGGCATCGTCGAGGGCCACGAAGGAGGCCACAGGCTGGCGGCCCGCGGTGGGCTGGATGAAGTTGCTGACGGAGATGTCGCCACGGGATTCAAAGATCAGGCTTTCGCCATCATCGGCGATGCGGGCGGTGATGCCCGTGCCGGGGGTGGCGGCATTGACCGCATCGCGCAGGACGGCGGGGGTGCCGCGCATCACCTCGGCCGAGATCGTCGCGCTGCCGTCGGGGCCGGTGAGGGTGAAGGTGAGGTTGACCGGGTCGCGGGTGGCGGCGGGGGTGAAGAGGCCCTGGTTGGGAACGCGGTGATCGGGGCGCGAGGGTTGCAGCGGCAGGGAGAGGGTGGCGATCAGATCGTCGACCATGTCGAAGAGGCTGCGGGTTCCGTCATTGTCGGTGGGGACGGACATGAAGACCTCGGCCCCGTTGAGGCCGGTGGCGAGGGTGGCGGTTTCCGACATGCGCAGCGTGGGGCGGCCGCCATCACCGCGATAGACCACGCCCTGCGGCCCTTCGGCGAAGGGTTCGGCGCTGCCGAAGCCGGCAAAGAGCGGCAGGCCCATCGTATCACGGGCATTGGCCACGGTCTTGAGCGCGGTGCGCAGCGAGAGCGCCTCGGCCCGCAGGCCCGCGATGCCTTCTTCCGTCAGCGTGTCATTGGCGGCCTGGATCGAGATCTGCTGGAATTCGCGGACGATATTGCCCAGTTCCCCCATGGCGAGATCGGCCTGATCCAGCCGGTCGGTGGCGAGTTGGGAGTTTTCGGTGAAGCGGGCCACGGCGGCGCTTTGTTCGGTGACGACCGACAGCTTGGCCGCGCGCATCGGATCGGCCGAGGGGCGGGGATCGTTCTTGCCCGACGAGATCTGCGACTGGAGATCGGCCACCTCGGACGAGAGGCGGTTGAAATTCTCCATCGAGATCTTGCCGAAAAGGGCGTTGCCGATGCTGGCGGTCATGGATCAGACCTTTCAGAGCGAGTTGAGAAGGGTGTCGAACATTTCCTGGGCCACGACCATGATCTGGGCGGCGGCCTGGTAGTTCTGTTGCAGTTCGAGCATGCGGGCGGCCTCGGCATCCAGATCGACGGCGCCCTGTTCGGCATCGGCGCGGCGGATCGTGTCGTTCACCGCGGTGCGGGCGGACAGGGTCTGTTTCGCGGCGGCGGCGCGGGTGCCGGTTTCGGATTGCAGGTCCGACAGGATGCGGGCAAAGCCGCCGCGCCCGGTGGCGACATCGGCAAAGCGCAGGGCGAGGATGCTGTCGAGCGCGCGGCCATCGTTGCGACCGTCGCTGTTGGGCGTCAGGCGGAAGGCATCGCCGTTGACGGGGTTGCCGTTGACGGCGATGGAGAGGCCGTCGATCACCGCGCCGCCCGAGGCATCGAGGACGCGGGTGCCGATGGAATGGCCGGTGGCGATGTCGAAGAGGCCGACCGTGCCGGAGGAGGCATCAAGCATGCGCAGTTCCACGGCAGGGGCGGTGCTGGGCGGGGCGCCCGCAGTGACGGAGCCCGCCATGCGCAGGTTGCCGGTGCCTGTCATCACAACGATCAGGTCTTCGGGGGGCAGGTTGCCCAGCGTCAGCCGCTGACCGGCGAGCGAGGCGGTGCTGGCGGCAAGTTGCAGGGGGGCGGCGTCGGAGGCGGTGAGATCGAGCCGGTCCCCCGCGACGGAGAGCGAGGCGCCGAGAGAGGAGAGGCCCGTCGCATCGGCGCCGGGCAGGATGCGGGCGGGGGCGCTGCCTGCGGGCAGTTCCAGCGTGATCGCGCCCAGCCCATCGACAGTGGCCGTGCCGGGAAAGCCGGGCGGCAGGGTGACGGTGGGCCCGCCGCCGACTGTGAGGGTATAAAGCGTGGTGCCGATTTCCACCTGCAGCGCGGCGGGCAGGCCCGCGGGATTGGCGGGCTGGCCGGTCAGGCGGGTGACGGGGGCCTGGGCCGGGGCGATGCCGAAGGCGGCAGCCCCGGTGGTGGCGGGGACGGTGACGAAGCCCGCATCGGTGCTGCCGCCGTTGACGGTGATCTGCAGGCGGTTCGCGCCATCGAAGGCCGCGGTGATGCGGCCGGTTTCGGGGCCGGTGACCTGCACCGCGCCGCCCGTCATGCGCAGGACGTAATCCGCGCCATCGACGCGGATCAGGGTCGATGCGCCTTCGGCGGGCAGTTGGGCCAGTGCCGCGCCGGACAGCGTGGCGGTGGGCATGTCTTCGCGCAGGAGGGCGGCGAGGCCCGCCGCGACATCGGCGGCAGAGGTGGCCGCGATGCTGGCGCTGTTGAGCGTGACGCTGCGCCCGCCGAGGGTGAGGCTGTAATCCGTGGGCCCGGCCATGGCGGCGCTGCCATCGGTGGCGGCGCTGGTGCCATCGAAGGCGGGATCGAAGCCAAGGGTCAGGCTGCGCTGCGCCCCTGCGGCGGAAGAGGTGGAGGTGATCAGGCCGCCCGAGAAGGCATCGGCGGCGGAATCGATGCGGTTGGCGTCGATGGTGACGGTGAAGGTGCTGTTCTGCGTCAGATGGACCTGCCCGGAGAGCCGCGCGGCATCCTGCCCCGCGCCAAGGGTGACTGCTGCCCCCTGGGCCTGACCGCTGGCATCGGAGGGTTGCAGGCTGGCCGTGCCGCCCGCGCCATGGGCGAAGCCGGTCAGGCGGATATCGGCCCCATCGGCCTGGGTCATCAGAAGGCGGGTGCCATCGGGCGAAAGCTCGGCCGTGATGCCCGTCGCGCCCGAAATGGCGTTGACCGCGATCAGCAGGCTGTCGAGCCGCCCGCCCGCCACATCGCCCGAAACGGTGAGCGGGGTGGTATTGGTGCCTTCGAGCCGGAATTCGACGCGGCCATCCCCGGCGACGCTGAGCATGGCGGAGGTTTCGGCGCTGGCTTCCAGACCGGGATAGGCTTCGGTCATCATCTCGGCCAGGCGGCGGGCATTGCTGCCTGCGGGCAGGGTCAGGGTGATGGGTGCGGCGCCGGGTTCTTCCAGAAGGATGGTGCGGGCGGGGGAGGCCGCGGCCTCGACCGCGCCGGACCATGTGGCGACGGCGGGCGGCATGAGGGTGGCGGACTGGCGGCCGCTGCCCTGCGTGCTGTCGAGGTCGAGGCCGCGATAGCCGATGCCATCGGGGGCTTCGAGGTAATCGGCCACATATTGCGCGCCGGGCAGGAAGCCGTTGGCGGTGGTGAAGAGAAGCGCCACTTCGGCGGCGGAAAGCGGGGTGCCCGCGATCTGGCGGCCTTCGCGGGTGAAGATGTTGATGGTGCCCCCCTGCGGCAGGGCCGGGGAGAGCAGGGCGGGCGCGGCGTCAAGCGTGGCCGCGTCGATGGGGCCTGCGCTGCGCGACAGGGTGAAGCCGCCATCGGTGCCTGCGGCGGCAAGGCCCAGGCTGGCGAAGGTTTCGCCGGCGGCGGTTTCGAACTGGCCCGCGGTGAGGGCGGCGGCAAGCTGGGCGCTGGTCCAGCCCGGCGGGCGGGGCGCGCCGCCCACAAGGGTGGTGAGGTCGAAGCTGTGGGCCACGCCATCCAGCGTGACGGTGAGGTTCGTCGTGGTGGCGGCGGCGGCATCGGAAAGCGCGAAATCCGCCGTGGCCTGCGTGCCGAGGCTGGCGAGGCTGACCGTGGAGGTTCCGGCCGGGATATGGCCGACTACGCCCGAGGACAGGAGCGTGGCCGCCCCTGCCCCGGTGCCGCCCGCAGTGAAAAGCGTATCGAGCGCGGCGACGGGGGGCGGGGCCACGGTGGTGGGCGCCATGGCGACGGAGCCGGAGCCGGAATTGCCCGGCGCGGGGGCCACGAGCGTGGCCACGGCGGCGGCGAGCCGTTCGGGGACATCGGGCAGGAAGCGCATGTTGGCGGCAAGGCCGGTGGTGGGGTTGAAGGTGAGCCGGTCGCCATTGGCGGGTTCGCCCTCGATCTCGATCGTGACGCCGGGCAGGACGAGCAGGCTGGCCGCGCTTCCCAGAACGGTGCCCAGCGCATCCTCGGCCCGCCAGACGCCAAGGGCGGCGTCGCGGATCAGGGTGATCGGGCCGGTCGTCGCGGGGCCGGTGGTGGTGATTTCGGCGCGGGCGAAGCCCTGGTTGCCGGTGGCGCGCGACATCACCCAGCCATCGAGCGAGAACATGTCGCCGCCGGGGGCGCCGGTCAGATCTATCCCGGCGGAATGGACGGCGTTCATCTCGCCCGCGATCTTGCGGGCCAGCGCGTCAATCTCCTCAAGCGCGGTGTCGATGGCGCCAAGCGCGGTGGCATAGCCGCCCAGCGCGCCGGTGCCGATCATGCGGGTGTCGCGGGTGGTGCCGTTGCGCGCGATGGTGAGGGTGAGGTCGGTCAGGCCGGAGGTGGTGATCACGGCAGGCCCGTCGGGGCCAAGGAGCAGCGGCCCGCCGCCCGAAGTGCCCAGCGTGACGGTGGCCCGGCCCGCGGCATCGAGTTCGACCGAAATGCCGATATTGGCGGCGAGATCGGCCAGCAGGCGATCGCGTTCGTCATGCAGCGGGTTGAGCGCGCCGACCGCGCCGCTATTGGCGCTGAACCGCAGCTGGAGTTCGGCGAGATCGCGCAGATCCTCGGTCGCCTGGGCGGCGGACAGTTCGGCTGCGGCATAGGTATCCTCGCGCAGGCGCATGAGGCCGGCGGCGATGCCCTGGAAGGCCGAGGCAAGGGTGCGGCCGGATTCGATGGCGACCCGGCGCAGCGAGGTATCGGCGGGCGAGGCGGCGAGGCTGCCGATGGAGGCAAAGAAATCCTCCAGCGCCGCATCAATGCCGCCGGTATTGGGCAGAAGCTGGGTTTCCACGGCAAGGGCGGCGTCGAGATGCACCTCGGCCGCGGAGACATCGGCGCCGCTGGTGCGCAGGCGCTGGGCCAGAAGGGCATCGAAGGCGCGGCGGATCTGATCGACCTGCACGCCCTGCCCGCCCGTCGCCATGGTGGTGACGGTGGTCTGCGCCCCGCCGATCTGCGAGGTGGTGACATCGCGGCGGCGGTAGCCTTCGGTGTTCACATTGGCGATGTTCTCGCCCGTGACGCCCAGCGCGGTGCGGTAGGCACCGATGGCCGAGCTTGCAATGTCCATGATGTTCGACATCAGTCAGCCTTGCTGCCGGAGGTGACGAAGGGCGAGAACTGGCGTTCGACCGCGTCGGCGATGCCGAGCCCCGTGCGGCGCGAAGAGGAGCGGGCGATTTCGGCATCGAAGAGATCGCGCGTCTTTTCGACGGCGCTGGATCCCATGATGTCATCCCCGAGCGAGGCCGAACGGGCGGCCTTGAGCATCTGGGTGAGGAAGATCTCCTCGAACCCTTCGGCGGCGCGGCGCAGGTCGGCGGCGCTGTTTTCGCGGGCGAGGGGCAGGCTGCCGGAGAGGGGTTTGAGTTCCATCAGATCACCACGAGTTCGGCGCGCAGCGCGCCCGCTTCGCGCAGGGCTTCGAGGATCGCCACCAGATCGGAGGGCGAGGCGCCGACCGCGTTGATGGCATCGACCAGCGAGGCGAGAGAGACGCCCGGATCGAAGACGAAGGCGCGGGGGTTTTCCTCGGTTGCGGCGACGGTGCTGTCGGGGGTGACGGTGGTTTCGCCGGGGACGACGACGGTGCCGTCGCCGGTGACGACGGTCGCGCTCTGGTTCACCTGGGGGTCTTCGGAGATGGAGACAGTGAGGGAGCCATGGGTGACGGCGGCGGGGGTGACGCGGACATGGCCGCCGATGACGACGGTGCCGGTGCGGGAGTTGACCACGACCTTGGCGGCAGGCGCATCAGGGGTGACGTCGATGTTTTCCAGCATCCCCATGAAGGTGACGCGCTGGCCCGGATCATAGGGCGCGCGGACGGCGACGGAGGTGCCGTCGATCGGGGTGGCGACATCGGGACCGAAGACTTCGTTCACGGCCTTGGCCACGGCGGCGGCGGTGGAGAAATCGGGGCGGTTGAGGTTGAGGATGAGGTTGTCGGTGTCCTGGAAGGGGGCCTCGACCATGCGTTCGACAGTGCCGCCGCGCGGGATGCGGCCGACGGTGGGGATGTTGACGGTGAGCGAGGAGCCGTCCTTGCCTTCGACGCCCAGCCCGCCGACGATGAGATTGCCCTGGGCGATGGCGTAGATTTCGCCATCCGCGCCCATCAGCGGCGTCATCAGAAGCGTGCCGCCCTTGAGCGACTTGGCCGAGCCGACGGTGGAGACGGTGACATCAAGCACCTGCCCTTCCTTCATGAAGGGGGCGAGTTCGGCCGTGACCATGACGGCGGCGGCGTTCTTGGCGTTCAGATCCGACGCCTCGACCGTGAGGCCGAGACGCGAGATCAGGGATTGCAGCGATTGCAGGGTGAGCCCGGAATTGCCATCGCCCGAGCCTGCGAGGCCGACGACGATGCCATAGCCCACCAGCGGGTTGGACCGGACGCCGGCGACAGAGGTGATGTCCTTCAGCCGGTCGGCCATCGCCGCGGGGGCGAGGCCGGCCAGAAGGGCAAGGGCGATGAGGGCCGCGCGGATCACAGCGGCGACACCACATCGAGGCCGCGGCGCAGCCAGCCGGGGCGCGAGGTATCATGCACGGTGCCCGCGCCCACATATTTGATCGTGGCATGGGCGATGCGATCCGACAGGATCACGTTGTCGGCGCTGATGTCTTCGGGGCGGACGACGCCCGTCAGGCGGACATATTCGTTGCCGTTGTTCAGTGTCAGCCGTTTCTGGCCCATGATTTCCAGCTGCCCGCCCGGCAGGACACGCACGACCTGCACCGAAAGCCGCCCGGTGAGCGAGTTCGATTGCTGGGCCTGGCCGCGACCGGCGAAGGACTGGTCGGTGCCGTTGTCCAGCACGCCATCATCGAGGCCGAGCGTCAGCACATCGGGCATGTCGATGGAATAGTCGTTGGAGCGCGAACCGCTGGTGGATTGCGTCTTGGATGCCTGGAAGCGTTCGGCGAATTGCACGGTCAGGATGTCGCCCACCCGCGCGGCGCGGCGATCCGAGGCGAAGATGCCGCCCGACGAGGCGGTGTAGATCCCGCCCGTGGGCAGGGCGGCGCTGTCGGTATAGCCGTCCTCGGGGTAGACCGGGGCGAAGTTCAGCGACTCCTTCTCTTCGATATAGGTGGGCGTGCAGGCCGCAACGGTGAGGAGCAGGGTCAGGGCCGCGAGGGGGGCGGAGGGAGAGGTTTTCATCAATCAGCCTCAGAGCTTGTTGGAAAGGAAGCGCATCATCTCGTCCGATGCGGAAATGGATTTCGAGTTCACCTCGTAGGCGCGCTGGGTTTCGATCATGTCGACCAGTTCCTGCACGACATTGACGTTGGACGCCTCGAGCGCGCCCTGGACCAGCTTGCCCATGCCATCCTCGTAGGGGGCGGCGACGATGGCGGGGCCGGAGGCGGAGCTTTCGACGACGAAGTTCTCGCCGATGGGTTCGAGGCCGCGCGGGTTGGTGAAGGCGGCAAGGGTGATCTGGCCCACTTCCTGCGCCTCGACCGCGTCGGGCATCTGGACGGAGACGATGCCATCGGCAGAGATGTTGATGGCGGTGGCCCCGTCGGGGATCTGGATCTCGGGCTGGATCACATAGCCCGAGGTGGTGGTGAGCGTGCCTTCGGGATTGCGCGAGAGCGTGCCGTCACGGGTATAGCCGATGCGGCCATCGGGCAGCAGGACCTGCAGGAAGCCCTGCCCGTCGATGGCGACATCGAGCGCGTTGTCGGTGGTGATCAGGCTGCCCTGGCCATAAAGCTTTTCGGTGTTCACGACGCGGACCCCGGTTCCCACGGCGAGCGGCGTGGTCAGGGCGGTGGCCTCGGATGTGGGGGCGCCGGCGGGGCGGATGTTCTGGTAGAGCAGGTTTTCGAAGTTGGCGCGGTCGCGCTTGAAGCCCGTGGTGTTCACGTTCGCCAGGTTGTTGGCGATGACCTGCATCCGGGTCTGTTGGGCGTTGAGGCCGGTCTTGGCCACATGCATTGCATCGGTCGACATCGGGGGCACCTATCAGCGTGTCTGTCACCGAGGATTGTGCAAGGCCCGTGCCAGACCGGTGCCGGGGGCCGCGCCGATGCGGCGCGGGGCGAGAAAATCAGGATTCAGGCATCCGCAGCAGGCGGGAGCCCGCTTCGTCGATCTCTTTCGCGGTGGAGATCATGCGGATGTTCAGCTCGAAGCTGCGTTGCAGTTCGATGGAGGAGATCAGTTCCTCGGTCGCGTTGACGTTGGAGCCTTCAAGCGCGCCCTGCACGACCTTGGATCCCTGATCGGGCGCGGGAAGGGCGGTGCCGGGGGGCGGGCGGATCTGGCCATCAAGGCCCTTGATCAGCGTCAGCCCGTCGCCGCGCGTGGTGGCGAGGGTGGCGACCTGCACCCGTTCGCCCGGCGCGCCGCCGATGGGTTCGATGGTGATCGCGCCGAGTTCGTTGACCATGATCGACCGGAACGGCGGCAGGGTGATCGGCTGCAACTGCTGGTTCAGCACCGCCTCGCCCGCGCCATTGACCAGCGCGCCTTCGGCGGTGACGCGCATGTCGCCCCGCCGGGTAAGCGCGGGGCCACCGCCGCCTTCATCGGGCTGGACGTAGAACCAGCCCTTGTCAGCCAGCGCCAGATCGAGCGGTTCGCCGGTCTGGTTGATGAAGCCCGCGATATCTGAGAAGGCGGCGTGTTCCTCCGGGATCTGGAAGGCGCGGGATTGCAGCACGCCCTGGTCTTCCAGAACGAAGGCCTGGCCTTCGGGCATGATGTCGCGGCGGAACCCCGGCACCGTCTGGTTGGCGAGGTTCTGCGCATTGGCGATCTGCGCGCCCCGGATCTGGGCGATGCTGTTGAGGGCGGTATGGATCAGCTTGTCCATCTGGGCCTTGTCCTTTCAGCCTGTTCCGGGGCCTGCGCGCGGGGTGGGATCAGCTGCGGATGTTCATGATCGTCTGCATCAGCGAGGTGGAGGTTTCCATCGCCTTGGCAGAGGCCTGATAGTTGCGCTGGGCCGAGATCAGGTTCACCAGTTCCTCGGTCAGTTCGACGTTGGAGCGTTCCAGCGCGCCCGCCCGCAAGAGGCCGAAGCCCGAGGTGCCGGGCGTGCCCACGATGGGGGCGCCGGATTCGGAGGTGGCGGCGAAGGTGGCCTTGCCCTGGACCTTGAGCCCGCCGGGATTGGTGAAGTTGGCCAGCACGATCTGGCCCATCGCCATGCGGCCCGAGGTGCCATAGGTCGCCCAGACCGCGCCCGAGCCATCGAGTTCGAGGTTGGTCAGTCCGCCCGCCGCCGCGCCGTTGTGGCTGGCGCTTTGGACGGCGAAGGGGCTGGTGGAAAGTTCGGAGCCGGTCAGATCCACGGCCAGCGCGCCGGGGCCCGCGGGGCCGAAGCCGATGGTGCCGCCGGCGCTGATCTCTCCGGCCGCGTCGAAGGTGACGCGGGGCGGCAGAAGCGGATCGGTGGGCGGGAGTTCCGCGCCATCGACGAAGAGGCGCAGTTCGTAGACCGTGTCGGTGGTGACGGCATCGGGACCGGAGATCTTGATGAAATAGGCCTCGGCCTCGACCGGGGTGCCTGCGGGGCCGAAGAGCGGCACGGGCGTCCGCGTGGCCCAGGAGGTGGGATCGGCGGGATCGAAGGCATTGGTCGGTGGCACGGCATCCTGCTGGCCGAGCATCCCGTCATCCGAGGGGAGCCGGACCTGAAGCGCCAGTTCCGACGAGGCGACGGGCGTGCCCATTTCCAGCGGGATGGTCAGGGGGATAGCCTGCGACAGTTCGTTGGTGAGCGGCAGGCCGTCCAGCCCGACCGGCCAGGAGAGCAGCGCCTCGCCCGAGGCGTTCACGACATTGCCGGTGGCATCCATGGTGAAGGCGCCCGAGCGGCTGAAACGGGTTTCGCCGGGCAGGGTATTGGCATCGGACGGGGTCTGGATGGCAAAGAAGCCCTGCCCTTCGATCGCGATGTCCAGAAGGTTGCCGGTGGTGACGACGTTGCCTTGCGTGAAATCCTGCGCGACGCGCTGGACCTGCACGCCCGAGCCGACGGCGGTGCGCTGGCTGGAGAAGGGCGAGGAGGAGAAGACATCGGCGAATTCGACGCGGCTGGAGCGGAAGCCCACGGTGCCGACATTGGCGATGTTGTGCGAGGTGGCGGAGATTTCGGTCTGGGCAGCCATCAGGCCGGACAGGGCGGTGCTCATCGACATGCGGGGGGTCCTTGATCTGGAGTGTCGGACGAAAGGGCGGATCAGCGGAAGGCTTCGACTTCGAGGGCGTTGAGGGCGCCGTAATCTTCGACCTGAAGGGTCAGGTCGCTGCCATCCGCGCCGTTGCGGGCGGACAGCACCTTGGCAAAGACCGAGGGGCCGACGGGGGCGGTGCCCTTGTCGGTGGTCGCGGAAACGGTGACGCGGACGGGGCTGCGGTTTTCGACCATGGCCTGCGGCAGGTCGGACCAGGAGAAGCCCATCAGGCCTGCCGATTGCGCGGCATAGCTTTCGGTATGCAGAAGCGCGCCGGTGGTGGCATCGGAATAGCTGACGGTGACGGAGCTTGCCGCATCGGGCAGGTCGACGACGCCATTGATCGTGCCATCGGCCCCGGCGCGGGCGATGTTGCCGGGGACCAGCACCTCATGCCCCAGAAGGTTGGCGGCGGTGGCGATGCGGAAATCGCGCATCCCCTCGCCCAGGCTGGCGAGGGTGTCATTGACCTTTTCGATGCCGCCGACGGTGGAGAATTGCGCAAGCTGGGCCAGGAATTCGCCGTTCTCCATCGGTTGCAGCGGATCCTGGTTCTTGAGCTGGGCAAGCATGAGGGTGAGGAAATCCTGCTGGCCGAGGGCCGCGCTGGTGGAGTTCGTCATGGCGGTGGCGGCGCTGCTGCCCGAGGTTCCGGAGGTGACGGGGGCGCCGGTGGTGGTGTTGAAGGTGATCATGGCGGTCCTTTCGGGGCGCGGTCGGGATGGCCTGTCTGCCGGGCAGCCAGCGGGGGGTTACGGGACGGGCGTTACTGGCCCATCTGCACGGTTCGTGCCATCAGGGCGCGCAGGGTTGTCATGGTTTCGAGCGTGTTCTGGTATTGGCGGCTGGCCTCGACCATTTCGACCATCTCTTCTTCGGTGTTGACGGCAGCGGCATAGACGAAGCCCTGGGCATCGGCGGCGGGGTGATCGGGGCGGAACTGCTTTTCCGGCTGGCGATCCAGCATGACGACGCTTTCGACGGTGGCGGTGGACAGCCCTTCCTGCGCGCGGGCGAATTCGGTGGCGAAGACCGGGCGCAGGGCGCGGAAGGCATCTTCGGGCTTGCTGGCCACAGTGCTGGCATTGGCGAGGTTGGAGGCGACGGTGTTCATGCGCACCATCTGCGCCGACATGGCGCGCGCGCCGACATCAAAGACATTGCGGATATCGGACATCGTCATTCCCCCTTGATGGCGGTCATCAGACCGGAAATGCGGCGGTTCAGGAGTTGCAGGCTGGTCTGGTAGCGCAGGGTGTTTTCGGCGAATTCCATCTGTTCGACGGGAAGTTCGACAGTGTTGCCATCCATCGAGGCGTTGAGCGGCACGCGGTAGCCGAGATTGCCTTCGGCCAGCCCGCCCGCGAGATGGGCCTGCGCGGTGACGGCCAGCGCGCCGCCGCCGGTGGCGCGGGCGAGTTCGCCTTCGAAATCGAAGTCGCGCGCCTTGAAATTGGGGGTGGCGGCATTGGCGATGTTGGAGGCGAGGATTTCGCCCCGCTTTTCGCGCAACATCAGGGATTGAGCGTGCAGGCCTATCGAATCCGCGAAGCTGACCGTCATTGTCCTTGATCCTCGGTTCTGCCGGGAGAGCCGGCTTTCAGGCGCGGGGCTTGCAAGGGGCGTGCCAAGTGGTGGGGCGGACGTGGAAGAGATCGCAGAGGCGGAGGAAGCGATGGCGTCGGACAGGAAGCGACCGGCGCTGCGCAGCCTGAGCCGGGCGCTGGTGAAGGCCGTGGCGCGGCTGTCGCCGGATGAGGGCGCGGCGCGGCTGGCCGTCTTTCACGCGGCGGAGCCGCCCGGGTTGCGGCGGCGGGCGCTGCTGGCGGCGCGGATCAGCCTGATCCGCAAGGCGATGGAGGCCCCGCCCCTGCCTGCCGCCTTGCCGGTGGTAGAGCTTCCCCCCGAGCCGATCCTGCCCGAGCCGGAACCGCCGCCCCCGCCGCCCGCGCCCAAGCCCCTGTCGAAGGGGGTGATGATGTCGATCAACCTGGACGATGTGGCCCGGATGCTGATGGACACGCCAGAGCCGGAGCCCGAGATCGCGCCGGAGGCGGCGCCCGACGCGCTGCCAGAGGCGGCAGGCGAAGAGCCCCCTGCCCTGCCCGATGTGGCTGCGGCCTTTGCCGCGCTGGACTGGGGCGATGTGGCGGCGCAACTGGCCGTGCCCGAGGGGGCGGATGCGGCGGACTGGGCCGAGGTGATGCCCGATGGGGGGCTGGCGGCTGAGGAAGAGGGCGTGATAGAGGGTGCGGCAGAGGGCGGCGCGGCCAGCCAGAGCGCGGGGGCGATTGACCTTTCGGCATCCTTCGCGGCGCTGGGGGCGCTGGGGCCGGTGCCGGATGATCCTGCCCCGCCCGGCCCCCCTGCCCTGCCTGCCGAGATGGCGGCCATGCTGGCCTCACTCGGCGAAGAGGTGGTGTCCATCACCCCTGCGACGCCGGAAGAGGATGCGCCACCGACCATGCCCCAGCCCGCCAAGGCGCGGCGCGGCAAGGCGGCGGCGATGGATCTGGCGGCCTCGTTCGATGTGTTGGGTGCGCTGGGGGATGGGCCTGCAGAGGCGGTGCCACCCGCCGCCGCGCCTGCCGGCATCGACCTTGCCGCCCAGTTCGCGGAGATGGGAGAGGGGCCTGCGGCCGTGGCCGCGCCGGTGCCGGATCCGGTGGCCGGGGCGGGTGGCAAGGCGAAGCGCGCGAAGGCGGCCAAGGCGGCCCCGATCACCGTGGACCTGTCGGCGCAATTCGCGGCGATGGGGGGCGATGACAGCGCGGGCTGAGCGCGCGGGCTATTGCGCGGCGGCGCGCGTCAGGGCGAGGGAAAGCCCGCCGTCGCGCAGTTCCAGAACCGTGCGCGGCAGGATCGACCGGGCCGAGGCGAGGGCCGCTGTCGTGCCAGCGGCATCGGCGGCGAGGGCGGCCTGTTCATAGCGCGCAAGCGCGCCATGCAGGCCGGACAGGCCGATGGAGGCGGCGGCGCCCGCCGTCTTGTGCGCGGCGCGGGCGGCTTCGTCATAAGCCCCCTTGCCTGCGAGATCGGAGAGTTCGACGAGAAGCACCTCGGTTTCCTGAAGCAGTTTCTCGGCGATGCGTTCGACGAAATCGCGGCCCATCTCTTCGATGGTTTCGCGGAAGACCTGCGTGTTGAGGATCGGGATTTCGGGAACCAGCGTCGGCGGGGCGACGGGGCGAACCCGGGCCGCGCCGCGCGCGTAATTGGCGATGATCGCCATCAGGGCGTTGCGGGTGACGGGCTTGACCAGGACATCGGTCATCCCGGCACCGAGGAATTCGGGCATCTTGTCGGGGCTGGCATTGGCGGTGACGCCGATGATGGGAACGTCGCGGCAGGCGCCCTGGCTGCGGATGATGCGGGTCGCCTCGATCCCGTCCATGCGGGGCATGGAGATATCGGTAAGGATCATGTCAAAGGCGGTGTCGGCGGTCTTTTCGACCGCTTCGATCCCATCCACGGCATTGGTGACCGTATGCCCGCGCAGGCGCAGCATTTCCGTCAGCAGCAGGCTGTTGATCGGGTTGTCCTCGACCACGAGGATATTCAGGGGCTGCGACTCGTCCCTCGGGTCGGCGGTGGTGGCGCCGGCGGGCTGGCGCGCATCCGCCGCGACGGGAAGGGTGACGTCGAGGGTGAAGGTGCTGCCCTTGCCCAGTTCGGAGCGGACGTGGATCGAGCCCCCCATCGCTTCGGCCGAAAGCTTGGCGATGCCAAGGCCAAGGCCCGTGCCTTCGCGCATGCGCGCATAGGAGGCATCGAGCGTTTCGAAGTTATGGAATATCCGTTCGAGATCCTGTTCCGCGATGCCGATGCCGGTATCCGACACCTCGATCCGGAGGTGGAGTTTCTGGCCGGAGTCGATGGTATCGGCCTGCAGGCGCAGGATGACGGCCCCGGCATCGGTGAATTTGATGGCGTTGCCGACAAGGTTGTAGAGGACGCGCAGGAACAACTGGCGCGGGGCGGTGACGCGCGGCAGCGGATCGGCGGGTTCGTCGAAGCGAAGCTGGTTGCCCCGCTTGGCGGCATGGGGCTGGTTCTGCAGAACCAGATCGCGGACGACCTGGACAGGCGAGAAATCGGAGACCTGATAGCTGTCGGATTTGTCGGAGCCGAGGCGCGTCAGTTCCAGCACGTTGTTGACCTGATCGAGCGCAGCCCAGCCGCAGGACAGGACAATCTCGGACAGCCAGCTTTGCCGCTGATCGAGATCGGTCGAGGTCTGGAGCAGTTCGGTTGCCGCGATCAGGCCGTTCAGGGGCGTGCGCATCTCATGGCTCATCACGGCGAGGAAGCGCGATTTCGCCTCTTCGCCCTTGAGCGCCTCGTTCCGGGCCTTGCGCAGGCTTTCCTCGCGTTCGATACGTTCGGAAATGTCGCGGATGAAGGCGATGAACATGGGGGCGCCGCTGGCGCCCTTGGCCTTGGTCATGGCGACCTCGACCGGGACTTCGATGCCGTTGGCGCGGCGGCCCGTCATCTGCAGGCGGCCATCTTCCAGATCGTCGATATCGCCGCGCAGGGCCTTGTGCAGCAGATCGAAGGGGTCATCCTCGCCTTCCTTGAACAGAAGGTCGGCGATGCGGAAGTCGCGGCAGGTGGAACGGTCGCGCCCGAAGAGCGCCTCGGCCGCGCCGTTGCAATCGGTGATGCGGCCCTGGACATCGGTGATCACGAGGGCATCGAGCGAGCTTTCGATGGTGGCACGCAGGTTGTGGACGGCGCGTTCGGTGGTTTCGGCGCGGCGGCTTTGCGCGCGGTTCTGCTGGATGATGACAAGCGACAGCCCCGCCATCAACCCGAGCAGGCCCAGCGAGGCGGCGGCAAAGACCTGCAGCGAGCGGCGCAATTCGCCCCGGCGTCGATCGCCGTTTTCCATGAGCGCCTGCAGCGAGGAGACGACATTGGCGCGCACGGTATCGGCGACGGAGGTCATTTCCGTGCGCAGGGCGGGAAGGGCCGCGGCAAGGGTGGCGTCATCGGAATCGATCACCGGGGTGATGCGTTCGAAGAAGGCCCCGTCGGACCAGAGCGCATCGCGCAGGGATTCGTTGATCGGCAGGCCGGCCAGCCTGTCGGAGCGCGACAGGATGTTGAAGCGGCTGTAGAAGATATCGAAGGCGAGGCGCAGATCATCGAGACGTTCGGGATCGGTGGGATCCTCGGTCGCGGTGATGACGGCGCGCTGGAGCTTTAGCGTATCGACCTCGACCTGGGCCATGGTCCAGGTGACATTGTCGGAATCGACCGAGGAGGACCGGTCGAGTTCGCGGTCGATCTTGAGGAAGACATAGCCCATGGCGGCCAGTGTCGCCATGAAGGTGATGCCCAGAATCAGGTGCCGCACGCGCACCGCGGCGCGTTCGAGACGGCTTTCCTTCAGGGCTTCATCGAAAAACTGGCTCATCACGGGTTCCGGCGGGGTGCCCCGCGCCCGGGCCGGGCGCAGGGCGAAGGATCAGTTCGAGATCGTCAGGCCGGCTAGCTGCCAGATGCTCCATCCGTATACCAGTTCGGACTGATATTTGTCACTGGAATCATAAGGAAAGACAATCCAGAGCGGGCCCTTGTCACGGCGCGAGAAGGTTTCGCCATCAATGTGATAGGCGATGATCGGGGCGGCATCCTCGACCGCGTCGAGGGGGATGTCGACGCTGTAGCTGTTGAGCGCGGTGGCGGTGATCTTGCCGCCCTCGGCGCCCACGGCATCGAGCAGGGTCTTCAGGGGCACGCCTTCGAAGGTGTGGGGGCCTTCGGTCCAGGTCGTGGTGGTTTCGAAGCTGATGGCGGGAAGGGCCTGCAGCATCTCCATGTCGAAGGCGGCGCCTTCGGGGCTGTTGGTTTCGGCGATGGTGCCCGAGACGGTGAGGATCACCTCACCCGTGGGGGCGGCCATTTCGGCGCGGGCGGGAAGAATCGCCGCGCAGATCGCGAAGGCGGCAAGTGCCGCGATGCGACGGAGGGGAAGGGAAAGGGGCATTCATGACCTCGGCAATCGGGAAGGATTGCCGGACCATAGCAAAAGGGGCCGATTTCTCTATTCCAATTACGGATGCATTCCCATCCTAAAGTATGCTATCATATGTACTTAGTCGGGAATTGGCTGTCGTGGAATTGCCACGCGGATTTAAGCAGGTATCCTTGTTGTCATCACGGGCCGGACGTTTGTCCTGCTTGGAAAGATTGGGGTGGACAGGGTCCGCCGTAACCAGACCGATGGATTTGAAAGAGGCAGACCGATGAGCATTGTTGGCGGTGCCGGGGCAGACAAGATTCGCATTCTGATTGCGGATGACCATGAGATGGTTCTGGACGTTTTCGCGATGTATCTGTCATCGGCCCCCGACATGGCGGTGACGACGGGAAAGACGCTGGACGAGGCCGTGGATCACATCGCGGCGGAGGGGCCGTTTGACGTGGTGCTGCTGGATCTGAACATGCCGGGGATGAATGGCGTGGCCGGATTGCGGCGGGCGATCAAGATGAATGGCGGCAAGCCGGTGGCGATCATTACGGGCAACCCGACGCCGCGGATGCTGGACGAGATCATGAATGCCGGGTCTTCGGGGATCGTGCTGAAGACGACGGGCGTGCGGTCGCTGGCCAATGCCATCCGCTTCATGCATGCGGGCGAGCATTACATGCCGCTGGAACTGGTGCGCGAGCGGCACAATGCCGGGCGGACCACGAAGAACGGTCGTCTAATCGCAGCACATTTTGCAAGCCCTTTCTTTCGGGGTGGCGCAGAAAGCCGTTGATGTTCAGCGCAGATG
>NZ_JAALFE010000029.1 GCF_011059185.1 Paragemmobacter kunshanensis | reverse complement strand
CCAGAATGCTGCGGGTTCGAGGCTTGATCCACCCGACTTCGGCCGTTTGCGCGACGACAGACACCGCTCGGGGCGAAGAACGCTTGCCCAGCGAGCAAAATCAGGCGATCTTGAAGTCAAGCGGCAGGCCACTTGGGGAATGTCGGTTGAGATCAATCCTCGCTTGCTTGGAGCCCGTGGACTTGGTCCGGAGGCTGTTCTCGCGCGCTCTTCACAGCACGGTCTCATTCCTAGAAGAGTAAACGCAGATTTCTCTTTGGGTCCTGCCGGGGTGGTGAACAGGTCAAACAAAGCGGACTATGTTCTGGCACGCAAAAGTCGCTGGGTCGAAATTCTCGATGGCTTCAAGCGCTAAGATGCGCTTGGCATTGAATACCCTTCCCCCCTGCCCTGCTGACATTCTGAAACTGGCGCACCCAGCACGATTCGAACGTGCGACCTTTGCCTTCGGAGGGCAACACTCTATCCAGCTGAGCTATGGGTGCGCTGTAGCATCCGATTACCGAAAAGCCGCAGGGGATGCAACCGCCTATCCGCCCCCTGCCCGCCTCAGCCGTTGAAAAGTTCGTTCGCCAGTTCCAGCGCCGAAACCAGCGCCTCGACCTCGTCCGTCGTGTTGTAAAGGCCAAAGGACGCCCGGCAGGTCGCCCCCACGCCCATATGCTCCATCAGGGGCATCGCGCAATGCGTGCCGGCCCGCACCGCAACGCCGCGCTTGTCGAGGATGGTGGAAATGTCATGCGCATGCGCCGCCCCCGCCATGGTGAAGGAAAAGATCGCCCCCTTCGTGTCGGAATTTCCCTGCACATTCAGCCAGTTCAACCCCGCCAGCCGCGCCCTTGCATGATCGCGCAGGGCCCGCTCATGGGCGGCGATATTCGCCATGCCCAGCCCCATCATGTAGTCCAGCGCAACCCCCAGCCCGATCTGCGCCACGATGGAGGGCGTGCCCGCCTCGAATTTCATCGGCGGGTCGTTATAGCTGACGGCCTCGCGCGACACCTCGCGGATCATGTCGCCGCCACCGAGGAAAGGCCGCATCTCCTCCATCCGTTCGCGCTTGATGAAGATCGCGCCGGAACCGCTTGGCCCGTAAAGCTTGTGCCCCGTCACCGCATAGAAATCGCAGCCGATCGCCTGCACATCCACCGGCATGTGGACGGCAGCCTGCGACCCGTCCACCAGCACCGGCACGCCCTTTTCCCGCGCGCCCGCACAGATCGCCGCCACATCCACCACCGTGCCCAGCACGTTGGACATATGCGTGACGGCAACCAGCTTCGTGCGCGGCCCGATGGCATCAATCACCGCCTGCGGGTCCAGATCGCCCTTGGCATCGCATTCCACCCATTTGAGCTTTACCCCCTGCCGTTCGCGCAGGAAATGCCAGGGCACGATATTGGCGTGATGCTCCATGATCGACAGCACGATCTCATCCCCCGGCTGCAACCGCGGCGCGGCCCAGGCGTAAGAGACAAGGTTGATCCCCTCGGTCGTGCCGGAATTGAAGACGATCTCTTCGGGACCCGCGTTCAGGAACCGCCCGACGATCCCGCGCACGGCCTCATACTTCTCGGTCGCAAGATTCGAAAGGTAATGCAAGCCACGGTGAACATTGGCATATTCCATCGAATAGGCCTGCGTGATCGCGTCGATCACCACCTGCGGCTTCTGCGCGCTGGCGCCATTGTCCAGATAGACCAGCGGCTTGCCGTTCACCTGCCGCGACAGGATCGGGAAATCCGCCCGGATCTTTTCGACATCAAACATCAATTCCGATCCCCAGCAGAACCAGCAGCAGGCTCATCGCCATGACGATCCCGACAAAGGCCAGGATCACCCCCAGAAACACCATCCCCAGCGACCGGAAGCCGTGCATCTCGGCCACGAAATTCACCAGAAGCCACAGGAAAAGCACCACCGACGCAATCTCGATCACGGGCGCGGCCAAGGGCAGCACCACCATCACCACGAGTTGCAGCACCACCATCAGCAACTGGATGAACTGCAGCCAGCCGATCAGGATCACCGCATCCGCCAGCTCTCCCTTGCCGCCGAACCGCCGCCCCAGCGCATGCGCCACCAGCGCCGTCACCACCATGCCAAAGGCCACCATCCCGGCCCAGAAGAACGGCCCGATGGGCCGCAGCGCGGCCCCGTCCGGCCCTACCGGCTGCGGCAACAGCATCACCATCGCCTGCATCAGCAGCGCCGACAGCACCGCCATCAGCGCGATGACACCCCAGCGCGCCTGCAGCGGCAGCGGGATCCGCATCACCACCCGCGCCGCCTCGCGCGGGCGCTGCAGCGTCAGCTTCACCAGCGCGGCCATTTGGGAAAGGGTCAGGTCCATGATTTCTGCGCCTCGATCAGCATGTTGATCCACAGATAGAGGAAACCGGCAAAGACCAGCATCCCCACCATCCCGGCCCCTGCCCCGGGCCCCACGAACCCTGTCACCAGCCCCTGCAACAACATCAGCGGCGTCGTGCAGAACAGCGCCCAGAACAGCGCCAGCCGCGCCCCGAACCCCGTGCCCTTGCCGCCCATGGCCCGCGCCACCAGCTGGCTGATCCCCGCCAGCGCATAAAAGACCAGGGGCGCGATAAAGACCAGCGCCATCAGCCGCGATCCCATCAGCGCCTGCAGGCTCGGCACCTGATCCAGCGGCGTTCCCGCCGCCTCGGCCGCGATCCGCGTCAGATGCGCCTCGCGGGCAAGGCCGGGCCATTGCGCCACGAAGATCATCCCGCAGGCCCCCATCAGCGTGGCCAGCGCCCTATCCTCGCGCGGCCCCTCGGCGAGCTTCCGCGCGATCACCGCGCGCGGCCGCCGCCAGGATGCCAGCATGTCAGGAACGACGGGCATGCCTCAATGCTCGTGCCGGTGAAGCCAGCCTTCCAGCCGCGCCCGGATGTCCTCGGCGATCGCCTCATCCTCGATCTCGGCGATGGCCTCGGCCAGAAAGGCCAGCACCAGAAGGCTCTGCGCCACCCGTTCCGGCACCCCGCGCGACCGCAGATAGAACAGCGCCACCTCGTCGATGGCCCCGCTGGTCGATCCGTGGCTGCATTTCACGTCGTCGGCGTAGATTTCCAACTCCGGCTTGGCAAGGAACTGGCTGTCCTCGTCCAGCAGCAGCGATTGCGAAATCTGATAGCCATCCGTCTTCTGCGCGCCGGGCTTCACCAGGATCTTGCCCTGGAACACCCCCACCGCGCCGTTCTTCAGCACCTTCTTGAACACCTGCCGGCTTTCGCACCGCTCCGCCGCATGGGTGACAAAGACCGTGTCATCGTGGTGGAAATTGCCGTCGCCCACCGCCGCGCCCGCGACATGGGCCACCGCCTCGTCGCCCGCCAACTCGATCACCGCCTCGTTCCGCGTCAGCACGCCATTGGCCGTCAGGGTGAAGGACTTGAACAGCGCCCCCGCCCCCAGCCGCGCGAAGACATGCGTCACCGCCCGGCGCTCATGGTCGCGCCCCTGGGCGCGGATATGGTGGAAGCGCGCGCCTTCGGCCACCTCCACCTCCAGCACCTTGGAAAACCGCGCCGCCGCCGGGCCGTTTTCCAGAATGGTGATCTCGGCCCCCGATTCAACCTTCACGCAATGATGCAGGATCGCGTCGGAAGTCTCTGACTTATGGACATAAATCAGAGAAACAGGCTTCGCCGCCTTCGCCGTGACGCGGATCAGCACGCCATCCGTCGCAAAGGCCGAATTCAGCGCCGCAAGGGGCCGCTGCACCGGCACCTGCCCCCGCGCCTCCAGCACGCCATAAAGATCGCGCGCCCAATGGATATCCGCGCCCCCCGCCTTGGCCAGGCGCTCGATCTCCACCCCCGCCAGCCGCAGGTCATCCGACGCGCCGGCGTCAAAGACGCCATCCACGAAGACGATCTTCAGCCGGTCGATCCCGTCGAAGACCGGGCTTTCGTCGCTGTCATCGAACACCGCCGCGCGCGGCGCATCCACCGCCACCAGCCCCGAAGGATCGGTATAGCGCCAGTATTCATCCCGCTTCGCGGGCAGCCCCATCGCCGAAAGCCGCGCCAGCGCCTCGCCCCGCGCAGCGCCCAGCCAGCCCTCGCTCGCAAAGGACAGCCCCGCGATCCGCGCGGCAAGCGCGTCCTGCTTCGCCTGCGGCAGCGCCATCACTGCACCTCCGCCAGGATGTCGGCATAGCCGTTATGCTCCACCTCCAGCGCCAGTTCCGGCCCGCCCGTCTTCACGATGCGCCCCGCCGCCATGATATGCACCACATCCGGTTTGATATGGTCCAGCAGCCGCTGGTAATGCGTGATCACCAGAAAGGCCCGCCCCTCGTCGCGCAGCGCATTCACGCCATCCGACACCAGCTTCATCGCATCCACATCAAGGCCGGAATCCGTCTCGTCCAGGATGCACATCTTCGGCTCCAGCATGGCCATCTGCAGGATCTCGTTGCGCTTCTTCTCGCCGCCCGAAAAGCCCACATTGACCGGCCGCTTCAGCATGTCCGCGTCGATCTTCAGCTTCTTCGCCTTCTCGCGCACCACCTTCAGAAATTCGCCCGCGCTCATCTCTTCCTCGCCGCGCGCCTTCCTTTGCGCGTTCACGGCCGTGCGCAGAAAGGTCATGTTGCCCACGCCCGGAATCTCCACCGGATACTGGAACGCCAGGAACAGCCCCGCCGCCGCGCGCTCTTCGGGCTCCATCTCCAGCAGTTCCTCGCCCTCCAGCGTGGCGCTGCCTTCCGTCACCTCATAGCCCTCGCGCCCGGCCAGCACATAGGACAGGGTCGATTTCCCCGATCCGTTCGGCCCCATGATCGCATGCACTTCCCCTGCCCCGATGGTCAGGTCCACACCCCTGAGGATCTGCTTGTCCTCTTCCTCAAGCTTCACTGCCAGGTTCTTGATCCGAAGCATATGCGCCACCTTCAATGCCAAAGGGGGGCCACCGCCAAGCGGAGCCCCCGGTTATCATCCAGCCGTCCAGACGGCCCGTTTCCGATCACGGGCCACAGGCCCGTCGCTACATCAGAAGATCCGCCGATGCCGCGGCCGCGATCCCCGCCGCCGATCCCGCCACCAGCAGCAGCAAAAGCCCGGGCTTCGCCCAGGATCGCTTCTTCTTCTTGCGAACAAAGGTTCCCGGCGGCAGCGAAAGCTGCTCTTCCATCCCCACGAACAGCGTGCGGTTCGTGTTGATCCCGCCCGCCTCGATCCGTGCCAGGCGTTCGGCAAATTCCCGCTTGGGATCGAAATCGATCCCGCGACTGTAGCTCATGGCAACCATCCATACTCGCACAAACTGCAAGCAGGCATGCCCCCCGACCTTGGCGCGAGTGCGGAAAATTCATGGCAAAGGTCGCCCTGTCCATCTCAGCCCAGCCGCACCGCCGTGCCGCTCGCCGACACCATCAGCATCTGCCCGATGACTTCGTAATCAAGGTCCACGCCCACCACGGCATTCGCGCCCTTGGCCCGCGCCTTGTCCTGCATCTCGCTCAGCGCGGTTTCCCGCGCATCGGCCAGCTTCGCCTCATAGGCGCCCGACCGGCCCCCGATGATATCGGTGATCCCGGCAAACAGATCGCGCACGATATTGGCGCCCATGATCGCCTCGCCCGTGACGATCCCCAGGTATTCGGCAATCTGATAGCCTTCAACCGAAGGCGTCGTCGTCACGATCATCGCTCACTCTCCCGACAAACTTCTTCGAAGAAATTTACGAAAATCTTCGAAGATTTTTGGTTAACCAACCGACCCTTCCAGCGAAATCGCCACAAGGCTCTGCGCCTCCATGGCGAATTCCATCGGCAGCGCCTGCAGCACTTCCTTGCAGAAACCGTTGACGACCAGCGCCACCGCCTCTTCCTCGTCCATCCCGCGCGACCGGCAATAGAACAGCTGATCCTCGTCCACCTTCGACGTGGTCGCCTCATGCTCCACGCGGGAGGAGTTGTTCTTCACCTCGATGTAAGGCACCGTATGCGCCCCGCACTTGTCGCCGATCAGCAGGCTGTCGCATTGGGTATAGTTGCGGCTGTTCGTGGCCTTCGGGTGCATCGACACCAGCCCGCGATAGGTGTTCTGCGCCCGCCCCGCGCTGATCCCCTTCGATACGATCCGGCTCTTCGTGTTCTTGCCCAGATGCACCATCTTGGTGCCCGTATCCGCCTGCTGGGCATTGTTGGCGATGGCGATGGAATAGAACTCGCCCTGGCTGTCATCCCCCCGCAGGATGCAGGAGGGATATTTCCAGGTGATCGCCGACCCGGTCTCCACCTGCGTCCACATCACCTTGGACCGATGCCCCCGGCAATCCGCCCGCTTGGTCACGAAGTTGTAGATCCCGCCCCGGCCCTCTTCATCGCCCGGATACCAGTTCTGCACCGTGGAATACTTCACCTCGGCATCGTCAAGGATCACGATCTCCACCACCGCCGCATGCAGCTGATGCGTATCGCGCTTGGGCGCCGTGCAGCCCTCCAGATAGCTCACATAGCTGCCCTTGTCCGCGATGATCAGCGTCCGCTCGAACTGCCCCGTATTCTCGGCATTGATCCGGAAATAGGTGGAAAGCTCCATGGGGCAGCGCACGCCTTCGGGGATATAGACAAAGGACCCGTCAGAGAAGACAGCCGAATTCAGCGTCGCAAAGAAGTTGTCCGATTGCGGCACGACCGAGCCGAGGTATTTCTGCACCAGCTCCGGATGCTCCCGCACCGCCTCGCTGATCGAACAGAAGATCACCCCGGCCTTCGCCAGTTCCGCCTTGAACGTCGTGCCCACGGAGACAGAGTCGAAGACCGCATCCACCGCCACCTTCCGCTCACCCTCCGGCGCCTCGACGCCTGCGAGCAAGGCCTGCTCCTTCAGCGGAATGCCCAGCTTGGCATAGGTCGCCAAAAGCTTCGGGTCGACCTCATCCAGCGACTTCGGCTTCACCGCCATGCTCTTCGGCTTGGCATAGTAATACTGGTCCTGATAGTCGATCTCGGGGTAGTTCAGCATCGCCCAG
The DNA here is from genome assembly GCF_011059185.1 of Paragemmobacter kunshanensis. Taxonomy (GTDB): domain Bacteria; phylum Pseudomonadota; class Alphaproteobacteria; order Rhodobacterales; family Rhodobacteraceae; genus Paragemmobacter; species Paragemmobacter kunshanensis. The sequence continues at coordinate 25,412 of NZ_JAALFE010000029.1, read as the reverse complement.
CGGGGTTCTTCCATCTTCACCCAGCGCCGATAGGCCGCCAGCCGCCAGTCCAGCATCCAGGCCGGTTCGCCGTTCTTTTCCGAAATCAGCCGGACGATATCCTCCGACAGTCCCTTCGGCGCATATTCCGTCTCGATCTCGGTTTCCCAGCCGTATTTGTACTTCCCGGCCATGGCCTGCACGGTCTCGATCGTCTCGCGATCGACCCCGTCACGGATCTCGGCATCCTTCAGCGCGGCTTCGGTCATCGGTCTTTCTCCACGGCTGGGGCCTCGGCCCCGGTCTGTCCTGTCACGCGGCCCGGCTCAGGGCCTTTGCGTATTGCGCCAGCCACAGATCGGCAAAGCGCAGCACCTCGTCCTTCGTCACCCCCGGCCCCAGCGACACGCGGATCGCCTGCGCCGCCTGGCCCTCGTCAAACCCCATCGCCAGCAGCACGCGGCTCGCCTTCACCTTGCCCGAGGAACAGGCAGATCCGGCAGAAATCGCAAAGCCCGCAAGGTCCATCGCCATCACCTGCGTCTCGCCCTTCCAGCCCGGCGCGATCAGGCACAGCGTGTTGGGAAGGCGGCGCAGGTCTTTCCCGACCGAAATAGTATTGTTTCCAGCCGAGGACAATGTGGAATCTAGAATATTTCTAAGTTCCGCCACCTCCTCCCACAGCCCGGCCTCCAGGTCGCGCTGCGCCGCCTCGGCGGCGGCCCCCATACCCGCAATGCCGATGATGTTCTCGGTTCCCGCGCGGCGGCCCATCTCCTGCCCGCCCCCCGTCAGCACCGGCACCATCTCGAACCCGTCGCGGATGATCAGCGCACCCACCCCCTTCGGCCCGCCGAACTTGTGCGCCGACACCACCGCCAGATCCGCCCCGCTCCAGGCAAAGGAGAAAGGCACCTTCCCCACCGCCTGCACGATGTCCAGCATCAGGGGCACGCCCGCCTCCCGCGAGGGCGGCTCGGCGATCACCCCCGTCTCGTTATTGGCATAGCCCCATCCCATCGCCCGGCGCCCCGCGCCCTCGCGCCGCTGCGCCCAAAGGCAATCATGCGCCGTGGGGTCCACCTCCACGGCCCCCACCGGCAGCCGCCCCAGCACCGCCGCAGCCTCCGTCGCGCCGCTCGTGAACACCACCTCCGCAGGCTTGCAGCCGACCGCCGCCGCCACCTGCGCCCGCGCCTTCTCGACCACCGCCCGCGCCGCCCGCCCCTCGGCATGGACGGAAGACGGGTTCCCCACCACATCCATGGCGGCCACCATCGCCGCCCGCGCCTCATCCCGCAAAGGCGCCGTCGCGTTCCAGTCCAGATAGACCCGCGCCTTCATGCGTCACCTTGGCCCAAATACCCGAACCCGGGCACCACCCCGCGCCCCGCATCCCCGCCGGGCACCCAGATTTTTCGCAGAAAAATCGTCCCCTTACGCATCCTCATCCACCACGCGAAACAGCGCCGGAACGGCAGGGCAAGGCGTCATCTGGTTGCGGATCACGTCCGAAAGCCGCGTCTGGTGCAAGAACACATAGACATGCGCGCTCAACCCCTCCCACAGCCGGTTGGTCAGGCTCTGCGCCCGCGTCCCCGACACCCCGCCCGAGGCCCCGGCCCCGGTATGCAGCGCATCCACCGTCTCCTCCACCGCCTCCAGCACATCCGACACGCGGATCGCATCGGGCGACCGCGCCAGCCGATAGCCGCCCCCCGGCCCCCGCACCGCCTCCACCAGCCCCGCGCGGCGCAGTTTCACGAACAACTGCTCCAGATAGGGCAGGCTGATATCCTGCCGCTTGGCCACCTCGGCCAGCGAGACCAACTCCCCGCCCCCCTTCGCCTCGGCCAGCGCCAGATCGGCCAGCGCCACCATGGCGTAACGCCCCTTGGTCGACAGTTTCATGGGCCCGCACCTTCCAAAAACATTGACGCCGGGAACGCGGCCCATTACCTCAGGCCGACCCCGCACCGCAGCCCCCGGCTGCGGTTTGGAATAGTTCTAAATTGTCCGAGCGAAGTCGTCAACAATTCGCTCCAGGAAAGACAGGCGCAACACGCAATGCCCGAAGTGATTTTCGCAGGCCCCGAGGGCCGTCTCGAAGGCCGCTACCACCCGCAAAAGGACCGTGACGCCCCCATCGCCATCGTGCTGCATCCGCATCCGCAATATGGCGGCACGATGAACAACAAGGTGGTCTACAACCTCCATTACGCCTTCTACAATCTGGGCTTCACCGTCCTGCGCTTCAACTTCCGCGGCGTGGGCCGCAGCCAGGGCGAATACGATCAGGGCATTGGCGAGCTTTCCGATGCCGCCTCCGCGCTCGACTACCTGCAGTCGATGAACCAGAACGCGAAACATTGCTGGGTCGCGGGCTTCTCCTTCGGCGCCTGGATCGGCATGCAACTCCTGATGCGCCGCCCGGAGATCACCGGCTTCATCTCCGTCGCCCCGCCCGCCAACCTCTACGACTTCTCCTTCCTCGCCCCCTGCCCTTCCTCGGGCCTCATCATCAACGGCACCGCCGACCGTGTCGCCCCGCCCAAGGACACCAAGCAACTGGTGAACAAGCTGCACGAACAGAAGGGCATCACCATCACCCATACCGAGGTGGAAGGCGCCGATCACTTCTTCAAGGACGAAGAGGCCCATATGAAGCCGATGATCGACACGGTTTCCGACTATGTTCGCCGCCGGCTGACGGAAGGCTCGCGCTGATGGGCATCCTTCAGGACCTGACCGAAAAGCTCGCCCAGGATGTCGTCGATGCGATGGACGAGGTCGGCGATGACCGCCTGCATGAAAAGGTGGGCAAAGTGCTGCTCGATGCCTCCCCCACCACGCAAGAGGCCTACATGACCGCCGTCCGCGTGATCCTGGCCGAACGCAAGGGGCGCAAATTCCTCGAACAGACGCTCAAGGCCAAACGCGAAGGCGGCACCGCCCCCGCCGCGCCGCGCGGGCCCGACAGCGGCCACTGATGGCCCCCGTCCCCTGCCATGACTGACGACCGCCTCGCCGCCCAGTTCGCCTTCCTGAACGAGGCGGATCGCCTGAAATCAGTCCTGCGCGCCACCACGCTCTGCGATGGCTCGCGCCCCGAAAACTCCGGCGAGCACAGCTGGCACCTTGCGCTCTACGCGCTGACCTTGGCCGATCAGGCCGAACCCGGCGTCGACATCAACCGCGTGATCCGCATGCTCCTCCTGCACGATCTGGTGGAGATTGACGTGGGCGATGTCCCGATCCATTCCGCCAATGGCGCGGCCCATGCCTCTGCCGCCACCATGCAGGCCGAACAACGCGCCGCCGACCGGATCTTCGGCCTTCTCCCCCCCGATCTGCGCGACAGCTTCCGCGCCCTCTGGGATGAATTCGAGGCCGCCGAAACCCCCGATGCCCGCTTCGCCAAAAGCCTGGATCGCGTGCAGCCCGTCATGGCCAACCTGCAATCGGGCGGCGGCACCTGGATCACCTATGACGTGACGCTCGATCAGCTCGACACCCGCGTCGGCAGCAAGATCGCCCGCGGCGCGCCGCGGCTCTGGACCTGGGTCCGCGAACGGGCGCTCGGCTACTTCTCCTGATCCGGCGGCCAGTCGCCCGGCAACATCGCGGGATCCAGCCGCGGCCCGAAGGGCCGCAGCGGCACCGGCCGATAGCCATGCAACCGCCAGCGTTCCCGCGCCGGATGGGAAATCGCCTGCAATGCAGGCGGCGGCGCCCGGTCCGCCGCATTGCGCGCCATCAGCCGCGCCCCCAGCCCCGCCTTGGGCAGATGCGCATCCAGCGGCGCATCCAGCCGCACCGCCGCCGCCGCCACCTCCTTCATCGTGGCGGAAAATTCCATCCCCGCCGCCTCGGCCCCCTCCACCACCCACAAGAGCGCCGCATTCGACAGGCCCCGCACCGGCCCGCCCCCGCCCACGCCCGCATGGGTGCCCGGAAACCATTCCTGCCGATAGGGCTGCCCGCCCGTCCCGCTTGCGTTCAGATCCGTCAGGTTCTCCCACAACGTCGGCGGAAAGGTCTTGCGCCGCTCGTCGATGGCCACCGCATGCCGCGCGGCCTTCACCATGCTCGACAGGCGCAGGTCGTGGAACTTGTATTTCCCGTTGGTCAGCGCCGCCAGCCCTGCAAACTGATCCGGCACCCCTAGCGCCCCCACCGTATCCCAGACGCCCAGATAGTCCACCGCCAGCATCTCCACCGGGCCGGGACGGACCATCCGGTCCGTCTCGCTCGTGGCCAGCCGGGGCGAAAAGGCCGCGCGAAACCGCAACGGCTCCGGCGCGTCCGGATGCGATCCCGGCTCCCGGTTGCGATAGCGCGTCATCGCCTCGTCGATGCGCGCCTCCGTCACCTCTTCCGGCAGGCCGCAACTGCGCAGCAACCCCGCCAGCGACCGCGCCATATAGGCCCCGCGCGAATAGCCGAACAGGAACAGCCGGTCCCCCGGCTGATATTGCCGCGCCACCTCGCGATAGGCGGCCTTCAGCTTGCCATCAAGGCCCCAGCCAAGCGCCCCGCCCGTCACCCGGTCCAGCGCCCGCTCCACCAGCCCCGCCTCCTGCCGCGGCGCGCCCACCCCGGGCATGTAGATCGCCTTCTGCACCACGCCCCCTGCCGTCACCGGCGGCACGTTCTTCGACAGGATCGCCACATTCGTGGGCTCCGCCGCATCCAGATGGTTCCACGTCCCGTCACAGAAGATCGCCAGGTTCTTCGCCATGCGCCGCCCTACCCCTTACCCCACCACCGCGTCCAAGGATCAACCCAGGATTGCAATCCGTCAAGCCCGCGACATTTCGGTATGCCGTTGCATACAAACCTTTCCTTTCCCTTCGGAATGGTCTATGGACTGCCCAGCGAATCCATAGTCGAAAGGGCGACCGATGACCAAGATCAAGGTGGCGAACCCCGTTGTCGAACTCGACGGCGACGAGATGACCCGGATCATCTGGGACTTCATCAAGAAGAAACTGATCCTGCCCTATCTCGATGTCGATCTGAAATACTACGATCTCGGGATCGAGGAGCGTGACCGCACCAATGACCAGATCACGATCGACAGCGCCAATGCGATCAAGCAATACGGCGTCGGCGTGAAATGCGCGACCATCACCCCCGATGAACAGCGGGTGGAAGAGTTCAACCTGAAACAGATGTGGAAATCCCCCAACGGGACGATCCGCAACATCCTCGGCGGCGTGATCTTCCGTGAACCGATCATCTGCAAGAACGTCCCCCGCCTCGTGCCGGGCTGGACCCAGCCCATCGTGGTGGGCCGCCACGCCTTTGGCGACCAGTATCGCGCGACCGATTTCCGCTTCCCCGGCAAGGGCAAGCTGACGCTGAAATTCGTGGGCGAAGACGGCGAAGTGATCGAACGCGAAGTGTTCAACGCCCCCGGCTCCGGCGTCGTCATGGGCATGTACAACCTTGACGAGTCGATCATCGACTTCGCGCGCTCTTCCTTCAACTATGGCCTCCTGAAGGGCTGGCCGGTCTATCTGTCCACCAAGAACACGATCCTCAAGGCCTATGACGGCCGCTTCAAGGATCTCTTCGCCAAGGTCTATGCCGAGGAATTCGAAGACCGCTTCAAGGCCGCGGGCATCCATTACGAACACCGCCTGATCGACGACATGGTCGCCTCCGCGCTGAAATGGTCGGGCGGCTATGTCTGGGCCTGCAAGAACTACGATGGCGACGTGCAGTCGGATACGGTGGCCCAGGGCTTCGGCTCGCTCGGCCTGATGACCTCGGTCCTGATGACGCCCGATGGCAAGGTGGTTGAGGCAGAGGCGGCGCACGGCACCGTCACCCGCCACTTCCGCGAACACCAGAAGGGCAAGCAGACCTCCACCAACTCCATCGCCTCGATCTATGCCTGGACGGGCGGGCTGAAGCACCGCGCGAAACTGGATGGCAATGACGCGCTGATGAACTTCGCCTCCACCCTGGAACGCGTGACGGTGCAGACGGTCGAGGATGGCTGGATGACCAAGGACCTCGCCCTGCTCGTCGGGCCCGATCAGAAATGGCTCACCACCATGGGCTATCTGGAAAAGGTCGACGAATACCTGAACAAGGCTCTGGCGGGCTGACCCCCCTCACCCTGACCCTCTCCCCCAAGGGGGGGGAGAGGGAATGGCACCCCGTTCCAACCGGACCAAGGCAGGCCAAGCCGGGTGCCCCTCCCTCTCCCCCGGGGGGGGAGAGGGTCGGGGAGAGGGGGCGCCCCGCCACGCACCGCGCATCGGCCGATGATCTTCGGCAAGGGGCCGGATCGCCAGATCCGGCCCCTTCCCGTCACCACCGGACCGGCAGCACCGGCGCTTCCGGCAGCGGGCTTCCCCGCGGCGGCAGGCCGATATCCCGCCGCAGATGCTCGCTCAGCCTGTCGGTCGGATCGGCCTCGACAGGCGCAAACACCACCCGAAGCAGCGCCAGCGTCGCCGCCCCGAACACGCGCAGCGCGCCATGCTCGGCCAGCGCCAGTTCGATGGAATGGGGCGCGACCCGCCCCGTCTTCAGCGTCTTTTCCATGTCATTTCCCGGCAGGTGCAGCGCATCCTGATCCGGCTCCTGTTGAGGGTTGGTTGGAACAGGACAGCGCCCGGAACGCCCGCCACAAGGCGCGGCAAGGCCCGAATTCATCCTGCATTGTCAGAGGGTTGCGTCGCGAGGCCTAGGCCCGGCGACCCTTCGGGAAAGGCCTCAGCCGCGCGCCTCGCGCGATGCGGCCCCTGCCACGGCCCGCGAGGCCGCCCCGAATTCCCCGCCACGTCGTGACGATCCAGCAATGTTCACCATCACGCCCTCCATCCTTGCGTTGCGGGAGGAACCGTCTATCCCGCCACATCCCCTTCCGGCAATCCCCCGCAAGCCAAACTGCCGCCCCTGATGCAGCCCGGACACAACCGGCGCAAAGGTCAATGTCATTGACCCTTTAAAGGTCAGGTGCTATGACCCTTCCAGCGTCATCCCCCTTCCCGCAGGTCCGCCATGTCCGATCCCCGCCGCCACACCCTTCTGGAAGACGCCCAGGGCATCGCCTTCGGCATCGTCATGGCCGCGCTGGGGATCCACATCCTCACCCATATGGGCTTTGCCACCGGCCAGACGACCGGCCTCGCCGTGCTTCTCGCCTATGGCTGGGGCCTGCCCTTCTCGCTGGTCTACTTCGCCATCAACCTGCCCTTCCTGCTGCTGGGCTGGTGGCGCATGGGGGGGCGCTTTGCGCTGCGGACGCTGATCACCACCGCCGCGCTGTCGATCCTGACCGAGATCCTGCCGCGCTGGATGACCCTCGGCCCCATCGAACCCGCCTTCGCGGCCATCCTCTTCGGCATCCTCTTCGGCATCGCCGCCCTCGCCGTCGTCCGCCATGGCGGCAGCTTCGGCGGCTTCTCCATCCTCGCCCTGATGATCCAGGATCGCTGGGGCATCCAGGCGGGCTATGTCCAGCTTGCCGTGGATGTGGTGATCTTCGCCGCCGCCGCGCTGATCCTTGCGCCGGAAACCCTGCTCTGGTCCTTCCTCGGGGCTGCGACCTTCTCGCTCTTCCTCGCCCTCAACCACCGCCGCGACCGCTATATCGCCGCCTGATCCGCTGCCCCCCTCTGGCGCAGCGCACCCCTTCCCGCTACAGCGCGCCCATGACCGATCCAAAGACCCACAGCCTGATCGAAGATGCCCAAGGCATCGCCTTCGGGGCCACCATGGCGGCCTTCAGCATCGTCATCCTCACCCATCTGGGCCTGATCACGGGCCAGACGGCGGGCCTTGCGGTGCTGCTCTCCTATGCCTCGGGCATTCCCTTCGGCCCGGTCTTCTTTGCCCTCAACATCCCCTTCTACTGGTTCGGCTACCGCCGCATGGGCCTTGCCTTCACGATCAAGACCTTCGTCGCCGTCGCCGCCCTCTCGATCCTCTCGGCGCTGATGCCAGCTTGGGTGGATTTCTCCACCCTCAACCCCGCCTTCGGCGCCATCCTCTTCGGCTTCGTCTCGGGCGCGGCGCTGCTGGCCATCTTCCGCCACGGCGCCTCCCTCGGCGGGATCGGCATCCTTGCCCTCTACCTGCAGGATCGCACAGGCTTCCGCGCGGGCCAGACCCAGCTTCTCTTCGATGCCGCCCTCTTCGCCACCGCCCTCATCTTCCTGCCCTGGCAGACCGTCGCCTGGTCCTTCCTCGGCGCTGCCGTCGTCAACCTCACCATCGCCATCAACCACCGCCGCGACCGCTATATCGCCACCTGACCGCATGGCCCTAGCCAACGGGCCGCAAACCCTGTATGGCCCCTCGCAACCGCAGAAAGCATTGAAAGAGATCTCCCCGATGGAGCTTCGCAACATCGCCATCATCGCGCATGTCGACCATGGCAAGACCACCCTCGTCGACGAGCTGCTGAAACAGTCCGGCTCCTTCCGCGACAATCAGGCCGTCTCCGAACGCGCCATGGACAGCAACGACATCGAGCGTGAGCGCGGCATCACCATCCTTGCCAAATGCACCTCCGTCGAACATGGGACCACCCGCATCAACATCGTCGACACCCCCGGCCACGCCGATTTCGGCGGCGAAGTCGAACGCATCCTGAACATGGTGGACGGAGTCGTCCTGCTGGTCGATGCCGCCGAAGGCCCGATGCCGCAGACGAAATTCGTCACCTCCAAGGCGCTGGCCCTTGGCCTGCGCCCGATCGTCGTGCTGAACAAGGTCGACAAGCCCGATGCCGAACCCGACCGCGCCCTGAACGAGGTCTTCGATCTTTTCGCCAATCTCGGCGCGAATGACGAACAGCTCGACTTCCCCTATCTCTATGCCTCGGGTCGCGCCGGCTGGGCGGATGAAAGCCTTGACGGCCCGCGCAAGGACCTGACCGCGCTCTTCGATCTGATCGTGCGCCACGTCCCCGCACCGAAACAGATCGAACGCCAGTCCGAACCCTTCCGCATGCTGGCCACCACGCTTTCCGCCGATCCCTTCATCGGCCGCATCCTGACGGGCCGCGTCGAATCCGGCCGGCTCAAGGTGGGCGAAACGCTCAAGGCCCTCTCGCGCACCGGCGACCGGATCGAACAGTTCCGCGTGACCAAGGTGCTGGCCTTCCGCGGCCTGACCCAGACCGCGATCGACGAAGCCGTCGCAGGCGACATCGTCACCCTTGCCGGCATGACCAAGGCCACCGTGGCCGACACGCTCTGCGCGCTGGACATCGACACCGCCCTTCCCGCCCAACCCATTGATCCGCCGACGATCACCGTCACCTTCGGCATCAATGACAGCCCGCTTGCTGGCCGCGACGGATCAAAGGTCCAGTCGCGCGTGATCCGCGACCGGTTGATGAAGGAATCCGAAGTCAACGTCGCCATCAAGGTGGCCGATACCCCCGGCGGCGAGGCGTTCGAGGTTTCGGGCCGTGGCGAACTTCAGATGGGCGTGCTGATCGAAAACATGCGCCGCGAGGGGTTCGAACTCTCGATCTCCCGCCCCCGCGTCATCTTCAAGGAAGAAGACGGCGTGCGGATGGAACCGGTGGAAGAAGTCATCGTCGATGTGGATGACGAATATTCCGGCGCGGTCATCGACAAGCTGACCGGCGAACGCAAGGGCGACCTTGTGGAAATGAAACCCGCAGGCGCGGGCAAGACCCGCATCATCGCCCATGTCCCCTCGCGCGGGCTGATCGGCTATCACGGCCAGTTCCTGACCGACACGCGCGGCACGGGCGTCCTGAACCGCATCTTCCACGGCTGGGTGCCCCACAAGGGCCCGATCCAGGGCCGCCGCCAGGGCGTGCTGATCAGCATGGAAAACGGCGTCTCGGTCGCCTATGCGCTCTGGAACCTCGAAGAACGCGGGCGCATGTTCATCGGCCCGCAGGAAAACGTCTATGAGGGCATGATCATCGGCGAACATTCCCGCGACAATGATCTCGAGGTGAACCCGCTGAAGGGCAAGAAACTGACCAACGTCCGCGCCTCGGGCACGGATGAGGCGGTGCGCCTGACGCCGCATATCCGCTTCAGCCTTGAAGAGGCCATCGCCTATATCGACGATGACGAACTGGTGGAAGTCACGCCCAAGATCATCCGCCTGCGCAAGCGCGTCCTCGATCCGCATGAACGCAAGCGGCAGGCCCGCGCCTCCTAAGCGTCTGCCTGCACCTCGCCCCGGGTCGCGCGGAAATGTCCGCGCGCCCATTTCATGAATCCCGCCACGCGCGGATCGGCGGCCTTGGCGGCATCCGCCACCGCCCAGATCTCGCAGGGCGGGGGTTTTGGCCCGTCCAGCGGCAACAACTGCGGATCGTTCCCGGCAAGGTCCAGCGGCAAAAGCGCAATGCCCAACCCCGCCGCGCAGGCCTCGGCCATGGTGGGGATATTGGGCGAAAGCAGGCTCACATTGCCGCCCTGCCGCGCCAGCCACCGATAGCAATCCATATCCGCCAGCACCTTCGACGCCCGGATCACCCCCTGCCCGTCCAGCGTCTCCAGCCGCCCCCGGATGCGATGCGCCGCCACATATTGCGGCGCGGCGAACAGCCCCATCTGGAAATGGCCCAGCATCTGCCCCGTGCTGCGCTCCGGCGCATTGGCCATGGGCGCCACCATCACGTCGAAACTGTCCTCATCCAGCGCATAGACCTCGTCATGCACGCCCAGTTCCGCCGCCATGTCCGACCGCGCCTGCCACACCGGCAGCGCAGGCGACAGGAACAGCCGCGCCAGCATCGCGCAACTCACCACCTTCAGCGGCGGCCCGGCCTCGTTCAGCCGCGACCGGATCCGCTCATAGATCGCGGCCATCTCGCGCGCGGCGGCCACCAGTTCCACCCCCCGCGCATTCGGCGTCATCCGCCCCATCTCGTCGCGCAGAAAGATCGGCTGCCCGTTCGCCTCGATCGCGGCCAGCCGCCGCGACATCGTGGATTGGCTGATCTGGGCAATCCGGGCGGCCCCCGACAGGCTGCCCGCATCGCTGATCAGCAAGATGTCCCGCAGGTCGTTCCAATCCGGAAAAGGCGCCGCCATGCCACGTAACTCCCTTGGCAGAAAATCATCTTGCACTCGGGAATCGCCACACTCGTTACCATGCCCCTGAATTGGGCCAGATCAGGAAACAACCATTAACGACACCATCGGTGACGTCAACAGACCATCCGCCAAGCGGGGGTGGCGATCAGGCCGCCCGGCTCAGCGCCAGGGGATCGAACCGGCGCAAGGTCACCTCCGCGCCCTCGAAGATGCAGAAGGATCCGGCAGGAACCTCGGTCCAGTCCGCCTCATCGCTTTCCAGCGGCTCGGACACCACCGCCCGCCCCTGCCGCTGCACCGACCAGCGATGATAAAGCGTCGGCGCATGGTCATCGGTGGCATAGCGCACCGCATAAAGCCGCGCGCCATCCGACAAAGCCGCCGTCAGCCGCAGATGCGGCCCCGTCCCCTTCGCCCGCGACAAAGCGATCACCCGCGCCGCCGCCCGCTCCAGCGCGCCCTGCGGATCATGGTCCAGCCCCTCGGCCAGCGCGATCAGGAACAGCGCCTCGCTGTCCGTCGCCCCCTTCCGGTGGGCATAAAGATCCTCGCGGATCATCATGTCGGCATCCCGGCGAAAGGCCTCATAGCCGCCGATCTGGCCATTATGCATGAAACTCCACCGCCCCACGGTAAAGGGATGGCAGTTGTTCCGGCTTGTCGCCGTCCCGGTCGAGGCGCGGACATGCGCCAGAAACAGCCCCGATTTCACCTGCGCCGTCAGGCTGCGCAGGTTCGGATCAGACCAGGCCGGCATCACATCACGATAAAGCCCCGGCTCCGGCCTGTCGCCATACCAGGCCAGGCCGAACCCATCGGCATTGATCGCGGTATGGCATTGCGTGGCGCAATGGCTCTGGTGGATCAGCGAATGGCCCGGTCGGCTCACGATCTCTTCCAGAAAGATTGGCGCTCCCACATAGGCGGCCCAGCGGCACATCAGACGCACCCCCGGAAATCTAGGCAATCACACATGCTCGTCCTCGGATTCTTTTCCGTGACACTACCATGAAAACGGCCCCCGAAGGGGCCGATTTATCCACAGGGGGCAAAAACCTGCCGCCAATTTCACTCGATTTCCTCGACCACCATCAGATCGCGGACACTGGCCCCTTTCGCATGGGCCAGCGCCGCCTGATAGGCGGGCGAATTGTAGCATTCCACCGCCTTCTCCAGGCTGGGGAACCGCGCCACCACATTGCGCGCGCGGTCATTGCCCTCAAGCTGCACATAGCGCCCGCCGCGGGCAAGGAACACGCCGCCATGGGCGGCGATGGCAGGCCCCGCCTCCTTGGCATAGCGGCCATAGGCCTCGGCGTCGGTCACATGGACATGGGCGATCCAAAGCGCAGTCGCCATCACAGAAGATCCTTAAGATTAGAATTGGCCCCGATCGCGGCTTCCGCCGCTGCAATCGCCGCCTCGGCCAGCGCGATATCCGCACCGCCCGCCTGCGCCATGTCGGGCCGGCCACCGCCGCCCTTGCCACCCATCGCCTCGGCCGCCGCCTTCACCAGCGTCACGGCAGAGAGCCGCCCCGTCAGATCCGCCGTCACGCCCGCCGCCACCGCAGGCTTCGCCCCGGTATCCGCGATCAACAGCACCGCGCCGGACCCCAGCCGCGCCTTCATCTCGTCGATCAGCGCGGGCAGGTCCTTGCCCGACACGCCAGAAAGCACCTGCGCCAGGAACTTCACGCCCCCCACATCCTTCGCCTCGGGGCCGCCCTTGGCCCCGCCGCCCATCGCCAGCTCGCGCCGCAGCTGCGCCACCTCGTTCTGCAGCGCGCGGCGCTCCTCGGCCAGCGCCTTCACACGCTCCACCACCTCGCCCACCGGCGCCTTCAGCACCGATGCCACATCCGCCAGCCGCGCATCCTGCGCGCGCAGATGCTCCAGCGCCGCCGCACCCGTCAGCGCCTCGATCCGCCGCACCCCGGCGGATGACGCCGAATCCCCCAGCAGCACGAAGGCCCCGATATCCCCCGTCCGCGCCACATGCGTGCCGCCGCAAAGCTCAAGGCTATAGGTCTTGCCCTCGGTCCCCTTGCCCGATCCGTCCAGCACGCCCATCGACACGACGCGCACTTCCTCGCCGTATTTCTCGCCGAACAGCGCCTGCGCCCCCAGGGCCCGCGCGTCATCCGGCGTCATGATCCGCGTCTCGACCGGGCTGTTCTGGCGGACGAAGTCATTCACCTCGGCCTCCACCTGCGCCAGTTCCGCCCCCGACAAGGCCGCCGAATGGCTGAAGTCGAACCTCAGACGGTCCGGCGCATTGAGCGATCCCTTCTGCGCCACATGCTCCCCCAGCGCGCGCCGCAGCGCCTCATGCAGCAGATGCGTCGCGGAATGGTTCGCGCGGATCGCCGCGCGGCGGCGATGCTCCACCTCCAGCTTGGCGGGCTGGCCCTTGATCACCGTGCCCTCCACGATCCGCGCGACATGCAGGAACACCCCCGCCGCCTTCTTCGTGTCGGTCACATGGGCCAGACCCGTCGCCGTGCGGATATACCCCGCATCGCCCACCTGCCCGCCCGATTCCCCGTAGAAGGGCGTCTGGTTCACCACGATCTGCACCGTGCTGCCCGCTTCCGCCGATCCGATCCCCGCCCCGTCCCGCACCAGCGCGGTGATCACGCCCTCGGCGGTTTCCGTGTCATAGCCCAGGAATTCCGTCACCCCGTCGGCTTCGGCCAGTTCGAACCAGATCCTGGCATCCTTCGCCTCGCCCGTCCCGGCCCAGGCCGCCCGCGCCTTGGCGCGCTGCTCGGCCATCGCCGCCTCGAAGCCCTGCACATCCACCGCCCGGCCCTTCTCGCGCAGCGCATCCTGCGTCAGGTCCAGCGGGAAGCCGTAAGTATCATAAAGCTTGAACGCCGCGCCCCCGGGCAGCTCCGCCCCCTCGGGCAGCCGCCCCAGTTCCTCATCCAGCAGCTTCAGCCCCCGGTCCAGCGTCTGCTTGAACTTCGTCTCCTCCAGCCGCAGCGTTTCCTCGATCAAGGCCTGCGCCCGGCCCAGTTCCGGATAGGCCCCGCCCATCTGGCGCACCAGCGCGGGCACCAGCTTGTGCATCACCGGATCCTGCGCGCCCAGCATATGCGCATGCCGCATCGCGCGCCGCATGATCCGGCGCAGCACGTAACCCCGCCCCTCGTTCGACGGCATCACGCCATCGGCAATCAGGAACGAAACCGACCGCAGGTGATCCGCGATCACCCGATGGCTCGTCTTGCCCGGCCCGTCGGGATCCTGGCTTGTCGCATGGGCGGATGCCTCGATCAGCGACCGCATCAGATCGGTGTCGTAATTGTCATGCTTGCCCTGCAGCAGCGCCCCGATCCGCTCCAGCCCCATGCCCGTGTCGATGGATTGCATGTCCAGCGGGCGCATCGTGCCATCGGCGAACTGCTCGTTCTGCATGAAGACGTTGTTCCAGATCTCGATGAACCGGTCGCCATCCTCATCCGCAGAACCCGGAGGGCCGCCCCAGATATGGTCGCCGTGGTCGTAAAAGATCTCCGTGCAGGGCCCGCAGGGCCCCGTCGGCCCCATGCGCCAGAAATTGTCATCCGTGGGGATGCGGATGATCCGGTGATCCTCCAGCCCCGCCACCTTCTTCCAGATCCCCGCGGCCTCGTCGTCGGTATGGTAAACCGTGACGCACAGCTTCTTGGGGTCGATCCCGAAATCCTTCGTCAGCAATTCCCAGGAAAAGGCGATCGCCTCGGCCTTGAAGTAATCGCCAAAGCTGAAATTCCCCAGCATCTCAAAGAACGTATGATGCCGCGCGGTATAGCCCACATTGTCCAGGTCATTGTGCTTGCCACCCGCCCGCACGCATTTCTGCGCCGTCGTCGCCCGCTTGTAATCCCGCGTCTCCACCCCGGTGAAACAGTTCTTGAACTGCACCATGCCGGAATTGGCGAACATCAGCGTCGGGTCGTTGCGCGGCACCAGGGGCGAGGAGTCGACGACGCGATGCCCGTTGCGCGCAAAGAAATCAAGGAAGGTAGAGCGGATATCGTTCAGCGACGCCATGCTGCAGGGGCCCTTTCGGAAAGGCGGAAAACCGGTTCGGAACCCCAATTAGCCCTGCAATCCGCCCCTGTCCACAGCCGCCATCCACCCGCCCCCGCCCCCGGCACGAAAAAAGGCCGGAACCCTGCGGTTCCGGCCCCTTTCGTGCGCGCCCCGAAGGTCGCCCGCGTCACATGTCCAGCACATCCGCCTCATCCGCGCCGCCCGGCGCGGTGAAATCCAGCCCGTTGGCCGCGCGGATCTTGTCCTCGATCTCGGCGGCAAGGGCGGGGTTCTGGCGCAGGAACTGCTTGGCATTCTCACGCCCCTGCCCGATCCGCTCGTCGCCATAGGAATACCAGGCGCCCGATTTCTCCACGACACCCGCCTTCACGCCGATGTCGATCAACTCGCCCAGTTTCGAGATGCCCTCGCCATACATGATGTCGAATTCCACCTCGCGGAACGGGGGCGAGACCTTGTTCTTCACCACCTTCACCCGGGTCGAATTGCCCACCACCTCATCCTTGTCCTTGATCGAACCGATCCGGCGGATGTCCAGCCTTACGCTGGCGTAGAATTTCAGCGCATTGCCGCCCGTCGTCGTCTCGGGGCTGCCGAACATCACGCCGATCTTCATGCGGATCTGGTTGATGAAGATCACCATGCAGTTGCTGCGCCCGATGCTGGCCGTCAGCTTGCGCATCGCCTGGCTCATCAGCCGGGCCTGGCTGCCCATCTGCATGTCGCCCATGTCACCCTCGATCTCGGCCTTGGGCGTCAGCGCCGCCACCGAATCGACGACGATCAGGCTCACCGCGCCCGACCGCACCAGCGTATCCACGATCTCCAGCGCCTGTTCGCCCGTATCCGGCTGGCTGATCAGCAGCTCGTCCAGATTGACGCCCAGCTTCTTGGCATATTGCGGGTCCAGCGCATGTTCGGCATCGACAAAGGCGCAGACCCCGCCCTTCTTCTGCTCTTCCGCCACCACATGCAGCGTCAGCGTCGTCTTGCCCGAGGATTCCGGCCCGAAGATCTCGATGATCCGCCCCTTGGGCAGCCCCCCGATCCCCAGCGCGATATCAAGGCCCAGCGAACCCGTCGACGTGGCCTCGATCTCCATCACCGGGCTGTCCTTGCCCAGCTTCATGATGGATCCCTTGCCGAACTGCCGTTCGATCTGTGCCAGCGCGCTTTCCAGCGCCTTTGCCTTGTCCATTTCGCGCTTCCCGTTCAAATCGAGGAGGTTCGCCACCGCCATGTCCGTCTCCTTATTTCACAGCCGCGACCGGGCGGCAATTGCTGCGCTTGTTCCCCAAGTGTTCTCATCCTTATGAGCACAAATAGGGAACATTTCAACCAAATTCGAACATCCCCATCCTGCGCGGCAAAGGTTAAGGCCCGGTTTACGCGGCCCGGTGCCTGCGGCTGCCCCTCGCCTATTGCGGCGACCTTGTGTAGAAGGCGCGGAAGGGGGGGCGCGCAGAGGCCGCGCCCGGCGCTGCAGGACGTGTCATGCTGGTATTCTGGGAACAACGACTGGCCATCCTGGCCACGCCAAAGACGGGCTCCACCGCGATCGAGGCCGCGCTCGAATCGATGGCCACCATGTCGATCCAGCGCCCCCCGGTGCTGAAACACACGCCCGTCCAGCGCTTCCACCGCTTCATCGGCCCCTATCTCGAGGTGACTTCGGGGCAGCCCTTCACCGTGGTGGCCCTGATGCGCGAACCGCGCGATTGGCTGGGATCCTGGTTCCGCTACCGCCAGCGCGACGATGTCACCGATCCGGCGAAATCCACCCAGGGCATGACCTTCGACGCCTTCGTGAACGCCTGGTGCGACGATCCCCAGCCGGAATTCGCCGCCGTCGGCTCGCAGGCCCGCTTCCTGCAGCCCAAGGCCGAGAAGGGCCTCGATCACCTCTTCCGCTATGAAGAGATCGAAACCTTCGTCCATTTCCTCGAAGACCGGCTGGATTGCGAGATCATCCTGCCGCGCCTGAACGTCTCGCCCGCCGCGCCGATGGACCTTGCCCCCGCGACCGAGGCCCGCCTGCGCAAGGCCGCCGCCCGCGACTTCGCGCTCTACGAAACCCTCCGCCCCCTGGCCCCCTGACGGCGGGCGCGGGGCCTGGCCGCTCTGCGCCCCCTGCCCCGCAGGCGGCATCGAGCCCTGTCCCTGCCTGGCAGGCACCATCAAGCCCTGCCCCCTGCACCCATACCCGCCAGAGGCCCCGGCCGGCACTTTCCCATTTCCCGCCCGATCCCCCTTGTCCCGGCTGATGCGCAGGCCCGCCTGACGTTCAGGCCGCCAGTTGCGCCTGCACCGTCTCGGTCAGTTCCGTCAGCGAAAAGGGCTTGGGCAGGAAAACCGAATTCGGGATGCGCGCCTGATCGTCCGACAGCGATTCCTCGGCATAGCCCGAGATGAACACCGTCCGCACGCCCGGCCGCCGTTCCAGCGCCTGCCGCACCCAGCCCGGCCCGTCCAGGCCCGGCATCACCACATCCGTCACAAAGACATCCACATGCAGCGCCGCATCCTCCAGCAGCGCCAGCGCCGCCTCGGCATTGGCGGCCTCCAGCACCGAAAGCCCGCGCAGGCGCAGCGCGCGCGCGGCAAAGGTGCGCACCGGCACCTCATCCTCCACCAGCAGGACCACCGCATCGCTGCGCCGCGCCCCCCGGCGCGCCGCGGGTGCCGCCACCGGCTCCGCAGGCAGATCGCTGCACTGCGGAAACCACAGCTCGAACTCCGTCCCCTCGCCCGGGGTCGAGGAGACGAAGATGAACCCGCCCGACTGCTTCACGATGCCATAGGCCGTCGACAGGCCCAGCCCGGTGCCTTCGCCGATCCGCTTCGTGGTGTAGAAAGGCTCGAATATCTTGCCCATATGCTCCGGCCCGATCCCGCAGCCCGTATCGCGCACCGCGATCACCACATGCTCGCCCCGCGGCAGGATCGCGCGGTCGCGGATCACCTCGCGCTCCAGCCGCTCCAGCCGTGTCTCGATCTGCACGACACCGCCCTCGGGCATGGCATCGCGGGCATTCACGACCAGGTTCACCATCACCTGTTCCAGCTGCCGCCGATCCGCCCGGATCGCCACCGGCGCGCGGGCATGCAGCAGGTCGAGCCCCACCTTCTCGCCCAGCAGACGGTTGAGCAGATGCGTCAGATCGGCCAGCGTCTCGGCCAGATCCAGCCGCTCGGGCTTCAGCGTCTGCTTGCGCGAAAAGGCCAGAAGCTGCGCCACCAGCGCCGCCGCCCGATTCGCATTCTGCCTGATCTGCAGCAGGTCGCCATGATCGGGATCATCGGCCGACCGGCCCAGCAGCAGCAGGTCGCAATGGCCCGAAATGGCCGTCAGCAGATTGTTGAAATCATGCGCGATCCCGCCCGCAAGCTGGCCGATGGCCTGCATCTTCTGGCCCTGGGCGAACTGCGCCTCCATCCGCTTGATCGTCGTGGTGTCCTGCAGGATGGCCAGCGCCCCGCCAGCCCCGTCAGGCCGCAGCGTCACCTGCAGGAAGCGCTCCGCCTCCTCGCCCCGGCTGCGGCCCCGCAATCCCGCCATCTCGGCCCCGCCCGGCAGCCGCCCCTGCGCCACATCCACGATCCAGTCGCGGATCGGCCGCCCCAGATCGACAAAGATCCCCGCCGGTTCCGGCAGATCCCCCGGCGCCAGATCCAAGAGCGCCCGCGCCGTGGCATTGGCCCGGATCAGCCCGCCCGCCGCGTCGAATTGCAACAGCGGCACGGCCAGGCTTTCGAACAGATCCCCCTCCGCCTCCCCGGCCACGGCCCCGGAGGCCGCAGCCGCCGCGCCGGCCTGCCGGCGCAACCGGGCCAGATCCTGCAGGCTGACCAGGGCCGCCATGCCCAGCCCCAGCAACAGCCCCGCGATCATGATCCCCGATGGCAGCCGCAACAGAAGCCCCGCGATCGCCACCGCGATTCCGGCCGCCAGCGCCAGCCGCAGCCAGATCTCCCCGCCCCCCTGCCCCAGGGGCAGGCCGGTCAGAATTCCACCACGGCGAGGAGTCCTGTCTTCCATGCCCGCCAGTATGGCGCTGAAAACGTTAACAGATCGCTAACGCCCCTCGCCGCGGCGCAGGATCGCGCCGAAAAACCCGTCGCCCCCCTCCAGCGGGGTAAAGCGCCGCGCCGCCTCCAGCCGCCAGCCCGGATGGCGCTCCAGAAAGGCCGCAACCTGCGCGCCGTTCTCCGCCTCAAGCAGCGAACAGGTCGCATAGCCCAGCACGCCACCCGGCCCCAGCATCCCGGCCGCACGGTCCATGATCCCGGCCTGCACCTCCCGCAGGGCAGCCAACCGCTCTGCCGTCAGCGCCCATTTCCCCTCCGGATCGCGCCGCCAGCTGCCCGAACCGGAACAGGGCACATCCGCCAGCACCAGGTCATAGGGCCCCGCCCGCTCGGGCCGGTCCGTCCGCTGCACCGCCACCCCGGCCCGGCCCGCCCGCGCGGGCAGATCCGCCATGCGCCGCGGCTCGGCATCATGCGCGACCAGCCGCAGCCGCGCCCGCCCCGCCATGGCCAGCGTCTTGCCCCCGCCGCCCGCGCACAGATCCAGCACCGCCATGCCATCGGCCAGGGGCAGCATCTCCACCACCGCCTGGCTCGCGGCATCCTGCAATTCCACCCGCCCCTCGCGATAGGCCGCCGTCGCCTGCACCTTCCGCGCGCCCGAAACCACCTCCAGCGCCGAGGCCGCCAGCCCATGCGCCACCGTCTCCACCCCCTCCGCCGCCAGTTCCGCCTGCGCCGCCTCCCGCGTCACCCGCGCCAAGTTCACCCGCAGAAAGACCGGCGCGCGCCGCTGCAGCGCCTGCATCACCGGCGCGAAATCCGCCCCCAGAGACGCCCGCAGCAATGGCTCCAGCCAGTCGGGGCAATCCAGCGCCGCCGCGCCCTCGGGCGCGGCCCCCGCCTCTGTTGGCCCGGGCGGCGCGGGGGCATGGCCCGCGCCATCAAACAGCGCCTCCTGCCCCGTCGCCCGCGCCCAGCCCAGCACAAGGCCCCGCCCCGTCAGCCCAGCCCCCAGCGCCGCAAAGGACGCCCGGCAGCGCAGCGCCGCAAAGACGATGTCGCGCACCATGGCCCGATCCCCCGATCCGGCAAAGCGGCTCGCCCGCCCCCACTGCACCAACGCAACCTCTGCCGCCTGCCCCGCCAGCACCCGCTCCAGCACCGCGATCGCCGCCGCCGCCCGCGCGCCCGGCGTCATGCCTTGCGCTCCTGCAGGATATTGCCGCCATCCACCACGATCACCGCCCCGTTCACATAGGATGCCGCGTCCGAGGCAAGAAACCCCACCACCGCCGCCACCTCATCGGGCGTGCCCGCCCGCCCCGGCGGCGTCGCCCGCGCCGCCAAAAGCTCTTCCGGGGTCGAGGCCTCGGTCGCCACCCAGCCCGGCGCCACGGCATTCACCGTCACCCCCCGCGCCGCCACCTCCAGCGCCAGCGCATGGGTCAGCCCCACCATCCCCGCCTTGGCCGCCGAATAGGCGGCCTCCCCGGGATTCGAGACATAGGGGCCCGTCACACTGGCCATCATCACCACCCGGCCCCGCCCCCGCGCCACCATCCCCGGCAGGAAGGCCCGCGTCACCAGCACCGCCGTGGTGAGCGAGGCATCCATCGCCCGCCGCCACTGATCCGGGTCCAGATCCAGGAACGACACCTGCGCCGCCGGTGCCCCCACCGATCCCATCCCCGCATTGTTCACCAGGACATCGACCGGCCCCACCGCATCGAAAAGCCGCGCCACCTGATCGGGTTCCGTCAGATCCGCGACATGGGCCGTCACCTCCAGCCCCTCGGCGATCAGTTCCGCCGCCCGCGCATGGATGCGCCCCGTCGTGGCGCAGATCGCCACCCGGTCGCCCCCCCGCGCCAGCGCCCGCGCGCAGGCAAGGCCGATCCCCCCCGGCGCGCCTGCCCCCGTCACCAATACCCGCCGCCGTTCCACCATCGCCGCCCCCGCATTCCCGCGCCGGACCATAGGAAAAGGCGGCCGCCTTGACCAGCGCCCGCCCCCATCCATCAATCGAAGGTCATCGAGGGAACCCGCAGGACCCCGCGAAACCCCGGCCGCAGCCCTATTCCGCCTGATCCGCAGGCTTTGCGTTCAGCATTCCGTATTTCTCTTCGCCCAGCCGGTCGAACAGGCCCAACTGCGTTTCCAGGAAGTCGATATGCCCCTCCTCATCCGCGATCAGCTCGTCAAACAGCGCGCGGGTCACGAAATCGCCCACGCTGTCGCAATGCCGCCGCGCCTCGATATACAGGCTGCGCGCCTCATGCTCGGCGGCCAGATCCGCCTCCAGCGTCTCGCGCAGGGTCTGCCCGATGCGCAGCGGGTCCAGCTTCTGCAGGTTCGGATGGCCCTCCAGAAAGATGATCCGCGCGATCAGCTTGTCGGCATGGTGCATCTCCTCGATGCTCTCCGCCCGCGATTTCGCGGCCAGATGGCCGAACCCCCAATCCTCCTGCAGCCGGAAATGCAGCCAGTACTGGCTGACCGCCGTCAGTTCCGACCGCAACGCCGCGTTGAGAAATTCAATTACCTTGGGATCGCCCTTCATGGTGCCGTCCTTGCCTGAGGATTGGTATCGCCTGCCTGGACACCGCGCCAATGGCCGGCGGTGTCGTGGGTACCTCAAGGCTGGCACACATTCGCATCGTGTCAAGAAAGAGCGGCATGCATCCGCCACAATCGGCGCGATGCCCCAGCGCGTGATAGATCTTGCCGGGCGTGATGATCGTCTCGGGATCGGCCCGCCGCATCCAGTCCACCGCGGCGCGGATGTCGTGATCCGATATTCCGGTGCAATGACAGACGATCACGCGCGCCTCACTTGGTCAGGATCAGCTTGCCCAGCCGGGTGATGCGCAGGACATAGACCTCGCCCTGATGAATCAGGCGCGCAAGGCTGCCGCCGCCCGTCAGGGCCAGCACGTCATGCACGGGGATATCGGTCTGGGTCTCGGGCTTGTCGGTCATCACGGAAGGCAGGCAGGGATCACGGTGTCAGGATGCCGGACAGCCCGGCCGGGATTACCCTAGTGTTTTGCTTGGAAATGTAAAGCTGATTATTTTTGTAGGAAACCCGCCGCCGCCACCCCTTTCCCTGCCCCGCCCTCCGGGCCAGCATGGGCCGGGCGCATGGGCGACCGATTCGCGGATTTCGCGGCGGGCGGCGGAATGAAATCCGCCCCGCCGCGTTGTCCTGCCGGATCACCCCCAATTGGAAAGAGCCCCGATGGCAGACCTGTTCCGACAAGACCTCGTCGCACTCGTCCCCCGCCTGCGCCGCTTCGCCTATGGCCTCACGGGCAACCGCCAGGACGGCGACGATCTGGTGCAGGCCGCCTGCGAAAAGGCGCTGCGCAACGCCGCCCAGTTCCAGCCCGGCACAAGGATGGACAGCTGGATGTATCGCATCATCCAGACCCTCTGGATCGACGACCGCCGCCGCCACATGCGGCACGGCCCCGCCATCGACCCCGCCGATGTCGATCTCAGCGACGAAGGCAAGGCCGCCAGCCTGCCGGAAGACCGCATGATGCTGGCCCGCACCCGCGCCGCCATGGCCACCCTGCCCGAGCCGCAGCGCGCCGTCCTCGCCCTCGTCGCGATCGAAGGCCTCAGCTACCGCGAGGCCGCCGAAACCCTCGACATCCCCGTCGGCACCGTGATGAGCCGCCTCTCCCGCGCCCGTGAGGCGCTCCTGCCCAAGCTTGGCCTCTCGCAAGGACCCCGTCAATGACCGCCCCCAAAGCAATGGACCGCGCCCGCCTCGCCGCCTTCGTGGATGGCGAACTTTCCCCCGAAGATTCCGCCGCCGTGGTGATGCATCTGGCCGATCACCCCGCCGATCAGGCCTATGTCGACGATCTCTTCGCGGCCAATGCCGCATTGGCCCGCGCCTTTGCCGCACCCCTTTCCGAACCCGTGCCGCCCGCGATCCAGGCCCTGCTGGCCGAACCCGCCCCCTCGGCGGCAATCCTGCCCTTCCCGCCCGCGCGGGGCCGCCTTCGCCCCGCCCTGGCGGGCGGCCTAGGCCTTGCCGCCGGGCTGGCCCTTGCGCTCTACCTTGTCCAGCCCGCGCCCCCCGCCACCCTTGCCGTGGGGCCGCTCGATGCGGCCAGCCCGCTCGCCACCGCGCTGGAAGGCCTGCCCTCCGGCGCGACCCTGGCCACCACCTCGGGGCCGGAAGCCGTGATCCTCTCCACCCTGCCCACCGCCACCGGCCACTGCCGCGAGGTGGAATCCCTCGACCGCGCCGCCCGCCGCATCGACCTGGCCCTCGCCTGCCGCCTGCCCCAGGGGGGCTGGCAAATCGAGATGGTCCTCGCCGAAACCCTGCCCGGGGACAGCACCACCGAACCGGGCTTCGCCGCCGCCGAAGGCACGGCCCTGCAGGATTTCTCCGCCTATCTCGACCGGCGCGGCGCGGGCCTCGCCCTCTCGCCCGAGGAAGAGGCCGCCCTCATCGCGCGCGGCTGGGCGGAATGATCGCGCCCCCGCCGATCACGGCTGCGTGATCCCGCCACGGGGCGGGAATAGCCTCCCGCCCCCCGCGTTGTCCCTGTACGAAACGGCCAGACGGCCCGACAGCAAGGAGACAGACATGAAGACGATCACCACGACCGCCGCCGCCATCCTCGCCCTCGCCCCGCTTGGCGCCCAGGCAGCGGGCCTCGCCCTGCCCGCCCCGGCTGCGCTCACCGCGCCCGTCACGGCCCCGGCCGGCACCGACGCCCAGCCGGTCTTCCTCGACCTCGCACAGGTCGAAGGCGATCTCCTCCGCCTCCTGCGCGGCAATGGCGGCGACAGCCGCGATCGCGGCGGCAATGGCCGCGACAGCAACGGCGGCAACTCCAATGGCGGCGACAGCAACGGGGGCGACAGCAACGGCGGCAACTCCAACGGCGGTGACAGCGGCAACGGCGGCGACAGCTGATCCCCCGAACCAACGCCCATCAGGCCGGCCCCCACGGGGCCGGCCTTTTCCATATCAACCCACCAGAGACAGCCCCGCCCGTGCCTTGCCGCCCCCCGCACAACCGGAAAACCCCCGCCTCCTCCCACTGGCAGGACACAGCCCTTCCGGTGGCCCATCGAAAAAAGCCCATCGCGATCCTGCGGCAAACTCCCCTTCCCCAGCCGCGCCATGTCATGAGCCTGCATTGGGCGGAAAGCGGACACACGTTGGCGCAATTAGCTAGTCATATAACATTCTAAACCTGATAGGCGCTGTTCAGAACAGCGCATCCGGCGCTGCAATGCCAAGAGCGCCGAAAAATTCTTCAAGAACGTAATTTATATATTATTAGTCCGTCCAATATGTATTTTTGACGATCACTTGAACCGTGATCGTCTAGCCTCGCAAATATAAATGAAGTAGCAGTGTCAAGGACATCCTCAAATTTGCGGGCTGACTTTCAAGTGGGTAGGATGATTTTTCGATCGATGTCTTGAGGTGGAGTCCAGAGAACAACTCGGGCATCAGTTGCCGTGATAGCCTCGCTAACTGAAAGGTCTTCCTTGTACTTACTGTAACGCATTTCCATATATCGGAAAATATCCTCGTAGGTATCGTAATGCTGGTCGCCGCCACCGAGCGCGCAGGTTAATTCAAAAACTTGATCGAAATAATCATGTGCGTTCACAACTAATGTTTTTGTATAGCTCGGCACTTGTCCTCGGTGAACGATTAGATTTCGAGTGCGGTAAATTCGATGAATCTGCCAACTTACCCTACGTTCATGATCTTCGATCGCCTTAAGTGTCTTCGCTCGGGATCTGAGCGTTTTGAGAAATGAAAAAGTTCTGTGGCGCAATAGATGGAAGTCCTTCATCTCGGCGAACAGCACCTCCACCAGAGGTTCGTTGGCATCCAAAGTCAAAAGACAATAAAACTGCTGCAGAAGGTTGTCTCCGTCTCCACAAGCCGCTGACTTGATTGACTTAAAGGCAAACTTGCGATTCCATCGCAGCACATCTCCTAAAAGGCAACGAGTTAGCCTGGCCATATAGTTTAGACCAATGAATGGCAAAACTCCCTGTGTAACATTTGAGATGGTGCTTCCAGAATAGGACTCTGGAGTAATTGTTTCCAAGGCCGTCCAAATGTTCACAAGTTGATTCTCGACCGAAGTTGAACTATTACTCATGCCGTGGAAACTGACCGCATTGAAGAACTTCTTGCCATCTGGCCCCGACGGAATCCGGACCCTCTTCATCCCACATTCTCCAAGTAAGTCGCTGATTTCGCTGTCGTAATCGTGATATTTCGCATATAAATCATGGCGTTGACGGC
>NZ_JAALFE010000028.1 GCF_011059185.1 Paragemmobacter kunshanensis | reverse complement strand
CCAGAATGCTGCGGGTTCGAGGCTTGATCCACCCGACTTCGGCCGTTTGCGCGACGACAGACACCGCTCGGGGCGAAAAACGCTTGCCCAGCGAGCAAAATCAGGCGATCTTGAAGTCAAGCGGCAGGCCACTTGGGGAATGTCGGATCAAGGGCCTTGTCGTCGGCACGGTGAACATCTGGGAGGTGCCGGGTTACCGGATCGAGATGTCGCCCTTTGGCGGGATCAAGGACAGCGGTAACGGCTACAAGGAAGGCGTCATCGAGGCGATGAAGAGCTTCACCAACATCAAGACCTTCTCGCTGCCTTGGACCTGACGGCGCGTTGTCATGCAAACAGCGGCGGGCCTTCGCCAGGGCCCGCCTTTTTCCGTTTTCTGACCCAAGGATGTCGACCATGAGCCTGACCGCCCTGCTTCTCGTGCTGTTCGCCGCGCTTTTGCATGCGGGCTGGAACGCGCTGGTCAAGGCCGTGGACGACCGCGCCGGGGTGCTGGCTGCGGTTTCGGCAGCGCATGCATTGCTGGGTCTTGGGCTGATCGCAATATCGCCTGCGCCCGCGATGGCGAGCTGGCCTGCCATCGCGACTTCGGCCAGCTTGCACTACGGATACTACGTCCTGCTCTTCCGAGCATACCGCCACGGAGATCTGAGCCAAGTCTATCCGATCTCGCGTGGGATGGCACCTGCGCTGGTCGCCTTGTCTGCGGCGGTATTGATCGGGGAATCGCTGACGCCGCAGGGCTGGCTGGGGCTGGCATGTGTCTGCGGTGGCGTAGGCCTTCTGGCGCTGCAACGGGGGGCTGCGCAGGCCCCTGCGCAGACGGTGGCCTTCTCAATCTGCCTTGGATTGCTCATTGCTGCCTATTCGGTGGCCGATGGCATCGGGGTGCGCCATTCCGAGAGTGTCTTTGGCTATATGGGCTGGCTGTTCCTGCTGGAGTTTCCGGTGCCCCTGGCCATTGCCCTGAGGCGGCACCGCAGCGGGCTGCGGTTTGAACGAAGGGTCCTCATTCTGGGCGCGGCAGGCGGTGTCGCGGCGGTGGCTGCCTATGGAATTGTATTATATGTCAAAACGATAGCGCCGCTTGGCGCGGTATCCGCGGTGCGGGAGTCCAGCGTCGTCTTTGCGGCCGGGATCGGAATTCTTCTGTTCAAGGAACGCCCGATCGGAGGGCGGCTTCTGGCCGCTGCCGTGGTTGCAACAGGGGTAATCCTGTTGGCGCTGGCCTGACTTTCACAACCATCGACTGGATCGATGATTGTATAAAAATAATAGATTTTACTTATTGTTCGGTCTGCCGTCCCCTTTCATTCAGGGAAACCCGATCGCCGGTCGCCGTGCAGCGCAGCGCAGAAATCGGACCCTCGTCATCCCGTCTGCGACGGGCTTGCCGGACATACGTCAAACACCAGACCAACGGGGAAACTGCATCATGACCGCGAAGACTTTGCTTCTCACATCGGCCATTCTCTCGCTGATGGCACTTGGCGCGCGCGCCGAAACCGAACTGACCGTCTATACCGCCTTCGAGGCCGAATTGCTCGAGCGCTATGCCGCCGCCTTCAACAAGGACCACCCCGACATCAAGATCAACTGGGTGCGGGATTCCCACGGGGTCATCACGGATGAAACTCTGTCGGCTGCCCGATGTATATCGGCTTATAGCGCGGCAGTGGGTGTGCGTTGAGCAAGGTATAGTCATCACGGTCCTCCGAGGGGAACTTAGCAGGGCTTATAGCGTTGATGATCCGAACCATCGCAGCAAGGTGTGTCCCTGCATCCCCGATGAAAGGCCTGCCTTGTTCTTCTTCTTGTGCTCCGGGGCAGGCACCCATAATTGCGATCTCAGGATGTTGATCCCCAAGGCGGTAGTCGGGTCCAGCAAGGCACATTACTTCGCTCCGGTTGGACTCTTTTTTCCGCGTTACCGACCTTTAACAGTCAAGCCATGCTGCACAATGCCTCGAATGGCGTGTATTGGGAAGCTACGCTGCGGCAGCAGCTCACTTGGCCAACGGCGGCTAAGGGCCGCTCACGTCAGCATCCTCCTGAAGGACTGAGATCCCCGCGCCTTCCGCGCGGGGCTCACACCTGGCCGGGGGTTTCGGACATGATACCTGCCAAATCCCTTACTGGGTTCCAAGTGGGTCAGACATCGAGAGTCAATTCTTGGACGTAGATCACATTGCGAGGTCATTGGGGGTTTCGGTGGAAATTGCGCAAGAAATAGAGGGTTGGGCGTTGGCGCAGTTTAATGAACAGGATGTTATGGCAGACTTCTCGGCTGCATACCAAGCTGCCATCTCTCAGTTACCAAAGATAGCAGGGCGAAACCCGATAGCCCGATGGGCGACGATAGGAGGCTTTTCCAAGAATGCTATCAAGGGAAAAGAATATCTAGACGCTGTCCAAACAGGTTGCGTTCACGTCTTGCCAACCCATGGGCTGGGGAGGTCTGTGGGGCTAAGAGATGCAATTGGACGATCGACGGAGGAACATCCGGTCGCGCAAAGTTTGCTTGATATGATTTCGGAGTTATTGGATCCCTGACAGCCTTCCCCTCCAAAAATGCTGCACGGTAGATAAATGGCGGGTCTGGTGAAGCCGCACGTAGCGTTCGGCCAAGAAACGAACGTCCGCTCAGGGGCCGTTCACGAAGGTCCAGAGCAGCGTATCCTTCCAACTTTCTGAAGCGTGCCGTCTGCCGCGCATTTATCCCAACCCGAGCCCTGGCCGCCCGCCGTCGCATTCTGGGCATCGTCGTTGGAAGATGTCCGTGCCGTTGGCGCCATATCGTGCTCCGCAGGCGTGGCACCTCAGCAGATAGACGACCTGATTGTGGTCGTTGCCCTGCAGCCCTGTCCTGGAAACCACCTCCTGACGGTTCCGGTTGATATAGCCTGGTATTGTCGTCGATGCCTGCGCCTTGGTTGACGTCATCCTCCCCCGCTGCTTCGTGACCGGAGGCCAGCTACAGCCGAGGATCCACCCTTCCACCTGTCCCGTCATCGCAACGCTTTCAGGCTTGGGCGCAGCGAAGGCCTTTTCGATCTCCCCGGTGATGCTGGCGTCTTGAAGCCATCGAGCGATTGAATAGGCGTCATGCTGATCGGCAGTTCGGTCGTCTTGGGGGTAGGCGGCGCTCCATAGGCGCGGATAGGCCTCGGTGATCACTGACGTCCCCGAAGCGGGGTTCCATCCGTCGAAGGGCCAGAAGTGCAGCTCGGGCCGCGCGCGTCGGATGTATCGCAGCCAAGGTATTCCGGCGTGGGTCGATTTCGCGACCGAGCCCTGCACATCGAAATGAAAGACGGATTTCGCCGACCCGGTGGCTTCTTCCGTCAGGCGGCGCCAGTGCCGCTCACCCCATCTGGCCGCGCCGTTACCGACGGAGCCGTCGCGCACGAAGTCGACATAGGTGTGTTTGCCGTCGGTCGGCCAATGGGCACAGAAGTCATCCAGGAAAGCGGGCCAGTCGGGCGGCAGGCCGTGTCGCTCGAAGTAGCGCATCGGAAACGAGAAACCGTGATCTATGCCGACAACAGTCGGCACCTGGCCATCGAGCGTTCCGACCAGCCATTCCGCTATGCCGCGGCGCGTCCAGTACTTCTTGGGTCCAGCGGGCGGCAGGACTTCCTCTGGCGGGGCGTCGCCGACGGTCTGATATACGCGCAGTCCTTTCAGGCTGGCCTCGGCTGTCTCGGCACCCGAGTAATCGATACCGATCGTCCGCTCGAACCTGCGCTCCTGCCCCATGCTGACCCCACCTGATCCCGCGAAACGGTCGTCGTGCCGTCTGTCCGCGCAACAGGTTCAGGTTTCGGAGCCACTTGCACATCCAACAGACCAAGACTGCATGATGGGCGAACATCCCGCAAGTCCGAGGCCCGCCTCGTTCCGTGATCCAGCTGCGGGGTCAAACGCCTTCATCAGCTCCGGGAACAACATGGGCACCGCCTTCCCCGGGCAGGTCGCGGGAAACCTCACGCAGAAATCTGTCGCCGGTGGCAAGCTTTCGGCCGAGGCTTTGCAGGAACCCCTCGAAGCGCTCAGCGCCTTTCGCACGGGCGGCGTCACGTGCGGCTTCGGGCAAGGGCGGCGTGACGGTCATCCAGAAACGAATAAAGAGCGAAAGGGTTTCCCCAAGGACGGCGAGATCCTCGTCGAGACCTTCGACCTGACGGCCGAGCCTGTCGAGCCGCCGTGTGAGCGCAGCCTCCATGCGCTCGCTCGTGTCACCCGAGAGGAAAGACGCGACCGCCGCCTCGATGACGGCGGATTTCGAGACGTTCCGACGCAGCGCCAGCGCCTCGACCTGGCCCAGCAGCGCCGGGTCGAAGTAGACATTCATTCGGGTGCGACGGGTCATGACAGCGGTCTCATAGATTGATGCCGTCATCGGGGTTCATCGCGACTTGGCGTGCCACCATGCGCATGCGTTGCCGAATGGCGCGGGCCTGCGCCGCGTCAACATCGGGCTCGTCATCAAGGAGGTCGAACTCCTGCACCGGGACCGGCGGGGGCGGAACGATCTCCTCCTGCTCGGGCAGTTCCGGTTCGCGCCGGATGCCCGCATTCGCCGGGTCGCCGGCGTAGTTGTCGGACGCGTCGGAATGCACGGAGGTCGCAGCAGGGGTCAGATCAGACCAATCGTCGGACGGCCGCAGCCCACCGACCGCGACCGATCGGTTTCGCAGGTCAGGCGGCGGCAGCACCCGTTCCCGGAAGCGCAGGTCTTCGAAGTAGCGAGCCTTGGTCGCCCGGATCGGCGGCACGCCGGCCACCATGACGATCTCGTCGGAGGGCGGCAGTTGCATGACCTCGCCCGGCGTCAGCAGCGGCCGCGCGGTTTCCTGACGCGAGACCATCAGATGCCCGAGCCAGGGCGCAAGACGATGCCCGGCATAGTTGGTGGAGTCGCGCATCTCGGTCGCCGTACCAAGCGCATCGCTGATCCGTTTCGCAGTCCGCTCGTCATTGGTCGCGAAGGCCACGCGCACATGGCAGTTGTCGAGGATGGCGTTGTTCGGACCGTAGGCACGCTCGATCTGGTTGAGGCTCTGCGCGATTAGGAAGGATTTCAGGCCATAGCCCGCCATGAAGGCCAGCGCGCTTTCGAAGAAATCAAGACGGCCAAGCGCGGGGAATTCGTCCAGCATCAGCAGGAGCCGATGGCGCTTGCCGGAGGTCTTCAGCTCTTCCGTCAGCCGCCGCCCGATCTGGTTCAGGATCAAGCGGATCAGAGGCTTGGTGCGGTTGATGTCGGAGGGCGGCACGACCAGGTAGAGGCTGGTCGGACCGGGCCCTTCCACAAGATCGGTGATCCGCCAGTCGCAGCGCGCCGTGACCCGGGCGACGACGGGATCGCGGTAGAGCCCGAGGAAAGACATGGCGGTCGAGAGAACGCCGGAGCGCTCATTCTCGGACTTGTTCAGAAGCTCACGCGCCGAGGACGCGATCACCGGATGCACGCCCCCGGACCCGAGATGGGCAGTTTCCATCATGACGCGCAGCGTCGCCTCGATCGGCCGACGCGGGTCCGACAGGAAGTTCGCGACCCCTGCGAGGGTCTTGTCCCGCTCGGCATAGAGGACATGGAGGATGGCACCGACCAAGAGCGAGTGGCTGGTCTTTTCCCAATGGTTGCGCTTGTCGAGACTGCCTTCGGGATCCACGAGGATATCGGCGATGTTCTGGACATCGCGGACCTCCCATTCCCCACGCCGGACCTCGAGCAGCGGATTGTAGGCCGAGGATGCAGCATTGGTCGGGTCGAAGAGCAGCACCCGCCCATGGCGCGACCGGAACCCTGCCGTCAGCCCCCAGTTCTCGCCCTTTATGTCATGCACGATGCAGCTGCCGGGCCAGGTCAGCAGGGTCGGCACCACAAGGCCCACGCCCTTGCCGCTGCGGGTCGGCGCAAAACACAGGACATGCTCCGGCCCGTCATGGCGCAGATAGGCCCGGTCATGACGCCCCAGGACCACCCCATCGGGGCCTAGCAGACCGGCCGCATGGATCTCCTTCGCTTCCGCCCATCGAGCCGAACCATAGGTGGCGACGTTGCGCGCCTCGCGCGCCCGTATGATCGACATGAGGAAGGCTGCGGCGATGGCGAGCGCAGCGCCGGTAACGGCGATAGCGGCCCCTTCCATGAAGATGCCCGGGGCATAGGCATCGAAGGAGAACCACCACCAGAAGAACGCGGGCGGATGGTAGACGGGCCATCCCGCAGCCTCAAACCAGGGCGCGCCAAGCTGGGGCTGGAAGCCGAGGCGGAAGGCAACCCACTGCGTCGCCGCCCAGACCATCACGAGGACGATCGTGAACACCGTGATAATCTGACCCCAGAGGATCCGGCCTCCCCTCATGCGCGCTCCTGCAAGACAAGGCTTGACGCCTATGTGAAGAGGGGTGACCGGGACGGAAGCAACAGGGAAACCGCAACCTCCGTACGGACGGATAGCAAGGACGGCACATGGGACGATGTTTTCTTCTGAGCGCTCTCTCGCTACAATCCACCGGTGGATCCACGAACGCCCCCGATGCTGCGATGATTATTCAATGATCAAGATGTTGCTGCCCTTTGCAATCTTGGCGACTCCGACTCTTGCCGATGTTGGTGCTTGTCCAATCACGGCTGACTTCGTCACAGAGCCGGAAACCATCCAGTCAACGCAGCAAATGGGCCAGCTTGCTATCAGTAACACGACTAAGCGTGCCTTTGTGGATGGCGCCATGGTTCAGATTGAGTGCACAGGCATCGCTCCCGAACAGGTTTTTCCGGGACAGGATGACGCGACAATTCTCACCAACTATGTCCGCTTCTGGTCGATTGAACCGACCGGGCCAGCCTATCAAGAAGGCGGACGCTTCGTGATAGAAGGGACAAAAGACATTCAAGGGATAGAAGTCACCTACACCTATCGAATGATCAGGTTTTCCGACAGCTTTGCTATGATCGCGACGGGCGTTCCAGGCGGTGGCCAGCCTCGTGACGTGGAACGTTTCCTTGCAAGCATCGAAGTAGAAGCTGCAGTGCCTGAACCATTCACAGCCGCGGAGATTTCAGAAGGTCGTCGTAATCACATTGCCGCATGTTTGCCCGCCGTCCGCGCCGACAATGAGGCTCGGCAGTTGGGCCTTTCCGATGTTGAAATCACCTATTTTTGCTCATGTACTGGTGAGGGCTACTGGGCTGAGTTCTCTCGCACGGAGCTTCGTGCACTGGCAGCTGGCGATGATGCGAATGTCGAAGAAAGGCGCCGCAACATCCAACTTCGTTGTTTCGAGGACGCCGTGCGGTAACCAGGTTAGCGGAGGTGAACTTTCCTACAGGTTCACCAAGTTCTGCTTGTTGGCTCGTACCTCAAAACCCAAGGTCCCTCCCTCGCCCGAGTTGCCAGGAGATCGACCCGCCCTTCACCACACCCGTCACTTCGCGCCCCAGCTGGGGATTGATGACGGGTCGCCACGGGACCAGCGTGAATTCCTGGCTCTGCTCGACCAGCGCGAACTTGCCGCTTGCGAGCTGCACGGTACCGGTGAAGGTGCCGCTGACCCGTACGCCGTCGGCGGAGGGACGGAAGGCGAGACCCTTGCGTTCGGCCAAGGATGCCCCGACCCGGGCGAGTTCGCGGTCGCGCAGGGTCGCGAGCAGATTGCGGCGGTAGAGGACGCGCTGGCCCTGTCGCGTCGCATCGCCACTAACGAGGTGCCGGTCGCGGCGCTGATCGAGCGCGTCGCGCACCTCCTGCCCGAAGCCCGAAGGCGTGATGTCGGACCGATCGCCGCGGAGGAGCCGCTGGTCGAGCCAGGTTGCGCCATCGGCCCCGATCTGTTTGTCGAGCGTCATGGCCGACAGAACCCGGACTGTCGCTTGCCGGTTGCGACCCGCGTCATGGGTGGCCGCACGGCGCTCATAGTCCTCGGGGATCCGCCATCGATCCGCATCGATCCGCTCGACAATCCCGGCACGGCGCAATGCCTCGAGCCTGCGGACATGGGTATCGACGAAGCCTTGGTGATCGCCGCCCGGCACCCGGCCTTCGAACCGGGCCTGTTCGAGATGGCGGCTTGGCCGATAGATCCCATCCTCGGCCATGGCGGCGATGGCGCGATCCGAAGGGCGGGCCGCGGCATCGGCGGGCCCGACCTCGACGATGCTGCCGACCTTCGCCTCCTCGAGGCGGTCGGCATCTAGCCCCGAGACATGATGGATCCGGCCGTCGATGCCATCCACCACAAGGGTCAGGCTCTCGCCCATTTCATCGGTCAGAAACTTGTCCACGACCCGCCCGGTGATCGGCACCTGGGGTGCCGCGTCATGGACCTCGAAGGTCATGGGATCGCGGGTCAGTCCATCGGCCTTCAGGGCGCGATAGGTGCTGCGGATGATGTCGCCACGCTCCCCCATGGCGCGCAGCGTCGGCTCCAGCCTCGGGTTCAGTTCCCAGACGCCCGGAGCCTGTTCCGTGGCGAGGCCCATCTTCTGCAGCCGACCCAGACGACGCAGACGCAAGGTCCGGTCAAACTGCCGCCGCGCCTCCTGAGGTTCGGGACGCAGGTCGAGCAGACCGTCCTCGGCCTCCGCGATCATCGCGCGATCGATCCGCGTGAACCTGTCCTGGTCGACCTCGGCCGCGAGCTTGCGGGCCTGCTCGCGTTCCGAGACCGGGCCAATTTCCAACGTCGCAAGCGCGCTCGCCCGCTCCCGGATGCCATGGGCAAGGTAGTCGCCATGGATGACTAGGGTTTCGCCGCGATCGTCGCAGCCGCGCACGATGACATGCACATGGGGATGGCCCGTGTTGTGGTGGTTGACGGCGACCCAGTCGAGCTTTGTGCCGAGGTCGGCTTCGACGCTGCGCATGAGGTCGCGGGTATGCCCAGTCAGATCGGAAAGCTCGGCGACATCCTCGGGCGCGATGATGAACCGGAACTGATGGCGATCGTCGCGTCCCCGCGCGAGGAAGGCCTCGCCATCGGCCTGGTCCTCGGTCGCGGAATAGAGCTGTCCCGGCGCGCCGTCGCGGGATGTGCCGTCGCGCTGGATGTAGCGCAGATGGGCGGCCCCCTTCCCGCTGCCGCCCGCCTGCCGAACATAGCGGGTCTTCACCACGACCCGGCGCATGCCCGGCGCGCTGTGTCGCCAGCCGCCGGAAAGGCCACGGGCACGGACGAAGGCCGCGCCCCGCCCGCGCCGGACGCCCGCCCCTTCCGCACGCCGTCCCGCCGCCTTCACTCCCTTCCCGGCCGGATTGGCAGGGTCACGGGAAACGCCTGAGGGCAAGCGCGCCGCGCCGCGCGCGGGTCGGTTGCTGTGCTGGCGGGCGAGCTTCTTCGCACGGGTCAGAAAGCTCTTGGCCTTGCCCGCTTTCGGACTGTCCGATTGGATGGCCCCCGGCCGCGGCTCGAACCGGTTCTCGTCATCGCCGCTCATGGAGCCGTCCGGGGATCAAGGGGCGCTTGAGGGCAAAGAAAGGGGCACAGTGCCGCAAATAGCCGCTCAAATTCAGAGACTTACCGTCAAACGCGGCACCACGGCCCGGAAAACAGGGTGCCACATCCGTGCCCCGAAAACAGTGTGCAGACAAGCGCTTGCCCAGAAA
This sequence comes from Paragemmobacter kunshanensis, assembly GCF_011059185.1. Taxonomy (GTDB): domain Bacteria; phylum Pseudomonadota; class Alphaproteobacteria; order Rhodobacterales; family Rhodobacteraceae; genus Paragemmobacter; species Paragemmobacter kunshanensis. The sequence continues at coordinate 24,714 of NZ_JAALFE010000028.1, read as the reverse complement.
CCGGCGTCTTGGGGTGCCGGTTTCCTTTATCTTGCCCTCCGCCTTCCCTGCCTTTTCCGCTTCTGCCGCCGGGATCGCAGCCAGGCGTGCCTTCCCTGAACTGGTCAAATCCCGGTGGCATTTCGATGCCGTGCATGCGTTCATGGGCCGTGCGACCCCGAGCCCAGCGTCACGAAGATCCCGTCCGCTGGGGCTCCCGGCTCCGGCGCACTCCTCGGCATGCCAGACGCAAATTGTTGGTCGGACCGCGCCACGAACAGCGCCGCATCGCGCCAGTCCGGCGGCAGAGTTTGCGCAACCATCTGCGCTTCCGATGAACTCCCGCTGCCGAGAAGAGGGGCGAGTGCCGCCACATAGGCACGCGTCTCGGCGGGCAAGGTTCGACCAGTTTCGAGATAGTCGTCGTAGCGTCCGGGACCGGCATTGTAGGCGGCAAGCATGGCGGCGACGTTGCCGTAACGGTCCCACATCTCGCGCAGATAGGCGGTCCCGGCGAGGATGTTGTCGCGCGGATCATGGGGATCATCCCCGAGCCCGTGGCGCGCGCGCAAGGCGGCCCAAGTTCCGGGCATGACTTGCATCAGCCCCATGGCTCCGGCATGGCTGACGGCGCCGGGATCATTGGCGCTTTCGGCGCGCATTACCTCGACGATCCAGGGTGCCGGGATCCCGAAACGCTCCGCAGCCTCGGCAATGGAAGCGCCATGGGGATGCTCCGCGATCTGCGCCGGAACGGGCTCCGCATGCGCGATGGCCGGGCCTTGGCTAAACGACGACAGTGCGCAAACGAGCACCGCGATGTGACTGTGCCGCATGGCCGTCAGTCCCGGTCTTCGCGAGGTTTTGGACGATTCCAGTGCAGCGACCAGGCGGCACCGGCGTCATCGTCGCGGAAGAGATTGGCGCGGATCGGCTGCGGCAGGGCGGGATCGTCGAGAAGGACTGATAGGTACTCACCGGCTTTTTCACCGCTGCGCTTCCAGGCCGCTCCGACCTCCGGGCCGTCCACATCACCGGCATGCACGCGATAGGCCGGTGCGTTCTCGGCCTCGCTGTTTTCCACCGGGACGAGGGCAAGCGAGAGGTCGAGTGTGAGCGTCCGGAGCTGTCCGGTGAAGCCCGTTTCTTCGCGGGTGAACTGTCCGATCTGTGACATGTCAGGTCTCCTGTGTTTTGGGTTGGTGGGCTGTCAGGGGTGGATGAAGCGCCCGTCTCGGGGCTCGGCTGCGTCGGAAGCCACCCAGATCGGGCGCGCCATGCCGATGACGGCGTCAGCCGGGAGCGGCCCGAAATAGCGGCCGTCGAGGCTGTCCCGGACCTCGCGGTTCATCAGGAAAATTTCGCCGTCCTGAAGCAGGTGGCAGCCCTGCCAGTTGGGCAGATCGCGACCGAGCCGATCCCGCGGCAGCGCTTGCCCAAGGACAACGTCATCGACGGTGACTGTCGCGCCGGTGCGGCAAACGCGTTGTCCGGGCAGGCCCGCGACTTGCTTCAAGAGCGGGACATCCGCGCCGATATAACCACGCGCGACCATGAATGCGGCAAGAGGCGCAGGCGGCATGACCGCGACGAGGTCGCCGATTTCGAGCCCGGTCGGACGCTCGACCCAGTAGAGTCCGAGCGGCACGCTGGCAGACGCGTTCCAGATCAGCCACGCAGGCAGAACTGCGACTGACGGAGCTGCAAGACTCGCCAGACCCATCGCGGCCAAGAGGAGGATCACGGGGCGCTTCATGGGCAGATCCTGCGCCGCGCAAGCCAGGCCACATGCCGCGCTGAGGAATAGACCGACGGGGCCTGTCCGGCCGCCAGGCGATTGTGGACATGACGCCAATGATCCGGCGCGACGGCGGTCGGATCGATCCCGAGGGCTTCGATGGCATCGATGATTTCAAGGGTGCGCTTGACCCTCAGCCATCCATCCAGCTGCAGCAGGATTTCGGCACCGGGATGCACGAAACCGAGGGTCTGAAAGGGCTCAGTCCGCAAAACAGCGCGCAGGATGACCAGCCGTGCCGCGACGGTTCCATGCTCATTCCCGGCCCAACGGACGCAGGCAAAGACGGCACCGGAGGCGAAACCGACCCGTCGTCTTTGCCGGTCGATCACCTGTTCACGGCACGGATGGCCGAAGCGGATCCATTGCTCGACGCGGTGTCGCTGGAAATTCAGATGGACCCATGTGATCGACGAGATAAGCCGGTCGTTCGACGCGTGGCTTTGTCGCTTTGGCGGGAGTTGGCCAGTCATGACAGGGCTCCCTCTGCAACGGAAAAACCCCGACCGAGCAGGTTGCGCGGCATCATGCCGAAGGTCTTTCTTGTCTGACCGGCCGAACCTTCGACGCGTCCCGACAACTCGACGGCGAGGTCGAAGGCGAAGGTGGTCTTCCTGACCCCACCCGTCGGGCTGTGGAGCGCGCGGATCACGGGCGTGCCCCCGGCTTGCCGAACGGCAGTTCGGGCTCTTTCGCGGCGGCTGCGTCGCCTTCGCTTCCCATGCGGCGGTGCCGTGCCTTCAGCGCAGCACCGGTCCGCGAGATGAGGGTTTCGACAGCGGTCCTGCGCTCTTCAAGGTTAGAATCTTTGTTAGACTCTAAGTTAAGGGCGCGATTTTTTGTTGTGGTGCATGTGGTTGAGCCCGGTTTCGGTTCCCGATAGCACGAGCCCCGGGTTCCTGATGGCACGATACCCCGGGTTCCCGATGGCACGAGGCCGTCCACAGGTTTTCCACAGGACGCGGCAGGCTCAAAGGCCAGCAGCATGCGACCGCCGGTTTCGATCTCGACGAAGAGGACGTAGCCGGGCAGCGGCTGGCGGCGGATGATGTCGCGCAGCTCGAAGGCAAAGCGCCTGAAGGGCGAGAGGCTTCCCGATTTCTGGTGCAGGTGGCGGAAATCGAAACGCCAGCCGCCCGCCTGCCGCCCACCATGCTTGCGCACAAGGCGATAGAGCCAGCGGTCGAGGCCGCCTGTCAGATCGAAATAGGCGCGGTCGATGGTGAGGATCAGGGCGTCGTCGAGGACGGCACGGTAGAACCAGTCCGGGACGATCAGCTCGATGCCGTCGGGACGCCCCCTCGCGTCGCTGCGTTCATGCCATTCGTTGATCCACGAGAAGCGATGGCGCCGCCCCTCGGCGGGCTGGCGGATTGTCGTCGCCACCGTGGTCGATTGCAGCCGGTCCAGCGCGGCCTTCAGGCGCTGATAGTCCCGCAGTGAGGTGCCACGCCCAGTGAAATTGAGGATCTCATAGGGCGTTGCCGCCATCAGCCGCGAGGTGCGCAGGCCCGCATCGCGTGCCTCGACGATCTGGCTCGCTGCCCAGATCAGGATGTCGGCATCCCAGATCGTGGCCATGCCATGGTCGGGCACGGCCTCGACCCGTATCGCCACATTGCCCGCCACGAAATCGATGGGGCGGATGCGCGGCGACTTGGACAGGGAGAAGAACGGATAGGCCATGAGGTCCTGCGCGTCACGTGGGGCGAACTCCCCCGGAAGCGCCCGAAAGAGGTCGAGTTGGCCGCGCTCGGAGGCGCTGCGGGGCATCGGGGGCATGAGGAACCGGAAAGACCGTCAGCGCGTCGCGCGCGCTGGCACAGCATGCGGCGACGCCGTCATGCGCTTGGCCGGCAGGACCTGGCCGCGCGGATCGGAGGTCGAGGTGACCGAGCCGCGCGCGACCCAGGCCGTCAGATCATCGACCGAATAGACGACGCGCCCGCCGAGCTTGTGATAGGCGGGGCCGGTTCCGTAGGTCCGGTGCTTTTCCAGCGTGCGCGCCGACAGGCTGAGGAAAGTCGCCGCCTCCTTGGTGCGCAGGTAGCGTGGCGGCAGAACGGCGAGATCGGGTCGCATGGATGGGGCCTCCGTGGGTCTGTGGAAGGCCGTCGGCAAAGGACGGCCTGTCCCGCGCAGGCTGGCGAAGAAGGACCGGAAAGGGGGATGAGGAAGATTGGGGGTGGAAGTAACCTTCCCCCGGGAGGCTTTGCCTTAGCGGCGGCTCCTCACATGGCGAGAGGTTCCGACTTCCCGGGCCACTTGGTTGCGACAGGCAGCTTTACAGACCTTGCGGACGTTCGCGCCTCCACCCGATGACCCTTCGCCGCGGCAGCATGCCCGACTTGGAGGGCGGGCAGCAGTCATTCGTTGCATACGAGATGTACGTCTGGTTTAGGAATGGTTGCTGGCAGGCATCTTTCGCGCGATAAGTGCTGAAAGCGTACTTCTTTTGTGCGGAGCGGAGGGCCGCTTGGTTTCTAGCGACCGTCAGATCAAGACGCACTAGCCGATGCCGCAATTGTGGCTTAACCCACTGGAACAAAGAAAGCACATTGGAGTGAGCAGCAATTTCGAGGCTGACGAGAAGAGCGACTATGCGCTTAATCCCACCTTTTGGCTCAACGGCCAGGCTCTCGGGTTTCCCGTTCAATTCGATTTGGTGCTCAAGCACCTCCGACAAGACATGCGCGACGATTGGTATTTTGACTGCCTGCAGTACGATGATCTTTTTAAGGCTCCAACGGAGGCGAAGCGGATCATTATCTCGCTTTTGCAGGAGTGGAACGGCGAGTATCGTGGTACGCGGAGCGTCGTTCGAAATATTCCAAAGAAGGGATATGGGGAACGCTATGGCCTAGAGACCGACTTCTTTGATCGATTTGTCTATCAGGCCATTTGCAGCTTTCTGATCCCGTTCTACGATCCGCTCCTTAGCCACTGCGTCCTCAGCTATCGATACGAGCCTGCTCCACTTAATGAAAAATATCTATTCAAGAACAAGATCGACCGCTGGTTCACCTTCGAAGGTGTCACGCTGACCTTCCGCAAGTCGGGAAGATACCTATTGGTCACCGACCTGAGTAACTTCTTCGAAAACGTCTCGCGTTTGCAGATCATCAAAGCTCTCGAGCAGGCAGTTCCCAGTCTCGCAGCGACCGGACCGGAGAAGCTGCAAATTCGAAACGCGATCTCCACCCTCGATCGGCTGCTCGCGCAATGGACATTCAGCCGAGACCACGGCTTACCGCAGAACCGTGATGCATCGGCGTTTCTGTCTAACATCCTGCTGTCGTTCGTGGACGGGGAGATGACAAGGAAGGGGTATGACTACTATCGGTACGTTGACGACATCCGCATAATCGCCGATTCCGAGCTACATGCCCGGCGTGCCCTGCAGGACCTCATTCGGTTGCTGCGGATGGTCGGCCTTAACATCAACGCCAGCAAGACAGAAATACTTGCACCCGACGTGTCGAACGAGAAAATCGCGGAGTATTTCCCGTCGCAGGACAGCTCCACCATCGCAATAAACCAGATGTGGCAGTCCCGCAGCCGACGCATCGTGACCAGGTCGGTGACTTATATCTTCGAGATTCTTAGCCGATGCATCGCCGCGGGGGACTCGCAGTCGCGGACCTTTCGCTTTGCAGTGAACCGAGTGGCGAAGATCGTGGATTCCGGACTCTTCGACGTCGGCGACGCGCTGTCGATCAACCTCCTCGAAACGCTATCCCAGTCGTTGTCCGAGCACGCCGTGACAACTGACCAGTACTGCCGACTGATCGCCACGCTGGATCGCGATGGGCGCTGCCTTCCAGCTTTGGAGGCGTTTCTTCTCGCGGAGGATGGGGCCATCCACGACTGGCAGAACTACAACATCTGGATGCTGCTCGCGGTGCGACAACACAGTTCCGACGATCTCGTTGCTCTGGCAGACCGCAAGCTGAGGGAGGACATGAAATCGGGCGAAGCAGCCGCCATCCTAATCTGGCTCCGCTGCGTTGATCAAAAGGCCCTTATTGAGAAGTGCGTCCAAGAATTCGCGTCACTGCCCTACCAGAACGCCCGCTATCTCCTGATCGCCTCATCGGTGCTGCAGGAAAGTGCGCTGCGACCGCTCTACGGCCATGTCCCCATCTCCCTGAAGGGAACTGGGCGCAGGGCCGAACGCCATTGCAACGAGGACGGCCTTCCATTCGCCGTGCGGGAGAGCACCGATCTCCTCAACCTAGTCGACGAGGTCAGCGGTTATGACTAGCCTCGCCGCCAGGCTCCTTCTTTTCATGAAAGATTTCACAGGGAAAGGAGCGGACACCTTCTACTGGTTCCAAGATGGGCAGCTTCAGGAGACCGACGCTGCGAGTGTCGTCGAATTTTCTGGCATTTTAGTGTGTCATGACTTCTGGATGATCCGCGATGCATTGTTCGACATTACCGGCACGTTGCCTGGCTCAATCATCGACGTTGACGAATTTCGCATTTCGATAAGCGGAAACCCCGAAGATCGCCTTGCTCGCGAGAAGCGCGACGTCACGACACAGCTCGTGCACTACGGGGCCGACCAGGAGGTTTGCGACGTCTACCAGAAGATGTTCAACAAGGGCGTCCCGTTCGATAGCGTTGTGGCCGCCAAGGCAGCTGGGGCGATCTATGCGATGTACCTCGACCTATGTGCGAAAGCGGCGGTCAACGGTGAGTTCGAACGCTTCTTCTCCGTCGAGGTGCCCGCCTACAGGTCGCTCCAGCTCTCGATGTCGGCGGGCATTTCGATCGACACAGCGGGGCTCTCGGACAAGCGGGCTCAGGCGGAGCACGACTATTTCATGCTTCTGAAAGACTACTCCGCAAAGCATGACATGCCGCTCGAGACACCGAGCAGGCGAGCCATCGAGGCCAAGCTGCTGAAGGAAGGCTTCGAGCTTGACGAAGTGTCCGTCGAGTACCTCCTCGAGTTCGTGCCGCACGAGCGAGACTTCGGCAGCGACACCATGGCGCTTCTCGCTCTTGACACGGCGCGCAGAGTGCTCGGCTCGCTCACCCTATCAAGCCACGCCACGCGACCTGTGGTGGACGTGTTCGGCTCCCGCACCTCACGCGTGCAACTGCGCAGTCCGAGCCTCCAGAGCATTCCGAAACGATACAGGTCAATCATCAAGGCGCATGGTGACGCTCAACTCAGCTACGTCGACTTCGACCAGTTCGAGGTCGGGATCATGGCAGCACTGTCTGGCGACGAAGAGCTCAAGCGCCTCTACGCGACGGGTGACATGTACGAGCTCTTCGCGACTGAACACCTAAACCTTGTCGGCAACCGGAAGGCTGCCAAGCAGCTATTCTTGTCCTATGCCTACGGGATGAGCCGCAAGGCGCTCGTAGACGCCGCCGTCTCGCTCGGAGTTGAGAGGCAAAAAGCGAAGGAAGCCTTCCGGCAATTCGGACGATACGAAGATTGGAAGAAGGAAGTTTGGGCCGAGTTCCAGAGCTCCGGGCGCGTGGCCACCGTCTTCGGCAATCACTACCGCCGAGCCGGCGGGGGGCAACTCACCGGCAAGGAGCAGCGTTCGGCCGTGAGTCAGGTGGTCCAGGGTACGGCGTCACTAATATTTAAACGCGCGGTGGTAGCGGCATCCTCTATCGAAGATACGAGAGTCGTACTCCCGATGCACGACGCCCTACTTTTCGAGCACAGGCTCACCGAAACGCCTGCCACGGTCGTCAAAACCTTCGAAAGCATCATGACCGAAGTGCTCTGCGGACGCGTGGCTGGCAAGGCTTCAATCAGCGACTTCGCTGAAAGTGAGCAAAAGTCGTCCGTTCCACGCGAGAATGAAGTTTGACCATTCGATTGACTGCCAGAACGACCAAGATGAGGCGCGAAGCCTACATTGATTTGAAAGTCATCGATTGCCCATTAAGGGCTGTGACGCAGATTGGAGACTGATTTGGCAATCATTACACGAACGATATCGACAACATCCCGCTCCGTCTGGTTGAGACGGATCGATCCGACAGCTACTCCGCTAAATGCTTCGGCATGGCAGGATCTGGCGCTCACAGCCATCGGCATAGCCGCCGCGCGTGAGACGTTCATGACAGCGACCCCTCACATGGCCTCGATTTGGACTGACTTGTTTCAGAGCATTCTGGCGCCCAGCCCACAGCTTCGCTGGAAAGACGACGGTCCCGGCCTCGGCAGAGATGCAAAATCTGCCTATTCCAGTCTTCTTGGCCGATACACAGCCCGCGCCTATCTAACTGCCTTTGAAGGCGTCCGAGTCATGGTACCACTGGACTTGGCCAAGCGGTGGCTCCAAAGCACGCCATTTCAGATACGGAAGGACCCATCGGGCAACGGCCTCGAAGCTGATTGGGTCGGTCTGGACGCGCATGGCCTAGTGATCGTTGAAGCCAAGGGGTCGCATGACAAAGGATCGCGTGCATGGAGAGGCCCCAGTGGCATACCGTCTGCCTTGCAAAGTGCAATCGGTCAGACTGAGCGGACTGCGGTGTTCGTTCGTGCATCCAACCGCAAACTTCCATCGAAACGCTGGGCTATCGCGTCGCGCTGGGGCACCCAGGAAAACGGCCGCGATCCAACTCTGATCGCGTGGGATCCTGAAGACGGAAAGCTGGATGGAGAGGACTATAAATCACTCGAACGTATTCTCTTGCAGGCCGACATGCAGGCTGTTGCGGCCGGGATGCGCTATACGGGTGAACATGGCGCCTTCGGCATCATTGGAGATACTGGAAGGACACCTACTATTGAGGAGGGCGCGGGCGTCAGGCTCATAGTAGGGGGGCGCCGTATCGAGCCTGGTCTTGCAGTTATCCTTGGCCCATTCGGTGCAATGCCCATTCGAAGTGCTAACGACCTGCCGCGCATAAGGCAAGCGCGGGAATTCACGCCAAATATCGCCTTGGCGTCGCTGTCGACCAACTTTATCCAATCAGTCTGCAAAGGTGAGCCTCCTGTTGAGGATCCTTTACACACAGAGGACAGAGCTGCATCACAGGGCGGGCTCACGGTGATCTGGCCCCATGAAAAGGAGGAGGTTCAGATCGACGAGTAGCAGCACTCGCGATCATCATCGTCTCCGTTTACGTCGGTACGAAGATGAAAAGCGCTGTTCGTGTGAGGCCGTCTACGCCCACAGAGCCCAAAGTTTTTTTCCAGCCAGTGCACAATCATGTAGCCAAACGGGACCAGCTTGAATTCGCTCTTTCAGATTCACTCAACAAACTGAAACTTCGTTCCGCTCTCCCGTCATCTACCTGCCGCGCATGCTGCGTGATGCACGAACGTCAGGATTGCGAAAGCTGCACTGCCGCGTTGGCCGGCCTGATGAATGTATGCAGAGGGCCGTCCTTGACGAGGCGCTCCGCGCTGCACGCGCAAATTCCGTCTGTTCTGTCTCGGTCGGTTTGGGGCCCCTGCGGTCGTAGGCACCCCTAGACTGGGCAAGGCGCACCCTATGGCTTGCGACGGTGCCGCAAGAGGCCCAGATACCCGCCGCCGATCAGCGCGGAGGCATTGCGGACGAGCGCGATGACGGATGCCCGCAGCGGGGATGTCTTCCATGGTTCACCCAAGACCCGGCGTTCCCCGTAAATCGCGATACCGATCTCGCGGTAGCTCGCGCCCGCGGCGCGCCCGTCGGCGGCCTGCATCATCAGGCGGAACCGCTGACGCTGGTAGGGGGTCATGCGGGTGTCCCGCGGGACCGGGCGCGCCTTCAGCGTCTGCCAGAACCGCTGGATCGCTTCGATCCGCCCCAGCAGGTCGTCGTCGAGGGGCAGGAGGATGGCCATGGACCCGGCACGGGTGCGCCCCGCCATGTTCAGAAAAGGCACGGAACCATCCGTGCCGAAGGCGCCATAGCGCCCTTCTTCGGCCTCCGCCTGCGACGGCAGATCAAGCGCAATGGGCCGCGGCAAGGGCGGCTGGAAAGCGGGCGCCTCGCCGACAAGCACGGTGCCCGGATTGGCGTGCGGAGACCAGATCACCGGCTGGTCGAGGATGGAGAGCATTGGGTCGGCCGGAAAATCGCAGGCCCCAGCGATGCTGGGCTTCCTCCTCGAACGGGGCACTCTCGGCCTTTTGCGTCACGATGTCAGCGAAGCGCGCCTGATAGTCGAGATCGCGGCGCAGGCATTCCCAGGCGATGCCTTCAACCGAAAGCTCATCGTAGAAGTCGTAGGAGTCCTGGTTTCGCCACTTCGATGTATCCGGCCCCATCTCTCAACCCTCGACAGAGTCAACACACGTATGGGGTGAAAAGATTCCAGCGCAGGGAAGCTGGGAAAAGGCACGGAAGGATGCAGCAGATGATGCCGTTGCAGCATCACCTCGCGCAGGAAGTCACGGGGTGCCGGAACCCGGACCCAGAAGCTGCCGATATCCACTCTGCGTCATCCAGCGCGCCCGCGCCAGATGGCTGTCATGGACCCGCCGCGCGCGATCGGGTTCACGGATAGGGTCGATCCCGAACAGGACCTCGACGGCCTCGGTCCAATCCGCGCCATCGGCTGTCGCATCGAGAAGCCGCATGTAGAGCTTGATGTGCCTGCGGTCGTAATCGGTAATGTCGGCGCTGGTGGGGGCAATCTCGTCGAAGGCCGGGGTCGTGGGCTTCATGGCGCGGTCCCCGGGAGCATCGGCACAGCAAGCCGTCTGTCACACCGCCCTGTCGCGTCAGTGGGTCTTCTCGTCTCGGCCATGCTCCAGCATCACTCCCTGCCCGCGCTTGTCAGACAGGATGACGATCCCTGCGGCCTCGAGTGCCCGGCGAACCTGATCCCGTGTCGATTCATACACCTCAAGCCGGTTCTCGGACTCGAGGCGTTTCAGGGCAGTCAGGGATATTCGGGCCTTGTCAGCGAGCGTCTCCTGCGTCCAACCCAGCAACGCGCGTGCGGCCCGCGACTGTCGAGCGGTGATCATGCATGATCACCTCCCATCGCGACCGGCGCGCATTCCAGAACTACGACTATTTTAGTCGCTCTCGCCCGATCCGCCACTGGAAACTGCGGTTTCGCCGTGCGGCCTATGCCGTTGTGAATTCCCGCGATTCGCCGCCAGCGCCGGCTCCACCTGCGGCGGCGGCCGGCCGCGCCGGTCCCTGCAGGTCACGCTGTGGCCCCGGCGCGGTCGCGGTGGGCATCGCCTTTCATGGCAGACATGGAAAAGGCCCCGGCCTTGCGACCGGGGCCTTGTGGTCCGCGTCAGTCGGCGCGGCGGCCGTTGGGGCGGGACCAGATCAGCGAGAAGCCCTCGCCGTCCTCGTCGTCGAAGAGGTTGGCGTAGATCGGGGCGGTGAAGCTCGGATCGTCGAGCTTGAGGCCCAGATAGTCGCGGCCCTCGTTCGAGCGCTTGGACCAGGCGGCGCCGATCTCGGCGCGGCCGACCAGAACCCGGTGGCTGGGGGCGTTCTCGCCGGTGGCGCGCTGGTCGGGGACGATGCGCACGCCCTTGGCCTGGACGCTGAGGGTGACGATGTCGCCGGTGAATTCGTTCGTGCCGGTCTTCTTGAAGGTGCCGATGGTCGCCATGGTAAGTCTCCGTTTTCCGTTTCCGAGCCCGCACCATTGCGGCCTCGATGGCGATCGACAGGACGGAGACGACTGCTGGCGCACCCCCGCCCGGCGGGGGCCTGACAGCACAGGAGGAACTTTCTTGTTCCCGCGAGGAATGGCGGCCTTCAGGCCGACAGGGGAAGAAAGTTGTGACGACGCTGTTGCGCCGAAGCGGTCGAGGCGAAGCCGGTGTTCGGCCAGATCAGGCCATTGAAGAGGCCGTATGGAGCGGTCTGGACACGGGGAGCAGACGGAGACACTGGCGACAGGCCCCCGCCAAGGCAGGCAGGACGGGACCAAACCGGTGATCCGCCTTGCCCTTCCGGGCCTTGCGCATTGTCCAACCCGAACCATGCCACCGGCAGCGCCCCTGACGGGGGCGGTGACAGCCCGCCGATGCGGCCTTGCCCGTCCCGCGCTCTGGACAGGACAAGAAAAGGGCCTCACGTCGATCCGAAGGAACGCACCCGATCCCGCCCCGCAACCCGTCGAGACAGGCCGGCAGGGCTTTCTTGCTCTGGTCGCCCCACCTGCCTGCCCGGCCTTCAGCCGCGGGCCAGGCTCCCGCCCGCATCGCCGGGGGCCGCCATGCCTGCGACCCGCAGAAAGGCTGTGATGCCCACCGCGACCGCGCCGATGATGGCAAAGACGACCTGCCAGGTTTCTGATGGCACAAGGAGCCGGGTGATCCCCAACGTGGCGTGGAACCCTGCCACGCCGGCTGGGGCGACGAAGGCCAGCGCAATCAGGAACCGCGCCCAGAGCGGACGGACGACCATCAGAAGGCCCTGACCAAGCGCCAGAACAAGCCCGGCACCTACGAGGCCGATCACGGTCGCACCCAGCCACCCGGCACAGGTCCCATAGGCCCAGGTGCCAAGGGTGACGCCTGCAAAGAACGGCAGCGCGAAGACAGCGAGATTGAACAGCAGCCAGCACATCGTGCCGATGGCCGCCAGAGAGACGAGGATTCCGACAAAGATCATGACGGTGGCTCCGCACAAAAGGTTGGACGGTTGCGCCTCCACCACCACCACGGCGCGAACAGAAAGATAGCATTGATTTAGGTCGGCAGCGAGCCTCAGGTAACTTGCATCGGCGGCGGCCGCTGCATGCAGCGGTGGCGTCCGCGGTGATCACCTCAACCTTTGCCAGTAGCCAAATACCGGGGTTTCAGTCCGGCAGGCCCGAGCATCGGAGAGAGCACCCCAGCGATGCGGGTCAATCGAACCGCAGTGTCGGACGTCACGGCGTTGGCAGCGCTTACGCGCTGCCCGCCCCGAGGCGGATGACCGGGATGCCCATCTTGCGGGCCTTGTCGGCGAGGTTGTCCTGGATGCCGGTGCCCGGGAAGACGATGACCCCGATCGGCAAGGTGGCGAGCATATGGTCGTTGCGCTTGAAGGGTGCGGCCTTGGCGTGTTTTGTCCAGTCGGGCTTGAAGGCGACCTGGGGGACCTTGCGGTTGCTGGCCCAGGTGGCGGCGATCCGTTCGGCGCCTTTCGGCGATCCGCCATGCAGCAGGACCATGTCCGGGTGCTTGGCATGGACCTGATCGAGCTTGTCCCAGATCAGGCGATGGTCGGTGGTTTCGCCGCCCGAGAAGGCGATCTTCGGCCCTGCGGGCAACAGCACCTCGGCATCGGCCCGGCGTTTGGCGGCCAAGAAGTCGCGGCTGTCGATCATGGCCGCGGTCATCTGGCGGTGGTTGAGGCGCGAGCCGGTGCGCGGCGACCAGGGGGTGCCGAGCGTGCGCAGATAGATGTCGGCGGCGGTTTCGCAGAAGAGCTCGAGACTGTCGCGGCGATCCAGCAGGCTCTGCCCGATGGCGATCAGCGTCTCGAGCTGGACGGATTTGACCTCGGAGCCGTCCTGTTCGCGCTGCAGCCGCTTCTGGGCCTGCTCGTTGTCGTCGAGCTTGCCCTCGATCCGCAGGACCGCGCGGTGGAAGGTGTTGACGGTCGACCAGAGGATCTCGTCGAGGTCGAAGTCGAGGCTGGTGTCGGCCATGGTGGAGATCAGGGCGTCGAAGATGTCGGCGACCGCGGTGCGGATGACGTCATCCTCGGGCGTGATCCGGGGGTCGGCCTCGTCCTCGATGGGACGATAGCCGTAGAGTTCAAGGGCTTCGATGACATGGCCGGTGGGCGAGGTGCTGTGATCGGCGTCGAAATCGTCGTGGGCGTACATGAGAGGCGTCCTTGGGCTGGACCGCGACCGTCGCGGCCTTCGTGGCGACGAAAGCCCACGGGCGGACCGGTCAGGCAGCCCGAGCCTCTGGCGAGGGCCTTGATGGCCAAGCCCGGGTGATTTGGATCGCGCTGTAAAGGCGGGCCTTCCGGGGTCCCCGCGCGACCTGTCGCGTGGGGTGGATGCCCGCCGACGGAAATCAGTCGGGCGCCGCCATTGCCGGGCCGGGCCGCTTGTGGGCCGCTCGCCCTCTCGAAGGCCGAGGCGCGGTCCTCCTGCCCGGTGACGCAGCCCTCCCGCGCCCATGATCCTTTCGCCACAGGCCGATCCGCTGCCCCGTCAAGGCGGCTGCATCGGACCCATGAAGCGGCTCACGTCCTCCGGGGTGAGTTGAGGCCGGACCCATGCCCGAAGCGCATCCCGCCCGCGCCACACGAGATCGTCGTTGAAATCCCCCAGCATCGGCGAGAGTGCCAGCGCCTCGACCCCGGCCTCGCTGGCCCGGGCGACCAGCGCCTCGCGCGCGATCCGCCCTGCCGGATCGTTGTCGCAGACGATATAGAGCCTGCGCAGCGGCACTGGAAGCAGGAGGGCTGCCAGGTGACCCGCGGACAGGGCGGCGACCATCGGCATTCCGGGCAAGATCTGGCGCAGCGACAGGATCGTCTCGATGCCCTCGCCCGCTGCCAGGATATCCTGCGCGCGGCCGAACCGGACGCCGTGCCTGAGAAGCGTGCCCATCGCCTTTCGCGGTGGATCGAGAGGGGCCTTCTGCCTGCCATCGCGAGCAAGCCAGGTGCGATGCGCGCCGGTGATCGTCCCTTCGAGATCGGTGACGGCCGCAATCAGCGCGGGCCAGGTCTCGGTCCGTCCCTTGCCCTCGGGCCGCCAGTAGCAGTCGGGAAGGAAGCGCAACGGGTCGTCGGCCTGCACATCGGCAAGGCCGCGCTCGCGCAGATAGGTTTCGGCAAGGCTACCCGCGATTGGCCGGGCCATGCGCCAGAGCCGCTGCGCCGCGCCTGTCGAGCCGGATGGTCCTGAGGTATGCGGCGAGTGGTTGCCCGGTGCGGCCGGCACCTCCTGCGGCAAGCTGAGAAACCGGCGGGCCTCCTCGGCGATCTCGGCAAACTCCACCAGTCCGAGGCTCTCTCGGATGACGTCCAGCAGGTCGCCATGTTCGGCACTGGCCGCATCGACCCATTTTCCGGCCGCCCCCTTGCCCGAGGCCCCGCCAGTCAGCCGGACGAACATCGACCGGCCCGGCGTGTTGCGCACATCGCCGACCAGCCAGTAGTTGCCCTGCTTGCGCCCGTTCGACAGGTAATGACGACAGACCGCCTCGGCCTGTCGGCCGAGACGTTCCGCCAGATCGGTGGCCGTGAGCCGGGTCATCACGCCGCCTCCCGATCGCCGATCCGCTCGATCGGAAACCGCGCGAAAAGCTTTCCGAGCACCTCGATGCCGGTGGCGTCGACGGGCACGAAGAAGCGCAGCTTCCAGGCGATGATCTCGGTGAAGAGACCATAGGCCCGCAGCCGCTCGCGTATCGCCTCGGTGAAGCCAAAGAGCTCGATCCGCTGCACGCCCATGACACGCGCGCGGCGGAGTTGCAGCCCCTCAGCGAGATCAAGGATGGTGCGCCCCTCCATCAGCGCGGCATGAGCGGCTTCCGGGGTCAGGCGCGCCACCGTCCCGGTGACCGAGGCCGTCGCGGCCCAGGCGGGCGAGACGCGGCGACCGATGATCCGTTCGCCATCGTCGGCCTGCAGGCGATAGACGCGGGTCGAGTCCGGTGGCAGGCGCTTCCAGATCGGCAGCAGAAGCCCCGTCACCATGTGCAGCGTGCTTTCGGTGAACTCCGGTACGCCCGCGCATTCCGCATCCCAGGCCGAACAGAAGCGGGCGACATCGCCCTCGCCCCAATGGGTCTCGCCCATCAGGCGCAAGGGCACGGCCTGCGCCTCCATGGGCCGGATCAGCCGCACCCGGCGCTCGATCTCGCCATCGTCGAGCATGATGCTGGTCGTGGGGATCTGCACGGCGGCCCGGCCCGAGCGTTCGTTGATGAGGAGCTTCGCCCGCGGATCGGAGAGTTCGGCCAGCGCCGCCTCGCGGGTGACAGGCTGGTTCCGACGGCGCTCCGCGATGGTCAGAAGCCGGGTTTCGGCGCCAGTGCCGGGATGGGTGTGGATCACCTGGCGGTCGATGACCCGGAAGCTTTCGGCGCGCAGGGTCTCGAGCCCCATGTCGTAGCTGCCCGAGGCCATGGCTCCGGCGATGCGCGCCTCGAGCAGCTGCTCGAAGGCGGCAAAGAGGATCCCCTGCAGCGCGATGGGCAGGGCCAGCAGACGGTTAAGGAAAGTTGTGATCGACGGCAGGTCATCCTTCAGGCCCGTTGCATCCATCAGCTTGAGGCCGGTGGCCGCCTCGAAGGCGTCCAGCGAGCAGCCCTCCACCTTGCCCTTCGCAATCAACTGGTAGAGCTGGCGCAGCGCATCGCGGGCATAGGCCGATTCCAGATTGTCCTCAGGCCGGAACAGCCCCTGTCCGCCGGTCTGGCGCTGGCCGCGGGTGATCGCGCCCAGCGTGTCGAGGCGGCCGGCGATGGTCGAAAGGAAGCGTTTCTCGGCCTTCACATCGGTCGCGATGGGCCGGAAGAGCGGCGGCTGGGCCTGATTGGTGCGGTTCGTACGGCCAAGGCCCTGGATCGCCGCATCCGCCTTCCAGCCCGGTTCCAGCAGGTAATGGACCCGCAGCCGCTGGTTCCTTGCGCCAAGATCGGCGTGGTAGCTCCGCCCCGTGCCGCCCGCGTCGCTGAAAACGAGGATCCGCTTGCGGTCGTCCATGAAGGCGGAGGTCTCGGCAAGGTTTGCCGAGACTGCTCGGTTTTCGACGGCAAGACGCGCCTCGCGCCCCTCGCCCTTGCGCACGATCCGGCGCGAACGCCCCGTCACTTCGGCGACCTGATCCGTCCCGAAATGCTGGACGATCTGGTCGAGCGCGCCAGGCACCGCCGGAAGACCGGCAAGGTGTTCGATCAGCGCCTCGCGCCGCGTGACCGCCTCGCGGCATTCCACGGGCTGGCCATCGCGGAACACAGGGCGCGACGAGAGGTTGCCCTCCCCGTCGGTGAAAGGCTCATGCAGCTGAACCGGGAAGGAATGCTGCAGGTAAGACAGGACATACTCACGGGGTGACAAGTCCGTATTCAGGTCATTCCAGTCCTCGGTCGGGATCTCTGAAAGCCGCCGTTCCATCAGCGCCTCGCCGGTGGAGACGATCTGGACGACGCTGGCATGGCCCGCCGCAAGGTCCCCTTCGATCGCCCGCAGGAGCGTCGGGGTCTTCATCGAGGTCAGGAGGTGGCCGAAGAACCGCTGCTTGGTGCTCTCAAAGGCCGAGCGCGCGGCGGATTTCGCCTGCCGGTTCAGCGTGCCTTCACGCCCGGTGATGTTGGCCGCCTCCATTGCTGCGTCGAGGTTGTTGTGGATGACGGCGAAGGCCCCGGCATAGGTATCATAGATGCGGCGCTGCTCCGGGCTGAGGCGGTGTTCCAGAAGGTCATACTCCACGCCCTCATAGGAGAGGGACCGGGCGGTATAGAGGCCAAGCGCCCGCAGGTCGCGGGCCAGCACCTCCATGGCGGCGACGCCGCCCGCCTCGATCGCCGCGACGAATTCGGCGCGGGTGGCGAAAGGGAAATCCTCGCCGCCCCAGAGCCCGAGGCGCTGCGCATAGGCGAGGTTGTGCACGGTGGTCGCCCCGGTTGCCGAGACATAGACAATGCGCGCCTCGGGCAGGGCATGCTGAAGCCGCAGCCCCGCCCGGCCCTGCTGTGATGCGGCGACATCGCCGCGTTCGCCCTTCCCGCCCCCGGCATTCTGCATGGCATGGCTCTCGTCGAAGATGATGACCCCGTCGAAGTCGCGGCCCAACCAATCGACGATCTGGCGGACCCGCGAAACCTTCTCGCCGCGGTCGTCGGAGCGCAGCGTGGCATAGGTGGTGAACAGGATGCCTTCGGCCAGCGTGATCGGCTTGCCCTGCGCAAAGCGCGCGAGCGGGGTGATCAGAAGCCGCTCCTGCCCGAGCGCCTGCCAGTCGCGCTGCGCATCCTCGATCAGCTTGTCGGATTTGCTGATCCAGAGAGCCTTGCGCCGCCCGCGGAGCCAGTTGTCGAGGAGGATTCCAGCCGATTGCCGCCCCTTCCCCGCCCCGGTGCCGTCACCCAGCATGAAGCCACGCCGGAAGCGGACCGCCCCCTCGGCCGCGTCGGGCGCGGCGCTTACCGTGTCGAAGGTGGCATCGACCGTCCAGGACCCGGCCAAATGACCCGCATGCGCCTCGCCCGCATAGATCACGGTCTCGAGCTGGGCCTCGGACAGGCGGGTGCGGATGTCGGACGGCAACAGGGGTCGATAGGTCGGAGGCGGCGGCGCGACAGAGGCCATGGCGGCGGATTGCACCAGCCGGGTCGGATGCGGTTCAGCGCCGGGGATGCGGATCGCTTGCAGCGCATAGGGCTCGTAGATCGCATCGGACAGGCGTCCGCCCTCGGGCGGCGTCCAGTCGATGGCGTCATAGGCCAGTTCGACAGCTTCGGAATCCCTGCCTTGCGTCGGCACAGGACGTGCCGGGCGGATTGGCCGACCACGCGCCCCGCGGACTGGCAGCGACAAAGAGCGGCCGACCGGAGCGGTCACCTGCGGCACGGACACCGGCAGGCGCTCGGGCACGTGCGCCGCGATCCATGCGAGCAGCGTCTGCACATTCGGTGCAACGCCCGGCGAGGTGGGAAAGGCGGCGGGCTCCTCGGCAGGCTGCTTGTCGATCACGGTCAGCCGCGTCTCGATCGTGGTGCCATGCCGCGCATAGACCGACCCGTCGATCGCGGCGGAAAAGACCACCCGACCGCGCGCCTGAAGCCGGATGAAGGCGTCCTGCCAGGCCGGTGCCTCAGGCCCGAAACCCGTCCCGGTGATGGCGACCAGCCGCCCGCAGGGCGCAAGACGCGCGAGCGCCGAAGCGACGTGTCGGAAGGCGGCCTCCGTATTGCGCCCGGCGACATGGGCCAGGGCCGAGAACGGCGGGTTCATCACGACGACGGACGGCACGAGCCCCGCATCCAGATGGTCATCGATCTGTGCGGCATCGACGCGCGACAGGATCGCGGCCGGAAAGAGGGCGGAGAGGAGAGCGGCGCGCGTGTCCGCGAATTCGTTGAGGATCTGCCTGCCGCCCAGCGTTTCCGCGAGAATGGCCATCAGGCCGGTGCCTGCCGAGGGTTCAAGCACGACATCCTCAGGGGTGATCCGAGCCGCCGCCAGAGCCGCAAGGCCGAGCGGGATCGGTGTGCTGAACTGCTGGAAACTCTGACTGTCCTCCGAGCGGCGGGTCTGGGTGGGCATCAGGGCCGAGATTTTCGTGAGCTGCGCCAGACGGGCGTCCATGCTGACGGCCTTGCGGAACAGCGCAGGGCCATACTTGCGGAGGAACAGAACCGTGGCGACCTCGCAGGCCTCATAGGCCGATTTCCAATCCCAGACGCCAGCTGCGTCCGAGGCCCCGAAGGCGGTCTCCATGGCCGCGCGCAGGATCGCGGCATCGATGCGCGCGCCGCGCTCGAGATGGGAAAGCAGAAGCCGCGCCGCGGCCAGGATGGCCGTGGCAGGCGAAATCGATGCGGCCGGATCGGTCGCGGGGGAAAGGCTGTTCATGTCGGATGACCTCGGGAGAGCGGGATGGGTAAGGCTCCGGAGGGCGCTCTCTCCCCCGCCCGGACCCGCCCTGTCGCGGCCCCCCTCTCCCTCTCGCAAGCGCCGCAAAGAAGAAGCGCCCCGACCTCGCGGTGGGGCGCTGTAGGTCACCCGAAGCGGCGACCGGCTTCGGTGAAGGTGTAATCATTGGCGCGAAGGCTCTCGTCGACCGCCTCGTCGGAGGTCAGATAGTCGTACTCCCGCTCGAGCTGCCGGTAGAGCCAGCGGGCGAGATCCCGCAGCGCCTCGGTGACGATGTCCTCGGCATCGGGCGTCATGTCCTGCCCGGTCTGGCTGTCGCGTTCGACACTGATGCGCATGCTGTATTCGTGGGTGTAATGGCCGTGATGGGAGATCTCGGCGCGCAACTGAAAGAAGTTGCGCCGCTGGATCGCCTGCAGCCGGTCCGCGATGCAATGCAGCACGGCATCCTGCGGGGCATGGGCACGCAGACGGGCCGCTGCAACCCTGGCGTGTCGCCAGACCCCTTCGTAGCAGGCACCGTCGCCTTGCGACCAGAAACCCCGGAACCAGATGCAGGGGTCCTGCCGCGTGCCGCCCCCCATGAGGCGGACGGTCCGGGTGCGGAAGCGGATGCCGAGGATTTCAGCAATGCTCTGGAAATCCTCGTAGACGGCATCGTACCAGTCGTAGTCGAAGCCTCCCTGGCGATACCAGGCGCGGGCTTTTTCCTTCGCCGCCTCGGACAGTTCATCGAGGCGGTAGACCGTGGTTTCGATCACTTCAGGCATGGCTGGCACCTTCCGTCAGCAGGGCCGACAACCAGCCATCGGTGGAGATCCAGTCGACCGTCTCGCCGGTCGCGAGGTCGATGACATGCGCCCCGCCGCCGAACCCGTCGACCCTGGGTCTCGAGCAGGTCGTGGCAAATTGCAGGCCCCATCGGCCCGTCAGGCCGAAGGCGGCGGCGCAGGTTCTGACGAACTGGAGGACATGGGCGGGATCGCCGGTACCCTCGTCGCGCATCCAGAGCACGGTGCCGCCGTGCTCGGGCTGGATGGACAGCACGAACCCGTCCGAGGGCGGGTCCTCCGTCGCGTTCTGTTGCGACAAGGCGGTATAGAGCTCGAGCGCGCGGGCGGCATTCTCTGGGGTGCCCACGTCAAGCAGGCAGGAAAACTGCGTGTAGTAATCAGCCATGACAGCCTCTGGACAAGCGAAGGCCCGGTGCGCGACCGGGCCGGTTTCGGGAAAAAGACACGGAAATCAGGCGGCTTGCGGCAGGCTGAGCAGCGCCGCCGCTTCTTCCCGCCAGAAGGGATCGACCAGCCGCGCTTCGAGGAGGCTGGCCCGGTCCCGCAGGGTCCTTGCGACATTGGGATCCCAGCGCCCTTCGGCGGCGAAGGCCTGGCCTCGCAGGCCGCTCGCCTCGGTCAAGATCCGGCGCGCCTCGGCGTCGGAGGCGACGGGCGGTTGCCAGAGGATGACCCCGGCGCGGATCGCTCCGGCGAGGACGAGACCATGCGCGCGATCCTCAATCACCGCCAGACGCGGCTGAAAGTCGGAAAGAGCGACTGCGCCCGGATAGTCGCCTTTGGATACGAGCTGGGCAGCAAGGCGCATGGCCGCTTCGGCACAGGTGACCTCGCCGAGCGAAAAACACTGCTCTCGCGGCGCCTCGGCATCGTCAGGACTGATGCGGCCGAGGCAGGAGACGCGCAGCGGCAGCCTCCGCGCGCCCTGCAGCGCGGGAAGGACGTCATGGGCCAGGATCTGGCCGATGGGGCGGAAACCGCCCTGGCGGGAAAGGGTCATCGGGATCACTCCGGGACAGGCGGCGGAGGCCTCTCCTCCACCTCGCACCCGTCACGGCCCAAAGGCCCGCCCTCTTCCTCTCCGCCGGGGCTGCGGCCCCCGGCCTGGCGCGTGCCGAGGCGCTGCCATGGCAGCGGAAAAACCCGGAACCCGCGCGCGGGTCCGGGCCGTGCAGGCCTGAGGCGCTGCTGCGCCTCAGGCCCAGGGATTGAGCTCCAGTTTCACCATGCTCTCCTCGCCGTCGAATTCATCGGCGGGCATGGCGCCATGGGTGCCGTCACCGGCCTCGAACACGACGATCGACACGAGCAATGTGGCGGCGAGGCTGGCGGCGAAGGCGATGGCATCTGCGTAGGACATGGGTTCCGGCTCCTGTCTTGTGGCCGGGGGACCATCCCCCGCGCGACAGGCGCCCGAAGTGTCTGACCGGATCTGCACTCACCCTCGCGTGTTCAGGCACCTGAACGCCGAGGGCGGCACGCGGGCGTAAGCCGACCCCTGTGGGGTTGAATGCCAAAAAGACGGATCAGACCAAGGTCAACGAATGGAAGCGGGGGATGGTCTTTGCGGCAGATCGGAAGCCGGGATCCCGTCACAGATGCCCTGCCGTGCCAGCCTTGACGCGCGGCGGGTCGTTCCGAGCAGAACCGCAGGCCGGTGCCACCGCAGCCTATCCCGGCACTTGAATGCGGGCAGAGAGTTCCGGTGAAACTGGCGCGCGATCCACACACGGGCATGCAGCCAAGCCTGAAAGTGCGGAAGACTTCGCCGGGGATTCAGTCCCAGAGCCCCTCCGCGATCTCGCGCGCGACCATGGCACGCGCCTTCAGAATGACTTCGTCGCCGGACAGGTCGGCATGGCCAAAGAACCGGGCCCTTGCGCCATGGTGCAGCCAGTCGGCGTAACGGCAATACTCGCGCGCTTCCAGACGGAAGGCGCGCAGGTCTTCGGCCCAGTGAGGCTTCGGCTCCACGACGACGGTGATCCCGTCGCATGTCTCTTCCCAGGGAAGCGACCGCTCGGCCATCGGGTTGGTGCGGTCCTCGCGGAAAATCTCGTCGACATCGATGACAGGGCGCATGGGGTCTCCAAAAGCAGAAAGGCCCGGCACATGGCCGGGCCAGGAAATGAAGATCGGGCAAGATGGGGCGACCTGCGCCGCCCCAGAGGGATCACTCGGCAGCCACGGGCGGCTGCGTCTCATCCTCATCTTCGGCCGGTGCATCGTCCTCACCCGCGAGGAAGTCGGGCAGGTCGTCGCCCTCGGACCCAGACGCCGTGTCGACATCGGCACCCGAATCCGGAAGGGCCTGGCGAAGCGGCTCCGGCAGCCAGCCGGTATCCGCCAGCAGGCGCTCGGCCTCCTTGGCCATCTCGCCCTTCTTCAGGTGCGCGATCAGATCGGCCGCGCGGTCACCCGCACCTTCCCGCACCGCCTCGATGATGCGCGGCTTGGTCACCCGGCCGAGGTAGTTCTCGACCGTCGGCCGCCAGCCCGCCGCGAACATGTCGAGGCCCGTCGCCTGCGCCAGACGATCAGCCTGCGCAAGGCGCTGCGCCAGCCCGTGCTGGCTCACTCCCATGCCGCCATAGGGGTTCGGCTTCTCGTAGAGCGCGTTGACCCCGAAGCTCACGCAATGCGCCAGAAGCTCCATACGCGACGCGTCGTCGAGGGCGTCGAGCCAGTCCCACAGCGCCGCATCGTCGGTCGGCACGTGATCGCCCCAGCGTTCATGCCGCTCGGCGATCGAGAGGGCCGAGGCGCTGTCGCGCAAATCCTCGGCCTGCGCCGGGAAATGCACCTCGCGGACCTGCGCCTCGAGGCAGCCCCTTCCGGACTGCCGCAGGAAGCTGTCCGACACCAGCCGATGCAGAAGCGCGGTCAGGGCGACATGGGGGGATTTCGCCACGGCATCCCGCAAGGCCAGGGTGCGATGGGCGGTCAGTTCGGTGACAAGGCGGTCCGGCAGGGGCCGGATCGCATCCGCCCCATCCTCTTCGTCGTCGCC
Source organism: Paragemmobacter kunshanensis (assembly GCF_011059185.1). Lineage (GTDB taxonomy): Bacteria > Pseudomonadota > Alphaproteobacteria > Rhodobacterales > Rhodobacteraceae > Paragemmobacter > Paragemmobacter kunshanensis. The sequence goes on along the minus strand of NZ_JAALFE010000028.1, from coordinate 1,623 downwards.
CTCCACGGCCGCGCCGCCGATGGTGATGACAGCCCGCGTCGGCTGGCCCGGTTCAGCCCCTGTGGGCCGGAACCCATCTGCGCCATCGGCCCCCTCACCCTCGGGTTCCGCGACCGCCTCGTCCTCGGGCCGGACATACCCCCGCTCGACCCGCAGCCGACCGTCGGAGTCGATGCTGACGAAGGCACCCGCCTTTGCCATCTGACCGGGGGCATAGACCATCGGGCGGCTGTCGAAGGCCTCGAGCGCCGCCTCGATCTCGCCGAGCCGCTGGTCAATGTCATCAGGCAGCTCCTCTGCCTCGGCATACTCGGCTTCCAGCCGGTCGTATTCGTCGCGCAGCGCCTCGCGCGTCGCGCGCTCATCATCCGCCAGGTCGACAGTCGTACCCGCTAGTTGCCGAAGCCCCTGCAGATGGCCGTAGGGGAAGTTCACGGCGACCTCGATCCACTTCCAGCCCTCGGCGGCGATGGTCTCGGCCTCGGCCTTCAGCTTCTCGCCGACCAGCCGGTCGAGTAGCACCGGATCCTGCAGCCAGCCGCCGTCGTCCTGCTGGAACAGATCGCGCAGGACAGAGCCCCCCGCAGCCTCATAGGCGTCGATGCCGACGAACAGCGCCCGCTTGTCCGAGGCGCGCACAGTGGTTTCGGTCAGAAGGCGGCGTATGTGATAGGGCTCTTTCTGCCAGCCGTTCCCGATCGCCTCCCAGACCTGTTCCTGCCGGGCGTGATCCTCCGAGACCGTGAAGGCCATCAGTTGCTCGAGCGTCATGCCATCCTCGGCGTAGATCTCCAGAAGCGCGGGCGCGACCGACGCGAGGCGCAGGCGCTGCTTCACCACCTTGGCATCCAAGAAGAAGGCCGCGGCGATCGCATCCTCGGTCATGCCTTTGTCGCGCATGGCCCGGAAGGCGCGGAACTGATCCAGCGGATGCAGCGGCGCACGTTCGATGTTCTCGGCGAGCGACAGCTCGTCGATCAGGATGCCGGTCTGCGCCTCGGACAGAACGCAGGGCACGGGCGCGGTCTTGGCAAGGCGCTTCTGCTTGACCAGAAGCTCCAACGCCCGGAACCGGCGCCCGCCCGCCGGGACCTCGAAGAGCCAGGTTTCCTGACCATCGGCGTCAAGGAGAGGCCGGACATGCAGGGACTGGATCAGCCCGCGCCGGGCGATCGACTCGGCCAGCTCCTCGACCGAGACCCCGGCCTTGACGCGCCGGACGTTCGCCTGGCTCAGCACCAGCTTGTTGAAGGGAATGTCGCGCGAGGACGACAGCGTGATCTTGTGGATGGCAGAGGCCATGGTCGCAACTCCATGACGGGCGCCGGGGAGCCTCTCTCTCCGGCCTCCAACCCGTCACGGAACCCAAACCCCACCTCTATCTCTAGGCGTGGGGAACCCGATGATCCTTCGCATCGCGGGACGCGCACCAGCCGCCCCATGGCCGCCATCAAATGGTCGGCAGCACTTTCGCAAATGCAAGCTGCGTTGCCGACAAATCCTTCAAAGTGATCCAGTTAGGAGATTGTCGAGTTGTTGAGCTCATCCCACATTCTCCAAGTAAGTCGCTGATTTCGCTGTCGTAATCGTGATATTTCGCATATAAATCATGGCGTTGACGGC
>NZ_JAALFE010000027.1 GCF_011059185.1 Paragemmobacter kunshanensis | reverse complement strand
TCGGGGAAGGGTCACATGGGTCAAATCTCAATGGAAATCTTCAGCCCAACCGGGTCAGCTCTCAGCGCAAATCAACAGCCGCGACAATCCATGTTCGCGGAGACTTCTTTTCCGAAGAGGGGAGAAGGGCGGGGGTCGAAGGCTTCTGCGCCCTGCTGGAGAAGGGGTTGGCGCGACAGTCCGGGGCGTTCCATTCGCCACCCCCACGCTTGTCGAAGGCAAGAAGACTGGGTCTTTCGATCCTGCCCTGGGAGGGTGATCACGGCTGATCCGGACTTTGGTCGAATGAAAACACGACCCAATTCAAGACGTTGTCAGACTCTTGCCGGTTGCCTTTCCCCCCCTTCCCGCGGGATTTTCGGAGGGTGGCCGAAGTCGGGGCGATCCACGGGTCTTGTGGACGGCGGTTCCCGGCAAAGCCCATTCAAGCGGAACGGGGCACCTGACCGCAGAAAAGACGGCAGGCAGCCACGGGCAAGAAGGACAGACTCCGAATGTATGAGCGTGAATTGACGGAACTCCAGTCGCTGATCGGGGAATGGTCGAGGACCGGCAAGGTCGATGTCGGCGAATGGCGCGCGAACGAGATCATGATGATCCTGTCCGGCCAGCCCGAGTTTCGTGAGAAGTTTCTGGCGCTGCTTCAATGCCGGCTGGGAGAACCGATCCAATAGGGCGGAGCGCAGACCGTTCAGGGCGCAGATTTCTGGCCTGATCGTTCGGTTGCAGCGGGAAGCAGCAAGGTCACGCGCAATCCTTCGGGCGCGGCGTCAATCTCCAGACTCCCGCCCGAGCGATCGGCGAATTCGTTTGCGATGGACAGGCCAAGACCGTTGCCTCCGGCGGTGGTGTCAAGGCGCTGCCCCCGTTGCAACAGGCGCGCGATCTGGTCCGGCGGCAGGCCGGGGCCATCATCCTGAATGATCACCGCGATCTGGCCCAAGCGAGTTTCGGCCTTCAGGCGCACGACAGAGCGGGCATGCGTCGCGGCGTTTTCGATCAAGGCCCCGAGGGCTTCGATCAGATCGGCTGTATCAATCCGCGCCACAAGATCCTTGTCTGCATTCAGTTCCCAGCGCAGCCGTGCCCCGGCAGGTGTGCGCTGCAAGACGGCAACCACCCCCTGCACGGCGCGGCAGACATCTGCATTCGCCCCGGGCAACCCGCCGGCCATTGTCGCGCGGGCCAGTTCCCGATCCACCTGCAGACGGATGGCCTGTGCAACGGTTTCAATCCCTTCGGCCTCGATCTTGTGGCCCCTTTCGCGCAGGCGGGCAGCATCGCCAAGCAGGGCTTGAAGCGGTGTCTTCAGGCCATGCGCAAGGTCCGCCGCACGTCGGCGAGAGCGATCGATCTCCTTGGATCGCGCATCGAGAAGATGGTCGATTTGCTGCGCAAGGGGAGAGAGTTCAAGGGGAACGTCCTCTCCGATCCGGTCCTGTTCGCCGGTGCTGATGGCGGCAAGGCGTTGCCTCAATGTGGCGAGGGGGGCGAGGCCGATCCGGATCTGCAGCGCACCGGATGCAAGGATCAGCAGCCCCAGCGCCACGATCCAGGGGCGCATCTCGGCCGTGAAGGCATCCCGCGCACTGTCGATGCGCCCGCGATCAAGGGCCGTGGTGATGCGCAGGATCCGGTCGCCTGACGGGCCGGGACTTATGATCGTCCGATCCAGGGCAAGAAGGGCAGTGCCATCTGGACCAGCGAGGGTGAGCAGGGCGTCCTCACCTGCAGGGGGGGCGTCCGGCAAGGGCAGCGAATAATCCCATAGCGAACGTGAGGACCAATCCTGGTCCGCGCTGGAGACCTGCCAGTAACGGCCGGAATAGGGGCGATGATAGGCAGGATCGGGTGGCTGCCGGGAAAGGCCAAGCTGCCCGTCCGGCCCGGGTTCCAGCGCGGCGATCAGGTAGTCCGAAACATCGGCAAGATCTGCCGCGATGGCGCGTTCCGCATGTCGGCTGAACAAGGTCGACAGGCCAACCTGCGCCGCAAAGAGCGTGACGATCAACGCGATCCCGCCCGCAATCGCAAGACGGGCCCGCAGTGAGACGCGCCTCACGGTTCCACCCCGAGCGTATAGCCAAAGCCGCGGCGCGTCCGGATCAGCGTGGCGCCAAGCTTGCGGCGCATCCGGGCAATGATCGCCTCGACCGCGTTTGCCTCGCGGCCATCTTCGGTTCCGTAGAGATGGTCGATCAACTCGGATGGGGCAACGATCCTGTCGCGGTTCAGAAGGAGATAGGCCAGCAGGCGGAACTCAAGCGGGGTGACGGCCACGGGCAGGCCATCGCGATGAACCGCCATGCGATTGAGATCCACGCTGATCGGGCCAAGCTGGTGCAGGGCCTGCGACTGTCCGGCTGCACGCCGGATCAGCGCGCGCGACCTTGCGGTCAGTTCCTCGACCATGAAGGGTTTGGGTAGATAGTCATCCGCCCCTGCCTCGATCCCCTCGACGCGTTCGGACCATGTCCCCCGCGCAGAAAGAATCAGGATGGGAAAGCCCCGCCCTTCGCTTCGCCACCGCTTCAGAAGTGTGAGACCATCAAGGCGCGGAATGCCAAGGTCCAGTATCACAAGGTCAAAATCCTCGGTGCCGCCCCGGAACCATGCGGATTCGCCGTCGCTCAGCGTCTCGGTCCGGAATCCTGCCGCTGTCAGGGCTGCGGAAACGAGATCGGCGATTCGTTGGTCATCCTCGACAATGAGGGCGCGCATCAATCATTCGCCTCAAGGTTCAGGATCCGGCCCGTCGCGGCCTCGACCTCCAGGTCGATGATCCGGCCATCAGGGGCAAGCATTTCCAGATCATAGATCATCCGGCCATGTTTTCTTTGAAGGTCGGCATCTATGATGCGGGCATCGAGGCGGGTCCTGACCTGTGCGAGAATCGCGGACAGGGAAAGGATCTGTCCGGATTTCACGCCAGAGCGAGCGCGGTCGATTTCGGCGTCGTCATCATCGTCGTGATCGATGCTGTCGCCACCATTATCATCATCCCCGCCGCCGCCATGGCCGCTGTTGTCGCTGTCGCCGCCATCCTTGGCCGCGACCGGCTGGGCGGCCAGCATCAGGGCAATCAGGAAGGCAAGGATGGTGCGTGTCATGCGCAAGGCGATACCACAATAAACCTGACAATTGGCTGACAGGCCCGGTCAGATCGCTGTCAGTCGACTCATGCCAAAGCTGTGTCATCCCGGAACACCGGGCAACCGAAAACGAAAGGATGAGACAATGGATACCAATCAGTTTCGCCGCGCCGGAGATATTTCGATGGGTTTCGCGCTGGTCGCTGCGGTCGTGGCAGCACTGTCGCTGATGTCGGTCGGAAGCACGGCCTATGGCGGCAGCGATGACCGTGGCAGCGATGACCGTGGCAGCGATGACCGTGGCAGCGATGACCGCGGCAGCGATGACCGCGGCGGGGATGACAGCCGGGGTCGCGGCAGTGATGACAGCGGGTCCGATGATCATGGCCGTCGGCACGGCGGGCATGGTGCGGATGATGTCGGCTTTGATGACCATGGTCGTCGCCATGGCGGGCACGGTGCGGATGACGGTATCCTTGTGGCGGGTGGTCAGGGCACCATGCCCGGGGTGATCATGGCCGATCTCGCCGGTGTGGTGGCCGACTGGGAAGGCAAGGGGTATCGTGTCCTCGACATCGACCGCGAAGATGGGTCCGTCGTCGAAATGGACGTGATTGATCCGACCGGGCAGCGGCTTGAGATGTATGTCGATGTTCCGACGGGAACGATCCTCCGGCAGCACCTGGAAGACTGATCCGGCAGCACGACTGGCAAAGGAGGGCGGGTCTTTGCCCGCCCTTCAACCATGTTCGCCGAAAGGTCCCGCATAGATCGTGCGGGGTGGAATGAGGGACGGTTCCACTTCCTTTACGAATGGCCCTGCTGGTGGCGTGTCGATAAGGCGGTAGGCCTCTTCGATCAGGCGATGACTGTCCTGCCGGACCATGTGGACAGGGAAGTGCAGATAGGCCGCGAAGGGATCATAGTCATAGCAGCCCACGACAGTTTCATCGAAGCTGCCCGGGGGAAGATGAACGAAATGTCCCAGAACCCCTTCGAAGGACGTCAGCGAATTCACGAAAAGACCGGCTGGAAGGCCACCAAGTCGGTCACAGAGGGCAGCGATTTCCTTCATGGAACGGCGGGGCGGATAGCCGCAGGCGATGATCTGTTCAGGCTGGGGGGGGCATCCGGCCTCGGTCAGCACGTGGCGGAAGCCTTCGATGCGCCGGGCGGTGGCGTAGTCTGTCGCAACCCCGCCGATGAAGTAGATCCGATCACGTGCCGGGGCATCCGGATCGGGGCGCATGTGCGACAGCAGCGTGCGGGTCAGCGTGGCGGCGCCATGATAGTTGTCAGAAATCACCGAAGGCGCACCGGGACCGGGCAGGTCGACAAAGACGTGCCTCAGATTCGCCGCCCGGCAGAGTTCGGAGATGGCGCCGGGATCTGTCGCGCCCGCGATGAAGATATAGTCGACCGCATAGGAAATCAGCGTCTGGACGATGCGACGTTCTTCCTCGCCGTCCCGCATCGACGAGGCGATGACGGGCACGAGTCCGCGGTCACGGGCGAAGGCCTCGAAGCTTTGCGACATCGAACTGAAATAGCGGTTGTCGTGAACCGGAATGATCATGCCCACAAGACCCGACCGCGCCTGACGCAATCCGCGGGCCTGCATGTTGGTGGAATAGCCCTGTTCTTCGGCGATGCGGCGGATCAGGTCCACCTTCTTCTGGCTGATCCTGCGCGTCTTCCACGCGTCCGAAAGCGCTGCGCTGACCGTTGACGGAGAAGAATCCGCCAGCTTTGCGATATCGAAAATTGTCGCCTTGCGGCCCTGGCTTGTCATGGCGGTTCCTGCTGGCGCGGAGCGTCCAAGAATCTTCTTGACGAGTCTAGAGGTTTGTTGGCTTCATGTGCAACATCGATTGTGCAAAGTCGCAACGCAGAGACTTGCGCTGCTTCCGTTGAAAATTCGGATCTTGAGGAGGATCCGTATTCGAGGATCGGCTGCACAATCGATGGCGCTGCATCTGGTGCCTGCACGGTGCCAACATGGGAGGAAGAAAATGAAAAGACGTACTCTGACCGCCTTGATGGCGGGTGTTGCCTTTGCTGCCACCCTTTCGGGGGCCGCCTTCGCGCAGGACAAGCCGACGATGGGCGTCGTGGTGAAGATCGGCGGGATCCCGTGGTTCAACGCCATGGAAACGGGAATCACCGAAAAGGGCGCGGAACTGGGCGTCGATGCCACGATGATCGGGCCGACCAGCGCCGACCCCGCGTTGCAGGTGCGCGCGATCGAGGACCTGATCGCCAAGGGCGTGGACGTGATCGGCGTGGTGCCGAATGACGAGGCCGCGCTGGAGCCGGTGCTGGAGAAGGCACGCGCGGCGGGCATCAAGGTCGTCAGCCACGAAGGACCCGGCATCAACAATGTCGACTGGAACTTCGAGATGGCCTCGGCCCAAGGCTTTGGCGAGACGCATGCCGAGTTGCTGGCGCAGAAGATGGGCGGCAAGGGTGAATATGGCGTCTTCGTCGGCTCGCTGACCGTGCCGCTGCACAATGCCTGGGCCGATGCGGCGATTGCCTATCTGGCCGAGAAGTATCCGGACATGAAGCCCGTGGGCGAACGCTACGGCGTGGCCGAAAACGTGGATGACAGCCGCAAGACGGCGCTCGATCTGATGGCGGCGAACCCGAACCTTGGCGGCTTCCTTGCCTTCGGGTCGCAAGGCCCCATCGGTGCGGGTCGCGCGATCGAGGAGCAGCGGAAGGTGGGGTCGGTCCATGTGATCGGGCCGTTCTCGCCGGGGCAGGGGCGTGATCTGGTGAAGTCGGGCGCGATTTCGGGCGGGTTCATGTGGAACCCTGCCGAGGCGGGCCGCGTCTTCGTGACCATCGGCAAGATGCTGGTGGACGGGACCGAGATCGCGGAAGGCACCGACATTCCGGGTCTGGGCGTCGTGTCGCCTGATGCCGCGAACAAGGACATCATCACCAACAACCTGATCGCCATCAACGCGGAAACCGTTGACGGTCTGGCCGACCTCGGCCTCTGATCCCCCGGTGATGGCCTGCGTCCGGGGGTGCCGCTCCCGCATCCCCGGACGCCTTTCGCCCGCAGGCAGCGGGCCTTCATGGAATGTCTGACGTGACCGACCTGCCCCCCGCCATACGGTTTTCCAAGGTGTCCAAGGTCTTTGGCGGCGTGAAGGCGTTGCAGGATGTGGCCTTCGAGGTAGGGCAGGGCGAGGTGCATTGTCTGGCCGGGGAAAACGGCTGCGGCAAGTCCACGCTGATCAAGATCATCACAGGGGTCTATCAGCCCGAACCCGGCACGGAGATGGAGCTGTTCGGGGAACGGCTGTCGGCCATCACGCCCAATGTGGCGCGGCAGATGGGGATCGCGGTGATCTGGCAGGATCTGGCGCTGTTCCCCGAGATGACGGTGGCCGAGAATATCGCCTTCGAGACGATGCTGGGCAACCGCCCGCGTTTCGTCGATTACGGCGCGCTCAGGGCGCGGGCCGAGGCGGCGCTGGCGCGGCTGGAGGTTTCGCTGGACCTCGACGCGCGGCTGGGGACGCTGCCGATTGCGCAGCGGCAGGTGGTGGCGATTGCGCGGGCCTTGGTTTCCGATGCGCGGCTGATCTTCATGGATGAACCGACTGCTTCGCTTACGCAGGCCGAGACGGATGCGCTGCTGGCCGTGGTGCGGACGCTGTCGGCGCGAGGGGTGGCAGTCGTGTTTGTCAGTCACCGTCTGGCCGAGGTGCTGGAAATTGCGTCGCGCGTGACGGTGGTGCGGGATGGGCGGTTGGTAGGGGTCTATCCCACTGCAGGCATGACGCAAGGCCGCCTGACCGAGTTGATGACGGGCAAGACTTTCGACCATCAGGTGATGGCGCGGGATACATCCGCCGATCCGGTGGTGATGGAGGTTGCGGGCCTCACGCGGCGGGGCGAGTTCCGCGATGTGTCGTTCCAGCTGCGGCGGGGTGAGGTGTTGGGCCTGACCGGGCTGATCGGCGCGGGGCGGACGGAACTGGCGCATGTGCTGTTCGGGATGGCCGCGCCGGAGGCGGGGCGGATCGTGCTGGGGGGGCGCGAGGTGCGTTTCGCGTCGAACCGCGACGCGGTGGCGGCGGGCGTGGCCTATGTGTCCGAGGACCGTCTGGCGCTGGGCCTGATCCAGCCGCAGAGCATTTCGGATAACGCCGTCCTGTCGGTGCTGCGCCGGATCACGGGGGCGTCGGGCCTGATGTCGCCCAAGCGGCAGGAGGATCTGGTGGCGCATTGGGTGCGGGAACTGGCGGTGAAGATCGGCAAGCCCGGCGATGCGGTGTCGACCCTGTCGGGGGGGAACCAGCAGCGGGTGGTGCTGGCCAAGTGGCTGGCGACAGAGCCGAAGGTGCTGATCCTCGATTGCCCCACGGTGGGCGTGGATGTGGGCGCGCGGGCGGGGATTTTCCGCATCGTACGGGAATTGGCGGCGAAGGGTCTGGCGATCTTGCTGATATCGGACGAGGTGTCGGAGGTGCATGTGAACGCGGACCGCGTGCTGCACATGGCGGGCGGGCGGATCGTGGGGGAATATGACCCGCGGGCGACCACGCTGGAGGCTTTGGAGGCTGCGGTCTATGCGTGACTTCCTGCGCGCCTATCCGGCCGAGGCGAAGCTGCTGGCCGTGCTGGTCCTGCTGGTAGCGGGGCTTTCGGTCGCCTCGCCGGAGTTCCTGACCTTGGTCAACATCACCTCGCTGATCAACAACAACGCGGTGAACCTGATCTGGGCGGTGGGTCTGCTGGTCGTGCTGATCGCGGGGGGGATCGACATTTCCTTCGCGGTGGGGGCGTCGGTGGTGCAATACCTTGTGGTCAGCGCCCTGATCGGGATGGGCGGGGGCGGCTGGGCTGTTGGCATCGCGCTGGCCATGGCCTTTGGCATCGGGCTGGGGCTGATCAATGCAGGCCTGATCCACGGGTTCAGGATCATCTCCATCGTCGTGACGATTTCGACCTTCAACGCCTTCTTCGGGTTGCTGATGTTCTTCACCAGCGGGAAGAGCATCTATAGCCTGCCGGACTGGCTGTCGCGGCCCATCTACCTGTGGGAATTGCAGACCGAGATCGGCTGGGCCGACATCCGTCTTCCGGTCGCGGTTATGGCGGTCTGCCTCTTCGCCACATGGTTTCTGATCCGGCGGACGACGACGGGGCGGCAGCTTTACGCCTTTGGCGACAACCCCGAAGGCGCGCGGCGGGCGGGGATCAACATTTGGCTGATGCAGGCGATTGCCTTCGGCTGGTGCGGGATGATGGCGGGCATCGCGGGGCTGATGCAGGCGCATATCACCAAGGAGGTGGTGCCGAATGCCCTGATCGGGCGCGAGCTTGACGTGCTGGCCGCCGTGGTTCTGGGCGGGGCGCGGCTGGGGGGCGGGCGCGGGTCGGTCTTGGGCTGCGTGCTGGGCGTGGCGCTGGTGGCGGTGGCGCAGAACGGGCTGAACCTGCTGGGGGTGTCGCCCTATGCCTTCAAGATGGTGGTGGGAATCATCATCCTTGCCGCGATTTCCACATCGAACATCGACCTTGCCGCGATGCTGGCGCCCAAGCGGAGGGACCGCAAATGATGGACCGCATCAAACAGGCCTTCGGGCCGGAGGTGCCGGGGCTTCTGGGCTTCCTTCTTCTGGTCGTCGTGGTCTTCGGGGTGACTGCGCCGAATTTCCTGACCGGGGCGAACCTTGGCTCCATCGCGTTCCAATTGCCGGAGTTGGGGATACTGACGCTGGCGATGCTGATCCCCATCATCTCGGGCGGGTTCAATCTGGCGATCATCTATACGGCGAACATGGCAGGGCTGACGCTGGCCTTCGTGCTGATGCAGTTCGGGGGTGTGGATGCGGGGGTGGGACCGTTCCTCCTTGGCACCGTGCTGGCGCTGCTGGTCGGCGCGTTGAGTGGCGCGGCGATGGGGGCGGTGATCGCCTATATCGGGGCGCATCCGATCCTCGTTTCGCTGGCCATGATGATCTTTCTGCGGGGGTTGGGGGAGTTCCTGACCAAGGGCGGGGATATATCCGGCTTTCCGCAATATCTGGCGGTGCTGGGGCATGGGTCGTTCCTTGGTATCCCCGTGCCGCTGATCCTGTTCGGGCTGTGCGCGCTGGCCTGGCATATCCTGCTGACCCGCACGCGGCATGGCTTTGCCGCGCGGATGATCGGGTCGAACCTGCGGGCCACCACCTATTCGGGCGTGCATACCAAGCGGACGCTGGTGCTGATCTACACCCTGTCGGGGGTGATGTGCGCGATTGCGGGCATCCTGATGCTGTCGCGCTTCAATTCCGTCCGCGTGGGGCATGGCGAGGCGCTTCTGCTTGTTACCGTGCTGGCCTGTTTCCTTGGCGGGGTGGACCCGTTCGGGGGATTTGGCCGCGTGGTGCCCGTGGTGATCGCGCTGGTCGTGCTGCAGGTGCTGTCGTCGGGGCTGAACCTTTTGGGCGCGAACCAGCACCTGTCTACGGCGGTCTGGGGGCTGTTTCTGGTCGGCGTGATGATCCTGCGCTGGGGCGCGGGACGATGGAAAGAACGAAAACGAGGGAGAGTTTGAATGGAAGGGTTCGGCGTTCATACGTCCATGTGGACGATGCACTGGGATCGCGCAGGGGCGGAAAAGACCATTCCCGCCGCCGCCGCCTACAAGATGGATTTCATCGAGATCGCGCTGCTGAATACGTCCATTGTGGACGCCGCGCATACGCGGGCTTTGCTGGAAAAGCACAGCATGCGGGCGGTCTGTTCGCTGGGCCTGCCGGAAAGGAACTGGGCATCGGTGAACCCCGACGGGGCGATCGAGCAGCTGTGCGACAGCATCGACAAGGCGGCCGAGATGGGGGCCGAGGCGCTGTCGGGCGTGACCTATGGCGGGATCGGGCAGCGGACGGGGTCGCCGCCGACGATGGCGGAATATGACAACATCGCCCGCGCCTTGGCGGCGGCGGCGAAGCACGCGAAGAAGAAGGGGATCGCCTTCGGCATCGAACCCGTGAACCGCTATGAGAACCACCTGATCAACACGGGCTGGCAGGCCAAATGGATGATCGAGAAGGTGGGGGCGGACAACATCTTCATCCACCTCGACACCTATCACATGAATATTGAGGAGAAGGGGGCGGGGAACGGCATCCTCGATGCGCGGGAGCATCTGCGCTACATCCACCTGTCGGAGTCGGATCGCGGCACGCCGGGTGAGGGGACCTGCGACTGGGATGAGGTTTACGCGACCCTTGCCGCAATCGGGTTCAAGGGCGGGCTGGCGATGGAGAGTTTCATCAACATGCCGCCGGAGGTGGGCTATGGGCTGGCGGTCTGGCGGCCCGTGGCGGAAAACTTTCAGGAGGTGATGGACAAGGGGCTGCCCTTCCTGCGCAATAAGGCCAAGCAGTATCGGCTGATTTGAGGCGCAAGGTGACGGCATCCTCCATCGACATCGCGGGTCTGGCGGACCTTCTGGCGGAAAAGGCGAAGGGCGGGGGGCGCGTGGTCGCGGCCCTTGCCGGGGCGCCGGGATCCGGCAAGTCCACCGTGGCGGAGCGGTTGTGCGACGCGCTGAACGCGCGTCAGGCGGGGTTGGCGGCGGTGCTGCCGATGGATGGGTATCATTACGACGACCTGCATCTGGTGCCTGCGGGGCTGCGGCCACGGAAGGGTGCGCCGGAGACGTTCGATGTTGGGGGGCTCTTCCACACGCTGAAGCGCATCCGCGCACGGGACGAGGAGTTCGTGGCGGTGCCGGTGTTTGACCGCGATATCGAGATTGCGCGGGCGGGGGCGCGGATGATCCCGGCCGAGGTGCCGGTGATCATCGTGGAGGGGAATTACCTGCTTCTGGGGCAGGAGCCGTGGTCGCGGCTGCGGCCGCTGTTCGATGTGGCAGTGCTGGTCGATGTGCCAGAGGACGTGCTGCGCGCGCGTCTGACGGCGCGCTGGAAGCACTATGACCTGACGCCCGACGAGATCGCATGGAAGTTGGACGGCAACGATCTTCCGAACGGGCGCTTCGTCATGGCCGAAAGCCGGGGCGAGGATTTCAGGCTTCCCAACGGCTAGGCCGGGCTTGCAGGCGCGCAGGGAAAGTTGCCTGCCTTGCGGGGTGGCCGCCTTCAGGTGAACGCCGATACGGACTGCCGCCCAAGACGCGGCATGGATCAGCCCGGGGGAAGGTTCATTGCCGTAGGATCGGGCCTTCGGGTTGGCATTGCCGGGGCGTCGCTTCAACGGTGGATGCAGCAGCAACCGAGGGGTTCGATGGCAGGCTGCTCGTGCCGGCAGGCAGATCCCGGAGCCCCAAAAGCCCCTGCCAGCGCGTCACATCGGTCATGTAGGCCATGAAGACCAGCCTTTCGCGGACCTTTGACAAGGGCCGCGGACGGGCAAAGGTATCCCCGAAGACCCAGGTCTTGTCAGAGGCGTCCTTGTAGAAGGCCAGCATGTGCATTTCGGCCGTGCCCCCCTTGGGGCTGGTCGTGATCAGAAGGCCCAGGCGATCGGCGGGAATTCCGGCGCAGACCGCCATCTGTGCCGTCGTGATGGCCATATCCTCGCAATCGCCGACGGGGCGCTTGCCCGCCACCAGAACCGATAGCAGGGGTGTCCAGCTGTCAGGCCCCCGATCATCGCGCAGACGCATCCTCTGGCGCAGAAGGCTGTCGATCTGCCGAATGGTCTCGACCCCGTTCCCGCGCGGCAATCCGGCCGCCGCATAGGCCGCCGCATAGGGGCTGCAGTCGCCGATATCGTGAAAGCTTCTCGCCATCTTGCTGGCTTGCGGCACCGGAATGACCTCGCCACCCGGCTGAGGAAGCGTCTCTGTCGCCAAAGCCGGCACTGGCGCCATGAGCAGCGCGACGGCGGTCAGCAGTCTGAGCATGTCCCCCCCTTCGCGCGCGCGGGCCTTGTCCATTATTGCCAAAATGATCATTTGAACGGTTGGGGGCAACATGACAGGCGGGAGTCGACTACATCCTTTGGGATGCGAAGGGCGGTGCGCCCCCGCCCGGCCCCGCGTGGCGATGGAAAACCGGGGCGCGTGCTTGCCCTTTCCCGAAAGCTTTTGCAAATATGCGCCCGACGGAGAGGGGAAATCTGGGGGAACGCATGCTAGACCTGCCGGAGTCGGGGGCCTTTGTCGGGCGTGTCTGGCGCCGTGGCATCGGTCCGGCAGTTGTGACAGTCCGGAACGGGGATGTGGTGGACATCACCACACGCGAAGCCCCGACCATGCGCGACCTGCTGGAACAGCCGGACATTCTGTCTTTCCTGAACGCGATCGAGGGAGAGGTGATCTGCCCACTTTCCACCCTGGCGCAGACTTCGGTCGAGGTTTCGGGTGGAACGACACGGCTGATTGCGCCCGTCGACCTTCAGGCGGTGAAGGCCTGTGGCGTCACATTCGCGCGGTCCATGGTCGAACGGGTGATCGAGGAGCGTGCAGCGGGGGATCCTGTCCGCGCCCATGAGATCCGCGAACGGGTCGCGGGGGTGATCGGCGAAAGCCTGCGCGATCTGGTTCCCGGGTCAGATCAGGCCGAAGAGGTAAAGCGCCTGCTGCTGGCCGAAGGGCTTTGGTCCCAATATCTCGAGGTGGGAATCGGCCCGGATGCCGAGGTCTTCACCAAGGCACAGCCGATGGCTGCCGTAGGGTGGGGGGCCAGTGTCGGCCTGCATCCTGTCAGCCGATGGAACAACCCCGAACCGGAAGTCGCGCTGGTCGTCGACAGCACGGGGCGCATTGTCGGGGCGACGCTTGGCAATGATGTGAACCTGCGGGATGTCGAGGGCCGCTCGGCCCTTCTGCTTGGCAAGGCGAAGGACAACAACGCCTCTGCAAGTCTCGGCCCGTTCATCCGGCTGTTCGATGACAGTTTCTCGCTGGACCATGTCCGCAGGATGGACCTGGTTCTCGACGTGCGGGGCGAAGATGGCTTTGTGCTGGAAGGCCGGTCTTCAATGGCCGAGATCAGCCGCGATCCGGCCGATCTGGTTGCCCAGACCCGGGGGCGGCATCATCAGTATCCGGATGGCTTCGTGCTGTATTGCGGCACGATGTTTGCGCCCGTTCAGGATCGCGATGTCGAGGGGCAGGGCTTCACGCATCATACGGGCGACGTGGTCACCATCGCCTCGGCCGAACTGGGAACGCTGCGCAACACGGTAAGGCTGGCCACCGAGGTGCCGGAATGGACCTTTGGCACAGCGGCGCTGATGCGGAATCTTGCATCCCGATCCCTACTTTGATTGGCCACTGACTTGACCCGACAGGGCGCGGGTGCCATGTCGCATGGGTGACTTGCCGGAGGAAACCACCATGCCTGTCTATCGTTCCCGCACTACCACCCATGGCCGCAACATGGCCGGGGCCCGTGGCCTCTGGCGCGCGACCGGCATGAAGGATGACGATTTCGGCAAGCCGATCATCGCGATCGTGAACAGCTTCACCCAGTTCGTTCCGGGGCATGTTCACCTGAAGGACCTGGGTCAGATGGTGGCCCGCGAGGTGGAAGCGGCCGGTGGTGTGGCCAAGGAATTCAACACCATCGCGGTGGATGACGGCATCGCGATGGGCCATGACGGGATGCTGTATTCGCTGCCCTCGCGCGAGATCATCGCCGACAGCGTTGAATACATGGTCAACGCCCATTGCGCAGATGCGATGGTCTGCATCTCGAATTGCGACAAGATCACCCCCGGCATGCTGATGGCCGCGATGCGGCTGAACATTCCGGCGGTCTTCGTGTCCGGCGGCCCGATGGAGGCCGGGAAGGCCATCGTCAAGGGCAAGGAACTGGCGCTGGATCTGATCGACGCGATGGTTGTCGCGGCGGATGAAGCCTACACGGATGAAGAGGTGGCCGAGGTCGAGAAAGCCGCCTGCCCGACCTGCGGGTCCTGCTCGGGCATGTTCACGGCGAATTCCATGAACTGCCTGACCGAGGCGCTTGGCCTTTCGCTGCCCGGGAACGGATCGACGCTGGCCACCCATGCGGATCGCAAGCGCCTGTTCGTCGAGGCGGGGCATCTGATCGTCGATCTGGCAAAGCGCTATTACGAACAGAACGATGCCAGTATCCTGCCGCGCAACGTGGCCAACAAGGCCGCGTTCGAGAATGCGATGGCGCTGGATATCGCCATGGGCGGATCGACCAACACGATCCTGCACATTCTGGCCGCCGCGCATGAAGGCGAGATTGATTTCGATCAGGATGATATCGACCGTCTCAGCCGCAAGGTGCCCTGCCTGTGCAAGGTGGCACCGGCGAAGTCGGATGTTCACATGGAAGACGTGCATCGCGCGGGTGGGATTATGGCGATCCTGGGCCAGCTGGACAATGCGGGCCTGCTGAACCGGGACTGCGTAACCGTGCATTCCTCCAGCATGGGCGCCGCGCTGGACCATTGGGATATCAGCCGCACGAACCACGAGAATGTCCGCCATTTCTTCAAGGCAGCACCCGGCAATGTGCGGTCTGCCACGGCCTTTTCGCAGGACAAGCGTTACAGGGAACTGGACCTTGACCGCGAAAAGGGCGTGATCCGATCGGCCGAACATGCCTTCACCAAGGAGGGCGGTCTGGCCGTTCTGAAGGGCAATATCGCGCTGGATGGCTGTATCGTGAAGACGGCGGGGGTGGACGAGTCGATCTTCGTCTTCTCCGGCCCGGCCAAGGTCTATGAATCGCAGAATGACGCGGTGGCGGGCATCCTGAACAACGAGGTGAAGGCGGGCGACGTGGTGGTGATCCGCTATGAGGGGCCGAAGGGCGGGCCGGGGATGCAGGAAATGCTGTATCCGACCAGCTACCTGAAATCGAAGGGTCTTGGGAAATCCTGCGCGCTGCTGACGGATGGCCGTTTCTCGGGCGGGACATCGGGCCTTTCCATCGGCCACGCCTCGCCCGAGGCGGCGTCGGGTGGGGCGATCGGGCTTGTGCGGGATGGCGACATGATCGACATCGACATCCCCAACCGCACGATCAATCTGCGCGTTCCCGAGGCCGAAATGGCCAAGCGCCGCGCCGAGCAGGATGAAAAGGGCTGGAAGCCCGCCAAGCATCGGCCGCGCAAGGTTTCCACGGCATTGAAGGCCTATGCGGCCTTTGCGGCATCGGCGGACAGGGGTGCTGTTCGCGTGCTGCCGGACGGGGTGTGATCGGTCGGAAGCGCCCGTTCGACAGGCGGTCCCCGGCGGGTCTGCGAAATGGCAAATGCCCGGGGTGACCCGGGCATTGCTTTGTGGGGTGGGTGGTGCCGTGTGAGGGGGGCCTCAGCTGTGGTTCGGGCCGTCATCCGCGCCACGGCCGCGCTTCTTGCCGCCGCCGCGCACATGGCCAGGCGCATCATCGGCGCCGCGGCCACGGCGCGCGGTCTCGAAGCCTTCGAAGCCGGGGTCCGACGGTTGGACCGACAGCAGTTCCGCCGAAGGAACGGAGTCAATGGCATGCGCCTGCGCTGCCAGGGGGGCCACAGCGGTGATGAGGCCAAGGGTGAGGGTCGCAACGGCGACACCGCGAAGGGAAGTCGTGATCATGGTTTTCTCCCGTCGGGCGGAAGTGCCCGATAAGGGATTGAAGTCCGAATGCGATGCGCCTGGCTATCCGGGCCGGACTTCATCCGCGCGGTCTGCGACCACGGGCTGATGCGGTTTCGGACCAAGGTCTGATCGACCATTCTGCATGCTGGCGCGGTGGCGCAAAGTCGGACATCCTTTGCGGATGACCATCCATGATACGTCCTCTCTGGCGGCACATGGCGCGGATGATGACGCCCATGAAAGCCGGTCCCTGCGCAAACGCTTTGCGGCGCTTGCGCTGCATCACCGATTTGCCGTCGTGGGCAGCCTGGTCAGTCTGATTGGCATGGCCGCCATAGGCGAAGTCGTCAGCGATTCCATCGAATCCGGGGTCGTCCGGAATGCGGCGATATCCAGTGCGGTCTACATGGAAAGCTTCATCGCCCCATTGTCGCAGGAACTGGCCGAAGGACAGGAATTTTCGGCCGAGACACAGGAAAAGATGCGCAGTCTTCTGGAACGCGAACCGCTTTCCGACCGCGTGAAATCCGTCAAGATATGGCGCGAGGGCGGGCTGATTGCCTTTGCCAGTGACCGCAACATGATCGGCCAGGTCTTCCCGGAGGATCCCCCCCTGCGCGCGGCCTGGGAGGGAGAGCTTTCCGCCAGTTTCGATGATCTGGACGGAGAGGAAAGCGCCCCTGAACGCGAAACTGGGGTGCCCCTGTTCGAGGTCTACAATCCGATCCACTCCATCGTCACCGGCGAAGTGATCGCCGTGGCGGAATTCTATCTGGAGGCTGCGGAGTTGCAGGCGGACCTGTGGGACGCAAAGGCGCGGGCCTGGGCGATCATGGCTGCCGTGACGGCCGCCACCTTTGCGGCGCTGTTCGGCATCGTCCGCGCTGGCAGCCGCATGATCGACACGCAGAACCGCAAGCTGGCCGGGCAGCTGGAAGACCTCGCGCGCGTATCGGCGATGAACGAAGCCCTGCGCGCCCGCGTTCAGGGCGCGGCGCAACGGGTGAGCGAGACGAACGAACGCCAGATGCGCCGGATCAGTGCGGAATTGCATGACGGTCCGGCGCAGGCGCTGGCCCTTGCGTCGCTTCGGCTGGATACGCTGATGCGGCGGGTTTCGGTGGCCGCTGATGACCCGGAAGCGCGTGCCCTGCGAGAGGTGCTTGACGGCGCGCTGCGCGATGTGCGCGATCTTTGCCGGGGTTTGACCCTGCCGGAACTTCAGGGCCAATCCATCAGCGAAGCGCTTGAACGCGCCATTGGCGCGCATGAGCGGCGCACGGGTGTCATCGTGGGGCGAGATGTTTCCGGGGGGCCATGGCCCGAGATCAGGCCATCGCATCCGATCCTGATCTGCGTCTATCGCTTCGTCCAGGAGGGGCTGATGAATGCCTTTCACCACGCGCCGGGTGCCTCTGTCCTTGTGGGCTGTCACCAGCAGGCCGGGCGCGTGACGGTGGTTGTGGCGGATGAAGGGCCGGGCATCGCGGGCAAGGCCAGCGACATGCATGCCAAGGGTTTGGGTCTGGCCGGGTTGCGCGAACGCGTGGAGAGTATTGGCGGCGTCTTCGAGCTGGACACCGCGCCGGGCCGGGGAACCCGCCTGACGATCCGGCTTGTGCTGGACGGGATGTCATGACCGAACCGATTCAGATCGTTGTTGCAGACGACCATCCCCTTCTGCGGGAGGGCGTCGTTCTTTCGCTGATCGAAAGCGGGGGATTTGCCGTCATGGGGCAGGCGGGGACAGCCGAGGAAGCCGTGGCAAAGGTCGAGGAGCATATGCCCGATATCGTGCTTCTGGATGTGTCCATGCCGGGGTCCGGGTTGAAGGCGGCGGGCATCATCTCGGCCCGGTTTCCGGCAATCAAGATCGTCATGCTGACCATTTCCGAGGCCGATGACGACCTGCTGGAGGCGCTGCGCGCCGGTGCGCGGGGCTATGTGCTGAAGGGAGTATCCGCAGCAGAGTTGATCGAGGTCCTGCAGAATGTGGCAACGGGCGGGTCTTACGTGCCGCCGACATTGGCGGCGCGGGTGCTGGCCTCCATGCAGGGGCGCGGCACGCGCGAGGTGCCCGAAGCCGAAGCCCTTGCCCCCCGCGAGGCCGAGATCCTGCGCCTGGTCGCGACCGGGCGTTCGAACAAGGAGATCGCCCGCGAACTTGATCTGCAGGAAAAGACCGTCAAGCATTACATGACGAATATCCTGCAGAAACTGCAGGTTCGAAACCGTGTGGAGGCGGCCCTGAAGGCCAGGGACCTGGGCTACTAGGCGCGTCCGGGCCTACCAGCGCTGATGGACATGCGGCGCGATGAGGCGGGCATAGATCTCGCGGCAGGCGTCCATCGTGGCGGCGGGCAAGGGGGCCAACGCATCGGCTCCGGCATTGGCGATGCTTTGGGCAGGCGTGCGGGCGCCGGGGATGACGACGGTGGCCGCGTCCTCCATCATGATCCAGCGCAGGGCGAATTGCGCCATCGTGGCCCCTTGGGGGACGAGGGGGCGCAGTTCCTCGACCGCCTGAAGCGCCACGTCATAGGGGACGCCCGAGAAGGTTTCGCCCACATCGAAGGCCTCGCCATGGCGGTTGAAGTTGCGGTGGTCGTCGGCGGCGAAGGTGCTGGCCGCCGTCATCTTGCCCGTCAGCATGCCGGAGGCGAGGGGGACGCGGATGATGGTGGCCACGTTGCGGGCGCGGGCTTCGCGGAAGAAGAGCGATGCGGGCCGCTGGCGGAAGAGGTTGTAGATGATCTGGACCGAGGCGCAGCCGGGATATTCGATGGCCTTCAGCGCCTCTTCGACCTTTTCGACAGAGACGCCCCATTGGGCGATCTTGCCTTTTGCCTTCAGGGTTTCCAGCCCATCGAAGAGGGCGGGGGTATAGTAGACTTCGGTCGGCGGGCAATGGAGTTGCACGAGGTCGAGGCAATCCACCCCGAGGTTCGTCAGGCTGCGGTCGATGAAGGATTCAATGTTTTGGGTCGTGTAGCCTGAGGCGATATGGGGCGAGAGACGGCGGCCGGCCTTGGTGGCGACGAAGGGGCGCGCGCCGCCGCGCGATTTCAGCACGTCGCGGATGATGCGTTCGGAGCGGCCGTCGCCATAGACATCGGCCGTGTCGATGAAGGTCATGCCCGCGTCGAGCGCGGCTTCAAGTGTCGCTTTTGCCTCGCCTTCCGACACGTCGCCCCAGCTGCCGCCGATGGCCCATGCGCCGAAACCGATGCGGGTGACGGCTTTGCCGGTCTTGCCGAATTGGGTGGTCGAAAGGGTCATGTCACGCTCCATTGCCGAATTGCACGGTCCGTTCCGGCCCGCATTCCTTTCCTGTCGCCTCCGCTGCCGCGTCGGCTCCGCCTGGGGGGCGTTCCGCCCCCGTCGCCCGTTCCGGGCGCCTCCCCCTGAGGGTATTTGGGCCAAGATGAAGCCGTGGATCAGGTTCTGACGCCCGAAAACTTCTGCTGCCAGTCGGCGCGTTCTTCGTCGGTGATCTTGCGGAAGAGGTTTTCGGGGATGGTGAAGGCATGGCCCGCGGGCAGGGCGCGCAGGGCGGCGGGGACGTCTTCGGGCCATGTCCAGTCGTCGGAACCCATCGCCTGCATCATCGCGGCGGCGGCGTCGGGAATGAAGGGTTGCGACAGGATCGCGTAGACGCGGATGAGGTTGAGCGAGAGGCGGACGATCGCCTCGGCCCGCGCGGGGTCGGTCTTGACGGCGGACCACGGCGCGGCGGATTGCAGGTATTCGTTGCCGATCACCCAGATCGCGCGCAGTTCGGCGGCGGCCTTGCGGACCTCCATCTGCGCCATCAGGGATTCGTAGTCGCGGATGCGCGCGCCGAGATCGGCGATCAGGGCGGTTTCGGCGGGGGTGAAGTCGCCGCCTGCGGGGACGGTTTCGCCGAGTTTCGACTTGGCGAACTTGGTGACGCGGGAGACGAAGTTGCCAAGGACATCGGCAAGGTCCTTGTTGACCGAGGCCTGGAAGTTTTCCCAGGTGAATTCGCTGTCGGAGTTTTCGGGGGCGTGGGAGAGGAGCCACCAGCGCCAGTAGTCGGCGGGCAGGATCGACAGTGCCTGATCCATGAACACGCCGCGACCCTGCGAGGTGGAGAACTGGCCGCCGTCATAGTTGAGGTAGTTGAAGGACTTGAGGTAGTCGACGAGCTTCCACGGTTCGCCCGACCCGAGGATGGTGGCGGGGAAGGAGAGGGTGTGGAAGGGGACGTTGTCCTTGCCCATGAACTGGTAATAGGTGACGTCGGATGCGCCCTTGTCGGTGCGCCACCAGCGTTCCCATGCGGCGTCGTCCAAGCCGTTCGCGTCGGCCCATTCGGCGGTGCCTGCAATGTATTCGATGGGGGCATCGAACCAGACGTAGAAGACCTTGCCTTCCATGCCGGGCCAATCCTCGCTGCCCTTCTTCACCGGGATACCCCAGTAGAGGTCGCGCGTGATGCCGCGATCCTGCAACCCGTCGCCGTCGTTCAGCCACTTCTTGGCGATGGAGGTGGTCAGGATCGGCCAGTCGGTCTTGGAGTCGATCCAGGCTTCCAGCTTGTCCTTCAGGGCGCGCTGGCGGAGGTAGAGGTGTTTGGTTTCCCGCACTTCGAGGTTGGTGGAGCCGGAGATGGAGGAGCGCGGGTTGATCAGGTCGGTCGGATCAAGCTGCTTTGTGCATTCCTCGCACTGGTCGCCTCGGGCCGAGGTGTTGCCACAATTCGGGCAGGTGCCGGTGATGTAGCGATCGGGCAGGAAGCGGTTGTCGTCGATGGAAAAGACCTGTTTTTCAGAGACTTCCGCGATCAGGCCATTTTCGGCGAGCTTGCCTGCGAAATGCTGGGTCAGGCGGTGGTTGCGCTGGCTGGAAGAGCGGCCGAAATGATCGAAGGACAGGCGGAAGCCCTTGGCCAGATCGGCCTGCACCTTGTGCATTTCGGCGCAGTATTCTTCGACCGGTTTGCCTGCCTTGGCGGCGGCGAGTTCGGCGGGGGTGCCGTGTTCGTCGGTGGCGCAGATGAACATCACCTCATGCCCGCGGGCGCGCATGTAGCGGGCGAAGAGGTCGGCGGGCAGCTGGGAGCCGACGAGGTTTCCCAAGTGCTTGATCCCGTTGATGTAGGGGATGGCGGAGGTGATCAGAATCCGTGCCATGTCGTGCGCCTTTCGTCCCGATGCGGGCGTTGTTTAGCGCGGTGTCGGGGCAAGGGCCAGAGGCTTGCCATGCGGGGCGAAGATTCCGGCGGGCCTATCGCCGATCTGGCCCCGGCATGAGGGGGTGTGGAACCGGATCCTTGGCGCGGAACAGATAGGCGCGGAAGATGTCGAGGTAGGAACGGTAGACATATCCTTCGTTGCGGCGCTGGTAATGGTCGCGGTTGGCGGCATAGAGGGCGGGCAGGCGGTACCATGGCACGGCAGGGTGCATGTGGTGGACGACATGCAGGTTGTTGTTGAGGAAAAGTAGGGCGAGGGGGCCGCGATCCTCGATGATCACGGTGCGGGCGCGGGCGGCCTCGTGCGCGCGATGTTCGAGGAAGGTGCGGATCTTCAGCAGGGCATGGCCGAACCATGCGGCAAGGAGATAGGCCCACCAGGGCATCGCCGCCAGCCAGAGCCAGCCCGCCACGAGGGACAGGCCACCCAGATGCAGCGCCCAGTCGCGGCGGACGCCCGGATCGTTGCGGCGGATCGCCTTTGCCTCGGTCACCAGCCAGAGGATGTTGCCGAGGATGGGGCCGATCGTGATGCGGCCGAAGAGCGTATTGTTGAAGCGGAACAATGCCTTGTGGATGCGGGGCAGGCGCGCCCAGACCGCCGGGTCGAGGTAGTTCGATTCCGGGTCGTCATAGGGATCGGTCAGGATCGGATCGTGGTGATGGGCAAGGTGGGTGTCACGGAAGCGGCCATAGGGCACGGTCAGGTTCAGCGCGGGAAAGCCCAGTATTTCGTTCAGCAGGCGGGAGCGGAAGGGGTGGCCGTGCAGGATTTCGTGCTGCAGCGAGGAGAACTGGGCGATGGCGAGGCCGGTGAGCGCGATGCCGAGGATGGGGGAGAGGCCGAAGGCTGCGGTGGTGCCAAGGGCCCAGAGGGCATAGGTGACAAGAAGGAGAAGCAGCGTGGGCCATTCGATGGCGGATGCGGCGTTGCGCAAGATGGGGTTTCCCTTTGAAAGACAAGGGGAAAATAGCACTTGCACCCAGCGCGCAGAACTTGGAGGATGCGCAACATAAAGTCAATTATGGTGACTAATGTCACCATTGGGGGCCAAAATGGACAAGCGCGATCGCTCGGCTTTGTTTCGGGCGCGGCTGGCAGAGGCGATGGCCGACAAGGGCATGAGCCGGGCGGCGCTGGCGCGGGCGGCGGGGGTGGACCGGTCCACCCTTTCGCAGCTTCTGGCCCCCGGCACGCGGCTGCCGAATGCCCAGCTTGCCGCCGATTGCGCGCAGGCCCTGGGCATTTCGGCGGATTGGCTTTTGGGCCTGACCGGGCGACCGGAACCCATCGCCGATCTATTGGCGACAAGTCTTACCGTTGCGGAAGCGCCCCGCGCGCTGATCGACGAAACGATCTTTGGCTGGCATCGCGAGGCGGCGGGATACAAGATACGGCATGTTCCGGCCACTTTGCCCGACATGTTGAAGACACGGGCGATGGTGGAGTGGGAATATCGGCCGCAGCTGGGGCGGACGGCGGAGCAGGCGCTGGGGGCGTTCGAGGATCGGCTGCAATGGATGCGCAGCGCCCGGTCGGATTACGAGATCGCGCTGCCCTTGCATGAACTGGCGGCCTTTGCCGCAGGGACGGGCTATTACGAGGGCCTGCCGCGCGCCGTGCGGATCGAGCAGATCGACCGGCTGATCCAGCTGACGGACCAGCTCTACCCGTCGCTTCGGTTGTATCTGTTTGATGCAAAAAGGGTTTTTTCGGCCCCTGTCACGATCTTCGGGCCGCTTCTGGCGGTGGTCTATCTGGGGCGGCACTACCTGGCCTTTCGCGATTCCGCGCGGGTGGAATCGATCAGCCAGCACTTCGACTGGCTGGTGAAGGAGGCGGCCTTCAGCGCGCGGGATGTGCCGGGGCATCTGGCCAGATTGCGCGACAGCATCGGCGCTTAGGCCGGAAAAGGGCCTTTTGCCCGTGCAACGCCCGGTGCAGACGGTTGGTGCAGACGGCTGTGCATACCACGAGGCACCCTTTCGGCGGGGCGGTTTCGCCTACCAATAGGCGACGAGGCGGCCTGTGTCGTAGCCATTCCAGTCGAAGATTTCGCGCGCGGCGCTCTGCCGGTCCGCAGGGATCGGGCCACGCCGGTTCAGCACGAAGCCGAAGCTGCCGTCCGGCGTTCCGATGACCATGGTGCGCAGATCGCCATCGACCCAGAGCAGCCACCATTCCCTGTCCAGCGGGCGGGGGGCGCGGGTGGCGGGGGTCAGGCGGCCGGGGCCTGTCACGGCGAGGGGGCCGGACCAGGAGAGAACCTCGCCATTCAGGCAGAGCCGCAGCGCGACGGTGAGGCCTGTCGCTGCGCGCCGGATATCCGCCCCGCCGGGGGCGCAGGCGGGCGCGCCGGGGGCGGCGAAGGCGGCGACCTGCTGCCAGCGGCCGTCGATCGTGGTCGGATCCAGCACCGCGTTGGAATAGATCGGGCCTGCCGCGCGAAAGCCCGTCAGGCGTGCTGGCTGGGCGAGGCAGGCCGGAAGGAGGAGGAGGAGCAGAAGCGCGGGGATCAGTCGATGCACAGGGTCACCGCCGCGCCATTGTCCATCAGGACGTCATTGCAGCCGAAGAGGGGCTGGATCGGCGCGCAACTGCGCGACCGGGCGAGGCATTCGCCCTGGCAATCGGATTTGCTGTCGCAACGCTTGCCGCCGTCGCGCGTCTGCCGGATGCAGGCCATGCCGCCGCCTTCGCCCGCCCTTGCCCAGGTGCCGCGATCCTTTTCGCAGGCAATCTGGCCCGCCGATTTCGGCGGGGCAGAGGCGGCAGGGGGCGGCGGCGGTTCGGCTTCGGAAAGGGCGTCCGTCCCCTTCGCGCCGGGGGGGGCGGGGGGGGTGGACGCGGTATCCGTCCCGGGGTCGGCGGCGGCGGGCTGGGCGGCGGGCGGGGCAGGTGCGGCGGGGGCATCGAGGGTGGTTGTCGTGATGCTTCCGGCAGAGGCGGGCGGCGCGGCTGTCGCCGCATCCTTGCGGCCCGGCAGGGACAGCTGGCAGGCGGCCAGCAGCGAAAGGGCGAGGGCAAGGATCAGGCGGGCGGGGATCAGGCGGGCGCGCGGCATCGGTCTTCCTGCGGAACTGGCCGCAGAAGGACAGAAGCCGCGCCCCGTTGCAAGCCCGCAGCGCGCCGCCGGGATCACGATCTGCGGCGTCGGACCGGGGGCCTGCCCCCGGACCCCCGGGGTATTTTTGCCAAGATGAAGCGGCAGGGCTTTCCTTCGGCCCCCGGCCCGGTGCGGGGGCAGGGCGGATCAATAGGGCTGGGGATGGTCGCGATGGGCCTGTGCGATGTCTTCCAGAACCTCATCCGTCAGGGTGAGATCGGCCGCGCCGAGGGCGATGCGAAGCTGGTCGGTATTGGTGGCGCCGAAGATCGGGATGCAGGGGAAGGGGCGCTGGCGGCAGAAGGCGATGGCCATCTGCGCAGGGTCAAGCCCGTGGCGCGCGGCGATGCCCATATAGGCGGCCACGGCGGGGAAGACGCGCGGCGTGATGCGCCCGCCCAGCGTGGGGTTCAGGCTGCGGCGGGTGGCATCGGGGATGACGTCGCCTGCATATTTCCCGGTGAGCAGGCCGGTTGCCAGGGGCGAGAAGGCCAGGAGGGGCAGGTTCTCGGCCACCGAAAGCTCGGCCCAGTCGCTGTCGAACTGGCGGCAGAGGAGGGAGTATTCGTTCTGGACCGACAGGACGCGCGGCAGGCCCTGGGTTTCGGCCAGATGCAGCCAGCGCGCGGTGCCCCAGACGGATTCGTTGGACAGGGCCAGGTGGCGGATCTTGCCCCGGGCGATCAGATCCTGCGCCGTGTGCAGGATGTCGAGCATGTGGTCGGTCACCTGCGCGCGGTCGAGGGGGGCGGGGTCATAGTCCCAGATCTGGCGGAAGTGATAGCTGCCGCGATTGGGCCAGTGGATCTGGTAGAGGTCGATCACATCGGTCTGCAGGCGGCGGAGCGAGGCATCGACCGCGGCGCGCAGCGTGGCCCCGGTGATGGGGGCGCCGTCGCGGACGGCCTTCTGGCCTTCGCCGGTGATCTTGGTGGCAAGCTGGATCCGGTCGCGCCCGCCGCGCGTGGCCAGCCAGGTGCCGATGATTTCCTCGGTCCGGCCGGCGGTTTCGGCGCTGACGGGGTTCACCGGATACATTTCCGCCGTGTCCCAGAAGGTGCAGCCGTGATCGAGCGCCATGTCCATCTGGGCATGGCCTTCGGCTTCGCTGTTCTGGCTGCCCCATGTCATCGTGCCGAGGCAGAGTTCGGACACCGTCAGGTCGCTGTTGCCGAGGCGGATCTGTTTCATCGTGCATTCCTTTCGTTGCCGCCAAGCCTAGCGGGGTGGCGGGCGGGGGCAAGGGTGGGGTTGAGAACAAAAGAAGAACAAACTAGGATGTGATGCATGAGTCTGCCGATCCTTTCCAGCCATGCCGCGTCGTCGCGGGGGGTGCTGCCGATGCCCGGCGGGGCGGCGGCGGGTATCGGGCTTGCGCGGGGACGTGTGCATGAATTCCGCGGCCCGTCGCGGGTGGCGCTGGCGGTGCAGGTGATGGGGGAGGGGGCGGGGCCCGTGCTGTGGATCACCCCGGGCTGGCAGGCCGAGCGGCTTTATCCCGACGGGGTGGCGCGCTTTGCCGATCCGGGGCGGCTGATCTGTGCGCGGGCGCGGCGGGTGGAGGATATCCTGTGGGCGATGGAAGAGGCGCTGCGATCGGGGGCGGTGCCGCTGGTCGTGGCCGAGATGCCGGCCGCCCCGGGCCTGACGCCGGTGCGGCGGCTGAACCTGGCGGCCGAGGCGGGGGCGGTGGCGGGGGCTGGGGCGCCGCTGGGCCTGTTGCTGACGGGGGGCGAGGAGGGCGCGCCGGGGGTAGAGAGCCGCTGGCACATGCATCCCCTGCCGCGGCCTTCGGCCCTGCTGGAGGAGCGCGGCGAGATCTGGCATCTGGCGCGGCAGCGCGCGCGGGGGGCGGTGCCCGCGGCCTGGACGCTGCGGCGCGCGGGGGGCGCGGCGGTGCTGGAGGCGGCGGCGGAATGATCCGTCCGCCCGGGGGAGGGATGCCAGAAACGATCTGAACTGCCGCGGGCGATGCAGTTACATGCCCGCAGTAAGGTAACGAGTGCATCCATGACGCATCAGTCTTTCCCGGATCGGGCGGCCCGCCCAGGACGCCCGGCTTTGGCCACAGCATCGGTGATCGGGGCGGGTGGCCCCGCGGCGGGGTGGCCAAGATGATGGGCGACGGCGCATCCATCCCGATCCATTACTGGGACATCCATCCGAATTTCGGCGATCTTCTGGCACCCTGGCTGGTGGAGAAGATGACCGGCAGGCCGGTGCATCTGGTGAAGGAGGCCGAGGCGCCCAAGAAGCCGCATTACGTTCTGATCGGGTCGATCCTGAGCCATGTGCGATCTGGTTCCATCGTCTGGGGAACGGGCAGCTTCGGAACGGAAACGGATGCCCAGGTCAGCCTGGCCGCGCAATATACCGCCGTGCGGGGGCCGCTGACGCGCAACCGGATCCGCATCCTCAAGGCGGAGTGCCCGGCGATCTATGGCGATCCCGCGTTGCTTACCCCGTATTTCTATCGGCCGAAGATCACGCCGCGCCATGAGGTGGGGGTGGTCATCCGGCATTCCGAAGGCGACTGGCGCAATGCGCTGGCGCAAAGCGGCATCAAGACCATCGACCTGAAGACGGACCGGATCGAGGAAACGCTGGATGCGATGCTGAGTTGCAAGCGCATCGTGACCTCGTCCCTGCACGGGCTGATCCTTGCGGATGCCTATGGCATTCCCAATGCCTGGCTGGATTCCCGGTCGCCCTGGGGGCTGAACTTCAAGTATTGGGACTATCTGATTTCGGTCGACAAGGTCCGGCATCCGACGGCCTTCGACTTTCGCCGGAAGGATCTGACGCTGGATGAGGTGCTGGCGGCCTTCCCCTTCGATGACCGTCCGATCCGGATTGATCTGGAGGCGCTGATCGCGGTGAACCCGTTCGGTTGGGCCCCGTCGGAGCGGGCGGATGACATCATCCCGATGCGGCCCATGCCGGGCCGGGGGCGGATGCCGGGCTGAGGCGGGTCAGACCAGCCGGCGGAAGGTGGGGACGGGGCCGGAATTATCGAAGAAGGGGACGCCCTCATCGGGGTGGCCCGCGGCGAGGGCGGCGATTTCGGCCAGCACCACCTCGGTTATGAAGGGCAGGTCGAGCGCGCGGGCCGCCCCCGTGCCGATCCAGTGCAGATGCGACAACTCATCCGAGGCGGCGGAGAAATCGTCGGGGTCGCCCGCGATGTGGCGGGCGTCGATCAGGAAGAAGCGCGCGTCAAAGCGGCGCGGGCGGCCGGGCGGCGTGATGGCGCGGAAGATGAAGCGCAGGGCCGGGGCGGCCGTGGGGGCGAGGGTGAGGCCCGTCTCCTCGGCCAGTTCGCGCAGGGCGGCGGTGGCGAGTGCGGCGGGCGAGGGCGCGGCTTCGGGCAGGTGCTGGCCCAAGCGGGCAAGGCAGGCATCGCCCAGCAGGCCCGGGGTCGGCGCGCGGTGATCGGCGGGGTCCACGCCGCCGCCGGGGAAGACGTATTTCGACGGCATGAACACCGCCCCCGCGCCGCGCTGGCCCATCAGGACCTGCGGGCCGTCGGGGCCCTGGCGCAAGAGGACGGTGGTTGCCGCGGGGCGGATCGTTTCGGGTTTGGGGGCATCAGGTTTGGGGCTGCCTGCGGCATCGGACCCCGGCGCTGTCACGACCGGCCCCCGAAGCCATGCATCCGCTTTGCCCATTGCACCGCCACCAGCGCCCCCTTGAGGCGCGGCAGAAGATAGAGCGACAGCGCCACCGTGCCGACCGAGAAGACCGAGGCGAGGATCAGCGGATCGGGGCGCCACTTGACGAAGGCCCAGAGGATGATGGGGGCCATCAGATGCCCGACGATCAGGATCGTCAGGTAGGCCGGGCCGTCATCGGCGCGCTGGTGGTGCAGCGCCTCGCCGCAGACGGGGCAGCTTTCGCGGACCTTGAGATAGCCGCGCAGCAGCGGGCCAGAGCCGCAGCAGGGGCAGCGCCGCCGCCAGCCGCGCAGCATGGCCGGGCCGATCGGGCGATCTTCGAGAAGATCCTCGCGCAGGCTGTCTTGCGGGATTTGGCCGTCGGGCATCGGATCGTCCTGTGGGTTCGCAGCAGAAGGTGCATGGGTAGCGCGTGGCGCGCCGCTTTGGGAGGGGACAGATCGCCACATCGGCATCTTTGCGGGGGCAGAGGGAAAGTTGCAAGCCGGGCGACGGAAAGCCGGGCGTGCGGCGTTTGACGGACATGAAGGCGGGGCAGGGCGCCCGCGCCGGATCAGGATGGAGAGATCCAAGATGAGCAAGACACGCAGCAGCCTGGCCCTGATGGCCGTTCTGGCCCTGTCGGGCGCGGCCCTGTCCACGGCGGCCATGGCCGATCGCATGGGCGATGGCCCGATGGGCGGCATGGGCGGGCCGATGGCGGGGCTGGATTTCGCGGCGGTGGATGCCGACAAGGACGGCAAGATCACCACGGCCGAGATGGACGCCTATCGCAGCGCGCAGGTGACGGCGGCGGATGCCGACAAGGATGGCAAGATCTCGGCCGCGGAGCTTTCGGCCATGCACATGGCGCGGATGCAGGAACGGGCCGAGCGGATGGCCGCGCGGATGATCGAGCGGCATGATGCCGATGGCGATGGCATGCTGACGGCGGCCGAGATGCTGACCCGGCCCGCGCCGGACCGGCTGTTCGAGATGGCCGATATCGATGGCGACGGTGCCCTGAGCGAGGCAGAGATCGACGCCGCGCGCGAAAGGATGGCCGAGATGCGCGAGGGGCGCGGCCATGGCAAGGGCCGCGGGCAGCATGGCGGCGGGTTCTTCAACGAGTAAGGCAACAGGCCCGCGCGCCCGGATCCCGGGACGGGATGGGCGCGCGGGATTTGCAGCACGGTTCCGGAAGCGGTAAGCCCGATACAGGATGGACATGCCCCGCGACATGCAGGCCGAGGATCCGGCCACCGCCCCGGATGAGGCGCTTCTGGCCCGCTATGCCGCCGGGGATCCGGCGGCGGCGCGGGCGCTGACGCTGCGGCTGGTGCCGCGGGCGATGGGCTATGCGGCGCGGATGCTGGGCGACGGGGCCGAGGCCGAGGATGTGGTGCAGGAGGCGATGCTGCGCCTGTGGCGCGCGGCCCCCGGCTGGCGCGCGGGCGAGGCGCAGGTTTCCACCTGGCTTTACCGGGTGGTGACGAACCTTTGCACCGACCGGTTGCGCCAGCGCAAGCGGCGGCCTGCCGCCGCGCTGGACGAGGCGCCCGAGGTGGCCGACGGCGCGCAGGGGGCCGAGGCCGGGCTGATCGAGGCGGACCGCATGGCCGCCCTGCAGGCCGCGCTGGACGCGCTGCCCGACAGGCAGCGGCAGGCGGTGATCCTGCGGCATATCGAGGGGTTCACCAATCCCGAGATCGCCGAGGTGATGGACATAGGCATCGAGGCGGTGGAGAGTCTGACCGCCCGGGCCAAGAGGGCGCTGACGGCCATCCTGGCCGGGCGGCGCGAGGAGCTGGGATATGGCGAGGAAGACTGACGGGATGCAGGGCCGCGAGGGGCTGGAGGATCTGTTCGCCGCGATGCGCGAGGAACGGGTGCCGCCTTCCGATGCCCTGATGGCGCGGGTTCTGGCCGATGCGCTGGCCCATCAGCCGCGCCCTGCCTTGCCGGTGGCGGCGGAGGTCGGGGCGGGTGTCGCGGTGCGGCCGGGCCTGTGGCGGCGTCTGGCGGGCCTCTTCGGCGGGGCGGGGGCGCTGGCGGGGATGGGAACGGCGGCGGTGGCCGGGCTGTTCATCGGTTTCGTGCAACCCGAGGGCCTTTCCCTGCTGGGGGATGCGGTTCTGGGAACCCCGCTTGAAACGGTGGAACTGATCCCCGATGTCGACATGCTTTTTGCCGGGAACTGAGACATGACCGAGAGCCGAGACGATCTTGCCGGACCCGTGGCCACTCCTCCTCCGCCGCCGCCCATCGCCCCGCCCGCCCGCAGCGGCAGGGGCCTGCGCATCGCGCTGGGGGTTTCGGTGGCGCTGAACCTGCTGGTGGCGGGGCTTGTCGCGGGCGCCCTGCTGCGCGACGGCGATCCGCGGGCGCGGATGGTGCGCGATCTGGATTTCGGCCCCTTTACCGAGGCGCTGTCGCCGAAGGACCGCGAGGCGCTGCGCCGCGACTTTCTGACCCGCGCGCCGGAAATGCGCGATGTGCGCCGGCAGATGCGGGCGGATCTGGGGGCCTTCCTGCAGATCCTGCGCAGCGATCCCCTGGATGCCGAGGCGCTGGCCGGGGTGCTGGCGAACCAGCGCGAGCGGCTGTCGCGGCGGGTGGATCTGGGGCAGGACCTGCTGCTGGAACGGCTTTCGCAGATGACGCGCGAGGAGCGGCTGGCCTTTGCCGACCGGCTGGAGCGGCGGTTGCGCCGTGGTGGGGAAAAGGGCGAAGGCCGCGAGGAAGGCCGCGACGGCGGGGACGAGTAGCCGCCCGCTTGGGCGGCGGCCAGGTCGGGCGGCGTGACACGGGCGTTCAGGCCGCCGAGCGGCCGACGATGACGCGGTTGCGTCCCTGCAGCTTGGCCGACATGAGGGCGCGGTCGGCCCGGTCGATGGCATCATCGGGCAGGGTGCCGGGCGGTGCGAGGCAGAGGCCGATGGAAATGGTCAGCGTCACGGCTTCGCCTGCGGCAAGGGCGATCGGCCGGTCATGGATGGCGGCGCGCAGCCGGTCGGCCAGATCGCGCGCCTGCGTCAGGGCGCGGTCGGGCAGGGCGATCAGGAACTCTTCCCCGCCGATCCGGGCGATGAGATCGTCTTCGGTCAGGTGATCCTGCAGGCGGCGCGCCACCTCGACCAGGACGGCATCGCCCGCGGCATGGCCGAAGCGATCGTTGATCTGCTTGAAACGGTCGATATCCACGATCATCGTCGCGGTGCCGATGCCGCCGCCGACGGAACCGAGCGACATTTCCCCCATCCGGCGCAGGGCGTAGCGGCGATTGAACAGCCCGGTGAGCGGGTCGATCATCGCAAGGCGGACATTGTCGCGCAGTTGCGCGCGATGGCGGGCGGCGGCGCGGCTGCGGGCGATCATGGCGTTCAGGCGCAGGGCCATTTCCTCGGGCTGGCTGCGCGGGCAGATCGCCTCGTCCGCGCCGAGATCATAGGCCATGGCGGCGCTGTCGGGGCCATCGGTAAGGACCGCGATGCCGGTATGGCGGCTGTCGGGGGCCGAGCGCAGTTCCGACAGCAGGGCATAGGCGGGGTTGACGGGGCCTGCGGTCGCGTCGATCAGCCAGGCGTCAGGGGGATCGGCGGGCAGGCCCGCCGCCGCGACAGGGTGCAGGCGATGCGGCAGGAGGGGGGCCAGCAACCGGGCGAGGCGGTGCCCGCCTTCGGCCGCGAAGCCCGTCATCGCCACAAGGCCTGGCCAATCGAAGGGATCGGCCTGTTCCTGCAACGCAAAGAGCGGGGATTGCATCGTCTCGGCCGGGTCGCGGCGGCGCAGAAGGTTGCGGATGCGGGCCAGAAGCAGGCGTTCATCCGCGGGTTTGGCAAAGACATCATCCGCCCCGGCCCGCAGCGCGGCGAGGCGGGCCTCGGCCAGCGGGGTGGCGGTATGGACGATCACGGGAATGTCGCGGCTGGCCGGATCGGCGCGCAGGGCCCGCAGCACCGAGAGGCCGTCCATCGCGGGCAGGTCGAGATCGAGCAGCACGAGATCGGGGTGGCATTCGCGGGTGAGGCGCAGCGCCTCGATCCCGTCGGCGGCGAGAAGGGTGGCGTGCCTACTGGTCGCAAGACGCACCTTCATCACGATGCGGTTCGTCGCGACATCGTCCACGATCAGAATCCTGCCTGCCATCGCGAAACCTGGCAACCTTTCCCTGCATCCGTGCGAGAGTTTGGTTCAGCAACCGTTACCAACCTGTTAACGACTTGTTACCAGATTGGGTTCAATCTGATCTTTTTCCGGCCATTGTGAGGTGGCCGGCGGTTTCCGGGGGGTAAGGTGACACGAGACGGGGCAGAGACGCTGGCCTTGCAGGCGCTGGGATGGCTGGCGGGGCAGGAGGCGCTTTTCACGCGGTTCCTGGGCGACAGCGGGGCCACGGCGCAGGATATCGCGGTGGCGGCGGGGGATGCGGCCTTTCTGGGCGCGGTGCTGGATTTCCTGCTGATGGAGGATGCCTGGATCATCGACTTCTGCGATGCGGCGGGGATCGGCTACGGGATGCCGATGCAGGCGCGCGCGGCGCTGCCGGGCGGGCAGGCGATGCACTGGACGTGATTGCAAATGCGCGGGGCAGGGGCCAAAGATGGCGGCGAGCAGGGCAGGCAGGCGGGAGCGCGCGGGATGATTGACGGGGTGATCTTCGACAAGGACGGGACGCTGTTCGATTTCCGGGCCAGTTGGGGGGCCTGGGCGGCCGATCTGCTGGATCTGCTGGCCCGGGAAAGCGGGATGGATGCGCGCGTTCTGGGCGCGGCGATCGGCTTTGATCCGGTGGCGCGGCGCTTTGCGCCTGACAGCGTGGTGATCGCGGGCACTTCGGGCGAGATTTCGGCAGCGCTGGCTGCGCTGGTGCCGGGGGCGGATGCGCGCGATCTGGAAGACCGGATGAACCGCATGGCCGAAGGCGCGCCGATGCTGCCCGCGGTGGACCTGCCCGCCGTGCTGGGCGGGCTGCGCGGGCGCGGGTTGAAGATCGGGCTTGCCACCAATGATGTGGAAGTGACGGCCCATGCCCATCTGGCGGCGCATGGGGTGACGGACCTGTTCGACTATGTGGCAGGATATGACAGCGGCCACGGGCCGAAGCCGGGGCCGGGCATGTGCGCGGCCTTTGCGCGGCAACTGGGGCTGGATCCGGCGCGGGTGGTGATGGTGGGCGACAGCCGCCATGACCTGGAAGCCGGGCGCGCGGCGGGCATGCGGACGGTGGCGGTGCTGACCGGCATCGCGGGGGCCGAGGAACTGGCCCCCCATGCCGATGCCGTCCTGCCCGATATCGGCCATCTGGGCGGCTGGATCGACGCCCTGGCGGGATAGCCCGTCGCCCCGATCCGGCACCTGCGCGGGGTGGGGGCGGTGGATTGGGTATTTTTGCCAAGATGAAGGGGCGGATGTCGCGCCTTTGCGTTCCGTGGTGCCGCCATGGGCCGGGCATCGGGCGGGGCTGCAGCGAAAAACGACATATCCGCGTCGTGGCTGGAGTGTCCTTTGCGCTGCGGCTTCGCCATGGTGGCCGAAAGCGGGCTGGTCTGCCCGACGGAGGGTGCCATGAACGAAGAGCCGCGCAAACGCCGCGCCGGGGGGCGTGCCGGAAACAAGCTGCGCGCGGGGACGGCGGTGATCGACCAGATGCCCTGGCGCATCCCCGTCAATCCCGATGCGCCGGTGGAGCCGCTGGATGCCGAGGGTGTGCTGCGGATCCACAAGACGGCGATGCGCATCCTGAAGGAGATCGGGATCGAATTCCTGAACCCCGAGGCGGTGGAGCATCTGCGCCGCGCGGGATGCCGTGTCGATGGCACGAATGTCCGCATGGACGAAGAGTTTGTCATGGAGATGCTGTCGAAGGCACCTTCCGAATTCACCATCACCCCGCGCAATCCCGAGCGGGAACTGGTGATCGGCGGCAAGCACATGGTCTTTGTCAATGTCTCGTCCCCGCCGAATGCCTGGGACATGGAGCGCGGCAAGCGGTCTGGCGATTTCGAGACCTTCAAGGAATTCATGAAGCTGACGCAGTATTTCAACTGCATCCATATCGCGGGCGGCTATCCGGTGGAGCCGATCGACATCCACCCCTCGGTGCGCCACCTCGACTGCCTGTATGAAAAGCTGACGCTGACGGACAAGGTCGTTCACGCCTATTCGCTGGGCGCGGAGCGGGTGGAAGACGTCATGGAGATGACGCGCATCGCGGGGGGGCTGAGCGAGGAGGAGTTCCGCGCCAAGCCGCGGATGTATACCAACATCAACTCTGTCTCGCCCTTGAAGCATGACTTCCCGATGCTGGACGGGGCGATGCGGCTGGCCCGGCGGGGGCAGCCCGTGGTGGTGACGCCCTTCACGCTGGCCGGTGCGATGGCGCCGGTCACGATGGCGGGGGCGGTGGCGCTGTCGCTGGCCGAGGCTTTGGCGGCGATTGCCCTTTTGCAATATATTGCCCCCGGTTGCCCGGTTGCGATTGGCACTTTCACATCAAATGTCGACATGAAGTCGGGCGCGCCCGCCTTTGGCACGCCGGAATACATGCGCGCCACGCAGATGACGGGGCAACTGGTGCGCTTCTACAAGCTGCCCCTGCGGTCTTCGGGGGTTTGCGCCGCGAATGTGCCGGACGGGCAGGCGATGTGGGAAACCTCGAACAGCCTGTGGGCGGCGGTGCAGTCGCGGACCAACATGGTCTATCACGCGGCGGGCTGGCTGGAGGGCGGGCTGATCGCGAGCCCCGAGAAGTTCGTGATGGATTGCGAAGTGCTGCAGATGATCCAGCGCTATTTCGAAGAGGCGACCTTTGCCACCACGGACGAGGATCTGGCCTTTGACGCGATCCGCGAAGTGGGGGCGGGCGGGCATTATTTCGGCTGCCAGCATACCCAGGACCGCTATACGACCGCCTTCTATGCGCCCTTCGTCAGCGACTGGCGCAATTACGAGGCCTGGCAGCAGGGCGGATCGGTCTGGACGCCCGAGCGGGCGCATCGGATCTATCGCCAGATCCTTGAGGAATTCGAGGCGCCCGAGATGAACGGCGACCATGCCGAGGAGCTGCGCCGCTTTGTCGCCCGGCGCAAGCAGGAAGGCGGCGCGCCGACCGATTTCTGAGGCAGGCCGCGCCCCGGCCGGCAGAGTTTGCGCTTTCCGGGGCGATCCCTGCGGGCTAGCCTTGCGGGATGCAAGGCCCGCGTCAGCCGGGCCAGATGGGGGGCAGCGGATGGAGAACCCGAAACAGGGGCGGACCGTTCCGGTTGTGATCGGGGCCCTGGCGGGGCTGGCGCTGTGGCTGGTGGACCTGCCTGCCCTGCAGGCGGCCCTGACGGAGCGGATGCAGTTCCTTCTGGGCAGTCTTGTCGTGGTGTTCTTCGGCCTGTTGCTGGCCTTGACGGGGCCGCTGCGGACCGTGCGCGCCATCGCGGCGGCCTTGCCGCTGGCGGCGGGGGTTGCGCTGATGCTGCTCATGGCCTCGATGCGGCATGAGACGGTGGCGGCCTTCCATTTCTCTGATCTTGCCTTTGTCGCGGCCTTCGTTCTGGCGGTGCTGCCCCTGCCCTTTGTGATCGCTGCGGCGGGGCCGGGCTGGCGGGACTATGGCGCGGTCTTCGGGGAAGGCTGGCTTCTGGTGATGCGGGGGTGCCTTGCCTGGATCCTGGCCGGGCTGGTCTGGGGGGTGATCTGGATCGCGGATGCCCTGATGGGGCTGGTCGGGCTGGGGGTGATGAAGCAGATGCTGGCGCAGGGCGGGCCCTTGCCCGGGATGGTGACGGGGGCCGCGCTGGGCCTGGGCGTTGCGCTGGCGGTGGAGCATGAGGACCTGCTGTCGCCAGAGCCTGTGCTGCGGGCGCTGCGCTGGCTGGTGCTGCCGCTTCTGGCGGTGATGCTGGCCTTCTTCCTTGCGCTGCCGGTGCAGGGCCTTTCGGGCCTGCCGGCGGGCCTGTCCGCGGCGGTGATCCTGCTGGGCCTTTCGGCGGCGGCCGTCTTGCTGGCAACGCTGACCGTCGGCACGGATGAGGAGGAGGCCTCCGGGATGGGGCGTTGGCTGGTGCTGGGGGGGCAGGGGCTGGCGGCGATCCTGCCCTTGCCCGTGGCGCTGGCGGCATGGTCGGTCTGGCTGCGGGTGGCGCAGCATGGCTGGACGCCGGGGCGGGTTTTCGTGGCGGGGTTGGTGCTGCTGGCGGCTGGCCATGCGGCGCTGTATCTTCTGGCGCTGCTGCAGGGCGGGCTGCGGGGCGCTGCCGCCTGGCGGGGCGGGCTGCGGCGCGCGAACATGGTGATGGCGGGGGCGGCGATGGCGGCGGCCGCGCTGTGGCTGAGCCCGCTTCTGAACGCCGAGGCGATTTCGGCGCGGTCGCAGGTTCTGCGGTTCGAGGCGGGGGAGGTTGCGGCGGCGGATCTGGACCTGGCGGCGCTGGAGCGCTGGGGCCTGCCGGGGCGCGCGGCGCTGGCGCGGCTGGAGGTGCTGGCGCAGGATGCGGGGCAGGCGGACCTGGCCGCGCGGCTGGAGGCACGCCAGGGCGAGCGCGCGGGCAGTGCCGACCCGCAGACCGCCGCGCAGGAGGCCGAGGCGATGCTGGCGCAGTTGCGGGCCATCCTGCCGGTGCAGCCTGCCGGGGCGACGGCGGGCCGTGACCGGCTGCTGGCGGGGATCGGGGCGCAGGAGTTGCAGGCCTGGGTCGATGCCTGCCGGACGCCCCTGCCGGGGCAGGCAGAGCGGCCCGGCTGCGTGATGCTGCTGGCCGATTTCCTGCCCGATCTGCCGGGCGAGGAGGCGCTGGTCCTGCTGCGCGGCCCCGAGGGGTTCATGCGCTATGAAGGGCTGGCACTTCAGGGCGGCGCGGTGCAGCGCCGGTCTGTCGCGGCGATGACGGGCATGCTGGCAGATCGCGAGGCGGGTGCCGCGCTGATCGCTTCCCTGCAGGAAGGCGTGCCCGGCCTGCAGCCTGCGCCCGTGAACATGCTGGACATGGCCGGGGGCATTCTGCTGCTGCCGTAAGGATTTGTTGATCCGATTGCGTGATCCTGTGCTGCGGACCGGCAGGACAGGGAGGCCGCGCAGGCGATGAACGGGCTGATCAACAGGGCGATACAGTGCTTTCTGCGCGATGGCTGGGGGGCTGCGGCCTGGCAGGATGCCGCGCGGGCATCCGGCGTGCCCGCGCGTGGGTTCGAACCCATGCTGACCTATCCGCCCGAGGTGACCGAACGTCTGCTGCAGGTCGCCGCGGACCGGCTGAACCGGGATCGCGATTGCCTGCTGGAGGATCTGGGAACCTATCTGGTCTCGCATCCGTCGCGGGCGGCGGTGCGGCGGCTGCTGCGTTTCGGGGGCACGGATTTCCCCGATTTCCTGCAATCGCTGGAAGACCTGCCCGCACGGGCGCGGCTTGCCCTGCCGGATCTGGTTCTGCCTGCGATGCGTGTCACGGTGCTGGGCGACCAGCGTTTCGTCTTGCGGATCGGCGACGGTTTTCCCGGGGCCGGGGCGGTGGCGCGGGGGCTGTTGCGGGCGATGGCGGATGATTATGGGGCGCTCGCCCTGCTGGAGGCGGGACCGGAGGGCAGTGCCGGCGCGGCAGAGGTGACGATCCGGCTGCTGGACCCGGCCCATGCCGAAGGGCGCAGCTTCACGCTGGGGGCGCGGGAATGACCCGGCGCCTTGAACTGGACTGCGCGGCGCTGAACCGGCTGATGCCCATGCATCTGGCGCTGGATGCGGCGGGGGGGGTGATCTCGGCCGGCAGCACGCTGGCGCGACTGATCCCCGAAGCGGGCGAAGAGGGCGCGCAGGCGGGCGACCTGTTCACCCTGCGCCATGGCGCGGCGGTGACATCGGTCCCGGATCTGCTGGCGGGCGGGGGGCGGGTGCATCTGCAATCGCGCCTGCGGGCGGACCTGGCCTTTCGCGGCCTTGCCGTGCCGATGGGGGAGGGGGCGCTGATCAACCTGTCCTTCGGCATCGGCGTGGTCGAGGCCGTCAGCCGCTTTGCCCTGACAGAGGCCGATTTCGCGCCCACGGATCTGACGGTGGAACTGCTTTACCTCTATGAGGCCAAGACTGCCGTGCTGGAGGAGTTGCGGGCGATGAACGCCCGGCTGCAGGGCGACAAGGTGATGGCCGAAGAACAGGCCCTGACCGATGCCCTGACCGGCCTGCGCAACCGCCGGGGGCTGGATCTGGCGATCGAGGCGCTGGGCACGGGCGATTTTGCGCTGGTGCATCTGGATCTGGACCGGTTCAAGCAGGTGAATGATGGTCTTGGCCACGCGGCGGGGGATCATGTTCTGGTGCAGGTCGCGCGCATCCTGATCGAGGAATGCCGTGCCGGGGATACGGCGGCGCGGATCGGGGGGGATGAATTCGTGCTGCTGCTGCCGGGCATGAAGGCGCCGGAACCTGCGCTGCGCCGGATTGCCCGGATCATCGAGCGGCTGTCCGAGCCCATCGCCTTTGGCGCAGAGATCTGCCGGATCGGCGGCAGCGCGGGGCTGGTTCTGGCCCGGCAGGCCCCGGAAGCCGCCATTTCCGAGCTTTTCGCCCATGCCGATGCCGCGCTTTACGCGGCAAAGCGCGCAGGCCGGGGCAGGGCGCTTTTGTGGGAGCCGTGGATGGAGTCGGGATGACATAGGGAAAACAGGGGCGCGGCCGTGGTTGCCCCGGCAGGGGGTCGTCTAATCGCAGCACATTTTGCAAGCCCTTTCTTTCGGGGTGGCGCAGAAAGCCGTTGATGTTCAGCGCAGATG
>NZ_JAALFE010000026.1 GCF_011059185.1 Paragemmobacter kunshanensis | reverse complement strand
CATATCGGGGAGCAGCCACCCTGCTAGTCTTGATGGGGCTTAGGAGGCCGAGGACCCGCGATTACCCCATGTCTGATCCTCGGTCGAGACGCGCGCGTAGCCGATCAGGGGCATAAAATCAGGCCATTTGCAGTTTCATATATCAGCAATAAACGACCGATTGTAAACGGATGCAAGATCACTCTCTATGGCGCTGATCTGCGGAATGCCCTTGGCTTTCTGAGGCTGAGCGCGCCGAGACTTATCTCGAAGGCAACCGCGCGCGCGTGCTATATAAGGAGTGCAAACGCACCTAGAGAAAACCCTTGGGTAAAGTGCGAAACGTACGTATTTTGCACATATGAAGGCTCAAGCATCTACCCTACATGATGATTTTTCTGATCCTCTGACCAGTGTGGAAGAGGACGAAGAGAGATCAGAGGACGATCTGTGGTTCCTGCCCGGCCCGATTGAAGAGGAGCCCGACGATCTGCCGCCCTGGCCACGTGCCGAACGCCGCGAAACTGCGGTCCTCGACGACTGGCGAAAGGCCGAGGCGGGCCACGCCGCACGTCTCGCTCGCGCCGCGGGCCGACTAGGCGCGCTCGACGATCGGTTGCGACGTGGCCCGGAGGGATGGCGGCACCGGCTCGCCCTGATCGAAGCGGCTGATCTGAGCTGGTTTTCAGGCGACCGGATTGGCTCAGATCGGCTAGCGCTCTGGATCTCCATGCGCTTGTCCGGTGTGCAAGACGACACGGCGGCGCTCGCGCGTGTCGGTTGGGCAGTGCGGCGGCTGACAGGTGGGCCTGGACCCGAAGCCGACCTATCTGCCTTTCTCGACCGCCGTGACGCCGAGAATATCCCAGCTGAAGCCGAGTCCTTCGCGGATCGCGCGGGCGGTTGGTTAGGCCTGATGGCGGATGCCGCTGAACTGCACCCGATCACTCGCGCTTGCTTGGGCTTTCACCTCTGGAGCCTCGCAGGACTCGGGCAGTACGGCGACCGCATGGAAGCGGCAGTCACCGCAGCGCGGATCGCAGCCAGTGATGGGAAAGGGGCAATCTTTGCGCCTCTGGCCATGGCCGGGGCCGAGGGGCTGCGCTCCGGTGGCCTACCGGCTGACCGTCTTGCGCGCTGGCTCCATGGGATGGAGACGGCATGTCTGACAGCGATGCGGCACCTTGATGATATCGAGGCGTGGGCGGCGCGGGCGGAGGCCGAGATTGCGCGACTTTCGGGCAAGACGCCCCCGTCCTTGCGCGCCGTGTTGACCGAATGGCCACTCGTTTCCGCTCCGATGGCCGAGACCCTGACCGGCGCCAGTCGCGCGGCCGTCCAGCGAAATCTTGCGTGGATGGAGGCGCGGACTCTGATCCGCGAGGTGACCGGACAGGGGCGGTATCGGATGTGGCGGATATTGTCATGAAAGAAGGACGGAGATTGTATTGGTGTCCTGACTGAATGGGATCAGCGCCCGACGATTTGCAAACCGTCCTGAGCGAATGGATGGTGCCCCAGATGATCGTCCATCCAACGGAAACTACCAGCACATCTTGCGCGGAACGAACACATCGGGCCAACTCGAGGCATCACGGAGTATCGGGACATACTGGGAGGACTGGCAACAAGAAAAGGCCTGATCATCTGAAATCCCAGCCTCCCCTCGTGGGCCACCGCCGTCGGACTGAATACCTTCCAAAGAGATCGAACCGGAGCGCCACGACCCTACTACATCAAGTTTTGCCATAGTTGGTTCGAGAAGCGCGGGAAGCCTGATGGCGCAAGGTGATAGGGTCTAGTCAAGCATTTTGCGATACGTTGGCAATTTCCTTCCTAGCGGGCCTGCAAGAAGCCGTTCGAGCAAGGCACCCAGAACGAGCCAACCCAAGAAATTCACACCCAAGACCCGAGCGACATAAAGTCCGGCAAGGTCGGGCGGGATCATTGGTGCGGCAACAGGCACGGTTGGAGCACCCACAACGTGGGGCAAAGAGATGACGGCGAGTGCGACTCCACGCGCCGCCCAGTTCTCAAACCGGAGGGTGAGTGCCAATCCGGCAGCTGTGGCAACGAGTGTCAAAATCCACCACAACTGGCGCGAACTGAGATTTGCTGCAGGCATTCCCGGAAGCTCTGGCGGCAAGCCGAGCGCGGGGGCGAGAAATGCCACGGCAAATCCGG
Organism: Paragemmobacter kunshanensis; assembly: GCF_011059185.1. Classification (GTDB taxonomy): domain Bacteria; phylum Pseudomonadota; class Alphaproteobacteria; order Rhodobacterales; family Rhodobacteraceae; genus Paragemmobacter; species Paragemmobacter kunshanensis. Next base: position 38,664 of record NZ_JAALFE010000026.1, on the reverse strand, counting down.
ATACGGCAATCCCGACTGCCGAGAAGGGCCGGACGTTCGTCGACATCTGCGCAGCAGACATTGAAGCGCCAGCCAGGAGCCCGAACCCACACCACGTCAGCGTCAGAAAAATGACGGTCAGACCAGCTCGGGACAGATGGGTTCCCTCAATTTGCATGTCATCGGGTTGGATCGTTGTCGACATGCCAGGCTGATCTTCGGTTTGGACCAGCGGCAGAGCCAACTCTCCGGTTTCATAGCGTTCGGCTTCGATGATCAGAGGCTGGATCAGCCACAGCTGGAGCAGAGCGACTACGACGCCGGCCAAGGCACCCGCAATCAGCCCGCCAGAAAGCAGGGTCTTGGACATGACATGACCTCCAGCCGTCAGTGACAGGGAAATCCGGTCGCGTGCCGGGTGTCGTGAGTCGCTGCGTGCAGCGCATCGGGCTGGGAGAACCCTGCGAAAAATAGCAAAGCTGCCCCGAACACGGCGCTTAGGAGAACCGGCCGAAGGGAAGCATTCGAAGGCGAAACGGCAAGAGTCGATGTGGTCATGCAACAGGTCTCCGCCCGTCACACCCGACGGGAATGGGTTTCATCGAAGTCTGGCCGGTCTCCTGGCTCGCGGATCAGCACGGCCCTTCGCCTTCCCGGGCAGTCGCCCAGTGGCTTGATGAAGGGCCGCTACCGCATACAGTCGCGGGGGCGGCTGAGGCTTCGGGCGCCGCAACTGGGTCCGCCCTTCCCCATTCCCGATTGAGTTCCAGGGCTCTGCACCCCTTGAACACCAAACGCTGATAGGCTCGCGCCGATCCTGTCCGAAGTCAACTGACTACCGGATGGGCGAAAGGCGCATCGGTCCGACCTTGGAACCCTGCGGCCCTGCGCCATTGAGTCCATGCTCCACTCCGTGTCCGAGATCCGCAAGGATCGGACAGTCGGGCCGATGGTCGCCGCAGCACGCGTCCGCAAGGTGGCGCAGCGTGTCGATCATGGCCTGCATCTCGCGCACTTTGCGTTCGAGGCCGTCGATCTGTTCCGTCGCCAGACGCTTCACGTCCGCGCTCTGGCGGGTGCGGTCGCGCCAAAGCGCGAGCAGTTCCTCGATCTTCTCGACGGGAAAGCCCAGGTCGCGGGACCGGCGGATGAAGCGCAGCATCTGCACTTCGGTTGGAGCGTAGACCCGATAGCCCGACTCGGTCCGTCCTGCTGCCGGGATCAGGCCAATGGATTCGTAGTAGCGGATCATCTTGGCGGACACGCCCGAGGCCTTTGCGGCTTCACCGATGTTCATGACAGGTCTCCCTCAGTTGACGACCGCTGGCGCGAACCGCCGCAGCCGAAGTGCGTTGCCGAGCACGAAGACGGATGAGAGGGCCATCGCGGCGGCGGCGAAGATCGGCGACAGCAGGAGGCCGAAGGCGGGCCACAGGACACCTGCGGCAACCGGAATCAGCGCCGCGTTGTAGGCGAAGGCCCAGAACAGGTTCTGCCGGATGTTGCGCATCACTGCCTTGGAGAGTGCGATGGCGTCCGACACGGCGGTCAGCCGCCCGGTCATCAGCACCACATCCGCCGCCTCGATAGCGATGTCGGTGCCGGTACCGACGGCAATGCCGACATCCGCCTCGGCCAGCGCGGGCGCGTCGTTAATGCCGTCGCCGACATAGGCAAGCTGGCCGATGCCCTTCAGCCGCTTCACTGCATCGACCTTGCCGTCGGGCAGGACCTCGGCCACCACCTCGTCGATGCCAAGCTGGCGGGCGATGGCATTGGCGGTACGGGCATTGTCGCCGGTGATCATGGCGACCTTCAGGCCAAGGGCGTGCAGGGCGCGGATCGCTTGCGGTGTGGTGTCCTTGATCGGGTCGGCGACGGCGAGGATCGCAGCCAACTTCCCGTCGATAGCGGCATATAGCGGCGACTTGCCTTCGTCGCCAAGCCGCGCGGCGGTGTCGGCGAAGGGGGTTACGTCAAGGCCGAGCTTCACCATGTAGCGGTCGGCCCCGACTTCGATCTTCTGCCCGCCCGCAACGGCGGTGACACCGAAGCCAGTGACGGAGTCGAAGGTCGTGACGTCGGGCAGGGGCAACCCTTCCTCGGCCGCCGCCGTGACGATGGCGCGGGCGATCGGGTGTTCGGACTTCGCCTCGACCGCCGCGACGGCGGCGAGGACCGCGGCCCGGTCAAAGCCGTCAGCCAGCACGAGGTCGGTCAGCCGGGGCTTGCCCTCGGTCAGCGTGCCGGTCTTGTCAAGCGCCACCACCTTCACGCCTTGCAGCGATTGCAGCGCCTCGCCCTTGCGGAAGAGGACGCCCAGTTCCGCACCGCGCCCGGTACCGACCATGATCGAGGTGGGCGTGGCCAGACCCATCGCGCAGGGGCAGGCGATGATCAGGACGGCGACGGCGTTGACGAGGCCGAAGGTCAGCGCGGGGTCGGGGCCGAAGACCAGCCAGACGGCGAACGTCAGCGCGGCGAGGGCCATGACAGCGGGCACGAACCACATCGTCACCTGATCGACCAGCGCCTGGATCGGCAGCTTGCCACCCTGTGCGGCCTCGACCATGCGGATGATCTGCGCGAGCATCGTCGCTTCGCCCACCGCTGTCGCGCGGAAGGTGAAGGCGCCGGTCTGATTGACGGTGCCACCGGTGACGGCGCTGCCTGCGGTCTTTTCGACGGGCACGGGTTCGCCCGAGATCATGCTTTCGTCGATCCAGCTTGCGCCGGACGTGACTTCGCCGTCGACCGGCACCCGCTCACCGGGGCGGACCTCGACCACATCGCCGGGGCGGACCTCGGCAACGGGCACCTCGACCGTCGCGCCGTCCCGGACGACGCGGGCGGTCTTGGACTGAAGGCCGACCAGCCGTTTGATTGCCTCCGACGTGCGGCCCTTGGCGCGGGCCTCGAGATAGCGGCCAAGCAGGATCAGCGTCACGATCACCGCTGCCGCCTCGTAGTAGACGAAAGTGGTCCCTTGCGGCAGCACGCCGGGGGCGAAGGTGGCGACCAGCGAATAGCCGTAGGCGGCCGAGGTGCCCACCGCGACCAAGCTGTTCATGTCGGGGGCCAGACGGGCCAGCGCGGGCAGGCCTTTGCGAAAGAAGCGCAGGCCGGGGCCGAACAGGACGGCGGTGGTCAGGGCGAACTGGATCAGCCAGCTGGCCTGCATGCCGATGGTGTTCATCACCGCCATGTGGACCCACATGAACAGGTGCGACCCCATCTCCAGCACGAACACCGGCAGCGTCAGCGCGGCGGCAATCAGCACGTCGCGCTTGAGCAACGCCTCGTCTGCGGCTTTCTTCGCGGTGGTCTCGTCCGCCGCAGCCATGGCAGGCGCAGCGGGGCGGGCCTCGTACCCCGCATCAGCAACTGAACGGATCAGCGATGCCAGATCGGCAGACCCGGTCACTGTCGCCCGCTCGGTCGCAAGGTTGACGGCGGCAGAGGTCACGCCCGGCACCGTTTTCAACGCCCGTTCCACCCGCGCAACGCAGGAGGCGCAGGTCATTCCCTCGATCTCCAGATCCACGGGACGCGCGGGTACGGCGTAGCCTGCACCCTCCACCGCCTGTACCAAAGCCGCGCGGTCCAGCGCCGGGCCGGTCACTTCGGCGCGCTCGGTCGCGAGATTGACCGATGCCGTTGCCACCCCCGGCACCGCTTTCAGCGCCCGTTCGACATGCGCCACGCAGGAGGCGCAGGTCATGCCCTCGACGTCGATCACCATCCGGGCTGTGGCGGTTACGGATGGTTGCCTTGCCTGCATGTTCATTGCGGGACTCCTTTCAAGGTGCTTCCGCAAACGGAGATAGGGCTTCCCATCATGGGAAGGTCAAGGGGTAACTTCAATTTTCACCTCACGGCTTTGTGGGGTTGACCTTACAACCGTGGGAAGCCCTATCTGATGGCGCATGAGGCAAAACGCTGAAGGAGGCACTCATGCAGTTCCATATCGAGAACATGACCTGCGGCGGCTGCGTGCGCAGCGTGACCAAGGCCATCCAGTCGGTCGATCCGGCGGCGGAGGTCAGCGCGGACCCCGGAACCCACAAGGTCGACGTCAAGTCTGTGGCCCCCCGTGAGCGGCTGACAGCGGCGCTGACCGAGGTCGGCTACGCGCCCGCCTGAAGCACAGACTTTCCACAACAGAGAAAAGGAAACGACCATGAAGAAGATCGCAATCGGTGCTGTTCTCGCCGCGATGGTGGCAGGCGGAACTTACGTGTATGCCCAGTCGGACGGCATGGCGGGGATGGACCACTCGGGCATGAACATGGGGGGCGATGGCATGGCGATGATGAGCCATGCCACGCTGATCCCGCCGGAACTGGCCAATGATCCGGCAACCGTGGCCTATGCGGCCGCGATGGACAAGATGATGGCGGACATGATGGTGCCCTATACGGGTGACGTGGATGTCGATTTCGCCGCGGGCATGATCCCGCACCACCAAGCGGCCATCGATATGGCGAAGATCCAGCTTGAATTTGGCACGGATCCCGGGATGCGCGAACTGGCCGAGGCGATCATCGCTGCGCAGGAATCCGAGATCGCCACGCTCAAGGCGTTTCTCGCCTCCAAGGGCATGTAAGCCCGGGATGATGACCTTGGGCGGCGCGGTCGGGATTGGCCGCGCCCCCTGCAAATCCGGGACGCAGGGAGTTCGGTTCCATGACCAACAACGCGCAGAAACCGGACACCCCGCCGATGGCCGGAATGGACCATGCCGCAATGGGGCATGGTGCAAAGTCCTCAATTGATCACGCTGCGATGGGCCTTGGCGCGAAATCCGTCGATCATGCTGCGATGGGGCATGCGCCGCAGGGCGGTGGTGCCGACGCAGGCCACGGCGACATGGTGGCCGATTTCCGCCGCCGGTTCTGGGTCTGCCTCGTCCTTACCATCCCGGTCCTGGTCCTGTCGCCAATGGTGCGCGATTTCCTTGGGCAAGGGATGGCCCCGCTGTTCGCCGCCGAGGAATGGGTGGCCCTGGCCCTGTCCTCGATCATTTATTTCTGGGGCGGCTGGCCCTTCCTGACCGGCGCGCTTCCCGAAGTTCGCAGCGGCCGTCCGGGGATGATGACGCTGGTCGCGCTGGCGATTTCCACCGCCTATTTTTACTCCGCCGCCGTCACCCTTGGCCTTCCGGGGGGCGAACCGTTCTACTGGGAACTCGCCACGCTGGTGACCATCATGTTGCTGGGTCACTGGCTGGAAATGCGCTCGGTCCTCGGCGCCTCGCGGGCGCTGGAGGAACTGGTGCGCCTCCTGCCCGATACGGCGCTACGCGTCAAAGCGGATGACGGGACGGAAGAGGTGCCCGTTGCGGCTCTGGTCGCAGGCGACCGCGTAGTGATCCGCCCTGGCGCAAAGGTGCCGGTCGATGGCACGATCACCGAAGGAACCTCCTCGTTCAACGAGGCCATGCTGACCGGCGAGTCGAAGCCGGTAAACCGGACCACTGGCGAAACCGTGATCGGCGGGGCGGTCAACGGCGAGGGTGCGGTCACCATCGAGGTGAAGGCGACGGGCGAAGCCACTTATCTGTCGCAGGTCATCGCCATGGTGAAGGCCGCGCAGAACAGCCGGTCGCGGACCCAAGACCTAGCCACCCGTGCGGCGACAGTCCTCACCTGGGTCGCCATCACAGTCGGCGTCGGTTCGTTCGCCTGGTGGATTTCGGCGGGCGAAAGCGTCACCTTCGCGCTGGAACGGATGGTGACGGTGATGGTCATCGCCTGCCCCCATGCGCTTGGCCTTGCGGTGCCCTTGGTCGTGGCAGTGTCAACCTCGCTCGCGGCCAAGAACGGCCTGCTGATCCGCGACCGTGCCGCCTTCGAGCGCGCACGAGACCTGAACGCAGTCGTCTTTGACAAGACAGGAACGCTGACCGAGGGAAGGTTCGGCGTCAGCGATATCGTCATGCTGGAGGGTGGCGACGAAGATACGGCGCTGCACATGGCAGCCTCGGTCGAAAGCCAGTCGCAGCATCCAATTGCGCAGGGGATCGTGGCGGCTGCAACGGGCAAAGGAATCGCCTTCCCGGCACCGGAGGGGTTGCAGAGCATCACCGGCGCGGGCGTCACAGCGCGGGTCGACGGGCAGGAGGTGGCTATCGTCAGCCCTGGCCACCTGCGCCGCCAGAACACCCCCGTATCCGATCCGCGCCTTGCCGCGCTGGAGGAGGCGGGCAAGACGGTGGTGGTGCTGGTGCTTGGCAGCAAGCCCTATGCCCTGTTCGCCTTGGCCGACATCGTTCGGGCGGAGTCGCGCGACGTGGTCGCCCGGCTCAAGGCCCGCGGTGTGCAGTCGATCATGATGACGGGCGATGCCGAGGGTGTTGCAAAGTCGGTCGCAAAGGAGCTGGGCCTCGACGAATACTTCGCCCAGGTTCTGCCGGACCAGAAGGCGGCCAAGGTGCGGGAACTGCGGGCGCGCGGCTTGAAGGTCGCGATGGTCGGCGACGGGGTCAACGACGCCCCGGCGCTGGTCGAGGCCGATCTCGGCATCGCCATCGGCGCAGGCACGGATGTGGCGGTGGAGTCGGCCGACGTCGTGCTCGTCCGCTCCGACCCGCGCGATGTCGAGGCAATCCTCGGCCTGTCCCGCGCAACCTATTCCAAAATGGTGCAGAACCTGATCTGGGCCACTGGATACAACGCCTTTGCCATCCCGATGGCGGCAGGTATCACCTTCGGCACCGGCTTCATGATGACCCCTGCCATCGGTGCGGTGTTCATGTCAGCCTCGACCATCATCGTCGCGATCAATGCCCAGCTTTTGCGGCGCTACAAGGGCTGACGCGCTTATCCCATACCATGCAGCCCATGCAGGCTGCCGGTCATCAGAACTGGAAGCAGGACGGGCGCGGCGACGACAAGGACCAGCAGACGCTCCCGCCATCGGGCCAGCCGCCAACACAGGAAGGCGGCCAGCGTCACGACCAAGGCGACCTCGAACATCCCGAAAAGATTGCCGTAGAACCGCGCGTCCCAATAGCTGACCGGACTGCGGAACACCCAGTCCGAGACGGGCCAGAACTGGCGGCGGGCGTCATCGTGATGGGTCAGGAAGTCCGCAAGGGCATGCAGGAGACCGGCACCTGCAAAGGCCCGCAGGATGATCTGTCTGCACCAGACAGCCAACCCGAGCAGCCCTCCCCAGATAAAGAAGCTGTGGTCGATCGCAAAGACCGACTGCCAGGTCTCCGAGAAGAAAAGCGTGCTGAAGACCTCATGTTCTGGCACGCCAACAACCCGGGTCGCCCAGAGCACCATCGCAAACATCGGCAGGTCCGGGGCTAGCCCTCCTGCGAGCGCTGCGATCAAGGTTGCCGGTGCTAGTGGCCGCGCGAAGACGGCAGCCCCGATCAGCATGTGCGACGGCGTGTTCATGACCTCAGCAGACCGGGTCCGGCATGGATGCTTCGTCCTCTGCAATCCGGCGCAGCAGCGCATAGGGGATCGCGCCGTTCAGGACGGTCCGTCCCATGACCAAGCCGGGGGTGCCGACAAACCCGAATATGTCGGCAAGTGCCCGCGTCCGGTCGAGGTCTGCCTGCACTTCCGGGGATGTCATGTCGCGGGCCAGCCGGTCGACGTCGAGACCGACGTCGGCCGCCACGCGCAGAACTGAGGCCTCCTCGGCCACGAGCGGTGTTCGCATGAAGCGGCGGCGAAGCTCCTGCTGCCTGCCTTGCCGTGCAGCCGCGACCGACGCGCGCGCGGCAAGCTCGGAGGGCGGTCCGAAGATGGGGAGTTCATGTTGGACGAGACGGAAGGAAGCAGGAAACTCGGCCAGCAATGTGTCGAGGTCCCGCTCCAGCGCCCGGCAGTAGGGGCAGCGGAACTCGCTGAAATAGGCAATCGGTACGACTCCCGGCGTCCCGTCGGTGCCAAAAAGGGCAGGGCAGGGGTCGACACGAACAACGTCAGCACGCGCGCGGCGCTGGTCTGCATCTTCTGACGGCGGATCGAGGCCAACGAATGCCGGCGTTGCTCCGGACGTTTGGCCACTCCCTTCAAGGCGGCGAAATGGCGGCAGATCCGCAATGTCGGCATAGCGCGGCCCGCGGCCCGGGAGCCGGTCCCAGGGAAGGGCACGCAGACCATAGATAAGGGCAACGATCCCGCCGAAGACGAGAAGGTCGCGGCGTCTCACGGTCACACCACAGTCACCGGTGTTCCAACCGGCACCTGTTCGTAGAGCTGGATCACATGCTCGTTTAGCATCCGGATACAACCGTTCGACACGGACTGGCCGATGGACCACGGCTCGGTCGTGCCATGGATACGGTAGTAGGTATCGCGCCCTTCCCGGTAAAGGTAGAGCGCGCGCGCCCCAAGGGGGTTGTTCGGCCCGCCGGGGACACCATCGGCGAACTGGGCATAACGGTCAGGATTGCGGCGGATCATGTCGGTCGTCGGACGCCAAGCAGGCCATTCGGCCTTGCGCTCGATGATCGCGGACCCCCTGAAGGCAAGTCCGGCCTTGCCGACACCGACACCATAACGGATCGCACGTTCGGTATCGAAGACATGGTAGAGAAAGAAGCTTCGCGGGAACACGAGGATCTGGCCGGGCGCGTGCTGTTCGCGGACGCGCACCTCGCGGGGCTGGAATTCGTCGGCCAGCACGAATGGCTCTGCGGAATGGGCCCGCAGGATGGAGGGCGAGGACAGCGCTGCAAGTGCGGCCCCGCCAATGAGGAAGCGTCGGGAAATCATGCTGTCTCCTGAGAGGAACGAGAAGGATCGGGTTCGTTCAGGACACGTATCGCGGCGGCGGCGTGTGGGGGGCCAAACTGCGGCTGGAGCCCATGACCGGCGTGATCTCGAAATACGACGATCCGGCCACCGACATCAGAGTGACGAGCACTGGCTCGCCGGGGAAAACAAGCTGACATGTCCCGTGTCCTGATCCCTCGCCGCAGAGAGCGTCCGGTATCAGGGGTTGAGCGTGAAGTGCGTCACCTTGCGCTCCATACGGCGATCGTTCTGAATGCGCCAGTCCGAAAAGGGTGGCGAGCAGGAGGAAACTGCACAGACAAGCCATGATCAACCGCATGGCTGGAGTATAGCCCCTCTCACCTAAGTGCCGACTGATCACATCAAGGTGAGGCGCCAAATTCCTTCCAGGATTGGCGAAAACGCAACGCATTCACCTGTTTGTGACCCGGTCGCGATGCAAAGCCGTTTGACCTTCCCACGTTGGAAGGAAGCAAACCTTGTGAAAAAGGAGCAGAACATGCGATTCACTCGACGGCTTTTTATTGCCGGAACACTTGCCGCACCTTTCGTGACCGGTCGCGCCGCCAGCGCGTCGGAAGACACGCAGGGCCCGGTCCGTAACAACATCTCGGCTTTTCGTACCCACGAGTGGCAGGATCACTTCGATACTCTTGGAGTTGGGATCATCATCTCCGACACGACGGCCAAAGTCCTCCAGCACTGGACGAGCGACGGTCAGATGTATCTCTACCCAACCTCGGTACCGCTGTCGGACGAGCTGACCCGCCGGGGCTACACCGAGGTAGTCGAGAAGAAAGTTAATCCGAGCTGGGCGCCGACTCCGTCGATGCGGGAACGCAACCCCGAATGGCCGGCGTTCGTGCCTGGCGGCGACCCGACCAACCCGCTCGGCACCCGTGCCCTTTACCTGTCGTGGCAATACTACCGCATCCATGGTACACACGACACGCGCAAGATCGGTCGCCGCTCGTCGAACGGCTGCATCGGGCTCTACAACGAACATATCGAGGAAGTTTTCGACCGGACGCCGGTCGGGACGCAAGTGAAGCTGATCTAGCCAGATGAAACGTTCTTCGACCTCACCGAACGCACTCAAAGACCTGTTTTCGCACAGGTTGTTGCGGTTCGTATCGATGTGGCTATTGTCCTTGGTCCTGACGCTTGGCCTGGTTCTCGGACAGGCTGCGGAGGCGGGCTCGGTCGAAGATCATCATCCCGAGACTTCAATCGAGATCGCGAGCAACTTAGGGCAAGAGACCGCGCAGGCACCTGCATGCCACCCGGGCCTCGCCTGTACTGTTTTCGTGCTGCCCGAGGGGCCGGTCACAGCACTGTCGTTGTCAATCGTGATCACTCTGCGACCGGACCTGACGCAGTCGCAACGCCGCTTCGGCGGCCCGTCTGTGACCCTGCCTCCCCCCCGAACCCGTATCTGACAGTCAGGCCGGACGTGCGTCTGACGGTTCGATAGGCTCTCCGCAGCTCTGTCGACAGTTCAATCTCTGTCAGCCTGACACCAGACAGTTGTGCAAGCCTCACGATCCGCCGGAAGGGCGGGTCGCGGGATCGGTCAACAACAAGAAACCAAGGGCAGTCAGGCAGATGAAACCAGAATGGACAGGCGCTTTGGCGCTTGCCGCTTCCGCAGTCGCGGCAGTGGCGCTGGCACATAACGGGGCGACGGGTGTCGTCCTGGAACGGATGAACGGAATGACGGCGATGCGGGACACGGTGGCTGAGCTGGCACCGATGATGCAGGGCACGGTCCCCTACGACACATTCATCGTGTCAGAGGGTGCGAGCGTCATTGCCGGTCACGCGGGCGAGACGATGCTGTCGCTGTTCCCGGAAGGCAGCCTCGAAGGGGTTACCTACGCCAGGCCGGAGATCTGGTCCGACTGGCAGGACTTCGCAGCACTTGCCGAGGAATTGAAGACTTACGCTGACGCGCTCGCCGTGGCAGCTCCGAACGGTCTTGAGCCGGCGCTGCCGCCGCCCGGAGATATGGCCGGGATGGATCACTCGGCGATGGCCATGACCCCGGCACCACAGGGAGATGAGGGCTTCACGATAGCGGAATTGATGGGCTACGGCGAAAGGCCCCCGGAGGTCCAGGTTGCGCGCGGCACGTCGGACCCGGCGACGCTGGCGTCTGATCTGACGACGCTGGCGGCAGACGACCTCTTCACCCGGATCAGCGCTACCTGTTCGTCCTGCCATTCGCAATTTCGCGCCGGTCGGAACTGACGATGCGGGGCTTGATCCGCTTTTCGGTCATTGTCCCGGTCGTTGTCGCCGGGTTCGGTGCCGGGGTACTGGCGCTATGGCCTGTAGGCGCGCCCGAGCCCGCCGCGTTCCCGCCCGGGGATGCAGAACGCGGCGCCTATCTGGCCCGCGCCAGCGGCTGCGTGTCCTGTCACACCAACGCGGCTGCCAAGGGACTGGCGCTCGCCGGAGGAGCGCCGCTCGACACGCCCTTCGGCATCTTCGTGCCCCCGAACATCACTCCGCATCCTACTGCCGGGATCGGCGGCTGGACCATTCAGGATTTCGCCAAGGCTGTCCGCCAGGGAGTCTCGCCGGAGGGTGACCCCTACTATCCGGTCTTCACCTATTCCTTCTACGCAGGCTTCACCGATCAAGAGATCGCCGACCTGTGGGAGGCGTTCCGCACCGTTCCGCCGGTTGCGGATGCTGCCCCCGCGCATGATGTGGGATTTCCGTTCAGCTTCCGCTCGGGCCTGAAGCTCTGGCGCGCTGCCTACCTCGACGCGCCGGAGACGGATGCGCTGATGGGCACATCGTCGCCGTGGAATCGCGGGCGTTTGCTGGTTGAAGGCGCGGCCCATTGTGCGGCATGTCATACCGGCCGAACGCTTGCAGGCGGCCTGGACGACTCCGCCCGGTTCGCCGGAAACGACAGTCTTCCTGGCGGCAGCAAGGCAGCGTCGATCCTGACAGCCGATCTCCTCGAAGGCGGCTGGACGGTCGCGAATCTGGCCTATGCGCTGCAGACGGGCCTGTTGCCCAACGGGGATGCCTTTGGCGGCAGCATGGCCGAGGTCGTGGCCGAGGGCACCTCGTACCTGACCGACGCCGACCGCGAAGCCATCGCGACCTACCTGCTCGACCCCGACGGCAGCGGGGACATCCCGGAACCCGCTCGTCCTGTCACGGAGACCCCGATGGCGGGGATGGACCACTCGCAAATGGAGATGGGCAATGAGAACTAGAGTGCTCGCAGTGGCGCTTGCTCTGGGCGTCTTTGCCCTTGTGGGCGCGTTCATCTGGACTACGGTGCGCACGCTCGATCCGCGAGACACCGTTGCGGATCAGAGCGAGCCGACGGCCGAAGTGTCGGAAGTCCTTCCGGATGGTCGGATCGACGTCCAGGTCTATGCGCTCGGAAACCGGGACGTCCGTCTCGATATCCAGTTCACGCCGGATGCCGATGCCATCGAATCTGCCGCTATGCGGCCGGACGTGAACTTCGCGATGATGGAGATGCATATGGACGGCTTTGATCCGCCGCTTCAGTTAGTCGAGGCCGGGGTCTGGCGAGCAAATCTCAAGTTGCCAATGGCTGGACGGTGGGTGGTCAGTGTTGGCTTTGGCGAGGATCGCGCAGAGGTTGAATTTGATGCACAGTGACGGACCGACACAACAGGCAAGGCACGATGATACCCTGCACCGGGGGTTTCGCGGCATCGCCGTCGGCATCGCGATGTTCGCTGTCCTCGGGACGGTGACGGCAGTCTGGGCGAACCCCCTGTTCGTCCGCATGACTCCGGTTGGTCCGTGGGAGTTCGGGGCCACTGTCCTGACGGCACTCTTGGCCGGAGTGACGGTCGCGCTTTGGGTTCCCCGATGCCGGCTGCGGACATCCGGGGCAGGCGGTCTTGCGAGCTTCCTCGGGATCGCCTGTCCGACCTGCAACAAGGTCCTGATGCTGATCTTCGGCGGGCCGGCGCTGCTCGCATGGTTCGATCCGGTCCGGCCCTGGCTCGCGGCAGCCGGGGTCATCACCATGGGCTTTGCTGCCTTTCGCACATGGCGCGCGTTTCGCGAGTCCCGATCCGACCTTCAGATTGTCGGCGGCGTTGAAACTCCCATGACGGGAGGCCCGCTGTGACAGCGTCAACTGGTTTGCGGTCAGCGATGCGTGGGCTGGCCCGGAAGACGCTGGTTCGGCACACGCTCGTGGCCATCCTTGCGACGGGGCTCGTGCTGGGCTTTGCGGCGGTTCACGCGCAGTTCAGCCCGATGCATCGATGGAACCGCGCCTTCGGGGATGCCTCGCTGGTGCTGATCGCGCTGTCGATGGCCTTCGGGCCGCTGACCCGCTTCCTGCGCGCAGCGGTTCCGCTGCTGCCGTTCCGCCGTGAGATGGGTATCCATGGCTGCCTTCTGGTGATCGTCCATGCGGTGATCATCCTCGTCGGCTGGGTTGAATGGGATCTGATGCGGCTTTTCGGGTTCGAATGGCATCCCGACCTCTTGGTCTATGTCATGTTCCAGCATGGTTTCGGACTTGCCAATGCCATCGGGATCGCGGCCCTCGTCCTCGCGGTGCTGCTTGCCGCCACGTCGAGCGATTTTGCGATGCGGCGTCTGGGACTGTCAGGCTGGAAGTTCTTGCAGATGGGCGTCCTGCCGATGTGGTGGCTGACCGTCGCCCATGTCGCCTACTTCCTCTTCATGCATTTCCTGAGCTTCCATCGGGCAACGCCACCGCCGAATCCGCTTCAGCTCTGGTTCGTCGGGCTGGTGGTTCTGGTCCTTGGTCTGCGCGCGGCGGCTTACCTGAAGACCATCCGCGCCATGGCCCCGTCCGAACTGCCGGGAGAGGAGGTAAGCCGTGCGTCGATCTGAACGCGATCTCGCGCAGGCGGCAAAGAAGATGACCCGGCGATCCCTCCTGCTGGGTGGGGCGATGTCCTCGGTGGTCAGCGTTCTGGGCTTTCGGATGTGGCAACTGGGCGTCCGTGATGCCGAACAATACTACCTGCTGGCCGAAGAGAACCGGATCAGCCTGCGGCTGGTACGTCCCGACAGGGGGCGCATCTTTGACCGTGCTGGAAAGATCATTGCGGATAACGAACAGGCCTACCGCATCACGCTCGTGCGGGAGGAAGCACGGGATGTCGAAGATGTCCTCGAGAAGCTGCGTCTACTCCTTGGTTTAGACGAGGAGACACTGACCAAGGTCCGCGAGCAGACGGCCCGTGTGCGGGCCTTCGTTCCGATTACGGTAAAGGACCGGGTCACCTGGGACGAGCTTTCCATCGTGGCCTTGAACTCCCCCGTGCTTCCGGGCGTTCACCCCGAGATGGTCCTGTCCCGTGTTTATCCCTTCGGGCCCGATTTCGCCCATCAGGTCGGCTATGTGGGACCGGTCAGCGACAACGATCTGGAAAACGAGGCTGCCGACAATGAGCCACTGCTCCGCCTTCCCGATTTTGAAATCGGGAAGACCGGGGTCGAGCGCAGCCATGAACGCGCCCTGCGCGGCCTGCCGGGAACCCAGCGGGTTGAGGTCAATGTCTCCGGTCGCACGATGCGCGAGCTGGCGCTCGACCCTGCTACCTCGGGCCCCGACATGCAGGTCACCCTCGACCACCACCTTCAGAACTTCATGCGCGTCCGCCTTGAAGGGCAAAGTGCCGCCGCGATCGTGATGGACGTGACGAGCGGCGATCTTCTTGGCTGCACCTCGGCGCCGTCCTTCGATCCGAACCTCTTCGTCCGCGGGATTTCCAGCCGCGACTACGGCGCGCTCCGCGACAGCGAATTCCGCCCGCTCTCCGACAAGACGGTGCAGGGGGCCTATCCGCCGGGATCGACGATCAAGATGTCGAATGCGCTGGCCGCGCTGGAAACCGGGCTGATGGACCCGGAAGAGACTGTCGCCTGCAATGGCTATGTCGAGATCTCCGGCCGCAGGTTCCACTGCTGGAAGCGCGGTGGTCATGGCCGAGTGAACATGGTCGGCGCGCTGCGCGAGTCCTGCGACGTATACTTCTATGAGGTCGCGCAGCGCATCGGCATCGACGGTATCTTCGCGATGAACGACCGGCTGGGGCTTGGCCAGAAGTACGACCTTCCGCTGTCCGGCATGGCGCATGGCAACAACCCGTCGCGCGCTTGGAAGCAGGAAAGGTATGGGCAGGACTGGCTGATAGGGGACACCATCAATGCCTCAATCGGCCAGGGCTTCACGCTCGCCTCGCCGATCCAGCTTGCTACCATGACGGCGCGACTGGCGTCGGGGACCGCCGTTCTGCCGCGTCTGGTGCGGCCGTTTGGCGGGCAGGACCAAGACAATCCTGATCCGGCCCCACTCGGTCTGTCGGCCGAAGCACTGGCCATCGTGCGACAGGGCATGTTCGAGGTCTCGAACCACGAGCGCGGGACGGCCTATGCCTCGCGCATCGCCGATCCGGCGCAGGCGATGGCGGGCAAGACTGGAACGAGCCAGGTCTTCTCTATCACCGCAGCTGAGCGGGCCGCAGGCGTCCGTTCGCAGGACGAGCTGCCGTGGAACCGTCGAGATCACGGGCTGTTCGTGGCCTTCGCACCGTATGATGCGCCCCGCTTTGCCGTCACGGTCGTGGTGGAGCACGGTGGCGGCGGGTCAACGGCCGCCGCGCCAATTGCGCGCGACATCATGCTGTTTGCGCAGCATGGCGGCTTGCCCCCCGAGGACGCCTATCCGACATCGCAGAGGGCGCGCGTGCGGGAGGACCTGGCTCTCTTGTCCGAACGCATCCTGCCGCCGGACGGCACGACGGCTACGGTGAGCCGGACATGATGCACTGGCTCAGAAGGGCGTGCTCCCTTAGCGTTCTCGGAGTCGCCGTCGCCGCAACCCCCTTTGTACTTTCGTCGGTTCCAGCCCGTGCGTTTTTTCACGACACGCCCGACATCGAAGGTGGGCGTGCCATTTACGCGGCCAGATGCGCCTCCTGCCACGGTGCCAATCTGGAAGGGCAGCCGGACTGGCAGTCGGCGAGGGAGGACGGCACCTATCCCGCGCCGCCCCACGACGAAACCGGCCACACCTGGCATCATGGGGACGCGATGCTGCGGGACTACATCCGCCGCGGGGGGCAGGCGGTGCTGGACGATATGGGGGTCGACTTCACCTCCGGCATGCCTGGGTTTGGCGACGAGCTGACCGAAGACGACATCGAAGCCGTCCTCGCCTATATCCGGTCAACCTGGCCCGACCGCATCCGCGCCGCGCAGGCTGAACGTAGCCAGTTGGAAGCAGGGTCGCCTTGAAGCCGCAAGCAGGTCCGCCGACCTCCCGATTTCCGCTTGCCTCTCTAGGAACTAGAGGGTGCAGACCGCCTGAAACTCAAGATCTACATCCGTAACAAAAGGCTCTTCCCATGCGCGTCACGTCAATCCTGCTTGCCATCACGCTCGTTTTCGCTCCCAGGCTCGCCCTGGCGCAGGAGATTACCGAGGACCGGATCAGGGAACTGGTCGCCGAAACCTTGCGCGAGAACCCGGAGCTTGTGCTCGAGGCGCTCCAAACGCTGGAGGCGCGCCAGGCAGAGGCCCAGGCCGCCGCTGCCGCCGCGACCCTGGCTGACGAGCGCACCCTGCTGGAGCGCGACCCCAACGCTCCGGTCCTCGGCAACGCGGAAGGCGACTTAACGGTGGTGGAGTTCTTCGATTACAACTGTCCCTACTGCAAACGCGCGATGTCCGAAATCGACGCCCTGCTGGCCGAGGACGGGAACATCCGTCTTGTGCTTCGGGAGTGGCCCATACTCAGCGAAGGGTCAGCGATCGCGGCGCGGGCCGCTTTGGCCGCGCGGAAGCAGGGCAAGTATGCCGAATTGCACAATGCGTTGATGGGCGCACGCGCCAAGTTGGAGGAACAGTCGGTGCTGCGGATCGCGGGCGAGGTCGGGCTCGATGTCGAGCAGCTCAAGGCCGACATGCAATCGCCCGAGGTCGAGGAGCATATCGCCACGTCTATGCGACTGGCCGAGGCGCTCGGCTTCAACGGCACGCCGTCTTTTGTGGTAGGCGACCAGCTGATCCCCGGTTTCGTCGAGAAGGCGCAGCTTGCCGAAGCGGTGTCAGCGGCACGGGCTGTCGAATGAGTGCCCGTATCCCACGCCTTCCTGTTATCCTTCTTTGGCGGCCCTTCCCGGTCAGAGTGACGGTCTTGGGCAGGATCGGAAAATCCGTCCTCGTGGCCGCGGTGTGGATCGGCCTTGCAGGGTTTGCTTGGGCGCATTCGTTCACCGTGAGCCTTCTGGTCGTCGGCGAGAACGTCGAGGAAAACCTTGCAGAGGCCGTCCGCGGTTTCCTGCTGGCAGCGGACGAACGGGACGGGCACGCCAACGAAACGTCCGACGGGCATCTCGGCGGGGTTGATGTGCAGATCTTGCCGCTTCCACGAGATGCAGCCGGGCTGGTCGAAGGCCTGTTCGGCACGCCCGACGAGCCGACCGATGTCGTGATTGTCCTTGGCCCCGAACCTTTGGCCAGCGATGCCGCGCGTGCGTATCGGTCGGCAACTACGGTCTTGCAGCAGGCCGTTCCGCCGGACGGGTGGGACAGTGACGACGGAACCGACAGTTTCGTGTCGCGCTATCGGGTCGCTTATGGCGCGACGCCTGGTGTGATGGCGGCAACGGGGTATCATGCGGCTCGCAGGCTCGACGTCGCGATCAGACCTCTGGACGGTGTGGTCCCGCAAGACGCGCTGGAAGACGGCTGGCGATCAACCGCCTCCGGTCTGCCCTGGTGACCAAAGCACCAACAGTGCCAGGCGTCATTGGCACTGGACAGACCTCAACCGGCTGATCGAGATCAGGCTGCGGCGTAGCTCGTGAAGACACTGCCGCTGCCGTCCGTGCCGACGAGGATGACGTCATAGGCCTCGCGCTCGGTCTCGGGGCCCATGCCCGGCGACCCGTAGGGCATTCTGGGAACGGAGAGGCCGACGGCAGCAGGGCGTTCAGCCAAAAGCCGCCGGATGTCGGCAGCGGGCACATGCCCCTCGACCGTGTAGTCGCCGATGGTGGCGGTGTGGCATGAGGCGAGGGTCTCGGGAATGCCGCGCTCGCGCTTGAACGCCTCAAGCTCCTCGATGCTGCGTTCCTCGAAGGTCACGCGAAAGCCGCTGTCGCGTAGATGTCCGATCCACCCGTTGCAGCAAGGGCAGCCTGGATCCTTGACGACGTGGATGCTTTCGTCACCCCCGGCAAGGGCCGGGGTTGCCGCAATTGCGGCCAGCCAAGGAACAGCGGCGAGAACCGTGCGCCGGGACAATGTCATGATGTCGGCCTTTCAATGAGACTCTTCTGCAACCATAGCTCCGGGCGCATGAATTCGCGAGCAAAGTCTGGTGAACCCGGCCACCGATCACTGAAATGCTACTCTAGCCGCGGATCCCCGGCCTGGACCAGCAGAACGCCATGGTTCTCGTCGGCGTCATCGTCGGTGATTGTCCGTGTGGCGACGCCAGGCAACTCGGCAAACGCCTGCATCATCCGCTTCGGATACCAGGTCATCGGCAGACTTTCAAAACCGGGCACGCCGTCGAGCACCCGCGACAGCGCGATGGTGCAGTTCGCCTTCGGCACCGCGCCATAGGCCATCGCCCGCTGCATGATCAGTGCCGCGACCTCGGGCGAAACCTCGACGGTCTGTTCAACCACGTCGTAGGTCTCGCGGGCGTGGTAGTCGATGTAGAAATCCACCATCTTCGGGGTGATCCCGTAGTGTACGTCGTTGCGTTCGGGCAGCCGGGGATGCCGCCAGGTGCCAGCCGGATCGAACAGCACGCGCTGCGATCCGTTGATCAGCAGGCCCGCATGAGCACCCGCTCCGCTGCGTGTCGAGAGTACCGTGTAGAGCGTGACCGAGGTCGGGCCGGGATGTTCGTAGCGCGCGGCGGCCACGGCCTCATCGGGTGCCCAGATCGGCTCGGCGCCGCAGGACGCCAGGCCAAGGATTGCCGCAAGGGCGAGGAGAAGCTTTTTCATCGAGTCGCTGTCCCGCGTTTTCTTGCAGGTTCCGCGCAATTGCGATGGATACCAGTAAACTCTGCGACAGTGCGACGGAGGATTTGGAAACGCGGCATTGATGCCGCAGACATTCGAGGCCGGGTGCCGATCAGGGACACCGAACTGTCAGATGACGGGAGCAGCCAATCCTGATAGATACATAAATCATGGCTTTGTCGTCGTTTCGCATGCGTGTCCTGATCCTCGCCGCATATCTGGTCGCGGCGATCCTGCCCGTACTGGCACTGGGCGAAGGACGGCAGCAGTTCCAGGACGACCATGCACAGATGATGGCCATGGCCGGTCATCTTGCGCAGATGCCGGGGATGGGCGGTGCGGACGACGTGACCCAGCAGTTGCTCTGTCAGCAACACTGCATGTTCGCCGCCGCGGCCTTTCCTGCGCCGGACCGGGTTCCGGAAACTGTCGCGCGGTCTTCCGATGGTGAGGTTGGTATCGTCATGCTTCCCACCTCGCTGGCCATTCCGCCCCCGGGGCGGCCTCCCAAGATCGCCGTGATCTGAGCCTACGGTTCTGGCATTCGCCGGGGACCATTTGTCCAATTCACGACACGATACAGGAGAATTCGCATGTCGCCCCTTTCTCGCCGCGGCTTTCTGGCCGCTTCTGCGGCCACGGCCGCTTCACTGGTGCTTCCCGCACGGGTCTGGGCCCAGTCCGGCCGAATGTCGCTGACCGCCACCACCCGCACCATCGACGTGCGGGGGAGAGCCGCAACCGTCTGGGGGCTTCTGGACGGCGCTGGCCGGTCCGGCCTTGTCCTCGATCCGGGCCAGGCTTTCGCCGTCGATCTGACAAACACGCTTGGCGAGGCGACGATCATCCACTGGCACGGGCAGATTCCGCCGAACGCGCAGGACGGCGTCCCCGACCTGCCGATGCCGGTCCTTCAACCCGGCGAAACCCGGGCCTACGATTTCGCGGCGCGACCGGGCACGCACTGGATGCATGCCCACATCCCGGCGCATGAGATGATGCTGCTTGCAGCACCTCTGGTCGTGCGGCGTCCCGAGGACGTTGCTGCCGACCGGCAGGAGGTGACGCTGTTCCTGCACGACTTCGCGTTCAAACCGCCCGCCGAGGTCCTGGCAGAGATCACCGGCGGTGCATCCATGGCCGGAATGGACCACGGCCAGATGGGGCAGGGCGGCATGGACCATTCCGGAATGGACATGGGTGCGATGGGTCAGGGGGACATGATGGCGATGCCGGGCATGGACGGCATGGCGATGGACCTGAACGACTACAACTTCGACGCCTATCTCGCCAACGACCGCACACTGGACGACCCCGAAGTGGTTCAGATCGACAAGGGCGGGCGGGTCCTTGTCCGTATCATCAACGCTGCGGCGGCGACGGTTTTCTGGATCGATACCGGCATCCTGCCGGGGCGGCTGGTAGCGGTCGATGGCGAGCCAGTGCAGCCCCTGCCCGGCAGCCGCTTTGGCGTCGCAATGGGCCAGCGGCTGGACGTCGAACTGGATGTGCCGAGTGATGGCGGGGCCTTCCCGATCCTTGCCCTGCGCGAAGGTGCCAAGGAAAGGACGGGTGTCATCCTTGCCACGCCGGGCGCGGCGGTGACCAGGATCGCCGAGATGTCGGAGGCCGACCATCCCGCCTTCAGCGGCGATCTGGCGCAGGAGGCCGCCCTGCGCGCCGTCACCCCGTTGCCCGAACGCGCGCCAGCCTCGCAGCCGATGCTGATGTTGGGCGGCTCAATGATGCCCTATATTTGGACGATCAACGGGCAGACCTGGGGCACCCACGTTCCCGTCACGGCGAAGACCGGCGACCGGGTCGAGATCATGTTTCACAACATGTCGATGATGGCGCATCCGATGCACCTGCACGGCCACGCCTTCCAGGTGGTGGGTATCGGCATGGACCGGATCGCGGGGGCGGTGCGCGACACGGTGCATGTGCCGCCGATGGGCATGGTGACGGTTGCGGTGGACGCGGGCGAGGTGGCGCGGTGGATGCTGCACTGCCACCACATGCCGCATCTCTCGACCGGCATGATGACCGAGTTCGCGGTGTCGGCCTGACGCACGCCCGGACCCGCAGCCTGTATGCGGGTCCGGGCCCTTTCCCGGAGAGAGCGGACCCATGCCAACACTTATCGGCCGCCGTGCCGTCCTTGGTGCACTCGCCGCGCCCTTCCTTGCAGGGTCTGCCGAGGCTCGCCCACCCTTCCGGCTGCTCAAGGATCCGCAACCGCTGCTGTCTCCGCCGATCCTTGACGAAGCTGGCACTACGCGGAAACTCGACGACTTCGCCGGCCGGGTGATGCTCTTGAACATCTGGGCGACCTGGTGCCCGCCCTGCAGGGAAGAAATGCCGACACTTGACCGGCTCCAGTCCCGGCTGGGCGGTGCGGATTTCGCGGTGCTGCCGCTGTGCATCGACGACGCGGGGATCGGCAGGGGGCGACGCTTCTACGACGAGATCGGCATCGTCGATCTGCCGCTCTATTGGGCCGAAGCCCTTCGGGCTCAGCTAGCCCTTGCCTTCATCGGCCTGCCGACAACCCTTCTGATCGACCGGCAGACCCGGGAGATCGGACGCCTTCAAGGTCCGTACGCATGGGACAGCGAGGACGCCGTTGACCAGATCGTCGGTGCCCTCTGAGGGATAAGTCGGTGTTGGTCGAAGACCGTCTGCCAAAGATCGGACCCCGGGCGGATGTGATTTCAGGCCGCCGGATAGCTGGTCAAAATCTCAAGTTCGCGATAGCGCCGGATCAGTAGCACGTCATCGCATCGCGGTTTTCTTCTGACCCAATCCGGGGCCTCGGGTTCTGTTTGAACGCGACGCTGGCAACTCGAAAGGATCAACGGTCAAGCGTTGCTCAACTGCAACATCCTACCTTAGTGCGGCATTCTCTCCTCTAACCGTAAGACGAGGTCAACAGGGCTGATCAGTCAATGATGAAGCAAAGCAATAACGAAAAAGATGAGAATCGCGTCGCGGAGCGCCCGCGACGGGCATCGATCTTGCGGCGACTGGTCGTGGGCTATCCTTCCAGGGCCGGCAGTTTGGAGATCGGAAACTTCGCGCTCTGAATTGCTCTTGGTGCGCAATCAGATTCTGGAATTGAAGCGTCCAAAAAACGTTGTGAGATTCAACACAATCGAGTTGAAAGGTATGCCACAGAACGCCCGTCAAGACATTCTCACCGAAGGAAAATCCCCCCTGCCATAACTGAAACCCATCGGTTGGGCTTGCGAGGGTCCTGCATTCTTAAAAAGGTATATCCTGTCTTGTGCCAAGGTACGATCTTGTTGGTTAGGTTGTCCAAGACGAGATCATTGGCGCCAGTGCGCACGACGAGAACGGCATGAGACGCTCTGTTCAAATCAAGAAGAGTTGCAATCAATAGCTGCTCGGCCGGAAATCCAGCGCGCGTCAATTCGTACTTCTTGTAAAGGGCATAGTCTTCGCAATCACCCTTTCCTTTGGTCGGCAGCGTCCAGCGTTCAGCGATACCGTACTGTTGTAAGTCACTCACGGAACGAACCGACTGATTGATCTGAGTGTTAACTTTCCGCAGCTCTTTAAGTTGCAGCGCGCCAATCTTCAATGTGCGACCAGATTACGCACAAGCCCAAACGTAAACATTGCACACATTTGACGCCCCATCTGGAGCTGAGGTGACTGCCCCTATCGGTAGCATTTCAGTGTCAGTCTGTCGGCTATCGATCGCGAAGGAGGGTTGAGGCGAGAGAAATGCAAGAGTTGTGGCGAGGAGAGCCAGTCTTGATCGCACTTTGTGTGATAATTCACTTACTTTTCTGAGAAGTCGCATAGGTGCCCCCCGCGCGTTTCATAATCGAGCGATGTCAGTTAACGGGTGCGCATTGGCAACTGTGCGGCTACTTTTGGGCTTTTTCTAGTAAGCTCACTATTACTCTCTTAGTGCTGGTTGACCCCGCTAGTTCGTCTATCATTTAAGCCGAGTTCAGATAGCTTCGGTCAGAGCCTATAAATGCGCTTGATCGCGCGATTGACAATTGGTTCATGCTCCCAAAGTTGGGGTGGGTCACGAGCGGCTTGTTCTGGTTGTCTGCAACTCAGGTCGAGCGGTTGCGGCCATTCTCCTCAAAGTCGCCAAACCAGCGGCGAGCTGATTCTTGACGGGTACTGAGCGGGATAGTCTGCCGACACCTCAATATTCAGGTCGTCAGATCTGTCCCGGCGTATTTGGCTGCTTTACAGCGCCTACGGCAAAAATTGACGCCGATAATCCGACGTTGTGCTGAAACCTCGGTTAGTCAAAATAACGTGACCGGACGCCATTTTCTGCGTGGACACCAAAAGACGCACAGGCAGTTTGGCTGATCCGATACGATCGCGGTTCATGTCAGGCGGCCGGATAGCTTGAATAAACTTCCAGGCTTCCATCCCGACGAACCAGCAGGACATCGTAAGCGTCTCGACTGTCTTCTGATCCCATGCCCGGCGAGCCGTAAGGCATGCCGGGCACGGCGAGGCCAACAACGTCAGGACGCTCGTCAAGAAGCCTGCGGATATCCGCAGCCGGGACATGGCCTTCTAGCGCATAGCCGTCAACTGTGCCCGTGTGACAGGAAAACGCTTTTGCTGGTATGCCTTGATCCATCTTGAAGCGGATTAACAAGGTTCCCATCGACACCTCATCCGTAACCGTGAACCCCTGTTCGCGCAGATAGTCCACCCATGCATCGCAACATTCGCAGCCACGCCCCTTTACGACATGGATCGGCGGTTCTTCCTCTGCTCTTGCAGCAGGGGCTATGGCCAAGGCGGTCGCTGCCAGAATGACCTCGCGGCGGCCGATACGATATTCCTTCATCCACGTTCCCCGTCATTCGCTGGCATGAAGCCGGTTTCGCTGCGCCAGGTGGCGAGTGCATCGAGATCTTCTGCCGAAGCAATTTCTTGTTCCGGCAGGGCATCCTGGTCTTTCGGGTCGACCGGTCGGCCGTCGACACGAACTTCGTAGTGAAGGTTGGGGCCGCTCACGAGCCCGGTCGCGCCGACTGCGCCGATCTCGTCTCCAGCCTTGACCCGTGTCCCCACGCGAACGCCTTCGGCAATTTCGGAGAGATGCGCATATCGCGTCACGACCCCGCCGCCATGATCGATGTCGATCGTGGTGCCATAGCCGCGGATCGTTCCCGCAAAGATCACGCGTCCGGCGCCGGTCGCAGAGACTTCCGTTCCCACGGGTGCAGCGTAATCGATTCCGGTATGCATGCGAACCCCGCCCAGTACAGGATGGTTCCGTCGGCCGAAGACTGACGACAGGCGGGCGCCAAGAATGGGTGCTGCTGAACGCTGCACGGCTTCGCCGTCCTCGAAAACGATGACTGGGCCAGCGGCTTCGGTCGCAACGAGTTCAAGGACGCGATCAGAAAGCTCCAATCGAGCGTAACTCAGGCGCGGCTCGCCCGCGATGCTCCCATCGGGCAGCTGATCTTCCTGCCAGACAAGAGCGAAAGTTTCTCCGCCTTTGAGGTCGCGTCTAAAATCGACCTGACCCGCAAGCAGCGCCGTTAGGTCAACTGCAAATCGTTCGGGTGCATTTCGCGCCATCAGGGCGTCATAGAGAGTTCCGTCAAGGGTCAAGGTCTCCCGGCGGTCCGTTTCCCGAACCGGCGGTTCGCGCCGTTGTGCCGCGATCGGCCCGTCGAACGAGAGAGCGATCTCCACACCATCTTCCACAAAAAGCGACAGGCGTGTCAGCGATGACGGATCTCCGGACGCCGCAGTCCATTCAATTCGGTGGCCAGGTCGCAGGTCCGTCAGGTCGTACACACCTGAGAGCGCGAGGGCGGCTTCTGCCCGGACCGCCCCGGGAATTCCTGCGTGACCAAGGACGCTGTCCAGGGTGTCACCGGGGGCGATTGTGGCTTCGAATGCCATAGGCAAATGCGCCGTCGGAGGATCGGCCACTGCCTGGAGCGGGGCAAATGACGCGAGAGCAAGGATCAGAAATGCGGAGCGGATCATCTGGCAGAATGACCTTTCAACTGAGGGTTCGGCGGATTTTGGGAACGGCGAAGCGCCGGTCCTCGTGAAAGTCGATGATGCTCGCTAAGCGCCCATCGGGGTGGAACAGAAATACACCGGCGGTATGGTCCATCGTGTAATCACCGGCGTCCTTGGCGACGCGGCGATAGGTTGCGCGAAAATCTGCGGCCGCCTGAGCGACCTCGTCAGCAGGGCCCGTCAGCCCCATGATGCGTGGATCGAAGTTGCTCACGTAATCCGCAAGGACGTCTGGCGTGTCCCGCTCCGGATCGACGGAAATCAACGCCACGATCAGACGATTTGCGTCGGCACCCAGCTCCTCGAGCCAGAGCGATATGTCGCTCAATGTGGTCGGGCAGACGTCCGGGCACCAGGTGAAGCCAAAGAATACCATGACAGGGCGACCGGCCCAGTCAGAGGGTCGGACCAAGCGACCCTGGTGGTCGGTCAAGGTCCAGGTCATCTGACCGATCGGCACGGGCAGGACCTCGCTGCGGCTTGGCCGATTGCGCGTGCGAAAGGCCCCGACGCCCAGCATGAAGGCGACGGCTCCGACTGCCCCTCCCGCACCCAGGATTACTGCCCTGCGTCGGCGCAATCCGGACCCTCCGCACGCAACGAGAGGACAACGACATTCACGGTAACCTCACCAGCCTTTTCGAAGGAAAGGGTAACCGGAAAGCTGTCGCCCTCCTTGAGGGCTGTCGTCAGCCCCATCAGCATGCCGTGGTAACCCCCCGGCGCGAGCTGCACACTCTGACCGGCAGGCACCGGGATTGACATCGCATGGGGCATCGATGCGATGCCATCCTGTACGACAGTCTCGTGCAACATCGGCATTCCGGCTGCTGGCGTCGCGATGCCAACAAGCGCATCGTCGGAGGTCCCGGTGTTCTTGATCTCCACATAGAACACGCCGGGTCGTCCCGCGCCGATCGTCACCTTGGACCAAGCGTGTTCAACGGTAAGATCGCCGATTGTCACGGTCTCACAGGCCATCGCGGCAGGCGCAGAGAGGACGAGTGCTGTGGCAAGAAGGAAGTGTTTCATAGGTCAAAGTCTCGATTGAAGGTCGGAAAGGATTTCGGGCGCAGATGTGCCGTAGGTGAATTGACGCAGCCACGCGCCATCGGGGCCGATGAGATAAAGGCCAGGACTGTGCGCCATCGTGTACCCGTCCGGCGATGAGGTGTCGGCCTCTTGCTCGTAGAAAATCTTGAAGCTTGCGGCCGCAGACTTTGTTTCCTCTTCGCTTCCTGCCAAACCAAGGATCGCTGGATGAAAGGCCGTTGTGTAGTCGGCCAGCCCCAGACGCCTGTCCCGTTCGGGATCGATCGAAATGAAAATCGGCTGCACCGATCCCGCGGCAGATCCAAGATCATCCATGACCTGAGCGACTTCGGAGAGGGTCGTCGGACAGACATCCGGGCAGCTTGTAAAGCCGAAGAACACCAACAGGAACTTTCCGCGGAATTCGGCAGTCGTGCGGATGCGGCCTTCGCTGTCTGCAAGCGCGAAGGAAGGCGTAAAGGCTGAATCAACTGCTGCGGTGTCGTCCGTTGCAGGCCACCACCGCACCGCCGAAAACGTGATGACCGCCGCAGTGGCGGCGATCCAAAGGATAATCTGATGAGAACGAAGACGCATGAACAGTCCGGAAAGCGAGATCAGCTTTTCGTCTAGAACCTCGAGCAACTAGAGGTTCAACCGACAAAAAGGTGAGGATTTCCGGACCGGCGAGGTTTCGCCGATCAGGCTGCCCCAAGATACCTTGCGAGGGCGATTCCAAGGAGAGTGCCGAACAGCCCGAAGGCGATGGCGAAGCCTGCGCCGTACTGCAGGCGGTCGAGGGTCTTTCCGCCCCGCCGCCGTGCAACGAGGTAACCCCAAAGGAACCCGATGATTGCGAAGAGCGGCCCGATCATGTCGATGCACCTTTAAGGTTTGCCTGTTGCCGTCGGGCCCAGTAGCCACTGATCGTCCATGAAGTGAGCATGAGAAAGAGAAGCGCCCAGTCTCCGAAGCGGGCGTAAATGGTTGCGGGCAATGGGCGCGGCAAGCGGATGTCGATCACGCCTGACGTGTCGATTTCGAGCATTGCCAATGTCGCTCCGTAGGAATCAACCACCGCCGAAATTCCCGTGTTGGCGGCCCGCACCAGAGGCAGGCCCTCTTCGATGGCCCGCATCCGGGCCGATGCCAAATGCTGCCATGGCCCGATCGAGGCACCGAACCAGGCGTCGTTTGTCGCGTTGAAGATCCAGTCCGGTCTGATCGCATCATCGACGACATGTCCGGGAAAAATGATCTCATAGCAGATTGCGATCCCCGCATAGGGGTGTGGGCCGAACGCCAGTGTCCGCGGCCCTGGCCCTGGCGTGAAATCTCCGAGCGATTGAACCAGACGCTGAAGGGGCAAAAGGTTTCGCCACGGAACGTACTCACCGAACGGAACGAGATGATGTTTGGCATAGCGTGTCAGAATGGTGCCGTCACGAGAGATAGCAAGCACGGCATTCCGGTAGACTGTCCCGGCCCCGGTTTCCTCCCGTTCCGGGCTTCCTGTCAGCAAGACGCCGGTCTCGGGCAAGAGCCAGCCCAACATTGCCCGGGCACCTGCATCCTCTGCCAGGAACCCTGGCCAAGCAGTTTCCGGCCAGAGCAGAATGTCGAAGTCGCCAAGCCGGGCCGAAAGCGCGATGAGTTTCAGGATGTTTGCGTTTCGGGCGGCATCATCCCACTTGGCACTCTGTGCGATGTCCGGCTGAACGACACGGATTTGCGCGCCGCGCTCTGACGGCACATCGGCGAGCAGCAAGCGCATCGCACCAAATGCGGTCACCGACAAGGCAATCGCGCCCGCGGTGGCGAGGCGGCTGATGCGTTTCCCGTCGGCGGCCGAGACAAAAGCCAGTCCGGCCAGCGCGGCGCAGAGCACCAGAAGAAATCCCAGGCCGTAGGTTCCGACGACAGAGGAAGCCTGCGCGGCGACCGTCCAGTCAGAGAGTGTGTAGGCAGCTAGGTTCCAGGGAAACCCGGTGAGAACATGGCCTCGCAGCCACTCCGTGGCGGTCCAGCTTGTCGCCATCGAGAGTGCCAACGGCAACCCGGCGCGTTCCATCCGTGCCGCCAGAGCGCAGGCCAGGGCAGGAAAGACCGACAGAAGCGCCGAAAGACCAAGAACCGCCGGCAGAGCCAGCCAACCGAACCGGTCCGCCTCAACCTGAAAACTTTCGGTGATCCAGAAAAGCCCGGACACGAATTGACCGAGGCCGAAGAAGTATCCCAGCCTGAACGCGATGAAACCGGATGCGCCACGCACCAATACTGCCAGCAGAGCGAAGGCGATCAGCGCAAGTGGCAGGATCGAGTATGGCTGCAGAGCCAAGACGAAAAGGGCACCTGCCACGATGGCGGCCCCCAAACTGGCCCAGCTTTGGATGGGCTTCCTGCTGGAAAATTGGCGTGCGTCTGGAAAGAACAATCGTGCCACAACCCCTGAATTAGGGATGACGGCTAACTGCTCTAGTAACTTGAGGTGCAATGCGTCTGTTCGCAGATCACAGCATTGTCAGACTGGTGGTAAAGTGATCGATTTTCGATGTGGGCTTGAAACTGTGGAAGGATTGTCCGCTCTGAACAGGACGACCAAGAGGTGGCGGGACATATTCGTCGCCTGCAAGCCGCCAGATAACCTAGCGTACGGTTGCGGGGAGAAAGGATGGTCGCGCTCATCGCCCCCGAATGCTGACTGCTAACGGCTGTTTGATTTGCCTCGTCCACGAGCGAACGATACTCGCACTCGCAAAAAGCGCTTGAAGGAGTGTTCCATGACCAGCGATTTTATGAAGCGGCGGGCTTTGCTGAGGGGAGCAATCGGGGTGGCCAGTTTTGCAGCCCTGCCAGCCTGGGCGCAGGAAGGCAGCACGGAGTTTCAAGCTCCTGTCTCCAGCAGTGTGCGGAACAACGTGTCCAGCTTCCGGATGCCTCAGTGGCAGGACTACTTTGAAAATACCCGGGGTGGCGCAATTCTCGCGGACACCAAGTCGCGCGCACTGCACTATTGGTCAGAGGATCAGTCGGTCTACCGGCTCTATCCATCGTCTGTCCCTCTGTCCGAGGAACTGACCCGGCTCGGGCGGACCGAGGTTGTCCGCAAGGCCGTGAACCCGCCGTGGCACCCGACGGCATCCATGCTCGAGCGCAACCCGGACTGGCCGAAGATGGTGGAGGGTGGATCCAAGGACAACCCATTGGGTGTCCGGGGATTGTATCTGTCATGGCCGGCCTACTTGATCCACGGCACCCACGACACTCGAAAGATCGGACGCAGGTCATCGAATGGCTGCATCGGTCTGTACAATGAGCATGTCATAGAACTCTACGACATCGCACAAGTAGGCACTCAGGTGCTGCTGATCTGATTTCTCTGCCAGGCCACGCCCTTGGACTTCAAGCGGGATTCCGTGACCGGTTTCACCTTTGGTTTCCGGAAGGAGCTGGCTGGCGTTAGCCCAACAGAACAGTGGACAGCAGGTTCACGTTTAGCACGATGATCACCGCCGCGATCAACCAGCACAAGGCAGTCAACCACCGCGGAGCCACCAGTTCGCCCATCTTGGCGCGGCTGGCGGTGAACATGACCAAAGGCACGATGGCAAAAGGCAGCTGGAATGACAGCACGACCTGACTGAGGATCAGAAGCTGCCCCACGCCTTCGGTGCCATAAAGCAGGATCACGAAGATCGCGGGCACGATCGCAAGGCAGCGGGTGATGAGCCGCCGCGCCCAGGGGGCGATGCGCAGATTGATGAACCCTTCCATGACGATCTGGCCTGCCATGGTGGCGGTGACAGTGGAATTGAGGCCGGCGCAGAGCAGCGCAACCCCGAACAGGATCGGCGCCAGCGATGACCCCAGCAAGGGCTCCAGGAGCAGATGCGCCTTGTCGATCTCGGCCACATCGTTTTCGCCGACGGTGTAGAACGCGGCGGCGGCAAGGATCAGGATCGATGCGTTGATCGTCAGCGCGAACATCAGCGCGATGGTGCTGTCCCAGGTCGCCAGCCGCAGCGCCTCGCGCTTGGCTGGCAGATCAAGGCCGAAGGCGCGGGTCTGCACGATGCCGGAATGCAGATACAGATTGTGGGGCATCACGGTCGCACCGATGATCCCGAGCGCCAGATAGAGCATGGTCGGGTTACCGAAAATCTCGCGGCTGGGGGCAAACCCGGCGATGACCTCGCCCCAGACCGGATCAGCCTGCGCGATCAGCACGACGAAACAGGCGGCGATCAGCGCCATGAGCGAGATGATCAGCGCCTCGATCCATCGGAACCCCTTGTTCTGCAACCACAGGATCAGGAATACGTCGGCGGCGGTGATGAAGATGCCGATCTCCAGCGGGATGCCGAACAGCAGGTTCAGGCCGATGGCGGTGCCGATCACCTCGGCAAGGTCGGTGGCGATGATCGCCCCTTCCGCAAGCACCCAAAGCGGGACCGACATCCACTTGGGGAACGCATCGCGGCAGGCCTGTGCCAGATCGCGCCCCGAGGCGACGGCAAGCCGGGCGCACAAGGATTGCAGCAGGATCGCCATGATGTTCGACAGCAGGGCCACGAACAAAAGCGTGTAGCCAAAGGCCGCCCCGCCTGCGAGCGAGGTCGCCCAGTTGCCGGGGTCCATGTAGCCCACGGCCACAAGGTATCCGGGGCCGATGAACGCAAGGAAGCGCCGGAACCGACTGGTGCCGCCATTGCCAACCGCAATGCTGCGGAAGACCTCGGACAATGAAGGCGTCTCACGCTCTTGTCGCCAGGCGTTTGCGGGCATGGGTTGATGCTTTCTATGGTCGCAAGGTCGCACCAAAGTCTCGGCGCATAAAGTTAGACATTGCTAACAATCAGTGGCGCAACTTTACTTGTCAATCCTCCCTGTGCGACACTGAACTGATGACACAGCACGATCTTGACCCCCAGACGCAGCCCGCAACCCATGACCGCCCTACCGACGCGCGCGCAGAAGCGTTTCAGGGCGTGCGCGAGGCCCGCAGCCGAGAGTTGGCCGAGGACTATGTCGAGCTGATTGCCGAACTGATCCACGATCACGGCGAAGCTCGCCCGGTGGACATCGCCGCACGGCTTGGCGTGAAAGTGCCGACGGTGAGCAAGACGCTCGACCGCCTGGCGCGGGAGGGGCTGATAACACGCGCGAAGTATCGGTCGGTCTTTCTGACAGATGACGGGCGTTCGCTGGCAAAGGAATGCCGACGGCGGCACGAAATCGTGCTGCGCTTTCTCATCAGTCTGGGTCTCGATCCCGAGACGGCGGAACGCGATGCCGAGGGCATTGAGCATCACGTCAGCGAGCGTACGCTGGCCCTGTTTTCGGCCTTCGTAAGCCGGTCCTGAACGCCGTCAGCTATTCTCGACCGCGAACCGCACATCGGCGATCAGGCTGTCGGCGCTGAAGTTTTCCAGCCGCTTGCCGTTCAGGAAGAACGTTGGGGTCTGACGGATGGCGAGTGCTTCGACATCTGCCGTGTCCTGGTTCAGAATGCCGGTGATCCCCGGAAAGAACTGGTCGGTTTCCGCCTTCTCCAGATCGAGACCTGCGGCACCAGCGATTTCCCAAGCGACATCCATCTCTGGCGAGCCATGAACGGCCCAGCCGGGCTGCTGCTCCAAAAGCGCGTCCAGAACCGATTCGAACTTGTCCTGCATCCGCGCAGCTTCAAGGATGCGCACCGCCTCGTCCGAGCCTTCGTGGAACACAGTGTAGCGCAGTACGACGCGGACCTGCGTTGGAAACTGCCGCCGGATTTCCTGCACCACCGGGTGGTAAGCGCGGCAGGCCTCGCAGGAGGGGTCGAAAAACTCGACCAATGTGACGGGCGCATCGGCGGGACCGAAGCTGGGGGAATACTCTCGAACCAGAAGTGCCTGATCTGCGATTGGCGTGGCGGCAGCCATTGCCTCTGCCTCGGCTGCGCGGCGACGATTCAGGATGATGGTGCCACCTGCAAAGGCGGCGAGCCCGAGTGCGGATGCTCCGATCAGGAGGTTGCGACGATTCATGGGCGGTGTCCTTTCGGCAGGAGGAGACAAACAAGGATCGCCACGAAGGCGACCGCTGAAAGATAGGGGATGGGCAGGCCGAGGATCATTTGCGCTTCGCCGGTGCAGGATGGGCCATTCTCGGTGCAGGGCACGACCGGCGCGGGCAAGATGCCGGCGTAAAGGCCCGAATGCCAGGCCGCCAGCGCCAGCCCGGTCAAGACCAGCGGCAAGGCGTAAGTGCGCGCCATGCCGTCCCCACGCCACAGCGCAATGCCAAGGATCGGCACCAAGGGGAACATGGCGATGCGCTGATACCAGCAGAGCGTACAGGGCATCTGTCCCAACACTTCGCCGATAAAGAGCGCGCCAAGCGTCGCCGCCAACGCAATCAGGAAGGCGGCGATCAGTGAGAGATCGTCGCGCGACAGACTCTGCGGGTCAGCTTTGGTCAAGAACTGGCTCCTTGCGGCGTCGAAGGGGAAGAGAGGCGGCAAGGATCAGGACCGCGCCCAGAGTGATCGCAATATCGGCGAAGTTGAATGTCGGCCAATGCCAGTCGCGCCAATAGAAATCAAGAAAATCGGTCACGGCACCCTGTCGCAGGCGGTCGATGATGTTGCCAAGCGCGCCGCCCACCACGAGAGCAAAGCCAGCCCGTTCCAGTGCGTGGTGCGCGCGGAAGGCCATAACGGCGAAGGCTAAAGTCAGAGCGCCAGTCAGCGCCGCCATCAGGAGAGGCTTGCCCGCCATGATTCCGCCCATCATGCCGAAACTCGCACCCTCGTTGAAGCCAAGGGTAAGGTTGAAGCCCGGAACGACTGGGACGGCAGTCCCCTGCGACAGCAGCGACAGCGCCGCTGCCTTGGTCAGCTGATCGGCCAGAACTGTTGCAACGATCAGGGAAATCAGCATCGTCCGGGTCATCGTGTTGCCTTGCGGTTTAAGCCGATCCAGCGCGGGACCGATGCGGCGTAACGGTCATAGTCAGGCCCGATTGCGTTACGCAATGCGGCCTCTTCCGACCGGACTTGCGTGCTGGCCGACCAGAGAAACAGGATTGGCGCGAGGACTGTCGGGACTGCCGGAACCGCCATCGCAACACCTGCCAGCAGGGCAAACTGACCAACAAAGGTCGGGTTGCGGCTAAAGCGGTAGAGCCCGTTCGAGACCAGATCGCCGGTCTCGCCGGCTGTCACGCCGACGCGCCAGGACGATCCCATCGACATCTGTGCTGCAAAGGCGACCATTGCGCCAAGACCTGCGACAAAGACTCCGATCAGGCCGAGGAAGATGGCGCGCCCCTCAGTCCAGAGCGGATCGACCTTGTGTATTGCGGGTACGGCGAGCCAGAGAAGTGGCCCGAAAAAGGCAAGCGCAAAGGCCGCACGAAACCCCATCGCGGCCAGACGGTCGCGTCCCGTGGCGCGCGAAAACAGCCAGACGGATCGCCCCGCCGCTTGCGTCGCCAAAGCACTGCCCCAGAAGAACAGAGCCAGATAGCCGAAAAGAAGGGCCAGCGCGGCCCAGCCAAAACCCGAGATCATGATGTCAGCTCTCACGCTCAGGGTTGAACCGCAGCAGGCGCAGGGCGTTCAGGGTCACAAGCACTGTCGCCCCGGTATCGGCCAGGATCGCGATCCACAGGCCGGTCAGACCGAAGACTGACGTCACCAAAAACACGGCTTTCAGGCCAAGGGCGATGGTCACGTTCTGGCGGATGTTGGCCATTGCCGCGCGTGACAGCCGGATCGTGGCCGGAATGTCGGTCACCCGGTCGCGCAGGATTGCAGCATCGGCGGTTTCCAGCGCCACATCGGTGCCCGATCCCATCGCCACGCCGACCGACGCCTGTTTTAGCGCCGGCGCGTCGTTGATGCCGTCGCCTATCATCATTACGCCGCCCTTGGAGCCGATCTCGCGGATATAGGCGAGCTTGTCTTCGGGCAGCATGTCAGCCTCGAACTTCAGCCCAAGGCTTCCGGCAATTGCAGAGGCCGTGCGCGGGTTGTCCCCGGTAAGGATCACCGAGGTCACCCCCATGGCCGTCAGCTGGCGCACAGCGTCCTTGGCATCCGCGCGCGGTTCGTCCCGCATGGCAATCAACCCAAGTGGGGTCTTCTCGCGGAACACCGCAACAGCAGTCTTGCCATCCTCCTCGAAGATCGTGGCCTGCCGCAAACCAAGGCCTTCAAGCCCACCATGTTCCATCGCGTAACGCGGAGAGGCGACCCATGCGGGCGCACCACCCACCGTCGCGACCACGCCTTTGCCCATCAACGCCTTTGCATCCTGCGACGACAGCGCGGCCACGCCTGCGTCCTTGGCCTTGTTCAGGATGGCGATGGCGAGCGGATGGCTCGACCCCATCTCGACCCCGGCCGCAACGGCCAGAAGCTCGGCTTCGGTGGTGGACCCAAACGGCACGACATCCGTCACCTGCGGGCGGCCATGTGTCAGCGTCCCGGTCTTGTCGAAGGTCACGACATCGACCTTCGCCGCCGCTTCGATCACGGCACCGCCTTTCATCAAGAGGCCGCGTCGCGCACCGGTGGACATGGCCGAAGCGATGGAAGCCGGAACCGATATGACCAGTGCGCAGGGGCAACCGATCAGTAGAAGCGCCAGGCCACGATAGACCCAGGTATCCCACGGCTGGCCAAAAGCCAGCGGCGGCACCAGGACCACCAACGCTGCCACGGCGACGATGGCGGGCATGTACCAGCGGCTGAACCGATCAATGAAGCGTTCGGTCGGCGCGCGCGCCTCTTCAGCTTCTTCGACCAGACGGATGATGCGGGCGATGGTGTTGTCTTCCGGCCCCTTGGTCACTTTGATACGCAGTGCCGCCTCGGTGTTGATAGCCCCGGCAAAAACCGCATCCCCCGGGCCGCGCGTCTTGGGCACGCTTTCACCAGTGACCGGGCTTTCGTCGACGCCAGAGGTGCCGTCGGTGATCTCACCATCGGCCGGAATGCGATCGCCGGGGCGCACAAGCACGGTCTGGCCCACGGACAGGCTTGCGGCAGGCACCTCGCGGGTGCTGTCGCCTGTGACCAGTTGCGCTGTCTTGGGTACAAGGTTTGCCAGCGCCCGGATGCCGTCCCGTGCCTTGCCTGCGGCGACGCCTTCCAGCACTTCGCCCACGGCGAACAGGAACACCACCAGCGCCGCCTCTTCGGCAGCATTGATGAAGAGCGCGCCGACGGCTGCAATCGTCATCAGGCTTTCGATGGTGAAGGGCTGACCCATCCGCAATGCCGCAAAGGCGCGCTGCGCTACCGGGGCCACCCCGATCAGACAAGCGGCGACGAAGGCCCATTTGCCGATCTCGGGTGCCAGATACTCGATAATCCAGGCAGTCCCCAGCAAAAGTGCAGTGAAGATCACCAGCCTGCCCTTGGCGGTCTGAAACCACCGCTTGCCCCGGTCAGCGGGGTCGTCATGGATATGGCCGGGGCTGCCGTGGCTGGCCTCGTCCTGCTTGGCGCCGTCTACCTTTGGGCCATGATCGTGACCATCATGGTCGTGTCCCTCATGATCGTGTTTGGCGTGATCGACATCCGGATGCGCGTCGGTCTTTTCGGCCGCAACCTGTGCGCCGGGCAGCACGAACTCTTTCTTCGCCGATGCCGTACGTGGCGCAATCTCGTAGCCTAGTGCGCGGACAGTCTTTTCGATCCTGTCTTTCCCGGTCTGTGCTTCGTCCAGCGTCAGTCGCAGGCGCTCGGAC
Source organism: Paragemmobacter kunshanensis (assembly GCF_011059185.1). GTDB lineage: Bacteria > Pseudomonadota > Alphaproteobacteria > Rhodobacterales > Rhodobacteraceae > Paragemmobacter > Paragemmobacter kunshanensis. The sequence goes on along the minus strand of NZ_JAALFE010000026.1, from coordinate 3,062 downwards.
ATGATCCCGACCTCGACGCCACTTACTCCCGGCAGACGCGCGACAGCATCCTTGATTTTTGTTGCGCAGGACCCGCAGTCCATGCCTGTTACGGTCCAGTCGCAGGACGTTTCGCGTGCAGCTTCCGACATCGTTATTCCTCCTGCCGCAGGGCGGGCAGTTGATTTCATCGAATCAGTAACCTAATGTCTCTAGCAACTATAGCTTCAAGGGGAATCTGATGCTGACCATCGGAAAATTGGGCGACGCGGCCGGGGTGAAGGTTCCAACGATCCGCTACTACGAGCAGATTGGCCTGCTTCCCGAAGCTGAACGCAGCTCGGGCAACCAGCGGCTTTATGGCCGCAAGGCGATGGAACGGCTCGCCTTCATCCGGCATGCCCGCGATCTGGGATTCACGCTGGAAGCGATCCGCGACCTTCTCAGCTTGTCGGACAGACCTGATCAGTCCTGCGCTGCAGCGGACGCCATCGCAAGGGCCCAGTTGGTCGAAGTTGAACGTCGCCTTGCGCGCCTGACCGCGCTGAAAGCCGAACTCGAGCGCATGGTCGTGCAATGTGCGGGCGGCAAGATTGCCGATTGCCGGGTCATCGAAGTTCTGGGCGACCATTCGCTTTGCGCAACCGATCATCGGCATCCGGAGACAGAGCCGACGCCATGACCACAGCTGCAACGCTCACCATCTACGCCGGCGCCGCTCTTGCCGAGATCGCCGGTTGCTTCGCGCTCTGGGTTTGGATGCGACAAGGAGCGAGCGCACTCTGGCTGGTTCCTGGCATCCTCAGCTTTGCGGTCTTTGCCTGGCTCCTTACCCTCGCGCCATCGGATTTCGCTGGGCGTGCCTATGCGGCCTACGGTGGTGTCTACATTGCCGCCTCCCTTGGCTGGCTCTCGCTTGTCGAGAAGCAGCGCCCGGATGCGTGGGACGTGACCGGTGCCGCGATTTGTGTGCTCGGCGCTGCAATCATCCTCTTTGCGCCCCGGGCAGCCTGAGCAGCAACTGCACTCCGTTCAACCGGATGTGCGTTGCCGAATTTGTGTCCGCATGTCATGGGTTCTTAATGTCCTGGATTGTCCGATCATTTCTGTCGGTGCTTTTGGCTGTGTCCCTGATCGGGGCCACAGTCAGTGAGGTATCGGCCGGACTTGCGGCAGAGATCGCGGCGGCTGCCGACCCGTGCTGCGAAGGCGATTGCCCTGACGATCAGGCATGCGGCGTCGCCTGCGAAATGATGGCGCGTGGCGGAATGACAATGCTCGCCCTGGCGCAAGTCCCCGGGCTTTCTGTGACCGACGAGGCATCCGCTGCAACCCTGATGCTCCCTGACGTCCATCTACCATCCGGGCTTCCACCGGATGGCTTAAGGCGACCTCCCCGCGTTTGACCCTGCCGCGTGCGTGAGCACGCGGATGATGCCGTTTGCACCTGCGCCAATTGGCTTTGCGGGTGCGCTATCGCTGCAATCAAAGGGTCTTCCTCATGACAAACATGTTCCGCCGCACCTGCGGCTCCGTTCTTGCACTTCTCATTGGCGCATCTGCCCTGTGGGCAGGTGCAGACGACTACCGTTTCGAGATTGTCTCGACCGACCACCGTGTCGGATCAGGGGTGACGATTGAACTTCGTCTGACTGATCTTCGCACCGGCCAGCCCGTCGAGGGCGCGGTCATCTATGCGACACGCATGGATATGGCCCCCGACGGGATGGAGATGATGACCTCACCCGTCACCGCATTGCCGACTGTAGTTCCGGGCATCTACCTGTTCAGCACGGATCTCACCATGGCGGGGGGATGGCGGTTTTCGGTGGCGGCAAAGGTGCAGGGTGAACCTGAAACTGTAAAGGCAGAGCTGGAAATGCGAGCCGAGCCATGAGAGCATTTGGCAAGTTGACGGCCGCAGTCCTTGTCGCGGGAACAGCCGGATGGGTCGGGCTGACCGCTGGCGAAAAGGGGATCACCGTGGCCAGCCTGATGGGCATGGCCAGAATGCAGCTTGCTGTGTTGATGGGCAATGATGCGGCCGCCATGCCGGGTGTCGATGCCCCGCAAGCAGAGCCAATCGGCCCGGTGATCTACTGGAGGCATCCAGACGGATTGCCCGAATGGTCGTCATCCCTCCGGCAAACGGCGGATGGGCGGGTCTTCTTGCCTGTCCTGGCCAGCGAGGACCTCTCGCTGGGCCCTGCTCCTGAGCCCTCTACAGAAATGGCTATGGTGGAAACAGGGGAGCGGACCATCCTCTATTACCGTAACCCGATGGGCCTGCCCGACACCTCGCCAGTGCCGAAGCAGGATTCGATGGGGATGGACTACATCGCCGTCTATGACGGCGAAGACAACGATGACGGTTCGGTCACCGTCAGCCCCGGTAAGTTGCAGCGCAGCGGAGTTCGCACGGCCGAGGCGGTGCTGGCCCCCCTGGCGGCCACATGGCGCGCGCCGGGAATCGTGGAACTGGACGAACGCCGGATCAGCGTGATTTCGCTGCGCGCCGATGCCTTCATTGAAACCGTTGCCAATGTGACAACCGGCAGCATGATCAGGGAAGGCGCGCCGCTCGTGACGCTCTATTCGCCCGAGATCGCTGCCGCCCTTGCACAGTTCCTAACCGACGTGCGGTCGGACGGGCGGTTAGGGGAGGGCGCGCGGCAACGATTGGAAAACCTCGGCGTGCCGGGCGAGGTGATCGACCGCATTGCGACTGAGGGCCAGACGACGGTCAGTATTCCGATCATGGCCCCGCGCAGCGGCGTGGTGCTGGAGAGGATGGCGGTCGAAGGCATGATGTCGGAGGCGGGCGAAACCCTGTTCCGCATCGCTGACACCTCGACCGTCTGGGTGATCGCCGAAGTGCCTGAAGCGGCCCTGATGGAGATTGTAGTCGGAGCAGAGGTTCGCGTGAGTTTTCGGGGCCTCACGGATGGTCCAATTCCGGGCCGTATCGACACCATTTACCCCGAAGTCGACATGATGACCCGTACGTGTTGATTTGCGCTGAGAGCTGACCCGGTTGGGCTGAAGATTTCCATTGAGATTTGACCCATGTGACCCTTCCCCGA
>NZ_JAALFE010000025.1 GCF_011059185.1 Paragemmobacter kunshanensis | reverse complement strand
GCCGTCAACGCCATGATTTATATGCGAAATATCACGATTACGACAGCGAAATCAGCGACTTACTTGGAGAATGTGGGTTCAGGACAACGAGATCTATCGTCTACAAAAGCAGGCCCCACCTTGGTTCGCCGGTGGGTTTGGTCATTGCGACCGCATCGCCGATTTTGTGTACTGGGCTCGTCAACCCTTCTTCTCGGTGGATGAATTGACGTGCCTGTCCATCGGCTTCGATCCACGCCAAGAGATCGCAAAGAGGATCGACGCAATAACTGCCAAAGACCCTCATTTTCAGTATCAATCAGTCAAATTCCTTATCGAACGCCATCAGCTCCTTACCAGGCAGTTCAATCCAAATGGGTACGAAAAACGTGTCCGACCGGCAGATTTCTTGCGATGGGTCGATCGCATGGAGTTCGAAGTGCACCCGGACTTTCTCGCCCTCTTGCGAAAGTATCACGGCCCTGAACAGCAAAGATCGCCAAGCCGCCCTCTTCCGAAACAGGACAGGCGCGAAGTCGATACGATCGCACAACTCTTCACAGCCATGGCAATCGACCAACTCGGCTACAATCCACGCTCAGCGCGAAGCTCCGTCCCGAGGGAAATCGCGGAGTTGGCGTCTGAAATGGGCTTGTCGATTTCAGACGACACGGTCCGAAAGTTCCTGAAGCTGGGCGCGAGCTTCATCCCTGATGACTGGGAACCGCACAACGGCTAATCGGTTAACGATTATCTTTTGAAATTTCCATATAAATCAAATTCTTGAATCTAGTCGGAGAGGCCTTCTGGCTATTCCCGTACAGGACGGGTCACCGATGGCATGCTGGGCGAACATCATGGCCATGGAGATGATCCAACATGGGAAAGAACGAGCAGCCACTGACCGAAGCGATAGCGGATTGCGCCCTGATTTCTGAAAGGGAACTCGCAATGCGCTGGAGGTGCACCACACGCACCCTCCAGCGTTGGCGCGCAGAGGACTATGGACCCCATTTTCTTCGGTTGGGGGGAAGCATCCGCTATCGGCTTTCCGACATTGTCGAATACGAGAACCGCCATCGCGCGTCGCCGGTTTCACGCTGATGGCGCCAATCTCAGCCAACGCTTTCCGGAATAGCTCCCACTCCTGCCATGGGGGTGAAGCGTCAACGCTTAAGAGGAGTGAGGAATGAACCCCCTCGCCCCCTCCCTCATGACCCCTGCCGAGCGCCGCACCGAGTTGTGCCGCATCCTGGCCTTGGGCCTGATCCGGCTGATGCAGCGCCAGTCAAGTCAACTCTCTGATCCCGCTGGAGAAACTTCGCTACACTCTCTGCCCGACCAGAGCGCACATGCAACTCCGACGCACCGGAGAACCGCATGACGACCAATGACCCCATCCCCGCGCGCCTCGCGGCACTGAAGACGGCGCCGGTCACTGCGCTGAAGCAGCAGTGGCGCGATCTGTTTGGCAGCGAACCGCCCCCCTTCAATCGCCGCTATCTGGAGAGCCGCCTCGCCTACCGCATTCAGGAACTGGCCTATGGCGGGTTGAAACCCGAGACGGTGCGGCGGCTGGAGGAACTGGGCGAGGAACTCTACGGCGGCGGGGATCGGAGAAAGAGCAGCCATCGGTTCGATCGCGATCGGCCGATCACCGGGACGCGGCTGCTGCGCGAATGGCAGGGCGTGGAGTATGTGGTCACTGTCACGGCTGAAGGCTTCGACTGGCAGGGACGGCCGTATCAGTCGCTGTCCGCCATCGCCCGCGCCATCACCGGCACGCGCTGGAACGGCTGGGTGTTCTTCGGGTTGAAGAACCATCGGAGGGGGGCGTGACCGAAGGCATCGTCCAGAAGCTCCGCTGCGCCGTCTATACCCGGAAATCCTCCGAGGAAGGGTTGGAGCAGGAGTTCAACTCGCTCCACGCCCAGCGTGAGGCTTGCGAGGCCTACGTCGCCAGCCAGCGATCCGAGGGATGGGTGCTGGTGCGGGATCACTATGATGATGGCGGCATCAGCGGGGGCACGCTGGACCGCCCCGGCTTGAAGCGCCTGCTGGCGGATATCGAGGATGGGCTGGTCGATGTGGTGGTCGTCTACAAGATCGACCGCCTGTCCCGGTCCCTGATGGACTTTTCGAAGCTGGTCGAGGTCTTCGACCGGAACGGCGTGACGTTCGTGTCGGTGACGCAGTCCTTCAATACGACAACATCCATGGGTCGCTTGACCCTGAACATCCTGCTCTCCTTTGCACAATTCGAACGCGAGGTCACCGCAGAGCGCATTCGGGATAAGGTGGCGGCCTCCCGCGCGAAGGGCATCTGGATGGGCGGGGGTGTGGCCTATGGTTACCGGGTGGAGAACCGCAAGCTGGTCATCAATGAGGATCAGGCTGCCCATGTGCGCTGGGTGTATCAGCGCTTTCTGGAGGTGGGGTCCGCGACGCTCATCGCTCGGGAAGCAGAAGAGCGTGGCATGCGCACCACTTCCGGCAAGGCCATCGACAAGAAGTTCATCCACCGTCTGGTCGACAACCCGGTCTACATCGGGGAGGCGGTCCACAGGGGCAAGCGCTATCCCGGTGAGCATGAGGCCATCGTGGATCGCGAGACTTGGGAGAAGGTGCAGTCCATCCAGAAGGTCAGTCCCCGCCAGCGGGCGGCCAAGACGCGGGCGGACACTCCTGCCCTGCTGAAGGGGCTGCTGTTCGGGCCGGATGGGGCGGCCTTCTCGCCCAGCCACACGCGCAAGGGCGGGCGTCTGTATCGTTACTATGTCAGCCAGACCATCTTGCGGCATGGGGCGGGGACATGCCCGGTGGGCCGTGTGGCGGCCGGGGACATCGAGGCGGCCGTCATTGACCAACTGCGCGCGGTGTTCCGGCAGCCCGAGATCGTGGCGGGCACCTGGAGGGCCGCACAGGCCCACACAGACGGCATCTGCGAGCAGGAAGCCCGGGACGCCCTCACGCGGTTGGACCCGCTGTGGGACGAATTGTTCCCGGTTGCACAGGCGCGGATCGTCGCGCTGCTGGTGGAGAGAGTGGAGATCGGGTTGCACGCGCTGAATATCCGCCTGCGCACGGACGGGCTGGCAGCACTGGCGCGCGAAATCACCGCAGATACAGGAGCCGAAGCATGACCCGGGCCACGTCCCTCCCCGACACAGTCACCATCCTTGTCCCGTTCCGCGTCGTGAAGCGCGGCGGAAGGAAAGAGATGGTGCTGCCGGATGGCGCCGAACAGACGCGCAAGCCGGACAATACGCTGGTAAAGGCGCTGGGTCGCGCGTTCCGCTGGAAGCGCATGCTCGATTCAGGCGAGTTCGCCACCATAGCCGATCTGGCTGAGCGCGAGGAGATCGCGCCCTCATACATGACCCGTGTCCTGCGTTTGACGTTGCTCGCGCCTGATATCGTCGAGGCGATCCTCGACGGCAGGCAGGGATCAGGGGCCACGCTCGCTCAGCTACTGCAGCCGTTCCCGCAACACTGGCAGACTCAGGAATCCGCAATCGGGTAAGCTATCACGGCACTCCGATCATTCACCGACTGGCAAAGCATCAAACGGATACCAACCCTTGTTCCCTCAGTCGTTCAAGGACACTCAAGGCATGTTTGCACTGTAGTTCACTCGGTAGCTGTCGCGGCATCGAGGCGCAAACCTGCAAGATCTGCTGGTCTTTCGGAGTGAGTTTCCGGTCGGCCATGCCCAGCTCGAGAATTTCCCGCCAGAAATCGGCCCCACGATTCACGACTTCAGACTGAGCGGATATGCCGTCAATCTCCCGCTTTTTCTTCCTCTGGTCACGCTCGTTGGTTCGGGCATTCTCTGCCAGCACGAGACAGCCATCGAATTCTGGACCATAATCCAGTGATCGCCCCTTCAGTCCGTTCCAGCACGCCTGCTGTTTCGCCCACTCCGACATGTTGCGCACGCCTGCAGGAGGATTGGTGATCACGTCATTTGCTTCGCCCGCAGCCAGCAACAAAGCCTGTTTCAATGCGTCAGAAACGGACTGGCGACGCCAGATCGCATCGAGGTCCAGAACCTGTTTCTCGCCGTTGGCGTCGTGAAACACCTTGGCCATTGCATACGTGACGATATTTGCGCGGTAGCCGCCTTCGTACCATGGCTGCTTGGGAATCTCGGTCTCGAGCCAGCGAAACACGATCGCCTTTGATATCAGTCGTCTGTACCAAAGCTCGTCGAACTTGGCATCGTTCTTTGACCAGGTTTCGCCGATGTCCTTCGCAAATTCGGCGAAGTTCTTCTGGGCCCCTCGCGACACGATGTGGGGGTGGCCCGCGGCCGAGAATTCGAACTTGGCCAGATCTGTCTTGCTGAAGAGCTGCGGCTTTGGGAACTGAATATCGAAATCGGTCTGGGCTCGCCCCCGCGTCTTCGGCCTTGCGTTGATGTATTGACCACGCGCCCGCTCATAGAACCATTTGGTGTCATGACGTTCGCCCTCGCGGCGCGCAAAAATGACGTCCCGCGAGAAATCCTGCATGCGGACGTGGAACGGATGGTTGGCAAAGAAGTCGGCAGCGTTCACCTTGTTTTGGGTGTTCGCATATTCCGAGATCCGCGGTACGATTTCTTCCGCCCGATCGAACGGGACCACCGTCAGCTTCATCTGCACGAAGACCCGCTGCAGTTGCTCTGCCGCAGTTTTCATCACGGCATGAAGCGACCCGGTCGTCTGGGCACCGTTCACGATCTGGAGGTTGCTGATCGACGTGACGAAGAGGCCATTCGAACCTTCTTCGCACGCGACTGCGTTGGCGGTCGCGGACAAGCCGTTGTTGTAGGGGAAGAACAGTTCCGGCTCGTTCCGGATCGTGTTCTGGATTCCCTTGTTCGTCTTGGCCCGCGCCTGAAGAAACGAGCGCACATTGCCCTGAAGGAGCTTTTCGCCCCAGCGATCGTAGATGCTCGCCAGTTGCGAACCAGGAATGATCATCAGGTAGCTTTCCAAGGCGTCACCGGATCGCGAGGCCTTGAGGGCGGGTATCGCGCCGCCGAAATCTCCGTTCAGGTCGATCTCGATTTCGTCGCTTCCCTTCAGATCGAAGCGCTCGAACCGAGCGAGATCCCAGACGGACCAGGTAATCGGAACGTCACCGATTTCTGCCAGCTTCACCGCATCATCGCGACCGATGTACTGGCGATTCGATACAAGGATCAGCTTGACCTTCGTGACCTGTGCCCATGTCGTTATGATCAGGTCCGAGACCTGAAACGCCGGATTGGCCTCGTTGAGGGAATCCCGGAATTCCTCGGTCTTCGCCTTCTTCAGAAATCGGATCAGGGGGTTCAGGATCGGTGGGACATCGCCCTTGCCAAAGGTCTGCACATTGTCGCTGTCGGCGAAATCGCAGACAATCAAACCAAGGACACCTTCGCTGTCTCTCGGATCACCGGCATAGCCGTCGATCCTCAGTTTCTGACCGCCTTCGCCGCTCTGGAAGTAGGCTCGATCGGCTACCTCCAGTTCGCCGGCTTCGGTCAGACGGTCCGTCATCCGGTCGAAGAATGCCTCGACGGGGAAGATGCCGCTGGCATCCGCTTCGCGGCGGATATCGGCCATCAGGTTCTGGTGGTACTCGTCGAGTTCGCTCATGGCTGGGCTACTTCGTTCAGGTTTTCCTGCACCGTGTCCCAATCCGTCCGGAATGGCGTGCAGGCAGAAAGGGCAATGGCGTAGGAAACCGCAGACAGCCCCAGGGGCACGGGCGCGGCAATCCGTGGGAAGTCCTCGGTCACGGCATGGAAATCGGGAGCCGAGACGATCCAGCGCCATGCCGAATAGTCGTGCAGGATGTCGAAACCCGCGTCAGCCAGGTGCAGATCCCAGTCCATTATGGCCGAAGGTTCGGTTCGTTCCAGAAACTCAGTGACTTCCGAGACATACTCGGTCAACGTCCGGCCGTGTGGCGGCTGCACCTTGTCGACGGCCAGCACCGCAAGCCACAGCCGCCGTTCCGGCACATCGGCCAGCTGGAACTCGTTGGTGATCTTCACGAAGGGCTGCGAAGCCCCGCGCCTCGCCTTGACCTCGATGCAGTCGGCCTTCAGCTCGAAATCCTTCGGTGCGCCAGACGGCCCCGTCCACGCGGTCAACGCCGGTTTGGCACCGAGCGTGGAAATCAGCAGCTTCAGGACTTCGATCTCGCCGATCAGGCCCTTCTGGGCTTCCTCCGAAAGCGCTTCGAGCTTTCCGCCGCGAAGCAGATAGTGCCAGCGGAAGGTGCGGCCGATGGCGCGTTCGAGGGCTTCAGCCTCGTTCACTGCAAGCTCGCCCGCCGCCATCACATCGCGACACAGGGTCTCGAACAGTTCAAGCTGGGCGCTGTCCTTGAGCCGGATGTAGAGGATCGGGCCGCCAGGCAACGTCTGGAACCGGATCTCGAGGTTCCGGAGCTTGGGCAGGTCCGGGGCGGGTTTTGGCAGGTTGGACAATTGCAGGACAAGGGCCACATCCGCCCGCGGCATCACTGCCCAGAACCAGTTCCAACGTGCCGACGCCGAAACCCGGCGCGTGTCCACCTTCCCTGCCTCGAGGCCGGACCATGGCGAGTCATTCGGTATCACCGCGCGCCTCCTCCTCGATCTCTTCATCGCCGAACATTTCGCGCATGCGGATGGTGTTGACGATGTATTCCACCGTGCCGCCTGCGATCTTGCTGGACGGGAAGGAAAGGCCCCAGGCGAGGACGTCCTTTCCGAAAACGGTATTGCCATCCGAATCTTCGACCTTCGGCCGCACGAGCCGCAAGATCAACAGCGGTCGGCGTCCCTCTACCGATCTGTAGTAACTGGGGTTTATGGTGGACTTCGGTTTTGCTTCAGGACGGTCGCGCCTGAAGGCGTTCTCGGCGGCCGCGATCTGTTCGTCCGTCAGCCCTTCGCGTTCATCCTCGGCCGAACCAACCCGGCGGCTTGTGCCGCTGATCGTCAGAACGCCCTTTGCGAAGTCGCGAGGGTCGACCGATCGCCCGTATGGCACGAGATCCAGATGCCCGAAGGCGACCGGATCGAACTCATTTCCGGTCGAACTGGCAATGAAGACGTCCCACAGCCGCAATTCGCTGTCCGCCCGGGCGGCGATGTAGTCGCGGATCAGCTTGGGGTCCGTCAGAAGATCGGCTGGCACATTCGCCGGATCCGTACGGAAGGTCCGCAGGAAAGCGTCGATCCGCCCGACGGCCACGCCCTTCACCAGGTGACCGCGGCTTCGCTTCTCGAACGAGCGGCCATCTGAGACCAAGTCCTGCAGCAGTGCCTCGCCTGCCGCGAAGTTGCGCTGCATCAAGCCCTCTTCGGCGACGATGCGTGTCGTTTCGACGAGTTTCTTTTCGAGGCTGACCTTCATGGGGAATTCCTTCCCCGTGCCCATCTTGTTCCTCGCCGTCACGATCAGCGATTCCGGGTGGCTGCGAACGGCGAGACCGAACTGCTCGGGCGTGGCCTTGGCCAGTTCCATGCGCTTCAGCTGGGTCTGCAGGTCGTCCATGGCCTCGTGGATATGAGCATACCAGCCCACACCATCGGCAGGGATCCAGACGCGGCACAGGTCCTCGTATCCGGGCCGGTAGCCGAACCAACGGCCCATCTGCATCAGCGTGTCATACATCATCGAGTTCCGCAGGAAGTAGCTGATGGTCAGCCCTTCCAGCGTCAGCCCGCGCGAGAGGGAGAAACCGCCGACGGCAATCACCGTCACGCCATGTTCCCCACCTTGGTCATAGTCGAGCGGCTGCGACCGCTTTGATGCGTTGACCTCGACAACCCGCGCGGCAACCAGAACCTCGTGCAGGCGGGCCTGGACGGCGGGCCAGTCCGCGCCCTCAGCCCCGGTGAACTCGGCCTCCCAGACCGCATGCAGGGCCGCAATCTCGGGGTTGCGCAGCGCTGCCTTGCCCTTGGCCCCATCGACCGCGACGGCATCCCGTATCCTGTCGACGACATCCGCCACCCGGGACCGCAACCGCCCCTGGACATCGGTAAAGCGTGAGGCGTTGATCAGCATCGAGGCATGGGCCCCCTGCTGGCCCCGGGCATTCCGGATCGCCCGCGCGACGATGAAGGCGCGCACGGCACGGATGAGGCTTTCCGGCAGCACATCGACCGGATGGTCGATCTTGTGCTTCATCGGCAGGATGTCCTCGTTGTCGTCGATCAGGCGGACATGCCGGTCCCGGGCATCAAGGAACACCTTCTGCGCCCCGAAATAGTTCGATGGCGCGTCGAGGCCGATGATGAAGTGCCGCGGGAACAGGTCCTGCTTCAGCGCATCATCATCGGTATCCGGGTCGATGAAGATGTTGGCAAAGGGCGTCGCCGTGTAGCCCACATAGCAGCTGCGGTGGAACATCGACAGCAGCTGCCGGAGCTGCCCGTTGATCCGGGTCACCTCGTCGCGCGCATAGGCGGTGTTGATCGAGGCGTTGTCGGCCTCGTCATCGATCAGCAGCATGGGCTGGCTGACCATCCTGGTAACCCCGGTTGCAGAGTGTTCCTCCAGCCATTCCAGCAGGTTCTTCAGCGTGCTGGAGTTCTTTTTGATCACCAGAACGACGGGCACGTTGTATTGCCCGATCTGGCTGGTGTTCGTGGTGGCCGTCGCCTTGTTGAAGTCGCGCAGCGTGTTGGTGAGAGAGACCGGAAACTCGCGCTGGTCGAACTGGCCGACGCCGATGATCCTCTGGCGTTGCGCCCTGTTGGCATGGGCCAGCCGACCGGTATCGCGGCCGATGAATCCCTCGTCTATGCGGGCCTGGGTCTGGTTCCGCAGGTTGTTATGGATCCCTGCGATCACGACGATCAGGCGATAGCCCGCATCAGCCGCCTTGCAGATCAGCCCCGTGTAATTGGCGGTCTTGCCGCTTTGCACATGGCCCACGACCATGCCGCGGCGGCTCCACGGGCTGAGGTTGCGGGGATTTCCCAGCCGATCCAGCACCCGATCCGTCACCTCATCCGTCGCGTCGATCACCGACTTCGGCATTCCCTTCAGGTTCAGGAGTCTGCGGTACCGGCCCCAATAGAAATCGTCGATCTCACCGTTGATCCGGGCGTCATGCAGCCAGGGTCTGAAATCTTCGGCATCGACAATGGCACCGAAGCCCATGCTGATGCCGTATTTCTCCTCGATCAGGCGCGCGAGTTCCTCTGCGTCATCCTCTTCGATCTGGCCCGCGAACATTGGCATGACACGCAGCTGGGCGATGATCTCCCGGATCGACTGGGCCGTATGGGGGCCGGGCTGCGACGCCATGTACATGGACGTCATGCCCTCGAGGCTGCTCAGCATCTGCTTCACGTGTCTTCCTTCGTCTCGATCGTTGCCGCGATGATGCGTTCCGTATCATCCCAGGCCGATCTGAACGGATCGACGTCCTTCATCATCGACTTGATTTCCTTAATGTCCTTTCGCGCGCTCAAAAGAACGGAGAGAGTTGCCTGAACTGCCTGGGCAAGCGTGTCTTCGTCTACCTTATCCGGGACAATCTGTTCGGCCGTGCCTGCCATGTCTGCGTGCAACGTTTCTATGGGCAATGACGCCCCGACCAGGGCAATGCAGTTGAAGAAGCCGCGCCGGAGGTCCGGGGGCAGGCTTTCGGCGAAATCGGCAAACGCCGGATGTTCGATGTTCGGGCGGTAGCGTATTTGCCCATCCGCCTGAATCCGGTGCCACATGGGCAGCCGTTCATGATCGACGAGCTTCTGGCCCCGCTTGCTGTAGGTGCGCTTTGAACCGGCGAGGATGCGCTCAATGACCTTCTTCAGGCGGTCGCGAACGACCGGCGGAAGCTGCGCCGAGGACTTCTTGACGTCGATCTTCCAGTCCGCATCCATGCTGTTGGGAATGTCGATCCTGACCCGGGACAGCTTTGTCAGTTCCGACTGTCGACACAGTCCGAACCAGGTTCCGTGCAGGATCAGACGCTTGCCGCGATAGAGATAGAAACCCTGCGATTTCAGGTGACCTTCCGGCCCACCGATATCCTCCCATTCCGTCTTGGACATCTGCTTGTGATGGGGAAGCGTGAAGCTCTGGATCTCCACATCGCCTCTGATGAGGGTCAGCGTTTCTTCCGGGTCTGAAATGATCGCGGGGTTCTTTCGGGCGAATGGGTCAAGCGGGCGAAGCAGTCGCCCGTTCAGGAGGATGCGCAGCGGTTTGGCGTCCTCCATGAACCGATGAAACACGAGGCGCAGGTGGCGTTCGGTTTCGGCGATCCTCTGGTTGATGACCTCCGCGCGCTTGGCGGCATTGTGCGAGTACCCGCCCGTCAGTCGGTCAAGTTTCTGCCAAAGCACAAGCGTACCTTGCTGCCCCAGCTTCTCGATGCCGGGGATGAGATCGAAATGATCGGGCAATTGCACCGCCCATTCGTTTCGTTCCGCGACATCATCAAGATCCCAGATTGCTGCGCTGGTCTGCCCGGAACGCCGGGACACGACCGTGAGCCGACGGCACTGGGAGAAGCTGGCGCTCTTGAGGCCGAGGCCGAACCGACCGAGGTCCGGTTCATCACGCGTGGCCAGCGGGTTCCTGCTGCCGGGTCGCATCGCCGCGACAAGTTCGTCTTCGGTCATGCCGAGGCCATCGTCGATGATCGCGATATAGGGCTCGTCCGAATAGGTCTCCGTGGCGATCTCGATCCGTTGTGCGCCCGCGGTGATGGAATTGTCGACAATGTCTGAAATTGCAGTTTCGAGCGAATAGCCGATGTCCCGCAGCCCCTCGATCAATGCGGCGGCGTGAGGAGTGGCATCTGCCCACCTTGAAATGACTTTCTCTTGCATGCGAACCTAGTCAAAATGATTGACTCGAGTTTGACGTGAGATGATAGGCGGTTACAAGGCACGTGAAAGACAAAAGCGGGGCAACCGACAGTCGGGGTGCCTTACTTCGTGAGGGCGGAATGCACGAGGGTTGCGATTTGCCGTGCGAGAAAGGGCGGCACCGCATTCCCGACTTGAACATATTGCTGAGTCCTGTTGCCGAGAAACAGGTAGTCGTCCGGAAAGGTCTGCAACCGCGCGGCTTCGCGCACTGTCAGACTGCGGCACTGCAGCGGGTCGGGGTGAATGAAATAGTGGCCATCCTTCGAGATGTGGCTGGTCACCGTCGTTGAAGGCTCATGGGCAAGCTGAACGCGAAAGCGGTCATTGAAGACGCCGCTGTGCCAGTTCCGGTGATCCGGGCTGAGGGCTAGCGGGAAGTCGGCCGCCTTGGGGCTGTAACCGCGCACCTTGCCAAAGACTGCGGCAAACAGGTAGCGGCCGAGGTCACTGGCCATATGGCCCCTGGTTTCGTGCTGGGCCAGCGCGCGCAAGCCGGGACGCTCCAGCCAGCGCATCAGGACGTCATTCGAAGTTCCATAGGCGGCAGGAAGCCTAGAGGAGGAGCGGCGGGTTTCGGCGCCGTGTTTCAGGACTTCCCTGATCTCCCGGAATTCCGATGCGAGGGCACCGTCCTCGTCGCCATTGGAAATCCTCTCGAGCAGTCTGGCGAACCCTGCGACCTCCTTTCTCCATGCCTCGGCGGTGTCTGACGCGCGGCTGATGCCGCTGCGCAGAGGCGGCATGTTGCCGATGGTCTCGTCTACCGTGCGGGTAGTGCACGACACCGCGATGCGTGCGCCGGATGCTCGGGTTGCCAAATCCGATCTGATGCCGACGATGATGACCCGATGGCGGCGCTGCGGAACACCGAATTGTTCGGCACGCACGATGAAGTCGGATGGCTGTGTTGCCACTTGCAGGGTGGCCATGCCGTCCGCAAGGCGGATGGCCCGAAGCTCGTAGTGATGGCCGTGACCCGTGCCCAAGGAAGCCAGGTCTTCCATCAGCATCTCGAAGACCAGTCGGCTTTCGACGGTCGAGGACAGCATGCCCTTGACGTTTTCCATGACGAAGGCGGCTGGGCGAAGCTTGTCCAGCACCCGGATGTACTCGCGGAAGAGGTAGTGCCGTGCGTCCTCCTCGGGAACATAGCCGACCTTGCCCTTGGACCGAGCGCGCCCGACCAGGGAATAGGCCTGGCAAGGGGGGCCGCCGATCAGGATCGTATCGTCGTATCCCGCCTTCAGATTCTCGATGGCGCAATCTATTGCGGACGCGGCGACATCGGTTCCAAGTTCAAGCGCACGGGCTTCGTCGACGGCATGCTTCCACGCCTGAGCGTCGACGGCTGACCAGTCTGGTTCGGTCTCAAGCCCTGCATGAAAATTGATGAACTGATCGGGCAAGGTGCCGTGAAACGCCATGTATTCACGCAAGAACGCACGCAACGTCAGGGTCCGATGGGCCGACGCCTCCTTCTCGACCGAAATGCCGATCCGGAACGGCGCATGGCCATCCTTGGCAAGGGACGCAAATCCCTCGCCAAGCCCGCCTGGACCGGCAAACAGATCGACAATGCCGAAAGTGGAAGGCAAATCAGGCTCCTGATGAATTTCATTCAGCCGGTGTATACCAGCTTCAGGGACGAAAACCAGGACGGATGTGACCGACATCGTGGACCAGAAGACCCGCTCCCGGATGATGTCGGGGATCAGGGGAAAGGACACCAAGCCCGAGCTGGCTCTCAGGCGGGCGTTGCACGCGCGCGGTTTCCGCTTCCGACTTCATTCAAAGAAGGTCCACGGACGACCGGACCTCGTTCTGCCGAAGTATCGCGCCGTCGTCTTTGTGCACGGCTGCTTCTGGCATCGGCATGAGGGATGCCGCTACGCCACCACGCCCGCAACGCGCTCGGAGTTCTGGCGGGCCAAGTTCGCGGCCAACGTTGCACGGGACAGCGTCGTTCGCGGAGCGCTGCTTGATCAGGGTTGGCGCGTGGCGACGATTTGGGAGTGTGCCCTGCGCAAGCCCGAACAGGTCTTCGTGGCCGCCGACCGCCTTGCAGAATGGCTGGTTGCTGCTGGTGATACGCTCGAACTCGGTGAAAACGAGGCTTCGGCACACGTGAGAGAAGGTGAGGACGCCGGCTCTTTCCACTGATTGATCCAGCGCAGCAAGGCCATGATCCGCCTGTTGAATGTTCGATCCGGGTTCCTTTTCACGAACGCCACTGACATCGAAGTGTTCAGGTGGGGTGTCTGGAAAAGTATGAAATTTCTGATAGTTACAAGCTATTCACCAAATCCGCGCAGTCATGAGCTTCAGAGAAATTGGGCGTCGAGAGAACGATTTTGGCACGTCGCGGCGCAGGAAGGTCAACAGCCCCTCCCGCATAACCCTCGAAAACAACGAGAAAAGCCGGCCGCGGCCGGATCGGGAGAACGCTTTCGCAGGGGCAAGTGGCGGAGAGGATGGGTCTGACGTCGAACCTTCTCCGGGGTGGAATGTGAAGCTGGTATCTTAGTTCTTTGTCGTGGGGTCCATTGGTCGCGGCATGAGGTACGTCGGAGAAGGCAATCCATCCTAGCGCACGCCCTCCTCCTGGCTTTGCCCCGGCTTGGCCGCACCCATGACATGCGCCGGGTGAACGAATATGAGCAATGCATGACCTCTCATACCTGAGGCATTATCGTGTTAACGATACACGCGCGCCATCCTGTTTCGAACAGCGCCCCGAGACTCCACGTCTGGTCGGCGGAACTTTTCGTCAGACCTTGGACGGAAAGGCCCGTTCTTTTCGCGGCGCGCAACGCCCCGTGATCCGTCCGGCCGGCCGCCCTGCGATCGCAGGGCTCAGGGCGGGTCGGCTCAGGCTCCGCCGGCGGGTTCCGCCGCGCCTTGCCCCGCCACCTGCCGATCTCGGTACGCGGCGGGGGTCATGCCTGTCGCCTCGCGGAAGGCGCTGTAGAAGGCCGAGCGCGAGTTGTATCCGGCATCGACGCCCACCTGGGCGATGATCGCTTCCGGATCCCCGAGCAGGCGCTTGGCCTCTTCCACCCGCCATCGGTTGACATAGTCGAAGAAGGTGCATTTCAGGTGCCGCGAAAAGGTCTGCGACAGGTGCCCCTCGCTGACGCCTAGCTTCGCCGCCAGCCGCGCAAGCGACAGGTTGGGCGTCAGATGCAACCGTTCGCCCGCGAATACCGCCTCGATCCTGCGGGCGATCTGGACCATCCGCTCGTCGCCGAGCAGCGATTTCGCGTAACGGGGCTGCTCCGTCGCGTCCTCATCGACGGCGATGCGCCGCTTTTCGCTGGGGGTCAGCTGGAAGACGGGATTCTGATGGATCGACCACGTCGCAAACAGCACCCCGAGCACAGAGGACAGCAGCGCGAAGAGCAGTTCGGGAACGTCCAGCAGGCCGAGGTTTTCGGCAATCGCCACAGGAATGTGCAGCACCAAAAGCGCGATGATGGCCCGCAACCAGATCAGGTCGCGGCCACCGGTATCTGCAAAGACAAGTTTCAGCCGCCGCGGCAGGCTGCGCATGGTTAGGATGGTGGCCGCCGAATAGGCCGTGACATGCACCAGCCACGCAAACAGCAGGACGAGACCGCTCAGCCTGAAAAGAAGCCCCGACAGACCCGCCTGCGCGCCAAGGTCAATCCCCGCACTGCCGCCATAGGCGATCATCGCCCAGAGCGCATGGACAAGAAACGCAATCGGCACCATAAAATGCACGACCTCGCTGCGGCGCAGGGGGCGGGGCACGTCAGACGACAGGTCCCGCGAATAGACCCATGCGGTCACGAACACCCCCGCCGACGCCGCCCCTGACAGAGAAATGACCCAGAGCGGCGCCTCGGCGCTTGCAGCATCGACCGCGTTGCATAGCGCCGTCAGCACCAGCAGCAGCGCCGTCGCCGCCCCCGCTGCAAAGCTTTCGGCCGCGCGCCACCTGCGACCGAGCGATAGCGCCGCCACGATGGATGCGCCGGCCGTCATGCCGTAGAGCACAAGAGAAACGGCGTCTTCCATACTCGCCCCGAACCACGGCCGATCCCGGGTCGTGTCCGTCCCAGCAGGGCAGGACATCGGACGTGTCCTGCCGACTTGGCTGAGGGCGCATCCCACCCGCCGCGACAGCTAAGGGCTTTCCTCCTCCTCCATCAAGCGGAAAGTAAACACGATGTCCATCCCCTTCACGGCGGCCCGTTCCCGCCGGATCCTCGGCCTTCTTCTGGCCACGACGCTGGCCTGTTCCGGTGCCAAGGCCGACCCCGTCGCCAACATGTTCGTCTTTGGAGACAGCAACGCCGATGTCGGCTCGCAAGGCCCGCAGCGGCGGCCCACGAATGCCGGCAGCATGTGGAGCGAGACCGTCGCCCGCGCCTTAAACCTGCAGAACCGCCACGCGCGGGAATTCAGGATCAACGCCACCGCGGACGGCATCGACATCCTCGCCACGGGTGGCGAGAATTATGCGGTGAACGGCGGCACGGCCCTGACCTTCGATTGCTGCGTCAGCTTCGGCCAGCAGGTCGATTTCTTTGCCGCCGACCGTGGCCGCTTTGCCAGCAACGACCTGGTCTTCACGTGGTTCACGCGGAACGACATCACGACCGCCCTGCCCGACGGGCTGCCCTACAGCGCGCAGTCCTATACCGATGCCTACATCACCCAGATCGAGCGGCTCCGCGGCCTTGGCGCGCGCAACATCGTGGCCTTCGGGGCCGAAGTCGGGCTCATTCCCGAACAGTTCGCGCTCGACATCGGGACCCCGCCGGAGATGATCGCGCTTCTGCGGCAGGAAACCCTGCTGGCTGAGGCCGCGCTCTGGCCGCGTCTAGCGCAGAACGACGTGTTCATCATCGACATGAACAGGCTGGGCGATGACATCATCGCCGATCCCGGACGCTACGGCTTTACCGCCACGACCGATGGCTACCAGCAGATGGGCAACCCCAACCCGCCGGAATCGCAGACCCTGCCCAATGACGGGAACGTCTTCACGCTGGATGGCCACTATACCTCGGCCATGCAGGATGTGATCGCCGATTACACGCTGGCCCAGCTACGTGCGGGCGACCAGATCGGCAGCCTGCTTCTGCAGTCCTCGGACAGCTACCGTCAGGCGTCGCAGTCCCTGTCGGCCGCACGGTCCGCAAACCGTGGCGAGGGATGGCAGATCTACGGCGCGCCCTTCGGCGGGCTGTCCAGCCACGCGCGGGGCAACGCCATCTCGCCCGAGGCGGACCTGACCTTCAACGGGGCGACCTTCGGGGTGGGCTACACCTTCCAGAACGGCACGGCGATCGATGCGGGCCTGTCGATGTTCCGCGGTGCCACCACCTTCGGGGGGGCATCCGGTTCGGCCAAGTCGCGCTCGACGCTCTTCGAGATCAGCCTGCTGCACCCGCTGTCCGAAGGGCTGGCGCTGACGGCACACGGCTCGGCCGGACGCACCACCTTTGACCGGATCGAACGGAAGGCGCGCCTCGGCGCGTTGGCCGAGGCGCGGGGCCTCGGGTCCGCCGACGGGGCGTATTATTCGGCGGGTCTGGGTATGGAAGCAGCGCGGACGCTGGGCAACTGGTCGGTGCGCGCAAGCGCGGGGGTGAGCTACGAGAAGATGTCGATCGACGGCTATGCCGAAGCGCCCGGCGTTCTGGCCCTGCATTTCGGCGATGCGGAAAGCGCGGGCTTCACCGGCAATCTGGATGCCGAGGTGATCTACGGTGCCGAGACCGAGGTGTTCCGGCCCTTCTCGACCCTGTCGCTCAACCACGACTTTTCGGGGCGCGACATGACGGTGAAGGCCGGTCCGACCGCCGACACCATCGTGTCGCGCCCCGTGGGGGGCGCGGGCGGCACGACGGCGAGCCTCGAACTCGGGGTCAAGGTCAAGCTTGGCGCGTCGGTGTCGGGCAGCGCCAGCGTCTACGGCTCGCTCCAGCCGGGCAGCGACAGGGGGCTTTCTGCCTCGGGGCTGCGCCTTGCGCTAGTGAGCCGCTTCTAGGGCCCCTGCGGGCTGGCACGGAACAGGCGGCGCGCCTGATCAGGCGTACCCCTGCCCGCCAAAGCCGCAGGCGACGAAATCGAGCAGCTGAGGCACCTCGGCGAGGTATCGCTGCCTGAGTTCCGTTTCGCCGACGAGCGGTCGCAGGAACTCGGCGCTGGCGAGAACGGCAAGGATCGAGACGAAGGCGAAGTCGAGCCGCGCGGCGAGGTGGTCGCGGCCGGTCAGGCCCGACCGGGCGCTCAGCTCGTCGATGATCCGGTCGTTGTGGAGGTTCACCTTCTCGCTGAACTCTTGCGCGATTTGGCCGGCCTCGCCGGTCACGACCCGTGAAAGGAGCTTCACCGCGTCGCTGCCCCAGGCGGGGTGCCGCAACGGCAGGGTGACCATCGGCAGGAACAGCGCCGCGAGGACGGCATGGATGCCCGAGCGGTCGCAGAAGGCGCGGTCCACGCGCACAAGGCTTGCCGTTCCGGCATCGACCGGTTCCGCCAGGGCCGCCAGGATGCGGTCCACCGCCGCCATCAGCAGCCGGTCACGGTCGCCGAAGTGATAGTGCACGGCGGCGGTGTTCTTCTGCCCCGCCGCCTCGCCGACCGCCCGAAGGCTGACGCCGTTCACCCCCTTTTCGGCGAACAGCCGGATCGCCGTGCGCACCAGAAGGTCGCGCGTCTCCTCGGCCCGTTCAGCCTGCCCGCGGGGCGCTGCCTCGCTCATCCCTGTCTCCCTTCGCCGGTTGCGGAGCATTTTCCCTATCGCGCGCTTGACGGGATAAAGCAAGCGCTTTAGGTGCGCTTAAAGCAACTGCTTTAGGAGCGAATCATGACCGACACCGCAGCGACCACGACCTTCATCGACCATTGCGTCATCGGCGCGGGGTTCCAGGGCCTGCCCGTCCTCAAGAAGCTGACCGAGATGGGCGAGAAGGTGATCTGCCTTGACCGGAACGAGGATGTCGGCGGCATCTGGCACACCGGCGCCTATGAGACGGCGCACATCATCTCGTCGCGCTCGGCCACGGGGTTCGCGGATTTCCCGATGCCCGAGAGCTACCCCGACTTTCCGTCGAAGCGCGAGATGCAGCGCTACTTCCGGTCCTATGCCGAGCACTTCGCCCTGCTGCCACACATCCGGTTCAACACCGCCGTGACGCGCGTCCGGCCCGCCTCTGCCGCGGAGGCCGCGCGCGGCGCGCGCTGGCGCACCGAATGCGGCGACGGTTCCGCCGTGCTGTCGCGCACGGTCGTCATCGCCAACGGCCACCACAGCAAGCCAAACGTCGCGGGCTACCCCGGCACCTGGCAAGGCGAGACGATGCATTCGGATGCCTACCGCACGTCGGAGGTCTTCAAGGGCAAGCGCGTGCTGGTCGTGGGCAACGGCAACACCGCTTGCGATGCGGCCGTGGAGGCGTCGCTGCACGGCGCGGGGGCCGACATCTCGGTGCGCGAGGGCGTCTATTTCTTCCCCCGCACCTTCATGGGCAAGCCGCTCGACACCTTCCTGCGGGCCATCCCCTTCGATGCGCCCTGGCTGGAGCGGCTGTTCGGCTGGGTCGTGCACAAGGCCGCCGTGGGCGACCCAGCCCGCTATGGCCTGCCCCGCCCCACCTACCGCATCTTTGACCGCCACCCGGTGATCAACTCGGAACTCCTGCGGCGGATCAAGCTGGGCCGGATCGGCGTCCGCCCCGAGATCGCCCGGCATGACGGCAACACCGTGACCTTCACGGACGGGACGAGCCGCGACTACGACCTGATCTTCTGGGCGATCGGCTATCAGATGGCCTTTCCGATGCTGGCACCCGAGGACGATCTGCTCGACTGGAAGGGCGGCAAGCCGGTCATGTTCCTGCAGCTGGCCCTGCCCAAGGCGCGGGGACTGTTCATCGCGGGTCTGGGGCAGGCGCGCACCGGAGGCGGACCGCTCTTCGAACTGGGCGGCTATCTGGCTGCGCGGATGGCGGCCCATGACGCGCGCCATCCGCAGGGCGTGATGGAGGCGATCTCGGGCACGGCCCGGATGCGCTTTGCGAAATGGGCCTTCGGCCATGACCCCGTCGCACCGGCCGACACCCGCTCGCTCAGCCTGCAGCACCATGTTGCCAGCGGGCGCATGCTGAACGGGCTGCTCGACCAGATCGGCGCCCCCGATGCCCGGTCGGGCACCGGCAGATCGAAGGCCCGCACGAACCTCGAGCTGCTGGCCCGGACCGGCCGCACGGCGGTGACGTCATGATCGGCGCCATCGTGGAAGAGGTCCTGGAGGAGGTCGCGGAGGGGATGATCGAAGACGCCCTCGACAAAGCCGCCGACGGGACCACGGAACCCCGGCGCATCATCCGGCCCGGGCCGATGGAGCTTGCCTGCGTCACCGACGGGCCAGACTCGGGCGAGGCCGTGATCCTCGTCCACGGCCTCGGCCAGACGATCGCCGACTGGCCGGAGGGCTTCGTGTCGGGGCTTGCCGCGCAGGGGTATCGGGTCGTCCGGCTCGACAACCGCGACGCCGGTCGGTCCTCCCGCCTCACACATCTGGGTGATCCGGCGCTGGTCCTTCAGTCACTGGGACATGCCGTCGGCCTGCCGGACCTCGTGCCGCCGCCCTACAGGCTTGCCGCCATGGCCGGGGACGTCATCGGAGTGATGGACGGCCTCGGGATCTCCCGTGCGCATGTCGTGGGGGTCTCGATGGGCGGGATGATCGTGCAGCATCTGGCGGCGCTCGCCCCCGGGCGCGTCCTGTCGATGACCTGCATCATGTCGTCGTCGGGCGCACCCGGCCTGCCGCCCCCGCGCGAGGATGTCGCGGCAGCCCTTGCCACGCCGGAGGCACCCGACTTGGCCGGGATGCTGCAGTTCCGCGAACTCGTCGCCGGCCCGCTGGACCCGGCGGACCGGGCGGAACTCGCGGCGCGGGTGGCCGCTGCCTTCGCCTATGGCACGCCCCATGACGCGGGCACCCGGCGCCAGTACGCCGCCATCCTTGCCGATACGGCACGCTACAGGCTTCTGGCGGATCTCGACGTGCCGACCCTGGTCATCCATGGCGAGGACGACCCCTTCGTCCGGCCCGACCATGGCATCGACATCGCGAACCGCATCCCCGGCGCGCGGCGCATCCTGCTGCCGCGGATGGGGCACGAGATCACCGCGAGCTTCGCCCCGGTCCTTGCACAACTGGTCAGCCGCCACCTGCGCGGCCAGCCGCCCCTCTGAACCCACCAGGAAAAGGAACCCACCATGAAACTTCTCGTTCTCGGTGCCGGCGTCGTCGGCAAGCACATCGCCCGAACCGCCGCCGACATGCCCGTCTTCGGCGGGATCACCGTCGCCGACCGGCTTCCGGGCCGCGCGGCGAACCTCGCGGCAGAGGTCGGGGGCACGGGCGTCGCCGTCGATGCGACCGATCAGGCCGCGCTTGTCACGCTGATGGAACAGGCCGACCTCGTGGTCTCGGCCATCGGCCCGGCCACCCGCTTCGGTGTCTCGACCCTGCGCGCGGCCATTCGGGCGCGTCGGACCTTTGTGGACATCACCGACGACCCCCACCCGACGCTGGACATGCTGAAGCTGGATGCCGAAGCCCGGGCCGCAGGCGTGACGGCGATCATCGGCACCGGCGCCAGCCCCGGCGTCTCGAACCTCCTGGCCGTGGCGGCAGGTCGCGCCCTTGACCGGGTTGACCGCCTGCTCACCGGCTGGGGCAGCGGCGGCGAGGAAAGCGGCGACGATGACGAACCGGGCGACGGGGCCAATGCGGCGTTGCAGCACTGGGTCGAACAGTGCTCCGGCGCGATCCCGGCGCTGGTTGACGGGCGGATCGCCGATGTGCCGCCGCTGCGCCGCGTCGTGGTGGACTACCCCGGTCTCGGGCCGGTGACCGGCCGGACCGTCGGCCATCCGGAGCCGGTGACGCTGGCACGGCGGTTCCCGGAGCTGCGCGAGGCGTTCAACGTGATGAACTTCTCGGACTTCGTCTTTGACGGGCTCGAGGCCGCCGCCGCCGCCGTGAATGCGGGGGCGAGCCCCGCCGAAGGGGCGCGCATCCTCGCCGCCCGGTTCGGCGAGGATGCGTCGCTGGCGGACCGGTTCGGCGCGCTCGCAAGGCTGGCGTTCCAGGGGATGCGCGATGCGTTGGCGCCCAAGCTGTGGCTGCCGCCGCTCTGGGCGCTCGCCGAAGGGGAACGGGACGGCCGCCCCGCCCGCATCGGCGCCTCGCTGAACGGCTATGTGCCGGGCGGAACCGGGCGCATGACCGGCGTTCCCTGCGCGCTGATCGCCGGGCTTCTCGCCACGGGCGCGGCGAACCCGGGCCCCGGGGTCCACAGCGTCGAGACGGCGGTCGATCCCGACCGCTTCTTCGCGGCCCTCGCCCCCTACCTGCGCGACAGCGAAGGCCGGGTCGTGACCGACCCGGTGGCCCTTGTCCGCGACGCAGGCCCGGGACACGAGGCCGTGGCCGCCGAGTGACCGCCGGGGCCGGGGGGGATTGCCGCTGGCAGTCCCCCCGATGCGTCGGGGCGAGGGCCCGGTTCGCCCGTGCGCGTCGAAGCGGGCCGCAGCGCCGTCAGCCGTGGCGCAAGCCGCCGCAGCAGATCAGTCCGCTTCGCCCCTTGCCGCGAACTGCCGGCGCAAGTGATCGAAGAAGGCGGCACGCCCGGCTTCGTCCAGAGGGCTGATCCCGAGGACTTCCGACATCCAGAGCCCGTCGAGCGCGAAATGCAGAAGCCGCGCCTGATCCGGCCCGAGCGGCGAACTGCCAAGCCGGTCCAGCCAGGTCCCGGTTGCAGCGCGGAGCGGTGCCAGAACCGAGAGATCCTGCGTCAGCGCGGCCAGCAGCGCCGCTGCGGCCGGATCACGCGCGCCATGTGCCGCCTCGGCCCGGTCGATCAGGCTCCCCGCATCGACCGACGCCGGATCGGGGTCTGCCGAAGGTGTGAGGCGCCGGACCAGACGTTCGACCATGGCCGCCACAAGCGCATCCTTGGTCCCGAAGTAATGCAGCACCGCGCCCTTCGAAACGCCCGCCTCGCGGGCGACCGCCTCGAAGCTGAGGCCTGCCGCACCAAGGCGGGAGACCACGCGCTCGGCTGCGGCAATGATCTGTTCGGACGAGAATTTCGGCGGGCGTGACATCCTTACGGTACTATCCTCCCTGCCGATCACCGGCAATGGCCGGATCCACGGTCGCCGAGATTTCGGCGAAGAGGCGATCCCGGGTCGCGGGTCCGGCCAGGAACAGATCATGGCCGCCCGGCAGGTCCACGACCCGCGCGTCCAGCCGTCGCGCCACATCAGGCACCGGCGACAGGTCCACCGATGTCTCCTGATCTGCCGTGGCAATCAGTACCGGACCCTTGCGCCAGCCGACGGAACGCGCCGACCGCATCGCCGCCAGTGCCGCCCGGCTCCAGCCCCAGGTGACCCCCCGGAGCGAGAGTTCGGGGGAATCCGCGGCAAGCTCGGCCACGCGCAACTGACAGGCCGGATCGGTGACGTCGGCCGAAGACGTCCCCATGGCGGGCTTCTGCGATTCACCCGGCGCGAAGGTCCGGCCAAACCCGAGCGCGACCGCAAGGGAGGCGCCAGCCAAGGCAAGGGTTTCGGGTATGGGCAGCGGGATGCGCAGCATCGGGCTGACCAGCGTGACCGCCCGGGGGGCCAAGACCCCGCTGCCGATCAGCGGCAGGGCCACGGCAGCCCCCATCGAATAGGCCAGAACCCAAAGCGGCACGTCTGGTCGGCCCCGCGCCCGCAGGACCGACGCCGCATCCGCCCCGTAGCGGGCGAAGTCATCGGCATGTGCGGCCTGCGGGTGCGCACCAAGACGCCCCGATCCGCCCTGACCGCACCAGTCGAGGGACAGCACTTCATGCCCCTGCGCCGCCAGCCGCGCCGCGACATCGGCCCGCTTCTCAAACGAATCTCCCAGCCCCGGCAGGAACAGGCAAAGGGCCTTCGCTTCGCCCTTGGGGTGCCACAGGCCGCTGCGTAGGGCTGTGCAAGTGGCTGTGGGGCGGGTTTCGATGTTCCAGGTCATGCGCGTGCCCCTGCGGCAAGCGTCGGCAGATACATCACGACGATCCCGATGACGACGATCACGATGCCAAGCCAGCGCTGCAGGCTGACCGTCTCGCCGAAGAGGAGCATCGCGCCGATTGTCGCGCCGACGATGCCAAGGCCCGCCCAGGTCGGGTAGGTCAGGCTGAGGGGAAGGCGCGTGGTGATCTGAGCCAGAAGAAAGAGCGATGCGCCGAACCCCGCCAGGGCGGCGGCCCCCGGCAACAGGCGCGAGAATCCCTCGGACGCCTTGAGCGCCAGCGAAGCCCCGACCTCCAGTCCGATGGCAAGAAGCAAGAGAAGATACGGCATGTGTGGTCTCCATTTAAAACCGTCTGCACGGTATTTAATGATGCCAATCTTTGAGTCAAGGGGTCGGGCGAATGCGGCGATGGCGTCGCATCGTACTTGACCTCGCCGCTGAACAATGAAGTGGCTGCAATCTTAAGGAAGGCCGATCAGCGGAACGCTTCAGAAGTCCGTCTCGAGGTAGACCCCGGCGCAGTCGAAGGCGACCGCGGCGGCTGTCGCGCCGGTGTTCAGGAACAGCCGTGGTGACAGGAACTGCGTCGCGGCGAGCAGATCGGCGGTGACCTCCTGTTCGAAGACCGCGCCCGAAACCTCGTCGACGACGCGCACCCAGACAGATGACCCATTCGGCGGGGCGGCAATGAACAGCGTCAGCACGCCGCCCGTGGCGATGGCGAACGACGCGCCCATGTCAGTCAGGGTCGGTGCGCCGGTGCCATCGTTCGCGACCAGCTGCCAACGGGTGTGCGTCCCGCGCTGGAATCCGATGCCGATGCAGTTGATGGCGGCGGCCAGCGTCAGGGTGGTGGCCAGCGCAGCGGTCGATCCGTAGAGGCCGAAGAAACCCATGCCGGTTGCCTGCAGTGTCGTCAGCGAAAGCCGGGTGACGAAGGTCCAGCCGCCGAGGCCCGCCGCGTTCCCGCGCCAGCAGGCCCAGCCTGCGGATCGCTGGTCGGCGACCGAGTCCACGACGGCCGCCGAGGTCAGGCGCCAGCGCCGCATCGAGGCGGCCAGGTTCGTCGCGGCCAGCGTCGGGTGCGACACGGTGCCGACCGAGGTGATCGGCATCCCTTCGGTGGTGATCGTCGTCGTGACCGAAGGTGACCACGTGGCGATCCGGTTCACCCCGAAATGCGGCTGCAAAGGGAAATCCCGTCCCGAGGGACGCATGACGTCGATCCATGGCGCCCCGGCACGGCTGCGCGCATAGACGGCGGCCTTCCCTGCGGGCGGCGGGGTCGGCGCGGCGCTGAGGCCGGGCAGGACCGTCGGCTGCGGCAGTTCCACCTGGCCGTTGGTCCGGTCGATGCGCAGCGCGTCATAGAAGGCCGAGCCGTCCGGGCTGACCTTGAAGCTGAAGTCGTCGTTGCCGAGGAGCCCGATCAGCGCTCGGGCGGAGAAGCCGGTCTTGAAGGCGAAGGTGGCGTCGTTCGCCGGTGCCGCCTTGTTCACCGTCGCTTCGATCCCGGCGCCTGCGTTGTTCAGCAGCACAGCAGGCGTGTTGACCGAAACCCGGTTGTAACTGTCCGCTGTGGCCCCGCCGAGGCCCAAAAGCTGCGCGGTCAGATTCGCCTGCGGCATGCCAACTTGTGTGACAGCATTGGCGAAGGTTACCGTCGGCGTATTGATGACGGTCGTGCCGCCCGCACCGGCGCTGGCCGAGCCGATGTTCACGACCGTAGTCGATCCGGACGCACCGCCGGTACCGAGGTTCAATGTCTTCGTGACGCCGGTCGTCGTGGCCCCGGTGCCCACCCCATAGGTGGCGGTCGTCGTCGCCGTGCCGATGCTGGCGCTGGCCGCAGACACCGTCACTGTCCCGGACGCCGTCAGCGTTCCCGAAAACGTCTTGTTACCGGTGAAGGTCTGCGTGCCAGCGAGGATCGCCAGTTCGGACGAGGTGTTCGGCAGCGTGAAACTCCGCGTCGTCCCGGCGCTGATGCCTGCCAGCAAGAAGGTCGCTTTCTTTGTCGGGTCCGCGTCGTTTACGAGGCTGAAGACG
Organism: Paragemmobacter kunshanensis; assembly: GCF_011059185.1. GTDB lineage: Bacteria > Pseudomonadota > Alphaproteobacteria > Rhodobacterales > Rhodobacteraceae > Paragemmobacter > Paragemmobacter kunshanensis. Next base: position 18,065 of record NZ_JAALFE010000025.1, on the reverse strand, counting down.
GCATCCGACACATCGCGCGGCTCGCCCACGACCTCCCAGGCCGCACCGGTCCAGACGAGGAATAGCCCCTCGGCCGCGACCCAGACCAGCCAGCCGGTGCGCGGCACCAGCCTGATCCACGCGCCATCGATCCAGAAGGCGATGTTCAGATCCCACCCGGCCCAGAGGCCGGTGGCGCCCGAGGCCACAAGGTGCCGGTTGCCGTCCGCGGGGCTGGCCGGGGGCGCGGTGCGCGTGCGGTCGAGGACAGAGAACTGCACCATGGCATCGAGCAGGCGCAGCGCCTCGTTGTGGGTGACATGCTTCTGCGCCTGGGCGGCCAGGAGGTAAGGCAAGCCCAGATGGGTCGTGGTGTCGGACATGGGAAATCCCGTCAGAACTGGAGGGTCACGGCCGCAGGCGTGCCACGGCCGAGGCGGTTCGAAAGCTGGTAGATGCGGATCGCCAGCGTTTGGCCGGGGCCGAGCGGTGCGCCCCAATCGGCTGTCTGCTGGGCGGCGGTGTAGAGTACGGATGTCGTGCTGCTGGTCAGTGTGCGCTTGATCGATGCCCCGTCGAGGATCTGGACGTCATAGCTTTCCAGGTCTTCGGCCAGCGGCACTTCGACCTGTTCCCAGGCATCCGCGACCAGCGCCCGCGATCGCCGCGTCCAGCGGATCGTCAGATCGCCCGAGCTACGAGCCGTTCGCCATGGCTGCTCGACATGGACCGTGGCGAAGGGAACAAGCCCCCGGCCAGTGGGGGTTAAGCCCAGCGCGGCATAGCTCGCGTCACTGACCGCCCGGGCGGCCGGGCCGACACGCCAGTTCCACGGCAGTCCGAGATCGGCCTCCGCGATGGGTAGCGAGGCCAGCGTCGTGTCAAGCACCACGACCCGCGCGCCAGCCGGTGCCGGGTTGCCGATGGCATGTTCCGTCCCGCGCTGGCCGCGCAAGAGGCGGGTCAGTCGGTAGCGGCCAGCGGCGATCAGTTCGGCTTGGCCAGCCTGGACGATCTCCCAGACCCCGACCTCCATCTCCACGGCCAGCGCATTCGCCCCGCCGAACAGGGCAACGTCGGTCACACTCTCCAGCGTTCCCGACAGGAGATCGACGACCAGCGCGTTGCCCAGATCGAAGCGGGAGGTAGGGCCCGGAAAGAAGTCGAAAGCCAAGGTGCCGATCCGCGCCCGACTGCCGAAGGTGGTGAGCAGATTGAACCCATCCGTCGAGGCGCTGCGGAAGACCGCGATCTCGCCCGGCCAGGGGCTGGCATGGGCTGCAATCAGGGGGCGATGGGCGGGCTGATCCTCGGTGATCTGCGGAAGGTCCAGCATCACCACCTCGGGCGTGCCGAAGACGACGGGGCTGGAGAGCGAGGCGGGACGTGGATCACCGGGCGGGAGATCATAGGCGGCCCGGTCCTGGCGGACAGCCTCGATCCCGCGCGCCTCGGCATCTGCGACCGAGACGAGACGGAATTCCACCTCGCGTCCGTCATGGGCGAGCCGGATCACGTCGGCTGGGTCCAGCGCCAACCGCGAGGGCGGCAGGCGGAAGGTTGCGCTTTCCCGGCCGATCCAGGCTTCCATCAGCGCGCGGCGGCAGCGGCGTTCGGCCTCCTCGGGCGGGATTGCCATGGGGAAGGATTCGGAGGCGATGCGCGTGGTATCGACGGTGATGCGGCGTGCCTCGACGAGCGCCGCATCGTAATCTTCGTCGGCGCGTGCGACCTGCCACTTCAGCGCCTGCGGCAGTTCAGTCTCCTGGCCACGGGTCAGCTCGAATGCCTCGCCTTCACGGCTTGCGACCAGATCGTCGATGGCCAGTGTGGCGACCGAGGCGCGGCCGCGCATCACGAAGCGGATCACGCCTTCGGTCTCGATGGCATCGAACCCGAAATGTCGGGCCAGCGTGGAAATCGACGCGCGGGGGCTTTCCAGCGCCCCGATGACATAGCCCTCGACCGCGCCCCAGAGGCCAGAGACGTCGATCAACGCCTCATCGAGCCCAGCGCGCAAGCAGAGGTGGCGCACAAGGGCCGCCAGCGACACCGCGCCCAGCCGCCCGGTCAGCCAGTGGCCAAGCCGCCAGTTCGGCCCGTCCGTCCAGACGCCGGTGAGTTCCGGAAAGAACGGATAGGGTCGCGCGTCCCAGGTCCAGGCAGCGCATTCGGGGACATGGACCATCCGGCCGCCGTAGACGGATGAGGTCGGGTTGTTCGCGCCCTGACCCCACCAGAGATAGCTGGCCTCGAGATAGGCGCGCTGGATCGCGTCATCCCGCCAGCCGCGCGAGAAGTAGGGCGTGAAGCTCTCCGACGACTTCGGGTCGAAGAAGACGTTTGGCTGGTTCGTGCCCCGGTCGATGGCGGGACAGCCGAGTTCCGTGAACCAAACGGGCTTCGACTGCGGCACCCATGCGGTGGACGTTCCACTCTCCACCCCGCCCGGCCGGTTGAAATGCGGGTTCGACCACCAGGCGCGCAGATCCTTGTAGCGGAAGACCCATGGCTTGCCTGCAGCGCCATCCGTGATCGGCGTCCGGATCTGGGCCGACCGGTCGGCCGCGCTGGCATAGAACCAGTCGAAGCCTTCACCACCCGCGATGTTCGCCTGCAGGTAGCCGCGATCATGGATCGCGGGCCAACCTTGCAGGGCGTCGGCATGGTCGAACCCGTCGCGCCAATCCGAGAGCGGCATGTAGTTGTCGATGCCGATGAAATCGATGTTGGCATCCGACCAGAGCGGGTCGAGGTGGAAGAACACGTCGCCACTGCCGTCGCCCGGCTGGTGGCCAAAATACTCCGACCAGTCGGAGGCGTAGCCCACCTTGGTGCCCGGCCCGAGGATCGTCTTCACGGCCGCTGCCAGCGCCTTGAAAGCCGTCACGGCCGGATAGGCGCTGGCGCTAGAGCGGATCGTCGTCAGGCCCCGCATCTCGGTGCCGATGAGGAAGGCATCGACACCGCCCGCGACCGCGCAGAGATGCGCGTAGTGCAGGATCATCCGGCGCAGGCCCCAATCGCCGGATGGGCCGATCCAGTTGACCGCGTCGCCAGAGATCGCGAACTGCGCCGGGGTGGCCGCACCGAAGAAGCTGGAGACCTGCGTTGCGGCGGCGGCGGTCTTGTCGGCCGTCCCGGCATAGCCTGCCGCTGGGGAACAGGTGATCCGGCCGCGCCAGGGGAAGCTGGGCTGGCCGGGCGTGGCGGCGTTGGCGCTGTAGGGGTTCGGCAGGGTATTGCCGGGCGGGACGTCCATCAGCATGAAGGGATAGAAGGTCACCCGCAGCCCGCGCGCCTTCATCTCGCGGATCGCCTGCACCACCGCGAAATCGGCAGGCGTGCCGCCATAGACTGGCCGGTCTTCAGCATCGCGGCTGACCAGATGCGCATTCGCCCGTGCCACGCCATTCACGGACCAGACCTTCGGGCTGGTAACCTTTGCCGCCACTTCGACGCCGGGCTTGATCGTGCAGTTCCCCGCGCGCAGGTCATCGCCGAACCAGGCGACGACCAGGCTGACGCTCTCCACAGCCGGGGCCATGGCTTGCAGGCGGTCCAGCGCCACGACGATGTCGGCCTCGTCGGGCAGCGCGTTGAGGTTCTCGGCCGAGGTCGTGCCGCCGGTGGTCTGGCCGAACACCGTGGTCGTGGCGCCCACCGTCTTGCGGACAGCCTCGGTCGCATAGGTGAACTCGCCTGAGGCGGGGATCATCGTCACCGCCGTCACGAGCCCCTCGGCCGTGTCAGGGTCGGCAAGTGGCCGAAAGACCTCGAACGAAAGCTGCGGCAGGCGGTTGCCGTAGCTCGCAAGCGGCAGTTCCTCGAAGACGACATAGGCCGTGCCGCGATAGGCCGGGGTGTTGGCCGCCCCCATCTTGGCCGCAATGAAGGGATCGGCCCCTTGGGTCTCGTTCCCAGGATACCAGCGCATGGGTAGATCGCCGGTCATGTCGAGCGGCTTGCCATCGGCCCAGATGCGGCCGATGCCGGTGATCGGGCCTTCACACAAGGCGACTGCAAAGCTGGCGTAGTACAGATACTCGGTCGTCTGGACCCTGCCACCGCCACCGCCCTTGCCGCCGCCTTGCGTGGTGGTCTTGGTCTCCTCGCGGAAATCGGTCGCCCAGATGATATTGCCGCCGATCCGCATGCGGCCGTAGAGGCGCGGGATGATCGCCCCCTCGGTCGCGGACGTGATCCGCAAGCTGTCGAGGCGCTGGCCCTCGATCTTCTGCGCGGGCGCCAGCGAGGACACGATCCAGCTGTCCACCACCGAACCGATGGTCGAGCCGATGAAGCCACCGATGGCAGCGCCAGAAAAGCCGAGGATCGCGCCGCCAAAAGCCCCGCCGATGGCGGAGCCGACAGCGCCGAGGACAAGGGTGGCCATGTGGAAAACTCAGCGTGCAGGGAACAGAAAGGCGAAAGCGATGCGGCGTCGCCATGCGGGCGTCAGCGGTTCCTCGATCACGCCCAGCCGCTCATAGGCGTGTAGGAAGGTGTCGGGGCCGGTCAGGATCCCGACATGCTTGGCGATGGCGCGAGGCATCATGCGGAACAGGATCAGCGCGCCAGGCGGCGCATCGGCCGGTGCGATCTCGGGCATCATCGCCCGCGCCCCATCGGCCAGAACCTCGCGCGTGCCGGTCTCGCCCCAATCGCGGCTGTAGGGCGGGATCGGGAAGGGCTCCGGGCCAACGACCTCGCGCCAGACACCGCGCGCGATGCCGAGGCAGTCGCAGCCGACCCCGCGCAGACTGGCTTGGTCGTGATAGGGCGTGCCAAGCCAGGAGCGCGCGACGGCGATGACAAGGGCGGGATTGGCAGTCATCACAACACCGCCCCCTCGTGCCCGCCGTCCTTCGTCGCGTAGCGCAGGACTGCGTCCTGACCCGGGATGTGGGGGAAACCCCGGAAGTTGGCAACATTGGCAAATTTCGTCCCGCAGGTCGCGATCCGCTTGTCGCAGCCCGCCCGGACCACGAAGGCATCCGTCGCCGTGATCGGCCGTACTGGGGCTTCCAGAAGGGTCAGGATGGCGACGCCGTCGACGAGGTCATGCGACAGCACTTCAACCCGCCGCCCGGCATTCGCGCCGGTCGACCATTCGACAAGGCCGAAGGTGAACCAGCCCGCCGCGAAGGTGCCGAGTCCGGATGCTGTGAAGGCCCGATCCCGCAGCACATCGATGACGGTTCCGCTGCCCTTGAAGGCCGGGGCCTCGAGGTTCACGCCGCAGCGCGGATCGCCCAGCGCGGCGTCGCAGCTGGCCTGGAAAGTTCGCCCGACGGTCTGCCCGAGAACATGGGCAAGGCTTCGCACCTCTGCCACGAAGGCCAACCGCCCGCGCCGGATCTGGCCGATGGCCCCGCGCCGCAAGAGCACGCGCTGCGCCGGGGCCGACCAGTTCACCCGCCAGACCTCGACCGCTGCATTATCCCATCGGCCATCGAGGATGTCGGTCTCGGTGATCCGGTCCGACGACAGCACGCCTTGCGCGTCCTGCGCATCGACCGACAGGTCCGACCCTGAGCGCACCTCGGACGCCGTCAGCCCGCTTTCCGGTTCGAACTCGGTGCCGTCGAAGGTGAGCTTCAGGTCGTGGTCGGTGAAACCGAAGGTCACGCCATCGGCACGGGTGATGCGCCAGCACCACGCGAGCGTCGTCGTGCCTTCGTCCAGATGCGCCTGCAGCGCGGGCGGTAGCGACTTCACTTCCGCCCCCAGCCGCGCCAGAGCGCGATCGAGGCCAGCGCCGAGGAAACGACGCCACCTGCAGCGCCGGTCAGGGCGTAGAGGTTGAAGGGCCTCAGGTCGAAGGTTCCGGTCGCCAGGTCGAAATCCGCGAGCCCCGCCATGGCGAGGCCGGAAGCGACGAGACAGGCGAGATAGACGAGGCCGCGTGCGAGGGTCCAGTTCATGTCGTTTCCTTTCCGGTGAAGAAGCTGGCGAGCTGCTGCCACCAGCTGGGCGTGGTGGCGGGTTGGGCGGGTGGCGGCATCAGCGTGCCGGTCGGGCGCAGCAAGGCGAGCGCCTCGGCCTCGCTGAGCCGCCGGATCGGCCGCGAGAAATCCACCCTGCCGTTGCGGTCGACCGGCCAGACCGGGATGGTGCCGGTCGGATAGATACCTTTCGCGAAGAGATCGCGCTCCGCCTCGCGGCGGGACCGGATGGCGGCGGGCTTGAGCCAGCCCATGAAGGCCGCTGCGGCTGCTGCGCGGTTCCCCGCATTCAGGTGCCGCGTCAGCGCGGCCTTGGCGATGCCGCCGGTGTTGTAGTGGAAGCTGACCAGCGCATCGAATTCGTGGGGTTCCAGCGGCACCTTCACGGCGCGCAGCACGTCGGCTTCGTAAGCCGCGAGGTCGGCGCGAAAGAGCCGGAATGCCTCGCGGATCCCGGCTTGCGTGTCGGCGGGCATGCCGCGCTGCATTCGCGCCGGATTGGGCGGACCAGCAGCGGCGGTGTGGCCGATGCCGAAGGTCCAGACGTCCTTCACGTCGAGATAGGGTCCGGGCACGACGCCTTCGTGCCGGATCAAGGCAAGAAGCCCCCGGTCAGTGGTCTGCATGGCGATGGTCCTTTGGGGAAATCATGGGGCGTCGTGTCGACGTTCGAGTGCGGCGGTCAGCGCCTCGATCCGGGCGAGGATGTTGGCAATCCGCTCGTCGATGACCGCGATGCGGCGGTCGGCCTCCACCACCTGGTTGTGGTAGAGGGGCGAGGTGGAGAGCAGTTCGGCCACCCGCGCCTCGAGCGAGGTCAGGCGGGTGTTCTGCGTGCCCGCCCACCAGATCGCGGCCCCGCCCTGCGCCGACAGCGCGAGGGCAAGGCTCAGGTAAGCGGCCAGTGCGCCCATGCGCACGGTCGTGGGTTCCGACATGGGATCGGTCCTTCAGAGGCGGAGTTCGATGAGGGGGATCGAGGTGATCGAGCCCAGGCGTTCGAGGTCGAGGGTGACGTCGAGGGCGTCGGTGTCGAAGCGGACGGGGACGTCGAATTCGAAGCCCGCGGTGATGGCCACGCCCAGGGCCGGGGCGGTGGTGAAGGTGACGAGGCCGGTTGCGGTGGAGACCGACCAGCCGGAAGCCTGCGGCGTGCCGTTCAGGGCGATGGTCACGGTCCCGGCGACGGGCTTGCTGATGGCGCGCGTCCAGGACTGCGCGCCGGAGGTGTAGCGTTTGGCCAGCTGAAAGGTGTTCGTACTGCCGTTGCCGGTGCCGATGGGGTGATCGGTTGACGCCGGGGTCTGCGACGGCAGGCAGGACTTGAAATCGGCCCAGTCCTTGAAGCGGAAACCGTGGAGGCGGCCGTTGCGGGCCTCGAAGAAGGCGACGACTGCCGCCAGATCGTCGGCGCGGCGGATACCATAGGCGACGTCGTAGCGGCGGCGCGAGTTGGCCCAGCTCGCGTTGCGCTCCTCGGCACCGCTTGCCAGTTCGACGATCTGCGTGCGCCGTTCCGGGCCACCGCGCGCGCCTCGGCTGATGTTGTCCGGAAAGCGGACCTCGTGAAACGCCATGGCTGATCCTCACATGCCGCGCCGCCCCAGCGACACGGCGCGGGCGATGTCGCTGGCGACCTGTGTCCGGGACTGGCGGAAGCTCTCGGCGTCGCGGGCGTTGATCGTGACATTGACGGTCGAGACGCCCGCCTGGCCGTACCCCGCCGCCTCGCGCCGGGAGAGAACCCGCTCCCCACGTTGCAGGATCGCGGGCACCTCATCGGGCCGCAGCCCGGCCCAACCGCCGCTGTGCATGCGCGGCGCATGGGCGAAGGCCAGCGCCGGGACCATCCGGCCGGGGCCAGCGGCACCGACAATGCCGCCCGCATGCAGGATGTTGGCGAAGATCCCGCCCGCCCCACCCATGGCGCCGGAAAGGGCATTGGCGATCGGACCGAGGATGAAGCGGCGGGCCGCGAGCTTCGCCAGATCGGCGATCATCGAGGTGACCAGATCCCGGAAGTCGAGCTTGCCGGTCTTCACGAAGTCGCCGATGGCGTTCTCGGCGCTCTGGAAGGCCCCGACCAGCGCGCTGCCGACGTCCCCGCCAATGTCGCGCGCCTTCGCGGCGTAGTCGGCGAGTGCGGCGGTGACGGCTTGCCAGCCCGTGAGGGCGGTGTCCGCGCCTTCGGCTGCAGCCGCCCCCGCGTCGCGTGCAGCGCCGCCAGCACCCTCGGCGGCGGTGGCGGTGTCATTAAGCCCGGCCGTGAGGGCACCGGCAGAAGCGGCTGCATCGGCGAGTGCGGTCTCGGCTTCGGTCCCCGTGCCGGTCACCGCATCCTTCAGCGCCTGCCAGCTGGCGAGCGGCCGACCGGCGGCATCGGCTAGCATCCCGGCCGCTTCGCGGTATCCGTCGACACGGGCGCGGGCATCGTCGGCCATCGCGCCAAGCCCGAGATCGGGTGGCTCGAGATAGGTCCGCGACAGCGCAGCCGAGAAGGCATCGGCGGCGGCTGCACCGGCTGCGGTCGCGGCTCCCTCGAAGGGATTGCCGATGCGGCCCAGTTCCACCGGATCGAGGATGCCGATCCGCACCCCGCCCTCGCCGGTGGCCCATTCCGGCAACAGCGCCAGCGCCGCGTTCAGGGTCTCGATGAAGCTGTTGATGCGGGTGACGACGCCGTTCAGCATCGCCTCGACGCCGGAGATCAGCCCGTTGGCGGCCTGGAAGGCGAAATCGCCGATGGCGCCGGGCAAGCTGCCCCAGATCGCCACGGCGGCGTCATAGGCCCCCTGGAAGATCGCGGCCGTTCGGTCGCCAAAGCTGACAACGCCTGCGATCGTGCCTTCCAGCGCCGAGAGACCGGCCGCCTTCAGGCCCTCCCATCCGGCCGCCATTCGCGCCAGCGCCGCATCCAGCGACAGGCCGATGCGGGACCAGACCTCGCGGGCCAGATCGCCGAGGAGGCGAAACGCCTCGCCCACGCCGCCGACCCGAGTGATCAGCTGCGAGAACTGGTAGACCAATTCGCCCGCGCCGACGATCAGCGCGCCGATGCCGGTGCGGATCAGGGCGCCGCGCAGGAAGACCAGAGCGGTGGCGAGGCCGCGCACGGACAGAGCAGCGGCCGCCATACCAGCGACCCAGCGCCCCGCCATGACAGCGGCGAAAGTGGCGGCATAGGACGCCAGACGCCCGAGGTTGCCGATCAGCGTGTCGATAGCCGACCGCAGGATGCCACCGTCTGACGCGAGGGCGACGAAGGCATTGGCCAGTGCCTCGATGGTCGGAGCGACGGCGACGGCGATGCGGTTCCGAAGGCCGTCGAAGACCAGCGAGACTGTGCCCAGCGCAAGTTGCGTACGGCGCAAGGCTTCGAGGGCATCACTGTCCAGAACCGTCCCAAGGTCGGAGGCTTGGTCACCCAGACGGGCCATCTCGGCCCCGCCGTTGCGCAGCAGCGGCAGCAGGCGTGTGGCGTCCGAGGCCATGGCCTCCAGATAGAAGGTCATCTCCTGCTGGCTGAGCCCTGCGCGTTCCAGCGTGTCGACGTAGAGCTGCAGGGCTTCCGGCCCCGACAGACGGGCGAATTGATCGGCCGTCACACCCACGCGCGGGGCGACATTCTCGAAGAAATCCGCCATCGGTCCGCCGCCCGTCTGCAGGAAATCCCCGACCCGGTCGTTCACGTCCTTCAGGATGTCAGCCAGCTTCTCCTGCTCGATGCCCACCGTGCGTGCCCCGGCCGACCAGCGCTGCAGCGCCTCGGGCGTGGCATTGGCGACCTGCGCGAACTGCCGGATCTGGGCAGCGCTCTCGGCGGTGGATCGGACGATCAGGCCGAGCGAGGCCGTGGCAGCAGCAGCAGCGGCCCCGAGGGCAAGCCCGGCACGGCGTGCGAAAGCAGCAAGCCGGGTGTTTGCCAGTTCCATCTCGCGTGACAGACGTCCGAGGCCCTTTGCCCCGGCCTCGCCCACCCCTTCCAGTTCGGCGCGCACTTGGCGGCCGCCCACGGCGGCGAGCCGGACGGAGACGCGTTTCTCGGCCATGGGATCGGGGCTCCAGATGGGTTCAGTCGCGGTTCGCTGCGATCTGTTCGTTGACGCGGCGGACCATCACCGCCTCTAGGGCGGGCAGCAGTTCGGCGATGGCGGGCAGGGAAATGCCGAGGGCCGCGCCCAGTGCCAGCGCCGCGCCCATGTCCCAACCGATCACCGCGCTGGGGATGACGCGAATCTGGCCACCAAGGCGCTGTGCCAGGTCCCAGACCTGCGCGCCCTCTAGCGTCAGCGGCCGGTTCAGCCGTGCGGGGCAGTCGGGACAGGGTCCTGCGCAGGCCGTGCAGTAGCCTTCGCCCCCGCCGAAGGACCAGTCGGCAAGGGCGCAGAGCCGTTTTTTTCCGCGTCCAGCAACAGCGCCTTGGCAACGTAGTGGGTCTGGAACGCCTCGAAGGCAGGCCAGAGGTCGAGGAGCGCGTCGATGGCCTCGGGGCTCGGATCGATGGGATTGCCATCGGCATCGCCGATCCCTTCCCATTCGAGGATCGCACGCCGCGCCAGCGACTTCGCCATGGCAAGCGCGGCTTCCTCGGTCGCAGCCCCCTCGGACAGATCGGCAATCGCCGGATCGCCGCGCGCCGAGACCATCAGCGCGGTGGTGAGCGGGCGGAGCCGGACGCGCACGCCGGGGATGAGGTCGCACCATTGCGGCGCGTTGATGAGATCGAGGGTCAGCATGGCTTGCCTTCTCAATAGGTTGCGACAGTGTTGACGAGGACGGCGGTGCACATGCGGGCGGGGCTGACAGCCTTGGCGGCCTGCCAGTCGAAGGTCGCCTGGATGCCCTGGGGCCCGGGAATCTCGATCCGGGGGCGCGGTAGGTAGACGGCATGGGCGGTGAAGGTGAAGCTCGCGTTGGCGCCGAGGCTCCAGGCGAAGACCAGCTCGCAAGGCGTGCCGTCGATGGCCTGCGTGATCAGCGTGCTGTCGGCGAAACGCACCTCCACCCGGCCGGTAAGCGCGGCCATGCCGGGGTCGGCCCCCTCGATGCGCCCGTCCGAGCGGATGGTCTCGATCCGGTCGAGGCCGTTGGAATAGGTGACCTCGGCCGAGATGACGTTGCCGAGTGGCGAGCCGTTCCGGGTGATCGCCCCGTTGAAATGGCCGAACCGCTGCAGCGAAAGCGAGGTGGGCGTGCCCGCGGCCGTTGTGGCGGCGACGTTCTCGCCCTGCGCCACAAGCCGGGCGGTCGCGGTCAGCAGCCCCGACCGCGCCATCTGCCAAGAGAGCTGGTCGCAGACGCAGCCGGTATACATCGCATAGCGCGGCACCTCGGGCATCGCTGTCTCGACGGCGATGCTCGGCAGCGTCCAGTTGCCCGACTGGTAGGTATGCGTCTTGGGCGTCGTGCCGGTGGTCGTCGGCTGACCGAAGGCCGCCTTCAGCCAGAGGCCGAAGTTCTCGACGTCGATCGGCACGACGACATCGCCATCCGCGGTGACCGCGTCCTTGATCGGGGCCAGAGGATCGCGCCCCTGGCCCAGCAGTTCCGAGGCGATCAGCGGTTGCTCGGAGCCGAGCGTGGTGCTGGCGAAGGGCACCGTGCGATAGCCCGAGGCGGGCGCTGTGCCATAGACGGTCTCGAACGCAAGCGCCATCTGCGCCCGCGCCCCATGGGCTCGTGCCATCGTAGTCTCCTGTGGTGAAGGGGGTCAGCCGAGTGGATCGGCCGTGGAATAGTGCAGGATTACAGGGATCACGGCGGCTTTCAGGCTGGCAGCGCCTTCGACTGCCAGATCGACCGGACGCGGCGCTTCCGCCTCGACCCAGTCGCAGAGGCCGCCCAGCGTGCGGTCCGCGGCAAGCGCCGCGCCGACACTTGCGCAGAGCGTGTCGAAGGCGGCGTCACGGGCCGCACCCTGGACGACCGCCTCGATCTCGGCCCGGTGCTGGTAGTGATAGCGCAGCGGCGAGAGCGTGACCTCGGGCTCGCCCGGCTCGCCGTCGCGCAGGATCAGGAGGCCGGAGCTTGGCACGCGCTCGGGCAGAACATCACCGCGCAGGGTGGTGGCGGGCAACGCCGAGAGCCGCGCGTGCAGCGTTGCGAGGATGGTTTCGCGGGGGGTGGCCATTTCAAGTCACTAAGGCTCATTGGACTGAACGCATGGGGGCTCGGCGCCCGAGTTGCTAGTCTCTGCGGTACTTATGGGCTTACTTCGTCAGCGGCACACGACCTTCGGCTCGGCCCCGGGATTGCCGTGCTGGATCGAATGTCAGTTCGCGAGGCGAAACTAAATCTTGGACAAGGCCAACCGCGCTGCAAGTGCGATCAGTAGAGCACCGAGCGTGCGATCCAGAGCCTTCGCCAAACCCGGGCTACTACGCAGCGGAGTCGTCAGCGTGCTGCCAAGCAAAACAAGGGGCGGCTCGATTACGGCCGCGACAACTATGATGAGGACCCCATGTAGGAGGAGTTGTGCCCAGACCGGGCCAGCACCTGGCACGACGAATTGAGGAAGAAACGCGAGGAAAAAGATTGCGACCTTGGGATTGAGCAGGTCCACAAGAACCCCCTGCCAGTATATTCGGCCAAAGCTCGAGCCAACCGGTGCCGCTTCGTTGATGAACGTCCCGCCGGCATGGCGAATGGCCTGAATGCCAATCCAGAGCAGATAGGCAACCCCAATCCATTTCACGACAGAGAATGCCAGGGCTGAAGTTGCGATGATCGCGGACAACCCCGAGACAGCCAGCACAACGTGACCGAGCGCGCCGGTCCAGATGCCCAGCATTGCCGCCGTTCCCGCCCTGGCCCCACCCTTGACTGTGTGACCGAGGATGAACGCCATGTCGGGCCCCGGCGCAAGATTCAAGAAAACAGCGGTCGCCAGGAAGGTCGCCCAGTGCGCGAGATCGTAGTGCAATCGTAAGCCTCTTGCTTGTTCGAATGTAACCTTATAAATACCTTTATACGGTTTCACAAGGGGAGAGCCGCTCCATGGACCGATGGTTGGACAGCCACTTCGTGGGCAACCACCCCGCGCTGGATTTCGTCAACACGCTGTCTCATCGCGTTGATCCGAGTTTGTGCGAAGATCGGATGGTGACGGTGGAAGACCTTCGAAGCTGGGCAGAGCGCGCGGGACTGCGTCCCGCCACGAAGGTCGTCCAAATCGAGGGCCAAGATCACGGGGCGCGGCTCGTGCTGGACGCTCGGGTCCTTAGAGAGGCGGCCCATGAGGCTTTGCTTGCCAGAGTTCGGAAACAGGATCCCTCGGTGAGTGCGATCATTGCGATCGTGGAGCAAGTTAAGAGCATACGGAAAGGCATTTCCTTCGCTTCACCTTCCGACATCGCATCCTGCTCCGCGACTATTGAGTCAGATGAAAGCCTGCTGGGCGTCATTGCGCTCCAGATACTTGATGCCTTGTTCCGGTTACCTGTGGAGCGACTTGGGGCCTGTCCGGCTTGCGGCTGGATGTTTCTTGATGTCACACGTGGCGGCCGACGGCGCTGGTGCAGCATGGCCACCTGTGGCAATCGCGCAAAGGTGCGTCGCCATCAGGGGCAGTCCGACAACCCGTCGTCTGCTCGAAGTGACGACCATGGCTGATCGCACCCTTCTTGGCTATCTCGCCGCGGCTGGTGCCATCTCCATCTATGCAGGAATGTTTACAGTTGGACGCGCCGGTTCCGCAGCCGGTCTCGACGGTTATGACCAGACTGCGCTGCGCTTTCTCGTCTCGACCATCCTTGTGTTGCCCTTTGGAATGTTCACGCTGAAGGAAATCCTCGGCAGGATCGGCCTTCGCCGCTCCATCATGCTCGCGCTGCTGAACGGGGCGACCTATAGCGCGGTCTTCTTGGGAGGTTTGACCTTTGCCCCCGTTGCTTATGGTGCAGCGCTCGTACCCGGGCTGCAACCTTTCGTTGTCATGTTGCTTGCCTTCATGGTCGAGGGCAGGAAGCCACCTCGCTCGGTGTTGTCCGGAAACTTGGTCTGCATCTGCGGACTTGCCGTTGTTTTCTTGGACCAAAGCGGCACTTGGCGAACGAGTGACCTTATCGGTATCGCCCTATTTCTCTGCTCCGCAGCCATGTGGGGAAGTTATGCTTACTTCGTTCGCCATTGGAATGTACCCGCAAGAACCGCCCTCGTGATACTGGGCTCGATCTCACCGGTGCTATTCCTGCCAGCTTATCTCTGGTTCCGAGGCCTTGGCATTCTCGATGGCGATTCCACGGCGATCGCACTGCAGATCGTCTATCAGGGGGGGCTAGTGGGGATCGTGGCTGTGTTCTTGTATCCTTTTGCAATCTCAGTCCTTGGGAGTAGCCAAGTGGCCGCTCTGTCGCCTGCAATGCCGGCCCTTGCAACTCTCATCGGCGCCGTCGTTATCGGCGAGGTTCCAACGACACTTCAATGGACGAGCATTGTCATCGTCACATTGGGTCTGGCGATCAGTCAAATCGGCACACATCTTCTGCCAGCGCGTAGGTCGAAAACGCCATGACTAGGACGCACTCGACAACGATGCCCAGTTCGCCACGATCAGGGCCGGCACCGCATCATGCACCCGCTCTGCGTCCCGCGCCAGGTCCAGCCGTTTCGGCAGCTTGACCTGTGGCACCAGCAGGAAGATCGGGGCAGTCACGAGGCCCCGGCCAGTCTTCGACCGTGACGCCACTGCACGGCCTTTCGTGTCCAGCCGCCCCTCGTCCACCAGCAGGCTTGGGCCCAGACGGCGATAGACGAACCGCAGGCGCATGCCGGTGCGGCGCTCCCACTCGCCTGGGGTGATACGCCCGCCGCGCAGGGACTTTCCTGCCGCGGGCGTGGGGATCGCCAGCCAGAAGCCGTTCTTCGAGCGGATCAGCGGGCCGGTATCGTGCGCGCCGACGATGACCGGGGCGTTGGACCAGACCACGGCCGCCGCGTTAAGGCTGGGCGTGGCCTTGGGGAACTGCTCCGACCGTATGGTGCGGGCCAGCCGGGGCCCAAGGCCCGCGCCGGTGATCTGCAGCCGCCAAGCGGCCTTCAGCCCGGTTCCGGCCTCGCGGATCGCGGCCGAGACAGCCCGCTCCCCCGCCGCGACCTCGGTCGCCATCATCGCGACGATGTCGGGATCGACGTCGAGCTTCAGCTTCATCGCGGTCATGCCGGGCGCAGGTCGACGGTCCAGACCAGCCGCTCGCGGTCGCGGACGGGTTCTCCCTGGATGAGGAAGGCGTCGCCCTCGATCTTGATGCGGTCACCAGGGCGCGGGTTAGGCGCCTCGGCCACGCGCAGGTCGATCCGGGTGGTCTCGGACCAGAGGCGGGTATCGCCGAAGTCGGTGACGGCATCGGCACGCCGGGCGACGATGCGCACCAGGATCGGCGCGCCGCCCTCGGCGATGTAGACCGCGTCCCGGCCGATGTTCGGATCGGCGAAGAGTGCCGCAAGCGCGGCGGAGAAGGCGTCCGGCATGTTTTCTCTTTCCTCAGAAAGGAAGTGATACTATGTTTTCCTCAGACAGGAGAAAGTCATGACCCTTTCCCATCAGATCGCCCGAAACCCCGAAGCCGGTGCCGTGCTGACCAAGGCCGCGCTGCGGGCGGCAGACCGGCTTGGCCTTTCGGGCCGGCAACTGGCCGACATCGTCGGCGTCTCCGAGGCAACCGTCTCGCGCTGGAAACGGGGCGACAGCCTGCTTGAGCCGGGCTCGAAGCCCTTCGAGCTTGCGGCCCTTCTTGTGCGGACCTTCCGCTCGCTCGACGCGATCACCGGGGGCGACGAGGCGGTGGCGCGACGCTGGCTGGCCGCCCCCAACACGGCGCTCGCGGCGCGGCCCGTGGAGCGGATGACGCAGGTGCAGGGGCTTGTCGATGTCACGACCTATCTGGACGCAAGACGCGCTCCGCTCTGAGGCGCGGCCCTACGCGGGCCCGGCATGGCGGTTCGTCGAGGCCCAGCATCGGGTCTCGACCCTGAAGCTTGTCGACAGCCTCGCCGAACAGGCGGCGCTTGAGGAGATCCTCGAGGCCACGAAGCCGCCCCTGCCGGAGGACTGCCGCGCGCTCGATTATCTGCTGGCCACGCCCTTCCGGTATCGCCCCTATCCGGCGGGTTCGCGGTTCCGCCGGGCGGGACTGACACCGGGCGTCTGGTACGGGGCCGAGGCGCCCGAGACGGCGGCGGCCGAAATGGTGTTCTACCGCTTCCTGTTCTACGCCGAGAGCCCGGAGACGCCCTTTCCCGACGATGCGGCCGACTACACCGCCTTCTCGGCAGAGGTCGCAACGCCCGTGGCGGTCGACCTGACGGCCGGGGCACTGGCCACCGATCAGGCTGTCTGGACCCACCTCACAGAATACGCGGCCTGCCAGGATCTGGCCGAGGAGGCCCGCGCGATCGGTGCAGAGGTGATCCGCTACGCCTCTGTCCGCGATCCTGCCCGGGGTGCGAACCTTGCCGTGCTGACCTGCCGGGCCTTTGCCGCCCCACAGCCGGTCGAGCGTCAGACATGGCGCATCCGGATCGGCCCCACCGGCGCGCAGGCGCTGCGCGAGCATCCGCGCCTCGGGATCGAGTTCCCGAAGGACAGCTTCGCCCCGGATCCACGCCTTGCCGGCATGATCTGGGACCGCCCCCGCGCCCGGTAGGCCGTCATCACGTCCGCCGCGCCGAACGCAGCACCTGCGGGCGGGTGCAGATCGGCAGCGGGTTGCTCTCGATCTCGAGGCGCACCCATTCATCCCTGTCACGGTCCGGGATCATACGCGCATAAAGCGGCAAGCCGAGCGTGTTGACCGTCTCGAAGGTGTCGGCCGGAGCGAAGTAGATCTCGAAGAGGCCCTCGACCCCCTCGGGATAGAAGTAGGCCTTGTCGGTCGGCACGCCAAAGCCGAGGCCGCCCCGGTAGCGGCGGAAGGTGATGCCGCCGAAGCTGACCTCCTCGCCCACGCGGCCGCGAAGGTCGGCGGCGGCTGCGGTGTTGAGATAGGTCTCGCGCACCTCCTTGTGGGCGACCAGATCGGCGAAGAATGCCGAACCGCATTCGGCGCGCAGCTGGACCTGACCGGCGGCCAGCCCGCCAAGGCTGTCCTCGACGCTTTCGATCAGCGCCTGGCAGCGCTTGCGCAGCGCACCCGACGCGGGGCTCGCGTTGTCGAGGTCGAAGTCGACCTCGGTGGCAGGCGTGATGCCGAACTCTGTGAAGTAGTTGACCACCGTCGCCCCGTCCTTCGGGTCCTTCACCACGCCCTGAATGCCGTTGAAGAGGTGGAACTCGAAGGTGGCCTCGGCGTCGTTCCGGAGCCGGCCGAGCTTGCGGGCCACCTCGGTCTGCACCTGCTGGGTCGCGGTTTCCGATCCGTGGTCGCGGATGCCCTGAATCTCGGAGGCCCAGAGCACATCCTGTTTCTTGAACTGGCGCACGACGAAGGCGCGCATCTCGCGGCGTTCCGGCACCTGGCTCTCGTAGGCCGAGCCGCGTTCGGAGAACGGGATCAGCTGCAGCGTGCCGTCCCGGCTCTCGATGACCACGGTGCGCGCACGCACGCCGCGGGGCCCGAAGAGGTTCGCGCCCGAGAGGATCGCGGGCTTGAAGGGGATGTTCTCCAGCGCGCGGGTCAGTTCGATGATCGAGAAGGCATCGCCTTCGAAGATGTCCATGGTCGCCATGGGGATGTCCTTTCGATGAAGAGTTCAGCGCAGCAGGATGCCAAGCGCGGCCAGCGCCGCGGTGGCGGCGGCGATCTGCGGTTCCGTCGCGCCCGTGGGCCAGATGAGGTCATTGCGGTTGACGATGGCCGGGCCGCGCAGAACCACGACGGCAGCGGCATCGGCGGCCGTTGCGTCAGCGTGGCCCCACAGGATCCCGGCGGCGTTCTGGCTGCCATTCGACGCGGCGGGGGCAAGCTGGGTGAATTTTCCGCCCGTGGTGATCTTGCCCAGCACCGTGCCGGGGTCGAGCTTGCCCGCGCCGGAGGTGAGGGTGACGGTGTCACGGGTGTAGTCGCGCGACGCTTCCCAGACGAGGAAGCCGCCCGCGTGTCTGCCTTCGGTCAGCGTGGTCATGGAAGATCATCCTTTCAGCTTGAAGGTGCGGGCGATCACGTCGCCCCAGGGACGGGCGATGGGAGTAGGCCCGGGTTG
>NZ_JAALFE010000024.1 GCF_011059185.1 Paragemmobacter kunshanensis | reverse complement strand
GCCGTCAACGCCATGATTTATATGCGAAATATCACGATTACGACAGCGAAATCAGCGACTTACTTGGAGAATGTGGGTTTACTTCTCCAATGATTGTTCGCTCGAACTTGTACGGCGTCAGCAAGCCCGCTTTGCCGCGCTCGCTCCCACCCTGTCGGTAGATTCGAATGCGCTCCAAACGTTCCGCAATCGGAGGTATTGAGAATGCAAGTTCTGCTTGGTGATCTTCAATCCAAAGACAATATCTTTGTTGCCCATTGATGAACTCGCTCGATCCTACAATTGGCTTCACGAGAGGAGATGCCTGAGGGAAGGCTTCCAAGAGATCGTTCGCTTCGTCAGGCGACAGTAACAGGTTGCCCTGATCCCGCGGTATGTTGCCGCCGAACATTGTCGCTATCTCTGCAATTGGTTCAGAGGCACGTTCAACAATAATATTGGCCCCTTCGGTGAGGTATGCATTTATGGCTTCGACTGACTTCATGAAGTCAGCTCCATAAATAGCTTTGGACCGTTCACCAACAGCGGCGATCCCAACGATCACACAGGTGACCTGAGCATTCTTGCTCGCATTATTGCCCCAAAGAAAGTTCTGATGTCCGAAAAATATTTCTTGTCCGTTCTGAAAAATTCGGGGCCAGATCAACGGAACTTGGACACCTTGGCAAATCGAGTTTGTAGAAACAAACGCGAAACAGCCGCCATACTTGATGAAGTCCGATGCCTTCCAGAACCAACCCGCGATGTAGTCAATTGCACGTACTTTTTTGTTTCCTGGTAGCAGCGCGTTCAGATCGTCCTTTTGCTCCTTGGTCTGATATTTGTCGCCGACATAAGGGGGGTTTCCACAAACATACGTTTCGCCCCCCTCATTCGCGAAGTCGATCTGCGCCTGATCCAGCGGCGACATGAAAAGGTCGTCGGCCTGAAACTTCACCCCCGTCCCCGTGGGCGGGCAGACCGACAGCCAGTCCAGCCGCAGGGCGTTGCCGCAGGTGATCCAGTTCTGCGCGTCCAGCGGCAGGAACTCGGCCAGCGCCTCTTTCTGGCCGCGATAGGTCACGTCGCACTGGTATTCCGCAATGATCAGCGCCAGTCGCGCAATCTCGGCCGAAAAATCCCGCAGTTCGATCCCGCGATAGTTTGTCAGGGGAATGTCGGTGCGCCGCAACGGCTCTCCTCGCCGCTTGTTGATCTCATACTCCAGTGCGCGCATTTCCTTATAGGCGATGACAAGGAAGTTGCCCGACCCGCAGGCGGGATCGAACACGCGGATCTTGGCCATGCGGGCGCGCAGATTGGCCAGCTTGCGCGCGTTGTCGCCCGCCGCCTCCAGCTCTGCCCGCAGATCATCAAGGAAGAGCGGGTTCAGCACCTTCAGAATGTTCGGCACGGACGTGTAGTGCATCCCGAGGACGCTGCGTTCCTCCTCATCCGCGACGGCCTGGATCATCGACCCGAAAATGTCGGGGTTGATCTGCGTCCAGTCGAGGCTGCCGATATGGGACAGGTAGCGCTGCGCGATCTTGGAAAAGCGCGGCACATCGGTGCTGCCCGAGAAGAGGCCACCGTTCACATAGGGAAAGGTGTCGGCCCAGCGGGGCAGCTTGGCCTCGGCCCGTTTGGGGATGGCGGTGTTCATCGCACGGAAGATCTCGCCGATGACTTCGTGCGTGTTCGACCCGTCGCGGTTCGCCATCTGGTCGATGGTGGCGGTGAACAGGTTGTCGCTGACGAAGATGTCGGTGTCTTCGGCAAAGAAGCAGAAGATCAGCCGCGCCATGAAATGATTCATGTCGTGGCGTTTTTCGGCGCTGCCCCAGTCGGGGTTGTCCTTGATCAGCTCGACATAGAGCCGGTTGAGGCGGCTGGTCGCGCGGATGTCAAAGGCGCTTTCGCGGATTTGTTTGACGGTGGAGATACCGGCGAGCGGCAGGAAGAAGCCGAAATGGTCGGGGAAATCGGAGTAGCGGCAGGCGATGGTTTCGCCGGTGGTGATGTCCTCAGCCTCGAGGTCGATGCCATCGGTGGCGAGGATAAACTTCGCCTTGGCGCGGGTGGTGGCGGGGCTGTCGCGAAGGGCGGTGAGCGTCGCCGCGATGTCACCCGTGGCACAGGTCGCAAGATGGATGTTGTTGGTCTGCAGGACGCCGCCAAGGTCGGACTTGTTCGAAGCGCCGGTACGCAGCCGCTTGATGGTCGTGTCCTTGTTGCCGAAGGCCATGAGGAAGGCATAGGGGAACTCTGCCGCGTCGAAGGGCTGCTCGGCAAGTTCGGAAATGGCTTGTTCGATTTCAACGGCGTTCATGCGGCAGTCCAGGGGTTGATGAGGTCGATATCGCAACCCTCGAAGTCAGGCGTATTGCGTGTGGCGACCGTGGCGCCGCAGGCGTGGGCAATGGATGCGATCTGGCAATCGGCCTGGGCGATCGGTCGCCCGGCGGACCGTCGTGCAGCGGCGATGGAGGCGTAGGACAGCGCGGCGGCGCTGTCGAAGGGCAGGATCCGACCGGCCAGGTCCTCGCGCAAGATCCGGTCCACGGCGTCAACCAGCGCGGCGCGGCGCTTGCCGTTCCCCATGATCGCGAGACCGTAGCGCAACTCCGCCTCCGATATCGAGGTCAGATAGACGTTGAACCCGTCCTGGGCCGACAGCCATTGCTCGACCCTGGGCTCCGGGGCCGGGCGCAACAGCTCGGAGATGACGTTCGTGTCGAGGATGATCATGCGTCAGGCCCGGTCGAATGCGGGTGGCTCACGCATGGCCTCTCGCTGCGGAAGGTCCAGATCAATGCCGCCCAGAGGCGCGACCCGTGCGCGGATGGCCGCGGCAAGATCGTGGGAGGGCTTCGCTTCGCCGACGACGTGGCGCAAGATCTCGCGCGCCTCCTCTTCCATCGAACGGCCATGTTCGGCCGCGCGGATGCGAAGGCGCCGCTTCACGTCATCGTCAAGGTTCCGGATGGTAATGCTTGCCATGATCTCCTCCTGAAAGGAGTGTAATCATCGCAATCAATGCGATCAAGGCTAATCGCTGGAACGCATGGATTTTCCCAAGGTTTGCTGGGCGACGTTGTCACCTCGCGATCTTGCTGACCGCCGCAACCGCAACACGCATCATCAATGTTGCAATAGTATATTTTCGTATGTATGCTGGGTGAAGATTGTCAAGGGTCCTTGCGATGCGTTTCGAATTCAAAAACCTCCCTCTGGCGGCCTTTTTAGCTCTCGCCTTGACCGGGCCAACAGTTCCGACGCAAGCCCGCGCTCAAACCTATCAGATCGATTGCGCCATCCTGCTGTGTTTGTCCGGTGGGTGGCCGGCTTCCGTGCCATGCGCACGCGCGCGGGCCGAGTTCATCCGGCGCATCACACCTTGGCCGGTGGAGCCGCCGCTGCAGATTTGGCGCTGCCCCATGGGTGCGTCTTACGATGGGCCTGCCAGGTCGCGCCCCACGGACCGGATCTTCGATGCCCTATATGGTGGTTCAGGAACCCCACCAAACTCTTCAGCCCCGCTCTTCGATCAGGCAGCCGAGGCAGGCGGAATGCTCGGGCTGAAAGGCTCCGACGCTGTCTGGGGGAACCTCGTGCGGGCTGATTACGCCCTCCAGCTCGTAGAAGACCGCGCCGACATCGATATCAGCGGGCCGGAATTCAATTTCGTGCGCTCCATTCGCGTTTTTGACGTTCGTTATGCCCGACAGCACGAATCCGGGCGAGATGGCGACTGCAACCGCAGTGCCGTCGTTGTCCTCGGCACCTACGGGATCCAGGGCGATTTTTCTTGGAATACGTCGTCACCCGCAGCGCTGCCTGCTGCGCATGCCGGTCTCGAGCGGTGGGGCGAGCACTGCCCGAGCATTTATCACAGATCCGTCTTCGTGGAGTGGCGTGACTATAGCGGAAATTACGGCTTCGAGCAGGTCAATTACTGACTGTTGAGGCGCAGCGACGTCGCGCAGAGCCTGTATGAAATCAAACCTGGAATGCAGGAAAAACCACACAATCGAGGGCCATAAAGGCCATATTCTATCATGTCAGCCTTTGCGACAGGGCAGCTGCGTGAGAGACGCGAAGTCGATTTCAGCTTTATCGGCATCGCAGAGATCCGGGTATATCTTTGAGACGCGCTGTGGGCCATGCATGTCCCACCGGATTGCCAGAGCACCTGTGTTCCAGCAATAAACCCAGCCGACAATGGTTTCTTCATCGGCTGCAATCAAATTGGCAATTGCGACGCCTTCGACCTTTTCTTCATTCACTGTTTATTAACTTCCTGCAAATGGGCTTTGCGGATCGCAGTTTAGGCTTCAAAAGCGTTTGCTGCAGCGCCATGCCGGTTTTCGTTAATATCGGTTAACTGTTCTTCCTCATGGTTCCGATATTCAAACTGGGAGAAGTCAGCCCCCGTGATCTCGATAGATGAAATAGCTCAAATTCGGTGGTCGGGCTCCGTGGCGGCTTCAACGATCGCCAGAACCTCGAAAGGGTCAAAGCCGATGGCGCGGGCGAGAACGACCAGTTCAACGACGTCCACGCGGCGCTGGCCGCTTTCAATGCGCGCCACGAGGGATTGATGGCACTTGAGCCTGATCGCCAAGTCTTCCTGACCGAGGCCCGCTTTAATGCGGGCGTCGACCAAAGCCTGGCAGAGTGCCACCTGTCCCGTGCTTCTGATTGTCTTTGCCACGCGTCACATACCTTTTGTGACGTCGCTAGCGGATGAAATCTGTTATCTAAAAAATAGATAGTTGAGGGTGTTATCGGCGTCTGGTTTCCATGGGCTGCAAGTCTGATGCTCCCGAGGTAGCCCATCAATCCCCAACCAATTGCAGAAATCGGCCATAGTCCTCGCTGACTTCGCGCGCTTCCTCGAAGGCGCGGGCCCGTTCGCCGTCGAGGCAACGGAAGTAGCTCTGGATATCCTGGATGTAATCTTCGAAGTCACCGCGGATGATGTCCGCATAGTCCCGCGCCGCCTGCGAATCGCTTGGCAGGAATGGACGGGGTGGCGCGACGCAGGATTCCGCCAAAACCGGCCCGGGAACGCAGATCAGGACGGCCACAGCTTGCAATGGGGGCATGCATGTCAACCTTGGGTTTCTCAAACCTGTTATCTCCTTGATCGCGGACACTGCCCGTGACTAGTGTCTGCGTGACTAAACTACAGCCAAAGCACGATATTACATCTTGCGGTTGTTAATATACTATCGTAACTCTGGGCTTCAAGTGGGAATGCCCGGGGTTACGCCATTGGAGATAGCGTGAGCCGGGCCATGAACTGGGACATCGAAGCACCAAATGTGGTTACGGAAGCCAGGTTCCGCGAGCTCGTGGAAAGCGGCTATAGCGCAGAAATCCTGTGCCAGGAGGCGGCACACAAAAAAGGCCCCAGCTATTACGGGGTCTGGATCATGCGCGTTGTCTCTGATGACGGGGTGGAAAAGCTCCTCGTCACCGCCCGCACGCGGACGACCTACAACGATATCAAGATCCGCGAGTTCAAGACGATCTCCGGCGTGGTGTCTTTCTTCATTGGCCTTGGCTTTGCACATGTCGACCTGCCGCTTGAGGCGGGTACAAGCCGTACGCACAAACTTGCGCCGTCAGACAAAGC
Organism: Paragemmobacter kunshanensis; assembly: GCF_011059185.1. Lineage (GTDB taxonomy): Bacteria > Pseudomonadota > Alphaproteobacteria > Rhodobacterales > Rhodobacteraceae > Paragemmobacter > Paragemmobacter kunshanensis. Next base: position 41,584 of record NZ_JAALFE010000024.1, on the reverse strand, counting down.
CCCATCAGACAAGGGCACTGGCAACTAATCTCGTCTGTCTCTGGCTGGTCGCCGCGCCAGCCTCAGCGCAAATGGTTCTGGTCATGGAGAGCGACGGCTCTCTGACCCCGTCCCGGTCTCAGAGCGGTTTTGCCCGGAACTACAATGACGGCGTTGGTCAGGGATCGGCGTCCGATGGTTTGGCCATTCTTGGTGAGACTGAAGAAGGTTACGAGCCTGACGCGCTGAGGTTTGCGGCGTTCGCCCAGCCAGCGCCCTTGCCCCGCGCAGACGTTCTCTTGGGCATCGAGGCAACGGCCCTGCGTTATGCCAGCCATCCCGGTTTGCGCCGCGCGGGACTGTCCGTCACGGATTGGCTGGCTCTCTACCGGGCCAATATCGAGGTGGAAAGCGCCTACCGGCAGGATGCGATTTCAAGTGCAGGTGCCATTGGTCTGGGTCAATTGATGCCAGAAACCGCGCGTGATCTCGACGTCGATCCACATGAACCGCTGCAGAACCTTGACGGTTCCGCCCGCTACCTCGCGATGATGCTGGAGCGCTTCGGCGATCCGCGCCTGGCGCTGGCGGCCTACAACGCCGGACCCGACGCGGTGCGCCAGTACCGCGGCATTCCCCCCTACCGAGGAACCCAGAACCACGTGACCCGCGTCATGGCCGTCGCGGCCCGATTGGAAGGAACAAATTCATGAGACAGATTTCAAACCTCTTTGTCGCCTCGCTGGCGCTATTCCTGCTCATTGCCGAGCCCGCCCTTGCACAAAGCATCGATCTCTCCCCGATCCAAAGCTTGTTGCAAGGCATTGTCGATGCGCTGACCGGACCTCTTGGTGTGGTCATCGCCACACTCGCGGTCCTCGGCATTTTCTTGAGCTGGTTCTTCAACATCATCGACCTGCGTCAGGCGCTCTGGGTCCTCGTGGGCATCGCTGGTGTCGCGGCCGCCCCCACCATCGTTGCCGCAGTCTTTGCCGGTGGCTGAGCGCGCGCCTCTCTTCCTCGGCCTCGTGCGCCCGCCCAAGCTTCTGGGCCTGCCCATCATGTACGCGATGGTCTGGCTCTTCGGCTCGGTACTCTTGTTCGTCTGGGTCCAGCACATCGCGGTGCTGGGCGTGGCCGCCCTGCTCTACCCGGTGCTTTGGAAGGCCGCCGATTGGGACCCGCGTTTCATCGACCTGATGATGACCGCGCTGCAGGAGACGCCACCCACGCGAAACCGCAGCATCCATGGCGGGGACAGCTATGCGCCCTGATAAAGCTCGGGATGCTGCGCTCGACCCCCGCACAATGACGCCGGACTGGTATGCGCGCGAGACCCGCCTCGCGCATATGCTGCCCTATGTGAGCCTCGTTGACGACCAGACCGTGCGGACACGGGTGAACGAGCTCTTCCGGTGCATCCGGCTCGAGGGGATCAACAGCTACACGACCGACGATGCCTATCTCGATAAGTTGACGGCACTTTTTGCCCGCATCGTCGCGCAGCTCGGGCCGGAATTCAGCTATTACGTCCACAAGGTCTCCAAGGCCATCAGACCGGATCTGGACCCAATTCGTGAGGACAGCTTCGCAGGCGAGGTCGACCGGCGCTGGCGCGCGAAACTCGAGACCAGCGGGCTGCGCGACAAGACGCTGACGCTCACCGTCATTCACCGCCCGCCTCCGAAAAGCCTCCTCCCGTTCCTCAGCCGCAGCGCGCCGGACCGGCTGAGAGAGGAGACCCGCAAACGCCTGCAGCGCCTGGGCGAGGCCGTGAACGTCTTCCTGTCCGGCCTCGCAGAACTCAAACCGCGCCTGCTGTCAGCCGCATCAGGGGAGTTGGTGGGGTTTCTGGGCGCGCTTAACACGGGGCAAGAGCTGCCGCTTTACCCTGCCAATACCTATGGCTTTTTGTCCTTCAACGTCGCCAATACCCGCGTGACGTTCCACGGCGACCATTTCGAGCTTTCCGAAGGCGTCGTGGGCCATCGCTACGGCAAGAGTTTCACCATCGGGGAATATGCTGAGGCCACCTCCTGCACCATGTTCGACATGCTGAACCTGCCGGTCGACATGATCGTCACCCATTCCTTTACACCGATCAATTCGAACCTCATGGCGGGCCGCATCAAGCGGCAAAAGCGCCAGATGCAGGCCAGCCAGGATGCGGCCCTCTCGCTCCTGGAAGCGCTCGACATCGCCGCCGATGATCTCGAGGCCAAGCGCCAGAGCTTTGGCGAGCACCACATGGTCGTGACGCTCTTCTGCGAAACGCTCGAAGAGCTGCAAACGCTCAGCGCCGAGATCGTGAATGCCGCCGCGACCGAAGGCGTGAAGATGATCGGCGAGCGGGTCGCGGCCAAGGCGCATTACCTCAGCCAGCATCCCGGCAACCAGCCCAAGCGCGTCCGCGCCAGCGCCGTCACCAATCGCAACTTCGCGGATTTCGCGGCCTTCCACCGGACACAGCTTGGCAAACCTGCCGCGACAACCCCCTGGGGTCGGGTCGTCACATATCTCCCCACGCCGGAGCAGAGCGCCTACCGGTTTTCCTATCACGAACAAGGCTCACCCGACAAAGAACCGACCAGCGGTCATACCTTGATCATGGGGCGGCCCGGGTCGGGCAAATCGGTGCTGTCGGCCTTCCTGATGACCCAAGCCCGTCGTGCAGGCGCTCGGATCTTCGTCTTCGACTACCGCCTAGGCATGGAGATGGCGGTGCGCGCCAATGGCGGGCGCTACGCCTCCCTGAACGCCGGTCAGCCCACGGGTCTCAATCCGCTCTGGACCGAGACCGATGCGCGGGGCACCGCCTGGCTCTCGGACTGGCTTGCTACGCTTCTTTACCGCGCTGACAAGCCGCTCACACCGGCACAGACCAATCGCATCCAGGAAGTGGTGCGCCAGAATGCACAGGCCACCAATCCGGCCCTGCGGAACTGGCGGGATTTCGCATCGCTCTTTGTCTCCACCGACGATGACGGCGATCTGCATCAGCGCCTGATCGAATGGACCGAAGACGGCCGCTACGGCTGGATCTTCGGGCAGAGCCTCGAGGACACGTTCTCGCTCAAAGGCGATGTCGTGGGCTTCGATCTGACCGGCATTCTCGACAGCGAGGCCGACAAGGAGCGGATGGCGGTCCTTTCCTATCTTTTCCGCAGGGTCGAGCGCGAGATCGAGGATCGCCGCCCCACCATCATCGTGATCGACGAGGCCTGGAAGGCGCTCGACAACGCATATTTCGCCGAACGGCTGTCGAACTGGCTCGTGACTGCGCGCAAGCAGAACACCGTCGCGGTGATGATGACGCAATATGCCAGCCAGCTTGAGCGCACCCGGACCGGCAAGACCATCGTCGAAGCCGTTCCGACGCAGATCCTGCTGCCCAATATCCGCGCGCAGCCTGCGGATTACGCCATGCTGAACCTCACGGAGAAGGAGCTCGACGTCCTTCTCAACACGGGCAGCAACAGCCGCTTGGCGCTGATCCGCGACGATCAGGGCTCGATCGTCGTCGATGCCGATCTGAGCGCGCTTGGACCCAATCTCACCATCCTTGGCGGTATGGAAAAGGGCGAAGCGCTCGTCGGCCCCGATTACCGCGACCGCCCAGACTTCTGGAGGCTTTCATGATCCGTATTCTTATCGCTTTGGCTGCGCTCGGCGCACTGGCCTCCTGCACCCAGTACCGGGAGCCGCAGGCGAACTGCTTCACATTCCTTGCGTCCACGGCAACCGTCGCGCCTGATTGTGACTTCACGCCCCTTGGCACCCCGGAGGGCGACATTGAAGTCTAGCCTGCCTCATATCCTGGCGTTTTGCCTGCTGCCCGGTCTCGCCTTGTCCCAAGGTGTGCCGACCAATGACAGTGGGCTGACCGCGCGTGACATCGTCGAGACCGGCGATCGCGAAGCAGACTTGGCCCTTCAGGCCGACAAGCTTGCAGTGCGCGAACTCATCGCCGAGATCGAACGGGAGCAGCTGGAAACCCTCCGACGCATCCTCGATGCCCAGACCAGCTTCGGCGGTCAGGGATTGCCGGCTATGGTCTCGGGGCTGGAAAGCGGCAGCGGCGATCCCGACCGCGCCGTGGAAGCCGTCTATGGAACGGGCGAGATCGATCCCAATCGCGGCGGTGCGCAGATGTTCGGGGATGCGTCTGAGACCATCGAGCAGCTCATCATCCGGGTCGCCCAGGAGACCAGCGGCTTTGCGGGTGTTGGCCGCGCAGGGCTCTCGCCCGTCCAGTGGCGCGCGTTGCTGCAAGCGCTGATCTGGCAGGAAAGCCGGTTTACGATTGGGGCACGGTCTCCCGTCGGCGCCTATGGTCTCACCCAGATCATGCCCGGTACCGCCAGCGATCTGGGCATCAATCCGGAATACTATGACAGCCCCTACCTGCAGGTGCATGGCGGTGCACGCTATCTCGCGACACAACTCAACACCTTCGATGGCAACATCATCAACGCCCTTGCGGCCTATAACGCCGGACCCGGCCGGGTCTTCGAGTATGGCGGCGTGCCACCCTTCCGCGAGACCCAGCACTACGTCCAGGTGATCCCCGAACGCTATAACCTCTATTTGACTCGTATCGGCGGAATCGAAGCGCTTGGCACGATCGACCCCGCGCTTCTGGCCAATGCCAACCTCTCGCTCACTGGGCACGGCGCGGCCTTTTATGGCAGCAACTCACCAGCCACGATCAGGCAAGCCGCCATGCGCATCCGCGATATCGTCGAACGGATTTCCGAAACCGAGGACGTGCAGGAGAGCGTCGCACTCAACACCTATGCCCGCGCCGAACTGGTGCGTCTCGTGGCCGCCCGCATCCGGCTTCAGGCGGCACGCACCCGCGTCCTCTCTGCCGAAGAGCTGGCCCAGGCCAGCGCCCGCATGGCCGAAGGCGCGTTCATGGATTTTACGATCAGGGAGATTGAATGATGGGACATCTGCTCTTGAGGACAGCTTTGGCCACGGCACTTGGCGTTGGCTTGCAGTTCAGCGCCCTACCCCCTGCCGCAGCACAAGGTGTACCGGTCGTCGACACCCAGAACATCGCGCAAAATATCCAGCAGCTGCGACAGATGATCGAAGACGAGATCCTGCAAAACGAGCAGCTGACGCAGCTCCGCGAACAGCTCGGCCTTCTCACGGACCAACTCGCGGAGCTGCAACGAACCTACGAGGCCCTCACCCGACTTGCCGAGCTTCCCGAAATCATCCGGACGGAAATGGAAGATGAATTGAACGGTCTGCTCGACCAGGAGTTCGGGGACATCCTAGCCACGATTGAGGCGATCAAGACTGGGGATTTCTCGGGCCTCTCGGGCTCCGGCGCGGGGGAGATCGAAACCCAGATGGACCGGGTGCTGGCCGATCTCGGCTTCGATGAAGACACGCTCTCGGAAATGGCCACCAGCGGCAATCCCGGGGCCAACCGTGTGGCCACGCAGGCAACAACCGGCGCACTCGTCTCAGCCGCCGCCCAGAACAGCTATGAAGATGCCGGCCAGTCGCTCGAGCGGGTAGACCGCCTTGTCGGGCTCATCGACGACATGGAAGAGCTCAAGCAAAGCGTCGATCTCAACACGCGCGTGACAGCTGAATTGGCCATCGCCCTCGTGGCAATGTGGCAGCTGGAAGCGATTCAAACCGTGGGCGATGGCACGGGCGGCGTGATCGATGCCGCCACCATCGCCGAAGAGCAGCGCTTCATGGATTTCACGCTACCGGACCTCCGGGCAGACTGATCGTGGGGGCATGACGGGTGGCGACTGAACAAGAAATCATCGAGGAAGAACTGGTCTATGGTGCCTTACGCCGCGAACGGCTCTGGCAACGCCTTGGCCTGATGGGCCTTGTCTTCGGTATCATCGGCTGTCTGAGTGCCGCGGCTGTCTCGATCCTCGATGTCGACCCGCCCCCCGTCGTTGTCCCCTATGATCCCGCCACCGGCTTTGCACTCCCCGAAGCCTCGGTGGGCGCCTCCTCGGTGACCGCCAACCAGGCGATCATCGAGGCGGAGGTGTTCCGCTATGTGACCGACCGGGAGGTCTATAACCAGCTCGACAACGATCTGCGCATCCGCAGCGTCCTGCGCCGCTCGGATGGGGCCGCCGAGAGCGGTCTGCGCCAGATCTGGAACAGCGCCAACGAGAATTACCCGCCGACGGTCTATGGCCCCAATGCTCGGCTCGACGTGGAAATCCTTAGCATCAACCGGATCGGAACCAACCGCGCGACGGTCCGCCTGCGCAAGCGCCTGACGTCTATTAACGGCACCCAGACCGGCCTCTTCACTGCGACGCTTCTCTTCGAGTTCCGCCCGGAGACCCGCCGCTCCATCGATGAGGTCTGGACCAATCCATTCGGCTTCACCGTCCTCGAATATTCCATCCGCTCCGACAGATTGGAGAATTAGTTTGATCAATAAGGTCTTTGTTGCTGCCATATTTGTTTTGCTGCCTGCCCTTGCCTTTGCCGAAGCGATCCCGCGCGGTGGTCCAAATGACAGCCGCGTGCGGCTGGCAACATATCAAGAAGGTCAGGTCTACCGCCTCAGCGTCTCGCTTACCCATGTGACCACGGTCGAATTCGGTGAGGGTGAAAGCATCCGCTCGATCATCGCGGGCGACACGGAAGGGTTTGAGATCGATGGCGTGCCGGGCGGTCAGGCCTTCGCGATCAAGCCTGTGGCGCGCGGCGTCCATACCAATGTGACCGTCTACACGAACAGGCGCAGCTACTATTTCAACGTCCAGGAGGTCCGCAGCCCGACCTTCTACGTGGTGCAGTTCCGCTATCCTGACGACGCTGCGCGCCCGACCCGGGCCATCGCCGCCCAAGCGCCGAACTACAATTACGGTGCCAGCGCGCGGACCGAGTTCACGCCAACCCGCATCTGGGATGACGGGACGTTTACATATTTCGCGTTTCCGCGAAACGCACCTGTGCCAGCGATCTTCCGCTACGCGGGCGGCCGCGAGCGCACGGTCAACACGCAAACCCCTGAAGACGGCGTGATCCGCGTCAGCGGCGTAAACCGCCAATGGGTCCTGCGACTTGGCGAAGAGGTGGTCTGCATCGAGGCGATCCCGCCCGCGGAGGCCGCCTCATGAGCGATACTGAGAACACCGAGCTGGAAAAACGCCTCGCCGCCCTTGAGAAAGGCAGTGCCCGCGCGCCCATAGCGGCGCAGCGCCGGTCGCCCTTTCTCGCGCTGATCGTGGTCCTCGTCATCGGCGCAGGTGGTGCCCTGCTCTATCTCCTCTCACAGCCCGACGAAGAGGAAGCCTTGCCGACGGCCACCCCGGACGTCTTCCAAAACGAGGGGGACGGCTTTGGCGCTATCGAGACCTTGCCCCCGCCCGAGCCCGAGGTTGTGTTTGTCGGACCAGACCCCGTCGAGCCCAACGCGGAGCTTCTGGCGCAGATCACCGCCCTGCAGGCTCAGATCGAGGAGTTGCGCAACGCCCCCGAACCGGTCGTCGAGGAAGACACCGCCGCCGCAGAGGCGATCGACGCGCTGACCGCTCAGATCGCGGCGCTACAAGCCGCCTCGGAAGCCGCACAGCAACGATTTCAGGACGAACTGACGGCGCGGGATCGCAGCCTTGAGCAACTCCGCATGGATCTGGAACTGGCCCAACTCGAGGCCAGCCGACCCCAACACGCCCCAGCGGGCCCCACGGAAGATGAGCTGCGCGCACGCGAGCAAGAGCGACTGCGCCGCGAGGAAGAAGCCCGGCGCATGGCCGAGCTGGAGCGCCGCGCCGCGGAGGAACGCGCCTTCCAGGAGCGGCGCATCACCTCGCCCACCATCGCTTTTGGCGGTGCATCCGGAGCGAATGAAACGGCTCTGACTGAACGCACTTTTGGCGAGGTGACGGATTTCGTGCTGAACGGTGCGTTGCCCTCCACCGTGACGCAGGCCGAGGTGATCGCCAATCCCTCCAACACGATTCTACAGGGCACCATGATCCAGGCCGTCATGGAAACTGCCCTCGACAGCTCGCTGCCCGGCCAGACCCGTGCCGTGGTGTCCGAGGATGTCTACAGCGTCGATGGCGCGCGCCTATTGATCCCCCGCGGATCCCGTCTCATCGGGCGCTACCGCGCTGGCGTCGATATCGCGCAGCGCCGCGTCACGATCGCCTGGGACCGGATAATCCTGCCCGCGGGCCAGACCGTCCAGATCAGCTCATTCGGAGGTGACGAACTGGGCCGTTCTGGCGTCACCGGCCTCATAGACACACGCTTCGCCGAGCGTTTCGGGTCGGCCGCCCTGATCTCGCTTATTTCGGCAGCACCTGGTGCCGCCGCCTCCGAGGTCCAGGATGAGACTGCCGTCGACGTTCTCGAAGACGTGGGCGATGATCTGGCAGATGCGACGGACAGCGTCATCGGCGATTACCTCTCCATCGGCCCCGTCATCTATGTCGACCAGGGCGCCCGCGTCACGGTCATGGTCGACCGCGATCTGGAGATATTCTGAGCCCATGTCGCTGAGCTATCTCGAAACCTCGCTCGACCGGATCGACGCCGCCGCTCGCGACGATGTCATCGAGATCTGCATCAACCCTGATGGCACCTGCTGGGGCGAATTCCAGGGCGATCACTTCATGCGCGCGCTGGACCAGAGGCTGACCGGCGTTCAGGTCAGGGACCTCGGCAACCAGATCGCCTCATCGGCCAATACCACGATGAGCAAGGACCGCCCCATCGTCTCGGTTTCGATCACCTACAAGGGGCGCCCGATCCGCGCACAGGTCATCACCCCGCCCGCCGTGCTCTCGGCCATGTCGATCAGCCTGCGGTTCTTCTCAAGCCTGCCACTCGAGGGCATTGCGCTCGATTTCCTCTACGGAAAAGAGCGCAAGCTCGAAGACCTGCGCGTCGAAAAAAAGCGCGCCTTGCGCGCAGTGGTGGCCGCGGGTTTGATCGATGATGCGCTGGCCTTCTGCGTCGAGAACAAACTCAACATGATCGTCTCGGGTGGCACCTCCACTGGCAAGACCGTCGCCGCGCGCAAGATCCTCTCTCACGTACCGGCCGAGGAACGCATCGTGACCATCGAAGAAGCCGCCGAGCTTTTACCGACCCAGCCAAATGCCGTGACCCTCATCGCCAATCGTGACGCGGAATTCCAGACCGCCGATGTGCTTCTCACCGCCACGCTGCGCATGCGCCCCGACCGGATCATCCTGGGCGAGGTGCGCGGCAAGGAGGCCATGACCTTTCTGGAAGCCATCAACACCGGCCATGGCGGGTCCATGACCACACTGCATGCCGAAACCCCGCAATTGGCCGTGCAGCGCCTCGCGATCGCAGCACTCAAGACCGAGATCCCGATGACCTATGCCGACATGATCCAGTACATCGAAAATTCCATCGATGTGATCATCCAGGCCGGTCGCCATGACGGCAAACGCGGCATCACCGAATTCTACCTGCCCGGCGCAACTGAGATTGGAATTTCCCCATGAAGACCTTTGAATACGATATCCTGTCCTTTCCCATGACTCGTAAGACCAGCCTTGCCGACATGCAGGCCAGCCTGAATGCCAAAGGTGCAGAAGGCTGGGAGGTGGTGTCGATCAGCACTTCAGAATTCGCCAATATCGGGCACACCGTTTTCCTGAAACGCGAAACCACACCCGCTGGAGCCACGGCATGAGGCAGGCGCAGCACCTCGCCTTGGCCGCACTGGCCCTAAGCCTGACGCCTGCCTTCGCCGTTGCCGAGCGCAACCTAGTGCCAACCCTCGATCGCAGCTTTGACGTCTGTCTGGACCGGCCCGCCGAGCCCGTCTGGATGCAGGAGATCCCCCTGCGCCAAGCCTATCAGCGGGTTCTGGTTCAGGACATCTATCGCGCCCAGAATCTCGAGCGGGTCGTCGAGATCGGCAACTGCGACTGCGCGACCCGGTTCCCGTCCTGGGACGCGGCCGAGGCCGTGTTTCGGGAGAGCTACGCGAGCGACGAACGATGGGAAATGCTCGAAGCCTCGGAAGGCTACAACCGCCGCGCCAACGCCGCCCGTCCGGAAGCCCGGGCCATCTGCGACGCCGCAGGTAATTGGTAAGGCAGCCCCGCGATGAGCGTCGTCACCTACTTCGTTGAAACCTCCCAGGCCTATCTCGACACCGCCGCTGAGACCCAGTTTGGTGCGGTTGCGGCAACGGTCGGCACGCTCCTGGTTTTGGGGACAACGTTGGTGGTGATCCTCGTCGGAATCAACATGATCTATCAATACCGGGCCATGGATGGGCACACAGCCTTCTGGCTCGCGGCCAAGATCGGGCTCATCGGGATATTCGCGACCAATTGGATGCAGTTCAACGCGTTCTCGTCTGCCATTCTCTATGGGATCGACAGTATCGCGGGTGCGCTGGTAGCCTCCGTCGGCGGCGGCAGCCCTGGCCCCTCAGGCACCTTCGCCGAAGAATTCGACCGGCTGATCGCGGAGCTGGGCGACTATCTGAACGCTGCCGGGTCCGAGCTGAACTGGATGGCTGGCGCCATGCTCGACATCGTCGGTGTGCTTCTGCTCTCGATCCTCGGCGGACTGGCCGCCTTCATCCTCGTGGCCTCCCGACTGATGATCGCGCTTCTGATCGGGATCGCCCCGGTGATGATTTTCCTGACCCTCTTCGAGGTCACCAAGGATTATTTCGCGCGCTGGTTATCCGCGCTTATCTCCTTCGCGATCTACCCTATCGTGGTCGCAGGGGTCTTCGCGACCATCACCGGGGTGGCCTCGGCTCTCATAGGCGAGTTGGGTGATCCGGAAGGAGCTTCCAACATCGGCGCGCTCATACCCTTCTTTATGATGGTGCTCATGGCCAAAGGGTTCATAATCGCAACACCCTTCATCGTCCGCGCGATCTCCGGCAACATCATGATGCCCGCCCTCTCCGGTGGCCTCGGCGGCGGCTACAGCTTCGCTCGCGCCGCCATGGGAAGCCAGCAGGCCTACAATCGCTACCTCATCGGCGGGGCCAGTGGAGCAGAATACGCAGCCCTCAGGGCGCGGCAGTTCTTTGGCGTACAGCAAATGCCAGTACGGCAAGGCATGGGACAGACGGGTTCCGGAGGCGGCACAGGATCCGCAGACTCGGGATCAAAAATGCTGGCGCAGCTGGCGAGACTGGGACGGCTTGGGCGACGGTGACGGCCCGTTGCTGCCGTTCGCTTCTTAGCCGGGCGCTGCGGCGCAGCTTCGTCGAACCGGTCATTCGTCCATCGCGCAGCATTTTCGGAGGGTGAAGGTCGGCAGAGCGGGACCTTTCTGCCGTTCATAGTCCAGCTCACAGTGACCGCTTACCAGTCCTAAGCAATTGTTCAGGGCTGCTCGAATTGAGGCCCTGCACGGAACCGTCCGCCCAGCGAAATAGGCATCGCAATGATTACAAGGCACCCAACAACCATAGCCACACCAATCCATCCAAGGTTGGGAAGCCGCTCCCCTACAATTAGAACAGCCAAAACAGCTGCCACGACGGGCTCAAGCAGCGTGATGACTGTCGCCATGCTCGCCTGCACACGGGCAAGCCCGAACCCAAAAGCAAGGTAGCCAAGAAACATGGGCACGGCGGCCATGTAAATCCCAACGGCCACATTCGTCCAAGATGCAAGAAACGTGCCCCCCGTCAGGATCAGGACCGGCATCAGCAACAGGCCACCGAGACCGAATGTAGCACCCATTGCGACCGATGACCGCGTGCCTTGCAGCATCATTTTCCGCGCGCTCCAAGAATAGAGAGCATAGGTTAGCCCGCCAATCAGCCCCAGAAAAACCCCTAAAGGGACGGAGTCTCCACCAACCACTTCGCCGTGGGAGAGATTTTCTGCGACGCAGATCAGCCCCATTCCGATCAGCCCGACAAGCGCCCCAGCGGACCACCGTAAAGTCAGATTTCTTCGGTCCAGCAGGTATTCGATAAGCGCCGAGAGTAATGGAGCAGACCCAACGCCCATTGCAGCAGCACCAATCGCGGCAGCACTGACATCGGGCGCAAATGTTGCTGCCGTTCCAGTCGTGCCCCAGACGACGGCCGAAAACAGGATTGCGACCACTCCCCAAGCTTGTCCCTGCATCATTTCAAAGCGCCTTCAACATGTCGTCGACCATCGCCCGTGCTGTGATCACCCGCGCGCTGCTGCCCTCCAGTCCCGCCCGTGCCATCGAACCTTCCAGCAGAAAGGCAATCTGCGCCGCCAAAGCCACCACACGATCGGGTTTTTCGGGCAACAGTTCCGAGAGATGCTGCGCAAGAATGCTTTCGACTTGTTCTTTGTGTCGCCTGACAGCGGCCCGCCCAACATCGCCGGCCTCAAGTTCAGCCGCCGCGTTCAATAATCCGCAACCGCGAAACCCCCGCTCATATGCAAATTCAGCGTGATCCTGATAGGCATCGAACACCGCAAGGATACGCTGACAGGGCTCCCTTGCCGTCGCCACACGGTTATCATAGAGCGCCAACCATTCTGCATGCCGTGCTTCAAGATACTGGTTAACCAGATCCGCCTTGGAAGCAAAATTGTTGTAGAGGCTCTTTTTCGCCACGCCTGCGCGTTCCACAATGGCATCAATGCCGGTTCCGCTGATGCCGTGGTTGTAGAACAGGATCATGGCCGCTTGCATGAGACGATCATGTGCAGATCCTTTTGGTGTCTTACTTGGCGCGGCCATATCGAATCTCCTGAATGTAGGTAGATCGGTATACCTATATTTGAGGAGGCGCAAGAAGCAGTGCAACGCTGGCAACCGTCTTCAAAGTTCCACTCAGCGGCCATTGGCCGCGACCGCAGCATCCGGAAGAATGGGCTCTTTCGTGCCGTTCGCCGCGCTTGGCTCGAATGTCCGGTGAGGGCCGGTACCGACGGGCGCGCCCATGCCTGCCACTGCAAACCCACCTGAGATCGGCGTGGTCAGTCCGGGCGCGAATCGGTCATGCGGCACAGCGGCAGAAATCGTGGCCTCCCAAGCAGGACGCCATGACGCTCTCGGCCCGGAGCTGACATTCGAGACAAGCGCGACGAAAGGCTGGTGTGCTTCGCACTGCAGCCGTTCAACTATCGCCTCATCCTCTGCTGATAATCGTGCTCATGGTCGGGACAGGCCCGGTCGCAGACTTCGCCCTGAGCCGTTGGCAACTGGGCATGGGCAACTTCACCTGTAGGTCGTGATCGACACCACACTTCTGGCCTTGCCGTTGGTGAATTCGAAGACATGGCAGAATGGGCGCTTCACCCCATTGGCCAGGAGTGTATCTCCGTTGGCTGCGCCGATCTTGCCGTGGGAGATTGCGTGCTGGACAACGACCCTGATCACCTGAGGGGTGGAAGACAACGCCTGAAGGACCCCGGCCTGCCCCTCGAGCGTCTTTGTCGAAGTCCGGGCCCACGTGATCTCCGGATCGAAGATTTCGACCGAGGCGACGCCGGTCTCCAGGGCAATTGCGATGTCCTGCACGAATGCATTCTTGGGGGAGTTTCCGCAATCCGCGCTCCCGATGATCTCCGTCGGGCCCGTGGTCATGGTGCCGCCTTGCCACGCAAGGCAGCCTCGATCACCGCGATGTCGATCCTGCGCATTTCCATCATGGCTGCTTGTGCGCGGGCCGAGGCTGCAGCGTCCGGGTGCGACAGCGCCTCCATCAGGACACGGGGTGTGATCTGCCAGCGAAAGCCCCAGCGGTCCTTGCACCAGCCGCACATGATCTCTTCACCGCCATTGTCGACGATCGCATCCCACAGCCTGTCCGTCTCGGCCTGATCCTCGGTATAGACCTGGAGCGAGTAGGCATCGTTGGGCCGCACATGCGAGCCGGCATTCAGCAACGCATAGGGCAAGCCCAGCAGAGTCATCTCAACCACCTGAACGCTGCCTGCGGGCCCGCTCGGCGTCTCGCCCCGCAATCGCACGATCCGGTCCACATGGCTGTCCGGAAAGGTGGCCGCATAGAATTCGGCGGCCGCTTCGGCCTCGGTGTCGAACCAGAGGAATACGGCGGCCTTGCGCCCTGTCATGGCCTATCCCCTTTCCGGTCAAATGTTTCATCGCCGGTTCCGGATGTGGTGATCCGGTGGTCGACAAGGGGCAACAGCCAATCCGAGCGGCTCGTGATCGAGAGATGTGTGGTGTCCGGCAAAACCGCCAGCTGTGCCCCGGTGCGCGCTGCCATATGCGCGCCATGGTCGACCGGGGTGAAGTCACTGTCGCCAAGGACAAGCAGGGTCGGCACAGGGAGCGTGGCAAGCTCCTGATCGCTCCAGCCCCAGCCGCTGACCATGAAGGCCTGCAGCTGCGCAAAGGTGCGCCCGAACTGCTCCGGGCCATCCGGGTTGTCCGCGAAACCTGCCTGCATGCGTGCGAAATCCTCTTCGCTCGGCAGCTGCTCCAGCGCGTCCGGCGAGGGCTCGGCCGTCGGATTCCGGTTCATCTCCGCGATGGCCGGATGCATTCCGTCGAGGTTCTGGCTGACCGAGATCGCCGTGAGCGTGGCCAGCCGCTCGGGTGCGGACAATGCCAGGTCCAGCGCCAGCATGCCGCCCATGGAAAAGCCCACCGCGTGCACCCGCTCGACATCGAGCGCATCCAGCACGGCCAGGGTGTCTGCCCGCATTGCCGCCAGGGAGACCGGCGTGTCACGTCCGCCCGTCCGCCCATGGCCCTGCTGTTCCACCCCGATCACCGGGCGCCTTGCGGCGAGGGACGGCAAGAGGGCACCGAAGTCCCCTTCGATGGTGCCCATGCCCCCATGGAGCACGAGAAATGGCACCATGCCCGAACCAAGATCGCCGTGAACCTGATAATAGATCCCGAGGTCCCCGGACATGGCCCGGCCCTCCCTGTCCTGCGCCAGCGCGGGGGCGGCCATCGCGCCGACAAGAACCGAGGCCTGCAGGGCCCCCATGCAGGACCGTGAAGTCGAGGTCAGTGTCATCATTTCCTCCTCCCATGCGTTGTGGTCATTCCCCGGGAACGGCAAGCCGCCATTCATGCCTCGCGGGTCTCGTCGGCCCTGGAGAAATGCGCGATCTGATCCGCATGCGCCTTGGCAAAGGCCGGCCGCGCGCAAATCCGATTGATGTAGGCCTCGGTTGCGGGATAGTCGCCGATCGCGCGAATCCAAGGCGGACGCAGGACATCGGCCATGATCAGATCCGCCGCAGTAAAGCGATCGTCCACCAGCCAGTCGCGCGCTGTCAGGACGTCTTCCAGCACGGTAAGACGGGCCCGCAGCCAGCCCTCCAAGGGGTTCTCCGGCGGGGACGACAGTCCGACGAACCACCAGGGCACGCTGACCATCTCGACCGAGTTCAGGGCCGCGAGGACCCAGGACAAGGTTTCCGCCCGCAGTGCCCTCTCCCGCGGCATGAGCGTTTCGCTCTTCTCCGAGAGGTGCAGCAGGCAGGCGCCGCTTTCGAACAGGCTGACATCCCCGTCCGTCAAGTAAGGCACCTGCCCGAAGGGCTGCATGGCACGATGCTCGGCCCCGCGATCCTCGAAGGGGACGGAGCCGACGCGATAGCTCAGTCCGGCTTCTTCACAGGCCCAGCGGAGCCGCAGGTCACGCACATAGCCCCGCGGCCCCTCCGGCACCCAGTCGAAGGTCCAGATCGTCAGCTGCTCTGGTGCCGTCTGGTTCATGGCGTCAGGCCTTGTCTTCGAAGATCGGCGTGAAGCTGCCCCACATCATGCGCTTGCCATCGAAGGGCATGTCCATCTCCTGCCAGCGCGGATCGGTTGCCATGCTGGCGCCGCACCTGTCGTGGCTTTCCTTGTCGGGCCAGATCATCCACGAGAAACAGACCGTCTCGCCGTCTTCTAACGCGACGGCCTGCCTGAAATCGGTGTGCTCGCCCGCGGGAACTTGATCGCCCCAGGTCTCCATGATTTGCAGGGCCCCATATTCCTTGAAGAGCGGCCAGGCCTTGCGGGCGCTTTCGATGTAGGCCTGCTTGTTCCCGTTCGGCACGGGAGTCAGAAATCCGGCAACGTAGGTCATGCGAGTTCTCCTTGTTTCCTTTTAAGCTCCGCCATCCATTCATCGAAGCCGGGCGGCGGATTGCCCGTGAAGCCGGCAAGCTGATCGGTCAGGGCCTGTTGGAAGGCCGGCCGTTCGGTGGCACGCGCGACATAGTCGGCAAGATTGGGGAAGGCTTCGACGAGGCCCGCGCCCTCGATGATTCTCAGAACGCTGACCATCATCAAGTCGCCGGCGGAGAAACCGCCGCCGAACCATTCAGCTGTGCCGAGGCGATCGGACGCTTCCTGCAGGCGTTCGTTGATCCGCTCATCGACGCCGGGAAGTCGCGGCTTGGCCCAGGGCTCGGCCACTTCAAAAATCGTCATCTGTGCCCGATCCATGATCGGCGGCTCCAGAGTGTTCAGCGCGGCAAACAGCCATTCCAGCGACAAGCTCTGACCCGCTGGCTCCGTCGGCCGCAGACCCGGGAACCGCTCTGCGATATGCCAGACGATCGCCCCGCTTTCGAACAGCGTGAGATCACCTTCCTCGTAGGTCGGAACCTGGCCGAACGGTTGCAGCGCGCGGTGCGCGGCTTCCTTCTGTTGCCCTTGTGAGAGATAGCGAACGGCGTAGTTCTGGCCCGTTTCCTCAAGTGCCCATCGAACCCGCAGGTCACGGACCTGTCCTTGGGCAAAGTCCGGCACCCAGTCGTAGGCGGTGATGGTGATGGCGGCTTCGGGATCAACCGGCATTGGACACCTCCGCCGGACCATTCTCGACGGCCTCGGCGCTCATCCACATGGGCTCCCAGATATGGCCATCGGGATCCGCAAAACTGCGTCCATACATGAAGCCGTGGTCCTGCGCCGGGCATGGGTCGGCCATGCCTCCGGCAGAAACCGCCGCTTCAGTAATGGCATCAACGGCTGCCCTGTCTTCACGGCTGATGCAAAGCAGCACCTGCGCCTCCTGCGCCGGATCGACGCGGCGACGATCCGTAAAAGTTGCCCAGAACTCATGGGTCAGCAGCATCACGCAAATGGTGTCCGACAGGACCATGCTGGCCGCCTGGTCGTTGCTGAACCGCGGGTCCAGGGAAAAGCCGATGGCCTCGTAAAATTCGACAGATCGCCTCAGGTCCGCGACCGGCAGGTTCACGAAGATCATTTGCGACATTGCCATTCCTCCCTTGCCGTATCGTAATTATGGACAGCGTAGCGGCATGAGATTACAAAAAGCAACTATGAAGAAACAAAAAGTAACCATGTCGGCGAAATCCCCCCACGGACGGTGGTATGCAGATGCCTGCGGCACTGCCTTCGGGCTTGAACTTCTCGGTGAACGCTGGGCGATGCTGATCGTGCGGGAACTCATGTTCGGGCCACGCCGTTTCAGTGGCATCCGCGCAGATCTGCCTGGGATCAGCGCCAAGGTGCTGACAGAACGCCTTGCCGGCCTGGAGGCCAATGGTGTCGTTGTTCGGTCCACCGCCCCCCAGCCAACTCCGGCGCAGCTTTATGGCCTGACGGAATGGGGATACGCGGCCGAGCCGATCCTGCAGGCGATCGGTCGCTGGGCCGCCGCATCGCCATTGCACGACCCGACGCTGCCACTCTCCCCTGTCTCCTTCATGCTGTCATTGCGCACCATGCTGGATACGGCAGCCGCACGCGGCACCTCCCTGGTCATAGTCTTTGAAATCGGGACGGCGCAGTTCACCGCACGATTGGATGACGGCGCCATGCCAGTGGAACGCGGCGCGGCGGAACGGGCTGGCCTCCGCTTCAAAGCGCAAGCCGCGCCACCCCTCGCGGCTGTCTTCTACGGGGACGTGGCGCCAGAGACTGTTGGCGTACAGGTTTACGGCGATGCCGCGCTGTGCCGAGACTTCGTCGCGCTCTTCAACCTCCCGAAGGCCCAGGCGAACGTGGCCCGCCCTCGACCGGGAGAAGACTGACAAAGCCTGTGGCTTGATTAAACTGGCCTCTGTCAGATCTGCCTCGGCTCCCCAAAGCGCCGGTGTCATCTGTTGACTTCGGCCCGTTGGTGCCGTTCACCGGGTTGGCCAATGCTGCGCTGCGACGTCCCTAGACCGGTCATTGGTGACACTGTGTAGCGTGGTCCGGCAAGCCAACCTCAACAATGCAGGACGTTCCTGCCGGTCCCTAAAGGTGCTGCTCGCTGTGGGTCGACCGGCGGCGATGCGGTGCAAGCGGAACAGCTGCATCGCTCACGTGCTACGCAACGAGACCGCTGAACCGGCCGCGATGAGTTCGCGTTTCGACGACAAGCACGCCATCCTCGATCCCAGCCCGGCGGATCGGTGCCTTGGTTAGCGCAACGCCCAGCAGTCGGCCCGCCTCCGTTAGCACCCGCACGCCCTTATTCTCGACTAGCAAGACCAAGCCTTCGTCGACCAGCAAGTCGCACTTGGTCGTGCAGTCCTGCAGCCCCACTAGGCGGTCTCCTTCAAGCACGTAAAGCCGGGTGAATGTCTGGATGTAGAGGTAGCGATCCGTCTCCAGGACCCGGATCGGCGCGCTGCCCACATCGTATAGAGCGATCGGCTTGCCGGAAGCATCAATGCGCAGGACCCGTCCCTGGGAGGTTCCCAGCAACACCGAGTCGCCACGCCCCGAGAAGGCCGCAGCCTGAAGGCGGTCAGGACCGCCGCCGGTCATGAACGTCACGGTGGCGGAGAACGTCAGCAAGTCCTTGGCACTTCCCTTACCCTGCAGATCATCGTGGCTGGCCCCAGTCAGCGTCTCGTAAGCCGCGTTGACCGCCTTCATCCGCTCCTCGTTGCCTGGGCTGAGGTCCGGGTGCAGCTTACGCACTAGACCGCGGTATTGCCGCCGGATCTCATCCGGCGTTACCGGCAGCGCAAGCCCAAACTCTCCGAGGGCCTCCTCGATTTCCACGGCGGTTCCCGTATGTCCGCCTATGCCGCCCAATTCAAAGGTCTGATGATAGGCCTCTACCGGACGCTCGGGCATGCGGACACCCCAGAGGGGCTTTCCGTCCCGGTCGATGCACCACGCTTCATCCACATGTGTGTAAAGGTAGCGGTCTCGGTTAGGGCTAAGCGCGATGCAGTTGAGCGCCAAGTGGGGTTCGCCCCAAAGGATACCACCTTCCCCGTCAAGATCGAGACGGCGGCGCCCTGCTGCGACTTCGGGCGTGGCGGAAAGGTCGGTCTCGAAATCGACCTTCAGGTCCTCACCATAGACGGTCAGAATATTCGTTTTCGACCGTGTCGCGAAGCCTTGGCCCTCGGGATGAACATCAAGCGCATAGATCGGACGCTCCAGTCGTTCGATCATCGGGGTGCCGTCCTGCTCGGAGGTGAACATCACTGCACCCGGCGCACCGAGACTTGCCTCGGACTTTGCAAGATCATCAAAGGAAAGGACACCGCCGCGCGTGGTGAAGTGTTTCCGGAAGGCAGGGTCCGGGCGATCCGCGGGTGCGATCGCCTCTACAGTAAGTTCACGCCAAACGCCTTCGGCATCCTCGAATGTCTCAGAGGTCGCAGGCAGCGTAAACTGGCTGCTCCAGGCCTCCGGGGATGGTGGCAGCGGCAACAAGGTCAGCTTGTCGAGGTTGAGTTCGATGAGTTTGCCCGGCTTGGATCTGGCCTGATGAGACCCAGGACGCGGCGGCTCGGTGTAGATTGCCGAAGCGTCCTTGGCACTCATCTCGACGCCATCTACGTAGAGCGCGTAGGTCTTTCCGTTCTTGGCGCGGGTGATCTCGCCAGCCTTCTCCAGCCACGAGATCAGGTTGCTGACAAGGCGGCCATCCTCGGCGCCCACCTCCGACTTCATCTTGTTCTGCAAGATGCCAGGCTTCGCTGCGACAGCCTTGCGAATAGCGTTGAAGAGGTCGATGGCGGCAAGATGCTTTTCGGCATCGGCGCGGTATTCCTCGAGATGATCGAATTCTGATACCAGATCATGCAGCATCGCCAGTCCCTTCCGGTCACCGGTGATGGCCAGCATGGTGCCGCCTTGAGTGAGCGCGGGCATGCTCAGGCTGAGCCTCTTGCCGTTGCCTCTGGGATCCTCGAGCCACTTGCGAATGAGTGGCAGGCTCTTGCGCGCCGCGGTTGCTGCGTCCATGTACCTGCGATCCGATATACTTTCTTGCAGGGCCTGTAATTGGCTGAAGTAAGCCTGCCCTGGCATTTCATGGGATTGTGCCTCAAGGCGCTCCCTCGTTTCCCGTTCAAAGTCCTCAAAACGGCTGCGGCGCTCACTGTCCACGCCATCATCGCCTGAGCCGGCCGCCTCGCTAATCACAGGAAGATCCTTGTTCCGCCCTGCAGCGTTCTTTCCCCCGAACATCTTCCTGAAAACGCCAAACACCATGCCCCACCTGCCTTGTTTAAATATGGTGATAGGGGCGTCCTTCACTCGGCCTGTCAATCTCCCGCTTCAATTAAACGAAGGCTCAAGCTTCGTTGCGACAGATCGCTTTGAGTTCCATGCCGAACTGGGGCACTGCGACGCGCTCGAGGCCAAAGTGAGGCAGCCAGACCAACGAACGGCCCTTTGCAGACGTTGGCGCGACGATCTGATGCTACGTCGCGGCTTCACCACTGCGGACATTCGGGGTGCCTGCAGCAATCTTCCTGTCCGAGCTTGAAGCAGGCTTCGCGCGGATTGCGGGTTGGCGTCGCGCAGAGTAAAAAACTCCGAGCAACACCGGGAGGTATTTATGGACCAGTCCGATCAGGAACTCGAGCGTCTCAGCGCGCTGTTGCATGCGCTGCCCATCGAGAACATGCCCATGACGCTCAGTGAACTTGATGGCTACGTAGTCGGTGTTCTTGCCTGCCCGGATATGATCCCGCCCTCGGAATGGATGTCCCATGTCTGGGGAGAGACAGGTGAGGCAAATTTTCCCGATCAGAAAACCGCCGAAGCCACGGTCGGTGCGGTCATGGCTCACTACAACTCGGTTGCGGAGGCGATGACCCTCTCACCTTGGATCGAACCCATCTACGAGGTTGACCCCAACAGTGATGAGGTGATGTGGGAGCCTTGGATCGATGGCTTCACTCGCGCTTTGGGGCTAAGACCGGATGCTTGGGATCGACTGCTCGCTCAGGCCGACGAAGAGACGCGGACGACGATGATCTTCTTGATGGCGCTTCAGGAAATATACACTGGCCACAGCAAGTTCACGGATGAGGAGATCGACGAAATCGACCTTGAAGCACCCAATCTGATCCCGAACTGCGTTGCGACGATACTCTATCAGTCTCGTCCCGAGCTTTCCCGCATGGAGCCCGCAAATCGTTCCGAGATGCCGTTCAACGCCGGTCCCCGGCCCGGGCGGAACGACCCATGCTCCTGTGGGTCGGGCCGCAAATACAAGCAATGTTGCGGTCGGAACTGACCGATCGCCCAAGTCTCTCACGGCCCATAGCCTCCGTTCGCCAGGAGCACCAACGCCGCAGCGCGGCTTCCCCAAACCGTTCATTCAAGGCCCCGCGCTGCACGGGCAGGCAGGCGGAGGTCGGCAATGCGGGACAAAGGGTGCATTCGCTGCGGATGCGCAGATGGCTGCTTCAGGTTTGGCGCACCGATAGGACATTGCAGCAGGTCGCGCCGGTTAGTCCGTATAGCTTTGGCAGGCATCAACTCCGTTGGCTGTCGAGGCAAGTAGCTGATCTGCATCACGGATGAGATCGGCGACCCGCCTGTCCGCCAGACGATACCGAACGAAGCGGCCTTTGCTGCGGCGACTGACCAGCCCGCATTCCAGCAGACAGCGCAGATGGTTCGAGACGTTGGGCTGACCCAAACCCGTATGCCCGACGATTTCCTGCACGTTGCGTTCGTCCGACACCAGCGCATCGAGGATCGTCAGACGGCTGGGATCGCTTAGGCCCCGGAAGAGCTTTGCCCGCAGTTCCAGTGTATCGGGTGCCGAAAGATCGTCTTGAATGTTTTGCGCTGTCATATCATTATCCACTGATACGTTAGCAGCGTACCTTTTCGCCCGCCACCACAAAAAGGATCGCACATGAGCCAGCCCGATAACAGCAAGTTGGCGACAGCCTCCTCCCCGATCCGAATGCGGGTGCAAGGCATGGACTGCGCGAAAGATGCCGCCGAGATCGAGCGCGCGGCCCGGTCTGCGGGCGTGGCCGAAGGCGACGTGAAAGTGTCCGCCGCCACCCACATCATGACATTGCGGATCGCGGACGGCGATCTGCCGAAAGTGCGGCCCGCGCTCGACGCGACCGGCTACGGTTTCGAGAAGATCGAGGACGGCGATACATCGTCCGATCCGGCCTACAAGGACCCGAGCTATCGCCGCGCGCTCTGGATCGTGGTCGCGCTCAATCTCGGATACGGCGTGGTCGAAATGTTCGGCGGGTTCCTGTCCGGTTCGCAGGCGCTGAAGGCAGACGCGCTCGATTTTCTGGGCGATGGTGCGATCACGTTTCTGGGCCTGCTCGCCATCGGCTGGAGCCTGACATGGCGGGCGCGGTCGGCGATGATCCAAGGCGTGTTTCTGGGCCTTCTGGGCCTTGGCGTTGTCGGCAGCACGCTCTGGCGTGTCCTCAACCAGACCACGCCAGAAGCCGGGTTGATGGGAGCCTTCGCGGTAGGTGCGCTGATCGTAAACATCCTCGCGGTGCTGCCGCTGCTAAAGCACCGCAAGGGTGATGCCAATATGCGAGCCGTCTGGCTGTTCTCTCGCAACGACGCCATCGGCAACCTCGCCGTGGTCATCGCCGCCGGGCTGGTCGCGTGGCTTGGCAGTGCATGGCCCGACCTGATCGTCGCGTTCGCGATCGCGGGGCTTTTCCTGCATTCGTCGTGGATGATCATCCGCGATGCCCGGAGTGACTTGGTGGAAGCTGACTAACTCCATCATGGTGCGACGCGCCGGACGAAAGCCGACATTCGCGCGCCCCGCAGCATCGGTGAGTCTGGGCTCGAAGCCCACGTCGGCAGGTAGGTCTTCGCACGTCCGGTCTCGGCTGGCGAACGGCGTACGCCGTTCGCCGAAGGTATCAAATGTCGACCGACTCCGCGATGCTCAGAGCATCCTCAAGTTCAACGCCCAGGTACCGGACCGTACTGTCCACCTTGGTGTGACCGAGCAGGAGCTGGACCGCGCGAAGATTGCCTGTTTTGCGGTAGATTTGTGCAGCCTTGGTGCGCCTCAACGAGTGCGTACCGTAGCCGCTCGGCTCGAGACCGATCGCCGTCACCCACTCTCGGACGAGCCGCGCGTATTGTCGCGTCGAAATGTGCGGCCTGGCGTGAAACCGGCTCGGGAACAGGAAGGCGCAGCCGATCATCTCCGGCCGCTTCACCCACTCCGAGATCGAAGCTCGGGTGTTTTCCGTGACTTCGAACTGAACGGGGCGGCGCGTCTTGCTCTGGATGACCGATACGCGTTCGCGGACACGATCGCCGACAACGAGCTGGGCGACCCTCAGACCGACGAGGTCGCAGCCCCGCAACTTGCTGTCGATGGCGAGATTGAACAGAGCGAGATCGCGAAGGTTGCTCGCGAGTTCGAGGCGCGCACGGATCGCCCAGACCTGTTTCGGCAGCAGAGGCCGTTTCTGGCCAACGAGCCTGCCACGGTTCCAAGGGCGTCGCTTCGGCTTGATGGCGGGGAGTTGGATTTTGGACATGAGACTTTCTCCATCCGTCCCTCCCGGCCCAGGCGTCAACATCGCGTGACCCCGAGATATTAAGCGATGTCGCGAAGGACCGGTGAAGAAGATTGGCTCCGGGCCGCCGCCGCCGCGCTGCCGCAAGGCCGCACCGAGCCTATTCCGTTGAAAAACTCGCCCCAGTAGCCTCTGTGGGTGTGTCCCGAAATTGAGCGCGTGTTGGCCGGCCTCTATTCAGCAGGCGATTTGTGGTGGGGGTAGGAGCTTTGCGAGCTTCCGGAGGTTCTGGGCGGTGGCTGCGAGGTGGAATTCGTCGCGCGCGCCGAGAGGGCCCCGCAATCGAAGACGGTTCAGCCCCAGGATCCGCTTCAGATGGGCGAACAGCATCTCGACCTTCTTCCTCAGTTTGCAGGAGATCGCGTATTCCGTGGTCTGAGCGATCTCACGGGCCCGATCGCGGGATGGCTCGTAGATCGACCGGAGCACCTTGCGCGCAGGCGCCTTCGGGCAGCAGCGTGCTTTCAGTTCGCAGACATCGCAGTCGGCTTTGCTGGCCCGGTAGCGCAGCATCCCATGCTCGTCCGGCTTCTGCTCTCTGGCCGTCGTGAAGGCCCGACGGTTCTGTTTCAACTCCTTGCCGCCCGGACAGGTGTAGGTGTCCTGCTCGGCGTCATAGGTGAAGTCGGTGCGTTCAAATGTTCCATCCCGGCGAGTCGAATTGTCAAACACCGGGATATGAGGCGCGATCCCGCGCTGGCGATCCAGCCAGTCCAGCATCTCGCCCGTGCCGTAGGCAGTGTCGGCGATCAGGCATTCTGGTTGTAGAGCGAAGGTATCGCTCACACGATCAATCATGGTGCGCACCGACCCGACTTCAGCCTGGCGGATCGAACGGGAGGCCTCTACGTCAAGGATCACGCCATTGTCGGTATCGATCAAGTAGTTGGTGGAATATGCAAAATAGGCTGGTCCACCCCGTGCCCCGGTCCATTGTGACGCGGGATCGGAATGCGAGGTGAACTTCGGCTCGACCGGGCTTGCCGCGCCGAACGCCGCATCATCGAGCGTAGCCAGGTATTCCCTGACCGCCTTGGGCACCTCCTCGGGATCGATCTTGTCAGGCTGCCAATCCGCCTTGGGCGTTGAGTTCTGCCGGTTCGCGTCCGCTTTAATGATGCTGGCGTCTGCCGCAAAGCGCTGGCCGCTTGCCAATCCCTCCGCGATGCAGCGGGCAACCACCGTTTCGAACAGATGGCGCAGCAGATTGCTGTCTCTGAAACGGCCATGTCGGTTCTTGGAGAAGGTCGAGTGGTCCGGCACCGGGGCGGTCAGATCGAGGCGGCAGAACCAGCGGTAGGCGAGGTTGAGATGGACCTCTTCGCACAGCCGACGTTCCGAACGGATACCCATGATGTAGCCAACAAGTAGCATCCGGATCATCAGTTCGGGATCAACCGACGGTCGCCCGGTGGAGCTGTAGAACGGGGCCAGATGCTGCCGGATATCGGCCAGATCGACAAACCGGTCCACCGCCCGGAGCATATGGTCGGCCGGGACATGTGTCTCGATCGAGAACTCGTAGAAAAGAGCGCCCTGCGCTTGCTGTCGCGATCCCATCATCGCCGTTCATCTCCACCTGCCACGTGGAAATTGAATCAGCGACCAAGGCTTCACGCAAGCTGCGTTTTTCAACAGAATAAGCCCTTTCAAGACATTCCCGGCGTAAGCACAGTCCCCTGATCAGACGGCGTCCTGGAGCAGCGGACGCAGCGCCACCTCGACCCTTTCGCGGGAGGCAGGCTCGAGCGGCAGGATCGGACGCGGCGGGGTGATGCGCCCGAGACCGAGGATCTCCGCGATGGTAAACATCACGCGGAAGCTGCCGAACTCGCGGAACAGCGCCCAAAGGGGAGCGAAAGCGTGATCGATGCGCTCGGCTTCGGCCGCATTCCCGGCCTGAGACGCGCGGGTGAGCGCGAGAGCGGGTTCCGGCAAGAGGCCGGCCACGACGCTATACCAGCAGGCACCGCCGGCGAGCAGCGCGTCCTTCGCCCCCCAGTCGCCGCTATAGCCCACGGCGAAGCCATCCGGCGTCACGGCCCGCTGGCTCCGCATCTCGCCCGCGTAATCGCTGTCCGCCGGCAAAGGCATCTTGACCGCGGCCACGTTCGAGATTTCGGCCAGACGCGCGATCAGGTCCGGGCTGAAGGTGAATTTGGTGGTGCCCGGGTTGTTGTAGATGCACAGGGGCAGCTCGCCGGCCGCGGCGACGGCCTCGAAATGGCGAAAGACCTCATCATCGGTCAACGGCTGATAGGACATGGGCGCAAGAAGCAGGCCGTCCGCCCCGGCTTTCCGGGCGTCTCGCGCGAGGTCCTCGGCAACATCGGTCGTGAGAGCGCCGACACCGACGACAAGCGGTGTCCGTCCCGCCACGCAATCTACGGCGGCCCGGAGGGTCCGCTTGCGCTCTTCCGGTGTCAGGTAGGCGTATCCACCGGTGCTGCCGAGCAGTCCGATGGAATCCGCTCCCGCAGCCACGATCCGCTCGAGGAACCGTTGCAGAAGCTCGGATTTCAGCTGCCCCTCGTCATCAATGGGCGTGAGCGGGAAGGCCGAGAGGCCGGTGAACAAGGTCATGTGAACATCTCCTTCAAAAGCGTGACATGAGCAGGCGCAGGCCGGCGAACCCGAAGAAGGCGGCCAGAACGCCCTCGATTCCGCGTCGGGCCCGCCGGTAGAGGCGGATCATCGGTTCCGTGGAAAACACGACCGCGTAGCCGGTGAAGATCATCACGCTCAGGATTGCGCAACCTGCCAGAATGGTGGCCACATCATGCCAGGATGGCTCAGCACCGAGGCCAAGCGTGACGAGGGCGATCCAGGCCAACACGGCTTTCGGGTTCGCCAGATGCATGATCAATCCATGACGGTAGAGCGCGGCCGAGGACGGAGGAGTATCGGATCGTGCCGGTCCGGTTGAGGTTGCCGGGTTGGAAGACAGCGCATTCTGGGCTGCGCGCCCCGCGAGGTAGAGCAGGTATAGGCCGCCGCAGATCTTCAGGAGGATCAGGGCCTCGGCATAGCGCGCGAGCAGCGCGGAAACACCGGTGGCCGCAGACAGCCCCCAGAACAGCGATCCGGAGATGACGCCCGCCGCCAGGGCCAGCCCGGCCCGGCGACCATGGTTCATCGCCACGCCCATGATCCGAAGGGTGCTCGGACCGGGGCTCCCGGCCGCGATCACATAGGCGGTGAAGACGACGAGCAGGTGGTTGAAATTCTCCATGACGTGTCCTCTCAGGTTCCGGCCAGCAGCTTGAAGGCGATGAGCCACATTACCAGCGCGATGAGCGTCTCCAGGACGCGCCAGGCCGCTGGCCGCTCGAACACCGGTCTCAACTTGGTGGCACCGTAGCCGAGAGCGAAGAAGAACACGAACGACCCCAAAATCGCGCCGATCGCGAAAGACCCTTGGCTGTCGGTGAACTGCGTGGAAATGGTCCCCAGCAGGACGACCGTGTCAAGATACACATGGGGGTTCAGCCAAGTGATCGCGAGGCAGGCGATCAGCGTGCGGAAGAGATCGGTCATCGGCAGCGAGGAATCCGCGGCCAACGCCTCATTCGAGCGCAACGCGGACAGAAGACTCTTCACGCCATACCAGATCAGAAAGGCCGCGCCGCCGTAGCGCATCACCGGCTCGAGCCAGGGCAACCACTCCGAGACGGTGTGGAAGCTGGTCACCCCGACGGTGATCAGGATCGCGTCCGAGACCGCGCAAGTGAGACAGACAGCCAGGACGTGCTCGCCGCGCAACCCCTGTCGCAGCACGAAGGCGTTCTGCGCGCCGATCGCCACGATGAGGCTGAGGCTCATCATCATGCCGGTGAAAAAAACTGCGACATCCATATGTGGGCCTCTGGTTCAAAAAAACTGCCCTTGGACTATTCGGTCGCAGTAGATTAGACAAATTAAAGACGCTGATGCCAATAAAGGAAAACTAAATAGCTGTGGACTATCCAGCTCTTCGCGCCGTCGCCGCGGTCGTCAGGACCGGCAGCTTCGAAAGAGCCGCCGCTTCTCTCAACGTGACCCCGTCGGCTGTCTCGCAGCGCATCAAGCATCTCGAGGAACGCCTCGGCGCGGTGCTCATCGAGCGTGGAACGCCATGCACCGCCACGGACAAAGGCCTTGCGCTTTGCCGGCACATGGACCGCGTGGGGATGCTCGAAAAGGATCTCATGGAACATCTGCCTGAACTTTCCGGGGCGGAAGGTGCCGGACAGGTAACCCTCAACGTGGCGACGAACGCCGACAGCCTCGGGACCTGGTTTCTCGAGGCCATCGCCTCCTTCACCAGGGCCACCGACTATCTCGTGAATGTGGCGATCGACGACGAGGACCATACCGCCGACTGGCTGCGGCGCGGTCGCGTGCTTGCCGCCGTTACCTCGCTGGAACGTCCTGTGCAGGGGTGTCGTGTCACGCCGCTCGGTGCGCTGCGCTACCAGGCGACGGCGAGCCCCGACTTCGTTGCCCGATACTTCCCTGACGGCCTCACGAAGGAGGCGTTCCAACGCGCGCCCGCTCTCACCTTCGACCAGAAGGACCGGCTCCAGAACGTCTGGGCGCGCGAGGTTTTCGGGCAAGACATGTCATTCCCCACGCACTGGCTTCCTTCGACGCAGAGCTTCCTTGAGGGAAGCCTCGCCGGCATGGGGTGGGCGCTCAATCCGGTACAGCTCGCCAGACGCCATCTCGAGCGCGGAGATCTGGTCGAGCTCGCCCCCGGACAGATGCTGGAGCGGCACCTGTTCTGGCAGATCAATCGGCTGGCCGCCGACCAGCTTTACGAGCTGTCCCGGTTAATACTCACGGTAGCGCGGCGGGAGCTCAGCTCGCAAGCATGACGCTCATTGGAAACGACAGCTTGGTCCGCTGTGCAGCCACTGCTTCTGAGAAATTTTCTACATTACGCACGAACGACAGGATCCACAGCTGCGATGCGGCATGAATGTTTGCTGCGCCGAAGCAAACATTTCGCTGCGTGCGCGCGCAGCGCAAAATTGGCTCTTCCGTAATGGGCTCGAAGCGGACCTGCGGCAGCGCGGCGGGAACGCTCGTTCGGGTTGGACTTTGGCCGTCGCTCCCGGCCCATTGCTGCCGTTCGTTAATTACCACGGATGTTGCGGTGCGGCCGTCAGACCGGACATTCGCTGCATCCGCACAATCTATACGATCCCAACTGCCCAACGAGCGAGCTATTTACCGTTCTGATCTCTCCCAATAACCATTTCGGAAGCTCCCTTGACCTCTTCGAAAACGATCTCAGGCACAACAACTTCCCAATCATCGCGTTTCAGCAAATGATGAAAACGCTCATCGGCATCCTCTTTGCGCCAATATATGATGGCCGCGATCTCGCCGGTGACGAATTTCGTGCGGGCGGGTGGCGCGAACGCTTTTGACATCCGCCCGAGGGCCCGCCCCCGGGCATCCTCGATCTGCCAGCGATCCCCGACCTGGGAGAGCCTGACCGGCGCGCCGACCTCTGCTTCGGAGATCGCAGCATGAACAATGTGCCGATCACCTTGGCGTCCTGCGAATGACAGGTCGACCATCTTCATTTCGGGCGATTGAAAGAACCGGCGCGGGCCGGGGACTGTCGCCAGGTCGGGCACCACATGCCGCGTGATCACGGAGGGCGACTCGTTGGGAAGGTATTCGTGATTGTCGTTGCTCATGACGATCAAATTGCGCCGCGCACGTGTCATGGCGACATAGAACAATCGCCTCGGTGCGTCCTGATCTTCGTTTCGCGAGGGCCGCTCCCAGCCGCCATCCATGATCACGACATCGTCGAATTCGAGGCCCTTGGCGCGGTGCGCCGTCAACAGTTTGAGGCCGCGCTGCTCGCCCCATGAATCCTTCGACCATTCGGCAAACCATTCAATCACGTCAGGGGTCGGGAGCGCCTTTCCGTCAACTTCGCGCGCAAGCTGGCCAAGTCCCTCGCCGATCCGGTCAGTCCAACGGCTGGCGGGTATCGCGTTCAGGATTTCGGTCAGATCGTCCAAGCTGACCATGGCCCCGCGCATTTCGCGAAGGCCGCCGATAAACCCCTGCATCTCACGAGTGCGCCACAAGCTGGGCAAGTTCTCGTTCGCCATTTCGACAGGAATTCCATGCGCCTCGGCAAAGTCGCGGACCGGCAAAAGCTTGCGCCAATCACGAGAAATGATGGCCGCACCCTTCCAGCTCCAATCCGGGATCAGTTTGGACAGGCGGAGCATCTCGCCAACCGCCGCAAGCGCCTGAGCGTCATTCCCTGCCGGGCAACCCAAAATCTGGACCCGCCCCTGCGCAACCGGATCGAGGCTTTCCATGAGCCCCCCGGCCGGGCCCCTTTGCCGCGATTGATCGACGGTAATACCATGCCCTGTTTTCATACGTTCCCGAGATCCTTCGATCACCGCGTTCGCTGCGCTGATGATGTGCTTCGACGAGCGGTAATTGTCGGTCAGAAAGATCGGCCTGGCTGAATAATCCTGTTCAAATTGCCGGATGTGTCGCACCGATGCACCGGCAAAGGCATAGATGTTCTGGTCGTCATCACCGACGGCGAAGAGGCTGATCCGTTGATCCGGATCGTCGATGCTGCGCCCCGCCACAGCCGCGATCAAGGCGTATTCCTCGGGCCCCACGTCCTGATATTCATCCACGAGAATCCAGCGAAACCCCTGAATCAAGGTCTCTCGCAAGGCTTCGGCCTCGACCTTGTCCAGACCGTCGCCACGCAAGAGACGTGCCGCATCGGTCAGAAGCGTCTTGAAATCAGGCTCATCCGCTCCTGCCTGTCCGGCGAAGCTCGCGCCAACCAGCCGCATGGCCAGGGCATGGATGGTCAGGACCGTCACGAAGCGAGCATCCTCGCCAATCAGTAGACGCAAGCGCTCCCGAATCTCGGCGGCCGCATGACGATTGTAGGCGAGCACCAATATACCGTTTGGATCTTCGCGCTTGATCCTGACCAGATAGGCGACACGATGGACGAGCACCCGTGTCTTGCCCGATCCCGGCCCCGCAAGCACAAGCACATTGGTCTGTTCGCGGTCGTCACGCACGATCTGCTCTTGTGTCGAATTCCCCAGATTGTCGACGATCTCGGCATAGGACCGGGGCGTCGCCTGCCGTCTGAACTCCGACATCTTCCCCGACATCCAGGCTTTCATGAAGTCGGACTGTTCCAATACGAAATAGTCATATGCGAACCGCTGCGCCTGATCGATATCGTCGATGCCTTTGGTCGCATAGGCAGCCATCACGTGGGTCTGGACGGTCTGTTCGCTGTAGTGGTCTTCCAACGGCGCAAAATGCTGGGCGGTAAAGTTGCCCCCTTTTGGATTGATGTGCAACGTCATGGCCGAGCGGAATATGGACAATCCCTTACCCAGGGTTACGACCTGCTGTTCATGCAGCCACAAAAGCGCGCGATCCATCAGCTTCGACGGATCATTCACGGACGCCCGCAAGAGCGCGTCGCTGTTGATTGCAGCAAGAAGGTCGCCAAGCGTGGTCTCGACAGGAATGTCTTTCCCCTGCAGGCCGGCCTGAACCTTGTCGATCAAGTATGACACCAGACGTTCCGCCGCCTGGCGGCGCAGCTGAGCGGTCTGCTCGATGACCGCCCAAGATCTTTGCAGTCGCACCATGAGACTGCCTTTGGAGGCCTTGCGCAGGCCGATATTGCCTTTGCCGCCATCCATGTCCCGGCCATCCTGCGAAATTCCGCGGAGCAGCCCCTCGACAATATCGGGTCGCACGGAGGCGTGTCCCTGCTCTCGCAGAGCCTGCGCCACCGAGGCCAGATGACACGGCCAAGCCTCGCCGATCTCCGCGTCTGGCGCTTGCTCTCTCAGGGTCGCGATCAGGTCGGCTTCAAGGCGGGATGCAGCCTCGAACCGTTTCGGGGAGGCATTCTTGATACGCACATGCACGAAGATTGTGATGTTTGTATCATCCTTTGCGATCCCCAGTGCCTCGAGATCCGCCAGGGCCTTGCGCACGCCCGACACCGCGAGCCCACTGACCCCGCAAAGCTCGTCGGTGGTGATGCCCTCTTCCTGCGGCGCGTTGATGATATGCTGCACGATGGCGGCCAGATCCTGGCGGCGCCGCTCGGTGATTTCGGCGGAGGCAAGGATTTCGCGGACCTCCTGCATGCTCTTTATCCGAAGCGAGGCGGGAAACACCTGCACCCGGTTTTCCTCGCGATTGAGAAGATGCGCCTCTTCCAGCCAGGCAACGGCCGTTTTTACCCGCGTATCGTCGGTGTTGCTGTCTCGCTGGAAATCCCGGTCTTTTTCCTCGTGGACAATCTCACCCGGCGTAGCAACGATCTCACCACCTTTTCCGGTCCTTGCATCAAGGCGCCGAAGCGCTTTCAGGATCGCACCGATTTCGTGCCGCGCAAGCCGTGACCGCGCGCTGAGGCTGAACTGACGATCGACGTCTTCAGTGTTATAGAGAAGGACGCAATTTGCTGGATCGCGGTCCCGTCCGGCGCGCCCTGCCTCCTGCAGGTAGTTTTCCAGCGACCCCGGCACGTCCCCGTGAACCACCAGACGGATGTCCGGCTTGTCGACCCCCATACCAAAAGCGTTGGTGGCCGCGATAACGCGCAGATTGCCGACACGGAAATCCTCCTGGATCTCACGTTTGTCATCGGCGCTGAGGCCGGCATGATACCGTTCGGCAGCGATGCCCTGTTGTTTCAAGAACTCCGCCACGCGCTCGGTAGCGTTTCGGGTCGCGCAATAGACGACCGCCCCAGAGACACCCTCGCGCGGAAGCTGCGCTTCGATCGTGTCGAGGATATCCGTCATCTTGGTTGCCCGCTGCGTTGGCAATACTTGGAAGCTCAGGTTCGACCGCGATGCGCCACCGTCGATTAAGGCCAGCTCGGCCCCCAATCGCTCTCTGAAGTGGCTGCGAATGTCCTGCACCACGTCCGGTTTCGCCGTTGCGGTCAAGCAAAGCACCGGAGCCGGTTCGTCGTCTGAGCTTTCCTTGATAAACCGCGAAACGTAGCGATAGTCGGGTCGGAAATCGTGCCCCCATTTGGACACGCAGTGCGCCTCGTCCAGCACCCACAGCCCCACCTCGCGCTGTGCCAGAGCGGACCGGACTGTTGTGCTGCGCAGTTGCTCGGGCGAGATCAAAAGGATCGCGGCATCCCCAAGCCGCACCTTGTCGAGCGCATCCTGACGCTCGGGCAAGGACAATAGCCCGTTAATCGTAACCGCCGAGGAAATTCCGGCCCGCGCCAAGCCCTGAACCTGGTCTGCCATCAGCGCCACGAGCGGCGATATAACGACGGTCAAGGCCCCGGTCTTGTCGAACCGAGACAGCGCGGGGATTTGATAGCAGATGGATTTGCCCGTGCCCGTCGGCAGGATGCCCAGCAGGTTCTCGCCGTCCATGGCCGCCGCAACTATCTTTTCCTGAAGCGGGCGTCCGTCCTCGTCGACCGGTTCCGGGCGGAAACTCGGGAAGCCGAACCAGCGTTTGAGGGCACGGGTGGGATCGTTGTGCTCTGCGCAATAAGCACAGTACGGATCACGGCAATTCGTGTCCCGCAAGTCTTTGACGAGCCGTGCGGCGTCCCGAAATTGCGCCCGCACCCAGGGCGGCATGACAGAATCCCCGCCAGCCACCGAAATCCAGGCAAGAGCATATGCCATCGGCCAGCCCAGCCCAGTGTCCGAGAGCCGCTCGAGCACAGCCTCCACCTGGGCGCCGCAGGCTGCCTCTTTTAGCAGCGCCCGAATAGCCCTGTGAGCTTCCTCTTCCGTCGGAATGGACGCCCCACGCATGTCGCTGAACAACCGATCAAATCCATCGCTACTGGGCCCTCGGCAGCAGAGCCAGTGATAGGCCAACATCGTCTCGGGCGACAACGTGTTCAGCGATACCAAGGCGTCGATCTGTTTGCGAAGAACCTCGAACACAAGACGCGCGTCGAACTCGGGATCGTTGACGTGACCACTTTGAAGCCGCCCATCGTGGTAGTGTTTGACCAGACGGTGATAGGGATTGCGCGGAAAAGCCAAGGGGTTAAGCCACAGCGTGTCGATCGGTCCATCCGCGAGCTTTGCGAAGCGCGGCGACACCGCCATGAGATGCGGCAAGTCGTGGCGTAGGATATTGTGCCCGATGACATGCGCGAAGCCTGCGCAGAACAGGTCGAGTTTTCCAAGCGACGCCCTCGGATCCCCTTTCCGATGAACGATCCCCTCTCCTTCACCTTCGGGCACGGCGGCGAAGGCGAATATCCGGGCTTCTTTGGGATTGACCTCCAAATCAACCGACAGGCAGCGCGAAAGGATTTCATATTGGTCCCGCGTCCTTTGAATACCCTTATTGATCGGCGCATCAGCCTTTGGTTTTTCGGGCTGCTGTGGTCGACCGCGGGCAAGGGCTTTCGATATGCCTCGGGAAATCATTTTTTTCATACTGGCAGGTTTATTCCCAAGGAACGAGATCTTCAGACGACATTTGACCAAAGATGTTCTCTCGATGCCATGCCAGATTTGCAGGGTGCGGCCAGTTTCTCTCGTCTTCGGGCATCCGGATTTTTCCATCCGGACGTAAAAGCCGGTCAACGACGTCGCCCGGAACTTTGTTGCGCGAAACGAGGATTGTCTCGTCGTCATCGGCGACCGAGATCAGCCCACGATCGAACATCCAATGCAATGTGCCTGACAGAGCCAGCCCGTTCCTTACGGAGTCGCTGCCGTTATGTTCGACGGGGCGGATATGGGCTGCTTGCACCTCCGGGCGCCCTCCGCCGTTTCTGAGCATTAGCCCGGACATGGCACAGCGGTAGTCGTAAGCCTCGCGCACCTTCCGGCGGAACGCGACGTCCCGGTATGGGCGCCGTGTGAGGCGTTCCAAGACCGGGCGCTCGAAGATCGCCGCCTTCTCGGCCACCTCCGCCCCCTTTGGATCGTATCGTGATGCCTCTTGCCTCTCGAGGTCTTCAGGAAGCCCTAGTCGCACAATCCGAGCGAAATCCTCATCCGGGAGACGCCGCACCGCGAGCTGCACGGCCCCACCTTTCTTCGGCGTTCCATCTGGCTCCGTGAGAGCCTGTTCCAATGGACTGCCGTTGATCAGCCTTGGAACTTCAGTATCAAGCGGCAGGAAGCTGCCCGGTTCGATCATGGCGAGGAACCGACCCTCAAATCCGGGCTTCGGGATCACATGCTCGATCTTCGCAACCGCGAAATACCCACGTGGCCCAGCTTTCACTGGCTCATAGTAAATGACCCAGTCGCCCACGGCTTCTTGGACAGCCCTGAGATAGCTGCGCGGAAAGTCGTAGACGACGTCAGGTTCGTCATCGTAAATAGAGTCCGCTTTATGTAGCAGCACGAGCTTTGTCATGCTCTTATGGAATACTATCCTGGACAGAAAACAAGCGGCCAATCGCTGTAAACCACCACAAATCGGCTTACCGCATACCCGCCAAGCTATTAATGTTTCGCGCTGTTAAATACACCAAGTTTGAAGAAACCTCCTATCAAAACTCAGCCGAATACAGAATGAATACTTTCACACACATTCGTTCGCAGCAGCCGAAAAAAGAGTAACGCTTGGCGCATCCCCCCAACGACCGTATGCTACCAGCCTCCCGCTCACAAGCGCCGCAGGTTCGGCGCATGCCACCGGTGCCATGCTTGCCGATGCAATCGTGACATTGGTCCTAACGGCCCAGACCGGACGCTCACTCGCTGTCACAATGCCGCAATGCGGCCCGTCATTGCAGCCCTTCGTGCATCGCGCAGCATTTTGGCGGCTTGATCGTCGGTGTGCGGACAATTCTGCCTTTCCGCTTGGAATACACGGACCCTCTTTCGGCCCAAATTCGATCATTGAGTCGAAATCCATCTGGTGACCGCTTGCACCATATGCATTTGAATATATCGCCATGATGCCTCAAGCGCCGAGAAACGCGATCAGGAGGCAAATCTGATGCCTGTATAACGATACAGTGGGACCGATCAGCTTGATTTGCGAAGATTACAGCGACAAGATGCTGGATAAGACAATCCACATGGAATGGTCAGTTTATCCCGTCATGATACGTGCTGCGCCTTGGTTTTACCAAGCACTTCAACTTTTTACAGCTGCCTCGATCGCCTTGATCCTTGCGGCGCAGCTTGGCTTGCAATACCCGTTCTGGGCAGCGATGCCAGTCTGGGTAGTGGCGCAACCTTATCGTGAAGACCTTATGCTGCGGGCAGCATTGCGAATTGCCGGAACGATATTTGGCGCGGCCATCGGTTGGTTCACCCTGACCATGATCGGAGATTCGGCGGTCAGCATCCTCGTGTTGGTTGTCTCGGTCGGCGCCGGTGCTGCCGCGACTTTCTGGATCGGAACGGTCTACAGCTATGGCGTGTTGCTGGCCGCGATCACGGTGGCGGTGGTGCTAATCCCGGCGCTGGATCATTCGGTCGATACCACACAGCTCGCCGCCGATCGGATCTGGTGCACGCTTATCGGCGTTGTCATGGTCACCGCGATTACCTTTGCCTTCACCCCGCGTCGTCCCGAGCCGCCGCCCAAGCGCGTCGCCCCGCCGCCGTGGGTAACCCTGAGGCACGGCGCCATTGCCGCAGGTGCCGCTCTGCTTGGATTGGGGCTGTTGAAGCTGATCAGCGGGCCTGCAGGGATCTCGGCGGCGATGGCGCTGTGCATCTTCAGCATGCTTATTGCGGGTAGCCGCAACCCGGCGCCGATCCTGCGGCACATGCCAGTGGGCGCCACGATCGGGGTTGCAGCCGCGTTGGCTTATCGCGCGCTCGACATGATCCTGCACGACCCGGTCGGTATGGCGGCACTACTGGCTGTGCCCTTCATAGCTATTGGCGCCGCGCTGCGCAGCCATCCGCGCACCGCCGCGATCGGACTTGATGCAAACATGTGTTTCCTACTCGCCGCCGAGGCAGGCGCTGCGGGACATGGGTTCAGCGCGCATTTCCAAGGCGGCATCGCGCTGGTTCTGAGCGCGGTCTTGTGCACGGCGTTGTTCCGCCGCATCGGTGTGGTGCCGTAAGTTGCCCACCACATGATAACCAAACCATCCATTCTCAATAATTGAGGCGTTTTGTCTTATGATGACACCAGACCAAGTGGCGGACTGATGAGCGATCTTGCCGAGCAGCAATCTGCGAGCCAAAGGACCGCCGCAAAAGAGCAGGCCTGACCAAGAAACCTAAGCGCCTGACAACACTACACCCTCTTTCAAGGTGCAGGTCGCATTTTGATCCGAGGTGGGTTTCGTACTTTTGATATCATCAGTCGCTGCAATGCCAAATAACGGTAAAAAGGGGCTTAGAGCCGCCTTGCGGCAGTGCGGCATGCTTTCCTAAGTGCCCCGCCCCTCTGATTGACTTGAACGGCCCACAGGAGACATTCACCGGGCTTGTCTACGCCAGATTGCAGCTTCACCAGAACAGCCGTTCATGGATTGCGCAGGATTTTCCAGAAGCGAAGGACTGCCCCTCGGGCAGTCCGGACGCCGGATCGCGGAGCCGATTTTTCCGCGCAGCTATGCAGCTATACGGAGCGAGGTGCTAAAGCCACCGTCTCACGTTGCGCGCGTAGGCGTCGAAAGCCGGGCCAAACTGGCGGCGCATCTTGGCTTCCTCGAAAGGGACGTGGACCCAATTCGCAATAGCGAATACCAAGATTGGGGCGACGAACATAAGTATAGCGCCTGTCGCCACAGCTACTCCGAGGCTGAGGAGAACGAGTCCCAGATACATAGGATTGCGGGTGAACCGAAATGGTCCGTCGGTGACCAGCTTGTTGTTGGTAGCCGAAGTGGAATTGATCTGGGTGCCTGCGCGACGGAACAATATCAAGGCCCAAACCGGAGCAATGAAACTGATCGCGATGAGCCCGATGCCAACGGAGAGGCTATGAGCCCAAGGCACGATGGGCCACCGGGCCATGTAGCTCGCGCCCGCCGTGAGGATCAAGATAAGGAGGGCCCATATCGGTGGCGGAAGCTTCAGCATGTTCAACGACCCTCCGAAGCGCTTCGGCACTCTACAGCCAACTAAAGATCAACTATAACAGCTTTGCCTGTCAAAGACATTCGTGACTGATAGGGACTAAGCCGACATGCCTCGGTGCAGCAATACTGTACCCAGAGGAGCGATGTCACTCAACACGAACGGCGCGGAGCCGCCGCTCATCAGGGTTGCCTGCGTCGCAGTGCAGCTGCCTGAGAACAGACATTGGTTTGCGCAGCATCTGCCAGTCGAGCGGCTGTCGCTCGGCTCCGAGCCTTGAATTACTGACGCTTGATACAGCCTACGTCCGGCCCTTCCATGGCACCAGCCAATCCTCTGCCTTGCGCATCAGGATGTCGATGCTGAAGCCGATCACACCGATCATGATGATCCCCATGAGGACGATATCGGTCAGTTGGAAGCGACTGGCGACCATGATCATCATGCCCGCCCCCTTCTCGGCTGCGACCAGTTCTGCCGCGACCACCGTTCCCCAGCACACACCCATGGCGACACGCGCACCGGTGAATATCTCTGGCAGGGAGTTCGGAACGATCACGTGTCGCAGAACCTGCCAGCGGCTTGCACCCAAAGAATAGGCAGCATGTACCTTGGCGATCGCCACGCCAGACACGCCCGCACGGGCCGAGATCGCCATGATCCACAGTGCCGCGAGAAACAGCAGGATGATCTTGCCGCTTTCTCCGATACCCGCCCAGATAATGACCAGCGGGATCAGCGCCAATGGAGGCACCGGGCGCATGAATTCCACGATCGGATCGAACCAGCCGCGGAACCAGCCGCTGAGTCCCATGGCATAGCCCAGCGGGATGCCGATGAGCGTGCCGCAAAGGAAGCCGACGATCACGCGGAACAGCGACCAGTAAAGATGCTCCCACAGGGTGAAGTTCTGGTAACCTTGGGTCAAGATCTCCTTGATCCGGGCCACCACGGCCTCGGGTGCTGGCAACCAGATCGGCTCCATCTGCATGCCGGCATAGGGAACGAAGTTCAGCGATCCCTTGGACGTGACGGCCACTGTCCCGTGCGCAACCTCGACCCGGCTTCCGGGCGATACGGGCTGGCCGTCGATCCCGACGACCCGGGCACCGTCGCTGCGGGTGATCTCGTCATTCTTGTCGACCAGGATCAGGCCCGAACGCCAGGCAGCAACCGCGATGGAATCATTCCTGGCGAAACCAGTGCCCGGCTCCACTTCTTGCGGTTCGCCCTTTTGCCCGGCAGGAAAGACGCGGGCATAGACTGTGGCATCGTCGCGTGTGCCATCCGCGGATTCCACCGTGTAAGTGAATTTCGTGTCGCCGGTGAACGGTCCCGGCGCGTGGAATGGCACCCAATTCGAGCCGGTAAAGGCCCCCCAGAGCAGAAAGAGCGTCAGGACTGACAGGATACTGGCCCACCTGTCAGGCCGCACCGCGCTTTCGTCACCGAAGGTCACTGTCTTGAGCGAGGTGAAATCGCTTCGGACATTGATCCTGCTCATGACCAGACGCACCGTGACAAATGCCGCGCTGAAGGCGGCGATGTAGATGATGAGAACGATCATGCCGTTGCCTCCTCGGTGCGGCCCATGATCTCTTCTTCCATGTCCCAGATCATAGACAGAATCTCCTCGCGCTTTTGGCCGAATTCCGGATCGCGCTTGACGGTGCGCAGGTCCTTGCCCACGCCCTCTGCTGCGAATGGCAGGCGGTATTCCTTGTGGATGCGTCCCGGTCGCGGCGCCATCACCAAGAGCCGCTCACCCAAGAGCAGCGCCTCCTCGACCGAATGGGTGATCAGGATGATCGTCTTGCCGGTCTCTTTCCACAGCCGCAGGACCAGCCCCTGCATTTTCTCGCGGGTCAGCGCGTCCAGCGCTCCCAATGGCTCGTCCATCAGGATCACATCCGGCTCGTTCGCCAGGCACCGCGCGAGGGCGACGCGCTGCTGCATGCCGCCCGAAAGCTCGTATACCGACTTGTCCTTGAAATCTCTGAGGCCAACCACGTCGAGCAGGTGGTTCACATTATCCGTGTAGTCTTTCTTTTTGCGGCCCGCCATGCGCGGCCCAAAGCTGACATTGTCACGCACGCTCATCCATTCGAACAGCGCGCCTTGCTGGAAAACCATCCCGCGCTCGGCACCTGGGCCGGTCACGGCATGGCCGTCGAGCGTCACGCTGCCCTGGGTCGTGGCGAGGAACCCGGCAAGGATATTGAGCAGTGTTGTCTTGCCACAGCCCGACGGCCCCAGAACGCTCATCAACTCACCGCTGTTGATGTCCAACGACACGTCCTTGAGCGCCTGCACGTAACTGCCACCGGGAAGATCGAACCGCATGGACAGGTTATTGATTGAAAGTGTCGACATAAGGCACCACGCACCCTTGATTGCATCAATGTCAGAAAGAACCGGTGCGCATTGATACGCACCCGCTCAATTCGGGTCGTCACATGTTTCCGGCCTGCTCCAGCGGGCCGGTGTTGACGTTGCCGGAGTAATCATCCTTGGCGGCGTCGATACTCCCGGACGCCACGAACACATCGGCCACGTCCTTCATGAAGGATTGTGCGCCGCCGCCAAGCCATTTCTCGCCAAGTTGTTCTTCAATCGTAGGAAATTCGAAAGTTTCCATCGAAGCAGCGGCGGCATCTTCGTCCATCCCGGCATCCTTGGCGATGACGGGCAGCATCTTGTCGGTGTTCTCGCCGCTGTTCCACATCTTGTTCGCCTCGGCTGTCACGCTGAGGAAGGTCGCCACGACGTCAGGGTTTTTGGCGATAAAGTCGCTGGGTCCGGTGGTGACGTCAAAGATCAGGATACCAATATCCTCTTTTTCCGCGCCGGTCATCAGGGTGTTCCCGTGTTCCAACATGCGCCGGAAGCTTCCGCCCCAGCCGCAGGCCATGTCTACCGAACCCTGCGACAGCGCAGCCGCACCTTCCGGCGGGGACATGTTGATGACCTGCATCGAGCCGATGTCGACGCCGAAATGTTCCATCTGCTTGATGAAGCTGAAATGCGCAGGAGTGCCCATAGGCACGGCGACCTTCTTGCCGGCAAGCTCAGCGGCATTGTCCTTGTCGATCTCGAGCGCTTCGCGCACCACGCAATTCTCGTTTTCGGCGTAGGTCAACGCGACATCCACGATCTGCAAGTCCTGGCCCGCGCTTGTCGCCACCACAAAAGTCTGCACGCCTTGGCTGACGGACAGTTGCACATCGCCCGATGCCATCGCTGCGCTCATTGCAGTGCCGGTATCGAATGCACGCCACTGAACTTCCATGCCCAGGGCTTCGTCATACATGCCTTCGACCTTGGCGTATTGGAACGGCATCGGCCATTCCTGAAAATAGCCTACCGTGATCTGCTGCTGGGCCGCCGCGCCCTGCGCGGCAAGCGCGGCGACGACGCTCGCCAGAATTGACATCCGTTTGGTTCTGTTTTTCATCGTGATCCTCCTTGTTTGATCCTGGTGCTGAGGTTGCGTCATCGCCAAGGCAGTGTATCACTTGGCGCCTTGACTGGAGTTCGGTCAGGACCTGGGTCGGCCTGACCTTCCCGAGACTGGCGGAACGTGACTACAAGGCTCAGTCATTTGTTTCATTGCTCGTCTACCGGATATGATTTGAACGGCCGCCGCGTATCGTGCCCAAGGCTTCCATGAAATACCCGGGACGATCGACGAAAATCCGGTAGATGAAATAATTTGAAAGTTATACTTGGCTATTTTAGAACTAAACCGTCACCCACCTCAGGAGGTCTTGCGATGTCCCGCCGCGCTACATCCAAGGATCTTAACCCCACATTCTCCAAGTAAGTCGCTGATTTCGCTGTCGTAATCGTGATATTTCGCATATAAATCATGGCGTTGACGGC